>JAWKLR010000017.1:0-75971 GCA_041392625.1 Saprospiraceae bacterium | reverse complement strand
TGCGGTCCAACTGAGATCCAAACCGCCTGGGCAGTTATCGCTGAGCATTGGATCTAGTCCGGTTACCATGGCAGTAGTTTGTCCGCTTGCTGCTACAACTGTTGTGTCGTTAGGACAAACCAAGGTTGGTGCGATCATATCATTGATCGTGAGTGCACCGTTCACCGTGATAAACATGATTTCAGAAGGAGGCATGGTGGCGCTGGTAAATGCTTCCTGCACAGCAGGGAAGTCACCAAAATCCAAACCGGTTGAGCCTCCGTCATTTCCAACAACGGTAAAATACAAGGTAAACAGGATATCGTTGTTTGGGATGGAATTACCACCCTGAGCAAACGTTGTCCACGCAAAAGAAATGAATCCATCGTTTACGGAGTTGTATCCAAAGTTGTTGATGGAGTCGAGTGTAAGCGAAGAGTTGAAATTTCCAATGGAGTCGTATTGCAAAACGGTGTTGAGCCATCCCAGCGAGAACTGGAGAGATCCAATGGAATCAAAATTTACAGCCGTAATATCTATGGCGACAGATTCACCACAGGAGGTTACGGTATTTCCTGCAATAATAGTCAGGTCTCCCCCACCCGAGTCTTCTACGGTCAGGGTAAATGAACAGCTAGCGGTATTACCGCCAACGTCTGTTGCAGTATATGTTATTTCTGTATCACCAAAGTTGTATGTAAATCCACTTGCATCTGGTGTGTTTGGTTCGTTGAGCACGGTTGCACCGGTACTTACAAACCCAACGTTGTCTATTTCGCAGTTATCCATTTGGTCTACCAATTCCAATCCAGGAATTGGAGAAGGGACAGGTACCATCACGGTTAGGTCGGCTGGACACTCAACGGATGGCCCTCCAGTATCAATCGGAACAATGCCTCCACTCATTACTTCCCATGGAATTTCATTTCCAGATGGGTCTGTAACTTCTATGGAAACAGGCATGTTGGCAAATTCTACCGGGGTAAAACTACCACCAGTTCGGACAAATGCCACCGAAAACAACTCGTTTCCGTCAGGGACGGTACTTCCCCCAAAGTTTGTCCAGAAAAAAGTCATCTGGCCCTGGGCGATGAAGTTGGTTGTATCAAAACCCAATAAAACGTTGGGGCCTAAGAATGCCGGATCTACATCACTGGTGTAAATGTAGTTCAGGTTGGCAGTATCCCACGACAAGGTGAATTGGAAGGAACCAACAGCGTTGAAATTTTGAACAGTAATAGGTACCCAAAACGTGTCCATTGAAGCACAATCAATTTCAATGGTATCGGTTTTCAGGATTACCTGAGCATTTGCTGTTGTGGCTAGAAAAGCAGAAAACAACAAGGTCAGGATGAGTAATCTATTTCTCATGGTATTGGAATATCAGACGATTAGAGAATGCAGGCTCTATGAATTTGCAATGGACAGTGGTGCCTTAGGAAAACAAATTCAAAATTATTAAAACAGGTTATGGGCTCGATATAGACTCAAATATATTATAGATTTTTCTATATCTCGCCCATAACCACAATTATCATATTAATCGATCAGAATCATTTTCTTCCGATCACTGTTCGTAGCGGTTTCCAGTTCATACCAGTAAACTCCAGGAGCACCAAAGTCTCCTTTTTGCAACTGAATCTGGTTGTACCCTTTGTCGTATGTCGCAGTATGCAATTTCACCAATTGACCAGCAGTATTGAACACGCGCAAGGTAGCACGGCCTGCTTCTGGTAAACGGAATGAAATGGTTGTCTGGTTATAGAATGGGTTTGGAGTATTTTGATAAAGAGCAAATACATCTGAACCCAAAGTTCCCTGCTCATAGCGGAGGTCAACATCCATTGTTTCACCATCCAGTGTGTATGCTTCGGCTTTCGTAATCTGAGAACCTGCTTTAAGGACACTAGAAAGTGCATTGCTGCTGCCTGTCGCGCGGAAATGAAGTGTAAAGAGCACCTCTCCATCTTTCATGCTTACCGGATCAAGGCTTACCCAAACGGTAGTCAGGTAACCATTTTCCAGATGCGCAGTACCAAAGTTACTTTCCTCAAGTTTAGGCAAAGCACCCATTTCAATCTGGCTCAGTTCAAGTACTTCCGGATCAAATACCAAAGTCATTTGGTATGACTGGCGGCCTTTGAATTCACTTGCCATAAATGGTACACTGATGGTTTGGCCAGCCTGAACCGGCATATCCATCAGGTTGAAATACAGTGTTTCATGGTCGCCGGTACGATCGTTGGAATCGTCGTTGGCGCTAACAGGAGTATTACCATTCACGTCACCCATACGAACTGCTACAAAATCATCATCCAGGAAGGACATCGTCACAGGAGTGTGTTCGATGGTCTCTGGAATTGGGTTTGTAAGCGGTCCGAACATCGGCGTATCATTGGATGGGAACACATACGACTTAGGAATAAACTTCCAGTCAGGTGCTGTCTGCAAATGCAGGTCAGTTCCCAATACCACACGCTGGATCAAGAGGTAATCCGCAAGAGAAATAGTCAAACTGTTGTTAACATCCGCAGCAACCCACTGGTATGGAGAAGTCAATGTATCTCCAAAGATATGGTTTACGATACGGAGCAAGTCACCTGCAGTAATACCTGCGTTACCCGGAGTATCCTTAGAAGCAGAAGTTACGGTGTTCACACCTCCTGCTACCATAAAGTCATACATACCGGTTACATCTGTGAGGAAGTTGGCAGACAAGCCGCCGGTAAGTGCTACATCCACATTTGCAACAGGTTTTTCTACGCTACCCATTACTTCGGGGTTTGCCCAGGTCTGAATATCACCTGCAAGTACCAGGTCGTTAGATACGTTGTCAATAGTTACTTTTCCATTCATGATATCCACCATGGTAGATACCGGCTGGCCACTCTGATCCTGGAGGAAGTCGATAATTACTGGAGCATCCAGGATATTCACATCACTCATAGATCCAACAGGAGCATTTGCATCCAATTCCACATCAATGTAGAACAAAATGGTGCTGTCTGGAAGAGTCAATGGGTTCTGGTTTGGATCAGCCCAAAGGATAGACAGTGTACCTGTCACTACGTTATCAACCAGTGTTGGAGCAATGGTTGGCTCAACAGTTGAAATGCCTACTACGGTTCCTACAGAAGCCAGATCAACGGCTGCAGAGAATGAGAAGGCATAAATATCAATGAAGTTTTCAACTGTTACTGGCACAGAAACAATTTGTCCCTGAGAACCAGTAGCCATGCCTACTGTCAATTTCAGTTTGAGTCCTTCAAGAACCTCTACAGAATCAATGCGCTCACAACCAGTATCGTCATCGGTTACTGTTACAGTGTAGAAGCCTGCAACCAATCCTGAAATCATTGGGTTGGTTGAACCAGTTTCCCACTCATAGCTAAAGTTTCCTGAACCACCGGTTGCATCAGCGGATGCAGTACCGTCAGCAGCACCAAATACAGATACTGTGCTGCCAGTCAGGCAAGGTTGAATCCGGCTGTTGGGCCAAGTTCTACCTCAACATCAACGGTACAGGTATTCATGTTTCCAGCCTGGTCAACTACTGTAGGTGTTGCAGCGTTTAGTCCGAGTTCACCACAGTCGAAAATAGACTGAAAGGAACATGGTATCGATCATACAGTTGTCTGTGCTGCAGGTTTACATCCGTTCGGGCTCAGTTGAGCCGTTCCGTTTGTGCCAAGAGAAATCACAACGTCGCCGTTACAGATGGCTGTCGGAACACTGTTATCAATCACATTCAATACAATGGAATCCACGCCGGTATTACCACATGGGTCAGTTGCCGAAGTGAATTACATACGTGCCAACAATGTAGTTACCCACAACATTAAGTGAGGTATCTCCAAGTGGCGCATCATTCGTGACCGTTAATTCATCAACAGGTGCACAATCCGGGAGGAATTGAGCTGATATTGATATCCACAGGTACCGTACAGTTGGTAGATGGTGGGAAGTTGGGAAGAGAATACATTGACTGATCCGGCATTCCGAGGAACAGTGGAACTTCTATATCGGTTACTGTAATATTCCGGCTGTGCGTTGTTGGATTGTTGCAATCATCAGTTGCTGTCCAGGTACGGCGTACAGTATGATTATTACCTTACCACAAAGACCCGCAGCAATATCAATAGTATCCTGAACAAATGTTACAGGAACATCCATCGTACAGTTATCTGTTGCGGTCAATACCAGTGGCGCTCCCAATACCTCACTACAGCTGATGGTGTCATCAGGAGGCAGTTGAGAGAATACTGGAGCAATGGTATCCTGAATGCTCAACACCTGAACACAAGTTGTAAGGTTGTTGGCTTGGTCAAATACTTGCCATGTACGTGTCAGAACCTGACAAATGGTGTCAACACCGTTTGCAAATTCATCTGTAAAGGCAATCGAGGCAACGGTACAGTTGTCTGTTGCAGTAGCCGTTCCCTGAGTAGCAGGACTCAAATCGTCGGTACACTGTACAACTGCATTTGGAGGACAACTTGTGATGGTTGGGAATACATTGTCTTGAATAACGATGTATGTTTCACACATAGACATATTGCCAGCCTGATCAGTAACAAACAGTTTGATCGGATGCTGAGTAGTACCGTCTGCATCAGAACAATCAAAGGAAACTGAAGCCGATGGCGCTAGCAAGGAATCCAAATCCAAACGCTGAATCTGAAGCAAGAGCGAGTCATCAACGGTACAGTTATCGAAGCTGTTGTTGTCAAACTGAGCATAAGTAACTGTTACAGATCCTGAAGGTTGCAATGCGGCACTTACACCATTTATACAAACAGCCACAGGAGCAGTACCATCTCGAATGATCACCGTAACGGTATCAACTGAAAGGTTGCCTGTTACGTCTTCTGCAATGAAGTACACATCGTGTGTGCCCAGGTCATAGATTCCTGTAGCATCAGCACCGCCAAGTGGGAAGGCGGTATTGGTCACAGCCAAATCATCGCCAGTAGCACAATCGGAAATAAATGGTGTCAAATCTACCAATGCAGTATCAGAACATACCAATGCATTAGCATCTGTGTACACAATAATTGTATCCGGAGCATCCGGGCTAAACACCGGTGCCTGCGTATCCAGGACTGAGACAAATCGAACGGCCGTTGAAGAGTTGCCGGAATCATCTGTCGCAGTATAGGTCAGTGTTATGAGGTAATTGTACAAGCCGTATCCAGATGTATCCTGAGTTGAGAGTGTATCTGCAACGAGAGTTACATTCTGATCACACACATCTGAAACCATTGGGAATACAAACGCTGGGAGCGTATCACATGCCTCAACTACATCATTGGGTTGCAATGGTGCAAAAACAGGAGGAGTTACGTCGCGTACAGTTACTGTAGTGTTACAAGTAGACGTGTTACCGGAGGTATCTGTCACAGTAAGCGTGATGGTATTTACACCCGGATCATCACAATCAAAGGCACCTTAGCTGATAACCCAACGGTGATGCTTCCGCAATCGTTCATATCGTGGCTGCCATTGTCTATCTGATTGACGTTGATGCTTGCTTGACCGGTCAGTCCATCCAAATCGATGGTGAAACCAGGCTTACACAGAGCAACAGGTGCAAAGGTGTCAGCAAGTACTGTAATATTTTGAGGCTGGGAACTAACGTTTCCGTTTCCATCATTGTAAACCCAGGTAATAACATAGTTACCAGGTAGCAATTTGTAACGAGGAGGTGTACCAGGAAGGAAGGTTCCTGGTGCACGTAACGTACCATAAATAATTGGTGCACTTGGGTTACATGCATCGAGTTGCTGTAGGAGCAAAAACAATGTAGAAGCCACAAGAGTCAACAATATCTGGCAATTGAGCCACCGTTGGGATTGGCGCATCGCCGTCAGCCAAAGTTACTGTAAAGGAGCAAGAACTTGCATTGTAAGCATCTTCACCGGTAATAACCACGGTGAATACACTATCGCTGCTGGTGGGTTTGGCGCAAAAATAGTGCCCAGAGTTGTACCGGAGCCCAGGTCTGTGTCAATGTAACATCACCAGAACAGTTGTCAGAGATATTCACAAGGTTGCGGTAATCCTGAATCTGAGCATCCGGACAAGTTGCAGAAAACACCTGGTTTGGTGGACAGGTCAGAACAGGTGCTTCAATATCCTGAACTTCTACAGTGAACGCACAGGTACTGATGTTGCCCCGATCATCCTCAGCAGTATAAGTTACCGTTGTAACACCCACTGGGATTGTGCAGATGGGAACGCCTGGAAGAGAATGTAGCGTCGTAATCGTATGCATTTGTCAGGTTAATTGCCTGTTGCACTGTTGGATCAC
This sequence comes from Saprospiraceae bacterium, assembly GCA_041392625.1. Taxonomy (GTDB): domain Bacteria; phylum Bacteroidota; class Bacteroidia; order Chitinophagales; family Saprospiraceae; genus M3007. The sequence continues at coordinate 69,682 of JAWKLR010000017.1, read as the reverse complement.
TGATGGTTTCATCCACTTAAAGTCAAGACAATCTTCTACGTGATCAAACAGGAAGTTTGGACGCTGCCAGGTAAACAGGTTAGAACATGCACCTGTTGTGTTTGGAAGTACATAAGCTTCACCACAAATGTTTTCATATCCATTTGTAAATACTGGAGCGCTGTGTACCAATACCGTAATATTTACCACGTGGCTGCTGATATTTCCACACTCATCCTCAGCACGCCATGTCACAACTGTTGTACCAATTGGCCAGGTTGTAGATGGGATTGAAGTACCCATTACAGGCATGAGTTGATCAGTGTATCCAAAGAAAGGTGTTGGGTAATCAATAGTATAGGTAATAGTCAAATCAACAAACCCTGCACAATTGTCCATCGGGCTGTCAATGCCTACTTCCATGGTCAATGGAGCATCACACAATGCAGGATCGTTGGTTTCAATTGTGATAGATGAAACCATACTGAACGTCGGTGCATTATTGTCCTCAACGACAATGGATTGTGTCTGCAAGGATGAATTGCCAGAGGCATCGTTACCGTCCAGCGGCGCTGAATGGTGAACTCATTGGCACATGCACCGGGAGGAATGTCTGATGAAACTTTACAACTGGATCTGAATCACAAGCATCAGAAATGTTGGTAGGCTCACCGGTATCGGCTGGCAATGATGATGCATCACAGCTGATCGTCGTATTTGCAGGCACTGTGAAACTTGGAGGAGTGATATCCTTTACAGTGATTGAACGTGTACAGGTGGAAGTGTTTGAACCACCATCTGTTACCAAAAGTGTTACAGTATGCACTCCAAGGTGGAGCAGTCAAAATCAACGGAAGATGCAAATGCACCACCATCAGTGAAATTTCATAGGTCAAACTGCTGGGCAATTGTCCATGCTTGCATTATTCAATGCGGCAGCAAGCAATGATGCCGTACCGGCAGGATTCAGGTTCACTTCTGTAATTGCAGTACAGTTTGCAGAAGGAGCAATATTGTCCTCTACAGTTACAACGGCAGTACAAAACTTTGTTACCAGAACCGTCTACAGAACAAGCGTGTAATTGTTATCACCCAGATCGTCACAATCGTAGGTAACAGGTGAACTTGAATAACTGAAGAAACAGTTATCTGTACTGTTATCATCTACATCGGCTGGATTTACAGTAACCAGGCCGGCACCATTCAAAGACACGGTGATATCCTGACAGTCAGGTTTTGGAGCCTGATTGTCAACTTCATTAATTTTGAACGTATAAGTAGAGATGTTTCCAACTGCATCCTTTCCCAAATACGTTACTGTGGTCATTCCAAATGGGAAGAACCCGCCAGAGAAATGTGTTTGGCTCCAGAATAGTGCAGGTGGAGAACACACGCATCAGATACAGTTGGGTCAACCCAGGTGTATTGTGCAAGACAGCCTGAAAGGCTGGCAGTGATTGTGATCACCTCTCCGTTGGCTGGAGTACCAGGGTTAGATGTATCAAAAACAGGACCGGTCAGGTCTGTTACATTGATTGAGAAGTTACAGGCTTTCTGATTGCCCGCAGCGTCCTTTACAGTATAGGTAACCGTTGTTGTTCCAGAGTTGAACAAAACTGCACTCAGGTCTGTATTCAAACCCATAGCCGGGCTGCTCGCAGTAGTTGCACCAATCAATGACCAGGTTACTGCAGTTACACCACAGTTATCAGCAAATTGGCCAGAGCCAAGGCTTCCAAAAGTGCCAAGTGCAATATTGCCACCAGTAACACCCGTTGCTCCACAACCAGAGTTCGCACTGATGGTAAAGCTCTGGCAGGGCAAATTACATCCAGACAATGTTGTCAACCACATTGATGTTGGTGGTACAGGTACTGGTGTTACCTGCAACATCCGTTGCTGTCAGTGTAACTACCTGCAAACCAATACTTCCGCAGTCAAATCCTGAAGGCGCTGTTGAAAGCATCAAATCAGGGCAGTTGTCGCTGGAACCATTATTAACAAACGATGGATCCGATGTTACTGAGCCAGAAGCACCAATTGGCAATACCAAAGTGTTCAGCGGCTTACAAACAGCAACTGGATTTTCATTTTCATCGATATCAACAGTAATAGTTCCTACCGTATAGTTACCAGCAAGATCCGTCCAGCTAAAGTACACAACGGTAGTACCTGAAGGGAATTGCCAGGTAAGTGGACCACCGGAACTTGGGCTCCAACCAGAGCCACTGAAAAATCCAGGGGTATTGTTTCCGTTAATAACAACCGAGTCGAGGGCCAAAACAATGCTCGCAGGAGCAGTACAGTTGTCGGTAGCAGCAGGGGTGCCATTTTCAGGCATATTAATCGTCAACACCTTGGAACAATCCCCAGGCGTTACAGATGCAGAATAGTTTGCACTCAAGGTTACCATAGGTGGAGTTACATCCACAACAGTAACAGAGAATGAACATGAAGCAGTATTTCCGGTATTGTCTTCTGCTTCCCAGGTCACTGAGGTAGTGCCTTCAGAAAACGTTTCACCATTAAGTGTGGTTCCTCCACCATTGTAGTCATGCGTCAACATGGAAAGAGGAGGACAATTGTCAGAGGCAGTTGCATCCCATGCAGTACCTGCAACGGTATACATACAAGAAGCATCCGCATTCACAGTGATGCTGGGAGGACAAGAGATCATAGGCATTTCGTTGTCAACAACTGTAATCATCACTGCACAAGTTGCAGTATTGGCTACAGCAGCGCCATCGTTTGCCTCAAAAGTCAAGGTAGTTGTTCCCAGTGGAAACTGTACGTCAACCAAGTTGCCTGCACCAGATGCAGGAACTGCTCCCGGAGCAGTCCATGTAATGGCAGGGTTCATATTGCAGTTATCTGTTGCACTAACAGAAAAATCCAGAGTTGCATAGCAAACCCCTGGATCATTATTATAAGAAGCAGCAACCGTAGGACAAGTAATCACCGGCGCTTCCATATCATTTACAGTTACACTAAATGCACAGGTAGCAGAATTTCCGGAAGGATCCTCTGCGGTAAATGTTACCGTAGAAACACCAACGTTGAAATCCATCGCAGGAACCATCGTACTTCCGGAGCCCATTGTGCTGCCGGTAATTGTGTAGGTAGTCATCTGGCTACAGTTGTCACTTACGCTGGCTGGAGAGAAAGGCCCCTGTGCAGCAGTACACATGCCGGCATCGGCATTTGTAACAACAGAAACCGGACAAGAAATCATTGGATTGATGTTGTCCGTAACATTAATATGCAGCGTACGCATATTGGTACTTGGGCCACCATTGGTGCCCGGGGTGTTTCCATCAACTCGCAAATACCAAACCTGAGGAGAAGATGCTACATCGGAACAATCAAATTGTACTGGTGTAGGATCCCAGGAACCAGCATCCGCAGGAGTCTGAGTCAAATAGTAATCACATCCAGCGTTTTTTACAAAGCCAGCTGCATTCAGAATAGCATTTGTTAAATTTCGCACGCCCGATGCATTGAGCGTGATGTTGATTTCAGTTGCGACTGGACTACCAACTGGCGTGTCATACATCGGGAACGCAACAAAATCATCACATTGAGCATTGAGATTATTGCTTATTCCGAAAGATAACAAGCCAAATAAAGTCCAGGCCAACAGGCGTGCGCTTGTCAAGCTGTTCATGGTCGAGAATTTAAATGAATTAGGTGGGATGAGGGAGAGAAAAGAGAAGAAGTATATCGGTTTCTTCATGAACGCGATCGGTTTGGAATGAATAATTTGTTATATTATCTAATTATTTTAGAGCTTAGACATTTGATGAGGGAAACCAAATTTTTGCAGCCTAGTTCTAAAACCAACCGTGCGGTGGATTAAAGGATTAAAATAAGCTGCAAGTTTACGACCTTTTTATGCAATCATTCAAATATTTTTTATTTGAAGATGTTAAAGTTTATTATGTAAAAACTTGATTTTCAACAACAAGCGTATTTTTTTCGCAAAACACCCAATTTAGGAAATTGCCAATATTTGACTTGTTTGGCTTAAACTTGCAATACTATGTTATGATTTTACAAAAAGCGTACCAATTTTTTGGTAGTACCCTGGAAAAGCATTTTTTTTTGAGTTCTGCCCAATTTTGCCACTTTCAAGTTGGTCTGTATCAAATAAATACGGTTTCTTCACCTGAAAACAGGCACAATAAAAGCAATGTTACTTAGACTATTCAAATAACAAAAAGTCACTATGTTTTTAAAACAAGTATCCCTTCCTTCAAGCAATATGTATGAGTAAAAAAGTCAAAAAAAACAAGTCAAAACGTGGCTTGCCTCCAGGAAGCTTGGTCTATACGGGCGACAGGGCACATGCGGATGTACACCTGCATACCATTTGGTTTGATGAAAATGAGTACAAAGAATCGTCAGAATACCACCTGAACTGGCATACCGAGGAAAGCGACGGTGTCACCTGGATTGATGTCCGTTCCCTGAACCAAATTGAATCGATCCAGAAAATAGGCGGCGACTTTAAAGTACATACACTCGCACTCGAAGACGTGCTCAATACGCAACAACGAGCCAAACTGGAAGAGTACGACAATGGACTGTTTATCGTACTCTATAACCTGCACCTGAGCGGCGATGATGCAGAACTGCAAAGTGAACAAATTGCCCTTTTTCTTGGAAAAAACTATGTACTTTCCTTTCAGGAAGATGTAGATGACACCCTGGCATCCGTTCGCAAACGAGCCAGCGATGGATATGGCCGGATGCGACAGCGAAAAGCCGACTACCTTGCCTATGCCATTCTGGATACAATCACCGACAATTACTTCCTGGCTCTGGATGAAATTGAAAACCGAATCCAGTCGATTGAAGATGAATTACACCAAAACGGGGCCACCAGTTCCTGTAAAAACCAATTGTTCAAACTCAAGAGAACACTCAATACCATGCGGCATTTTATCCTGCCACTCCGGGATGCCGTTAACCGCCTATATACCTTGGACAGCCCGTTTATTGCAGAACTAAACCGACCCTACCTGCGGGATGTTGCAGACCACGTTTCCCAAATGTTGGACAGCATGGACAATTTCCGGGACTTACTCTATGGTGCAGAGTCACTCTACCAGGCCGAAGTTTCAAACAAACTGAACAATGTCATGCGACTCCTTACAGTGATCAGTACCATCTTTATTCCGCTATCATTCCTTACCGGACTGTATGGAATGAACTTCGACAACATGCCCGAACTCCATTATAAAAATGGATACTTCATCATCCTGGGTATTATGATTGCAATGACGCTTGCAATGCTTGTCTATTTTAAAAGGAAACGCTGGATTTAAGTCCGACATGCATCAAAAAAAATCGGGTTACCAAGAACTGGCAACCCGAATATTCATTCTGAACAGGTATGTATACATGGCATGTATAATCTCATATCCCAATCAATACCCAACATTCATTTCATAGAACATGAAGGAAAGCATATCCGCAGCTTCTTCCAATAGTTTTGCTGTTGGCTTTCCTGCACCATGACCGGCACTGGTTTCAATCCGAATCAGAATTGGGTTGTCTCCCTGTTGGTGTTCCTGTAATGTAGCACCAAACTTAAAAGAGTGCGCCGGAACCACACGATCATCGTGATCAGCTGTTGTAATCATAGTTGCCGGATAGGCCGTACTCGTTACATTGTGCAAAGGAGAATAAGCATACAGGCACTCGAACTCCTCCGCATCATCGCTTCTTCCATAATCCACTGCCCAGGCATATCCGATGGTAAACTGGTGATAGCGCAACATATCCAGAACTCCTACTCTGGGGAAACAAACACCAAATAAGTCGGGACGCTGCGTCATGCAAGCCCCAACGAGCAACCCTCCGTTTGAGCCACCCTCAATGGCTAGTTTTTCAGGAGAAGTGTATTTATTGTCTACCAGGTATTCTGCTGCTGCTATAAAGTCATCAAATACATTTTGCTTGTCGCATTTTGTTCCAGCTTTATGCCACTCCTCACCAAACTCACCGCCTCCGCGGATATTGGCAACAACATAAATGCCATTGTTCTCGAGCAAAGCAGCACGTGAAGCAGAAAAGCCCGGAGTCAATGGAATATTGAATCCTCCATAGCCATATAATAAGGTAGGGTTGCTACCATCCATGGAGATTTTTTTCTTCCGGGTAACAAACATGGGGACCCGGGTGCTATCCTTGCTGTAATACCAGATTTGTTCAGTGGTGTAATTGTCTGGATTAAAGGCCATGGTAGGTTGTTTGAACACCTTGATTTCCAGGCTTTCCATATCCAGGGTATAAATGGTGTTGGGACGGAGGTATGACTGGAATGAAAAGAAGGCCATATTCTCATCTTTTTCTCCGCTGACACCACCAACTGTTCCAATTTCGGGAAGACTGACTTCCTTGATCAAATTGCCGTCCAAATCAAATACACGCAAAGCAGAATAAGCGTGATGTAAATAGCGGCAAACCAATTTGCCTCCGCATAGATCAACGCTTTGCAATACATCTTCTTCATTTTCCGGAATGATGGTTTGCCAATTGTCTGCTGCCGGGTTCGCCGCATCGATGGCAACCAGGCGTTGCCGCGGTGCATCCAGGTTTGTAAGCACATACAGGGTATTGTCTATATTATCCACAACACCGAACTCATTGTCAAACCCTTTAGCCAAATGGGTCCATCCGGTTTCGCCTTTGGCCAGATTCCGGAAAGCCAGTGAGTTTCCACTGGTACTTTCACTTGCTCCCAACAGCAGGAAATTCTCGTCCTCGGTGGTTTGGGCATAGAAATAATAATTGGGATGCGCCGGGTCGTCATACAATTTGCTGTCTTTCTCCTGGAAGGTGCCCAATTTGTGGTAATAAATTGCAGATTGCTGGTTCATGGCTGTCAGGCTCCTCCCTTCTACCGGCTCCGGATACCGGTTGTAATAAAACCCATTCCTTTCCAGGCAATGGATGTAAATTTCGCCACTTCACTTCGTCTGAAAGCATCTTCCGCGTTCGCAGATCCATCACCTGGATCGTACGCCAATCTGACCCACCTGCGGAAACTGCATAAGCCAGGTAATTGCCATCTTTAGAAAATGCCATTTCCTGTAAAGAGCTTGTTCCGTCTGCACTGAAGGTATTTGGATCCAGCAACACTTCTGCTTTGGCATCCAGATCATTCTGTACATACAGCACGCTCTGGTTTTGCAATCCGTCGTTTTTAAAATAATAATACTTGTCTGCCTTTTTAAAAGGTGTACCAAATTTTTCAAAATTCCAGATTTCTTCCAGCCGCTTTTTAATTTTATCCCGGAACGGCACCTGGCTCAAATAGCCATTTGTTACCAGGTTCTGTTTTTGAACCCAATCTTTGGTCTCCGCACTCTGGTCATCTTCCAACCAGCGGTAAGGGTCTGCAACCCGGGTACCAAAATAATCATCGAAAACTGTAGTATCCTTTTCAGTAAAGGGGAAACTAACAGGTATAGGATCAAAAGTCATTGATTTTGAAGTATTTTGTGGATCATTTTTGCAAGCGAGCACCGAAATGGTTAAAACCAAAAGGAGCAGTTTGTGTGGTGTAATTTGATTTTGAGCCATAGTGTGTTAATTAAAAAAATGTGTTCGGGCAATTTGGTGAACCAATGGAGGTTTTTGACTTTTGGACCTGAATTAATTAAAATCCTGGCAGAAGTCGCAAAGGGCATTTTTTACCTCATATGACAATAAGTAGTCCGTAAAACAGATAACTATTCTAATACTCCCCTTAAATATCTGAGTAATTTTGCTGCGAAAATAATTGAAATACGATGGATAAAAAAATCATCTGGACCTCCATTTGAAATCAAACCTATCCAAACAATGCCATTTTTAAAACTGAATTCGCTTTAACTTCGTTATAAACCTATGAACAACCTGATTCGAATAGCTATTCTTTCCCTTGTACTCGCTCTCCAGCCAAACTGGATACTGGGGCAAGTACAGTCGTACGAACTGTCTTCCGGCACCTTGCCGGCCCTGGATAGCCTGCCTGCCAGATACCAATTGGTTATCCTGCAAGATCAATGCACAAAAGCGCTAATGATGCGCAATGAATGGAAAGGTCGGCATGCGGAAGCGCTCGTTCAAATTGATGAAAGCGCTGCAAACTACAACGAAGCAAAAGCCGATACAAACAGTACCAAGGAACAACTGAAAGTGCTGCGACAAACACTCCGGTCAGCACAAAAAGAAGGGAGAACCGCCCTCAGATACTACGACCGGATCGACGATGCCTATAAAAAAGGGCTTCAAACCCTGGAACAGGACAGTGTCGCTATAGTCCAATTAATTCCCGCTTTTCACAAAGACTTGCTAGACTTTCAGGCTGCGACCTATCCGGAGGAAGTTGTGCCTGATGCGGATACTGTTGTCGAGGTAACGGAAACACCAAGCACAGTAGTTGAAGATACTCAAGTATTGGAGGAAGAAGCCACCGAAACACCGGCCAACCCACAACAGGTAGCAAAATCTGCATCCGACTACCTTAGATATAATACCGCCACAGATGTGATGCGGACCCCACCTCAGCCGCCATGCAGGTTTGCGATTGAACGCACCGATGAATTTACTGGGAGAAAATACAGCGAACTGGAAAAATCGGAGTTGTTTCGGTTTACGAGCCCGGTGATGAAGCAATTGCTCGGTAAAGACCCACACATACTTTGTGAGTCTACACTCGCTAAAAACGGAGACGAACTTTTTCTCAACTTGTATTTTAGCATTCGGGATCCACGCGCTAAACGGAGTTTTGGCTCCTTGCCCAAAGACGCCCTAATTGCCATTCTATTGGTCGATGGCACTACCATTAATTTGTACAATAAAACTGCCGATGACGGAACTGGTAATGATTCAGATTCCGTGTTTCGCTACCGAGCTCAACTAACATTGGACAAAACCGCATTCCGAAAACTCCAAACAACAGAAGTTGACAAAATGCGTGTATCCTGGTCTACCGGTTTTGAAGATTACAACATTTACCGGGTCGGCATTTTGATGAATCAGTGCAACTGCATGGATTAAGGCACATTAATCATATCAGACAAAAATGGTACAGAGAGGAATATGAACATTGCCAAAAACCATTCGCTCAAACAGCTGAATACATTTGGAATTGAGGCGCATGCTGAACAGTTCGCCACCATTCATTCACCGGACGAATTAGTCCGCTTGATTCAACATCGTTCACTGCCCATTTTTATTCTGGGAGGAGGAAGCAATCTCCTGCTCTGCGATGACCTTCCCTGGCTGGTCGTACACAACCAAATAAAAGGAATCGAAATCATTCGTCGGTTTAAGAATCGGGTTTGGGTTAAAATTGGAGGAGGGGAAAACTGGCATCAATTTGTATTGTGGGCCCTCAAAAACGGATTGGGGGGCGTCGAAAACCTCAGCCTGATTCCGGGCACTGTAGGTGCTTCCCCGGTTCAGAACATAGGTGCATATGGTGTTGAAATCCAAGATGTCTTCATTCGGCTCGAGGCTATTGATCTAAAAACTGGAAAGCGAAAAACATTCAGCAAAAAAGCCTGTGAGTTTGGATACCGGGCCTCTGTTTTTAAATCCATCTACAAAGGAGCATACTGCATCACATCAGTAACGCTTTCTCTAACAAGTCAACATCACAAGCTACACACCAGTTACGGAGCAATCCGTGAGGAACTGACAAAGAATAATGTCCCAAACCCTGGGATAGCGGATATCAGCCGTGCTGTCATTGCTATTCGAAGCAGCAAACTACCCGACCCGGCAGAATTGGGAAACTCCGGTTCGTTTTTCAAAAATCCGGTAGTTTCTCAAAGTCATTTTGCACAAATACAAGCATCATATCCGGATATGCCATTTTACAGAATAGATGCTGAATCTGTAAAAATACCAGCGGCCTGGCTGATTCAAACCTGTGGCTGGAAAGGGAAACGCATTGGGGCAGTTGGTAGCCACCATATACAACCTTTGGTATTGGTGAATCACGGCGGGGCATCTGGCCGAGAGGTAAAACAATTTGCGATGGATCTGATCGCTTCAATCGAAAAAAAGTTTGGAATTACCCTGGTTCCTGAAGTCAATCTGCTGCCCTGATCGGATTATGTGTATTACTGAGTAGCCCACAATAAAAATTACCATTCCGTCTTCCCGACGGAATGGCAACAACATAACCATGAAAACAATTAACCAATCTAATGCAAATAACCTTTCCTGAATTCATATTTGCCAAAACTGTGCCAAACTCTCAGCAAGCTGGGTGATTTTTATTTTTTTTGTTTTTAGGCAAAAAAATGGTCCATCGGTAGATTCGATGCGGACCATTTTAATTCTTTAATGTCGGACAAAGCCTTGTTGCTGCCGGATAATCTGTTTTTCCCAGATTGCTTCGGTACTCCGAACGCGCAGTAAATAAGCCCCTGGCGCATAGGTGTCGAGCGCCAATGTTCCCTTCCATTGATTTCCCCACCGGTACATACGTCCGGCCTGAAGCAATCTGCCTTCCAGATCAAACAACTCTGCAAGTACATAACTGTCTGAACTGACAGCCTCCAGTTGAATGCGAACCATGTTGCTGGTTGGATTTGGACTCGCCTCCAGCGTTGCGCCCTTTGTGAGGTTTTTAGTAGATACTAGCCCCAGGGTTACTTCCAGTTCGACCTCACAGCCCAGAGCATCTCTGCATACCAATTGGTAGGTACCTGCCGGCAAGCCTTCAAAAATAGATTCAGACTGAAAGTCTTGTTGATCAATGCTGTACTCAAATGGTGCAGTTCCTCCAATTGGATTGATAGAAATTGAACCATCCGATGCACCGATTCCGGATGCGGGCTCCACTTCGGCTTCTGCACCAAATCCGGCACAGACATCCTCGGTACAGAATGAGAATGCCAGTTGATCCATAAAGGGGATGCCACCATTATCCCAAAGCCGTACTGAATCACGATCAATAAACACCAAACCAGTCATTCCATCCCCTCCGGCATCATATAAAACAAATTGGAAACATGAATCTTTCTCCAAACACCAATTCACTGTGATGGATCCAAAGGCATTGGTGTATGGGCCTCCGCTTTCCAAAATGTTTCCGTTGTCATCCTGAAGTTCCCAGGTAGTTTCAACCGGACTACCATCAAGCAATAGTCCCAGTTGATATTCAATCCGCTCGGCATCCAGGAAATAGTTGACATTTCGGCTGTTGTTTGTCAGGTCACCATCTCCGGCGATTCCATTCACCTCAGTAAGCTCCAATGTGCACGTATTGGCCCCAAAAAGAATATTTATGGGGTGAAAGAAAACAACTGCCGACTCTGCAGGCAGTATCGTAATAGTATCTACTGTATAGGTTGCCTGCACACCATTATTTACCAAGTCAAAAACAAGGGAAGTAATGGTATCAAATCCAGTGTTTTCCAGATCAAGTTGCAACAATACCTCGGTTGTATCGGCACAGGCTCTGAAAGCCGACAAATCTGTGGCAGCAGCATCCAAAGGAGCCATATGCCGTACTACAAATGATTTAGCGTTGTTGGCAACTTCTTCATCTCCAAAAACACTTGCACGAATATCAATTTGGTAGGCCTGACCTTCATTGCTCAGATCTGCCGTACCGGACAAATCAAATTGGGCTGTTTCACCAGGCTCCAACAAAGCAGCATATGTATCGGAATTCCAGGCTCCTCCATCTACACGCCACGCAACATTGATGTTGGAAACAGGATCCAAGCCAAAGTTTCTAAACAACATGGAAACGGATTCATCCACTTGCAAAGACGGTCCGGTTTGCGGACTCAGCAGGGTTAATACACCGACGTCTTTTGTCTTCCGGTCTGGAGTACAGTATTCAAAAATTTGTTCTTCCTGGGTGGCGTAGGTGGCCGAAACCAGTTCATTTCCATATATGTCATACAGAGCAAAATGCCCTTCCCAGGTCAGTGTTACTGAACGCAGGCGTACGGTGTAGCAAGCGTTGTTCGAACTACAAATATCCACCACCTGGTCCATTCCATTGGTTTCTCCGGATGCCACAGTGCCACCAACTAAATCGCGCACCTCCCAATGAAGCAATCCGGCTTCCGTGCTATTTTGCATGTTGATGTACGTTCCCTGCAAGTTTCCATAAAACTTCACCAGCATGGAATCATTTGATATGTTTTGGTCTTGTGCTCCATTTGGCAAGTCGGTAATCACACGAATACCGTTGAGACCATCGGTGATACCGGTCATAGTAATTGGCACAGTATCGCGTTCACCGGGTGCCAGCAGACCGGTCCATGGAATGGTGTCCCAGGGTTGGCTGTTTACCCGATACAGGATATTGGCACTGGTCATCGGAAGACCTGCGGCATTTTTAAGAATATATCCAAACGTAAATTCAGAGGAACATACCTGACCCGGAAGGCCATCACGCCCACCAAATGCAGCATCTGCCTCCGTGGGCCTGTCCAGATGGACACGCAGTGTGTCATTTTTCTCAAAGCTGTCCGGCCCCCAATTACTTATCACTTCAATCAAATACTGCTTACCTGGAACGCTAAGCGAGATTGTTGGAGTAAACGTATGCATATAACTTTCACCAGGCTGTACGGTATCGGTTATAAACTCACTGCCAAGGTCCATCCCTTCATACCATAAATTGAGCGAATAATCATACGCCGGTAACAGGCCACTGTTGAATACCTCGACAGTCACTTGTTCATTGTCGCCCAGTAAAGCACTTGGGACTGGTTCCAACATAAACTGTGGTGTAATATCAAAGGTGTCCCGGAAAATTGCAAATGAGCCAATTCTGGTTCCAAACTGTCCTGAAGAAGGCTGATACTCTCCTGTATACCAGAACGTCCGGCCATCTTCCGGATCCACAGACATGACACTGTAATCGCCCCAACGATTTGATGTATGGCTTTTAGCGCCATCAATTAAGGTGTACTCTTGAATAGTCATTTCATTCAAGGGGTCGCCCGAACGGCGTCCGGTAATCCGAAGTCCGGGAAAAACCGACTCACTCACCACAGAATACCCCATAGCAATGTTTCCAAGTTCATCCAGTGCAATGCTGCACATAAATCGGTTTGTTTCCAGATCAGGAGCATAGGTTCCTTCCTGATAGATGTACCAATCCTGTCCATTCTCTTTTCTCAACTCATACCAGCGAATTGCCGCATCGCCTCCATCGCCAACCTGACCAGAAACATCAGAAACGTGATTAAGCACCACCGATTCATGAGTTCCAAAATTCCGGTAAGATGCCTTATACATGATGATGTTTTCAAGAGCAGTAATTCGGGTTGAACTATTGGGTTGTTCGAGGCAATCGAATAAACCTCCACCAAAGCAAACTCTAGTTTCAAATGGTGTGGGAAATAGTTGCTTAGGGCCTTCGATAAAGTTAGACCCCGGAGTACTCCAATCCACATGCACCTCCCAAATATTCAGTTGATCCTGTCCTCCCCCCCATGAGTCATCATACACTCTAAAGATATATCCCGGGCTTCCAGGAGGTGGCGGAGTGGACCCTTCCCAATCAGCTCCGGATGCGGGTTGGTATTGAATGCCGTTGAAGTTGGGCATTTCAAAACGAGATAAATCAAATGTCGGTTGCCCGGCAAGAATATCATCCCGATCGAGCGCATATCCTGCACACTTATTTCCTCCGGAAATTTCATTTGCAGTGATAATATAGGATTCATTCCAGATATACAGCTTAGGATAATCTGGAAAGCCCTGGGTACCAAAACGATAAGCCTTCCAACTACCGGTCGGGTCACTTGTGTTTGATATCGCCAGCAGACATTCATTTGCAAAAAAACCTTGCATTTCAATCATAACCCACCGTTCAGCCCCCGGGTCGTATTGAATGATGGGATCACCTATGCTTCCAGAACCAACCTGGGACCAAAATGTCGTGCTTTTTATTGGGTTTAATACAGATTGTCCTGATTTATCCCAAACTTGAAACCATGAACCACCACTCGCATTAATCATTTGTACGTAATGGTCCTTACCGATATCTCCTGTTGGGTCAGGAGGAAGGATTGACGGATCTCTAAGCCCTTCAAAATTGAGGTATGGAGTTAATTCCGGATTAGGTGTTTCAGATTCTATTAACGGATGTGCAAGCGGATCTCCGTTTTTAGGCAATGGATCGGGATTCACCAGCGGGTTTTGAAAGAAATAATTCTGTCGCAGCCACACTTTGGTTGGTGGGGCTTGTTGGGTAAAATCCTGGGGTTCAAGATCGCGCAAAGCAGCTATTTCGCCGAGGAAATAGCCCGTAGATGGTTCTCCCATTATTTTTTCCGGAACAACAGTTTGAGCAAATAAGCAGTTGATGCCTAAAGAAAAAATAAATAGAAGCACTACTCGAGGTGAGAACATATACGTTGGTTTTGGAAAGCAAAAAATTGATTTGATTTAGGAATATTCCCTAGGCATGGGTATGCCTAAGTCCGTTCAACGGATGCCAAATATACAGCATGAAGGATGAAATCAGGAGGATGGTTTTTGCCCAAAGTATCAAAACCGTTTGTTTGCAGGCTCATCTACCGGGGGAAGATTGGTGGTATCCGGCAATTGATACGGATTTTCTCTAAAATAAGGGCGCGGTTGAGATTCAAAGGGCGAACGTTCCGGTTTGTACCGGTGATACATGTTGGGAGCACAGTAAGTAGTAAACCAGGCACTTACAAAATAAATTATACCAAACAACAAAAGCCAGCCAGACCAGGCAGGCAAACTGCTGGGCTCTGAACCAGGAAGTGCTGCAACTGCTGGTTTAAAAAACGTATCGGTAGGTAAGCCTAATCGCTTGTTTTCCTCAATCCAATTTTGCCGCAACTCTCCAATAATCGGTTCTAATTCGTCAATTATTTGATTGAAAGCATCTTCCTCCGGCTTTGATTTTGATATTCCGGCTTCGGGCCCAAGTGGTTTAAACCCAGCCAACCGCGAGTCTTTTTTCCATTGAGATGGAGATGCGACAACCGGAAATATGCGGACCAGATTTTCTCCGTTTTGGATGAGGCGATCGGCAGCAGCCGGTATCTCAATTTGGTTGATGTGCGGACTTGCGAGTGAATTATAACTCGTCAGAAAAAGGTAAATATGGCCTTCTCGGACCTTGACCGGCAAATCGGGATTATAGGGAAGTTTGTTTACTGGTGGTTTGTACCAAAACAACAACATTTGCCAGGCTATTGGCAAGGGCTTGGGCTTGGGAAGCGGCTTATCATACCAAATCCGAAGAAAATATTTCTCTTCAAGAGGTTTCAGCCAGATAAGTAGTTTATCCAGGGTCTTCCGGTCGGCTGCGGCATGTGAAATATACAAATTCAGCATAAGTCGTAGTTGCAGTGCCAAGGTAATTAAAAATTAGAAGTTGTTGTTCTTTCCAATTTGCGGGCGCACAGCACAACTAACAACATATTACCCACTCTTTCCGCCTATGTTTTGAAATTTAATGCGATTGATAGCATGCAGGTTTAACGAGCATAATACAGCCCGATTTCGGTGATAAATCACCTGCGACTTGACTAACATCACGGGGGCTCCTGATTCAAATCATCCGTGCAGAAATGTAAGGGCCCGACCTTGCAGCCAGTTTTAAAGCAAAAAACAACAACCACCCACTAATGGAAATTATATTTCTCCTCATTCTTATAAGCCTCATCGTGGCAGCCGGGTTCCTGCTTGCCTACTTCTGGGCAGCCAGAAATGGCCAGTACGATGATGATTATACCCCGGCAGTTCGCATGCTTTTCGATGACGATGGCACCATGCCGGAAGAATCCCCGGAACAAGAATAGCAACATCCAAACTTAACTTATAACTAATCTCATAATCAGCTTTATGAGCCGAATTGAACAATTTCAGTACGACAACAAGATTGTCAGAGCATTTGGGATCGCATCTTTTGTGTTTGGTCTCGTAGGTATGCTCGTTGGCTTGGTTTTAGCCTTTCGGCTAATATTCCCAGAGGTTAACCTGGGGAATTCCATTTACCACATTTGGGCGACTCCGTCCATTGCACACCAACGCCGTAATTTTTGCCTTTGTAGGCAATGGTATCTTCATGGGGGTTTACTACTCACTCCAGCGTTTGTTGAAATCGCGGATGTTTAGTGACACCCTTTCCTGGATTCACTTCTGGGCCTGGCAGGTGGTCATTCTTCTTGCAGCAATTACGCTGCCAATGGGTCTGACTACCAGTGGGGAGTATGCCGAACTTATTTGGCCTCTGGATATCCTGATCACACTGGTCTGGGTAGTTTTTGGTATTAATATGTTCGGAACCATCATCAAACGCCGCGAATCCCACCTGTATGTAGCCATCTGGTTCTACATTGCAACCTGGGTAACAGTAGCGGTGCTGCACATCGTGCGTAGTTTTGAGATTCCTTACTCCTTGCTCGGTTCTTATCCTGTTTTTGCTGGTGTGCAAGAAGCACTGGTTCAGTGGTGGTATGGACACAATGCTGTGGCATTCTTCCTCACTACTCCATATCTCGGGGTAATGTATTACTTCCTTCCAAAAGCGGCTAATCGCCCGGTTTATTCCTATAAACTCTCGATTATCCACTTCTGGGCACTGATTTTCATCTACATCTGGGCCGGACCTCACCACTTGCTCTATTCTTCACTGCCCGATTGGGTTCAATCACTCGGTACTGTCTTCTCAGTTATGTTGATTGCACCATCCTGGGGTGGTATGTTGAACGGTCTGCTTACACTTCGTGGTGCATGGGACCGCGTTCGCCAAGACCCAGTGCTGAAGTTTATGGTAGTGGCCATCACTGCATACGGTATGGCAACATTTGAAGGCCCAATGCTTTCAATCAAGAGTGTAAACGCCATCAGCCACTTTACTGACTGGACCATCGCCCACGTTCACGTAGGTGCTCTTGGATGGAATGGATTTATGACTTTTGCTATGCTTTACTGGCTCTGGCCACGTATGTATCGCACCAAACTATACTCTACCAACCTCGCTAACATCCACTTCTGGATTGGTACGCTCGGTATTGTATTCTACGCAGTTCCTCTTTACTGGGGTGGCTGGACACAGCACTTCATGTGGAAAGAGTTTACTCCAGAAGGAACACTCGCATGGGGTAACTTCCTAGATACAGTACTTCAACTCATCCCGATGTACGCAGTTCGTGCGCTGGGTGGCACCCTGTTCTTTGTTGGTACTATCCTGGGTGTGTACAACTTGTACATGACTGGTAAAAGCGGCACCTTCCTTTCTAATGAAGATGCAGAAGCACCTGCACGCGACACCCGTCCACTTGCCCTTGCAAAAGGGGAATACTGGCACCGCTGGGTTGAAAGCCGTCCAATGCAAATGTTGCTTTTTAGCACCATTCTGATCGCAATTGGTGGTATCGTACAAATCATTCCAATGGTATTTGTCGAAAGCCAGGTTCCAAAAATTGAATCAGTTAAACCCTACTCTCCGCTTGAACTTACAGGCCGTGACATCTACATCCGCGAAGGGTGTGTGGGTTGCCACTCCCAGATGATTCGTCCATTCCGCGCAGAAACTGCTCGTTATGGTGAATACTCCAAATCCGGTGAATATGTTTACGATCGCCCATTCCTTTGGGGTAGTAAACGAACTGGTCCGGACTTGATGCGTGAAGGTGGTAAGTACCCGGATAGCTGGCACTACAACCACATGATCGACCCAAGAACAACCTCACCCAATTCCATCATGCCACCATACGAATGGCTTGTTGAGAATGACATGGATTTGAGTTTGCTTCCAGCGAAAATCGGAACACTCCGTTTCCTCGGAACTCCATATCCAAAAGGATTTGAAGACCGTGCGATTCAGGAAGCGCAGACACAAGCAAAAGCAGTTGCTGAAAGCCTGAAAGGTCAGGGCATCGAAGACGAAGGCCTTGAAAACAAGGAAATTGTAGCAATCATTGCCTACTTGCAGCGTCTGGGTACCGATATCAAAGCGCAAAAGACAACAGAAAACAAATAAACTACTGACTACAAAAATCTAACTTATGTATAAGTACATCTTAGAATCAGCACAAGGTATTCAGTGGTTTGGAATCTCAGCGCTACTGTTGTTTTTCACTACATTCTGTGTAGCAGCCATTCGGGCAGCGCTTAGCAACAAACAGGATACCGACCGGATGGCACAAATGCCACTGGAAGACTAGGCAAACGGACGGTTTTATTGGCTGTCGATAAACCGGCAGCCAATAAACCGAACGAAGCCAACTGGGAAACGAAATTCAAACTTTCAATTTTTGAATAAAATGAAATCATTAAAATATATTTTCACCTTGCTCTTCCTGGGCTCCGCTTCCTTGCTGATGGCGCAAGCCAACATGCCTGCCCCGGATGCAGCAACTGAGCCCAACCAATTGGGCAGCATCATGACCCTGGTGCTAATCACTGCAGCTGCACTTCTCTTTATTGTTGCAATGGTTTATGTAATCAAAGTAAACCAGTTTCTGTACAAGCGCGTAGTTGCGTTGCAGGCAGAAAAAAGTGGAATTACGCTTGAGGAACTGGCCGCAGCTGCCGCGCCTTCGGGAGACAGCCTTTGGGACAAATTCCGCAAAACATTCTGGGAAGATGCCGTTCCAATCGACCGGGAGGAAGAAATCCTTAAGGATCACGCCTACGACGGAATCCGGGAATTGGATAACACACTTCCACCCTGGTGGGTTAATATGTTTATCCTGACCATCATTTTTGCGGTAGTCTATATGTTCTACTACCACTGGGGAGGTGACGGACCAAACCAGGCAAAAGAATACGAGATGGAGATGGAACAGGCCAAAAAGGAAATGGCCATCGCACTTGCAGGTGCAGCCAACCGTGTAGACGAAGAATCTGTGGTTCAACTTACAGAAAGTGGCCCACTCGGTGATGGCCAACTCATCTTCTCAACCAACTGTACTCCATGTCACGGAACTGCAGGTGAAGGGAACACCATCGGTCCAAACCTAACCGATGCATATTGGTTGCACGGTGGCGGTATCAAGAATGTATTCAAAACCATTAAAAATGGTGTGCCTGAAAAAGGTATGATCGCGTGGTCTGCACAATTGACTCCAAGCGATATTCAAAAGGTAGCATCGTATATTCTCACCTTGCAGGGAACTAACCCTCCAAACCCTAAGGCCCCACAAGGTGACCTCTGGCAGGAAGAAGCCGCACCGGCTGAAACGCCAACTGACAGCACAGCAGTGAGTGAATAATAAATCCCGTGTGAGACCAATCCACAAGAGTACCCGTGCTTTTGTTCGGATTGGTCTCCACAACCCCAAAGACCTACTAAATTAAGCAAGAACAATGTCTCAAGAGAAAGAACCCTGGCTCGACTTTATTGAGGATACCGAAGAGTTTCGTGATCGGATCGCAACTGTAGACGAACACGGAAAACGTATTTGGATTTATCCGAAAAAACCCAAAGGACGGTTCACGAATTACCGCAACCTGGCCACCATTGTATTTCTGGCCCTGTTTATCGGTATGCCGTTTATCAAAGTAAATGGCGAACAGTTTATGCTGTTCAATGTACTGGAACGCAAGTTTGTCTTGTTCGGAATTTTGTTTACCCCGCAAGACTTTCACTTGTTTGCACTAGCAATGTTGACCATGTTTGTGTTCATTATTTTGTTCACCGTGGTTTATGGCCGTTTGTTTTGTGGTTGGGCATGCCCCCAAACGGTATTCATGGAAAATGTTTTCCGCAAAATTGAATACTGGATTGAAGGCGATGCCAATCAACAACGCAAACTGGACCAGGCTCCCTGGTCAGCAAGTAAGATTCGGAAAAAGGCACTCAAACATGCCATCTTCTTTGCAATTGCGGTAGTCGTTTCCAACCTCTTCCTCGCGTATATCCTGGGAACTGAGAAAGTATTTCAGATCATTACCGATCCAATCAGCGAACACTTCTCAGGCTTCATTGGCATGTTGATTTTTTCCGGTATTTTCTATTTTGTATTCTCCCGACTTCGCGAACAGGTATGTACCACAATTTGTCCTTACGGCCGCCTTCAAGGTGTATTGCTAGTAAAAGATACGGTGGTGGTTGCTTATGACTACGTTCGTGGTGAGCCAAGAGGCAAACTGAAAAAACAAAAAAATCCGATTGAATCCATTCAGGAAGCAGCCAGCCCACAGGGAGATTGCATCGACTGTAAATTGTGTATTGCAGTCTGCCCTACCGGCATCGACATTCGAAATGGTACACAACTTGAGTGTGTCAATTGTACAGCCTGTATCGATGCCTGTGATGAAGTAATGGATAAAATTGAAAAGCCACGCGGCTTGATCCGTTACGACTCCATGAAAGGTATTGAAAGCGGCGAGAAAAAAATATTCACCCCAAGAGTATTTGCTTATTCTGCTGTACTCCTTGCATTGCTCATTCTCGACGTAGCCCTTATTGCAAACAGAGGCTCCATTGAAAGTATCATTCTGAGATCCCCGGGACAACTTTACCAAAAGGTTGATGAAGGGCATTTATCTAATTTGTATACCTACAAACTCATCAATAAAAGCGGCGGGGAATTGCCCGTAGAAATCCGCTTGAAAAACGAGGAAGGGATTATCAAAATGGTGGGACATGCACCCGAGCCAATTGCCAAAGGAGAAAAAGCCCAGGGCGCTTTCTTTATCGAAATGCCTAAGGAAAAATTAAATGGAAGAAAAACTCCCCTGGAAATTGAGGTCTACTCAAAAGGCAAACTCATCGACCATGTAAAAACCAACTTCCTGGGGCCAGGCAAATAAGCCTGCTCAGGCACCCTTAAGCAAAAACAAAATACACTCTTATGAAATTCAATTGGGGAACCGGTATAGCCTTGGTATATGGTGTATTCGTCGTCGGCATGGTAGGCGCTGTTCTTGCATCAACTAAGCACAACCCAGGGCTTGTTCAGGATGATTACTACAAACTCGACCTGAACTATCAGGAGCATTTTAATAAAAAACAAAATGCTGCAAATCTGGAAGGCGGTCTGCCTATCCGTTTTGAAGCAGACCAAAACAGAATAAAAATAGATTTTCCCGAACGATTGGGAGCTCCCAGCGGTAAAGTAAAACTGTTCCGCTCCGCTACCCTATCCGATGATAAGTTCATTGACATTACACCCGATGAAAAAGGTGACTTCTACATTCCAACCGACGGATTCTATGGCGGCCTCTGGAATATTGAGGTAGACTGGGCCGCAGGCGGAACCGCCTTTTTCAACGAACAACGAATCAACTTGTAAGACATGCTGTGGACTGCGCTCTTACTCGGACTGGCAGGTAGCCTGCACTGTGTGGCCATGTGTGGCCCATTGATGCTGGCCATACCGCTTCCGGCTGAAACACGCCGAAAGATGCTGGGCCGCGCCCTGATTTATCAGTCGGGCAGAATAAGCGCATATGCAGGCTTAGGTCTGTTTTTTGGACTAGCCGGGAAAGGGCTCGCCATGGCGGGTTTTCAACAAGCACTCTCTCTGATTGCAGGGGTAAGCATGATTTTAGCTGCCTTCTATGCATATCATTGGGAACGGGCAGCCATGAAAATCCCGGGACTGCGCCAGGCAACACAGTATGTAAAGAAGCAACTTGGATATTTAATCAATAAAGATTCCATTGCAGCCAGCTGGAGCATGGGACTTCTGAACGGGTTTCTGCCATGTGGACTGGTGTATGCAGCACTTGCTGGTGCAATTGCCAGTGCCACTCCCTGGCTGGGAGCTGCATTTATGATGGTCTTTGGCCTGGGTACTATCCCGCTTCTGCTGTTCACCATGACCGCAGGCAAAAGCATAAGTATTCAACTGCGAAAGAAATTTCAGATCATCCAACCCATGCTGCTCGCCATTACAGGAATTCTATTGATCAGCCGTGGACTTCACCTGGATTTGTCCTTGTTTGAATCTGCTGTCCCACCGGCACAACTGGATTGCCACTAAAAGAAAAACGGGCGATATGCCCATTCAAGATATTTAAGAATTAGGGGTTTTTGTTTTTGCGCCTGCACTTGCATACTTGTATGCGGTGCAGGCTTTTTAGTAATTATCGGCTCGGCTATGCGTAGTGCGGGATTTCAAGGCACTTCACTGTCCGCCTACCGAATAGTTTGTTTAATGTAATTACTGTCATATCAGCACTTTCGCCCGCATTACGTATAGCTTTTGTTGTGCTTTCGTGCTTTTCTTTATTGTCCATGCGTTGGCTCAGACACACTCTTTAACAAGCTTTGGCTGGCGCGTTGGCTTTGAGCGGCTTGGCAATGTGTGTGGCTGTTGAGCGTTGGCATTATAATTCAATTTTAAGTTCATTTAGTAATTCTATTTGCTTCTCTGAGAGTTCATTGTTTTTGAATGCTCTTTTTGTTCTAGCCAATGACTGGTAAAGGTTTCCTTGCTTCTTGTCCTTGCCAGCTTTTGGATAATGTCCTGTTTCTTTAATAAATTCGGCAATTTCATAAACTCTGTTTGCCCACTTAGTAAAGCCGTCCCTTTTTGAGTTGTTTTTAATTGTTTTAAGGTCAATACCAATATTTTGAAAGGCTTTTACCCTATCATCTGCGAGTTCTCCTTCAAAGGCTATTTTTTGGTTTATCCACCAAGTGTAAAGAATATTTCTACTTCCGTTGATAGTTGATGGCAACACTAATCGTCCATTTGGTTTGATGTGTTTTGTAAGTTCCTCTAAATTCTCTCTTCCTATGTATTTTTCTCCTTTTGTCCTTCAACCCATTTAAAACCAATTGCATTTAAGTTTCTCTCTTCTCTTTTTTTTTAGAAAGTTGTTTTCTATTACGAGCATTCCCAGCTTTAACTGCTCGTTGAGCCTGAAGCCCATACGTACAAAAAGTCTTTTCCAATCCCTTTCCGAAATAACTTGCTCTCGCTTATTCTTTTCTATAAACTCTTGAAATTGTTTCAAGCGTTCAAACCATTGTTGTTCATGCTTTTCTTTCAGCATATAAATCATACCCAATTGACTCAAGGGCCTGAATTTGTTCGTCATTATTCGTTGTTTTAAAACGTGACCTTTGAGAACCAAGCCAAGAATGAAAGTCCTTTGAGTTGTTCTGGTTGGAAGTTTCCCGTTCTCTTCAACCCATTCTTTAATTTTCAAATTTCTGTTCCCAAGTCTCAAAGAAGGATCAAGATCAAGTTCTTCAATTTTTTTGGTGTGGTACTCTGTCAACTTTCCTTCATCATACTTCTTTCTATGACGCAGAATCCATGAATAAGCATTGCTCCCTATTTCTTCAACTGAAATATTGTCTCTGTTTTTCAAAAGGTCTTTTATCTCCTGCCAATATTGAGTCCAATTGTCGGTCTGCCTTCAAAATTGAAGGTCTATACTTGTCATTTTTTCAAACCAATAAGTTTCCAAGGTCGTTTTCACGATACCGTTTTCTCATGGTCTGGCAGAATATGTACAATTTACTTTCAGTAGATTTTGAGTTATTCTGTCGTATTGAGGCCATTTGTCAGGATTATCTAATCTGAAATTTACAAGCTCCCTGTAAGGTTCAATCCACTTTTTTCTACTGGAAGGTCCTTCAAATTTGTTGTCTATTGCAAGAAATCGTTTCTTCTGTTCTGGACTAAGTATTTTGTTATCTCGAATACAACTATGTTGATATTTATACCATTTTACCAATTCATTATCGTCAATTCCATTACATGGTGGGAAAACATTTTCATACGAATATTCTTGAAAGACGGAAAACATTCTTTCCCATTTCCACTCTACAACATTCCAAACAAAATTTATTGCGTTTAACTTACGCAGTTCTTCATTTTTCAGGTTCCGTTTTTCTTACGGTTTCTCTGGTTTGCAATCCAATTGTATAAATCCTTATCGTCTTTCTTAGAAGGATAGTCCTTATTGTATTTCTAAATAATTTTCTTTAAGGTTGAGATGTTTCACAAATCCCAATTGTTGGAGGATTTCTCAATGATTTGGTCAAATAGAGAGTTTTTCAGCCTTTTTCTTCAAACCCTTCTAATATGATCTTGTCTTGTTCTTCTATAACCGAAGAAATAATGTCAATTTTGTTTGACTTCCGCTTTCCTTTCCCAAATGCAAGGAAAGAATCTCTGTCCCGAAGCCTTTCATCTTGATCGCATAACGAGCGGATAACCTGAGTAGGTTTTTAAATGATCCTGTACTAATTGAATTTTCGATCATCCTTTTTGGAGTGGTAAATAGGAACTACTATCAAGCCTAATTCTTTCCCTTCTTTTACGTAATGCTTCGCCTGACTGCTTGAACAATGTCAACCTTAGAGTTTTTAGGGTCGCAGAAATACACCAAGTCAATCGTTGGAACATCAACTCCTTCCGTCAAACATCTCGCATTAGACACAATAGCCTTTTCAGAATTTTTAAATTCTTCAAGCACTAAGTTTCAGCTTGTAGGTTGCTCACCATTTACAGAAAATGTTTTAGTACTTGTAAATAATTTACCATGTCTATCGGCAAATTCTTGTGCTAGCTTTACTCGTGAATGAAAAGTCAACCCATGATTGGCATTGTATTTTTTCATCACATGCTCTAGAGCATAATTGTTAGCCAATTCATCCATTGAAAGCTTTTCGTCAACAAATCTTCTTTGCTCGATATAATCTTTCAGTTCATCAATCGCTTACTCCAATTGCAACAATTTTATAGTCAACAAGTATATTTTCTTCGATTGCATCCTTAAAAGTCATCCTATGAAACTCGTACCCAAAAGTGTTTGGGTCATTCATGT
Organism: Saprospiraceae bacterium; assembly: GCA_041392625.1. Classification (GTDB taxonomy): domain Bacteria; phylum Bacteroidota; class Bacteroidia; order Chitinophagales; family Saprospiraceae; genus M3007. The sequence continues at coordinate 44,947 of JAWKLR010000017.1, read as the reverse complement.
CGTAGGCATACTTTAGATCATCTCCGAGTTTCTTTTTGAAGTCTCTTTTACAATTCGTGGATGCATATAATCTGTACTTAGAAGGCACAAGATTGTTGTCGTAAATGAGACTGAATTTATTCTTTCCAACACCTGCTGTTTTATGGGCTTCATCGCAAAAAGTCAAGTCAAATTCAAAGTTTGAATCTTTTATGGCTTCGCTATAACGGGCAATGAATGATAGGTGGAGAAAATCACTTTTTCATCAAATGGCCTTGAAAGAAAAAGACTTTACATGTTCGGCATTTGTGGTAACTCTGGTATCTACTTCATAGGTGGGAGTTACTAAGGTGTTCATGTTGCATCTTTATCAATATCTGTTTCTGAGCAAACACATAAATATTGATAAACTGAACTCCTGTTTTGACCATTCATTTTTGATTTGTCGAAGAAGTGCAAGCGAAGGGCATAAGTACCAAAGTATTCTTGCTTTCAACTCTTTCCTTAATCCATAATGCCGTAAAGTCTACCTGCACCACAAGGAAGAATTAATTGCCCCCTTGACTCTTCTCCTTCTGTAAACCACTCAATACATTCTTGAATTGCACTTCTTGTGCGGTAAAGGATTATAGAAGCCTTCTTCTGTCAGTTGGTTTTCTGCAAGTAAATTATAAATTGAGAGGATTAGTCCCTTATCAATTTCATTCTGTAGTTTTTTGCAACTCCGTAAAAGGTGAATTTGTCATGCCTTGCTCTTGGATACCTGGTCAAGGTCAATTGCATTTGAAAAAACAATGTAGCCGTCTGCATTTGGGCAAAAAGCGAAAAGGTTGGCAATCTTATCAGCGGACCAATTCAATTCTGTTTGTTTCATCATTTGTACTTGCACCGAACGACAAAATACAGTTCTTCTACATCTTGTAGAATCAAGTCAACTCCATAGTCTTGATTTCCTAAGTTTAGTTTCCTTCGGACTTCAAGCGGAGTCTCTTCAAATAGCCATACATTCTTGTAGTTATCCTTTTCCGTTGGTGAAGCAAGGAAATAGTACTTTGTAAAAACTTCAAAAATCTTTCCCGCTCTCGTGTCTTTTTCACCTGTGTCTACAGAGTGAACATTGTATTTGGAAAGTTCAGGCTTTAGTTGTCTCCAAGTTTCCTTGTCCTTTATTAGTTCCTTTAGTATGCTCTTGTACTCTGTCATTTTCTTTTAAGTGCGTTGGCAAAAACAGGCTCTTTGTTTTTCAGCGTTATTTTGTGTGTCGGCAAAACCAAATGTGCCTGTTTGCGCGTTGGCTTTTCTGCATGAAGCACAACTCCTTGATATCTTTTGAACTCAGCCCACAAGGGTAGTGATCCGAGATCATGAAAGAAATACTGTTTTTGTGAGATCCCGATCTGTTAGAACCTTTCCTAAAAAAGTCATAGTTTCCACCCTGAATAAACCCCAAGGTTACATATTAAAAACAATTTTCCAGCCACATTGTTGCCCCACCCGTAGAGACGCAAGATTTTGTGTCTCCTTCAAGACTTTGCGTCTCCCCTCAATATTTCGCCCCCGCCACCCATCCGTTTTTGCCCCATTCTCAGCCTACTGCTTCCTGATTGCATCAAACATTCTTGGAATTGGGATCGTTCTGAGACGCAAAATCTTGCGTCTCTACGGTAAGACCACCGATCACTGACCACTAATTTCGTTTATTTTTGTTTGTTCGTCGCATTTTTGGGCATATTGGTTCCCAAACTTGCTTCTTTGCATTTCAATTCGGGGTAAGAATATGAATATTTCTGAACACCTGCTTAACTTCGTGTTTTCGGCATTTGTTTATCCGAAGCACACTAACCTATAGACAGTATCACGCAATATGATCACCAACCAAGCCTTATTTACATCTGACAATACCGATGAAAAAAGCCTGACTTTTTTAACACAGGCCATTGAAAAAAACAACCTACCGGGATTCGATTATTTCGAATTCAAGCGGGCTGTTTCCAGTTTGTTGCAAATGGACATTGACGAGGCTACTGCCTATAAAAGTGCCTTTGCCACAGCAGCAACGATGGGGCTTACTAAAGATAAACTCCTCGAAACAGCCAGTTACTACCGCAATGTTGTGTAAAAAGAGCGCGAACATTTTGATCAGGCCCTAGAAAATCAGAACACAACTAAAATAAACGCCCGACAGGAGGAAATCAAACGATTGAAAGATCAAATTGATCGGCACAAAGCAGAAATTGCCCGCCTCCAGGATGAGGTCGGACAATACCTCCAACAAATCAATACAACAGAAACCGACCTACAGTTGGAATCCGGTAAAATTGAAAAAACCAAGGAAGCTTTTGAACGTACACACAAATCAGTCCTGCTCCAATTGGATGCAGATATTGAAAACCTTCACAAGCTCCTTTAATTCGCATTAATGAACACAAGCAAACCATTTTGGCGTCGACCAGAGGGTGTAACCGGAGCCGTATTCCTTGTCGGAATCTTGGGTGCTGCGGGCTACGCTCTTTATCAGGCGCTCCCCACGCTCATTCAACTCGCTCAAAACGGATTGTACCTGGCCGGCATGCTGGCTGCACTGGGTGCTCTGGTATATGTAGTTCTCGACCCTAAAGCCCGGAACCTGGTGTGGTACATGTACAAATCCGTCATGCGCGCCATTACCAGCATTTTCGTTCAGATTGACCCGATTGGTATTCTAAAATCCTATATTAAGGACCTCGAGAAAAGCCTGAAAAAGCTCTCAAAACAAATCGGAGCACTGCGCGGGCAAATGCGTACCCTAAAAGGGACCATTGACCAAAATGTAATTGAGATTCGAAAAAACATGGCTCTGGCCGAACAAGCAAAGAAAACGGGAGATGATAAAACGCTCACACTTTCGACCAGAAAGGCAGCCCGTCTGAATGAAGCTAACCAGAAGTACGATACATTGTACCAGCGTATGGATGGTTTGTATAAAATTCTGACACGGATGTACGAAAACTCTGAAATTGTTTTGGAGGACACGCGTGATCAGGTGGTTATGAAAGAACAGGAATACAAGGCAATCAAGACGAGTCACGGTGCCATCCAATCGGCCATGAGTATCCTCAGCGGCAACCCCGACCAACGTGCCCAGTTTGACCTTGCTCTGGAATCGCTGGCAGACGACGTTAGTTCCAAGGTTGGAGAAATGGAACGTTTCATGGATACCAGTAAAAACTTGATGGATAGCATCGATATCAAATCCGGTGTTCTGGAAGAAGAAGGTCTGCTCATGTTGGAGAAATGGGAAAAAGACAGTTCACTGCTGATGAAGCCCAAAGAAGTAAAAGGCAAAACTGAACCCAAACTGGACATCAGCCAGCCTCCCAAAAAGATTCAAAAAGAAAGCGGAAATAATTACCAGGGCCTCTTCGATTAGGAGCGCATTTGGCCTCAATTACAAGGCGTTTGCTTACTCGTTGCACTTCTGTTCTGTCAGAAAAACGGGTTGGCAAACGCCTTTTTTGTTTGCAATTCACCCCTGAGCAAGGCGATTTATCCCAGATTGATGCATTTCACCCCGATTTCTTTCCTTCCATCCCTCCCATTTGCATTCTGCCGAATGCCCTCGCATCTTTGCCTCATCAACAATCGAAAAAAACATTCACATTAAATCTATTAGTATGAAAGCCTTTCAAAATTTCTTCTTGTTCATCGCAATCATTCTTCTTAATTCAATTAACACACAGGCGCAGAACAAATTAAAAGTCACCGTAACAGATATTGAAAGCCGTACCGGAACAATTTACGCAGCCCTGTGTACCCCCGATAGCAACTTCCCTTATGGAGACGGAATTCAGAAAGCAGAAGTTAAGGTGAAGAAAAAAGGAAACGTAGTATTGAAGTTCAACAACGTTCCCGACGGAACCTATGCCATCCGGCTGTATCAAGACCTCGATGGAAACAAAGAAATGGATATGGAAGGCCAACGTCCGGCCGAGCCATTCGGATTCTCCCGCCTGAAATCAATCATGGGACCTCCTTCGTTTGAGGCTTGCAAATTCCAGGTACCCAGCAAAGAAAAGGTGACCGTAAAAATGCTATCCATGTTCTAATTTGTAGAACAGAATTTATAAAAAAAAGAGTCATTCCAATTGACGCAATGCGTTTGGAACGACTCTTTTTTCATTCAAATCCTGATATCTGGACGGATTAACCCAGGTTTGCAGAAACCTCAGGAGAGAAACGCACATCGCCCCGAGTTTCAGGTACGATTGTCGCTACCCCATTGTATTCCTCGGCTCCGGATTCCTGATTGCCAAAGTTCCAGTTTCTGCGCAGGGTGTAGGTCCGGGTGCTGGCCCCAGATGGACGAACCCACATGCTGTCGATGGTTCCGATAAAGTCGTCCAGGTTTCCAACAGAAAGGTAGTGAATGCCACCATCCGGGAGGGTATCAAAGAAATCGAGACTGTCGTCGCGCTCCACTAAAAATCCACGGAGCAAATACCAGTAGTTTTCGCTTACTTCGCGGCTGGTCCAGGAAACAGTAACAGTAAGTTCCGCAAATTCAGTTACGGAAGATACGCGTCCAACCTGTAGCCGGACATTTGTGATGCTTGCCATGATCAATTAATTTATTTGGTAAAAAAATGAGGGTTGATTTTGTACTGATTTTTCAGGGCCATTAAACAGGGCTCAATTTCAATCCTGGGGTGGACTAACAAGTTGAGCATTGCCTGAATACATCGGGGATTTAGCTTGTTTTGCAGCGGAAGATGCTGGCGGATTCTCTGAAGTCTCAACAGAGGAATCCGCAGGTGGCATGTCCGTACCAGATGGCAAATACATAGGTGATTTTGAGCCATTTTCTGGCTTAATTGCCATTACCGAATCCAATTTTGTCTTCTTGGTGGCCTTGCCTTTCTTTTTTTGAATGGTCTTTTCCATTTGGTTAAAATTTTAAGGGTGATAAAAATGATGAACAGCCCCGCACCAGAGATGCAGGATTAGCTATAACTCAGGTCAGCAATTATGCACAGCAGATACTATGCATGTACCGACCAAAAGCGGTGCATGAAACAGAAATCAGCCAGGCATGCTTGCCCATTCTGTATTGGTGGCAATTGAATTGCCTATTTTCATTTTGTTGGAAAAGAGGATTTAATCTAAAAGTAAAAATCCTGTAAAGGTGGGTTTTCTGCCTATTAATGCTGCACAATATCCAACTGTGAACAGCTAGCCAATTTTTTATTGAATAAAAATTTCAAACAGGCCTTAAGACTCTCCCCAGCGGTATGAATTCAGGTCAAAACCAGCCAAATCAAGAACCCGATCTACGACCGTTGCAGCCAAGTCCTCCATAGTGTCCGGGCGGGAATAAAAGGATGGGCTCGCCGGGCAAATAATGCCCCCTGCTTCCGTGACAGTCTTCATGTTGTTGATATGGATTAGGCTGAGTGGCGTATCCCGGGTTACCAGAATAAGTTTCCGGCGTTCCTTCAAAATTACATCCGCTGCCCGGGTGCTCAGGTCATTGCTCACTCCTGTGGCAATTCGCCCCAACATGCCCATAGAGCAGGGGCACACCAGCATGGTATCATACCGGGCAGACCCGGATGCAAACGGAGCATTAAAGTCGTTTTTTTCATAAAAGTCAAATGGGTAGGCCGAGGCATCAAATGCGCCTAACTCAAGTTCCCAGTTTACTATGGCATTTTTAGATAATACTACACCAACCTTTTCAACTTGTGTTGACAGACCTCGCAGTTTGTCGAGCAGAACTTTGGCATAAATAGATCCGGAGGATCCGCTGATTGCAACAACTATTTTTTTCATGGTATGGTTTCAGCAGAGCAACTTTTCCAGATTGATGATTGGCGCACGCTGTTTTTTGCAAACAAATTGAAGTGAAGGATGTTTGTAAGAATTGATAAAAATACAGAAGAGCCCACAACTTCACCCAATCAGACGTATGCGTTCAATTCTAAACATCCTGTTCTGGAGTCTTTTTGCCCTCCAGGCCCAAGCACAAATTTCCGGTTCAGTATCCGGCAGCATCAAAGACAAACTTACCCAGGAGCCACTCATCGGCGCTAGTATTTTTGTTGAAGAAGCCAACATGGGTAGCATCAGTGATATCGATGGAAATTTTGAAATCAAAAACATTCCTCCCGGATCCTACAACATCAAGGCCAGTTATCTCGGATACGGCGACGAAACCCGATTCAATGTGGTAATAACCTCTGGAAATGCCAACCAACTCAACTTTGAATTGGAGCCGGAACGCAATACCCTCAATGAAGTGGAAATAAAGGTAAACCGGAGCGTACGCATAGCCAATACCGAAACCCCTTTGTCTATCCAAAACCTGAGTGTGGAGGAAATAAAAAGCAACCCAGGCGGTAACTTCGATATTTCCAGGGTTGTACAGGCACTGCCCGGAGTTGGTGGTACAGCCGGCTCAGTTGGTGGTTTCCGCAACGACCTGATTATTCGGGGAGGTGGCCCTACCGAGAATGTGTATTACCTGGATGGGGTGGAAATTCCCGTGATCAACCACTTCGCCACTCAGGGTGCTGCTGGTGGGCCAACCGGCATTCTGAATGTCTCATTTATCGAAGATGCCACCCTGGCTTCCAGTGCATTTCATTCACGGTATGATAATACGCTTTCCTCTGTTTTGCAGTTTAGGCAACGAACCGGAAACAGTGCCGGATTTCAGGGCAACTTCAGGGTTAGCGGTACCGAAGCGGCACTCACAGCCGAGGGACCTTTGGGCAAAAAAAATGGAAACACGACCTTCCTGGCATCCGCACGCAGGTCCTACCTCCAGTTTTTGTTTTCTGCCCTCGACCTGCCCATTCGCCCCGATTATTGGGATTTTCAATACAAAATTACCCATAAAATAAATGCTACTACCACATTTACCAGTCTGGGTGTAGGTGCAATTGACAAGTTTTATTTTGCAGCGCCCAAAGAAGCCAGTCCGGAAAACATATACGTACTGGGCTCGGTACCCAGCATCAATCAGTGGAATTATACCCAGGGGTTTAGTCTGAAAAAACTGATCGAAAACGGGTTTTGGAACATCACCTTTAGCCGGAACATGTTTGACAATCAACTAGACCAGTTTGAAGATAATTTCAATGCCAATCAGACCGATGAAAACAAACGGGTGCTAAAACTTAACAGCCAGGAAATTGAAAACAAACTGCGATTTGACTACAACAAATACCTGGGCGACTGGAAGTTTTCATTTGGTGCAATGGCCCAATATGTAAAATACAACAATCAAACCTACAACAGAATCCGGCCCGAGGTACTTGACTCGGCAGGAAACGTTCTCCAGCAAGCCCAAAGCATTGACTTCAATACCGCAATTGATTTTGCCAAATTCGGAGTTTTCGGACAAGTAAACCGCACCTTACTCAATGACCGGCTTGGACTTTCCCTCGGCGTTCGGGTAGATGGAAACAGTTTCACAGACGAAGGGTATGATCTGGCACAAACACTGAGTCCAAGGCTCAGCGCCCGCTACGCACTTGCAGAAAAATGGAACCTGAATGCAAGCATTGGTCGCTATTACAAACTGGCGCCTTACACCGCCCTTGGGTTCCGGGATGAAACGAATTCCCTGGTCAACCAGTCTCTGCCCTATATCCGGAGTGATCACGCAGTTGCCGGTCTGGAATTCCTACCCAACCCTACCCTACGGTTTACCCTGGAAGGTTTTTATAAAAAATACAACAACTACCTGGTCAGCCAGCGGGATGGAATCAGCCTGGCCAATCAGGGCGGTGATTTCGGAATCATTGGCAATGAGGCACTCAATTCCGACGGGGAAGGCCGGAGTTATGGGTTTGAGTTTTTTGTACAGCAAAAATTGCAGAAGAACCTGTTTTTTGTCGGCTCCTATACCCTGTTTTGGTCGGAATTCAGTGGGTCCGACGGAGAACTTTTACCTTCTGCCTGGGACAACCGGCACTTGATTTCCATGACACTTGGCCGAAAATTCAAGAACAATTGGGAAATTGGTTTGAAATGGCGTTTCCAGGGAGGCGTTCCATTCACGCCCTTCGATGAGGAAGCCAGTCGCTACAATTACGCCACCGTGGGCCGCGGAATCCTGGATTACAGCATGATCAACAGCCAGCGTCTGGATAATTTCAGCCAGTTTGATTTCCGCGTTGATAAAAAATGGAACTTCAAAAAGGTAACGCTGGATGTATTTATCGATATTCAGAATGCATTTGTGCAAACCAACCCGGCCTACCCCAACTACACGTTCCAACGTCTGGAAGACAACTCAGGATGGGCCACAACCGATGGCAAAACCCTCGCTTCAGATGGCTCAAACGCCATACCGGTTATTCTGACCAACGACGATCCATCCGTGGTACCAACCATCGGATTTATCGTGGAATTCTAAAGCAAAATGGGATATGGATTTTGACAAAACCCATATCCCATTTTCGCAGTTATTCCATTGGGATTGACCCATTTTCCCGGGTAATCCATTCCTTTTTACCATCGGGTAAAATTCCAATTGCCATCACAGCATACTTGGGCAGTGGTTTTCCGGCCTTTCTCAACTCCTGCAAATAGGGCTGTACCCCGTATTCAATTTCCTGATATTTTGGAAGGGCCAGAAATTCCTTTTTAGCCCCTGCGTGCCGTGCTAATCCTTTTAAGGTTGTTCCGGAGCTCAGTGAATACAGTTCAGCAAAACCAGGGCGGGCAGCATATGAAATGCTGTCAAATGGCTCGACATACGGCTCTCCTTGAAGGCTTAGACCACCCATACAAACCCGACCGTCGGGCAGATAAAATAGTGAGCGGTTTTCTTCTTTTCGTACAAACTGAAACGGAGTGAGTTGTTTGCCAGTTTTTGCATCAAACATGGCAAGCAATCCATCCTTTTTGAAACAGCCCGTGCCATTTCGAGCGGGGTCATCACTGCATAGATCATAGGAAACCGGAACCAACACGGTGCCCTGCTGGTCCAGAACACCATATGCTCCATCCGCATTTCCTACTAGCAGATTATGGTTTACCTGACGCATATAAGTGTGCTCAAGCGGTATGAGCACCTCGTCATCAAAATTGACAACCCCAAACTGCCCCTCATTTTCAGCGATAAAACTGCTATCTGACATTGGGATCAAATCCGTGTATTTGTAATCAATGATCGGGCTCAGGTCCGACAGACGGAAGGCCCCGGTCTTATCACCCTGATGAAGTAATACCCAGTCAAAGTGGAAGTTTCCAATTTTATCATACGTGCATGGCAGCCAGGTTTTCTGTTCTAACTGATACATCCCGCTTTCTCCGTTCTTTGTACCGGGAAACAACGGCAGATTTAGGTAGGCGCAATATTGAGGATCAAGGGCATCAAACTCCATCGGAATAAGCAGTTCTTCCTCGTAGTTTAATACGCCTGTTTTGCCATTTTTTTTCACCAAAGCAAAGTCCAGATACGCTTCTATCGTATCAAAATCTTCCTTAAAAACGGCTTTCCCTTTGTCATCAATTACCTGGTATCGACCTGATTTTACCGTCAGAAATAAATTTCTAATTGGCTGAAAAGGTTTGGCTTGGATAGGTCGGAGCACATCGTAAATCAAGGGGATCAGCACCTTGTTTTTGCCATCAATCATGCCCCACTTCCCGTCTTTTTTCACCAGCATTATATCATTGTAATGCGGTGGAAGAGACTCATATTCTGCCGGGATCAAAACCTGGCCATCGGCCATTTTAAACCCCATCAAACCATTTACGGTAAAGGACTGAATTGGGCCATTGACTGAGACTTCGACCGGGCTGGAAATTTGATCCGGTTCTTCCAGTACTTGCTCTTTCTGGGCCTGAGCAGAGAATACAACGCAAGCGAGCAGTGCCACTAAGCGGGCACGCCTGAACAGGTAAATTGGGCTCATATGTTTGAATTGGTTTATCAATACTAATTAGATCAGTCAAACCAGGATTCTACGCGATTCAGGGTTTCACTGCTGTCATCCGTATGTTTGAAGTCATTTTTATGTGCATCATACTCATAGTCTTTCGACCACTCTACTCCATTTTCCGCAATCGCCTGGATGGCATCGCAGATGAAATGCGCTTCGGCATCCGTCATGGTTGGGTGAATAGACATCCGCACCCAGCCTGGTTTTCCCGTTTGGTCACCAGCCTGAATTTGCGTCCGAAGCGTTTTTGATACTTCCTGAGAAATTTCAAGCAGATAGTGTCCGTACGTTCCCGCACACGAACACCCGCCCCGTACCTGGATTCCAAAACGGTCGTTCAGCATACGCACTACCAGATTGTAATGTACATCCTGGATTAGGAAGGAGAACACGCCAAGGCGATCGCGGTGTGCCTCGGCAAGAATATGCACCGCAGGTATTTTTTCTAGTCGGTCAAAAATCAAATGCACCAGATGTTCCTCCCGGTCTTTAATCTGCTCCAGGCCCATTTCCTCCTTTAGGCGGATGCACATGGCGATTTGAATGGTTTGCAAAAACGGAGGTGTACCTCCATCTTCCCGGTCTTCAATATTTTCGATGAAGCCATGTCCTTTCCAGGGGTCTGTCCACACAACGGTTCCACCACCCGGATTATCCGGAACCCGGTTGTGGTACAAACTATCGTCAAAAATCAAGATTCCGGATGTGCCGGGCCCACCTAAAAACTTATGCGGAGAAAAGTAAATTGCATCCAGGCGTTCATCCGGATTTTCCGGATGCATGTCAATTGGAACATAGGGTGCGGAACAGGCAAAATCAACAAAACATACACCTCCGGCACGGTGAATCATACCGGCAATTTGGTGGTATGGAGTCTGGATCCCTGTTACATTGGAGCACGCTGTAACAGCAGCAATTTTAGTTTTACGATCCTTGTATTCATCCAGCATTTTTTCAAATGCTTCCAGGTCAACCAATCCGGCACTGCAACTTGGAATCACCTCCAGGTCGCAGATGGTTTCCAGCCAGGAAGTCTGGTTGGAATGATGCTCCATGTGTGTGACAAAAACAATGGGCTTTTCTTCTTTTAAAATTGGAAGGCGGTAGCGCCACCGTTCGGGAAGTTTTAGGCCGAGAATACGTTGAAACTTATTAATCACGCCTGTCATCCCGGAGCCATAGGAAATGATGCAATCGCTTGGACTGGCATTTACATGCTCCTTAATGATTTTGCGTGCATGGTGGTAAGCCAGGGTCATGCTGGTACCGGTCACATTGGTTTCGGTGTGCGTATTGCCGACAAACGGCCCACACTGGTGCAACAATTTTTCTTCAATGGGCTGATACAAACGCCCACTTGCCGTCCAATCTGCATACAAAATGCGTTTTTTCCCATAGGGTGATTGAAAGGTCTGAAATTGTCCGACTATGTGGTGGCGAAACGGCTCAAAGTGGGTTTCTAGCGTACCAGGAAGTACATTGGATTCGGTGGTGGTGGGCATAGCAAAAGGAGTAATATGGACAAAAAAATCCCTGTGGCAAATAGGATTGCCACAGGGTACAAATATAAGAACTTGTTTTTTAATTTAATGGTCTGCGTTATTGGCTTGCCTGGCATGGTCTCGCTGATTTCAACGTAAATTTTGCTCCTATATCAACACATATTGAAGGATGAATGAGCCATTTTCTTTTGGTTTCAATTGCCAGAAAACTTTAGGCAAATACACAATTCCATGAAACAAATTAGAGCACGTGTTGTTTATTGACTAATTAATACGTATTTTTGAAAAAAGAAAATATGAATACCAAATTGACCTTAACGATTGAAAAAGATGTAATTAAATCTGCAAAAAATTACGCTAAGGATAAAGGGCAAAGCTTGTCCGAGCTCGTGGAAAATTACTTCAAATTGATTACATCTGACCACCGGGATATTACACCAGAAGAACTATCTCCGAGGATTAAGAGACTGCGTGGAATAATAAAAGTTGAATCGGGAAAAGACTACAAAGCCATTTTAGAGGAGGAATTAACCAAGAAGTATGGAAAGTAAAATATTTGTGGATTCTGATGTGGTTATAGATTTCTTTACAGACAGACAGCCTCATGCAAATCCAGCCAGCGAACTTTTTGACTGGAACGAGAGAGGAAAAGTGCAGATTTATTTATCTGCTGTTAGTATCAATAATATTTATTACATAGTTCGCAGGTACCTTGGCCATGAAGGTGCCCTTCGTGTTGTTGAGGATCTTTTAGAAATGACTGAAATTGCAGGAACAACCAAACTTGAAGTTCTACAGGCCCTAAAAAACAACTTCAATGACTTCGAAGACTCAATCCAATATTCCACTGCACTCACAATTGAAGGCCTGGAAGCCATAATAACAAGGAATATTAAGGACTACCGAAACTCAGAAATTGCAGTTTTCACCCCGATCAATTTTCTAAAAATGAAAAAAGGAATAGAATAGAGCGTGTGTTTGGGATTTCAGGTTTGAACTTCAAACCAAACTCCCAAACACATGCTTATGCAAATAAAGAAAACTGTGTTTCTTTAATTCGCTACGATATTCACAATACGCCCTGGAACGACAATGAATTTGCGAATAGTAAGGCCTTCAATGTTTCGCTGGACAAATTCCAGTTCCATAACCAGCTTTTCAACTGCATCTTTATCGGCATCAGCAGGAACATCGATGTTACCGCGGTGCTTTCCGTTGATTTGCACTGGATACGTCTTGGTATCTGATTTCAGGTATTCCTCATCCAATTCCGGCCAGGAGGCATCGCAAACAGTTGTTTCATGGCCAAGTTGGTGCCACAACTCCTCTGAAATATGCGGAGCAAACGGGGCCAGCATAACCAACACCGGTTCCAAAATTGCCCGCTTATTGCATTGGAGGGTACGCAATTCATTGACCAAAATCATAAAGTGACTCACACAGGTATTCATCGAATACCGCTCAATATCGTCGCTTACCTTTTTAATGCAGGAATGCAATGCGCGAAGTTCCTCCTTGTTGGGTTCACTGGAATCCAGCGTAAGGTTTCCGTCATGGTAAAACAGTCCGTGAAATTTCCGCAAAAACCCTTGAACGCCCGTGATACCTTTGGTATCCCAAGGCTTACCAACTTCAATTGGTCCCAAGAACATCTCGTACATCCGAAAGCAGTCTGCACCATATTGAGCCACGATATCGTCCGGATTTACCACGTTGTACTTGGATTTTGACATCTTCTCTACTTCCCAGGTACAGTGGAATTTTTTATCCGGATCCAACTTAAAACAGGCTTTGTCAAACATATTGAGTTTGCCCGCTTTATCAAAGTTCAACACATCGTTTTCGACAACACTGACATCTACATGCAGTTTGGTAAAACAACTGCTTTCATACTTTGGCAACAAGTTGGCGGAAACAAAAAGCTGTTCAAATTCGGGTGGATTTTTATCCATAAAAAAGTCCTCCTTGCTGTTGAGTGCAGCCTGGATTCGCTCTGCTATCCGCTCAGGATGGTTGATTTCCTGAGCCATTGCACCATTGAACAAAACAAGCAATCGCTTTCCGTCAGACAAAGCTGCCTGTCGAACTGTTTCTATTTTTTCTGCCTGCTTGAAGGAAGTTACCTCGATTACGAGGTTGTTAGTTTCAAAGGCAAAATCGTAGGTGTACGGCTCTGAGATATCGTCTTTTGCCAGGCGAATTGGTCCTGCTTCCTTGAAGTAGGGTTCCAGTACTTTTATCCACAAGTATTGCTCAAAAAACTGCTCTTTCGCACGGTATACAAAATTGGATCGCCCCTGAATCATCCCCTGATTGATCATCTTCTTGGCAAACTCCCGCTCAACCGCGACACCGATATCAAACAGGAAGTGATTCCAGAATCGGCTGTACAACAAGTGACCAACAGCGTGCTCCTGACCACCACAGTACAAGTCGACACAACGCCAGTAATTCATGGCTTCCTTGCTGCAAAACTCCTCCTCATTTTTGGGGTCCATGTAGCGATAAAAATACCAGGAAGAGCCGGCCCATCCAGGCATGGTACTCAATTCGTATTCCCAGGTTTCGCCGTCTGCTGTTTGGTAGCGCCAATTGTCAGCGCGTCCCAATGGCGGCTCTCCGGTTTCAGTTGGCAGGTACTTATCCACTTTTGGCAATTCCAATGGCAAGCGCGCATCTTCGATCATGCGTGGAATTTCACCTTCCCAGTAGGCTGGTACCGGTTCACCCCAGTAGCGCTGGCGACTGAATACCGCATTGCGCATTTTGTACTGCACTTTACCCCGGCCAATCCGGCGTTCTTCCATCCAGCGAATCAATGCGGGAACCGCTTCAGCATAGGTCATGCCATTGATCAAACCGGAGTTGATGTAGCGCCCTTCTTTGGTAGGGTCAGCTGCTTCATCCAGTCCGGCTTGCGCATCCAAAATAGGCAGGATTGGCAAGTCAAAATGCTTGGCAAACTGCCAGTCGCGTTGGTCTCCGGAAGGAACGGCCATTACGGCACCAGTTCCATATCCTGCCAACACATAATCTGCAATATAGATTGGAACCTTGGCGCCATTGAACGGATTTACCGCAAAGGAACCGGTAAAGGCACCGCTTACCTTTTTGGTTTCCGACATCCGTTCAATGTCTGAACGAGAGGCAGTCCATTTGGTATAGTGAGTAATTTCATTTTTCTGTTCGGGTGTAGTCAGTATGTTTACCAGATCGTGTTCCGGAGCAAGTACCATAAAGGACACGCCAAAGATGGTATCAATCCGGGTGGTAAATACTTCTATCTCCGCGGAGTCGTGGCCATCTACTTTAAACTTCACGGCAGCACCCTGGGAGCGACCAATCCAGTTGCGCTGTTGTTCCTTGATTGATTCCGGCCAGTCAATTTCGTTCAGTCCTTCGAGCAGGCGGTCGGCATAAGCCGTAATCCGCATGCTCCATTGTTTCATCAACTTGCGCTCAACCGGATATCCTCCGCGTTCGCTGACACCATCTTTTACCTCATCGTTTGAGAGTACGGTACCCATCGCCGGGCACCAGTTTACATAAGACTCCTCAGGGAAAGTGAGCCGGTATTTCAACAACATCAATTGTTGTTCGGTTTCAGACATCGCGTTCCATTCATCTGCTGAAAAAGACGGAGTGTCTTCATCGCAAAATGCCTGCACGTTTCCATTTCCTTCTTTTTCAAAACGGGCTACCAAATCGGCAATTGAAATGGCTTTGCCTGCTGCAACATCGAAGTAATGTTCAAACAAACGCTGGAAAATCCACTGGGTCCATTTGTAATAGGATGGGTCTGAAGTTCGCACTTCGCGATCCCAGTCGAATGAAAATGCAATTTTATCCAATTGCTCCCGATACCGGTTGATGTTTTGTTCGGTGGAAATAGCCGGGTGAATACCTGTTTGGATAGCATATTGCTCTGCAGGCAGGCCAAACGAATCATAGCCCATTGGATGCAGGACGTTGAAGCCTTTTAATCGCTTATACCGGGCAAAAATATCGCTGGCAATGTAGCCCAACGGGTGTCCAACATGCAAACCTGCTCCGGATGGATATGGAAACATATCCAGCACATAGTACTTTGGTTTGTCGGTTTTAGTGTCTACCTGGTACGTCTTTTTTTCTTTCCACCACTGCTGCCACTTCGGCTCTATGTCACTCGGGATGTAATCCATTCAAAAGGTATTTACGGTTCGTTTGATTTGAAAAACCGGCCCAACTTCAGACCTTAATTTAGAAAGGCGCAAAATTACGTTATTCCTGCGTTCGGATGGTACTTGGAAGCCCAAGAGTTTAATACCTTAGAGCAGAAATTTGTGCTTATTTCATTAAAAACACCCAATAAATGCGATTTAGTTCCAGCACCGGTCTCCGCTCCGCCTTAATTCTATCCACACTCTGCCTGTTCTTTTGCCAATTTCCTAAACCACAGGCACAAGCGCAATGTGTTATTGAAGGCAAAATTGAAGTCCACCCCGACTGGCAATCCAAGGTATTTTTAGTTCAACCAGGCTACTTCAAACAAATTGCTTCCAGTTACGAAGGCAAACTGATCGATAGTTGCACGATTGATGCCAACGGACAGTTCAAATTGACATTCACACCAGCCCAACAAGAGCCTGCACTGTACGGGTTGTATGTTCAAAAGAATGGAAGTAAATATGTGAACCGGGTTGAGTTTTTGCCACATCAAACCAATTTTATCTTACTTGAATTGCAAGGAAATGACCATGTAAGCATCGAAGCACCCATCGAGCATTTTAACTGGAAATACCGATTTACTACCGAATCAACACCGGCAAACCAGGCACTGGAACACCTACAGGATGTATTCTTGCCGTTCTACGAACGCGCTAAGGAGGAAGCCGATAAAATGGACCCTGAATCCAAGGAAATCCAATATGCACACGACCACAACGACAGCCTCGCGATTGCAACCTGGGATGCACTGGAACGATGGATTGATACATGTCAACGCACACTTCCTGCTTTGGCTGGAGTGCGATTGCACAGTTCGGACAACAGTTATTTCCGCAACCCGGAATTGTTTGTTCGCCTCCGCGATCGCTTGCTTGCGCAAACGCCCGTCCTCCCCTTCGCGCAGGAATACGCAAGTTATTGCAGTTCGGAAAGACTTCCACTGATAAAAGGCGAACGCATTCCGGAGTTCAACTTACCCGATCAGGATAGCACATTCCATACCCGCGAAGCGCTCCGGGGCCAACTCATTCTGCTGGATTTTTGGGCCAGTTGGTGTGCCCCATGTCGCAAGGAAATTCGCGAGGTGCTGCAGCCGCTCCACATTCAATACGCAGACAAAGGATTTCAGATTGTGGGCTTCTCGATCGACAGCAGTAAACCCAATTGGCTGAAAGCCATAGAACGCGACAAAGCCCATTGGCTGCAACTCTGCGATTTGGAGGGAGATAGTTCGCCCATTCGTGAATCACTCAAGTTTCAAATGATCCCTGCAAACTACCTGCTCGATTCTGAAGGTCGGCTCCTTGCACGCAATGTGCATGGAGAAGAGTTGGAGCAAATCGTGCGAGATTTTTTTGATGCGGGTGGGGAATAATTCTGGTTTGTGGGATAAAAACTTCCTGGTATCAGACAAAGAGCTGGATTCCAAACCCATGCACTTTGACTATTGATGCTTAAGCCGTATTTTTGAAAACCTGCATCACGTTTTAAACTCCAAAATATGAAAACCAACTTCACCTTACTTGTTTTGTTTTGTTTGCTGTTCGTTTCACGGTCACAAGCACAATGCAATTACACCCTGCTTCCATGCCCCATGGCTTTAGATAGCTTGTGCGATGATTCTAACAATGATCAGAGCCTGTGGAACTCAAGCTTTTTCTGGGACAGCCACCATGCACTGCATGACCTACCGGAAGCGCCGGTAAATTTAGAGTTTCAATACCTGGACAGTTGCGGCCTGGCCCAACTCCGATATGAGTTGTTCCTGGATTTGGATGGCGACGGCATTCAGGAATCGGTCGTACGGCCTGATAACCTGCTGGGAAACGGGCAAATTCAAATCTTCAATACCCAGGGCGGAGGCGTAGCAGCTCCATTTGACAACCGGGCAGTACCCTTCGATCAGAAATACCAATTTGCATTGGAGCAAACAAGTGCAGGCGATACCATAACCAACCGATTGCGTTGGAATACCGAACTCAGTCCTTTTGCTTTTTCCGATCTCATCCTCCCCCTCGGTCAACACCAGATAAAATGGATTTTGGAAGATGGGCAACAGCAGGATACCTGCATATATTCTTTTGAAGTGCTGGATTGCGCTCCGCCTGAGTTTAATTGTGTAAACGGCCTCTCTGCCAATGTGTTACCAACCGGAATGATCTATCTATTTGCCAATGATTTTATTGATTTGGTAACAGATAATATCACTCCATACCCCTTGTTGGAATTTGGAATCCGAATTTCGGGTACAGGAACCGGTTTTCCTGTTGGGCCAACTGGTCAGAGTCAATCAAACATCCTTTTTTCCTGTCAGAATATGGGAACGCATGATTTGGAAATTTGGGCCAAGGACAAATATGGTAACAGTGCATTTTGCGAAACAACAGTCGAAATTGGAGATGCCTTTAATTATTGTCCATCGGTATTTGCCGGGCCGATTACGGTGTGTTTTGAATACGGGTGCACCGGCCAGCCAATGGATTCCATTGAAGCCAGCCTGATAAACCTTGAACTCAATTTTTCACCTCCGCTTTGGCCAGGGATGAGCAACGGGTCTATGGATTCAAGTAGTTGTTTTATCAGTTCTCTGATCCCTTTGGGAACGGACTTTACCGCAACTCCCCTCCGGGATGACCAGCACGCAGAAGGCATTACAAGCAACGATATTTTACACATTGCACTTCACATATTGAATACCGATCCGTTCAGTTCTCCTTATCAGATGATTGCTGCTGATGTCAATAAAAGCAACTCCATTACAGTAACCGACATCTTCCAACTTCGTCAATTGTTATTGGGCAACTATACCAATTTTCCCAACAACACCTCCTGGAGGTATGTAAATGCGGCAGTGGACTTTCCAGACCCATCCAATCCGTTTTCTTCGCAGTTTCCGGAATACATTACGGTGTCCAACTTTACCAATTTATCGCCACAGGAGTACGTAATGCGGTCGGTAAAAATTGGCGATGTGAATTGTACTACTGCTAATGGTGCCTCTACCGCAGATGACCGGAAGCCCATTGCCTTATTGGCTCCAAACCAAATGCTGGAATCCGGCAAGTCCTTTGAAATTCCATTTTTTATTGGAGAAAACCACGCACTTTACGCCCTGCAAGCCGGATTGCAATTCAATACAGACCAAATAGAAATCCTGGAAGTAATTCCAGGCAATTATCCGGGTATGGATTTGGATGCCTTCGCAATCCGGGAAGAAGAAGGACTTCGACTGGTATGGTTTCATACGGAACCTGTGCATTTTGAAAAAAACAGGCCGCTTTTTACCCTGCGTGTGCAGGCAAAACAAAGCACCCAAGTGAGCCAACTGGTTCACCTTGGGCAGTCTTCATTCTGGCTGAAGCCTCCGACGAATCAAAGAACCTATCCGGTGCAATTGGCATTTATGAACAAAAAAACAATGGAATTCGGCTTCTACGCCCCCTACCCCAAATCCCGGTAATGCGCCTGTTTGTTTCACAGTAGATGCCAGGACGAGCATGTGATGCAAATCTCCAAGTGTTTGACGCCCGGGGCCATTGATTTTTGATCAAATAACACGCGCTTCAAAAACAGGAATCAACCATTGGATTGTCCCCGCAGAATTCCTAGATAAAAGCACTTTGTATTTCTGGAATTTGACGCTGGAACATAAACGGTTTGATGGGAAACTAATTCGTACGGAGTAGTATAGACGGGATAAAGAAATGGGGATACCTAATTTCCATTGGTCTGCTATTTGATCAAATTGCATTTCAATCTTGCTTGTTAAATAAGGTTTAAAATGCCATTTGTGTAGATTCCAACTGGTTTGGGTTGTTGTATATTAGTTGGAAAAATTAGCTGCTCCCATTTTATTTTTCTTTAAAACCAAGACCATGAAAACCCAAAATGTTCTCACGCTACTGCTGATACTACTGTCAACCCAGATGCTTTTTTCACAAACCCTTCTGCCCAAAGAAGGGTATTCACTCATTTCCACAGAACACCCGCTCAAGTGGGTACGTATTAATGTGGATTGCAGCGAATTGCAATTGGAAGGTACGAGCCAAACCTGTATTTTCCCATATCGCGGTCTAGGGTCGGAAAGCATGCAAATCGTTGAACTGGCCGATTCCAATGCGTTTGAACCGGGCAGCAGCATTCAGCACGTGGAGATTGTCCAAATGGAAGATGCATCCTGGATTTGGATTGACAATCAGGCTTTGGTACCCTTAAAGGAGGATGTAGATTTTTACAGTAAAAATTCACTTACCAAACTGGGTGCAACTCAAACCAGCCACCGGGGCAACCAGGTGTACGATTACCAGGGTAGACCCAGCGTCACCCTTAACCTGGAGACAGTCCGGCCAGAAGACCTGGAAAACATACAAATCCTGCCGGTATCGCCCATCCGAAAAGAATAGATAGGCACTCAAAACCAAATCCGTATTTTGCACTTTTTTTCAATCATTCCTGTCTCAATCCTGATTCAGGCATCAAGCAAGTATCCATGCGAAATACGACTACCCTGTTTTTTATCTGTTTTTGTTTTTTGGCTCCTCCCTGCTGGCCCAGGAATCGGATGCGGATTTTATCCGCTCACACTACAACAAGCAAGAAGTTCTGATTCCCATGCGCGACGGGATCAAGTTGTTTACCTCCATTTACACGCCCAAAGAAGCCGGGAGTTATCCGTTTTTGCTCAAGCGCACACCCTATTCCTGTTCTCCATACGGGGAAAATGAGTTTGTGGGTTCATTTCAAAACATGCAACTGGCTAGGTCGGGATACATTTTTGTGATGCAGGATGTCCGCGGAAAATACATGAGCGAAGGGGAGTTTGTGGATGTGCGCCCATTCAATCCGGATAAAAAATCAAGCAGAGACATTGATGAAGCCTCTGACACCTATGATACCGCAGAGTGGCTTGTGAAAAACGTAGAAAACAATAATGGGAAAATCGGTGTTTACGGGATTTCCTACCCGGGGTTTTATGCCACGATGGCCATTTTAGCACAACATCCGGCCATCGCTGCGGTCTCTCCACAGGCACCTGTAACAGATTGGTTTATTGGCGATGACTTCCACCACAACGGTGCATTTTTTCAAATGGATGCGTTTTCGTTTTATTCCGGATTCGGACAAGTTCGCCCGGAGCCCACTACAAAACGCACGCCCGGTTTTTCAGATTGGGGGACTCAGGATAATTATGAGTTTTACCTGCAGGTTGGAACAGTCAAAAATTTCAATGAAAAATACCTGCACGAACGCATTCCGTTCTGGAATGAACTTATGGAGCACCCCAATTACGATGCATTTTGGCAAGCGCGCAACCCAAGACCCCATTTGAAGAATGTAATGCCCGCTGTGATGACCGTAGGTGGACAATTCGATGCGGAAGACTGTTTTGGCGCCTGGAATGTGTACAAGGCCATTGAAACTCAGAACAAACAATCTGTGAGCAACAGACTGGTAATGGGCCCCTGGTGCCACGGCTGTTGGGCACGGACCGATGGCAGTAAATTGGGCAATGTCTCCTTCGAATCCAACACCAGCGCGTACTACCAAAGCGAAATTGAGTTCCCGTTTTTTGAATATTACTTAAAAGGAAATGGCGATATGAAACTCGCCGATGCTATGATTTTCGAAACCGGCTCAAACACCTGGACCACGCACAGCAGTTGGCCACCAAAAGAGGCGAAACAGCGGACGTATTACTTGCAGGCAAACGGCGGATTATCAACCACAAGACCCCGCGGGACTGAAAGCGCGGATACATACATCAGCGATCCGGCAAATCCTGTACCTTATACCGAAGATGTACACCTAAAACGCACCCGAGAGTACATGGTTGACGACCAGCGATTCGCCTCACGCCGCCCGGATGTGTTGGTCTACGATACCGGAATTTTGGAAGAAGATATTTCCGTCGCCGGTCCGATCACTGCAGACCTGTGGGTGAGTATCAGCGGAACAGATGCCGATTTTGTCGTAAAACTGATCGACGTTTTTCCAAACGATCTGGAAGAGAGTTCCAATGGAGTTCCACTGGCCGGCTATCAAATGCTGGTTCGGGGGGAAGTCCTGCGCGGGCGCTTTCGCAATAGTTTCGAAAGCCCGGAGGCATTTCAGCCAAATACACCAACCAAAGTCCGTTTTCAATTGCCCGATGTAGCGCATAAATTCAAAAAGGGTCACCGGTTGATGATTCAGATTCAAAGCAGCTGGTATCCTTTGGTTGACCGAAACCCGCAGCAGTTTATCAATATTTATGAGGCAGAAGATGCTGATTTTATCAAAGCAGAGCATACCATTTTTCATTCTGCATCCAAACCTTCTGCAATTTTATTGAACGTACTGGACTAAAAATATGTTCGGTTTTTCAGGCTTGTGCTGCAAATAGTTACTTCTGCCGGAACTGGCGTTCACCGGTCGAAAAACACTGGAATTATTGGCCAGACTCTCGTAAATTTGAAGGGTAAGATTTGGGATTCTAATCTATGTTCGCAGCTATTCGGAAACCTGACTTTTGCATCAAACGTGGTAAAGCCTATACCATGAGAATTCGGATATTACCGTTCCCAACGACCGCATAATTGGAGCATGTTTGAATTTTGAACCTGCTTGTATGAAGCTTTGAACAACGAAACCAATCACTATGAAAAAGACAAAACAACGCCTGTTCACCTTTTTGGGTATATTATTTTTTGCCAAAAATGCCTTGCTTGGCCTCGATGTTGGTGTAAGCCACATTGTCTATGCTACTCCGACAAAATCCTATGTAGAAATCAGTATGGAAGTGGCTGCCGCAGCAGTAAACTATGTCCATGTCGACAGTACCAACCTTCAAGCCGGAGTCCATGTGCTGATTCTGGTTAAAGATGGAGAGCGGATTGTTAGTTATGAAAAATACGAGTTGAACAGTCCTGTTGTAACCGTCCCGCAATCCATTCTGGATGTCAAACGCATGATGTTGGCAAATGGAAGTTATCAGCTTGAGATGACATTTACCGATAGCAATGACAGCCTGAATACTGCCAGTTACCGATCAGACCTTGAGGTCAATGTTTCAGATCAATTGTACCTGAGTGACATCCAGTTGCTTCGTCAGTTTAAGGAAGACCAAAGCGATAATCCGTTTACAAAAAATGGGTATTATCTGGAACCGTTGCCGTTCAAATACTACGACCGTGCCGCGAAAACCATGGCATTTTATGCCGAAATTTATTACTCAAGCAAGGCTACTTCGGCCGACTTCTACACCATCCGTTACATTGTAGAGGAAGAAAAAGGAAATGGAAATAAAACTCTGGTGAGCGCCGGTGTGCAACGCAAAAAGCCAAACGTAATCGATGCTGTTCTGGTTCCAATCGATATCAAGGAACTTAGCAGCGGAAATTACCTGTTGACGGTGGAGTTTCGCGACCATACCAATGCCCTGTTGCAAAAACGGGAAGTACAATTTCAACGAAGCAATCCATTCCAACAAATCCAGGAAGAAGCACTTACTGCCGAGTTAATGGCCGAGCAATTTGTGGAGCAGTTAGAGGAGGAAGAACTGCGGTATGCACTTCGTGCAATCTCGCCACTGACCCAGGGAGATGACACAGAAACACTCAAAAATATCCTCGCGCGGGAATCCGACCTGAAAGCCATGCGCTTTTTCCTGTTTCGCCATTTTGTAAAAAAGGACCCAAACAATCCCGAACAAGCGTATAAGGAATACCTGACGGTTGCCCGGCAAGTGGACGAAAAGTTCCACAGCGGATTCCGTCATGGATTTGAAACTGACCGGGGCCGAATTTTCATGCGGTATGGCTCACCGGACGATTACATCCACGTGGAAGACGAGCCCAGTGCCCCACCCTATGAGATTTGGGTGTATTATAACTTCCCTGTTACCCGCCAAAAAAATGTGAAGTTCCTGTTTTACAACCCATCCCTGGCTGGCGAAGACTATATTATTCTGCACTCAACTGCACGAGGAGAGATCAACAACCCACGCTGGGAACGGGATTTGTATTCCAGAAACGCCGGTGAGGAATTTGATGGGGCTAATTACCACGATGCCACTCAAATGAAATCAAATACCAACCGAAACGCCCGCATTTATTTTGAAGACTTTTAACAAGCAAAACAAGAGGGTTTCACTGTCGGTGAAACCCTCTTGTTTTAGGACCTAAGGAAATACGGATCACTAATTATCCTCGCGATCTTCCGCTGCTTCTGCGCGGCGTTCCAGACAATTTTCCCAGACGCCTTTGTAATCGTAAGTAAGGTAAATATCGGTATCAAAGGCACCCCAGGCACCATTCTCAAGCGCGAGATTGAGTCGGACAGGTAGCATTGGCTGGTACGACCAGTGTGATGATGTGGCCATATCCATAGCGATTGTCCGGGACAACACCTTTACATCTGGTGGCGGGGAAAAATCCCCAAAATCCTTGAGATTCTAGTTTTCTCGAATCTCTGCCAGGTTTTTATCCTGTTGGTGGCGCAAAATAACTGTCACCAGAATACTATCCGTCGTTGGCTTTTCGGATGGGACCAACGAAGGGCCATATGTGCCAGCCGGTTCACCTGCCGGATCCTTCTGCTGTGCCTGCACAAAGCTTGTCAGACACAAAAGAAACAATAAGAGGATGCCAGATTTTTTCAACATAGTTGTATCGTTATTGAGTGTTTAAAATGGATCGTGCGCGGCAATCCATGTGTTTGGATTTGGAGTAGTCCACCTTGATCAAAACCGGGGCTTGGGCTCGTCTTCACCAAAGAAAACGACCAAACCGGACTGAATACACATTACCCAGGCTTTTTGCACTACTATGCACTTCAAATTGTGCAATGTCTGGCAAGAGTGGTAAGTGGTAAGTGAATGGTAGGTGATAAGTGATAAGTGATAAGTGGTAAGTGGTAAGTTAAATTGAATACTTACAACTTGCTACTTACAACTTGCTACTTACTACTTACCACTTACTACTGCCATCTACCCGGGAAGACCACTTTGAAATAAATAATATTGGCTGTTTTGCAAGCTATCTGGAAGAAGGATTTGCATAAATGTATTTTGCTGCTATTTTTGCCTTGGAACCTTTGTGATGTTGTTATATCAGTTTGTTCTTATATCAACATTCCATAGTTTCTGGCTGTGGAATTTCCAGCCAATTTATCTTCTAACCCAATACATCTAAAGCAATCGCCCTATGCGAGACCATCCAAAGGCCCTACCCTATCTCTTTTTCACCGAAATGTGGGAACGGTTTGGCTATTACCTCATGATTGGGATTTTCTTCCTGTACATGACCGACACCGATAAAAACGGTATGGGCTTTGAACGAGCCACCTCCGCTGACGTCTACGGTACATTCATTGCATTGGTATATGTCACCCCATTTATAGGTGGCCTGTTGGCCGACCGGGTATTAGGCTATCGAGTGAGCATCGTGATCGGGGGCATTCTAATGGGTATAGGCTACTTGCTGCTTGCCATACCGCAGAACCTCAACACCTTTTACCTATCCCTTGCGATTATCATTATAGGGAACGGTTTTTTTAAGCCAAACATTTCAACCCTGCTTGGGAATCTCTATAGTGAAAAGCAGTATGAAGACAAAAAAGACGATGGGTACAACATATTTTATATGGGTATCAACATCGGTGCGTTCATTTGCAACTTCTTTGCTGCCTACCTCCGCAACAACTACGGATGGGGCTATGCGTTTGCTGCAGCCGGCATCGGGATGTTTATCGGTGTTGCTGTTTTCCTGTTTGGGATGAAAAACTATTCGCATGCCGACGTGCGGAAAGAAGCCAATCCGGCAGAGGCTGGTGTTGTAACGCTTTTGAGTTCCGTGTTGCTTCCGGCCATTATCACCGGCTTCCTGGCTTGGAATATTCCTGGGAACCTGCTGGGTACCGACTCCGCAGACGCGTTTATTTTTGGAACCATTCCAATTATAGGTTTCTTCCTTTGGATTCTGGTTAAATCCAGTCCTGCCGAAAAACCGCGTATCAAGGCCTTGCTTGCCGTGTTTGGTATTGTGATTATTTTCTGGGCAATTTTTAAGCAAAATGGTACTGCCCTGACGACCTGGGCAGAATACTATACCGACCGTGCCATTCCGGAATGGATGGAAAAACCGGCTGGCGCATTGGGCATGGTTCAGGAAATTCCCGGAGAACCAGATACATTTGCGGTGTACGACAATCAATTCCGAAGAGAGAAAGATCCGGCTACAGGGGAGTTTGTCACTGCGGTGACCAACCACCCTTACTTTATAAATGTGCCGGAAAACGAGCGCCCTGCCCCGGGCTCTTCGCTGAATGTAGTTTCGACAGAAATTTATCAATCCATCAATCCTTTTTTCATCATTGTCTTTACCCCGCTGGTTGTGTGGTTCTTCTCCTTCCTGCGACGCAGAAAACGAGAGCCAAGTACTCCGGGTAAAATCGGATGGGGTTTATTTATCTCTGCCCTTTCTACCCTTGTTACTATCGGTGCAGTATACGCCTGCCACAACGGGGAAATGAAGGCATCGGTAGGTTGGCTGTTTGGAACCTATGCAGTGATCAGTTTGGGTGAACTTTGCCTGAGTCCCATGGGCTTGTCCATGGTATCCAAAGTTTCACCACCACGACTTACCGGCCTCATGATGGGAGGCTGGTTGCTCTCGACTTCCATTGGAAACAAACTCAGTGGAATCCTGGCTACCATGTGGGACAGCTACGAACATAAAGCCAATTTCTTCTGGGTCAACTTCGTCTTATTGGCTATCGCCTGTCTGGGCTTGTTGGCCATGTTGAAATGGCTGAAGCGAATTTTTGAGGAACAGGGAATCCGATAATTCAATCAGACCCAGAATTGCGCGCAAGAGCATTTTAAACTAAACGTCATTAATCGTATATTTACCAACTAAAATCTTCTATTATGACACGAAGAACTAAAATAAGAAAGACCAGTAGCAAAGGAGCTAACTCAGCAAAAGACCGGGAGGAATCGCGTAAATTTTTGCTCATTGTGGGAATTGCCACGCTGGCATTGATACTTTTGATGTACTTCCTTTTTGTAGGTGGTTAAAAGTGTTTCAAACGTATTGCGTTTGAAACATAACGATACATCCTGCATTTTGAAAATTCAAAATGCAGGATGTTCTTTTTTAGTAAACGTCCGTTTTCATTTTTAAAAACAAAGAACAGGTAAGATTAGCGCTTATGACAACCGGCGCTTGTAGTCTGAATACCGGAATTTCCGAACAATATCCAGTTCATTATTTTCCCGCCAAATTGCGATAGACGGGTGACTCACTCCATTAAACGTGGTGGTTTTTACCATGGTGTAATGAATCATGTCTTCAAAGACAATCTTTTGTCCAACCCGCAAGGGGGCATCAAAGCCATATTCATCCAGATAATCGCCGCTTAGACAACTCACCCCTCCCAATCGATACAGGTGTTTTTCATTTGGCTGAAGGTCTGCTCGCGCTCCACGTACCCGGGGGCGGTAAGGCATTTCCAGTGTATCCGGCATATGGGCCGTGAATGACACGTCCAGAATGGCGGTTTGCACGCCGCCGTTATTTACAATATCCAATACCTCACTTACCAGAACACCGGTATCCCATGCAAAGGCACTACCAGGCTCCAGAATCACCTGCAAATGGGGGTATCGTTTTTTGAATTGTTTCAAAACAGAAATAAGGTGGTCGACATCATAGCCCTTTCGGGTCATCAAATGGCCTCCTCCAAAATTAACCCACTTTAGTTTGGACAAATAGGAACCGAAACGGGATTCAAAGTGCTTCAAAACATTTTCCAAATCGTAACTGGTGCTTTCACACAGCACATGAAAGTGCAAGCCTTCAATACCATCGGGAAGTTGTTCGCCGAGTTGATCCGAAGTAATTCCCAGCCGGGAACCAGAGGCAGCAGGGTTATACAAATCGGTTTCAACCGGAGACCACTCCGGGTTCACGCGAAGTCCTGCGCTAATGGCGGGTTGATGCGCGCGAACCCGTCCGGCAAATCGCTTGTACTGCGACAATGAATTGAATGTGATGTGGCTCGAAAAACCCATGATGCGTTTGAACTCCCGCGGAGCATAGGCAACGGCATAGGTATGCGCCTTGGTCCCCATTTCCTCATAACACAACCGGGCTTCATGAAGTGAGGATGCCGTTGCACCTGAAACATATTCCCTCACGATGGGAAAAGCACTCCACATAGCAAACCCTTTAAATGCAAGAATAATTTGCACACCCGCCTCCTTTTGTACCCGGTCAATACACTCCAGGTTTTTGCGAAGTAATGCCGCATCCAATACATAACAAGGCGATGGTATTTTTTTTATTTCCATGGGTAAAAGTCCAAATTTTGATGCAAAAATAGGCAGAGAAACTGAGAACAGGGAAGTTTAGTTGCACTGACTACCGACTACTGACCACTGCTATAAAAATTTACACTCCCATTAAACGTTTGTCGGTTGAGGCAGTCTATATCCATGTTCGTTGCAAATGACCGGCCGGCAGAATAGCAACGAATACCAGACTACAAACACTTCATCCCGTTCGGAAAACCGAGCACCAAACTACTTAAACAATAGCATCATGAAAAAATTATCTTGGATCATTGGCAGTTCCATGCTTGTAGCCCTCGCATTTACCGCATGCAATAAAAACACCGATTCTGATAAAGAGGCAATGACGACCACCTCTGAAGACATTGCAACCAGCCAGGACTTCTCAGAAGAAATTGACCTGGACGCAGATATGATCATTGAAGAACGCGGCGGTGGCGGCGGTGGACTTTGCCCTGCGGTAAGCTTTGCCCAGCCATATGGTACCTGGCCAAACTCCATTACCATTGACTTCGGTGATGGCTGCGAATATCCTGAAAACAGCGGCCGCATTCTGACGGGCATCATCCACATTGAGCAATCCGCTGCCCGCTTCACTCCGGGAGCCGTTCGCACCAAGACTTTTGAGGATTTTACCATTGACGATGTTCAGGTAGAAGGCACCAAAACCTGGACCAATAACGGCCAGGATGCAGCAGGACTGTGGTCATTCACCAAAACCGCTGAAATGACGCTTACCTACCCCGACGGCGCTTCAGGCAACTGGACACACAACCACACCAGTACGCTCATTGAAGGCGGAGAAACCATCACACACTTTGACAATGTCTGGAGCACCACCGGATACACCGAAGGCACCAACCGCAACGGAGTTGCATACAGCGCCACAATAGCAGAACCATTGATCAAAAAAGCATTTTGCCGTTGGATTTCCGCTGGTGTGATTGACTTTACCCGCGATGACCGCAACGCCTCCCTAGATTTTGGCGATGGCACCTGCGACCGCTTCGGACAGTTGACACTTGATAACGGTGATACCATCACCATCCGGCTTCGCCACTAAGAGCAATTAACACCCTTCCTGGATAAACCATTTGTTCGGAACTCATTACGACACCTCGCTGACAGCCAGCGGGGTGTCTTTTTATGTGTTTTTCAAAACCTCCCGAGCCATGCGTTCCAAATTGACCGCAGTGTTCGAGAGTTTTTCCTCCAGAGGCATATCGGGAAGCCCCTCATTGATGCAAAAAGCGCGCTCCAGACCAATTGATTGCAAATCCGAAGGACTGGCATCCAGGCGGCCACAAAAGCCCCAGACAGGAATTGATCGTGCGGCAGCACGTTTGCAAATTCCGGAGATCAGTTTCCCATTTTTAGTTTGTGCATCTATCATTCCCTCTCCGGTCCATACCAAGTCCGCACGGTCCAGTGCTTCATCAAAATGGCATAAATCCATCACCATTTCTACTCCCGGTTCAAGGGAAGCCTTCAAAAAGGCCAGTGCTCCGAAGCCCATTCCGCCTGCCGCGCCAGCACCGGGAGTTGCAGACAGGTTTGGACGATCGAGCAGTGTTTCAATCTTGTGTGCAAAATGGATTAAACCCCGGTCCAGCAACTCAACCTCCTCCGGTTTTGCCCCCTTCTGAGGTCCATACACCCTGGCTGCACCATTGGGCCCGGACAATGGGTTTTGCACATCGCAGATCACCCGAACACGCAGGGCAAAATCCTGATCAGGTTTTTCAATACGCTCCACAGCTTCCAGATTCATCCCCATTGGGTCGAGTGGTCGGTTGTGCTGGTCATAGAAGGTCCAGCCCAGGGCTTTTGCCAGGCCCATTCCTGCATCGTTGGTGCTGCTGCCGCCAATTGCCAGCACCAATTCTTCTGCTCCGTTTTGTATGGCATCCGCAACCATCAGCCCCGTACCAAAGGTGCTGGTGTACATGGGGTTGCGCTCCAGTTTGGGAAGCAATTGCAAGCCGGCTGTAGCAGCCATTTCCACGAAGGCAATTTTTCCATCGGGGCTCAAATAGTACACCGCCTTTCTCGGTCTTCGCATAGGGTCGGCTGCCATAATTTCTCTGGGAACAAGGCCCAAAGCCTGTTGCAGAATTGCAGCGGTTCCTTCTCCGCCATCTGCAAGTGGGAAGCGATCAAGTTGGGCATCCGGCATGGCAGTAGCGGCTCCTTTGGCAAGGGCTTCACAAACGGCCTCCGCAGAAAGTGCATCTTTAAATGCATCCGAAGCAATGAGAATTCGCATGGCTCGAAGATAGGAACTTGGGGCTATTAATTTCATTTGAATTCAAACAAAGAGGCCTATATTCGCGATTTCATACAGTGTATACAATTTGAATAAGCGCTTTGTGCAAGCGATCCTTGATTCAGTCCATCCAACATGTCCGATAACTCAACCAGCATCAATAAATTCATCAGCCAGACGGGTATATGCTCCCGTCGGGAAGCCGATAAATGGATTGAAACCGGGCGGGTTATGATCAACGGAAAAGTAGCACAAAAGGGCAACCGGGTCAACCCCGGCGATAAGGTGGTTGTAGACGGAAGCCCCATTCAAAACAAACCCGACCTGGTGTACATCGCACTGCACAAACCACCCGGAATTACCTGCACTACCGACCGCCGCGACCGCGACAACATCATTGACTTTGTAAAGCACCCCAAACGGATTTTTCCAATCGGGCGGCTCGACAAGCCCTCTACCGGACTCATTTTGCTCACCAATGACGGCGACATTGTCAACGATATTTTGCGCGTAGAAAACAAACATGAGAAAGAATACGTAGTCACTGTAAACCGACCAATCAACGACGATTTCATACAACGTATGAGCAACGGCATTCCGATATTGGGAACCAAAACCAAGCGTTGTCAGGTGCAGAAAATGGGAAAAAACGGATTTAGAATTGTTCTGACCCAGGGTTTGAACCGTCAAATCCGCCGCATGTGTGAGTACCTCGGTTATGAGGTAAGAACCCTGAAACGGGTACGCATCATGCACATCCAACTGGGAGATCTGAAACCCGGAAAATGGCGCAACCTAAGCGCCGAAGAGTTGCGGACCTTAAAGAATCAATTGAAAAAGTAAGCGATGGCTCTGAGTTTTACTCAAATGGATAAACCAAGCCGATTTCTCTTAGGATATCATCGAGCAACTCGGTGAGTTCCAGACTATTTTGGTGGGTCCAGTAATCACTCTCCAATTTTCCGGACCGGATGCACGCATTGCTTTCTGCGATCTCATACGTAAAGCCCAGGCCCTCCAGGTCATTTTGAAAATGCGTTTTTGAATCATCTGCATAATTCCAGACGGTATAACCGCATGTCTCATGCCAACGCGGGTCAATCAGGATGCTGCCTTTGGTTCCGGCCAATTGCGCGCGCATGTGGGCATGCGACCGCAATCCGCACATAATAGTGGCAATACCAGTTGGGTAGTGCAACAATGCAGCCGTTTGTGCATCTGCACCAGTTCGATGAAAATGTGCTGTAGCCTGGATTGATTCCGGTTTCCCCATAAATAAGTAGGCCAGAAAAACGGGATAAATCCCCAAATCAAGCATTGCTCCGCCGGCAAGATCCAGATTGAACATCCGGCTTTCATCTGAGTGTTGACTAAAGAAAGAAAAATCAGCCTGTACATAGTTCAGGTCACCAAGTTCACCAGCCTGAATACGGGCCAGTATTTGCCGGATATTCGGATTAAAACGTGTCCACAAGGCCTCCATAAGAAAAACCTGGTTCCTCTGAGCGGCATCAATCAGAGAACGCACCTGACTTTGATTAACAGCCATGGGCTTTTCACAGAGTACATGCTTCCCCGCATTCAAGCAGGCAATGGCACACGCTGCATGTGCATGATGGGGCGTTGCAATGTAGACAGCATCTATATCCGGGTCTGCCATCAACTTTTCATACGTCCCATAAGCCCGTTCAACCTGAAATTCCGCTGCAAATGCATCGGCTTTTTCCTGACTTCTGGATGCAACCGCTAACACTTCGGTGTCTGCAACCAGCCGGGCATCGTGGATAAATGTTCGTGCTATTTTTCCAAGTCCCAGTATTCCCCAGCGGATGGTACGTTCTTTCATTTCAATATTTTGATTGAAAATAATTGAATTGCAACCCTGGATAAACCCAGGATTGCAATTCGAAGTTCAAACATACGCATTAGAAAATCTGGAAAATAATAAACTGGAACGAGATGGGAAAGTTCTTTATGCCTGATCCTCCCGCATAAGCATGCCCATTGCAACCAGGAACACCAGGTTTTTCATGATGTACTGTCCGATAATGGTGAATGCATACGGAGCACTGGTAAATGCCAGGTCGACAAAGAGAAACATGGGTGTAAAGGTGAACAGCATGTGCACAATTGCTGCCTTAATTGCCGGGCGTTTGAAGTATCCGGATAAAAAGAAAATACCAATAAGCACCTCCCAGATTGCAAGCAAAACAATGCTCCAGTTATCGGGAATGATGCCAAAAAACAAGGCGTGAATGGTATCCTTTGCGAGTTGTTCGGCAGGACTTTGATTTGGGAAAAACTTGAGCATCCCAAACCACAGATAAATCAAACCCAAACTCCAGCGCAGCAGGCGGTATTGATTGCGATAAAACCAGTTGTTAAATTGTACAAGACTGTCCATAAGAATAGTATTTGTGAAATTGATTAAAATTCCCAATGAACACGACAAGACAGCCTTTTTGAATTCGAAGTATGAATTCAAACTCCGAGCGGAGTGGAACAAAAGTACCGATTGTGTTTTTTACTTCTAATTAGAATTTTGTTAGAAGCTGCTGATTCCCTAAATGAGAAGTCTATTTTGTTTTGAAGAAAAACAAGATAAAAACCTATTACAAAAGACTGACTATCAATCGTTTGAAAAAATAAAAATAAGATAAAACAGTCCGAAAACTGCCACTAAATACCTTTCATAGTGAGGGAAACCCGACGGCGTTGGAAGTCAATATCGAGCACTTTTACGCGTACATGCTGCTGCAAATGGACGATTTCTGCTGGATCCTTTACAAATTTATCCGCCATTTGGGATACGTGAACGAGCCCGCTGTCTTTTATACCGATATCGATAAAAGCGCCAAAATTGGTGATGTTGTTTACAATTCCGGGGAGGATCATGCCCGGACTTAAATCCTCCAAACTCCGAATATTTGCAAATTCAAACGGCTGCGCATTTCCACGCGGATCGAGACCGGGTTTTTCCAATTCTTTTATAATATCCTTCAGTGTTGGCAATCCAACATCTGCCCGGACATACCGGTTGAGGTCGACCTGATCCCGCAGGCTTTTATTTTGAATCAAGGCTTCAACGGTGCTGCCTAAATCCGTCGCCATTTCAGCAACGAGTTGGTAGCGTTCCGGGTGTACGGCGGTATTGTCGAGCGGGTTTTCACCTCCGCGAATGCGTAAAAACCCTGCGGCTTGTTCGAATGCCTTATCCCCCAGGCGAGGCACTTTTTGCAAATCAGATCGCTTCTGGAACGCTCCGTTTTCGCTGCGGTAGTCCACAATGTTTTTGGCAAGCACAGGCCCCAGACCGGAAACATAGGTAAGCAAATGCCGCGAGGCCGTGTTGATATTGATCCCGACGCTGTTTACGCAGGATTCCACAGTCCGGTCCAGGCTCTCTTTCAATTGGCCCTGGTGCACATCGTGTTGGTACTGACCAACACCAATACTCTTGGGGTCAATTTTCACCAATTCGGCCAAGGGGTCCATCAAACGTCGACCAATACTCACCGCTCCGCGAACGGTTATATCTTCCTTCGGAAATTCTTCGCGCGCAATCTCAGACGCAGAATAAATGGATGCACCTGCTTCATTTACCAGAAACAATTCAACGGGCCGATTGAAGGGCACGTGTTGCAAAAAATCCATGGTTTCCCGACCGGCTGTTCCGTTTCCGATTGAAATGGCTTCAATGGCATACTTATCTACCAGTTCGGTGAGGGCTGTCCGACTTTGTTCTACCTGACGCTGTGGTTCATGCGGGTAAATTGCGGTATTGTAAAGCAAATTTCCGGCTGCATCCAGACAAACCACCTTGCAGCCGGTCCGAAATCCGGGGTCAATACCCATTACTCGCTTTTCACCCAAAGGGGCACCCAACAACAGTTGTCGCAGGTTTTCGGTAAATACCCGTATGGCTTCCCGATCGGCAAGTTCTTTGCTGGTATTTCGGAATTCTGTTTCAATGGACGATGCCAGCAGGCGCTTGTATGCATCTTCGACAGCCAATTTTGTTTCGCGTGCTGCATCCCCATAACCACGTACAAACAGGCGCACCAAATCCGGTGTAACTTCTGCTTCATCGGGGGCAATTTTCAGGCGCAGAAACCCTTCATCCTCTCCGCGACGCATTGCAAGTAGCCGGTGAGAAGGGCATTTCTTTAATGGCTCGGACCAATCGAAATAATCCCGGTATTTTGCGGCTTCTTCTTCCTTCCCTTTGACCAGTTTAGACCGAATTTCTGCGCCGCGTTCAAAATGCCGGCGGACCTTATCCCGCGCACGGGCATCTTCACTGACCCATTCCGCAATGATATCCCGTGCTCCCTGCAGGGCATCCTCTTCAGTGGGCACATCTGCATTGATATAGGCCCGGGCAACTCCAGCCAGACTTTTGTCTTTTTGAGAAAAAATCCGTTGAGCAAGTGGTTCCAGACCTCTTTCAATTGCAACGGAGGCACGTGTTTTTCGTTTGGGGCGGTATGGCAGGTATAAATCCTCGAGTGCAGTCATGGTATCCGCGCCCAAAATTGCTGCCCGCAATTCCGGAGTGAGTTTCCCTTGCTCTTCAATGCTTTCCAGCACCACCGCTCGCCTTTTTTCGAGCTCCTGCAAACGCTTTAAGGCATCGGCAATAGCACCAATCTGAACCTCATCCAGCGACCCGGTTGCTTCTTTTCTGTATCGTGAAATAAACGGAATGGTAGCACCGGAAGCCAATAATTCTTCAACAGCACGTACCCGCTGAGCGGGAATATTTACAAGCGGGGCAACTTGAGCAGCAAACGACATATACAAAGCAGTTTAGGGATACATGTTGAGGCAAAAGTAGTATTATTTATGATGATTTGATGATGCGCCCTTCGGGCTACGTTGATTTGTTGAAATTGTTTATTTAGCCCTTCGGGCTTTGTTTATTTATTTACATAGCCTTGCAATGCTGGCAGGGGATACGGGGTATGATGGGGTTTACAAAACAAGTTTATATTTTTGCCAACATGAATGTACATATTGAAACGCCCAGGTTGTTGATTCGAAACATCATGCTGGAGGATGCTGCCGAAATGTATGCTATGGATTCCCAGGAAAGCGTGATGCGATACATCGGCATGCCACCGGTTGAAAGTATAGACGAAACAAAAAAAATTATCGGGTTTATTCAGGCGCAATACCAGCGAAACGGAACCGGCAGATGGGCCATGATCCTGAAAGAAACCCAGCAATTCATCGGTTGGTCAGGCATCAAGTATATGGATGATTCCAGCATGGATGGCAAAAAGGACTTTTACGATATCGGGTACCGTCTGCACCCGGATTTCTGGGGGAAAGGATATTGTACCGAGGCTGCGCAGGCTTGTTTGGACTATGGGATGAATGAAATGAAACTCCCGGAGCTCGTGGCCAACGTCATGGAGGAAAACCATGCTTCCAGGCGAGTAGCAGAAAAAATAGGGATGCGGTATAGCCATTCCTATATGGAAGATGGAAATAACTGGCGCTGGTATGTTTATCCATAGCAGTGGGAATATATCTTGCTTACCTTCCAATCAAATCATGAACTGCGATATTAATACCTAACCATGGAAAATCCTTTTTTACTAAATAAAGCCTACATAAACGGTGCATGGGTTGATGCCAAAAGCGGTAAGACGTTTCCGGTATACAACCCGGCTACAGGTGCACTGCTAGCCGAAGTTCCCGATATGGATGCAACAGATACGGAATTTGCGATAGCCTGCGCCAATGAGGCCTTTAAATCCTGGAAAAACAGTTCGGTAAAAGTCCGCTCCAAACTGCTTAGAAAGTGGTTTGATTTGCAACGCGCAAATCTGGACGCCCTCTCACAGCTGCTAACCAGCGAACAGGGCAAGCCTCTACCTGAAGCAAAAGGTGAAATTCTGTATGGCAGTTCGTTCGTAGAGTGGTTTGCAGAGGAAGCAAAACGCGGGTATGGAGATGTCATTCCCTCCCAAAACCCAAACAACCGGATTCTGACAATCAAACAGCCTGTCGGCGTGGTGGCTGCACTCACCCCATGGAATTTTCCCAATGCCATGATCACCCGGAAGATTGCCCCGGCTTTGGCAGCAGGTTGTACCGTAGTAATAAAACCGGCAGAAGACACACCTCTATCCGCACTGGCACTCGCCAAACTGGCAGAGCAGGCAGGCTTCCCGCCAGGAGTAATCAACGTAGTGACAACCAGTAACCCGACTCCGGTTGGTGAGGTGTTATGCGCCAGCTCCCTGGTTCGAAAACTGTCTTTTACTGGCAGCACGGAAGTAGGGAAATTGCTGATGCGCCAATGTGCTGATACGGTAAAAAGAGTCTCACTCGAATTGGGGGGAAACGCGCCGTTTATCGTATTCGAAGATGCAGATGTCGATGCTGCTGTCCAGGGTGCTATTGCAGCCAAATACCGCAACACCGGACAAACCTGTATTTGCGCCAACCGCCTGTATGTCCAGGCGGGCGTGTACGATGAATTTTGTCAAAAATTTGCCGAGGCTGTAAAGGCGCAGCATGTAGGAATCGGAACAGAGAAAGGAGTTTCTGTTGGTCCGCTTATCAACCAGGAAGCGCTCGAAAAAGTGGACCGCCTGGTTCACGATGCCATTGAAAAAGGAGCCAAAGCCCTAACTGGCGGAAACAAACATGCGCTTGGAGGAAGCTTTTACGAGCCTACGGTGCTCAGCCAGGTCACCAATGAAATGGCTGTTCACTCCGAAGAAATTTTTGGACCCGTTGCACCGGTATTTAAATTCGATACCGAGGAAGATGCAATTGCCTTTGCAAACGATACGCAATATGGGCTTGCCGCCTATTTTTACGGAAGAGATTACGCCCGAATCTGGCGGGTTTCTGAAGCGCTGGAATTTGGTATGGTTGGCGTAAACACCGGAATGATTTCAACCGCAGAAGCGCCGTTTGGAGGTGTAAAAGAAAGTGGGTTTGGTCGCGAAGGTTCCAAATACGGCATGGATGATTACCTCGAAATAAAATACGTTTGCATCGGCGGCTTGTAAGCGCTGATGTATCAGAAACGGAACCAGCTAGAACCCAATGTACACCGACGAGGAGTTATTACAGGCTGTTGCCCAAGGCCAACAAGAGGCCTTTGCCAAACTGTATCAGCGGTTTGCAACCCAGGTGTACAATACTGCATTATCCTATTTGCAACAGACTGAAGATGCGGAGGAAGTCACTCAAGACGTATTTGTAAATATCCATCGTTCCGCATCAAATTTCCAGGGGAATTCCACCGTTCGCACCTGGATTTACCGGATTGCCATCAACAAATGCATGGATAAACTCCGGCAGAAAAGTGCCCAAAACCGGTTCCGGCTTTTTCCACTGCAACCAGAAATCAACGAACCACCGGAGTTTCGACACCCGGGCATTTTGCTGGAAAACAAGGAGGCTGCTTCCCGGCTTTTTCACCACATCTACAGCCTGCCAGAAACCCAGAAGACAGCGGTAATTTTATCTTACGTAGAGGACCTCCCCCGCCAGGAAGTTGCCGACATCATGGGCACTTCCCGGAAAGCCGTTGAATCCCTGCTCCAACGAGCCAAAAAGAGCCTCCGGGAAAAACTGGATGCAGAGGATTCCTAACGGGCACTAACAGCGCTTACCATCCGCCTTTTTCAACCCAAAATATTTTTTTTAAAAAAAATTGACTTCCAGCGAAGGATTGTTTCCGGGCGCTCGTCTAAGGAGTATTATGAAAAAAGAAAAGTCAAAAATGGATGTGTTTGAGAGTCTCCGGGGCATGCAGCCGGCTGCTCCCCCGGATTTTCTTTTCAATTCCATTTTGAACGCCATAGAACAACCTGAATTTACCACTACAGCACCAATGATCCCGATCAGGCAACTTCGCGCGGTAGCGGCATCTTTGTTGCTCCTCGCTTGCCTGAATGGATTTGCAATAGCCCAAAAATATAAGCCAGGCCCAAAAATGAACAACCAAACCGAATACAGCAATCTGACGAACAGCTATAACCTATACGAGTAATGAATGCGCTCCGATTTTACAAACTGTTTAGTATTGGCCTACTGGTGCTCAATCTAGTGCTCATCGGATGTTATATTTTTCCTGATTTGATGCAGCGGAAAGGACATTTGCCTCCCCCACCCCTACGCGGGGCAATCGTACACCAACTTCATTTTGAGAAAGCGCAGGCAGAAGCATTTAAGGAGTCTGCCGAACACCATAAAGCAGCAATTCAAGCCCTGGAAGAACAACGAGCCTCTGCCGTTCGATCCTATTTCCAGGGTTTATATAAAACACAATCCGATTCAGTGCAGCAAGTGCTTTTGACAAAAATCCAGGACATTGAAAAAAACAAAATCGAAATAACCTATCAACACTTTGAAGACCTGAAAGCAATCTGTACTGAAGAACAACTTCCGCTCTTCCCCGGAGCATTGAATGAAGTTCTAAACCACATTTTGCTGGGTACCGGTCCGAAACCAGGACCTCCACCTCCAAGACGGCATTAAACCTTTTAACTTAAAATACATCCTATCATAAGAAGTCAACTTTACTTAAGAGCGAATTGGGGGTTTTTGTTTGAGGCGAAAACGAGCAATTCGCTCTAATTATTGTTCGGATATCTATCGCTCGATTTTAAACCAGGCCTTGTGCCATCTAATCCATTCATTCTTCCGGGCAAGTAAACTGTATGTAGTTGCACCTTATTTAATGAGTCTGTTTGAATGGCAAACAGACTCTAAACACCAAAATTGAATCCTATGCGAAATCAAGGAATGTTATTCAGCCTGTTACTCTTGCTTTTTGTGGTAGGATGCCGACCGGACCATCCAACCGGTGACATCCCGCCGCTTCCAAACGCGGATCCCTACCCTGCGGTTACAGCTACATTTGGCGACAACATTGATCTGGATAACCTGTTCAACTATGCCGACCAGGATGTGCCGGCATACATTCTAAAAGACAATACCGGCGCCAACCAACTGACCGATGCCGGAGCAACCCTCGGACGGGTATTGTTTTATGATAAAAACCTGTCGGTTGACAATAGTGTCGCTTGTGCAAGCTGCCACCAACAAGAATTTGCATTCAGCGATACAGAAACCCGAAGCCAGGGTATGAACGGCCTCACTGGTCGCCACTCTATGCGCCTGGTAAACGCCCGTTTCTCGGATGAGGTTCGCTTCTTTTGGGATGAACGTGCCATGTCGCTTGAAGATCAGACCACCCGCCCTATTCAGGACCATGCTGAAATGGGATTCAGTGGCGTGAACGGAGATCCGGGTATTCTGGATTTGATTGACAAACTGGAGGACATCGACTACTACCAGGAGTTGTTCACCTTTGTATATGGCGATCAGCAGATAACCGAAGCCCGACTACAGGAAGCACTTTCGCAGTTTATTCGCAGCATTCAGTCCTTCGACAGCAAATACGATGTCGGACGCGCTCAGGCAAACAATGATGGCGCACCATTTGGCAATTTTACGCAACAAGAAAACCAGGGCAAAAACCTGTTCCTGGCTCCGCCGGTATTTGCTCCGGGCTCCAGTCAGCGCGTTGGTGGAGGTGCCGGTTGCGCCGGTTGTCACCGCCCACCGGAATTTGACATTGACCCTGCCTCCCGAAACAACGGAGTAGTAGGGGTAGCAGGCAGCCCGGGTGAGTTGGATGTTATTTCTACCCGTTCACCAAGTTTGCGCGATTTGGTTCAGTTGGATGGAACCAGCAATGGAGCCTTCATGCACGATGCCAGTAAGTCTACCTTGTTGGATGATCAATCACTACAACACCATCATTCAGGTTCCGGGGAATACCAATCTGGATCCGCGACTTCGTCCGGGTGGTCCAGGCCCGGGTGGTCCAGGTGGCGGGCAGCCCCAGCAACTCCAGTTGACTGATCAGGAAAAAGAAGCCATGGTGGCATTCCTTCAGACCCTCAGTGGTTCGGATATTTACACCAATGCAAAATGGTCTAACCCATTCCAATAGACCATACGATTATTTCATCTGAGATAATTTGTGAATAACAGACGTCCGGTTAGGTACATCCATTTTGGTAAGTATCTGCCGGACGTGTGTTTTTACGGTATTCACCGAAATAAACTGCCGATCGGAAATCTGTTTGTTGTTCAGGCCCTGGCACAAATCCGTCAATACTTCATACTCCTTACCGGTAAGGTTTGTGCTTAAGGTTCGGTTGATTTCATCCAGACCTGGCAGGCCCTCCTTGTTTTTATTTTCATTGGCAAACCGATAAAGGGCAACTTCCATGGAAGTGTACAATTCCATTTCTGAAAACGGCTTCAACACATAGCCATAGGGCATGGTTTTTTTTGCTTCATCTACGGTAGCCTTGTCTGCAAAGGAAGTCAGATAGATAAATGGGATGTTGTATTTTTCGTTGATAATACGGCCCAGGTCAATGCCCGATTGGCTCCCCTTAATGTTGATGTCGAGCAGGACGATATCCGGTTGTCGGGAAACCAGCATGTCCAATGCTTTTTCGGAACTGTAGGCGATTCCAGAAACTTTGTAGTCGATCAGGTTTAAGCTATTTGCAATATCCTCTGCAATCAGGACTTCATCTTCTACTATCAATACACAAATTTCACTCATACTGAAGCGTTTAATTGGTTTTGGGGAATGTGAATCTGAATCTTTGTGCCGGATTCATCTCCTGTAATTTTAATATCGGCTTCCAGTTTGGCTACAAACGCTTTTACCAGTCGGAACCCAAACGTACTCGAATTTTCAAAGGCGTCCGGTGAAAATCCGCTTCCGCTATCTGCGGCTTCAAGGAATACACCTTGATCCGTTTTTTTGAGCATTACCGATACCCAGCCTTTTTCCGCTGGCTTGAATGCATATTTTAGTGAATTGGAAACCAGTTCATTAATAATAAGGCCCATGGGAACGATGGCGTCCACATCCAGCTTCATGGGCTCAATATCCATCCGGAGCGCAACCAAATCCTGATCTACGCGATAGGTATCAAACAGTTCGGCCAGTAATTTGGTAAAATAGGTCTGGACCTCCACGCCCATCAGGTTATCACTTTGATACAGATTCTGATGTATGAGCGCCATGGAGCGCACCCGGCTTCGACTGTTGTTCACCGCAGATATGGCAGTTGGATCGGTGATGTATTTGGACTGCAAACTGAGCAGACTGGACACCACCTGCAAGTTGTTTTTTACCCGGTGGTGAATTTCTCGAAGGAGTAGTTCTTTATCAGCCAAAGCCTTTTCAATGGTTTTATTTTTTTCTACCAGCAAGGCTGCGTTTTTCTTTTTTTGATAAAAGAGAAAAAAGCCAAGTGCTGCAACAATCAAGGCAAGTATCCCCCCAACAACAAGCAGTTTTTGGATATCCTTGCTATTTTCCAGCCGGAAGTCCATCAATTCTTTTTCAAAATTCAAATGGGAAATAGCGGCATCCTGTTCCCGGCGTTTGTACTTGGCCTCCAGTTGCTGTAAAAATTCGCTTTCCTTACGGGCTTCAATGGTGTCCTCCCAGGCCTGGGATTCCCGCAGTAGGTGCAAGGCCTCTTTGTAATTTCCGCGTTGTTCTTCAATTTGCATCAAACCCTGGAGCGATTCGACCTGAAAAGCAGGAGACTTGAGCTTAGAGCCAATGGAAAGTGCTTCTTTAAATAAGGCTTCAGCCCGCAGTCCTTCTTGTTGTAAGACAAGAATCTGCCCCTGCAAAAGCAAGGTTTCTGCCTTCCTGGTTTCATCCTTCAATTCTAAAGCAGTTTGTAATGCAGAAGCAGAAAAATTCCAGGCCTGACTGTAGTCTCCAATATTTTTATATGCTTTTGCAAGCAACAGGTATTGTCCGTGAACACGGAGCCGGCTACTTTTCTTGAGAAAAACATCCAGAGCCTGATGGTAGTGCTGGAGGGCCAGGTCCTCCCGGCCTTCTTCTGATTCAATCCTGCCTAATAAATTCAGGGTGTTGGCATAGTAAATTGGATAGCCCAGGGTATCAAACATTACTCGGGCACGCTCCACGTATTCCCTCGCTTTTTCCGGATGGTTGTCTTTGATCAAAACAGAGCCAATTGCCATGAGAGAAGACCCGATTTGGCTATCGTTTTTTGCAATTTCAGCGGCCTTTAAGGCATTTAAAAAAGCCTCGGCTGATTTGCCCAATTCCCCGGTACTCCGGTAATAGTTTCCAAGGTGATCGTATGCAATACAAAGCAGGGCAGTATCCCGGATAGACTCTTTAAGCTGAAGTCCTTTTTTTATGTAGGAATAGGCAGAATCAATTTGCCCCAATTCCAGGTAGTTTGAGCCTATTATACTGAGCCGGGAAGAGTACGTTTTTTGATCCTTGATCAACTGACAATAATGGGCGCACTTCAGGTTGTTTTCCAGCGACAGTTGAGGATTTCCACGCATTCGGGCTATTTCACTGATAACGCTGTAGGCAAACATCACCCGTTCAAAATCAGCCGCCTTTTTCCCATGCTGAATAACCTTTTGGTAAACGGCAAGTGCACTGTCGACTTTTCCTGACGATAACAGACAAGTAGCCCAGCCATCTGCACTGGTAGTCATTGCCTGCTCATCCCCCTGAACTTCAAACTGTCGGTATGCTCCGTAAAAAAGAGAAATGGCATCTTCACAGTTGCCCTTTTCTTTTAACGCCAAAGCCTCCTTCAATGCAATCTGAGTGGCACTGGAGGCTATCTTTTCCTGGGCATAAGCAGGTATGCTATCTGCAAAAAAACAGAAAAGGAAAATCCTGAATAGTGTTCTAAAACTGGTTCTGTGCATACTCGCTACAAAAAACTTATTCCCTGTGGTTTTATTATTCATCATTAAGGATGATTTTCAAATATAAGCACTTGTTTCAAGCC
Source organism: Saprospiraceae bacterium (assembly GCA_041392625.1). GTDB lineage: Bacteria > Bacteroidota > Bacteroidia > Chitinophagales > Saprospiraceae > M3007. Next base: position 1,859 of record JAWKLR010000017.1, on the reverse strand, counting down.
TTGGTAGGTGCACGGCAAGGTGTTTTATAGATTCTGTAAAAACCGCTATCTTGGACAGTGCTTATTCTATCTAGCACATTTTTCACTTATGAAACAATCACTCGTCCTTCTTCATGGTGCATTGGGAAGTGCACAGCAATTTGATCCGCTGGTCCCCTTGTTAACCGGGCATTTTCAGGTGCATCGGTTTAATTTTGCAGGACATGGAGGTGTACATGCTGGCCAGGATCTAAGTATGTCCTTATTTGTATCCGACCTGAGCACATTTTTGTCAAAAAACAAATTGCATAAACCCCATGTATTTGGATACAGCATGGGCGGCTACGTGGCGTTGAGTCTGGCATCTCAAGAGCCGGAGAGTTTGGGGGCAATCTGTACGCTGGGAACAAAATTTTTATGGACACCAGAAGAAGCAGATAAAGAAAAGGGGAAGTTGCAGCCGGATATCATTGAACAAAAAGTACCGGCATTTGCCCGAATGCTGGAGCAGCGGCACGCGCCCTTGGACTGGAAACAATTGCTCCACCAAACAGCAGGAATGATGCAGCAACTCGGTAATGGCGGAGCATTGAGCCCCGCTGAACTTTCAACTATTTCCAACAGAGTTACCATCGGGTGGGGAAATCAGGATAAAATGGTGGGAAAAGAAGAATCGGAGTCAACGGCTAAATTGCTCAAAAATGGGCAATTCCGGGAGTTGGAAGGACTTCCCCACCCCATCGAACAAATCCCCGCTGAAATACTTGCCCACTATATTCTGGAAACCTTAAACCAATAACATTTCGCCTGTATGCCTACGCAACGAACCCGCATTGATGAAGTCTTGCATGATCTGGATGCCATTATAGAAGAAACGGTCCGTGATAACAACATGCTTGGCATTTTTGCCTACGTGTATCGTCGAACTACCGCGGAAATAAAACGGGCGATTGAGGAGGGGGTATTTGAAGACAATCCGCGCATGGAGCGGTTTGATGTCCGGTTTGCAGGATATTACCTGGATGCCTACCATGCCTGGAAAGCAGGCCAGCCTGTGAGCAGGGCGTGGATGATTTCCTTTGATTCGAGGCAAGAGCCACTGGCGATTTTGCAACACTTGCTGATGGGCATGAATGCCCACATTAATCTGGACCTGGGCGTCACAGCCAGTGAATCGGTGGACGGGCAGGATATCGAGCACATTCACAACGATTTCAATAAAGTGAATGAGATTCTGTTTAGCCTTACGGAGGAGTTTCAATCCCGTTTATCCCGGGTATCGCCTTCTATTTTTTTGATGGACTGGATAGGCAAAAACTCCGATGAGCGCATCGCCAATTTTAGCATTAAGGAAGCCCGGAACCAATCCTGGCGCAATGCCCTACTGCTAGCAAATTTGCAGGGGAAAGAACGGAATAAGGCCATTGAAACCATCGATCAATCCGTCATGCAATTGAGCGCCCTGCTCATTCGCCCCAAATCCCGTCTTCTCCGTTTTGTGTGGAGTACGATCCGCTTTTTTGAAGAAAAAAATGTAGGTGTACTTTTGCAAAAACTGGAACAAGATTAAGGTCAGGCCTTAGAGCATGTCTAAGACAAAAATCAACTACATGAATAAAATCACTACACTTTTCCTGGTTCTACTTCCCATTTTTTCCTTCGCCCAAAACATCAAAGTTGGCCCCTTCCTTCAGGATGCAGAGCCTACCAGCATGTATATTGTATGGGAAACCGATGCAGATGCAAGCAGCATTGTGCATTTTGGTCTGGATTCCAACCTCGTATCCATGGCACAGGGAAGTTCGTTTGTAAACATGGGGCAAAATAAAATTCACGAGGTGCAGTTGACCGGACTCCTCCCCAATACCCGGTATTTTTAC
>JAWKLR010000016.1:0-81648 GCA_041392625.1 Saprospiraceae bacterium | reverse complement strand
TGAAAGCTGAGCAGCGCTGAAATTGGCGACCCGTCAAAGGCATACCACTGATTCCGATAAATACCCGTAAGCGTTGGCACTTCCCGGGTGCCTGCGTAGGATGGGTTGATCAGCAGTTTATTGTACATAAACTGAGTGTACTGGTGCTCTTGTTGGGCTTGTAATCCCAGACTAAGAAGCAAAAACAAGGGGATCAGATATAGTTTACTCATAGAGCTACTTGTTTTGAATGCAGTTTTCATATTTGGTTTGGTTTAGCGGAATATTTCAATGTAACCGCGCAATGCTTCAGCATCCGGAGCGGATTTGAAAATATAGAAGTAGGTAGCGTCCGGAAGGTCTTTCCCGGGTTCACCCATCAGTGTTCCTCTCCAGGCTTGGCCTGGATCGTTGCTGTAAGGCGAAGCCTCGTACACTTTTCCTCCCCACTGGTTGTAAATTACAATGGAGTTGTTTGGATACAATTCTGTTTCCAGACATGGAATTTCCAGGTAATCGTTGTAGCCATCATCATTTGGTGTAATGATGTTGGGGATATAGCTACAGATGGTTTCACGGACGTTGATCACAACCTCCGCCCGATCACACAGATTTGGACAGGTAGCAGAACACAGTTTGTAAATGAAGTTTACATACCCATTATTCAATTGGGCTCTGTATTCAAACTGGCCTTCACCCAGGTCGGTAAGTCCCGGAATCGGAGTTTCCAGTGTAACCACAAAATCATCCCAGTCGTACGTATCATTCACCAGTACATCAATGCCGGTGAGCAGTCCACCCGGTTCGATTTCAAAATCAAGATCATCAACAGCTTCCGGATCAATAGCCATGCGCACATAGGCTGAGTCGTACGGAGTATAGCATCCGTTTACCAGAGCCCGAACCCGGTACCAGCCGGTGTATTGATCTTCAAGCCCCATTATCAAAATGGTATTGGCATCTGGCAAGTCGCTGTACGGGCCTTCCCACAGGTATTCTGCACCAGTAATAACCGGAGTTGACAAGGTGATGTCATCGCCTGGGCATCCGATGGTGTCGCTTACCATGGGTGCCAATGGGTACAGCGGAAGAACCTCAATCTGAACGGGACAAAGCGCAGTGTTGCCCGCAGAGTCAATCGCCTGGAATTCTACCAAATGCGGTCCGATTACAAAGTATCCACCAGAGTCGATACCACTAATCTGGCTGACCACCGGAGGGTGACAATCATCAGTGGCAATGGGTAGGTCAAATGAAAGTTCTACGCCATCACAGGTATTGACGGTATCGGTAGCAGTCAGGAATCCGGATGCATCTGCGATGATGGCCCCACTGATGTCAACCACAATTGGAGCGGTAGGACAGTCAATTACCGGTGCGTTGTTCTCCGTAACAGAGATGGTGAAACTGGTTGTTGCTTCATACCCAAGAGTATCCTGCAGGGTATAAATTACCGTGGTAACACCAATTGGGAATGTATCTCCAGGTTCGTGTGTACTGGTGATGGTATATGGACCACAAATACCCGTAGGTGTTGGTGGCGTCCAGGTAGCAATTGCTTCACATCCAATAAAGGATTGGTCTGCCGGTGTATCGTCAAAGCCGAGATCTGGGCCGAGTACAGTGACCACAAAAATGCAGGTGTCTGTATTTCCACTCGGGTCTTCAACAAAAATTGAGACAGGTGTGTGCCCAACCGGGAAGGTATCCCCGGGAGCCGGAATTGAATAGATCAGCGGATCCGGTACGCAGTTGTCTGTAGCACTTGGTTGATCCCAGAATACCGGGATTTCACAGGCTCCCAAACCATCCACTATGGTGTCTTGCGGACAACCGCTGAACGTAGGGGCTACGGTGTCAATCACCGTAATATCGAAGGTACAGTTACTGGTATTGCCCCAGAGGTCGGCAGCAATGTACTCAACGGTGGTTGTTCCTTCAGGGAATATGTCTCCCGATTGGAAATTAGAGGTAAGAGTATCAAAATCACAGTTGTCAGTTGCCAGCGGAGGCATCCAGGTAGCAACGGAGGTACAGGTATCCGTATAAAGCGTCATGTCAACCGGACAATCAACCAACACAGGTGGAATGGTCTCGGTTACGGTAACTGTGAAACTACAGGTTAACTGGTTACCAGTTGTATCTGTAGCAGTGTAGGTTACAACGGTGTGCCCGGTTGGGAAAACCGACATTGGTGGGATATCCGGAACGGCTACAATCAGGTAGTCATCACATGGGTCGATCACCAAAGGTGGCTCCCAGTCGGCCACTGCCATACAGTTGCTATCCGGAGATACAAAGGTCATATCCGTTGGACAGTTCACCAGCACCGGTGCAGTTGTATCCTGAACAGTGATGTAAAATGAACAATCCGCGGTATTTCCACTTGGGTCACTGATCTGCATGTAAACCTCGTTTACCCCAATTGGGAATGTATCTCCCGACAGGCTGCTGCTGATCAAGGTGAGTGAGGTCGCACAGTTATCATCCGTTTGCGGCGGGTCAAATGCTACGATTGCTGCACACAGACTTGCATCTGCAAGTACGGCAATATCATCGGGACAAATGATCATTGGCGCAATAGTATCCTGCACGGTGATTACTTGAGTAATTTCGCTCGTGTTTCCACAGTTGTCGGTTGCAGTCCATTTACGCTGCAGCGTGTATGTCTCCAGATTCATGCTGCTCATAATGGTCTCACCATTGTAGTCTATCTGGACATCTCCATCGCAGTTGTCACTTGCCGTTGGCATGCCGACTGGAGGCAGCGCATCGCAGTTTACAAGAGTATCAGCAGGTGAACTGGTGAACAATGGAGGCATGGTGTCCTGCACAGTTACGACCTGTACCGCTGTAGAAATATTTCCACAGTTATCTGTTGCAGACCAGGTGCGTGAAAGGGTATAGCTATCATCGCAGGGCCCGGAAGTAATCAACTCTCCAAGGTATTGGACTAACACGTCTCCATCGCAATTATCTGTTGCTGTAGGCATGCCTGGGTCAGGTACTGCATCACAGTTTACCAGGGTGTCCATCGGAACATTGAGCAGGATTGGAGCCGTTGTATCCTGAACGGTAATCAGTTGGGTCGCAATGCTGCTGTTTCCACAATTGTCTGTAGCGGTCCAGGTCCGTGTAAGGGTATAGGCATCTTCACATGCTCCATCCGTGCGAACCTCTCCGTTGTATACTATTTGCACGTCTCCATCACAGTTGTCTCCGGCAGTTGGTGTTCCTGGGGCAGGCACTGCGTCACAATCAACCAGGGTGTCTGCAGGTACAAAAGTGAAGTCTGGCGCTGTGATGTCCTGAACGTTAATAACCTGCACAGCCAGGGTTGTGTTTCCACAATTATCTGTAGCCAACCAGCTTCGGTTCAATGTATAACTATCGGTGCATGCACCGTCAATTCGGGTTTCTCCCAAATAGTCAATGGTCACGTCTCCATCGCAATTATCTACAGCAACGGGAGCGCCGACAACCGGAATTTCATGACAATTTACAAGGGTATCCACCGGAACAAATGTGAAAACTGGTAGTGTTGTATCCTGTACGGTTAAGACCTGTTGTGCCATGCTGGTATTGCCGCAATCATCTGTTGCGGTCCACCTTCTGGTAATCGAGTACGCATTTTGGCAAGCGCCAGGGGCGATAGTCTCTCCCACAAACAGGATATTTACTACGTCATCGCAGTTATCTGTTGCAGTAGGCATTCCAGGTACCGGAATCGCATCGCAGTTCACCAAGGTATCTGCTGGAATAAAAGTAAAGACAGGCTTGGTGGTATCCTGTACGGTCACTAACTGAGATGCTGTCACGGCATTACCGCAGGCATCGGTTGCTGTCCAAGAACGCAACAAAGTGTAATTGTCTTTACAGGAGCCGGTTGTCAATTGTTCACCATTGTAGGTGATGGTAACATTGGCGTCGCAGTTGTCACTTGCTGTGGGGGTTCCGGGAGTTGGTACTGCTTCACAATCCACTAAGATATCGGCAGGAACAAACATGAAAACAGGCAGGGTCGTATCCTGGACACTGATTGTCTGAATTGCAAGGCTGGTATTTCCACATTCATCCGTTGCCGTCCAGGATCGCTCCAGTGTGTATTCATTTGGACAAGCGCCATCCGTGCGCGTTTCTCCGTTATACACTACTACAACATCGCTGGTGCAATTGTCATTTGCCATGGCCATTTCCGGATCAGGGACTGCATCACAATTTACCAGTGTATCCGCTGCGATAAAGGTGAATACCGGGGCCGTAGTATCCTGTACCTGGATAAGTTGACTGGTCGATACGTTGTTTCCACACTCATCAGTGGCTGTCCAGGATCGTACCAGGGTATATGCGTTTGGACAACTGCCATCGGTCCGGATTTCTCCATCATAAACTATATCTACTACATTGGTACAATTGTCGCTTGCCTCTGGCATTCCGGCAACAGGCACTGCATCGCAGTTAACCAGGGTGTCACCAGGTACAAATGTGAAAATTGGAGGTGTGGTATCCTGTACTGTCAGGGTTTGAACTGCAGTTGTGGAGTTGCCACAGTTATCAGTAGCGATCCAAATACGATCAAGGGTGTAATTGTTTGGACAATCGCCATCTATTCTGATTTCTCCGTCAAAAACAACCGTTACATCGACATCACAATTATCAATTACCTGAGGTACGCCGTTGGTCGGTACGTCATCGCAATTGATTGTAATATTTGTAGGGACAAAAAGGAAAATAGGGGCAATGGTATCTTTTACAGTAATAACTTGCTGCAAGGTATTTTGATTGCCACAATTGTCGGTCGCGGTCCACTGTCGTGTAAGTTGGTAACTGTCTTCACATGATCCATCTACCCGGGTTTCTCCATCATAAACCAAATCCACATCGATATCACAATTATCAATTGGGTTTGGATTTACAACTGCGGGAATATCTTCACAACTTACCGTTACATCGGCAGGAATATCCAGGAATATCGGACTGATTGTATCGAGTACTTCAACAATTTGTTGTGCTGTAGTAAAATTACCACATGCATCTGTGGCCGTCCACATTCTAACCAAAGTATACGTGTCTTCACAAGCGCCATCTACCCGGGTTTCTCCATTGTATTCAATGTCGACATTGGCAGTACAATTGTCTGAAGCAATTGGTGTGCCTACAGCCGGAATGGATTCACAATTTACGGTCAGATCAGCGGGAACAAATAAAAAGGTAGGGTTGGTTACATCCTGCACAGTAATAACTTGTTCTGCTGTGGCTGTGTTTCCACATTCATCGCTTACGGTCCAGGTTCTGGTCAATGTATAATTGTCCGGACAAGCGCCATCTACCCGAACTTGCCCATTGTAAACAATTACAGGAGAAGCAGTACAGTTGTCGCTGGCAGTTGGTGTCCCAATTGGAGGCACAGCATCGCAATTAACTGTAATGCTTACAGGAATTAAAATAAATTGGGGTGCAGTAGTATCCTGAACGGTAATGGTTTGAACAGCCGTGGTCTGATTGCCACATTCATCCGTTGCGGTCCATTGTCTGCTGAGCGTATATGCATTTGAGCAGGCTCCGTCTGTTCTGAATTCCCCGTCATAAACAATGCTTACGGTACTTGTACAGTTGTCATCTGCACTTGGGCTTGCTACGCCCGGAATAGCATCACAATCAACGGTTACATCCGCCGGAAATGAAGTGAAAACAGGTGCGGTGGTATCCTGGACTTCAATGTTTTGAGAAACAGTAGTTTGGTTTCCACAGGCATCTGTTGCAGTCCAACTGCGATTCAGGGTGTAGGTATTTATACAAGAACCATCAGTCCGGGTTTCTCCATTGTATACTACTGAAACATTCGGGTCGCAATTGTCCTCAGCAGTGGCCGTGCCAACGGCTGGGATCGCATCGCAGTTAACGGTAACATCCGCCGGAACACTGAGAAAACTTGGATTGTTTGTGTCCTGTACTGTGATAACCTGGGAAGCAGTTTGTGTGTTTCCACAATTATCCGTTGCGGTCCATGTACGGGTGAGTGTATAATTGTACAGACAGGAGCCATCGGTGCGAACTTCACCATTGTAGGTGATTTCTACATCGCCATCGCAATTATCCGTTGCGGTTGGGGTTCCAACTCCTGGAATTGCATCGCATTCAACCGTTGTGTTTGCAGGAACAAAATCAAAAACCGGATCACTTACATCCTGAACAGTTATTACCTGAACAGCAGTTTGTACATTTCCACAGGCATCAGTCGCTGTCCAGCTCCGACTCAATGTATAGGAGTCTAAGCAGGCTCCATCAGTCCGAACTTCACCATTGTACACCAGATTCACATTCGGATCACAATTGTCCGTTGCCGTTGGCGTGCCTATACCTGGAATGGATTCACAGCTAACTGTCACATCAGCTGGAATAAAGGTAAAATTTGGTGCAACAATATCCTGAACAGTAATGGTTTGAACAGCGGTATTGGTATTTCCGCAATTATCTGAAGCGGTCCACATCCGTTGCAAGGTATAGGTGTATGGACATGGACCATCAATACGGGTTTCTCCATTGTAAACAATGGGAACTACTTCTACACAATTATCCATCGCATCAGGAGAACCTACAGGTGGAATTCCGTCGCAGTTTACCGTTACATCCGCTGGAATCAAACTGAATTGAGGTGGTTCCGTATCCGCAACAGAAATTGTGTGCGAAACAGTTACGGTGTTTCCAGACTGGTCCGTAACGCGGTATCTGCGAATTACAAGGAATGGATTTCCTGCACATCCTGCTCCGCCGATTACACTTTGGTTGAAAAAAGTGACGGTTGGTGTTCCGCAGTTATCTGCTTCATCAAGCACAACCGCCGGGTTGGGAGGGGGGACATCAAAAATACACTGAATGTCGTTGATGTCTGCCGGATTGGAGGCAGTCGGGAGTTGAATATCCCTTACAATCACTGTGAATGAACAGGTGGAAACATTGGTGCCATCGTCCACATTGTATTGGACTGTTGTCGTTCCAACATTAAACTGGACTACATCAGAAACGTTTCCGCTTCCAGATTGAACGGTTGCCCCGGTCAGCTGATAACTCAAATCCGGAGATGGGCAATCATCCGTAAAAGAGGCATCGATCCCAGGTACAGTGGTATAGCACAAATCCACCAGAGCAGTATCCAAAACATTGGATGGGCAACTCAGGATTGGTGGACTCAGGTCAATCGTAATAATTTCCACCTCCAGCATTTCTGAACAGCCGCGTGCATCTACAACTGTAACGGTGTAAGTACCGGCAGCAAGGCCACTTAAATCTTGGGTGGACGATCCATTTGACCAGGTATAGGTATAAGGACTGGTTCCGCCACTGACCATCAAATCAATTGCACCGGTTTCAGAAGCAGCACAAGGAACGCTTGTGGTATTGGCACTCAGGTTGATTTGTGGGTTGATTCGTACGGTTACAGAACCATTACAGGTTAGCAGATAGGGATCGCCTACATAGGGATCAAATGTTGCAGATATATTTACAAAATAGTTGGTCGTGCTATTTGGTGCAATATCGTATGGCCCAGGTTCCGATCCGAGGTTGGGGCTCCACAGATACTGATACGTCAAACTCCCTGATCCGGCAACCTGTATGATTGCAGAATCGCCAGGACTACAAAGTGTGAGGTCATTGTCGTTTCCGGATGTTTCTTCCACTGAAATATAGGCATTACAACAAATACCCGACTGGGATATACAGCCAGCCTGGTTGATGTCGGAAAATGCCTGAGGGGCAGGAGCGCCCGAACATGTTGCCTGAAAGGAGCCCGGGCCGGTGCCAAAAAACAAGCGCTTGATTGGGCTGCAACCGGGATCTCCCACGTTGGCGGGAAGCACCATGCCGCCATTGATTAAAATCAAGCGGGCAGCATCTCCCAACCGGAAGTCTGCTGGTTGGTTCCAGTTGATCACGCCACCATCCACAAGAATGATTCCATTGAAGGGTACCCCGTTAAAGATTGGCTCATACGAGGTGTTCATGTAGAAGGTATCCTGAATAATAATGGTATCCGTTCCAGGCGGACAGTCCGCAAACGGATTTTCAGAGGCGAGAATTACCGTGTCAATAACACAGGTTTGTGCCTGAACGGGCTTGGTGTAAAATACACCCAGAATCAACAGAATCGCAGAGATTCCAATGTGTTTGGGGTAAAACATACTGCGAAATAAGTTGATAGTCAAATGATTGTAGTCTAAAATGCTTTTCATAGGTATAGGTTAGACGGTCAGTCAAAGGCGGCGTCACATTTGGTTTAGATTAAAAAAAAATGTTATGTAAGTTAGCCGACAAATCGGGCTTTTCTCAACTGTACAAAACAGTAAAAAAGAGTCTTAGGTCATGAGACTAATCGGTACCAAGGCAAGGAAACAAGCGCCTCCCTATGCAGGAGTGCATGCAAGTTGGTTTTTGCATCAAGGGAGTAAAAAAAAGGCGCTATTCCCGTGGTAGGGAGGAAGGCTTTAATTTGACATGCTCTAAAATTAGAGCTGCCGGGGCCGGTAGGAGGGGGAGTGGGATGATGAGAAGCGGTAGTGCTAAGGTAATGCATATCACTTCACAAGTCCAAAATTATGCCGAAAAAGTTTAATTTGTGTCGGCTCACAGGCATTTGAAAAATATTAAGCAAAATTAGGAACTTATTTAGGCTTTAAACCACCCTTTTCGGCAAAAATTATTTCTGTTCGGGCAAGGGCAAATTGAATTTGTAAATCAGATTCTTGATATTTGTTGCCATATTTACCAAATCAAGTCTTTAGGTCCCCAATCAAACACTTCAAATCAGTCAAAAGTTTTCCCGGTATGCGTGATCAAATACAGCAGTTAATCAGTAATGGTGAAACTGAAGAAGCACTCAATCTACTTACTCAGTACAATAAAGATGCCATTCTGCTTCAGGCCCGATACCGAACCACAAAAAAGCAATATACATTTAACCAGATTTCATACGATGAATGGCAAATGGTTCAGAGCCAGATTAATTTTGCAATTCTTGAAATGGCCGATGAGTTGGAAGATGAATCCGCAAGTCCCAACGACTCAAAGCCCACACAAGCTGAGCCAGCCAAACCCGCTCCGGGGCCCGGTGTTTTTATTTCATACAACCACCGAGACAAGGATACTGCCTCACGAATCAAGGAGTTTCTGGAGACCAATGGGGTAGATGTCAAAATTGACCAGGAAGACATGGCCGTCGGCCAAAACATTAAAGAATTTATCCTGGATCAAATCAAGAACAACCATTCAGTGCTGTCACTGGTATCTAAAAACAGCCTGCGCAGTGGATGGGTAGGGCTGGAAAGCGACCTGGCCATGTACAGCCAATTGTTGAATGATAAAAGCTTCATCCCGGTAATGATTGATTCCGGACTGTTTGATGGCGATTTCTATTTTGAAATTATTCAGGAGATTGATGCCAAGATCAAGGATCTGGATGGGAAAATTGATAAGGCCCGCAGCCTGAATATCGGCTACAAGCAATTTGAAAACGAACGATCCCGTCTGCACGATCAACGCAACAAACTCGATGATATCATCGACTACTTCCAGAATGTACTTGTGGAAGATATCAGTGCCGATAAGTTTGAAACGGGAATGAGCCGGGTCTTAAAGGTATTAAAGTAAAAATAGTTCCAGGTCAAATGGACTTATCTGCCCAGCCGTTCCATGACGTAGGATTTATGGCTGCGGCCAATGGGTAAACTCCGTCCGTTAATTTCAACTTCCGCTGCTGAGAACGATTCAATTTTATCAACGGCAACCATAAATGAACGGTGGATGCGCAGGAAATTGTCAGAGCGCATCAATTCCTCCAACTCACCCAACTGGTAGTGTGTTTGGTAGGATTTTTCCAATGTATGAATGGACACCGAGTCTTTCAGGCTCTCGATAAACAGGATTTCATCCAGGTAAATTTTGACCGACCGCTTGCGCACGGTGAAAAAGTAATACGGCCGACCGCCTGTTTGTTTGATTGCAGGAGGGGTGCTGGAATTTGCGTTCGATTGACTCAGTTTATTCACTGCCTTGGTAAACCGACCAAATTCAATAGGCTTCAGCAAATAATCCACCACTCTCAAGTTGAATCCTTCAACTGCAAATTCATGGTGAGCAGATGTGATGATGATTTTTGGCTGTTTCCGCAGGGTTTTGATAAACTCCAGTCCGTTGATTTTGGGCAGGTTTATATCCAAAAACAAGACATCCACCTTTTCTTTGTTAAGCACATCCAGTGCTTCAATTGCATCGGCACAGGTGCCAACATGCTGGAGCACCGGAGTCATTCCGATATATTCTGCCAATATCTCAGCCGCTAATGGCTCATCTTCTACGATCAGGGAACGCATTGTTTTCATAGCATATACAGTTGTTCAGTGGGGATGAAATCCCAATACCCACCAATTCCGATTATATATGGTATAAGACAAGTATGCACCCAATTAGGTTGCATACTTGTCTCAGTTGGGGTTTAAATTACCCCAAGTTTTTTTCCAACCTTGGTAAATGCTTCTACTGCTTTCTCTAAGTGTTCCGGTTCATGGGCTGCTGAAAGCTGCACCCGAATCCGGGCCTTGCCTTTTGGAACAACCGGGAAAAAGAAGCCGATGACATAAATTCCTTCATTGAGCAACTCCCGTGCAAAGTTCTGTGCGAGGGGTGCATCGTACAACATGATTGGAACAATAGGGTGGTCGCCGGGAATGATGTCGAAACCAGCGGCTGTCATTTTTTCTCTAAACCAAACGGTATTTGCCTCCAATTTATCTCTCAATGCCGTGCTACCAGTCAACAAATCCATTACCTTTATAGAGGCACCAACAATTGCCGGTGCCACGGTATTAGAAAACAGGTACGGACGAGAGCGCTGACGCAGCATATCCACAATTTCCTTGCGGGCTGCCGTAAAGCCACCGGAAGCACCGCCAAGGGCCTTTCCAAGGGTACCAGTTACGATGTCAAGCCGGTCCATCACACCGCGGTATTCGTGTGTACCGCGACCGGTTTTACCCAAAAATCCGGTTGCATGACACTCATCGATCCCCACCATTGCATCGTATTTATCAGCCAGGTCACAGATTTTATCCAATTGGGCGATGGTGCCATCCATAGAGAACGCGCCATCGGTAAAAATGAGTTTGCGTCGTGCTCCAGCAGCATCCGCTTCTTTCAGGTAATTTTCAAGCGATTCCATGTCGTTGTGCTTGTACCGAAACCGGTTGGCTTTGCACAAACGAATTCCATCAATAATGGAAGCGTGATTCAATTCGTCGCTGATGATGGCGTCTTCCGGGCCAAGCAAGGGTTCAAACAGTCCACCGTTGGCATCAAATGCTGCGGCATAAAGAATGCAGTCTTCCATGCCCAGGAACTGCGAAATTTTGCGCTCCAATTCCTTGTGGATATCCTGCGTTCCACAGATGAAACGGACGGAAGACAGCCCGTATCCATGCGAGCGAATAGCGTCAATTGCTGCTTCAATTACATCGGGATGTGATGAAAGTCCGAGGTAGTTGTTGGCGCAGAAATTCAGAACATCGGCTTGGGAAGTTGTGCTGATCTCAGGTCCTTGTGGTGTGGTAATGATCCGCTCTTCCTTGAACAGGCCGGCTTCACGAATTTCATTCAATTCTTTTTCCAGTGCGGGTTCTACGTTTTGAAACATGGTTTTATTCGTTTTTATATAGAATCTTGATTTAAAATGGATATCCAACGGATAAGTTGGGGTTCAGGTCACTGAGGCTAAATTTATTCAATTTGGGAAAAACCCAATAGGTATTGTTCTCATTCTTATAGGGTGATTTTACTTTAATTCCAAGGTCAAACCGGATGACAAAGAACTCAAAATCTCCACGGAGACCAAAACCGGTGCCTAAAGCCAGGTTTTCGACGGAATTCCAGCGTAACTCTGATCCCGGTCGATCCGGATCTTTTTTAAAGGTCCAGACATTTCCGCCATCTAGGAACACAGCCCCTTTTATCCACCAAAGCAATGGAAACCTCAACTCCCCGTTGAACTCAAATCTAAAATTGGCTGCCTGATAAAATGGCTGGTTTATAGGCGGATTGCTGTCGTTATAAGCCCCCGGGCCAATTTCCCGTATCCGCCATGCGCGGAGACTGGATGGGCCACCAACAAAAAACTGCTTTACATACGGTGCATCGCGTGTATCAGCATAAGGTACCACAAATCCACTGCCGATCCGGACAGCAGCCGTTATGTTTCGAGGGAAATCCCGGGTATAACTTCCGTCCATATCCAGGCGGAGGTATTTGGAAAACTCAAGGTTTTCAATCCCCCAGGTTTGTTCGGCAAAAGCGGCAGACCACAAGCGGTTTGCCAGAAATATTTCCAGGCCGGATAATTCAGTGTTCAAATGGAAATACCAGCGCTCTCCAAATACATTGGGCTTTCCAAGCAGGGTGTAGTCAAATGAACGCATGATGAACCCGGTGAACAACTGGTTTCCGAAGCTGCGCTTCAAAAACTCATTTTCACCAAATATGACATCAAATTCAGGGCGAAGTTTTGGCTGAAGCACATCGACCCCAAAGTTGTTGAAGTTGTAAACATGTTCCTGCCCGGCTCGCACCCGATAGCCAATGCTTGCATTGAACAAATTGTAGGAATAATAATTGATCAGGTCGAGGTAGTTGTAACTGAGCGAAACCTGGGTTTGGCCCTCGGTTTTCAAGCGGTTCAGCAGGGTGTTGGTGACTAGTCGGTTTTTACCAACCTGAATCTTCCAAAGCCCGTTCCAAAAACCAAAATAATCTATAAACCTCGGGAATGTGAGATCATTCTGAAACATGAACTCCTGCGAAAAGAACAGGCGATCCCGATTGGATATGTCGAATTCCAGATTGTACTGAAGGTTGGTTTGGATTAGTTCTGCGCCCCTGAAAACATTTCGATTGCGGGCGTTGAGTGTCCCCGCCACACCCACCAGACGTCCGCTTACCGAAGAACTGGATGAGTTGAGTTCAACACCCCCCCCAATTGCCAAACGTTTATTGGAGGAAAAGGAGACTGCAACGTTGAGTTTTTCCGGGTTGATGCTGTCCTGAAAGGGCCTGACTGAAACAAACTTAAAGATACCCAGTGCATTGAGTTTTCGGATTGTGGTCTCAATATCTTCTTGTTTGTACAGTTGTCCGGGTAAAACCGAAATCGCATTGTACAGCGTGGAGGGTTTTACTTGGAATTTGGGTTCTGAGGATGCGAAATAGATCCCATTGATGGTGGTGTCAATGCGTATAGAAGAGTAGTCAGGCACCAGACTGGAAAAGACTGCTACATCCCCAATTTCGTAGGTTTTATGCAGGGAGGAGTCGGTCTCAGGTTGCACCTCAACCGTAACCCGGGTTTTAGTGCCGGTGCTGTCGCCGACAAAGTTCACAAAGTTTGGAATGAAAAAAGCGTACCCCCGGTTTTTAAGTTCTGAGGTGATCCGCAGTTTTTCCGCTTCAAATTGTCGGCCATCCATTGGGCTCCCCGGGCGAATCCGGCTTTTCCCGGCAGTCTCATACAGGATGCGCTGTACATTGCTGTCCAGACTATAAAATGAAACCGATTCAATGGTGTACAAGGGCCCCATCTCAATCGTGTATTTGGTGCTGGATTTATATTTTCCAAAAAAATTGGTTTCATAAAAACTGTGTGCATCAAAATACCCGTGCTGCCGCATGTAGTTTTCCAGGTTCTTAGCAGTGCTTTGGGTCAGATCATCATCATAAATAGCCGGTGTTTCTGCTACCCGCCGCATAATCCAGTTGGAGAATTTAGATTCCCGGTTTTGGTATCGGTAATACAACCATACCCTCCAGCGGGCACCAAAAGCCAGGGGCGGTCGCTCATTGGGTTTGATCTTGTACAAACTACTGAGTTCATACTCCAAGGCAGTGCGTTTGGAGAACGAAAGATTTTCTTCCGTATTCAGTTCAATCGAGTTTTTTACCAGCAGGCGTTCGCCTTTTTCACTGTCCAGATGCCGGGTGACATTGCATGCTGCCAACATACTGACGAGCAGCAGAAAACCAAACGGGTAGGGCAGAAGCCGCCCACCTGCAAGTGCCTTGCCGGGAATGGTATTTACTAAAGCAAACTGGGTTTTAAACTTCATGCAACTGGGGTAATATCAGATTTTTATGCCAAACAAAAGAGTCTGGTAGCGAACCAGATCAAAAGTAAGGGTTTATTTGAAAGTGGTCGGACATCGCATACAGAACAAATTCCACTTTTTGAATAACGAATGATCCATGTATAGAGCTGTTGCTGGTTTTAAAAACAACAATAAATAAGCGGTTCGCTGAGCGTATTCAGGATTTATCCTAATTTCGAGCCGGATACCAATCTTGTTTTCATACATGTTGTCAAACAACCAAAGCAAACTTATTCGATCTCTTCAACTAAAGAAATATCGGCAAAAGTATCGAAAGTTCGTAGTTGAAGGTGATAAAATCGTTGCCGAAATGCTGCAACAAAGCCGGGTTTCCCTGGATGCGCTCTATGCCACCGATTCCTGGGCGCATGCGCATACGTCATTGCTGGGTCCATTCGCTGACAAACTGACTATTGTAACGGAATCAGAATTAAAAAAAGTATCCGGATTGAGCACCCCCAATCAGGTACTGGCTGTGGCCAACGCTCCAGATGAGCCAGGTGATTTTCAAACCCTGCTGAATGCATTTACCTTTTACCTGGATGGTATTCAGGATCCCGGAAATCTTGGGACGATTTTGCGGATTGCGGATTGGTTTGGATTTCCGGCAGTATTGGTTTCACCGGATACTGTGGATGCCTTCAACAGCAAGGTGATTCAGGCAAGTATGGGGGCAGTATTTCGAATTCCGGTCATTGCACTTGAACCCGCTTCCATCAGGCAGCATCTCCCTGAAATGCCCCTGATTGGTGCGGTACTCGAAGGCCAATCGATCTATTCTATAGATTTTCCAGAACGTGGTCTGCTGGTAATTGGCAATGAAGGAAACGGGATACGCCCTGCAACTGAAGCCTTATTGAGTCATCGGGTGTTTATCCCGAGAGGACCCGGGGGGCAGGCTGAATCCCTAAATGCATCTGTTGCTGCAGGCATTCTTGCTGCTGCCGTTATGGGACAAAAGGTTGATTAAATGCTTGAAAAAAAGGAGCATGTCTTGGCTCCGCACACAAATTTTGTTGGCCTCAAAGGTCAAACCTTAATTCAAGGTATGGTCTGCTGAATCCTCTTCCAGACGCATTTGGTCGTAATTTTTTCCTTTATTTGACGAATAAATGGGCATTTCCATCGGCTAAAGCGTAATTTCGCATTGCAATTACACCATCTTAGATACCTTAAAACAACATTACCAAACGCTATTAATCAACGCACTATGAACTTACGTAAAATTTTACCTTTGGTTTTGCTCGGACTGGCTCTGCTGTTCGTTTTTTCCACCTGTGGTTCTTATAACACTACGGTAGGAAAGGATGAGCAGGTAAAAAAAGCCTGGTCACAGGTTGAAAACCAGTACCAACGCCGCGCAGACCTTATCCCCAATCTGGTAAACACCGTGAAGGGATATGCCGATTTTGAACAGGAAACCCTGACCAAAGTGATCGAGGCCCGTTCAAAAGCAACTTCTGTCGGCGTGAATGTGGACGATCTCTCCCCTGAAAAAATTCAGCAATTTGAAGCAGCGCAGGGTCAACTGAGCGGAGCCTTGAGCCGTTTGCTGGTGGCAGTCGAACGGTACCCAGACCTCAAAGCCAATCAGAATTTTCTCGACCTGCAAAAGCAACTCGAAGGAACCGAAAACCGAATTTCGGTAGAGCGCAAAAACTTCAACGAAGCGGTGAATGATTACAACGGATACATCCGTCGTTTTCCGACCAATTTCTTTGTTGGTATTTTCGGATTTGCAAAGGGTATTTCCAGTCTACCGCAGGAAGTGATAAAGCACCAGAAGTAAAGTTCTAATGCACCGTTTGTGAAACCAGAGGCTGTGTGGTTTATGGCCCTCTGGTTTCTAAACCGTACTATTCCGGGCTATTGCCTGTGCAAAACCATAAAATCAATCAACACCATGTTGTTTTCAAAGAGGAAGAAGCGGATATTATCAAGGCAATTCGGAAATCTGAAACAGGAAGCAGCGGAGAGATCCGTGTGTATGTGGAAGATACCTGTCCGCGACCCAATGTCGTTGAACGGGCTGCCGAAGTTTTTTTCGATTTTGAAATGCAAAAAACCGCCAATCGAAACGGGGTGCTGATTTACATAGCGGAAAAATCCAGGCTATTTGCTGTTTGGGGCGATAGTGGAATCCATGAAAAAGTCGGCTTCCAGTTTTGGGATGATGAAAAATCCTTGCTTTTAGACCACTTTAAAGATGGAAAAGCCTGCGAAGGCGTTTGCAAAGCTGTGATCCAGATTGGCGACAAACTGCGGGCACACTTTCCGGCTACCGACTCTGATAATGAAAACGAACTCCCAGACGAACTGATTTATGGATAATACAACTCCACAACAAAAAATCTATCCCATTAGACGCTGGACAGTACTCCTGGGTATAGCAGGCTTATTCTGGTTTCTCTTGCCTGGGTTTGCCCAGGCGCAATCAGACGCCGGACTGTTCCCTCCTAAGCCTGAGCCTGCAGTTTATGTACACGATTATGCAGGTTGGTTGAGTGCCGGACAAAAAAATGCCCTGGAGCAAAAATGCCGGGCCTACTGGGATTCCACCTCTACCCAACTGGTCGTTATGATCCGGCCGGATATTGGCGATTACGACCTGTCTTCCTATGCCTTTGAACTTGGAAACCGCTGGGGGATTGGCGGAAAAGATCAGGACAATGGCCTGGTCATGCTGATCAAAACGGAGAATCCGGGTCGCGGGGTGTTTATTGCCACCGGCTACGGTTTGGAAGGAGCGCTGCCCGATATTACGGCCGGCCGCATTGTACGCAATACCATTTTGCCCCAGTTCCGAAATGGAGCCTACTACGAAGGTATCGACCGCGGACTGGATCAGGTGATCGCCAACCTTTCCGGGGAATATGTACGGGGCTCAGATAATAATGGAAAAGGCGGTATTGTGGTTCTGGTCATAATGCTTCTCCTTTTTATCCTGTTTATTTTCATCATATACAGAGCCTCCAAAAAAGGAACAATTTATACACACGACGGGAAACGCATGCGCAGCCCCAGAAAACGACGCGATGACTGGTGGGGCGGCGGCGGTTTTGGAGGCGGCGGCTTCGGCGGTGGCTTTGGTGGTGGCGGTGGTGGTTTCGGCGGCGGCGGTTTTGGTGGTGGAAGCTTTGGAGGTGGTAGTTTCGGTGGTGGTGGTGCCGGCGGCAGCTGGTAGAGTCCCGGGTTTGTGTACCTTTGTGCCACAGAAATTACAAAGTGATAAAACTTCAGGACGAACATGAGTGTCCAAAATGCAGCCATCTATGTCGCTTATTCCGAATTACACGGAAAGGGTGTTTTTGCCGCCAAGCCAATTGAACCCGGTGAGGTGATTGAGATTTGTCCGGTATTGTTGTTCTCAAAATCAGAACTTCCGCACATTCGAAAGACCATTCTGGATGATTATTACTTTGATTGGGGACGAGACGATGAGTGGTTTGCAGTTGCCCTTGGCTTTGGCTCCATCTACAACCACTCCTACACGCCCAATGCCGAGTATGATATGGATTTTGAGGCAGATACCATCGATTTTTTCTGCATAAAACCCATTCAGGCCGGCGAAGAGATACTTGTAAATTACAACGGCTTTCCGGAAGATCAAACGACCGTTTGGTTTGAGAAAAACGAGGGAGACACCGGCACACACCGTATTAAACCAAAATCCTGATCGCATGGCACAGAAAAAGAATCAAGAGCTCAACTATACCGAGGCCTATCAGGAATTGCAGCAGCTGGTTCGGGAACTTCAGGAGGGTAAAACCGACATTGACCAACTGGCAGGCAAGGTTGCGCGAGCCAATGAGTTGATTGTTTTTTGCCGGAACCGATTGCGGCAAACAGAAGCGGAACTCGATCAATTGGGTCAGTAAATTCACCGTTTAACTAACGCAGGTTCATTTGAAAACAAAAACCGGATTTTAGCGCATGCTAAAACCCGGTTAGACTTGTTATTGACTCCCGATGTGAACACCCAAAGTGGGTATTCACATCGAACATTGGTTTACAGTTTCCAACTGCGTTTGTTGTTGTTCTTTTTGTTTTTTCCATTAAAACGATCCAAGAAGCGCTTTTTCTTTGGCTTAAACAGGATGTATCGTGCAGAAACGGATGCTCCGGTCCACTCAAATGGGAAAGTAGTGTCTCCAGTCAGGTGCAACTCAGGCTTGAAGTCAATGGAGAGGTTGAGTCGGCCCAGGGAAAGTTCTGCACCACCGATCATGGAAATTCCAGCGACAGAATGTGAAACTTGGTTTTCCTGGCGATTCACATCGCTTTGGAAGAAGAAGTGTGGGCCTGCTCCGTAATAGATATTGAGGCCTTTGCCCAGAATGCGGTGGTGGCGCTCAGCGAGCACGGTCAGACCAATATCCTTGGAAGCAATGGCGGTATGCACGATTCCTTCCGCGGTCCATTTGTCCAGAATCCGCTGTTGTACGGTGAAGTTGATTCCTTTGTCTACACGAATACCTGCAGCGGTGATGTATGACTGGGAGAAGGCTGGCATTGCAAGGCCTAGCAAAAACAAAACGGAAAAGATGCGTGCGATTTTCATACGTCGGAAATTGTTTTGAAAAATATGCGATCAAAACGGGATATGTTTCCTCGTATTTTCATGAATTAATTTCTTTAAGTATTTTTTAACTGGCAGGGCTGTATTTTCGCCTCAAGATGTTAACAGCCTTTTCCATTTATCTTAAAAGACTCCGTTTGTTGCTCCGATTCTATGTTCGGGCTAAAACAAAATACCAAGTGCATAGTCCGTTTGTGTTCGATTGGGTACGAATGGTGTTGGAAAACAAGGAGAAACCCCAAAAGGGTGTGCTGATTGAACAGCGGCGAAGGGAATTGTTCCGCTCCCGGTTGGAGGTGCCACATATCGATTATGGAACGGGCAAGAACCGGCAAACAAGACTAGGAGCAATTGCACACCGGGCTTCCAGCAATCAGGCCAAAGGCCGCATGTTGTACCGCATGGCTCGGTGGTGGCAGGCCACCCAGGTGTTGGAGTTGGGAACCTCCCTTGGACTGGGTACTGCATATTTGGCCTCTGGTACTTCAGGGCAGGTTACTACCATTGAGGGCTGCCCGGATTGCGCTGCACGAGCCAGGAAGACCCTGGAGATTGCGGGGCTTGGAGCGAGCGTCCTTGAAGGTTCGTTTGAATCGGTTTTAGAGAAAGAATTATCCGGACCTCAGGCGCCAGATTTCATTTTTATAGATGGTAATCACCAATCAGATGCTTTGGAGCGCTATGTGAATTTGTGTATGACGCATTCGGGGGCTCGGCTGTGCCTGGTCCTTGATGATATCTATTGGTCGGAAGATATGCACGAAGGCTGGGAGCGATTAAAAAATCGACCGGATATCCTATTGAGCATAGATTGTTGTTTCTTTGGCCTTTTAATTTTTACGCCGGAGCGAATGGCTAAACAACATTTTGATTTAGTGCCCTTTTGGTGGAAGCCCTGGCGAATCTGATAAAATCAACTCTGCAGTTATAATCTATGAAGCATTGGTTAAAAAAATGGACTCGTTGGGAATTTTTGCCCTGGTGGCTTGCCAATGTTCCGGTTTATTTCTTTTATCTGTGGTTTGCTGCCCGTGCCCGGCATTTGTTCTTTTTTAGCAATGTAAATCCTGCTATCCCTTTAGGAGGAGCCATGGGGGAATCGAAGTGGGATATCTTGCAGTTGTTGCCTAAAAGCCTGGTTCCTACAACGGTGTTGATTCCATCCGGGAGCCAGTTGGAAGACATACTGGGTAAAATGGATTCTGGTGGACTGAAATTTCCGGTGATTGCCAAGCCAAATATTGGTGAACGGGGTTTCCTGATTGAGAAGTTGGAAAATGAAGTTGCTTTATCCCGGTATATTCAGCGGGTGAAGGTTCCCTTTTTATTGCAAAAAATGCTGAATGAGCCGATGGAGGCCACGGTGCTTTTTCACCGCTTTCCGGATGGGGCATTTGGGATTACCTCGGTGTGTGTAAAAGATTTTCTGGGAGTCCAGGGAAATGGCGTGGATGCAATTGGTTCTCTTTTACAGGAAAATATGCGGGGTGCTTTGCAGTACGAGCGTTTGTCCAGGCTGAATCCGGACTTGCTGGCTCGCATCCCCGCAGCAGGGGAGAGGGTATTGATTGAGCCAATTGGCAACCATTCGCGCGGGACAAAATTCTTAAACGGCAACCATTTGATCGATGATGCGCTCCATGCGGCATTCGAACCAATTTGTGCCCGGATTTCTGGGGTGTGTTATGGCCGCTTTGATTTAAAAACAGAATCTGTGGACGCCTTGCGTTCCGGTCGGTTTCAGGTAATGGAGTTGAATGGGGTTTTGGGAGAGCCTGCCCATATTTACGACCCGGAATTTGGTGCATTTCGTGCGTACCGGGATTTGTACAGGCATTGGCGGATTTTGTACCGTTTGCATCGGGCACAGATCCGGGCTGGTATCCCGGCACCCAGCCACCGGGAATCGTTTAGGGAGGTGTCTGCCTATTTTAAATACAAACGGGAAGCGGAGGCTGCGCAGGGGAACTGATTTGCCATGAATTTGAAATAAAATTTTATCCTGCGTAAAAAAAATCTGCTTTGCTGGCGTTTGTTATTGTAAAGTGGGTGTTTACTGAAACAAAATTTGCCAGTTATTCTGAAACAAGTTCATCCTTTGTTCGTTATTCCTTGTATTAGACCGTACCTTTGCGGCATTACCTAATTACAGGGAGGCAATGCACTTTTTGCGCCTTTCTTTTTAAATACATTTTCATGATTATTGAAGAAAAAAAAGTTGTTCTGGTTCATTACACATTGAATGAAGAAAATGAGGCCGGGCAACTGATCGAGTCAACTGTAGGAAAAGAACCATTGGGTTTCATTTTCGGAGTAGGAATGATGATTCCGGAGTTTGAGCAGAACCTGAAAGGGATGAAGGCTGGAGATAAGTTTGCATTCGGCATTCAGGCCGAGAACGCATATGGCGCATATGATGAGAAGGCATTGGTGGAAGTTCCAAAGGCTATGTTTGAACACGAAGGAAAAATTCCTGAAGGCCTTTTGGAAGTGGGTAATGTTTTGCCTCTGACCGATAAGGACGGCCATCAATTCCAGGGCATGGTAGCCTGGGTTGGTCTGGATAAGGTAAAACTCGATTTCAATCACCCAATGGCGGGTGTAAATCTGTACTTTACAGGTGAAGTAACTGAGGTGCGTGATGCTTCTGCTGAAGAACTGGATCACGGACACGTTCACGGACCCGGAGGACACCACCACCACTAAGCCCATGTTTGGGATTTCGAGTTTGTAGCCCAAAATCAAAATCCCAAACACGCTCTAAGATATCTGCCCCGTGTTTTCAAATAAGGCCGGTTTTCATTTAATTGGTAAAACAAGCCTTGAAAAAAATACTGGACAAGACCTTAAAAAGTGTGTATCTTTGTTTCGGCTAACGCTCCTTTTGGATTTTATGAGCCTTGTAGCGCGCAAGCGCACGCATATTTGTCACTTTCCTTTGCCAGCTCGCATTGTAATCTTGCCAAATACCTTGCGACAAAGTTAATTTCTTCCGAACTCATACTGTTGTTTAAGCCTCGATATGGGCGGTGCTGTAGCCAGCATTATTAATTTTTTTAAATATTTTTTACATGAATTCTGGAACCGTAAAGTTCTTTAATGAAACAAAAGGCTATGGCTTCATCATCGAAGATGGAACCGAAAAAAATGTATTCGTACACGTTACAGGTTTGGTAGACCAAATCCGCAACGGCGATGCAGTAACATTTGATGTAATTGAAGGTAAGAAGGGCGAGACAGCAGTGAATGTCAAACTCGCCTGATCAAAGAGTTATACGAATTGATCCGACCCGCTTTCCATCCGGAAAGCGGGTTTTTTACTGCCCGAAAACCTGTTCTTAATCAACGAATGTAAACAGCAAATTCGCTCCAAAATTCCAGATGGTAACGATACCCGTCGCAATCAGTTTTGCCACGTAGAATTTGATCTTGAAGCGCTCATTCAACAGGTAAATGATGCTGTTGTTGATGGCAAGTCCTACCAGAGAAATGAGGAGGAATTTTGAAAACTGTACAGCAACCGCCGGGTCCTGGCTTTCAAAGGTCCAAATCCGGTTGAGGATGTAATTGGAAACCACTGCACACATAAATCCGGTACTGTTGGAAATATACTGGTTTAGGCGGAGCTTGTCGCGCATCAGCCAGGTAATTCCAAAGTCAATGAAAACACCCGAAAATCCGACAATGCCGAACTTAATAAACTTCCAGATCAGATCACTGCTCAATTCCATGTGGAGTGGCTGGTTTTATCCCTAACCATATCAATTCAAACTGGATCTGAATCCAGATTAATATGCATGGGACCGATTTAATGACATAAGGTTCGAAGAGCCCTTTGCGCAAAGAACGGGGAAATAGGTCGCTTGGCGAAAAACTTACGAGGATAAAAGTCACCAACAGGGCTAATTTTTGCCATCGGGTAGGGTGCGGGGATGCATAATACCAGATAGCAACCCCGGTCATTGCAATAATAAATGTGGGGGATTCCGCTTTGTGATTGAAAATTACAACCCAAATCAAAAGGGATGCCCAGGACAACATGCGCATGCGCTTGCTCGGTGTGCCTGTCTGCAAGAGTGCCCATAGAATGCTGCCAAGAAATACGATAAATCCTGCAAGCGTGAGTTTGGTTTTATCGGGAGTGAAATGAAACCAGGTTTCCAACCAGCCTGCAACAGAAAGTCCAATGGATGCCTGGTGGTCTGCAACGAGCAATTCCAACCACCAGCGATACAGTTGGATAAATCGATCAGGAGCAAGGAATGTGATTGGAAGCATGAAAAAAATAACGGAACAAACAGCAGCCCAAATGGCTGTATTCTTCCAATTGGGGTACAGGAGTGCCGGAATAGCGGCAAGCCCACCAAATAACTTTAAAAATGCCCCGGACGCAATGGATAAGCCGGCCTGAAATTCCTTTTCGCGTTCCAGTCCGGCCCAGCTTAGCAGGATTAATGCTGCGGTCAGGCCATTGCTTTGGCTGTTTTGAATAGATAAAACCAGCTCCGGCAAAACAACCAGTGCAGTTCCTATTACTTGTTTACGGCTTAGGGGAAGCAGGGTCAGTGCATACAAAAACAAGAGCCCGTTGAGTAGGTTCCAAATGCCCAGTCCCAGCCAATCAGGCAGGATCGAAAACGGAGCCATAAATAGCGAAAAAGCAGGGCTATACTTGTACAGGTCCCATTGCTTGCTGTCGAAATATCCATACGGGTTTACCCCTGCCAGTAAGTTCTGAAACGAATTTTTGAAAATGAGGTAGTTTTCATAGGCGGTTTGCCCTTTGTCCAATCGTCCGAGTGACAGGCGCTGGACGGTCACCAGAATTGCTGCCAGGCTGTAAATTCCGGCTAATACCCATTGGTAAGGCCAGGATTTGATCCGTGTCCAAATATGCCTATTGGTTGGCTCTTGCATCGATGACTGAGTCTAGGTCTTTGAGCATTTTCAGGAAGGAGGCTTCGCGAATTTGTCGGGGATCGTATGCCACAATCCAATTGTTTTCTTCTCCGGTTCGGCGTACCAATTGGAGCTTGAGTTCTGTAAACTGCAAAATCCAGTTGCCTGCATTCACCCCATCTGCCAGCAGAACCTGAACTTCTCTTCGGCTTTGCTGATCCAGTTCGTTGGGATTTATCCCTTCTCTCAGTTGAAGGCCGTGTTGTTCTCCAAGTTCGATGATGCGGTTTTCCAGGGCAATCAATTGAGCCGGACGGCCAACACTTCCTGTTACGCTGTGTGCACTTCCATCTGCTCGCTCAACAGAAAGGGTATTGTGTGGCGCATCCATAACCTGGGTTGGGATACTTGCAGGATACTCCCACAAGTTTGCTTTTGCTACCGATAGCCGAAGGTGTTCCAGTTCTGTTTCGGAAAGCGTAAACTCAAGTGCTCCCATGCGCGCCATGTTCATGAGCCCCTGATAGTTTGCTTTTCCGAGAGAAGAAATTCGGAGTTCATATACCGGGCAAAACCCGCGGCATCCGCCTGTCTTCAGGCCGACAAGCAAATATTCAGTTTGGGTAGGGGCATCCATCGGTTCGCTGGTTTTTCCGGTAGTTTGGGCTTTGCAGGCAAAGAATTCCAAACAAAGCGCTGTGAAAAGAATCGTCAGAAATAAAGGACGCATGAGCAACTGGGTTTTGGGCAAAAATCGGAAATTGTTCTCAAAACCTTTCATTTCCATTTTACAGATTGATGTTCTGTCAAAAAAAAACGCACCTCCCGAGTATTCGGGAGGTGCGTGGAACTTAAAGTAAACTCAGACTTACTGTACGATTAGTTTTCCGGAAATACCGAGTTCTTCGATTTGGAAAATATATTGACCGGTAGTCAATTCTCCGCGTTGAATAGCAAACTTGTTTCCGGTGTTGTTTTGCAAGCGAACTTGTTTCCCCAGGATATTGTAAATCCGCAGGGTGTATGTTTTATCCGCAGGTGCTCCAACAATTTCCAGGATGCTTTGCTGGTCCATTGGATTCGGACGGATTTGAACACCAAAGTTATACTGTGAGGTGTAGGTCCCTACAGTCAGGAAGTTTTCACCTACCCGGTGGTGTGTTTCATTGGTAATCACTGGTTCGTTGAAATCAAAGTATATCGCTGCCGAGTTGTAGAGGTCGGTTTCAAGCGGGATATCCGCACGCTGGTTGATTTTGAATGACACAAACCCATGGGATAGTGGTTCATTCACGTTGCTGTCCGGAAGCATGATGTTGTCAAAAGCAAAGTCCAGAATTCCGTTGCCCTTCAAGGTAAATCGGTAGGGATGGCTGGATGCGCCAAGTTCAATGCTTTCAGGTGCGAACCATTGCGAAAGGGTATCGAGAATGACCACATTGAATGCTGTATCGGTTCCGGTGTTCTGGAAACGGATGGTGTATTCTATCGGAGTTCCCGGCTCGATGTAATGATTTACTCCATATCCAAGTGGAATGCCCATTTTATCGTTGGGATCAAACGAGGCAATATTGGGGAGGCAATGCACATCCACAAACTGGTTGAGGTCATTTAGAGTAAATTGATTGACGAAGCCGGTGTTGAATGTACCGTTTGAGGTGCATCCCTCCACCGAAAGTACCGGAAGCGACAGGGTGGGGAGGTAGGGCTCCTGGTTGGCCTCAACTCGCCAGGTAACTCCGGTAGCCGGAAGGGAAATCAGCATAGAATCACCAGCAGCAAGAGGGTCTGTGTTGCCCTGGTTGTACATCAGGCCATCCTCAATGACAATGTACTCCAGGTTGTTGGTCATGGGGGCGGTCCCAATATTTTTCAGGATAAAATGCAGGCTGTCACCAGCACATTCTGAGCGCACCTTCAATTCCGCGCCGGTCCACAACGGATTGCTTGGGGCACACAGGGTGTCGGGGTAAATATGGGCTTCGGAGCAATGGGTTTGTCCCAGAGTTGCATCGCAATCCACCTTTACTCGAATCCAGAATGAGCCGCTTGAGTTGCCTTCCACGGTGCCCAGATCAAACCGGTAGGTATTTGAACCGAGGTCTTGTGCCGGAATGGCAGAGGAGACATAAATCAGGAAGGGATCGAGCATGACATCGATGTAGGAGTCCGTTGCATCACCGGGATGTAGGTTGGAGTAATGCACCCAATAATAGTTGTTGTCAAAACACCGACGCAGGATGGATGCCCCCAGGTTTACCTGAAGCAGAGGACATTCAGGGTCAAGACCACTTATAGCAAAGTCCACCTCAGTTGAATCGCCCACATTGGGCACGTCTGCAATTGGATTTATAGGACAAATTGTAGCCAACGGATCTGAAAAAATGGGGGTGACAACATAGGATCCCGGTTCAACATAAATACGGTAAGCGCCCGTAGAGTCCGACATGCCAAAGAAGGTATTTGATCCATCTTCTGCCTTGATTACAACAAGGGATAGTCCATCCTCTCCTGCGTCAGCAATACAATTTGTATTATCGTCAAAAACAATCCGGCCTTCGATAAACGTACACGAATTGGTGTTGGGATCTACAGGCACGTCTGCTGCCTGTGTACAGCCATTGGCATCAGTTACAACTACTGTATAGACTCCAGGGTCTACAAATTGTGGGTTTTGATCAGTGCTTACAAATCCAAATGGAGTAGTCCATAAATAACTGAATGGAGGCGTACCTCCAACGGGTTGTACATGAATGGTTCCGTCGCAGATATTGAATTGCGGATCAAAAATTGTAATGGGGGGTAAACCTGGAAGTTCTATCGTTAATATTTCAACACAGCCTTCTGCATCGGTAATCGTCACAACATAGATACCGGCCTCAAGGTTGGTTAGGTCTTCAGTAGTAGCAATCTGTCCATTGTTAAATACCCACTCATACGTATAGGGCGGAACACCGCCTGTAACTACCAGATCAATCGATCCGTCCGAAGCTCCAGAACAGGAGGGTGGTGAAATAAGCCAGGTAGCCAGGATTTGTGGGGCCGACAAGATTGTGAAGCAATCAGTTGAGGTACATCCGTTTGTACCTGTTACAGTAACACAGTACGTGCCCGCCTGAAGGTTGATTATCTCTTGTGTCGTAGAGCCATCGCTCCATAAATACTCATTGTTTCCGGTATTAGAAAGAGAAATGCTTCCGCCTTGATTGCAGGTAGCATTTGCGACAAACGGGGTGTAACTGGGTTGTACAATGTCCTGAGTGATGAGGATTTCATCTGAAGCCATTTCCCCATTGTCATCAACCGTGAGGGTATAGGTTCCGGGGGCGCTAACGGTAATGGGAGCCTGATCGGATGTGAACCCGTTTGGGCCGACCCAGGAAAATATTGGGTTCGTGGCATTTTGTACCGTCGGGTCTATGGTTACGGCAGTGACAATACAGTTAAGAACCTGATCGGGACCTACGTCGACCGATAGTTGGGCATTGGCTAGAAACGGACTCAGTATGAATCCGAGTAATAAGAGCAAATAGTTTGGGTATCTCATGACATTAAAATTTGTTGTACGCATTATTTGACTCTACAAAGGACGCAAATGCTGTATGGAAAGACAAAGTCAAAAAATGACATTTGTATTTTAAAAAATATAATAAAAAATTATAAATAACTGTAAAACAAATAATTATAACTATACTTGTATCTATAATAATTATTTGGTATCCAAACTGAGTGAAAAAATATGGATAACACCCTCTTGTGGGAGGCTTTTACCAGTCTTTCTTCAAAGGAAATTCGCGAAATGGAGCGTTTGGTCATTTCTCCATTTTTTAATCGAAAGGATCAATTGCAAGGCTTGTTTGCGTATCTGCGCGCTTGTCGGGATGCAAAACAAAACCCGAAGTCAGATGCAGCATTCCGGGCTGCTTATCCCAGCTTAAAATCTTATAATGATCAGAAACTTCGATTGGCGAACAGCAACTTGTTGCATCTGATTGAAACCTATTGGCAATTAACTGCCCCGGAGGAATCCAAACTCAAACTGGCTGCAACTTACCGCAGACGCAACCTGACAAAGCCCAGTGCTATATGCTTACGCGAAGCCCGTCAGCAACTGAATGCAAGCCCTTACCGGGATGCTTCCTATTTTGATCAACTTGTTGCCATTGAGTCAGAAGATTTTCATCAGGCCTCAGCACTTAAGCGGTATGAAGCGTTCAACCTACAGGAAATCTCCGATTTGTTGGATGCCAGTTATTTGACAAAAAAACTACGTCATGTGTGCCTGTCTCTTTCTCATCAGGCTGTTTTTAATGCTGACTATGATTTCGGACTATATGCGCAAATAGTAGAACGGGTTGCCGGTTCAGAGAAGTTGATGAAAATTCCGGCAATTGCTTTGTATTACCATGCCTGCCGGTTTTTAGCAGACCCCAATGAAGAGGCTGCGTTTTGGGATTTTCGGGAGTTGTTAAGCCAGTCTTCCGGGTTGTTTCCATCGGAGGAACTTCGATCCTTATACCTATTGGCAATCAATTTTGGAGTAAAAAAGAGCAACGAATCCACAGAGACCACCTGGTATGTCACAACCTTTGGATTGTATCAAGCTGCTCTTGAGCGGGGACTTTTGCTGGAAAATGGGCTTTTATCCCGTTTTGCCTACAACAACATCGTAGGTTTTGCCATGCGCCTGGATGAGATAGATTGGGCAGAGCAGTTTATTGAGAACTATAAGTCCAGCCTGGACAGACGGTACAGAGAAGCAGCGTTTAGTATGAACCGGGCAAGAATTGCCTATGCCAAACAAGCCTACGGAGATGCACTTTTATATTTGCAAAAGGCCGACTACGATGACTTTATTAACAGCATGAATGCCCGGATTTTGCAAATGAAAATTTACTTTGAGACCGAAGAAGACGCGCTGTTGGAAAGCCATTTGGACAGCATGGAGCGGTACATTCGAAGAAAGCGGGCTGCAGGGTACCATCGGGAAAATTACCTAAATATCGTTCGGTTTACCAGGTCTGTACTCCGCTGTGCATTCTCCAATCAACAGGAAATTGACAAGTTGAAAGAAGAAATCATAAATGCCCCGGTGCTAACTGAGCGCAACTGGCTGTTGGAAAAACTTCAATAGACTGTCTGTTCACAAAACCTTCGACAGAAACATAAAGTACATACACCACTTAAAAGAAACACTTATGAACCATCTGAAATTTCGTTTCCCTGTATTTCTGCTGCTTGTGATTTGTATGGCAAGCACTTCTTGTGTTACCAAATACTATCTGGTGCGCCATGCAGAACGTCTGGATAACTCTGCCAATTCTCCACTTTCCACAGCAGGCTTTGCACGTGCGATTGTGCTCTGCGATACCTTGCGCGATAAGGGAATAGATTCCATTTTTGCAACCAACTTTATCCGTACCCAGCAAACCGCGCAGCCTACTTCCAATTTATTGAATGAGCCCATTCAAATTGTGAATGCACAGCAAACCAACGACCTGATTTCTGCTCTGGAGGCAATCCGAGGCAAAGACGTACTTGTTGTTGGGCATTCTAATACCATTCCGGTAATTGTGGAAGCTTTGTCCGGTACCAGTGTAAGCCTGAGTGACGATGAATTCGATCGATTGTTTGTAGTGACCGTTCGCAGAAGGCTAAATGGAACCAACAGTCGAACCTTGCAGCAATTGCATTATGGGGTGCCTACTCCGTAGTAGAGCGGTATATGACAATGAAAAAGCCGGTCGGGAATTCCCGACCGGCTTTTTCATTTTTGTCGCAAAAGCTAGCACAGATGGCGCAATGCGACCAAATTGAAACAATTCGCGACAAGGGTGAAACCATTGGTCATTCCACCCACTTCACCTTTGTGCTGTTCCGGATAGACCCGGTGATAAACTCAAATAAGAGCAGGTAATATTATTCAGAACATACACATGCTCATAAATCAATGAAAAATGGAAAATTCAAAATTTCAACAAAATGTATGGGGCGCTGCTACCGTGCTGGGGCCTTTATGCTTGAGTATTTCTCAATTTTTTTGGCAGGATGGCCTGGTAACGGTTAATGGCGGGCTTGCCCAGGTATTTGCATTTGTTTTTTATCTCCTTGCATTTCAAGGGATGTTCAATTCCCTAAAATCAAGTATGCCGCGGTATGCTGCACTTGGTTTTATCATTGCCACCTATGCCTGTTTTGCAGGAAATAATTTTGGGGTAGAGGGTATTTATGCCGCAGTTGCCGGTTGTACGGATATAGAGGCTTACCGTGCTTGGCAAGCACTTGTAGGGCCTGTAAGCAATTGGTATTTGTTTCTTCCGGGAATTTTGTTCCCATTCAGTTTACTCGCCATAGGTTTCTTTTTATGGCGTAAAAACAAGGTTAGTCTGGTGGCCGGCGGGCTTACTATGCTCGGAGCAATTGGTTTCCCGCTCAGCCGTATACCACGCATTGAACTCATAGCACATATAGACAACCTGATACTGTTGTTGGCAGGAATTCTCGTCGCCTACGAATTGTATTTAAAAGAAAACCCGAAAGCCCCTGAGGAGGCCTAATCAGTCTCCAAACCAAATGAGAGCATGCTCTAATCAAACACTGAAAACACATTTTTTAATTCTCAAATTTTTACCAAAATGAAATGTATCTCTTTTTTTGCCACCCTGCTTTTTGCAACGCTGTTTTCAATATCAGGTTACAGTCAGGAATTAAACGCCAGTGAAACTGCCGCAATCCGGGCTGTATACAAAAACTTGGAAACCAGTTGGAATGCCAAAGATGCCGCCCAGTGGGCAACATCCTTTGCTCCGAATCACGACAACATCGTGTGGAATGGATTGTACTTCAAACACATCGGCCCTGTTGAGCAGGAGCAATCACATGCACAGCTTTTTAGTGGACAGTTTAAAGACATGAATCTGCGCAATGTAGTTGATGAAATCCGTGTACTTTCAGATGACTTGGTCTTGCTGACTGGATTTGTTGCTGGATATCAGGTTGGTGCGGAAGAAATGCCGAAATACCCCTGGCACATCATCACGTGTGTTTTGCACAAGCAAGAAGGAGCCTGGAAAATTGTTTCCTTTCATGCCTCGGATATTGAGTACTCAGAAATGCTGGGTGATGAAACACCAGCGGATGGGCAAAAAATTGGCTTGGCAAAAAACATGTTTGCTGCCTGGTACAATTAATGATTCTTTGCCAATTAACAGTTGGGTTGTGGTCAAATAAAATCAGACCGCAACCCAACTGACTTTTGCTTAGGTCGCCGTATCTATTTACTGCATGTAACTTCCTGTTTCTGGTTGAGCAATTTGCGGTGGTTTTAAGCCCATTTTCATATATTCGAAGGTTCTTTACCGGGTGAAGGGCTAAAAAAGTCTGTTTGAGACCCTTGGATTAAAACGTATCGTAGCATGTCACGCACTCTCCAATATTTTTTTAAAAGAGGAACTGCACATCGTTGGCAAATTTTGTGGATGGTATTTCTGGTCTGCTTGGGCAGCCCTGAACTCAGATCGCAAACGACCCATGTTCCAGTTAGGTCAGATCAAATGGTCGTTTCTCTACAGGATGCAGTGCGGCTTTATGTTGATTCGACGGAATCACTTGGTATCGACGATGTGCTGAATAAGCAGGCCTTGTTTGAGCCAATGGACAGCTTCGTATATTACCATAGTGTCAAGCAGGCATTTTGGTTGCATCTTGGATTTCGGGCGGTAGACAGCCTGAAAGACTGGCGTTTGTTGTTGCGCTGGCCCGACTCGAAAGAGTTAGACGTACTGGAAGTACGGTACTTTGCCATGAACCACTATGTTGATGCGTATTTTGTAGTCGGTGGATCGCTGGTTTCAAAACAACGATCCGGATTATTTTTGCCCCTCAAAGAAAAGGATGTGAAAGAACACCCGGGGCTGAACATCTTTTCATTTGATATGGCAGCAGGAGACAGCCTGGATGTTTATTTGAGGGTTGACCGGCGATTTGGTGATAACCCGATCGTCTTATTTCCTGAAATTCGATCCCCCAAAGTTGCCATTCCCCGGGAAGATTCGATGGGTTTATTGGTGTTTTTTTGCTTTGGATTTGCGCTGGTCATAGGATTGCTCAGCCTCTTGTTTTTTGTAATGGGGCGGGATTTGTCGTACCTGTATTTTGCCCTGTTTTCATTTTTTCTTGCCTTTCACTTCTTACTCCTAGATCCCAATCAGTGGGTGATTGTCCATATAATTCCCAATCATCCGTTTGCAACCTACCCTTTGTTTTTGATATTGGCTTATGGCTTTCAGTTCTTTTTTCTGTTGTTTGGAACAAGCTATATCAATGCAAAAGAAAAATCAAAGTGGCTCCACTACTTTTTTATTGTTTGCATGGGGGCCACCTTGTTTGTGATGACGGAAAGTTTGATTCAAGTGAGTCAGGTAGGGGGTACGCTAACCACGCGCATGCATATGATGGTTTTACAATTATTAATGTTGGCGGTCGGGCTGTGGAGTATTTTTCTAAAGGACATCTTTGCCAAAATTTTTGGATTTGGAACCATCTGGAAAACGGTCTTCACAATTTTAGGGGTGCTTTGGAATATGGGTGTACTTAAATTTGAGTACCTAAACCCCTGGGCGGTTGGGCAATTGGGTTTGTTGGTAATCTACATTGTTGGTCTTGCCTACAAGTTTCGGCAGAACGAACAATTCAGAAGGGATGCTGACCGGATCATGGAGTTAGATAAAATGAAAAGCCGGTTTTTTGCCAACATCAGCCACGAGTTCCGTACACCCCTGACGCTAATATTGGGCCCGGTAAAAAAACTTATAGAATCCGCTCCGGTAAGCGATTTGGAATCACAAAAGGAGGATGTGGAACTCACGGTCTCCGCACGAAATTTGGGAGTGGTCCACCGAAATGCCCTGCGCCTTCAGGAACTGGTCAATCAACTCCTTGATTTGTCAAAAATTGAAAGTGGCAGCATGCGCCTGAAAGCAACAGAGGCTCCGCTTATTCCATTTCTTCGTGCCCTTGTGTTCTCATTTGAAAGTCTGGCTGAACGCCGCCACATCCACTTTCAGGCTTCTTTTCATGCCTCTGATACCACCTTTTGGTTTGATCGGGATAAACTGGAGAAAATTACCGTAAACCTGTTGTCAAATGCCTTCAAGTATACGCCGGAACAAGGGCATGTATCTGTGTGGACGAGGGTGGAGCACGGTCGCCTCAAATTTATTGTAGAGGATAGCGGACCAGGAATTCCTAAGGAAGAAATGGATCGGATTTTCAACCGCTTCTACCAAATGGAAGGCACAGAAGAAAAGGGCAGTGGAATTGGACTGTCGTTGGTAAAAGAATTGGTCGATCTGCACGGAGGACAAATCAGTGTGGAGAGCAACCAGGGGCGTGGAGCCCGTTTTTCAGTTAGCCTCCCTGTGGAACGAAACGGCTTTCCCCAAGGCACCGTTTTTGAAGAGTCCGAAGATGAAAATCCCGTGCCGTTTCTGGCAAGCGAACGGGCCGAACCCGCTGTTAGCGAATCCTCAAATGGCAACGGTTTTTCTGATCCCCAGGATGACCGACCCAGCATTCTGGTTGTTGAGGATAATCCCGATTTGCGGAGTTTTATTTCAGAGACTATGGGAGATGGGTACCAAATACTAACGGCCTCAAATGGCCGTATTGGCCTGGAATTAGCCCTGGAACACATCCCAAGTCTGATTATCAGTGATGTAATGATGCCCGAAATGGATGGGTTTGCCCTGTGTTCCAAACTGAAATCCGAAGAACGGACGTGTCATATCCCGCTCATCCTGCTCACGGCAAAGGCGGGCCAGGGCCATAAATTAGAAGGCCTTGCTACCGGTGCTGATGATTACCTTACCAAACCATTTGATGGACGGGAGCTGCAGGTTCGCGTTTCCAACCTGATCGAGCAACGGGAACGCTTGCAAAGGCAGTTTTCCCGATATATCGGAATTCCCAAGACGGGTAGTATCCAACTGGTATCTGCGGATGAACGGTTCCTGGAGAAAGTATATGCAGCCATTCAAAAGGAGCTGGACAATGAATTTTTCTCCGTGGAAGACCTGGCAGAAGCCGTTTCTTTTAGTCGGAGTCAGTTGCACCGAAAACTCAAAGGCCTCACAGGGAAAAGTCCTACCGAACTGATTCGGGAATGCCGGTTGAACCAGGCCAAATTGTTGTTGGAACAGGGAGTGGGCAATGTATCCGAAATTGCCATTCAGGTTGGGTACAGCAGTGTCTCCTATTTTACCCGGAGTTTTAAACAGGTGTTCGGCATATTGCCCAGTGAAGTATAGGTTAACGGGCTTTTTATCCTATTTCTACCCAATCGCCTGTTCAACATCTGCAATGATATCCGCCGGGTTTTCAATACCTACGGATACGCGGATCAAGCCATCAGTAATTCCGTTTTCAATCCGGACAGACTTCTCCACATGCAGATGCGACGAGGAGGCCGGGTGTAAGAGTAGGGTGTCGACATCGCCCAGGGTAGGAGCCAGGGTACAGAACCGAACGGCGCGCATGAATTCCAGCCCGGCTTCCATGCCTCCTTTTAGTTCAAAACTGAGCATGCCACCATAACCCTTCATTTGCTGGCTGGCCAGGGCATGATCGGGGTGGCTTGGTAATCCCGGATAGTTTACGCGGGCTACTTTCGGATGGTTTTCGAGAAATTCTGCAAGTGCCTGGGCGTTGCTGTTGTGCCGCTCCATGCGCAGTGCAAGGGTTTTCATTCCGGTATAGGTCAGCCAGGCTTCAAAAGGCGAGCAGTTGGTGCCGGCCAGTTTCATGGTCTTCCAGATTTTTTCCCGCATCAGTTGACGGTCTGTTCCAACAATCGCTCCGGCGATGCTGTTTCCATGGCCATTGATGTACTTGGTGGTGGAATGGACGCTGAAATCAATCCCATGCTTAAATGGCTGTTGCAGCAGTGGGGTAGGGAAGGTGTTGTCAACCGCCGTCCAGACACCGGCTTGTTTTGCTATTGCACTCAATGCGCTCAGGTCGATGCAGGCCATGGATGGGTTAGCAGGGGTCTCACCATATATCAGTCGAATAGAAGGGTCTGCTTTGAGTAGGCGTTCGACCTGATCAAGATCTTGCAGGTTGGTAAAAACCGGCTCAATGCCAAGCGGTTGCAGCACAGATTTTAGCAGCTCGGTAGTGCCGCCATACAGGTTGGCCTGGCTGAGCACCTTGTCTCCGGATTTCAACAAACCCATCAGCAACGTTGAGATGGCCGACATGCCTGAACTGCACATCAGTCCGGTAGCCTCCATATCCAGGCCCAGCGTTTCCAGATCGGCAATTTTTTGGGCTACGGCATCCACCGTTGGGTTGGCGTACCGGCTGTACACATGCCCGTTTTCGATGTTGTTGAATATCTCTATGCTTTCATCCGGATTGTCGAATGAAAAGGAGGAGGTAGCATAAATTGGTAAAATATGGGATGCTGTTGTTTTCGGGTCTTTGCTTTCTTTTACTACAAATGAATCGGGCTGCATGATCTTGAATTAAAGCGTTCTGAATTGCCTGTTGGGTGTTACTTGAGTTTCATGATCTGAATTCCCAGTAAGCCGTGTTTAATGGGGAGGAGTATGGAATCACCTCGTTTGGATAAGGGGTAATACGCCTGACTTTTGTATTTGAACTGATAGGTTTTGTCCCCGTATTTTACTTGCAGGCGGTATCCTGTTGGCTTCATGGGTTCTCCTTTTATAAATCCATATCCGGAGGCAAAATAGGCTTCTTCCCGGATAAATTCGAAGGACTCATACTTGGTTTCACCAATGCTTCGGTTGAGCAGACTGACCCAAAGTGGAGAAAAAAGAAAGGAACACACAATGAGGGCAACCCATTCAGGGCGTTGTTGTTTTATAAACCGGATTCTATGGTTAAAAATGAAATAAACCAGCACTAAAATCACACACCCGGTCAGTGCAGCATACAGCCACAGAGCCTGGATGTTCAGGGTATTTGAAAATACCGGAAACTCCCGGACATACAGGTATATCAGAAAGAAAAAAAGTCCGACAATGCCGATTGCCAGGAGTCTGGTTTTCATAGCACCCGGTGTTTGATTAGGAGTCGAGTTTGCTCATAGCCTCTTCCCAGGATGCAAAGGCCTCTTCCAGATCGGATTTCAGTTCTCCGTATTTTTTCATCACCTTCTCGGAGCCCGGATCATCGTAGAATTCCGGTTTGGCCATTTTGCCTTCAATGGTGGCGATTTCCTGTTCCAGTTCCTCTATTCTCCGTTCGGAGCGCTGTACTTGTCGTTTGAGTTGCTTTCGATCTTCCTCGCTCAGTACCGGGCCGGCTTGTGAATCCGAACGGGCCTGACCTCCGCTTGATTTTTGTACGGTGGCCTTTTCCACTTCACGCATGTTATCAAGCCTTCTTTTATCAAGGAAGTAATTGACATCACCGAGGTATTCAAACAACTGCTTGTCCCGAAACTCAATGGTGCGGGAGGAAAGGTTGGATAGGAATTCCCGGTCGTGACTGACGATCAAAAGCGTCCCGTCGTATTCCGTCAGAGCCTGTTTCAGCACGTCTTTCGACAGCATGTCCAGGTGGTTGGTAGGTTCGTCGAGCAGCAGGAAATTGAACGGGCGCAGCAGCATGCAGGCCAGTGCGAGGCGTGCACGCTCTCCACCGGATAAAGCCGCCACTTTTTTATCTACATCGTTGCCACTAAACAGGAAAGAACCCAAGATAGCGCGCAGTTTTGGGCGCATTTCTTCCGGAGAGTTCTGCTCCATGGTTTCGAGCAGGGTAAGTTTCGGATCAAGGGTTTCTGCCTGGTTTTGGGCATAGTATCCAATGGAAATGTTGTGTCCGAGGGTAACTTGCCCACCTGTTGCCGGTTCCTGACCGATCAGGATTTTTGCCAGCGTGGTTTTTCCTTGTCCGTTTTGCCCGACAAACGCAACGCGTTCTCCGCGCAGAATCTGGAAGTCTATTTGGTTGAGGACGGTGTGTTGTCCGTAGCGCTTGATCATCTGTTCGGCTTTGGCAACTACTTCCCCGGAGCGCGGTGCTTTCGGGAAGCGGAGGCGCATGGAGCTGGTATCCTCTTCGTCAATCTCGATGCGCTCCATTTTATCCAACTGCTTTTGCATGGATTGGGCCATCGAAGTTTTAGTGGCCTTAGCCATAAACCGGTTGATGGTACGCTCGCGGTCGGCAATCACCCGTTGCTGGTTTTTGAAGGCATTCAGTTGCTGCTCTTTTCGCTCGGAACTCAACTCCAGGTATTTGGAGTAGGGGGCTTTGTAGTCATAGAGTTTGCCCAGCAAAACTTCAACGGTGCGGTTGGTTACATTATCAAGAAAACGGCGGTCGTGACTAATCACAATGGCCATGCCGCTGTAGCTGTTGAGCCAGTCTTCCAGCCAGAGGATGGACTCGATATCGAGGTGGTTGGTAGGTTCGTCGAGCAGGAGTAAGTCGGGACGCCGAAGCAGCATTTTTGCCAATTCAATCCGCATTTGCCAGCCACCGGAGAACTCATCGGTGAGGCGCTCCATGTCGGAGTGTACAAAACCAAGACCGTTAAGAACCTTTTCCGCTTCAATCTGGGAGGTGGATGCGCCCAGGTGGTGGAGGTGCTCGGTCAGGTCGCCCATGCGTTCCATGAGTTTGTTGTAACTGTCGGATTCATAATCTTCCCGGACGGCCAGTTCTTCGTGAATGCCTTCCAGTTCTTTTTCCAGCGCGATTACCTCGGCGAAGGCGCCCATGGTTTCTTCAATCACCGTTTTACCCCGGGGCAGCAACATATCCTGGTGCAGATAGCCCAGGGTAAAATGCGCGGGTTTGACGGTATTGCCCTCGTGGGGAGATTGCTCTCCGGCAATGATTTTGAGCATGGTTGATTTTCCGGCACCGTTGCGGCCTACCAGACCCACCCGCTCACCGGGTTTTACCACGAGATTGACCGAATCCAGCAGGATGCGGTCGCCATATTGGACGTATATATTTGACAATGAAAGCATAGCGGGCGCAAAGGTAAGAAGGTTTGTGGAATGCGCGCTGAAAAGCAGTAAGTAAGAAAACAAAATAACAGTTGGATGTCAATTCGTACTATTTTGCCTGCCCATGTCCAATCATTTCAGAGAGGGCGCTCGTATTTTGAAGTTTTTACCCGATGCGGTGGTGTTTAGGAACTATATTTGGGGGATACATGCTTGAAGTAAGGATGTGCATTTGGAAACCCAAAATCGAAAGTGAGCAGCAGTTCAAAGTACAGAAAATGAAAAAACAAACTAGCATAAAGGCATGGAGCAAGCTACTGCTCCTGGGCTTTCTACTAATTTCAAGCGCCTGCAGCAGCCAGGAACGCAACAAGGTTTCAAATGATTTAAGCAGCCCCAAGCCGATTCCACAAGTTGTAAAAAACTTCAAGGCTGTTGCGCTTGCTCCCGATTTTGATACCACCCTTGTCAGTCAATACATTCGAAGCATTTTTCAGGATTCCAAAGGGAATTTGTGGTTTGGAACCATCGGTGAAGGGGTGGTGCGGTATGATGTAAAAAGCCTGACCTATTTTTCCAACCCGGAAGGCTTCAATGCACAAAGTGTATTTGCTATCAATGAGGATAAAAATGGAAATCTTTGGTTTGGTACCGATGAGGGTGTTTATAAATATGATGGGAGCAGGTTCAGGCATTACGTCCAGCAAGATGGACTAAGCCATTTGGGGATTAGCCGAAAAAGCATTCTGGTTGACCAATCGGGCGGTATTTGGGTAGGTACGCATGGAGGGGTGTTCCGATACAATCCTTCGGAAGACCACGAGGGTGGTCAATGTTTCTCCTTATTTCAGAAACTCCCACCAGTCAATGTTACCGGACTGATGGAAGACCATGCCGGAAATATTTGGATTGCGACTTCTAAAAAAGGAGTATTCCGATATGATGGAGAGGCGATCACAAATTTTGCGGAAAAGGAAGGGCTGGGTGTGAATTATGCCGGAGGAATTGCAGAGGATAAGGCGGGCAATATCTGGTTCACCATGAAGGATGGCATTTGCAAGTTTGATGGCGAGTCCTTCACCGAATACACTTCCGGGGATGGATTGGGCGGCACCGAATTTTGGGGCATTTACATCGAACAGTCTGGCATTATTTGGGTCACGGCACGC
Source organism: Saprospiraceae bacterium (assembly GCA_041392625.1). Classification (GTDB taxonomy): domain Bacteria; phylum Bacteroidota; class Bacteroidia; order Chitinophagales; family Saprospiraceae; genus M3007. The sequence continues at coordinate 42,851 of JAWKLR010000016.1, read as the reverse complement.
GGAAGTACCACACGGTTTGATCCCGCTGCTCCATTGTTAAATCCAAATGCCTTTACGGTATATACACCCAAGGATGGGTTCACCTGCTGTGTACAAAGCATGTTTCAGGATACCACCGGAACAATGTGGTGGGGAACCGGACAGGGCCTTTTTCGGTTTAACGGGAAGGACTTTATTCAGGTCAAGCAGGACGGGCCCTGGTAATTATTTAGCCCTGTAAAACTACAACGCACACTCAATTTCATATTCCAACCTATTAATATTTTGACTCCGGCACAACAGTATCTTGATATCCTTGACAATCAATTCTCAGGTTTATCCCTGCGAAAAGGGCTGTTCCATTGTTGGGATAAGGGCTTGCGTTTTGACCTACAGGTTGGTGAAACAAACAGCCCGGAGTATTTCAAAACTGTGCAGGAGCGATCAATAAAATTATTCGAGGCGGTGTTTAGTCCGAATGCAGCTATTTTCCGATCTTGAAGGATTCCAAATGGAGAAACAGAGAATCGTTCCGGAAACTTTGTGTTTCGCCAGATTCAGGATTTGACAAGCACATTCATTATCGAAATGACTACGTACCTACGAGCCAGGCGACCAGTGAGGAAGCGGTCATCAAAACCACCGTAGACAAATTGAACTATCAACAAATTTTGACAGCCATTGGGCATTCAGATTTTCCAGGCTGGAACCCAGATTAGATCAACATCGTTTTGGCACAACGAAGGAAATCTTTTTATCGATATCAATAGCAGTATGATTTTCAATATGTACGACGATCCGGTTTGGACATTATTGCTCCGATATCCAGGCATTGAAACCAATACATTCAGCGTCGGGATTGGTTGCTTGATTATGACCGCGAACTTATGGATGAACGAATGAAAACAGCCCCATGCGCGGAGCAATAATCGGAGATATAATCGGCTCACGATTTGAAAAGAACAATCTAAAAAGTACAAACTTTGAGTTGTTCACAAAGCAGTCTCGATATACGGATGATACTGTCTTGACCATTGCTATTGCGGATTGTATTTTAAATTCCAAAGGTATGAGGCAACGTAAAAGTATGGTCGGGCTTATCCATTTGCTGGGTATGGGGTACATTTAAGAAATGGTTGGCTGGGATAATTAGAGGACCATACAACAGTTGGGGAATGGTTCGGCAATGCGGGTAAGTCCAATAGGTTTTGCCTTTGATACAAAGAGGAAGTGTTCCTAGAGGCTCAAAAAAGTGCAGAGTAACGCACAATCATATAGAAGGGATTAAAGGCGCACAAGCAATCGCGATGTCAATTTTTGGCGCGAAAAGGAAAATCAAGACACAGATAAGGAATTTATTGAGGAGGATTTTTTATGATCTTAACCGGACAATTAATGAAATCGCCAAATTATGCGTTTGATGAGTTGCCAGGGAAGTGTGCCTGAATCGATCATTGCATTTTGGAATCTGAAAATTTTGAAGATGCAATTCGAATTGCCATTTCAATAGGAGGCGATAGCGATACCATAGCCTCTATGACTGCTGCCATTGCCGAAGCCTATTACCAATCAATTCCAAATGAATTTATCGAAAAGATGAATACCTATTTACCTCAATCGTTTATTAAAATCATGAAGATTTGAATCAAGATACAAGCCTACAAATTTTTGATTGCCAGTGACCGCAAAAATTAATAAAAAACCAATGGGAGTAAAGAATCAATTAGTCACTATGAGCGTGCAAACGGATCTGATTAATCAGATGAAATCCGATTTGATTTTGTATATCAAATTTTGCATCCTTTGAAATCAATATGGATGGGATTGATGGCATTTACAATAATGCATTCGAAGAGCAGCTTTGGTATCAATTGCGATTTGATTTTAAAGTTTGGCTCCCTGAGGGCTTCTCTGATGAGGTTTTGATGGAGGATGAGATGTTTTTTCAGGAATAATTGATTCATTTGAATTATCGGATACCAAATCCTGGTTATTCCAAATGGAGAAAACAGAGAATCCGTTCCGGAAACTTTGTGTTTCGCCAGATTCAGGATTTGACAAGCGACCAGATTCATTATCGAAATGACTACGGTACCTACGAGCCAGGCGACCAGTGGATGGAAGCGGTCATCAAAACCACCGTAGACAAATTGAACTATCAACAAATTTTGACAGCCATTGGTCATTCAGATTTTCCAGGCTGGAAGCCCAGATTAGATCAACATCGTTTTGGCACAACGAAGGAAATCTATTTTATCGATATCAATAGCAGTATGATTTTCAATATGTACGACGACCGCGGTTTGGACATTATTGCTCCGGATATCCAGGCATTGAAACCAATACATTCAGCGTACCGGGATTGGTTGCTTGATTATGACCGCGAACTTATGGATGAACGAATGAAAATCTAAGTCCCACCTCCACCATCCCTGACAAACCATCCCAACCCCACCAAATAAAAGAAAACCCCAATAAAATCGGAACAAAGATGCCCCACACGTGTTCTGTATCCCGCTACGTTCGTGGAATATCTGAACGAATGTAGCACCGTTACACGTCCAAAATTCATAGCTGAAATGAATAAGCTGTTCCACATATTTAAAATAGATGCACTGGATGCAGACCGAGTATCTCAGGCTCCTGACGAGCCGCACAACCACAATTTTGAAGAACTGCTGATTGGTATTGAAGGGGCATTGGAGCATTTTATAGATTTTAAAACAAGTTCAATCCAGGCTCCTTTTGTAAGCTTTGTAACCAAGGGGAAAGTCCATCGATTGATACCCAAACCCGTCGACGGGAAATGCGCGATCTGGGCGATTCGATTCAAAAGCGAGTTCATTCCGGAAACAACCTTTCAGCTGTACTCCCTGTATCACAATCAGGCCAATATTGAACTCGAGGCGGATAGCTGCTTTAAGCGCTTGACGACACTCTGTGAATTGATGTACGATGAAACCCGGCAAGAGGCCGTTGACTATGCCATAATCAGACAACTCCTGAGTGCCTTGTTAACCATGATAGAAGCAGAACGGAAAAAGAAACTTCCGTCCGACCAGACGCTGCAAAAATCCCAGCACATCTCTTTTGGCAATTTTTTGAACATCCTGGAAGAAAACTTCCGGCGGCCTGAAGGCGTGGAGTTTTATGCCGAAAAGTTGTTTATGTCTTCGCGAAATCTGAACATCATCTGCCAGAATATCCTGGAGCAAAGTGTTTCGGAAATCATTGAAACAAGAAAACTCATTGAAGCAAAAAACCTGTTGATCTCAACCGATAAAACCATTTCTGAAATTGCCTTTGAACTGGGCTATAACGAGAGTTCCTATTTCTCAAAAGTTTTCAAGAAAAAGTCGGGACAATCGCCCGGTGAGTTCCGAGACGAGATGAAAAACACCCTTATTTCCTAAAATTACCCTACCACTTCCGAATAGTGTAAAACGCGAGCCCGCCATTGTCTTCACCTTTGCATTGTTATTTAAAAACAATCAAAAAGAGATTTATGAAGACAAATATCATTACCAGAGGAAAAGTCGCAGTTGCGGTAGCCGCAATATTCGCATTTGCAGGTTGTACCAATACGGATACGCAAGCGCTCCAGGATCGGATCACGACATTGGAGGCTGAATTAGAAAGCAGCAGGGCCGAAAAAGCAGTTATCGAAAACCGGCTATTGTCCTTCGATACCCTCGACTACGATTTTTACACCAACCAAAAATGGGACGAATTCTCCCACAGTCATGCCGATGATATTTTGGTGTACTATCCGGATGGCAGTACTACAGAGGGGCTGGCTCCGGCCCATATTGAGGCCCTGAAACCCATGTTCACCTTTGCACCCGACACGCGAATAGAAAAGCACCCCGTTCGCTTTGGAAGTGGTGAGTGGACAGCAGTAATTGGCGAACTGGAAGGTACATTTTCACAGCCAATGCCTATTGGCGAGGGCAAAACCATCCCTCCAACCGGCAAACAATTCAAACTGCGCATGGCCACCATCGGAAAATGGCAGGATGGGAAGATGGTTGAAGAATATCTGTTTTGGGATAACCAATCCTTCATGAAGCAAATTGGACTGGCTCAATAGTCCCAAACCCACACACAATAACTCAATTTAAATACATAAAAAAGAAAGAATTATGTCAACAAAAAAATGGGTAGTAGACCCAAGCCACAGCGAAATTGGATTCAAAGTAAAGCACTTGATGATTTCCAATGTAAAAGGAAACTTTACAGCATACGAAGCATCCATTGACGGGGAAGATTTTACAACTGCTCCAATTAAAGTAAGCATTGATGCTGCGTCGATTTCAACCCAAAATGCCGATCGCGACAACCATTTGAAGAGTGCTGATTTCTTTGATGTTGAAACATATGGCACCATCACATTTGAAAGCACCTCATTCACAAAAGTTGATGATGAGGAATACAGATTGAAAGGAATTCTGACCATCAAAGATGTTAGCAAGGAAATAAGCCTGAATGTTGAGTACGGTGGTACCAATACTGACCCTTGGGGCAATGAGAAAGCAGCCTTTGAAGTGTCCGGTAAAATCAATCGCAAAGATTGGGGCTTGAACTGGAATGCTGCGCTGGAAACAGGAGGTGTATTGGTAGATGAAGAAGTGAAAATCAACGCCGAAGTGCAGTTTGTAAAACAGTAAGCACCAACGTGTATCAAAAATCTGGAGGGGCAATACAGCCTAAAAGTTGAAAATGACATGGAAAGAAAGCAGTTTTTAAAACTATTGGCCTTAGCACCCATAATCGGCTCAACGATGAAATTAAAGGAATTAAACAAAATGACCTCCTCCTTGGACAATACGGGTAAAATGCCCGTGTTGTTCCTCGGTCATGGAAGCCCCATGAATGCCATTGAGGAGAATGAATTTGTTACCGGTTTCAGAAACATAGGAAAGGAGATTGCCAAACCCAATGCCATCCTGTGTATCTCGGCGCACTGGGAAACCAAAGGCACTTTTGTTACCGCGATGCAAAACCCACCGACTATTCACGACTTTGGTGGCTTCCCCCAGGAGTTATTCGATGTGCAGTATCCTGCACCCGGAAATCCTGAACTTGCCCGGGAAACCCAGAAAATGGTAAGCAAAACCACGGTCGGTCTGGATGATAAATGGGGCTTGGACCACGGGGCCTGGAGTGTGATTAAGCACCTGTACCCGAATGCGGATATTCCTGTTATTCAAATGAGTATTGATTACACCCAGCCAGCGCGTTACCACTACGAACTTGCCCGGGAAATCAATCGACTGCGCGAGAAAGGTGTTTTGATTATTGGAAGTGGCAACATGGTCCACAATTTGAGAAAAGTGGCCTGGGGGCGATTGAATGAGGAATTTGCTTACGACTGGGCAATGGAGGCAAATGAAAAAATGAAAGCCCATATCCTGAGCGGAGACCATCAGCCATTGATCGATTTTAGATCGCAAGGGAAAGCATTTGAGTTGGCGATTCCAACTCCAGAACATTTTTTACCATTGCTGTATTCCCTGGCACTTAAAGAAGAACATGAAGAAGTGACTGTGTTTAACGACAAACCTGTTGCAGGCTCGTTGACAATGACCTCTCTGAAAATAGGCTGATCTACATAGACCGTATCGACAAACACCATAGAGCGTGTTTGGAATTTTGACTGGGTTTTTAATCTGCAAATCAAAATTTCAAACGCGCTTTTTTATTTTTACCAAGCTGCACGAATGAAATTGCCGACGACCACTTCCGCTGATATTGTTTAGTGGATTTTCTATATTTTGTGGCAGCAATCAACCCAATCCTTAGTGTAAATGCCACCTTCTTGTTTTCCATGTTTTTTGTCAAAATGGTTGTATGCACGGAAGTAGCATTTTCACAATCAAAAATCTCAGGCACGCTCAAATTGCGATCAATCAGAACATGGTTCACATACAATTTATGAAACTATTTACTCCATCCATTGCTCAGGATAAAGAAGAAAAAGAATCCTATCGTTGGCAGGTGTCTGTATCAGTAGTGCTGCTCTTCATGGTTGGTGCGTTAATTAATATACCTTTTAGTCGGGAACTAAAAAGATTGCACATAGAAGCCGGACAAACGGATGTGCATTTAAATCCTTCGGTTTTTAGCGATGTGTTTACAATTGGACTTAGTAGCCTGGTACTAGGTGCCTTGCTTGCTTTTATAGGTATTTGGCTATCTGCAAAAGCCAATCTGGGAGCCCCGGTGATTGCAAGGTTTTTTTCCAGGAAACCGGTAAGTGAGCTGCTCAGGTGGGATGCTGTTCTATCGAGTATTCTTTTGGCGGTGTTTGTGGCCTTGGTTTTATTGGGTTTGTTTGAATTGCAGAAAGCGTTTTATCCTGTTTCGCACAAGCTTGCTCGTCCTGCCAAATCCTTTTATGCCCTGGTTTCATTCTCTGCCGGCATCAGCGAAGAAATCATGTTTCGCCTGGGCCTGATGTCTTTTTTAATTGTCCTGATGCAGTTTTTTAAACGCAAGGAGGAGCCAAGTAATAAGATGGTTTGGGCAGGTATTTTTATTACAGCCGTGTTTTTTGGCCTTATCCACCTGCCATTACAACAAAATTTTGTGGATTTGACACCGTTTACCATTGGTGTCACCATGGTTGGAAATTTCATCACTGGCACAACGTTTGGCTGGATTTATTGGAAAAGAGGACTTCTGGTTGCGATTCTTTCCCATGTTGCATTCGATTTGGTTTTTCATGTGTTGGGGAACCCGTATGTATAGAATAAATATGAAACCACAATACCTATTCCTTCTGGCTTTCATACTCTTTGAAAGCAATCTATGTTTTAGCCAAACCACACTAACCGGAAAAATCCTTTCTTCGGCAACGGGTTTAAAGCCGGTCGATTTGCAATTTATTGCGTTTAATAAAAAAGGGGCTCCCAAAAGTCGTTGCACGTATTCGGTTTTAGATAGTTTAGGGGCGTTCAAAATCCCGAGATTAAGGCCTGATAGTGTGTATGTAATCCGGGCAAATGTATTTGGGTATCGTGATCACGAGTTTGAGATACGGATGGCATCGGCCGGAGTAGATTCAACATTTACACTCCATGCCGACTGTCAATTTGATAAACAAACGGCTTTGTCTGATTGGGAAAATGGAAAGGCAAGGTTACTTTTGGTAGGGAGCGTGGCACCCAAGGCAAACACCAGATTGGATAGGAAATTTGAAAAAAAATATCAAATTGCATATTACGATTTTGGGTGCCAGCCGCCCAGTACGGATTGTTTGCACGCCTACAATCAACAAGTTTTTGAACTCCTGGACAACACATATGGAAAAGCGTGGCGAAAAAAAGTGCGGCAGGATGTTGAAGGGGGGGATACTCCATAAACCACGGTATGTTCACATAAATTCCTAATCGCTAAAAGCAACCCACATGGATAAAGTACTGCAAACTATGATCGACAACATGCCAGCGAAAACAGGCAAGTCGTTGGATGAATGGAAGGCTATTTTGAGCACCAAAACATTTACGAAACATACTGAGGCGGTAGCCTTTTTGAAATCGGAACATGGCGTGACCCATGGTTTTGCAAACACAATCGTAGCGCTTTCAAAAGAGGAGCAAAAATCCACGGATGACCTCGTTGCCAGTCAATACGAAGGCAAAGAAATTCTACTTCCGATTTACCAAAAATTGCTTGATCTGGTAGCGGAATTTGGAGGAGATGTTCGCGTTACGCCCAAAAAGACTGAAGTCAGTTTAGACCGGAAAAAGAAATTCGCAGTTATTCGTCCCTCAACCAAAACCAGAATTGATCTGGGGCTTAAATTGAAGGATAAACCTACCACTGAACGCCTTGAAAACTCCGGTCCTTTCGGTACCATGTGCACGCATCGGGTTCAATTGACCGACGTTAATCAAATTGACGAAGAACTCCGTGGATGGCTGCATGAGGCTTACCAGAAAGCGGGATGAGTGTGATAAGAATAGGTGTACATATATGCCATTCATGAATTTAAAACTACCCAATATCGCATGATACCGCTTTTATTTACATCCACATTTTTACTGATGCTTGGGTTTTGTTTAGTTTGGGTTTCAAAGTACATGCAGTTGAACCTTGAGATATATGAAACTACCGGATTTAAGGTCTTAATTGCCTGGATTGTTTTAGGCTTTTTTACGACCTTAGATAATACCCATGCTTCTGGTTGTGTCGTCCTGGGAGAATCGATTCTGGCACCGAGAAATATTCTGTTCTCAGCATGCTCGCTTTTTCTGATAATTGGGGCTCTCAAGGCAGATAATCGCAAGAAGAAACAAATGCTATTTGGGGTTGAGCTAGCCTTTTGGATTGCTAAATTATTTCTTTTGAAAGGTGGATATGTAGTTGGTTATGGTGGAGACCCAGACCCGGTGATAGTATTTTACGATCTGGTTGCCCTTCTAATTAGGTTGTTTATCTTGGGCCACGTTTTATTTGGGAATCAATTAAGTTTTTTCAAAATTGGAGCCACTGCATTTATAATTATATTAATCAAAGTGTTGTTATTTTCATTTCCATGGCTTTGATCAGGGAACGCCCGAATAGGTTGTACTAAGATGTGTGTTTAGATTGAAATAAGATATTCCACCTTAAAAACGCAGGACCTGTCATTAAGGCCTTTCTATAATCAATCATCAAAACAAACTATGAAAAATCGCTTTTTACAAATCCTGATGCTGTTCTTGATGTTTGGCTGTGCCAGCGAAGAAAAGCCGGATGCCGAACAAGCCGGAAGTGATGGTGTCTGGTGGAAAGAAGGCATCTTGTACCAGATTTATCCACAGAGTTTTAAGGATACGGATGGGGATGGATTTGGCGATTTCAAAGGCGTAATTGAAAAACTCGATTACATCGAAAGCCTGGGCATTACCATGGTCTGGATGAACCCGTTTTTTGAGTCGCCATTAGTGGATAATGGGTACGATGTTGCAGATTACCGGGCCATACATCCCCGGTATGGTACCATGGAGGATTTTCAAAAAATGCTGGACGGATTTCATGCGCGTGGAATAAAATTCGTGCTGGATGTAGTTGTGAACCACAGCAGCGACCAGCACGAGTGGTTCAAGCAATCCCGGCTGTCCAGAGACAATCCCTACCGTGATTATTACCATTGGTGGCCTGCTGAAAAGGGCGATCCGTCCTACCGGCACAGCCTGTTCGACCCGGAAGGTGCCTGGGAGTACGATTCGCTAACCAACGCCTACTACCTGCATACGTTCGCCGAGCAACAACCCGACCTGAATTGGGAAAACCCCAAGTTGCGGAAGGAAGTGTATGACATCATGAAGTTTTGGGCCGAAAAAGGCGTAGATGGCTTCCGGATGGATGCATTTCAGTTTGCAAGCAAGGACACCACCTGGCCGGAGTTTCCTGAGGGACATGAAAAGGAATTTATCAAATGGTACGGTATGCGCCCGCAACTGCATGAATATTTGAATGAAATGTACCACGAGGTGATTGAAAAATACGATGTGTTTGCAGTAGCCGAAGGCGCAGGAAGTACCTTCAAGGATGCCCATGACCTGGTTGATGCCGATCGCGACGAACTGCAAATGGCCTACCATTTTGAGTCGGTAGATATGTCGAGAACGCCCGATCGATATGAGCTATCCGAATTTAAAGACGTGTTCACCCGGTGGGACAGTGCTTTTGCAGAAAACGGCTGGATTTCCATATTCTTGTCCAACCACGACAATGCCCGTTTGGTAGATCGTTTCGGGAGTCCGGATCCGGAGTTTCGTACCCCTTCTACACAAATGCTAAACACATTTATGTTGAGTATGCGGGGTACCCCTTTTACCTATTACGGGGATGAGATCGGGATGACCAACATGGATATGCCCAACATAGAAGAGTATGTAGATGTGGATGCAAAAGGAAAGTACAAAGCAGCCTTGGCCTCCGGTGAGGACCTCAATGAATTTATGCAGTTGTTGAATTACAGTTCACGTGAAAATGGGCGTACACCCATGCAATGGGATACCACAAAAAATGCAGGTTTTACAAGCGGAATACCCTGGAAACGGGTAAATGACAATTACCCTGAAATCAATGTGGCCGCTCAGGATAAAGAGCCCAACAGCATACTTAATCATTTTAGAAAAATGACCAGGGTGCGGAAGGAAAATCCCGTGTTGGTTTATGGTCAATACGAGATTTTGGAAAGAGCACATCCTACCATTTATGCCTATACTCGAACCCTGGATGCAGACAAAATGCTGGTGCTTTTGAATTTTTCGGAAGAGTCATCCTCCATTTCGCTGTCGGAATTGGGTAATATCGAAGCAACGGTTATCAACAATTATTCGGAGTTGCAGATTGAAAACAACGCGATCAATTTGTTGCCTTATCAGGCGGTGATTTTGAAACTAAAGTAGGTGTAGTGTCGAACCGAATTTGTGGTTACCTGGTCTGGTAGCAGTAAGGCGAATTCGTATAGGAATAACTTACACAAATGGTGAATTGAAAAACCTTTCAATGTGAATATGTATAGGACCCAATTCTTGATTTTAGCACTGGCCTTATTTCTGACAGGATGTAGTGGACAGGCACAACCCGAGCAGTCAAGTACATTGAGCAGTGATTTTGATCGGGAGATGCCGGTATTTTATAATATGCCGGAAGAATTGTTTTCAATAGATACCTGCCCCGGGTGGAATAAGCCGGGGCAGAAAATATTGTTGACCGGAACGGTATATCAACAGAATGGACAGACACCTGCTCCGGATGTAATTTTATATTACTACCAAACCAATACCAATGGAATTTATGCATGCGATGACAGCGAAGAACGAAATATGCCCAAAAATAAGTTGGGACAAACCCACGGCTATTTACGCGGTTGGGTGAAAACAGATTCAAAAGGCAGGTACTCCATTTATACAACGCGACCAGGCTCATATCCCAACAGAAACGAACCGGCCCATGTGCATGTCCATGTAAAAGAGCCCAACTTGAAAGAGCAGTATTACATCGATGATATTGTCTTTGATAACGATAGTCTGTTGACGGTTGAACGCAGAAGTCGAATGGAAAACAGGGCGGGAAGCGGAATCGTAAAACTGGTTTCTCAAGGCAACATTTATGTTGGCAGACGGGATATATTTCTCGGACTAAATATTCCGGATTATCCATTGCACCAGACACGGATTAGACTCGGCTAAAAGCGCTTACTCAGCACTACTTAAATTGAACCAACTGGGGGCCATTATCGTGCTACTTGATCCCTCAACGCCCCAACGCCTGCATCATCTTATAGTACAGTTCGGTATTATCGTAAATGCCGGTAAAGAGGGTGTCCTGCGGGCCATAGGCCAATACGGGAACCATTGCTGCGGTGTGTAGGCGTTCGGCGAAGCTCGGGGTGAATTCTGCGGATCTGCCGCCATATTCCAGGGAAAGTCCGCCGCATTCGTGGTCGCCTGTAACCAATACCAGGGTGTTCCCGTCGGCTGCTGCAAATTCTAGGGCTGCGCGAACTGCTCGTTCAAAATCCAGCATTTCGGTACGCAGCCAGTTTGGGTCGTTGGCGTGCAGCGCCCAGTCGATCTGACTGCCTTCCACCATCAGAAAGAACCCTTTTTCGCTTCGATTTCTCAGATATTCGCAGGCAACTGAAGTGGCCTTGGGCAGGTAATCGCGGCCTTTAAGCGCCGGTGCAGGTTCTCTGGGAGCGGTGAAAACCATGAAGGGCGCCGAGCCATCCATGGGCAATTTGTTGAGGTTGCTATTTCTCCGGATTACATAACCCTCCTGAAGCAGGGAATCTTCCAGCGGTTTTTTATCGGGCCGATTGTTAAAATAATATTCCCCGCCACCGATGTAGCAATCCAACGGGCTGTCCAGATATTCCATGGCAATTGCCTCGGAAAACGCCCGGATTTCCTGGTGTGCGATGAAAGCAGCCGGGGTGGCATGGGTAGCCGAGCAGGTTACGACAATTCCCGTTGCCAGGCTGTCGACGCCCAATTGGTGCATTACGTTTTCGCAGGGGGTATCGTCTGGCGGAAGGACACCAATGGCGCCGTTGTAGGTTTTGTGTCCACAGGCAAATGCAGTTGCTCCCGCAGCCGAATCGGTGATCAGGTTGTTGGAGGAATGACTAGTGTGGAATCCCACTACCGGAAACAGTTCAAACGCAGAACGACCATTTCCTTTCCAGTACATACCGGCACTGATCTGTGCCAATGCCATCCCATCGCCAATCATCAGAATGATGTTTTTGGGTTTGGCTGCTTTAGGAGGGCCCTCTGGTAGAGGCGTTTGCTCGTAGGTTTTTACGGAGCAATATTGGAAAAAAAATAAAACAGGCAGCGATACGAGCAGGGCCATCGTTCTACGAACGATGTGGGATACAGCGGTGTTTTTTGGCGAGCGGATGTTCACAGAGTTTATTCAGCTGGTGATTCAGTGGCGTGTACAAGCTGGGAGCCGTTGGTTTCGTTGAGCAGCCCGTCTTTCATTTCCAGGCACCGGTCTGACAATCCCGCAAGTTCTTTGTTGTGTGTTACGATGACAAATGTTTGGTTCATTTCATCGCTCAATTGCCGGATCAGTTGGTGCAAATCCTGCGAGGCTACGCTGTCCAGGTTGCCCGTAGGTTCATCGGCGAAAATAACATCGGGTTGATTGATCAGGGCGCGGGCTACAGCCACGCGTTGCTGTTCACCACCACTCATTTCGGTGGGCTTGTGTTGGATTCGGTCGGAAAGCCCCAGGTAGTCCAGCAGTTCGGCTGCTCGTTTTTCCAGGGCTGGTCGTGGGGTGTTTTGAATAAATCCGGGCATACAGACATTTTCAAGGGCTGTAAACTCAGGCAACAGGTGGTGGAACTGAAAAACAAACCCTATGTGTTTGTTTCGGAATTCGGCCAATTGACGCTTATTGAGTTGACGGATGGAAACATCATTTATGCGCAAATCGCCTTCATCTGCAAGATCGAGTGTGCCAAGTATGTGTAATAACGTACTTTTGCCCGCCCCGGATTTGCCAATGATGCTCACAACCTGCCCGCGTTCAACGGCCATGTCCACACCTTTCAGGATGTGGAGTTGATTGTAGGACTTGTGAATATTGTCTGCCCGTAATACCATAGGTGGCAAAGATACATAAGAAGTGGAGACTTGGAGCTGGTACGAAAATGGAATTTAAATGCGGCTCCCGACTAGAAACAGATCGGATTATGAAGATACTTCAACTCTGTAAAAAATTTCCTTATCCCTTAAAAGACGGGGAGAGTTTGGCAGTTCAGGCCCTTGCCAAAGGGTTTACCGGATTGGGCTGTGAAGTGAGTTTGCTGGCAATGAACACCAGCAAGCACTGGTTTGATACATCCCTCCTGCCCGAAGAATTGGATTTTTACCATAGCATCCACACCGTTGAAGTAGATAACCGCATCAAACCATTTCACGCGGTTTGTAATCTGTTTACCACCAATTCATACCACATACAGCGGTTTGTCGACCGGAAGTTTGAGCGGAAACTCATTCAGTTGCTTCAAAAAAACCGCTACGACGTTATTCAATTGGAAACTGTTTTTCTGGCACCCTATGTATCGGTAATCCGCAAATACTCCAACGCACTGGTGGTCATGCGGGCACACAATGTCGAGCATGAGATTTGGGAGCGCATTGCCTGCAACAGCAGTTCCATCAAGAAATGGTACCTCAACATTATTACGCCCCGCCTGAAAGCCTATGAAGTAGAAATGCTCAATCGATACGATGGGCTGGTTTGTATCAGCGAGCGGGATATGGAGTTGTTTAAAAAAATGGGCCTGAACCGTCCGGTTACCGTAGCGCCAATCGGACTTGATGCAAGAAGTTACACGCCGCATGGTGATAGTTTTAAGCAAAAACCTACCCTCGCATTTATTGGTTCGCTGGATTGGATGCCCAACATCGAGGGATTGAAATGGTTTCTGGAAGAGGTTTGGCATCCCAAGCTCAAAAATCGGTTTCCCGATCTGGAGTTTCACATTGCCGGACGAAACACACCCGATTGGCTTTTGCAGTTGAATGAGCCGGGAATACATGTCCACGGAGAAGTTGGCTCAGCCCAGGAATACATCCTTCAGCATTCCGTTATGTTGGTTCCTTTGCTGTCTGGCGGAGGGATGCGCGCCAAAATCCTGGAAGGCATGGCGCTTGGCAGGGTAGTGCTCTCCAGCAAGGTAGGACTGGAAGGCATTGACGCACTGCACGAGAAAGAGGTGCTGGTAGCAGACACACCGGATGAATTTGCCGAGTCTGTTGCCTGGTGCCTGGAGTCGGGCCCGATGCTGGAGGCCATGGGCAACCAGGCCAGACGCTTTTTTGAATCAAATTTTGAACAAAAAGAAATTGCCGCACGATTGGCAAATTACTACCGGGAAGCGCTCAAACAACACCTTGTCTCGGTTTGATTTTCAGATGATCTCTTGTTAACATCTTTTCAACAATTTTTGTCTGGTTATCCCCATCAACTGGTGGATAACTAAAAAGTGGCGGGTTGAGCAAAATTCAATCACTCAATTATCTTTGCGCAGGAGCCATGTCTCAAACTGTTTTGCAACAAGCCTCAGGCTATTCAGTTGCAGCAACGAAATCTGCAGTTTTTGCATTAATTCCGGTTGATTATGAAAATAACATACTTTGGACAATCCTGTTTTTTGATGGAGTTTTCCGGTAAGCGTATCCTGACAGACCCGTTTATCTCCGGAAACTCGCTGGCACAATCCATCGACCCGGCCGGAATCCGCTGCGATTACATCTTTTTGTCGCACGGCCATCCCGACCACATCGCTGCTTTGGAGATTATTGCCAAAAACAATCCGGATGCTGTTTTAGTAGGTATTTGGGAAATCCATGCACGCTTCACTGAAAAAGGCATGAAAACCCATCCGATGAATAAAGGTGGTTGGTGGACCTTTGATTTTGGAAGGGTAAAAATGGTGCAGGCCGTCCACAGTTCAAGTTTTCCGGACTTAAGTTATGCAGGCTCTCCGGCAGGGTTTGTGTTTGACACACCCGATGGAGTCGTTTATTTTTCCGGAGATACGGCTTTGACCATGGATATGAAACTCATCCCAATGACCTGCCCTCCACTTGATCTGGCTATTTTACCAATCGGCTCCAATTTTACAATGGATGCACACGATGCGGCATTGGCTGCAGAATTTGTGGAATGCAACCGGGTACTCGGCTGCCATTACGATACATTCGGATTCATCGAAATCAATCATCGGGAAGCCGAAGCCGCTTTTTCAAGCAAAGGCAAAGAACTCATCCTTATGAAGGTGGGTGGCCACATGGAATTTTAAAAGAAAACAATCGATATCCTATAAATCAACAAACCATTAGATATGATAATGAACATGGGTAAAGTCGTAACGATTGCAAACCAAAAGGGGGGCGTCGGCAAAACAACAACTGCCATCAATCTGGCGGCCTCACTGGCGATTTTGGAGAAAAAGGTACTCCTTATTGATGCCGACCCACAGTCAAATGCATCTTCCGGCGTAGGTGTGCTTACTTCCGAAGAGACATTGAGTTTGTACGATTGTCTGGTAAACGGCACCGATCCGCGCGAAGCAATCATGGAAACCAATACCCCCAACCTCAGTTTGCTTCCTTCCAGCATCAACCTGGTTGGTGCAGATGTGGAATTGGTTGGTCGGGAAAACCGGGAGTTTATCATGAAGGGCTTTATCGAAGAGGTGAAGAACGACTACGATTTTATTTTCATCGATTGCCTGCCTTCATTGGGATTGATTACTGTCAACTCCCTGGTTGCAGCCGATACAGTATTGATCCCGGTTCAATGTGAAATGTTCTCATTTGAAGGGCTTTCAAAATTGAAAAATACCATTACTCTGGTTAAAAACGGGTACAACCCCGATTTGCAGGTTGAAGGTTTGTTGATTTCCATGTACGATAGCCGTTTGCGTTTGGCAAATGCCATTGTTGAAGAGGTGCGCAACAGCAGCAACGATTATGTTTTTGAAACCATCATTCACCGCAATTCACGGGTTGCCGAAGCACCTATGCAGCACGTTCCGGTTGCCTTGTATGATGCAACCTCTAAAGGTGCGACCAACTTCTTTAACCTGGCGGATGAGTTTTTGAAGCGCAACCAAAACTAATGCTACAGGGCACATTCGTTGCCCTCAATGGATTGACGTACCAGGAAAGTCCTGGACCAGAAAAAAAACGATATGGCAAAAAAAGCGAGCAAGCCGGAATTTGGAAAAGGCATCCGTGCCCTCCTGAATAATCCGGACCAAATGAATACTGCGGTCAAGTCAAATCCGCAGGCGGTGGTGAAGGAACTGAGTGGCACCATCGCAATGATTCCAATAAAGGAAATTGAAACAAACCCGTTTCAGCCACGGACTGAGTTCAATGAAACCGCCCTGGAGGAACTGTCTGCAAGTATAAAAGTACACGGACTGATTCAGCCGGTGACCGTTCGGCGTCTGCACGATAAAGCATACCAGCTAATTTCCGGGGAACGCCGTTTCCGCGCAAGTCAACGCGCCGGCCTCACAGAGGTGCCTGCTTATGTTCGGATTGCGGATGACCAGCAAATGCTGGAAATGGCACTCATTGAAAACATCCAGCGCGAAGACCTGAATGCAGTGGAAGTAGCGATTTCCTACCAGCGCCTGATTGATGAATGCAGCCTCACCCACGAGAGCCTTTCAGAGCGCGTTGGAAAGCAGCGGAGTACCATCACCAATTACCTTCGTCTGCTCAAATTACCGGTGGATGTACAGGTTGCGATTAAGGATAAGAAAATCAGCATGGGGCATGCACGTGCGCTGGCAGGTGTATCCGATATTTCCCTGCAGATTTCCTTGTTGAATCAGGTGCTTGCAGAAGATTTATCCGTTCGTGCAGTAGAAAATCTGATTTCAAAATATCAGGATAAAGGACCAAAAAAGGCAAAGACCGATGAGCGTTTGCCCGATAGTCTCCGGGTCATTCAGGATCAGTTTAGTGCCTTTTTTGGCACAAAAACCATTCTTAAACGGGATGAATCCGGAAAGGACAAATCGTGCTCAAGTTCAACAACGACGCAGAACTGAACCGTTTGCTCGACTCGATTGAAGAAAACGATTAAAGCCAGTATTTTTATACATCAGGTTTCCATTCCAGGACTAACTCTGAGGCATGCCTTCCCGGTTTTAAATCGGGAAGGCATTCTGTTATCTGGAGCATGCCCGTCCCTTTTTCAATAATTGTCGGAATAAAAGCATAAAAAGAACACCGTCCAGCAACTGAAGTACTGAGGCTTTTCAGTTCCCAGTCGGGCAAAAAATCGGCTGGGTATTTCATGTGCTCTCAGCGAGGAACGAGCTGTAGGAAAAATCCAGTCCGTCCATTTCCAACCAGTTTTTCCAATGGCTTTCTTCGAGTTTCCAACAGGCACGCTGTACAACTACACTGCCTTTAGTCTGCCGTGGAAAATACTCCCATCCACTATCTTTGGTTACTGGTATGATTTTATCTAAAAACATGCTCCGCGAAACAAAAGGAACTGTAGAATCGTGCAGTAAACGCAACAACGGACTGCGGCCGTCAACGGATTCTAAGGAAATATCATTCAAGGTCACTGGGTCCCCGAAGCATTGCATACTTGCGGAGTTCCGTTCTTGTTTTCAAAAAACAGATCACCAATTTTCAAATCACCAGAGCCATACGGGCGCGCACCTGGAAATTCCAGTGCATTGCAGCACCTGCAAAACTGAAAGTTAATATTGGAAAAGCTGGTCACAGGAAATATTGGATTGGGATTCCAGTTTGACAAAGCTTCCTGCACTTGCTCAGGCAATTGGCTTGCCCACCGGGCATAAGCTTTCCTCCCCCTGGATACAGTGCATTCAAAACCCATTTTTCTTCACCCTCATCATTGAAGGTTTGCACAAGTGCACCGTGAAATAAGGGAGGCTGATGGGAAAATTCATCTATCACAGAACCTGGGGCTCCTGCTTCAAGAAACCCGCGTGCAGCCTCTAACCAGGAAACCCGAGAGTGTGCTTGCAAGCGTGTTCGGACATAGGATAAAAAATGCGCAGCCCTTGAGTTCGTAGCCCGTTTTTCCAGTTTTAGTTGGGCTGCTAACTGGCCTGCAATCTGATCCGGATCGGGTAGTTTCGAGTCTGTTATTTTAGAAAAAACATCTTCATACACCAGTTGATGATTTGGGATGTTGGGTGCCTCCATTCCGGTTGCTCTTGCCAGAGATTGAACCTCTTGCTGGATAGATTCAAGTATTTTCAGCCCATCCTGGGCAAGGCATGCACGGAGCTTTTCTATACCATTCGACACGGCTTCAAGAAATTTCAAACAGGTTTGCACAGATGAAGCCAGTGGCCCATTTTGCAGATGGATATACAAGTCAGCATGCCAGTTCGCAGATAAGCCATTCACAGGAAGTATAGGCTCTATTAAGCCCTGATCAACAAGCGAACGTATGAATGCATGGATTTGGTCCTGAGTTCCTGCTGTTTGCTCTGAAAGCCACTGGCTCAGTTCTGAATACGGGATGTTTCCAGGCAATGAGCACAGATAGTCTGAAAGCGCATTGAAAAAGGGGGATTCATCTATGTCCTGAAAGGCTTCGTTTTCACCATCAAAGTACACCCAGCCCTGTTTGTTATGAAAAGAGGGATTTAATCTGAATTGATATCGATTAAAAAAGGCTTCATCCTGGTCCAGTATATGATACAAATAGGGTAGGAGTGCAACGTTAAGCGAAAGTCGGACACGGGTATTATCCTGGATGTTTCGTCCGGATTTGTCATAAACGGAAAGGGTGGTAAACCAACTTAGCGGAGAGGTTTTGGAAGCCGCACGGATAAGGTATTGCGCAAGTGCAAGTGCGGTTTGCCGGTCTTTTTTTCTCCATGCCTGAATAGGTTTTTGGGCCAGGTCCGGCAAGCGTTTTAACAGACTGTGCGATGAAAAAAGCAGCGCGCGTTGCAATTTGGGATTTTGTGCGTGGGATTGAATACATGTAAAAGACCGTTCCAGTTCGTTCTGGTATGTTATTTCCAATTTTTTACTTGATCCTTCAAACTGCACATGGGCTTTTTCCCAGGCTAGAATAGCCTTAATTAAAGGCTCTGGCAAGGAGTCCCTGTCTTCCTGCTTTATCTTGTTTTTATCGTGAAAAAGTTGTCGGGTTTTGTACACCCTGCTGCGCAACTCTGATGGAGGTATGTCAAGTAATGCCTGATCCAGAATATCCAACAAGGTGTTTCGGGCCTCCAACAAACTGGCTGTGGCATGCTCCAGTTCGCGCTCACAGGTATACCAATCCGTTTCCAGAAACAATAAAACATCGTCTCCAAAAAACGCAGTGCGTTGAAGCACAAATGGGAATACTTGTGGGGCTTGCATGAACTGCAAGATACACAAGATTCGTAGTAGCCCCGCCATGCCTGGCGGGTAATCGTTGCCCCGCCATGCCTGACGGGTAATCGTAGCCCTGCCATGCCTGGCGGGTAATCGTCAGAAAAAAATAGCCAATAGTTAACCGCTACTAATTGATCAGTCGGATGGTTTGAACTGCTCGTTCCTGGACAATTTGTAGGAAGTAACTACCCTGTGGGAGTTTGGCGAGATCCAAAAAGTCTTGGCTCCGCAACTGTCTTTCCCAGATTAACCTTCCGCTTGCATCCAGGAGTTTTCCGGTTACTGCATCTTCCGGGTCCACATCTGTTGGGAATTGAATTCTGGAAATACCGTCCTGAACAGGATTGGGGTGCACCTCAAATTGGCCTTTTTCGTTGAATCGAACCTCCTGAATGGGGGAGTATGTAAAGGTGTCATCCCAGTCTACTTGTTTCAATCGATAAAAGTTGATTCCGGGTTGCGGGGTGTTGTCGATAAAGGAATAATCCAGTTGTTGGTTGGAGTTTCCTTGTCCGGGCACATTGCCAATGTCTTTCCAAACCTGGAGGTCGGTAGAGCGCTGTACAATGAAATGCCGGTTGTTTTGCTCGGTGGCAGTACTCCAATTCAAAATACTGGCTCCATTCGAAGCCTGTACCTGAAATTGCAGGAGTTCAACAGGCAAGGCAGTACAGATGATGTTGGAAATTAGGCAACTGCTGGAGTTGAGTAGGGTCATCGGAGTAAGCCCCAACGAACTGTAGCAGGATTGCGACAGGTTAAGCCGGAATTCTCCGGCTTCAATTTCTTCGGAAGAAAGAGTGCGATGCTCCGTTCCATTCGACACCGCGTAGTGCATGGTTTTGTTTGGATCGATCACATGCCCCAAGCCATTTCCATGCCCCACTTCGTGCAGGGCTACGGACTCAAAATCGTATTCAAAAAAGCCGCAGGAGCCGGAGAAACACCAGGATAAAGAACCTGGGGTTTCTGCAAATTGGACATCCATTTCATTGAGAAACCATACGGTATTGAATTGATTACAGCTACCGTTTCCTGCTCCATAAAACCAATAGGTACATCGCCCTAGTACGCCATTGGGCAAGTCTGGGTTATACATGACAATGGAAATGTCATCATTCCCAAGACCAACATCTGTTGTACCCGGATGAAGGCTTAAGTTCACAAACGTTTCACAACGCCAGGTTTCAATTGCACGTTCAAATGCTCCACGAGCATCAATGTCGCCGGCAAACCCGCCACTTGGCCCGTGAAAGTCGTCATAAATCAAAATGATCCCATGGCAGGTTGGGTCTCTCTGTATGAAGTGAACATTTTGGCGAACAACCTCAGAAAAACTGCGATAATCTGAATAAACATTTAGTTCAGCCCATTCGATCGTTATGGGCGTAGTCGCAAGTTGGTTGTTGCTGTTCTCATCCCAGACTTCCAGGTCTCCTGTTCCTGCTCTTCTGTGTATTTTGATTCGAATTTGGTTGTCGTTCCAACTGATATAATCGGAAGGTTCGGTCAATGAAATTGTACTAGCACCTCCCGAATTTGCATCAGCAAATTTTATTACACCCTGCGTGCTCCCAAATCCACTTCCATTGATGATCATTTCCCGGTTTGTATCGTGTGTTCCGGCCTGGAAAATAGTGGTTGTGCTCCCGGCTCCGTTTTGGAGTGAGGTAATGGTAGCCTGGATACCGGCTGGCCTTTGCGAGGTGGATTGATTCACTTGGGAGGTGAAGTACAGCTTGCCTTGCAGTGCGTGCCGGAACATGGGTTTGTGCTTGTACGCGCAGTAGCAGCGCACTTTCAGAAAGTGGAGGTTCTGTCAGCAAATCTCGGAAGGTTCCGCTGTGGTAGGGCAGGGCCCCCTGAACACATGCCACGGCACGTGCTTGAATGGTTTCTGAGTGTACTTGCCGGTATTGCTTGTTGTCGATTTTATGGTTATCGGCTTCCAGCAAAAACAGGTAACGTTGGCCTGGGGTCAACTGAAGGGAAGGAGAAACAGACTCCATTTTGTTGTCGATCATTCCACCTTCTGAAATCAAAACCACATTAGTTTGAGGCGCATACCCTTTAAGGTAGGCCTGGATTTCAAGTGTGTTGCTGGTGTAGATATTCTTCTGTCCGGAGTCCCAATAGGATTCCTGGTCCGTCACCCGGGCAATTACTATATGCTCTGCTTCCGCTATGCGATCTTCCAGTGAAAGCGCAAAGATCTGGGCGTGTAAAGAACGAGATGAAAATACTAAGAAAAGGCAGAAAATGCCTCTGGCGAGATGTGTGAAGCTTGTCATGAAAAAGGGATTAGATAAATGAAGGTGCTAATATGATGAAAAAATAGGATTAGTCCAACAGTTGGATAAGAAAACAAAAGCCCACAGGGCAAATAAAAAAAGCCAGCCCCAAGGGCTGGCTTTTAATGGTATATTCGAGTTGTTGTTGGGCTAACTTATTTCAGGTCGCCCAGCAAAGGTTTATCAGTTCCTTCTTGTTGCACTTTTTCAAATGCATCATATCCACAGTCGAGGAATGCTTTGTACTCCTCAAGTTTAGGCGTATATCCGCGAGGTGCGCTTAGCAAGGTTTTGCCATCGTTGTGCATCAATACATAAAGTGGTTGTGAAGACTGGCCAAAATTGTTGATTTCAAACTTTGCCCATTTATCTCCTTTGGTACGGATTTTTTCTCCGGTGTGCGGATCGAGCAGGTAGTGAAACTTATTGTCCGGGAACAAGCGTTCCTGATCGTCAACATACAATGAGGCAACCACGTAGTTTTCTTTGAGGTGTTCAATTACACCCGGGCGGTGCCACACGGTTTCCTCCATTTTACGGCAGTTTACACAACCATACCCGGTGAAGTCAACAAACAGAGGCTTGTTTTGCTCTTTGGCAACAGCCAGTGCTTCATCGAAGTCGTGGTAGCAATCCAGGCCGTGTGGACAATCCATTGGCCGGAAGAAGTTGTAGTGCACGGGCGGTGCAATTCCACTCAACAAGGTGAGTGACTGGTATTTGATCAAGCCGTTTGCCAGGTACCCGGCAAATGCGAGAGACAGGATTCCTACAGTGAGGCGGCCTACACCGGGGAAGCCCTTCGCTCCTTTCATATTCAGGATACCCAACTGGTACAATCCAAGTAAAAGGGCACACACAAGCCAGATTCCGATAAAGAGTTCGAACTTAAGAATACCCCAGTGACGAACCATATCAGCAGTGCTCAGGAATTTGAATGCAAGGGCAAGTTCAACAAAACCCAGGGTGATTTTTACATTGTCCATCCAACCACCGGAACGGGGAAGGCTGTTGAGCCAGCCCGGGAACATGGCAAAAAGTGCGAATGGAAGGGCCAGTGCCAAGCCAAATCCGAACATACCAACCAGTGGTCGGAGCGGAATGAAGCCCAACAAGGCATCACCGGAATTGTTTTTAGCCGTTTCAACCAACAGCGTACCTACAATTGGACCGGTACAAGAAAAGGATACCAAAGCCAATGTAAAGGCCATGAAGAAGATGCCCAGCATGCCACCACGGTCTGCCATTTTATCGCTCTTGTTTACCCAGGAAGAGGGCAGTTGAATTTCGAACAGACCAAAAAAGGACAGTGCAAAAACAACAAAGACAACAAAAAACAAGAGGT
This sequence comes from Saprospiraceae bacterium, assembly GCA_041392625.1. Classification (GTDB taxonomy): domain Bacteria; phylum Bacteroidota; class Bacteroidia; order Chitinophagales; family Saprospiraceae; genus M3007. Next base: position 19,812 of record JAWKLR010000016.1, on the reverse strand, counting down.
TGAAGTACATGTCTGTACTCATCTCATTAAGGATGGTTGGACCAAACAGAGCCGTCAGCAAAATACCAATACTCACATAGATGATTACAATGCTGGATCCATACCAAAGTGCATTCCGAAGTCCGGATGCCCGGTCTTTAGACCGCTTGGTAAAGAAACTCACGGTGAGCGGAATCATTGGGAAAACACAGGGTGTCAGCAAGGCTACAAGGCCGCCGAGAAACCCGGCAATAAAAATCCAGAAAAGCGAGCTGCGTTTTTCTTCCGGAGCGCTGCAGTTAGCAACATATTCTTCGGAGTTGATATCGCGTTTACTGTCAAAAAAGCCCATGAAATTGGCATCTGTCGGAGCAACGGCAGTGCTGCCCTCTTCACCAATTACTGGTGTTTCGGAGCCTCCGTTGGCTGCGCCATTTCCTTCTTCCGGAACTACTCCGCCTGCAGCAGGGGATTCAGGTGTAGTGGTTTCGTCTTTTCCTGGAGCGGGTGCATCCTGCTTATTCGGGGAATCCGTAGCGGGGTTTGCCGCTTTATCGGATGATTGGGACGGGGCAGGGATTTCAAACTTAAAATCCACATCTTTTGGGGGCAAACAGGATTCGTCGTTACAGGTCATGAAAGTCAGATAACCTTCAATCGGGGTGTTGTAATCCGAGATAGCCACCCGTTGAGTAAAGATGGCTTTGTGTTTGAATTTGGTGAGGTTCATTCCAAACACATTATCGAATTTGGTAAACTTATCGCCACTTTCTTTGGCCTTCCCTTTTAGGGAAAAATGTGGGCCTTCAAGATAGGTAAGTGAAGTTGCAACAGGACCATCATCGCTTTCAAGGAATTGCGAGTAACAGGTCCAGCCCTCATCAATAGTGGCGGTGAAAATAAGGTCAACGTTGCCATTTCCGGCATCTTTGCTGCTGAAAGCCCATTTTACCGGGTTTTGAGCCTGAAGGCCAAAGGACAAGAGCAAAAAGGCGACGGTGGATAATAAATTTAGTTTCATAGTACAAAGGACACTTTTCATATCGAACTGCAAAGAAACACTATTTTAAACGGATCGTTTCGTGATCTTGGTCACTTAAGAGAATTTTAACCCGGACTTTTGTCGCGATCCTACCATTTTATTGCCTTTTTTGAGCCCGGATATTGAGTTGTATTTGCAGCCTTAACAAAACAATAAATAGAGGCAGAATCTAGTGATCAGGATTTCTGGAAAAAATAGAAGCGTTTTTCTTTGTTGTTCAATTAAAGCAAATTACCTTTGCGCTCCGATTTTTGGAATGCAATAATACTGATGTATAGCGATGAAACGTACTTATCAACCTTCGCGCCGTAAGCGCAAAAACAAACATGGTTTCCGCAGTCGTATGAAGACTAAAAGCGGCCGTAAATTGATTACCCGACGCCGCAAAGCAGGACGCGCAAAATTGAGCGTGTCTGATGAAATGCGCGTAAAATAACTCGGCGTACATAATATGGTAACAGCCTGGCTGTACCTGCGGGCGTCACTTTGCATTAGCAGAGTGACGCTCGTTATATTTGTTGCAGTTGCCTGTCTTAGGGTAATTTCAGAATAAATGTGTGGGCAGCAGGCTGTAGTGAATTGTATTTCGGTGCATCTGCTTATCTTGCCAATCTGTGAACCAGGATCTCACTTTTTCAAGCCATGAACGGCTGAAAAGCCGAAAATTGATCAGCCGCATATTTGCAGCTGGCAATTCCTATATGGCATACCCTGTACGGATTGCCTGGACTCCTGCTCCGGAAGGCCTCCCAACTCAGGTGGCCTTCAGTGTTCCCAAACGCAATTTTAAAACTGCCGTTAGCAGGAATCTGCTCAAGCGCAGGATGCGGGAAGCGTATCGGTTGAATAAAGCCGAATGGCTGGATCATTTGCAGCAGGCTGAATTAGGTCCGCTCAATGTCATGCTGGTTTATGTGGCCAAAGAATCCCTGCCGTACGATGAAATCGAACGCGGAATTAAGAAAATGATTCGCAAATTTCCCTATCCGGAAAAGTCCTGACCCGGTTATTCCTTTTATTTGTAGTAATTGTTTTTCTATAGATTTAGACGCAATGAATCGCGTCTCTACCCTGGGCTATTTGGCACTTCGCCGAGTTATGTGTTATTTTGTCCTGCTACTCAATTTTCATTGGGTTATTTCAGGTTTTAAACAGCACACCATTTCATGTTTTTACCAATTGGCGATGAAAACATAGCCCGAGGGCATACGCCCTATTTTAGCTATGGATTTATTGTACTGAATATTGCCATTTTCATCTGGCAAAGTACATTCCTGGAGTCGGGTTACAATGCGTTTCTACGTGATTATGGGATGATCCCTGCAGAAATCACTGTGGGGGTCGATCTTGAAACCCTGCTCACAAGTGTATTCTTACACGGCGATTTTATGCACCTGTTTGGCAACATGTTGTATTTGTGGATTTTTGCGGATAATGTGGAAGCAGTGGTGGGGAATTTTCGATTTGTGGTTTTTTACCTGCTTGGCGGTCTTGCTGCTTCATTTGCCCAGATTTACATCATGCCCGACAGTTTGATACCAAATGTAGGTGCAAGCGGAGCCATTTCTGCAGTGCTTGGTGCGTACCTCGTCATGTTTCCAAAGTCTCAGATCAAGGTTTTATTTTTCGTTACAATTTTTTATATACCTGCAATTTTTTTCCTGGGCTATTGGTTTGTCCAACAGTTGATTGAAGGGGTGGGAAATTTGGGGCCTTCGGCGGGTAAAGTTGCTGGTGTTGCCTGGTGGGCGCATATTGGTGGTTTTGTTTTTGGCCTGTTGATCGGCTTTTATTTCCGAACGCGCTTTGTAGGCTACCGGTTTGTAGAAAAGAAATAAGAACGCGCGCCGACTATCAAAAGTGCCCAGTTGGGGCGCCGCCCTCCCTTGCGGATACGTGCTAAGAAATATTAAATTATGTTGTTAAAAAACAGACTTTTCCTCTTTGTATTGTTGTTGGCCGTCAGCCCTCTCCAGGCGCAGAATACACCACAAAGTCCAAATGAAACTCCCTATTCCGTTGTCTTTAACCACTTATACTACCTTCAACGGGATTCCTACCAGCCCAATAGCGCTGCACGTTCGTTTAATATGCGCACAGAGGATGCCATTCCCTATGCAATCAAATTGAAGCAAGTACTGGATGCGCGTGGAATGTACATTGATATAAATCGGCTTCCGGAAAGCAATGTATACTTTGACACTATTTCCGGTTCGGCAATTTACTTCCTGGATCGGGATGAGCCTGCCATCTATGTTGAACGCGTGGGGAACCGGTGGTTTTATTCCAGAACGACGATTGCTGCATTGCCGACGCTGTATGAAGATTCCTTTCCATTTGGAGGAAAGGTAGCCACGCTCTTTCAGGCTCCTCAATGGCAAAAACAGCTATTCAATATTGAAATCTGGAAATGGCTGGGCTTGTTCCTGGCTTTCTTATGTGCTGTTGTTGTCTATTACCTGGTACGCTGGATCAGCAACAAGGCAATTTATCCCTTTGTAAAACGGCGTTTCGGTGTTTCTGAAGGGGTCAGAAAGTCCGTAAAGCGATTGGCCCGATTGATAGGCTTGTGGATTGGTCTTCGCAGTTTCATTTTCTTGCTCCCGGCATTTCAATTGCCACCCCTGACCAACGCAATGGTGCTAAAAGGGCTCGGTGTATTGCACATTTTCTTTCTGGTTTTCATTGTCAACCAGGTTATTAATGTCTTGTTTTTTAACCTTCGAAAAGTTGCTGAAAGAACAGAAAATACCCTGGATGATCAGTTACTTCCCGTGCTCAAGCGACTGGCAAGTATTTTGGTCTGGTCTGTTGGTATCATTTACATACTCAATTTTTTGGATGTAAATGTTACGGCTCTGCTTGCCGGGATATCAATAGGTGGTTTGGCGATTGCACTTGCTGCACAAGATACGGTTAAGAACTTTTTTGGCTCCATCATGATATTTCTGGATAAGCCTTTCCAAATTGGAGATTGGATCCACTTTGGAAGTGTCGATGGGGTAGTGGAAGAAGTGGGAATCCGGTCAACCCGGATTCGGACTTTTGCAAACTCTATTACCTATGTTCCAAACGGGATGCTGGCAGACCAGGTGGTAGACAATATGGGGCTTCGAGTGTACCGCAGATTCAAAACGGATATTGGAATCACCTATGATACCCCTCCGGCAACCATTGATTTGTTTGTAAAAGGGATCAAACAAATCATTTTACAACATCCGACTTCCCGGAAAGACTATTTTGAAGTTCACCTCAACAGTTTTGGAGCGAGTTCACTGAATATTTTGTTGTATACATTTTTTGAAGCACCCAACTGGACGGCCGAGCTCCGCGGACGCCATGAAATGATGTATGCCATTCTGGTCCTTGCGGATGACCTTGGCGTGCGGTTTGCGTTCCCTACCCAAACCCTGCATATTGAAGAGTTTCCCGGAAAAGGAAATACCACCCCAACTGCGAGGGATGTAGATGAAAATAGTCAGGCTTTGGAAAACAGTTTGAAGCGTATCAGCGCCTATTTTCAGGAGAAAGCGGGAACCAACGCAGCGGAAGGAGAGAAATTCAAGCCGCTCGGAGGTGAGTGATTTTGAATTCTTGATTAACTTTAACCCGGCGAGTAGTTGAATAAACTTGCTTGCTCTAGCCAATAGCCACCACAGGAAGCTTCCGGTATTTTGAACCAGCCGGATACAATTAGTTCATTTTTTACAACCTGCTTTCCGATCGGAATAGCAGCAAAAAGCGTATTCACAATGACGATTTTTTCCTTTTTAGGCTTTACTCTGCTGGTAGCCATTCTATCGTATTTCTATACCCGCAAAACGGATGAGACATCCTCTGAAGGCTATTTCCTGGGCGGGCGAAGTCTGACCGCAGGAGTAATTGCCGGATCGCTGTTGCTTACCAACTTATCAACCGAACAAATTGTAGGACTTAACGGACAGGCCTATACCGAGGGGATTCTGGTAATGGCCTGGGAAACCCTGGCAGCAATGGCTATGGTTGTAACTGCTGTTTTTCTCCTCCCCCGATACTTAAAAGGCGGGATTACCACGGTGCCTCAATTTCTTGAATCCAGGTATGATAAAACAACGAAGACTATTGCATCTATCCTGTTTTTATCCGGTTATGTTGTGGTGTTATTGCCCATCGTTTTGTATTCCGGATCGCTTGCGATTGTTACAATGTTTGATGTGCCGCAAGCCTTTGGAATTAGTCATACAACCGCCTTGTGGTTGTGTGTTTGGGGCATCGGAATCATTGGCTCTGTTTATGCCATTTTCGGGGGACTAAAAGCCGTTGCAGTTTCAGATACCATCAATGGAATCGGCTTGATGATTGGCGGTTTGCTTATTCCGATATATGGCTTGATGCATATTGGAAATGGCAGTATAGGAACCGGGTTAGCGACCTTGTTGCGTGAGGCACCAGAGAAGTTTAATTCTATCGGCGGGCCAGATGCTACCGTGCCATTTGGAACCATATTTACCGGTATGATGCTGGTTCAGTTGTTCTACTGGGGAACCAATCAGGCGATCATTCAGCGGGCGCTGGCAGCACGAGATTTAAAAGAAGGACAGAAAGGCTTACTGCTGGCTGCATTTTTTAAAATTCTCGGACCATTGATTGTGGTGCTCCCGGGAGTTATCGCCTTTTATATTTTTAAGGGTGAGTTGGAAATACCGGATCAGGCATATCCGAAGCTGGTAAAAGAAGTGCTTCCTCTTGGCTTGGTGGGCTTTTTTGCTGCCGTGCTTTTTGGCGCGATTCTCAGCTCGTTCAACAGTGCACTCAACAGTTCAGTTACCTTATTCGGACTCGATGTTTACAAGGCGTACATAAATAAAGATGCTGATGATAAAACGGTGGTCCGGTACGGCAAACTATTTGGAATTTTCCTTGCAATCATGTCCATGTTCATTGCGCCACTTATTGCCTATGCGCCGGATGGTCTGTTTGGGTATTTGCAGGAAGTTAATGGCTGCTACAGCATTCCGATCCTAACGATTATTGTGGTTGGGTATCTCACTAAATATGTGCCTGCACTTGCGGCCAAGGTGGGAATTATTTCCGGGGTGGTGCTGTACTCGATCAGTCAGTTTATTCTCAAACCTTTTGTTTTTGGAAACGACAACTACCCGCATTTTCTTCACGTGATGGCGATTTTGTTTGTCCTGAATGTCGGAATTATGCTGCTTATCGGCCGTATGAAGCCTCGGACGGAAGCATTTGAACTGACATATACCGAAAAGGTGGACATTACCCCATTCCGATATGTAAAACAGTTTGGTTGGGCAATCTGCTTTGTGGTTGTTGCCATCTACATTTATTTTGCTCAATAAACCTTGTTCTAAACTTGCATGGGTTCTAGAAAAAAACCGTCGCAGGGCAGCCCCCTGCGACGGTTTTTTTAAATATAAAGACCAGAATTAATCAGGAATTACCCGTGCTACGATTTCCGACATCAAAATGGCTTGACCGGCAATTTTCAATGCAGTCTCAATGGTGGCAGCGCTTTGGTTGGTGTTTGTAAATGAGAAAGTGCAACTTACAGGTGGACCAACAGTCAGGGTTCGGTTTCCCGGCATTCCAACTAATCCATCACCCGCCGCGTTGATTATCCGATCTACATCGCCTGTGGTAAGCGGTGCCTGATCTTGTCTTGTCAGTATTATTGTGAAATCGTTCATAATTTGGTTTGGTTTAAAAATGAAAAACTGCGGGGGACATATCTTCCTGTTCTCAGTCTGGACAGACGGAGTCACTTTTAATCAAACAATCTGGAAGGGGGCAAGGGATACTCAATAGTGCAGCATACAAAAGCACAGAAACATTTGAGTGCTGCTATCCAGAGAGTTAACCCTGTATCGGGGGACATACAAATGTATAGAACTCACAAGCGTATTGCCAGTTTAGTCCTTGCTTTGTAGATAAAACAGGTATTAATACCTATCCCCGGAACGTATAAACACTGAGATAAAATGGAGAAGAAGTGAATGAGTGCAAATATGCCGCTTATTGTTCTTCCCCGGTATCTTCAATAATGACCAGTCCCTCTTCCAATGGATTCAGGAATTCTTTGAGCGTATCCAGAAAATAAGCCCCGTATTTCAGGAAGTAGGGCAGGAAGTTTTCGGAGCGTTCCTGCATGCCGCCATTGGGAAATAATTTGTCTTTGATCTTGCGTATTTGGTTTAATGCCTGTTCGTGTTTTTGCTTTTCAGCCCGGACCAAACGCCCCTGGATTTGTTGCAATGCATTGGTTTGTCGGGTTTCCTCCGCACGTACTGCTTTTACCAATCCGGGATCACTGACCTCTGCTTTTGCAGCCAGTTGATCAAACAGATGGGCAAGTTGATTTAATTCTTCGGAGATATCAACTTCGCCTTCCGCATGGTTTTCTACATATTGCCGGATAAGTGCATCGGTGTCTGCAAACAACTGCGAGGAGTCCAGACCGATTTTTTGAACCCGTTTGCAGGTGTCTGCATCGACCCACAAAACCGAGTTGCGTCGAACCAACATCGGGAAGTTGAGGCCGTGGTGTTCAAACTGTGCTTTGCGCTCCAGCCAATAGGCCAACTCGCCACCACCACCCACATAGGCCAGGTTGGGGAGAATCGTTTCCTGGTATAATGGTCGCAAGACAACATTGGGGCTGAAATATTCCGGGTGGGCATGCAATTCTTCCAGCATCGCCTCCCGAGTAAATCGGATGGCTGTTCCGTGGATTTGAAATCCGTCTCCGTCAGGAACAATCCGCGCGCGAAGCCCTTCTTTTAAATAAAACAGGTTAATTTCTCTGGGACTAGCCTGCGCCTTGAATCCCAGGTCAGACAACTGCTCTATGGTCTCATTCACCAATTTGAATGAAGGCTGACTCAGCAATTCCTCCTCCATCACTGGGATGAAATGTTTCTTCAGATCCGGATGATTCATATTTAAAACCACCAAGCCATACCTGCCAAATAAGTCGTGCAAAAACGCCTGGGTAGCTGATGCAAAAGTAGGCTGCTCCGAATAGGCTTTTTCAAGTCGGGAATATATGTAGGCAGCCTGTTCACTTTCGCCCAGAATCTCTTTGACTTCCTCCAGAGCGGGTTTGAGTGTGTCGGTTGGTATCGGACCAACCGGGCCTTCCAGACCGGGCTCCCAAACTACTTTTTTTGAATACAGTTGAATGTGGTTCAGTTCCTCGAGGTCGTGATCTTCACTTCCCAACACAAAAACAGGTACAATCGGATGGGCGTCGTCCAGTGCGTTCTGAACTTCCTCGGCCAGGTTAATCGCTGTAATGGCTTTGTAAATAAAATACAAGGGCCCAAGAAAAAGGCTGGGTTGGTGTGCTGTGACAATGGTGTAGGCGTTTTTCTGAGCCAGTGCATCGATGTGCCGGTCTACATAGGGGTTGTCCGGAAAGTGCCGGTATTGCTCTTTGAGCACCTTTACCAGATCTGCACGTGGTGTTGTTTCCGTGGATTTATCCTGAACAATCTGTCGAAACTGCTCTAATTTGCAGGGATATTTGTAGAACGGAGAGAGTGCTTCGTCGTTGCAGGCATATGCTACATCTGTTTTTGAAAACTGCGGGACCTTTTCGAAGGGCTGGAGGGTTTTATTCATAGAGCAGGAAGGATGCTGGTTTAATCGCAAATTAATTGGTCTGCTGGATAGTGGTTGTAAAATCTTGAATGTTCAATTAAGAAACAATTGAACAAACGTATGGTTCTTTGTAGGACATAAACGATATTAGCGGCCGGAGAATTCGGCATCTGATTGTCCGGATGCCAACAAACCACTAAATTTTAAAATCGGAACAAAAGTAATCAATGTCTGAGAAGATCATATTTTCCATGTCAGGTGTGAATAAAACATTCCCACCTCAGAAGCAGGTTTTAAAAAACATCTGGCTTTCATTCTTTTACGGCGCTAAAATCGGCGTTTTGGGTCTAAACGGATCTGGTAAGTCAACCCTCCTTAAAATTATCGCCGGACTGGATGAGAATTATGAGGGGAAAATTGAGTTTGAGAAACAATACAAAATCGGCTACCTGCCCCAAGAGCCGGAGTTGGATGAAAACAAGACCGTCCGGGAAATTATTGAGGAAGGTGTGGGCGAGGTAATTCAACTCCTTAAGGAAAACGAGGAGATTGGAGAAAAACTTGCCGAGGTTACGGATGATGATGAGATGATGCGCCTGATCGAACAGCAGGGTGAAGTGATGGAAAAAATCGAAGACCTGAACGGATGGGAAGTAGACCACCGCATCAGTTTGTTTGCCGATGCATTGCGTTGCCCGGAAGATGAACGGTCTATCAAAGTGTGCTCCGGTGGTGAAAAGCGTCGTGTAGCAATGGCACGCTTGTTACTCACCCAACCCGATATTCTTCTGCTTGATGAGCCAACCAACCACCTGGATGCCGAATCGGTAGCCTGGCTGGAACAATACCTTCAAAACTTTCCGGGTACCGTAATTGCCGTAACGCACGACCGGTACTTTCTGGATAATGTTGCCGGCTGGATTTTAGAACTCGATCGGGGAGAGGGCATACCCTGGCAAGGAAATTACTCTTCCTGGCTCGAACAAAAAGCAAAACGCCTCGCGCAGGAAGAACGCTCCGAAGAAAAACGCCGCAAAACCCTGGAACGGGAATTGGAGTGGGTGCGTATGGCCCCTAAAGCCCGACAAGCCAAAGGGAAAGCCCGTTTGAATGCCTATGAGAAAATGGCCGGTGATGAAGGAAAAGAAAAAGAACGCAAACTCGAACTTTGGGTTCCACCGGGTCAGCGACTTGGTGACCAGGTGATCGATGTAAAAGGGCTTTCTAAATCGTATGACGGCCGCGTGCTCTTTGAAAACCTGGACTTTAAAATTCCTAAAAATGCCATTGTGGGTATCATCGGACCAAACGGTGTGGGTAAAAGTACCCTGTTCCGGATTTTAACCGGAAAGGAACAACCCGATGCCGGAGATGTGCAAATTGGCGATACTGTGAAAATGAGCTACGTCGATCAAAGTCACGAAGCCCTGTTGCCGGAGAAGACCATTTACGACATCATTTCCCAGGGCAATGAACTGATAGAGGTGGGACACAGCACCGTCAATGCACGGGCCTATATCTCGCGCTTTAACTTTACAGGGTCCGACCAGCAGAAAAAACTGGGTGTATGTTCCGGTGGTGAGCGCAACCGGGTGCACCTGGCAATGACCCTGAAAGATGGGGGGAATGTACTGCTGCTGGACGAACCTACCAACGACATCGATGTGAACACCCTTCGCGCTTTGGAGGATGCCCTGGATTCGTTTGCCGGTTGTGTCATGGTAATTAGCCACGACCGTTGGTTTATCGACCGCCTCGCTACCCACATTCTTTCTTTTGAGGATGATGCAGAAGTTGTCTTTTTTGAAGGAAACTTCACAGAGTACGAAGAAATGAAAAAAGAAAAACTGGGCGACATTACCCCGCACCGTCCACGTGTAAAACATATCCTGAAATAATGGATTTTAGCACGATTCTTCTCGAACGAATCGGAATTTCAATAAACAACCAAAACCATTTTTAAAACGTTTTTTATGGCAGACTATCCACACAAAATTCAGCGAATAATCGACGAAGGGTACGAGTTTAACTTCGGTGATTACATCAGCAAAGGCTTCAATCTGGTACAAAAGAACCTGGGAGGCTACATTGCATTCTTTTTGCTGATTTCAATTGGTTCCCTTATCGTGGGCATTATCCCGTTTATCGGTGCTTTGGCGCTCTGGGTGTTAACACCTGCACTTTCCATCGGGCCATTTCATGTGGCACACCGATTGGATAAAGGTGAAGAACCCAGTTTCAACGATTTCTTTAAAGGGACGGATAAACTGGGGGATCTTTTTGTTACAATGCTTCTAACAGCCTTGATTGTTGCTGCATGTGTTATTCCTGCCGTGTTAGTGCTTGGGTTCTCTACATTCACTATGATGGATACCTATGGTGGCGCATATGGTGATGTCGATTATTCCGGTATGGGAACAGCTGTGATCACTATGTTTATCTGTATGATCCCTGCGATGTATTTTGGAGTTTCCTTTATGTGGGCACCTCAATTGGTTTGGTTTTACAACATGCGCCCCTGGGATGCCATGGTGGCAAGCCGTAAATTGATCGGAAGAAACTTCTGGATTTTCCTGGCTTTCATAATTGTAGCAGGAATTATTGGTTCACTGGGAATCTTGCTGCTGTTTATTGGTCTTTTGTTCACCTATCCGGCGATGATTTGTATGCAATATGCTGCATTTGCCGATGTGACCGAACTTTTGTCGGAGGAAGATGACAATGCCGAAGACCGAATTTTAGACCACTTTGCTCCAACTGAATAATAGAGAACGCGAGCAAATGAATGAAAAACACCCCATCGCATTACACTGAATCGATGGGGTGTTTTTTTTACAATAAATACTAAACGCGCGCCTGCTATTACACCTGTTTACGCATCTACTACTTCAACTCCTTTCCAAAATGCAACGCGGCCCTCTATGGCCTTGGCAGCCTCCTTGGGAGTTGCATAATACCAAGCTGCATCAGGATTGGTTTGGCCATCAACTTCAATTGAATAATAGTTGGCCGTTCCTTTCCACGGACAAACTGTTTCTGTGGAACTTGGTTTAAAATAGTTTTTTGTTAAACTGGATTCCGGGAAGTAATAGTTGTTTTCGATGTTTACCAAATCATCGCTTTCTGCCAGAACCACTCCGTTCCAAATTGCTTGTTTTTTCATAACAGGAAATTGTTTTTGTTTTCTTACAACACGGCAATAATGGAATTGTTGAGGGTGAATTGTAACTGGATGGGGTAGGGCATAAAGGAATAAACAACTTCTGGAGTGTAATTTGTTCTGCCCTCTCTACTGGGTAGATTCATTGGTTTTACTACATTTGTTTCATGGAAAATAAAACGTTTGATACCAATAAGGAACTCAATATCTGGGAAGCCCTGATCCCGGTCTTTGTTTTAATCGGTCTGCTTGCATACAATGTATTCGTTTTTGGCGACGATGCATTGAGTGGCTCCAATCAGTTTATCCTGCTCATTGGTGCTTCTGTAGCAGCCATTGTTGGCTTTTACAACAAAGTGAGTTATGACCACATGTTGGAGGAAGTTGGAAGCAACTTTAAGTCTACCTCCAGTGCCATTCTTATCTTGCTGATGGTAGGTGCCCTTGCAGGTTCCTGGCTGATCAGCGGTGTCATTCCGGCAATGATCTATTATGGTCTCCAAATATTGCATCCAAGTATTTTTCTTCCTGCAACTGTAATTATTTCTGCGATTATTTCCCTGGCAACCGGCAGTTCCTGGACTACCTCAGCCACAGTAGGTATTGCCATGGTTGGTATTGGTTCCGCACTGGGAATGCCGGCCGGTATGGTTGCAGGTGCGGTGGTGTCTGGAGCCTATTTTGGCGATAAGATGTCGCCCTTGTCCGATACGACTAATCTGGCACCGGCAATGGCCGGCAGCGAATTGTTTACGCACATTCGCTACATGGCGTACACTACCGTGCCAACCATCATTATTACCGTATTGGTGTTTGTTTTTCTCAATCTTGGCCAGGATACAAGTGGTGCTGCTGATACCAGTGCTATTTTATCCGGGATTAAGGGCAGTTTCAATATTTCAGGTTGGTTGTTCCTCGTGCCGGGGGTGGTGATTTTTCTCATTATTCGGAAAACAAAGCCAATTATTGCGCTCCTGGTAGGTGCTTTGTTGGGTTCGCTGTTTGCAATCATCTTTCAGCCCGAGGTAGTGAAAAATATTACAGAAGCAGGTTCCCTAAACCTGTTCAGTGCCTACAAAGGCACTATGATTGCAATGACAGAAGGGGTTTCAATCGAAACTGAAAATGCCGCCTTGAATGATCTGTTCTCTTCCGGCGGCATGTCGGGCATGATGGGAACTATCTGGTTGATCATGTGTGCGTTGGTATTCGGAGGTGTTATGGACGCAATTGGCGCATTGGCTCGAATCAGTACCGCCTTGCTCAATATGGCACATTCTGTTTTTGGCTTGTTTGCAAGTACCGTTGCAAGTTGTCTGGCTATTAATATCACCGCATCAGACCAGTACCTTGCCATTGTTGTGCCTGGTAAAATGTTTGCAAAAGCCTATGAGAAAAGAGGCCTTGCTCCGGAAAACCTGAGCCGTACGCTGGAAGACAGTGGCACGGTGACCTCTGCCTTGGTTCCATGGAATACCTGTGGTGCTTACCAGTCTGGTGTGCTGGGTGTTTCGGTGTATGAGTATTTTATTTATGCCGTTTTTAATTACTTAAGTCCGTTCATGACGCTGCTCTTTGCGGCCTTTCATATTAAAATTCGCGAGTTGAAAAAAAGCGAATAAATCTTGAAGCTTGTTTGGGAATTTGCTCGCTTTTGCCTCAAACCAAAATCCCAAACAGGCACTTAAACCGGAAATTGAGGTGCGTTTTAAGCCCTTGCTCTTAATATCCGTTCAAAAAGATTTAGCCCGTCCTTTACCTAGCCAAATTTTGTAACCAAAAATGAAGAAACCTGTCAAGATCATCAAAAACCGGTCGGACATTGGTGCCGGAACGCGTGGAGCCGATATTGGAATTGATGCCATTGAAATTGCTGCAATTAACCGAAACAGCGATTTCTTTAATCGCTTACCCCACTTTGATGTAGAGACTTCCAATGAGTCCATTTACAACAAGGTGAAAAACCGCTCTGCCAAACGTGTGCGGCATGTTGTTGAGCAATGCGAACGCCTCGCTGAGGCTGTTCAAACCAGTCTGAATGCCGGTGAATTTCCCATAGTACTTTCAGGGGATCACTCTTCTGCACTTGGCACTATCAGCGGAATCAAAGCCCACCGACCGGATACCTGTCTTGGTGTTGTATGGATTGATGCGCATGCTGACCTGCACTCACCCTACACTACTCCTTCCGGAAACATCCACGGGATGCCTCTTGCTGCGGCGATGGGCGAAGACAATATCCCATGTCAGATCAATGAGGTAACGAAAGAAACCCGGGAACAGTGGGAGCGAATGAAAAATATTGGCAGTCCCGGACCAAAAGTCAATCCGGAAAACATTGTGTATTTCGGTGTCCGCGATACAGAAGAACCAGAAGATGATCTTATTGCCCGCTTGAAAATTAGGAATTTCAAAACCGAGGAAGTTCGTTTCCGTGGCTTGGAACAATGCGTCACTGAGGCCATCCAGCAGTTGGATGCCTGTGATATGGTGTATATATCCTTTGACGTGGACAGTCTGGACTGTGATATGATTTCTTATGGCACCGGTACTCCGGTACCCAAAGGGTTTGATCAGTATGAAGTCATAGACATCATTAACCGGATCATAGCACACGGTAAGGTAGTTTGTCTGGAACTGGTAGAAGTAAACCCACTGCTGGATATGAAAGGAAATAAAATGGCTGAGACCGCCTTTGAAGTGCTGGATTCGGTTTCAAAACCCTTGCTCCGATGAGTCGTTAACCGAGTAAAAAATTAGAATCAGGAAGTAGTTTCCCTTTGGTTGGTTTTGTGCTGAATATTATTGTGTTTTCAGATTATTATTTGAAGATATTGAATATTTGTAAAATATACTGTATATATTTGCAGCATAATACACTTGTATTGTAGGGCAGCAGGATAATCCCTTTATCCGCACATACCATTTCCGCGATTCATTTTTGCCTTATTTGCTGCCTCACTGTTCATACTCTGGCACGCTTGTGCATTAATCATTAGGTATTTATTTGTTCAATCCGCAGTACCTGCTTTTTAGCAGGTATGGATTTTTTTTATTCCATTCAGCTCGCATTTTGAGTCTGATGGATACGTGTTTTGTAACCCAAGAAACCCCGGTTGCTAAACCATTTTTTTAACCAAATGTATACACTATGAAAATTTTCCAATCAAACGTTCACGGGAAGGCTTTAAGCATTCTGATTCTTGCACTCTCAGTTTTGTGCGTACCAATTGCCCAGAGCCAGACTCCATGCCCATCCCAAAATGGGAGAGTCACTACAAATCCTGAATTCCCAGGTTGTCTTCCTCCCGGATCCGGGGCTTTTAGGGTCTTATTGGTTCTGGATGAATCGGGATCTATGCAGCCTGTCAGAGGTCAGTTTATCAATGCTGTTCGTGGGTTTGCTACCACCCTTTCATCTAATGTGTCCGGAACAGGCGAAGTTCAGATGGGTATTGTTGAATTCTCAAGCAGCGCCCAAATCGGAATGAACATGACGGATGTTGCAAACTCTGGTTTTATCTCTGCGGTAAACTCCTACCTAAACAACGGCTACAGTCCAAATGGACAAACCAATTTTACGGCGGCACTTAACACCGCACGAACTATTTCGGATGTTGATATTTTGTTTTTTATTACCGACGGAAATCCGGTTCCATCCGTGAATCCGGAACAATGGCGTAGTGTTGCCAATGCAATTAAATGTTCCGGTACCTACATCTTTGGAATGGGTTTGGGGAGAGATATTTCTGAGTTAAATATCAAGATGCTTTCCGGGCCGGATGAATTGAACAACCCCAAATCGCTGTCACAGGGAGCCGATTGGACTCTGCAGACCATTAACAACCTCTCCCAGGCGCTGATTGACCTGGCTAACTCGCAAATTGATCGTCAGGCACCAAGCGTTACCTGTCCCGGAAACATTGTTCGCACCAACGACATGGGGCAGTGTGGAGCCGTAATTGCATTTAACCCAAGTGCCAGTGATAATTGTTCTATCGCCAATTCATCCAGCACACCGGCTTCCGGCAGTTTTTTCCCGGTTGGACAAACTACCGTTACCTTCCGGGCCACGGACCACATTGGTCTGTCATCAAGCTGTACATTCAGGATCATGGTAAATGATTTTGAGGCACCACAAATAGACTGTCCATCGGATATTACAGTCAACTGCGAAGCCTCTCTTGAGCCAGCCTCAATCGGAGAACCAATTACCCTGGATAATTGTGTTGTTTCAAGTACGAACTTTTCGGATCAAACCCTGCCTGGAAGCTGCGCAAATGAATCTACTGTGATCCGTACCTGGACTGTAACGGACGACAGCGGAAATACCTCGACTTGCCGGTATACCATTCATCGGGAAGATATCACTCCACCTGTCATCACCTGTCCTGCAGATATCACTGTCGATTGTGACATGTCGGTAGCTGCCACAGGTTCTGCAACCGCAACCGACAATTGCGATATCGATGTCAGCCTTGCAAATACCGACCGTTTTGTTTCAGGTGATTGCGAGTGGTTGTGTACCATGGAGCGTACCTGGACTGCAACCGACAATTGCCGCAATGTCAGCAATTGTGTTCAACGGATTACAAAGAATACTGCTCCGGTTATTGAAGGCGCTTTGCCCATCAAACTGGGACTAACCAGCAGTACCATTGAAATCCCTGCCGGAAGAGGCAATTGCATTGTAAATTGGCTCCCGGCAAGCGGCACGGAACCCAAGACCTTGGCATTCAAAAATCTGGTAGTTGGAACCGATTGCTCCGTTGCACCAAATCAAATGACCGAGGGCGGGCGCATCGTGAACCCACTCTTGGGCGAGGCAATCAAAATGTCCATTTTGGTAAAACTTAAGCCAGAATTTGGAACCAGAAAAGTAAACACGTTTGGATGCACTATTCCAGCAATGGTGAATCAAAACCTGGCTCCAAATGCCGATGTAAATGAGTTCCTGCGCGTAACCAACTCAACCTTGGGTAACGTAACCGTGCAACCATTCATGCAAGACTGGCTCAATGTGATGCGCTGCATCAATGGGTCTATCTCCGTATGTGACTAACCATCAAGTATTGATGAAATTAGTAGGCAGTAGTCAGTCGTCAGTCGTCAGTTTTTTTAAAATAATCAAATTCTGACTACTGCCTACTGCCTACTGAAATACTTATTGGATCAACTTTAATAGGTAAAGCAGGCTTCCGAACAAAAGGAGTTCAACAATTCGTTGCAGTAGTCCACGAACTGCGTTGAAGGAGGATATAGATAAAATTACTGCGCCCATGAACACCAGAATGGCTACATAGCCCATTGACTCCAGTCCGGGGATTTGACCGGTCTCCCGCAAAAAATAAACACTCCCAAAATATTGAATTCCGGCTCCGAGGTTGTGGATTTGTTGTCGCAAGGAACCCGACATAGGACTTCCTTCGTCACATGGAAATACAGCGCCGATCAGGTAACCAAAGCCCAAACTCAGGGACAGGCCCATGAGGTTTTGTGGCATAGGACTGAGGAAGGGCAAGCCAATGAGGCACAAACCTACTGGAAAGAACACAGACCAGTTTATAATTGTGGAATTGGGTGTAGTTACTTCCCCCAACTCACTAATTGTATGTCGGACATGGCTGTAATCCTCCTTTTTATTGCCATAATAAATAATGGAAACTACGAGGTACAGCGAAATGAATGTGGCAATGAACATAGGCCAAACATGCTTTTAAAAACGGGTTCTACTTCCGTTTGTATATAGCGAAGTGCTCACCTACCGTATGAATTACGTTGCATTGGTTTTGCAAGTAAGGTTCCAATTGTTTCGGTGGTGTATTTTCAATCACAAGATAATTCGGCTTTTTATCAATCACATCCTGGAATTCCCGGTCCGGATCAAGGCCGACTGCAGCCTGGTGGTCTGGTTTGGTAAGCAAAGAGGCATGAACGTATTTTCCCATAGGCGGCCGATTGGCGAGAAAATAAATGATTACACTTGAATTGCAGTAAAGCGATTCATCTTCCTGCATGTGGTTCTCCAGATAGGTGGCAACAGCACGTTGCTGATCCGTACGCCATACAAAGCGCCGGACTTGAAAGGATATATTCCAAATCAAAAACAAACCAAGAAGAGCGGTAAAGATTGGCTTTTTCCACTTTTTTACCGCATCAGAAAAACGTGACTCCGAACTCCAAAGCCCGCCTAATACGAAGGCTGTGGGGATCAGCAATTGAAAATAGTAATGCAAAAAGTGCTTGCCAGGCAGGAGTACCATAATCCACACCAGACCAATCCACAGTCCACCAAACTGGCGGAGCGCTTTGTCTTTTCCATGTAATAAGGTATCCCAGAATCCGATGACAAAGGGGAGATAAATGAGGGCAAAGCCCAAAAAGAAGTTAAGCGCATCCAAGGGTAGGAAACGCGACGGGTACCGGCCGGGCAATTCAAATGTGGTAAACCGAAAGGCCTCAAATGGTCCATAAAAATAATAATATGCAAAGACCAGCCCAAAAGGAAGCACGAACCCAAGTCCCATCAAAACCCAGTTGAGAAGCAGCCCTTTCCAGTTTCCAGGCTGTTTTTTCAAGAAGATTCCGAATCCAAAATACAAGGCAAATGCGATGAAATCAAAGAGTACAAAATACTTGATGATGAAGCCGATGCCCAGGGACAAACCAGACCAAAACAGTTTGGGTTTACCTCCCTTGCCAAGCAAAAGAAAGAGAGAAAGGGCGGTAAAAAAATTGAAAAACAACTCCGTATTTGCTGGGAAATTCCATTTGTGCATGGAGCCCATCAGGAGATATGCCAGCCCACCAATAAGCGCATTTTTTCTGGGGTATCCCCAGCGTTCTATTGCTCTGAATATAAAATATGCAGTGCCTGCCAGGAATAACGTTGCCAGAAGCCGAACAGCCCAAATGGATTTTCCAAAAACATACAAGGTGGCGGCAAATATGCCGAAGATTCCAATGGGTTTGGTGTCCCACACGTCTGTATAGTACTGCTTCCCCTGGAGTATTTCCTGTGCTATTACCAGATAGGTCGACTCATCTGCATCAATTACACTGTAGAAAAAAGACAGGCTTCGGAGTGCAAGAGCTAAAAACGTGAATGCAAGGAATATGTATTTATTTGGAATGTTTTTCCAATCAATCATGCCAGGGAAGTCTGTTTGGTCGGCAAAGGTACAAACAAGCGCTAAGTCAGCCCCTCTTTTTTGAGTTCATTTAAAATATCCCGAATCATATCCAGCGCACGATCTACAGTTTCCAACTTTGTGCGGAAAGAAAGAATAGCCATTCGAATCACAAATCTCCCATCCAATCGCGTTGAACTCAGGAACACCCGACCGTCCTTTTGAATTCGTGCCATCAATTCTTCGTTGAAGACATTGATATCCGTTTCTTTGGCAGGATACCAAAAATAACTCACCGTTAAATCTGGTTCTGGACCCAATTCAAAGCCCAGGTCGGCCAGGCCCTCCCGGAAATACTGGGTCAGGTAGATTTTTTCTTCCAGACAAGCCTGAAAAGGCTCAATGCCATGCAGTTGCAAGGGCAACCAGATACGGAGCCCTCTGAAATGCTTGGTCAACTCCGGTGATACATCAGCAGGGTTCACAGGCAAGGAGTCGTCAATGGCATCCAACATATAATTTGCCCGGTAGTAATTGGAGTGTAAAACAGCCGATTTGTCTTTTACCAAAACCGCCCCGGTTCCATACGGAAGAAACAAACCCTTGTGCGGATCAACCACCAGGGAATCTGCTTGCTCTATCCCTTTAAAGAGCGGTTTTATCTGATCGAGCAACATGAAAAACCCTCCATAGGCGGCATCAATGTGAAACCAAAGCCCCTCCTTTTGGGCCAGGGATGCAATTTCTGCAAGTGGGTCAATTGCTCCTGTATCCGTTGTTCCGGCAGAGGCAATTACTAAAAATGGTTGCAAGCCCTCCGCTTTATCTTTTCGGATTTGCAGTTGAATACTCTCCACCTGAAGGCGGTGCTGTGCATCCAATGGCATTTCCCGAACAAG
>JAWKLR010000015.1:0-84600 GCA_041392625.1 Saprospiraceae bacterium | reverse complement strand
GCATGGAGCAAGCCACTGGCAATTAGCAGACTCTTGTGGCGACTTCAGCAATCCGGTCGTTGATTCCTGGAAACAATACGAAAACTGGTATTTCAATGAAGATACGCAGGCTGGGGATGATCTGACAGACGAGCAGGTTTTGAGCCTGAATGAAAACACCAGTTATTGCTGGCGTGTGCGGTACCGCGACCGCGAACTCGGCTGGAGTCCATGGTCTGACCCGGTTACGTTTCAAACCGGGACAAGCGAGTACACAGCCAATTTGCTGATCAACCCCGGTGGAGAACTGGGCATTACCGGTTGGGTTGCTGATACGGGTGTTATCGAATCCTTGTTGCCCGGTGAATGTGCCGGAATAAACCCATATTCCGGCGATCGTTATTTTGCTGTGGGAGCACTTTGTGTCGATGGTCCTTATGGTCGGGCACATCAATACATCAATTTACTGCCTTGGGCCGATTCCATAGATGCAGGCGGCTTGTTGGCTCATTTTGGTGGATACCTGGCAGATTTTAACGGAGCAGACCGC
Organism: Saprospiraceae bacterium; assembly: GCA_041392625.1. Classification (GTDB taxonomy): domain Bacteria; phylum Bacteroidota; class Bacteroidia; order Chitinophagales; family Saprospiraceae; genus M3007. The sequence continues at coordinate 84,071 of JAWKLR010000015.1, read as the reverse complement.
CCGGAGTTCTACATCACGTTCCTGGATGAACAGGGAATGCCGCTTGACTCCAGTCCGGTACTCAGTCACCAAACGGCAAGTTGGACGCATTACGAAGAATGGATGGAAGTGCCCGTTGGTTCGCGCCTGGTTCGATACACCTTAGTAGGCATTCGCAATGCGGGTAATGACAATGACAGTTATTTTGACGACTTATTCTTTCGCCTGGGTCCTTCGATTCAGGATTGCGAAGAGTACACCGTATCGGCTACCGATATATCCAAAGAATTGAAACATTACTCGGTATACCCCAACCCATTCTCTGAGTCTTGCACCCTATATTTGGGTGAAGAAAACCCGTCTGACCTTTCACTCACCATTTTTGATTCGATGGGACGACAGGTACGCGCCATTCCTGGTTTGAAAAATAATCGGGTAGTGATTGAGCGGGAAGAACTGGCCCCTGGAATGTACATCTGCCAGATCAGGAGACAGGGCAAGTTGCTTGGGTTTGCAAAATTGAATGTGTTGTAATTGCAATATGGCGACAAAAGGAAAAAAAGTGCAAGGAGTTTATCTATGGCGGCTGCCAGGGCGTGGTGCCTTTTGAAACGCTGGAGGAATGCAGAAAAAAATGTGGCTGTGAGGAGGAATAAAAAAACGGGTTGAGGTATTTCCCTCAACCCGTTTTCAATTCCGGTTTAACTGTTTTTTTCAAATACTTTATACCGCTCAAATACAGTCTGAACTTCGTCAACGATGGTCACGTCATCAATGGTAGACGGAATTTTCAACTCAGTCTGTTCTGCAATGCCACGCAATAGTTTTCGGAGCGTTTTACCGGAACGTGTTTTGGGCAAACGCTGTACAGGCACCACCTGCTTGAGTGCTGCTACTGGTCCGATGGTCGATCGGACATCCTGAATAATCTCATTTTGAACATCCGATTCCGGAGTTTCCAAACCGGGTTTCAATACCACAACTGCCAAGGGTACTTGCCCCTTTAACTCATTGTGAATCCCAATTACGGCGCATTCGGCGATGGCCTTGTGGGCTGCTACGACCTCTTCCATCTCGGCGGTTGATAAGCGGTGACCGGCCACGTTGATTACATCGTCCACCCGGCCTGTGATGTAGAAATATCCATCTTCATCTTTATATCCACCATCACCGGTGCTATAATATCCTTCAAACTGCGAAAAATAACTGGACTGAAAGCGTTCACTGTTGTTCCATAAGTCCGAGAGGGTGCCGGGAGGAAGTGGCTTTTTTACACACACAAAACCTTCTTTATTTGGGCCCAATTCCTCTCCCTCATCGTTCATAATTCGAATATCATATCCACTTACCGGGAAGCCTACAGACCCCGGCTTAACCGGCTGGATTTCAATACCGGCCATATTCGCCAGCATTGGCCAGCCCGACTCGGTTTGCCACCAGTGGTCAATTACCGGAATATTGAGTTGTTCTTGCAGCCAGTTCAGCGTAGCCACATCGCAGCGTTCACCGGCAAGAAACTGGTATTTGAGGCAGGACATGTCGAATTGCTTAATATACGCTCCATCCGGATCCTCCTTTCGGATTGCCCGAATAGCCGTAGGGGCAGTAAACATTACCTCCACCCCGTGCTGACTAATTACCCGCCAAAAGGTGCTCGCATCCGGAGTGCGAACCGGCTTGCCCTCAAACAATACAGTGGTATTCCGATTGAGCAAAGGTCCATATACTATGTAGCTGTGCCCAACTACCCAACCTACATCGCTGGCGGCCCAATACACTGCTCCCGGTTCAATTCCGTATACTGCCCGCATGGAGTATTTCAGGGCAGTGGCATAGCCACCCGAGTCACGCTGGATGCCTTTTGGTTTCCCCGTCGTCCCTGAAGTGTACAGGATATAAAGTGGATGTGTAGATTCTACAGGTACCGGATCGGCAGGTGAAGCGGTGTGCATTAATTCGTCAAAATCAACATCATAGGGTTTCTCCGGGGTACGGGCTCCCAGGTGGCGTTGGAAAACAATCACGCGCTCGGGCTTGTTTTCAGCCTCTTCAATGGCACTGTCGACAAATGGTTTGTAGGGAATGATTTTATCCACCTCTATCCCGCTGGATGCTGTGATGATAACCTTTGGATTGCAGTCATCAATACGGATGGCAAGTTCGTGCGGAGCAAACCCACCAAATACCACCGAGTGGACGACCCCGATGCGTGCACAAGCAAGCATTGCCACGATTGCCTGAGGGATCATCGGCATGTAGATGATCGCCGTATCCCCTTTTTTCAAACCCAATTCTTTCAGACCACCTGCAAATTTTGCAGTCATTTCCTGCAACTCCACATACTTGATATACTGTAGTGTTTCTGTGACAGGTGAATCGTATATGATGGCAGTTTGATCGCCATATCCATCGGCCACATGCTGGTCTATACACAATGCGCTTACATTGAGTTTGCCATCCGCAAACCACTGCGTATACCCCTTCGAGTCGGTAGATAAAATTTGGGAAGGAAGTGTATCCCAGGCTAGTGCTTTTGCCTGTTCTGCCCAAAAGGCTTCAGGCTGTTCAATGCTCCGATTGTATTCGTTTAAATAGTGCTTCATACATGAAAATTTGCGATCCCTTTTGTGAACACAAATTTTCTGCACGGGGCATAATCCGATCACCAGGGAGGACACGGTTTTGAATGCACCAAATTAATAAAAGATCTTATTTTTTACATCGCATTTCCAGCCAATTATAATTACGCATTGCGGATTTTATAATTAGATTAATTATTAATTGGATAACGGATGGAAGAATAGTGTTAGTTATACTTCTCTTTTGCCTTTAAAGCCTCTATTTCCTCCCAAATTGCCTCCGCTTCAGCCGTCTTTGCTGCGCTCCCTACCCGATCGATATGAGAAAGCCGATAAGCTTCCTCCATGAGCTGCTTGTATTTTGCTTCCAGTTTTTCTGTGCCAGACTTCTTTTTAAACAAACCGAACATAGCGAACCTGTTTAATTGGTTTTTGAATACGTTCAAAACCACATCACAGGATATTTGTTTGCAAGACAGCGTACTTTTTGCACAACAACCCAGATGACACGTTTACAACAATCCCTCCTGTTTCAGCCATTCGTAGTTTGCCCGTAGGCCTTCACGCCAGGGTGTCTGCTTGTAGCCCAGTTCCCGCAATGCTTTTTCACTGGAGAATGCCAGATTTTTGCGGGATAAAAACACTGCAATTTCAGGAGTCAGTGTAGGCTCTTTCCCCGTAAAAAGAGCGGTAAAAGCCATAAGTCTGGCAACGATCTTGAGGAACCAACCCGGCAATACCGGAGGTATCCGTTCCAGTTCCAACAATCCTGCTACCTCCTGAATAAAGGTCTTGATGGAGGTGTTCTCGCCCGTGATGATGTAGTTGTGCCCATTTTGCCCTTTTTCAACAGCCAGAATCAGAGCCTGCACCACATCATGTACATGCACATAACTATTGTTTCCCGGAGGGGTTCCGGGTGCCTTTTTATCCCGCAATGCATAGAACATTTTTGCCCAGGTGCCAGAGTCGTAAGGACCAACAATCGAACCGGGATTGATAATCACCACCCGCAGGCCCAACGCCAAGCCTTTTCTAGCTTCCTCCTCACCTAAAAATTTGGATTTTTCATAATTGATCCAGGATTGCCCACCCAGCTGCGGACTTGTTTCATCAATCTGATGATCCCCCGACCGCCAGGCAGAAATGCTGGATGTGTGGATAAATGTCGTCGCCTTTTTTTGCGCAGACACTTCAATCATATTTCGGGTACCATCCACATTGATTTCGGTCTGGCGTGCATTGTTCCGCGACCACATATTTGTATCGCCAGCAAGATGGAACACCACATCCAAGCCTTCAGGCATAACACGCTCAAGAGATTCCCGGTCGGTGATGGAACCCTTGACCAATTGAATGGGTAAATCCTGAATGTACTTCAGGTTTGAACTTGCCCTGTGCAAAACCGTCAGGTGCCAACCTTCAGCACACAAAGCACGGATTAGATTGATGCCCAGAAAACCAGTTCCGCCGGTAACAAAAGCCGTTTTAGACATGGGTCTTAATATTCAATAGTGAATGCGTTGGTATCACCCAATGGTAGGAATATAGAATCCTGAAATTCAAAGGCCGGATCGTTGATGCCCCAGTGGACATAGACCATAGTCTCTGAAGGCATGTTGAAATACGCAACGTATTTTTCGCCCTGCCCTAACTGTACGGGATTGGTTTCAGGCACGGTCAGCGAATAGGTATTTTTGAGGGCAATACGGAGCAATGGATTATCAAGATATGTGAAAACCCGGGAGCCTGTTCCGGATGTATCTCGAATTACAAGGGTAAGCGTTCCATCCAATGGCATGGCTTCAAGAACGACTGAATTTGCATTGTTTGGCTCAAATTCAAATGAAGGGATCGGAGCATAATCTCCTTTCGCCGTAGCACCTAAAACCAACGGAACGGCATCAGCCGGCCAGGAGAGTTGAAAATGTCCATTTGCATCTGAAAAGACTTCCGAGTCCGTTCCCGGCAAACAATCGCCCCCGGTATCTGCCGAGCAAATTTGAAACCGCACAGAATCCAGTGGAGCACGGGTTTTGAAATCAACCACCTTTCCTTCAATCAGCGTTGGATCGGGTTTGCACCCCCCGATTACAAGTAGAATCAGGAACCAGGAAATGTGTTCGATTTTTCGCATTTTAAAATTAACTAATTCGCATTTTGGGGCTTTTCCATATTCAAGGCATCCCGGACAAACTGCTTAAGCACCTCAATCTGATCTGCGCCCAATCGCTCGCCGTATTTACCGGTTTGGTAGGCCGTCAGCATAAAAATAATGGCCAGTGGAAGTGCCAGGGTAAAGTAGGAAAACTCCCCCATTCGCCATTTTATAAACCCAAAGGATGCCACAAAAAAGCCAAGCGTACCTACTGAAAAATAGATAAACATAAACATGGTCCAGACGGTCGGGCGCGGACCAATCAAGCCCCGAACAACCGAATGTTCCGGATTGAGTTCATCTGCCTCCACCCGAAAATTGAGTTGGGGCGACCAATAATGCCGATCGCTTGCAGGGATATCCAGAATGATGTGGTCGTCAATGATCGTACCTACCACCTGGCCCCGTGCTTTTTCTTTCAGACCGGCAATACGCTCCATGACCTCCCCGGGAGGAAAAGGCACCGTAAATTCAAAACGGGGCCGGATGTGGGTAATCGATGTATCCATTTTCTTGTGGTTTGAGACAGGTAGTTTTCCACAAGTGAAAACAAGATAGGAGTTTTTATGAAAACAAAAAGATCATTTGGGCATGCCCAACCGGGTTTAGGTACTTTGATGAGAGGCCGTGGAGCATTGTTCTCTTAAAAAAAGGATCCTACTTCCCCCCTTCTTCAGTTTGTTTTCGCTGCATGCCAATCAGAAATGCCAGCCCGCCAACAGCAATTAAAACGGTTCCAAGGCTGCTTGTATGTTCCTTAAATACTGTAGAGGCCGTAACCCCTAGAGAAACGAGGACAATCCCCAAAAAAATGAAGGTACGAGCCGGTGTTTCTTTTAGCATAGCACGTAAATTTCAGAAAAGAACACCTGTTTAAAGATGTAGTAAAATCAAAGCAATAAGTGCTGGAAGCGCCTGCACATACAATATTTTTTTATCTGCTGTAAGGGCTCCATAGATGCCGGCAATCAAAACACAAGTCAGAAAAAAGATAGACACATACAACTTCCATTCAGGGTTGTCAATAAAGAATGTCCAAATCAATCCGGCGGCGAGAAACCCATTGTAAAGCCCCTGGTTTCCTGCCATTACTTTGGTCTGAGCGAAGCGTTCTGGAGGAAAATTGCGAAATACCTTTCGGCCACGTGTTTCCCAGGCAAACATTTCAAACCACATGATATAGAGGTGAAAAACGGCTACCAAGCCGATGAGAATTGTAGACAAAATTTCCATGACAACTGGCTTTAGATTTGATGAAAGAGGATAAATAGGATCAGTTTTTATTCAATTACTCTTCGGGGCAGGTTCTGGGGCAACCGGGTTAATAACTCATAGTTTATTTGGTGGCTCATATCACTGAATGATGCTACGGTCACTTCCAACTCACCCTGTCGCCCAACCAATACAACCTCATCACCAATCTGAACCCCGCCGCTGTTGCTGATATCAACGGAGATCATGTTCATATTCACCGTCCCAACAACCGGAGCGACCTGCCCCCGGATGAGTACCCGTCCCAAATTACTGAGTGACCTGCTAAACCCGTGGCTATAGCCAACCGGAATAATGGCAACATCCAGATCTGAGTTCGCAAAATAGGATGTTCCATAGCCAATAAACTCGCCTGTCTTCACCCGTTTGATATCCATCACCACACTCTTCCAGGATATGATCCGCTCAATCGGAGTTACGGTTTCTTTGTTTTTGATGAGGTAATCTACGAGAATTTCTTTGCTTGGAAAAAAGCCATATTGCAAAATGCCGATTCGAACCAGATCCAACTGGGTTTCAGGATAACGGAGCGATGCTGCTGAACAGGCAGTATGCAGGATATCCGGCTTTAACCCCATTCGGTCCAACTGTTTTAATGCCGATTTGAACCGTTTCTTTTGCTGCTGAATCCGGTAATAATTGGCAATGCTTTCTGCGCCAGCATAATGTGTACACAGAGCCCTAAACTGGATGGCATCTGGATTTTCCTGTAATAATTTTCCTGCCTCTGCCAGTTCATTTTTTTGAAAACCCGTTCGGTTCATTCCGGTTTCTGCCTCCAGGTGAACCAGGGCTTTTTTTCCAATTTTCCTGGCAAATTGAAGCGCATGGTCCAGCCTGTGTTTATTAAAAACAAAAAACTCGATTTCATTTTCAATTGCCCACTCCAACTGATAGTTATCCAACATACCCATAATCAGAATCGTACTTCCGGCCTGGCTGGCCTCCTTTACGCGAAAAGCTTCGTCCGCACTGAATACGGAAAAATGCCGCTGCCCATACTTTTCCTCCAGGGGCACGATTACTTCAATGCCGTGGCCGTATGCATTCCCTTTAACAACAGATGAAAACTGTACGGAATCGCCAATAAATGTTCGAATAAAATCAAGATTATGAGCCAGCGCAGATTCGCTGATTTCAATATACGAAGTATACAACATGTTAATCCAGTATGCGCGAAATGAGTGTATTAAAAATTTTGATTCCCACAGGAATTATTTGATCTGGAAAATCGTAATCCGGATGATGCAGCGCCGGACAATCCACTCCCGAACCAATACCAAACATGGCACCTTTGAATTGTTGGGTAAATAGTCCGAAATCCTCCCCCCACTTAAACGGATACTGACGATCCGTTGATTCCAAACCTGCCCGGGAAACGGCTTCTCTTAAAAATTGCATCGCCTCAGGGTGGTTTTCATTTGCCCGAAAATGCTGACTCCATTCCAGTGTATAGCCCAGCTGGTATGCATCTGCTGCATGCCGAACGATCGACTCAATTTTATCCGAAAGCAATTGCAATTCCCGTTCTGTCCAGGTGCGGATAGTCAGGTGCAATTCACCCGAACCGGCAGAAACTCCGTAAGCAATTTCTCCCATCCGGATGTAAACCGGTGTGATCAGGGTAAAATCCGAACGATCTACCTGATTGTTTGAAAGCAAACTGGTTTCCTGGATAATCTGAGCGAGTGCAAGGGCCGGGTTTCGGCCATTTTCCGGTTCACCGGCATGTGCAGTTATGCCCTCCAAACGGATACAGACACTCCTTACAGATGCCGTAAAGGAATGGTCTTTCAATACAATCTGCCCAAGCGGATACCCTGGCAAATTGTGAAAGGCAAAAGCAAAGTCAGCCTGTAACTTGCTTTCCGGATCTTCCAGTACCTGCTGAGCGCCCATCCCGGTTTCTTCCGCAGGCTGAAACAACAAAACCACTTTGCCATTTTGTAATGGCTGTTCCTGAAGACATCGTGCTAGGCCCAACAGTACGGTTGTATGTCCGTCATGACCACAGGTATGAGAAACGCCCTTGGCCCGGGAAGCATGTGCAAACTGATGGTTTTCCTGGATGGGCAAGGCATCCATGTCTGCCCGAAATAAAATGGTTTTACCCGGACCTGCCCCCTCAAATTCTGCGATCAGTCCATGACCGCCTATACCGGTTTGAATGCGGTTTGGATTGCAGGACTTTAAATGTTGCAGGATAAATTGTGCGGTATGTTCCTCTTGACCCGACAACTCCGGATTTGCATGTAAAAAATGCCGTATAGATACCAGATCGGATTCTGGTAAACTGTCTATTTGTTTGTCCATGTAAATACTATGCTGGGATTTATCGTTGCAAATACGCCTGATCTTCCACCCGAGACAGGAAGAGACACAAGGCTATTTACAGTTGCATTCCCTAAAAATATGATTTTGGGGAAAATACACATTTGTGTGGAGTTCGGAGAACATCCAGCGCAGAAGTCTTGAAATCAATAACTTTAATCCGGAACTATTACGAACAGTTGGCCCGACCCGGACTTAGTTTGCATCCAGGTAGCGATCAATTTCTGCCAGCCATTTTGATTTTTCTTCATCGCTAAGCCAACTCGCTTTGAATCCGTTTCCTGCAAGTTCAGCAAGTTGCTTTTTGGATAACTGCAATGCCTCGGCTACTCCCAAAAAATTCTCGTTCATATACCCTCCAAAATAGGCAGGATCATCCGAATGTATGGTGGCTAAAATACCGCGGTCCATCATTTTAGCAACGGGATGTTCTTTCAAATCCTGAATCACCTTTAATTCCAAATTGGAAAGCGGGCAAAGGGTCAAGGGCATTTGTTCATTAACCAGGCGCTCGAGTAACTGCTCATCATCCATGGAGCGGTTTCCATGATCGATCCGACAAACCTGCAACAAATCAAGAGCCTCCCAAATATAGGATGCGGGGCCTTCTTCCCCAGCATGTGCTACTACTTTGAAGCCCAATTCACGGGCTTTTGCAAACACCTGTTCAAACTTGGAAGGTGGATTTCCCACCTCCGAGGAGTCCAGCCCAATTCCATCAATCCAATCGCGGTGAGATAAACATGCTTCCAGGGTATCAAAGGCTGCCTGCTCATCCAGGTGGCGCAGGAAAGACATGATCAACCGGTAACTAATGCCCAAGGTGTTTTTCCCATCCTCCAATGCGCGTTTGATGCCCTGGATCACGGTGGAAAATGCCACGCCCCGATCGGTATGGGTTTGTGGATCAAAAAACACCTCCACGTGCACTACATTTTGACTGTGGACTTTTTGCAAATACGCCCAGGTTAAATCGTAAAAATCCCGCTCGGAAATGAGCACGTTTGCACCGGCGTAATAAATGTCCAGAAACTCCTGTAAGTTATTAAAAGAGTACGCCTCCCGAACGGCTTCAACCGAATCAAATGGGATTTCGATCTGGTTGCGCCGGGCAATCTCAAACATCAGTTCTGGTTCAAAACTACCTTCAATATGCAAATGCAATTCGGTCTTGGGGAGCCCTTCGATAAATGACTTGATTGAGTTCATGGACATCCTTCAGTGCTTTCTGAATGAATAAATGGTTTGTCAAAATTGAAGTAACCGGAACAAGCCTACAGTTCAATTTCGCCTTTAAGATAAACAACAGATTGCCCATTGAGGTAAACCCTGTCGCCTTTTATGGAGCAGTTCAAAAAACCACCCCGGGATGAAATCTGTCGGGCAGTCAGATTTTCTTTTCCAGTCACGGAGTGCCAATACGGAACCAAGGTGGTGTGTGCCGATCCGGTTACCGGGTCTTCATCGATGCCGCATTGTGGCGCAAAAAAGCGGGAAACGAAATCTACATCAGTTCCGGGTGCAGTTGCAATTACTCCCCGAGCATTCACTGCGCGCAGTTGCACAAAATCCGGTTTCAAATCCTGGATTCCCTGCTGTGTTTTATATACCAACAGGTAATCGGTTTTACCTTTAAACACCGCTTCTGGTTGGCTCCCCATGGCCTCAATCAAGCCCGGTGGAGGGGACACTGATTCAAATGTATCTGCTGGAAAATTTAGTGTAAGACTGTCCGCTTCGCGGGTGACCATTAGTATCCCACTGTTCACCGACTGAAACCTGATTTCATCACTGCCTGGAGGATAATATGAAAAAAGGATGCGTGCTGTAGCCAGGGTTGCATGCCCACACAGATCCACCTCGGTAACCGGCGTAAACCAACGGATGGCGTAATCGGTATTTTCCCGAACAACAAATGCCGTTTCAGCCAGGTTGTTTTCTGCAGCAATTTGTTGCATTGTTTCGGATTCAAGCCAACTGTCCAGAATACAAACCGCTGCCGGATTGCCGGAAAAAACCCGATCGGTAAATGCATCAACCTGATACATCGGAATAGTTTGTTTCATTGTCTAAACTTTGATGAACGGATCTGGGTTCTAACTGTGTGTGGCACCCAATATCACCTGAACAAGATGTTCCCAGGAAAACCGTTTTTTCTCCTCGGCCACGCCAAATTGCAGTGCTTCCTCCCGGTTATTTTCATAAAAATCACGAATTGCAGCGGCAATGGCTGCCGGGTCGGTGGGCACCACATAGCCGGAAACACCTTCGGTTACAATTTCCGGAAGTCCTCCTACATTCGTAACAACCATGGGTTTATCAAAATGATAGGCAATCTGGGAAATTCCGCTTTGTGTTGCAGTTTTGTAGGGTTGCACCACCAATTCCGCAGCACTGAAGTAATAGCGCACCTCATCGTTTGGTATAAAATCGCTGTACACATGCACCCGATCTGTGAGCCCATTTTCTTCAATTAATTTGGCATATGGTGCCCAATCGCCATAACATTCTCCTGCAACAACCGCATGCACCTCAGGAGCACTTGCCAGGGCATTCAACAGTAAATCAAGGCCCTTATATGCACGGATAAATCCAAAAAACAAGACCATGGGTACCTCAGCAGGCAAACCCAATTTCTTTCGCGCCTGATCTTTTTCCACAAGGCTATGATAAATATCGTAAATCGGATGTGGCGCAAATTGAACCGGTTTATCAGAGAATTTACGGATATCCTCCTCTACCGACTTTGACATAACTACAAAGTCCGTACATGCTCCGACAAAATATCGGGAGAACAAGGTGTCGCCCGGGCGCGTTTCGTGGGGAATCAGGTTATCCACCAGTGCGGTACTTCTAAATTTATTTCTTGCGAAAAATTGGGCCAGGCGAAGCACGGTACCCAAACAGGGTCCCATAAAGGGCAGCCAATACCGTGTGATTACCAGGTCTGGTTGCTCCTGGGCCAGTGCGCGTGCACTGAGCACCCAATTGATCGGATTGACGCTGTTGAGCAGGGTCCGAATCCGAAGTGAGGGCGGCGGTGGATCGTCTGTAAACTGGGTTTTTCCCGGAAAAAGAACAGACGGATACTGAAGTGAAAATGAAAACAAACATACCTCATGCCCTGCATCTTGTAAAGCGATTGCAAGTCGTTCAGAACTTGCGGCAATGCCTCCCCGCAAGGGGTGAGCCGGAGATACAATTACAATTTTCATATTTCTGTCTCAATCAGGTATTGATCACGCAGGGGTGAGTTCCGATTGACCATTTCAGCAATAAAACCGGTGAGAAACAACTGGGTACCTACAATCAGAGCCAGAATTCCAAAATAAAACAAGGGCCGGTCGGCAATCCCATATTCCTGATAAACAAATTTGGCAATGCTCAAATAAGTCAGAATAACAAACCCCGCAAAAAATGAAAGCACACCCAGAAATCCAAAAAAGTGCATCGGGCGCTTTCCAAACCGGCCTACGAAATAGACCGAAAGCAGATCCAGAAATCCGTTCACATAACGCTCCCAGCCAAACTTGGAATATCCGTATTTGCGGGCATGGTGTTCTACAACCTTTTCCCCGATCTTTTCAAATCCGGCAGACTTGGAAAGCACAGGAATCCAGCGGTGCATTTCTCCGTAAATTTCAACCGCTTTGATAACGGCTTTCCGGTAGGCTTTGAGACCGCAATTGAAATCATGCAATTTGATACCGCTCATCCAACTCGCAACCGCATTAAACAGTTTGCTGGGCAGGCGTTTTTCCAAAGGGTCGTGGCGCTTCTTCTTCCAGCCACTCACCATATCATAGCCTTCTTCCGTGATCATTTTGTACAGTTCCGGAATCTCATCCGGGCTGTCTTGCAAATCTGCATCCATGGTAATGACCACGTCTCCTTTTGCCGCTTCAAACCCAACGTGCAGCGCAGCGGATTTTCCGTAATTCCGGCGAAACTTGATGGCTCGAACAGCAGGATTCTCAGCTTTGAGTGATTCGATGATTTCCCAGGAATTGTCGGTACTCCCATCATCAATAAAAATCACCTCGTATTCGTAGGTACCGGTACAAACCCGGCGAATCCAGGATTCGAGTTCAGGCAGACTTTCTGCTTCGTTTTTAAGTGGAATGACAATGGAAAGGTTCATACGATCAGGTATAAGGAGTATAAGGAGTGCATAAATACGCGATGCCTTCCGATTAACAAAATCAAAAATGCATTTGAGCCTGTTTATTTCAAATCAAAACGTGTAAGTGGTGCAGGACGTATCTTCTGCTTTTTAGGATTGTATTCGGCACGCTCCACATATAATGGGAGCAGGTTGGGACTGTCCTTACCCACCGGAATAGCAAACTGCCGATGCCAGCTCGGGATTTGCATCATGTCCGACCAACGGTTAAACAATTGCTCCTGTTGAGCCGGTTCCAGGCGCGGATGTTCATCGTAGTAGCCTTTCGCCCGGCGCTGGCGTTGGGCTTCAAACAGACTAACAGCACAAGCCACTGAAATATTCAGACTTTCGGTAAAACCTACCTGCGGGATAATGAAATTGCCATCTGCTTTCTCCATGGCCTCCGGGCTAACCCCTTCGTCTTCATTGCCAAACAACAGGGCAGTTGGTTCAGTGAGATCCAGTTCATAGAGGGAAGGACTTGTCTCTCCCAAATACGTCGCTAAAATCCTGCCGTAGCGCTCACGGACCCGTTTGAAGCATTCATCCAGGTCCTCAAACATGTACACGTCAATCCATTTAAATGCACCCGCAGAGGTCTTTTTTCCGAGCCGCAAGCCGCGTTTATCCAGGTAGTCTTTGGTATAAATGGCAAAAATTTCCCGGACTCCAACGGCATCACAGGAACGGATGACCGCACTGATGTTTAAGGGATCAAAAATATTTTCCAAAATCACACACAAGTCCGGCTGGCTCTGCCGGATGACCGTTCGCAATTTTTCTTCTCGTTCTTTTTTCATAAGCCCTAATTTAGTCCCGCAGCATCCACAAATCGGAATCCTTCAAACTTTAAAATGGTAACCCGGGTATTTTCCATATAATCATAGCGGGTTGAAAAAGCATCTGAATTCGACTCGTTGTACACTTTCTTGAACACATAACTGCCACGAAGCCCAGAGAATGAAATCCGATCCAGTTTTTCAGGAAAACTGAGACCATAATCATTAAGCATACGCCCTGCAAAAAGAGCGGCATCGTAACCGGCAATTGCATCCTCTCCGGCTATCGTTCCATATGCCTCGAAAAATGCCTTCTCAAACTGAATGACATTGGGGTTCTTTCGATCGACGTAGTCAGCAGATGAGATGTGTACATTCAGGTCGCGCAGGTATTCCGGCTCAATGTCTTCATAACCGGCCCATTGGGGCATTCCATATACCTCTACCCTATTTGAGCCTTTTGCTGCTTTTAATTTGAATAAAAAGGACATTATAAAATCCTGTCCAGCCCAGGAAGGCATGATGAACACTGTGGTTCTGCCCGACCGGATATATTTGCCCAGTGAAATTGAGTTCATACCGTTGCCTTCGTCAGGAACAAGGATGCTGCGTAAAGTATCCGGACCAAAAGCAGCATTTGCCTCCTGAAAGTATGGAAGCCTGCTAGCCTCTTTTTCTTTGCAAATCAGAACTACCTGATCTGCCCGGTACTTCGACCGAACGTGTTTTGTTATCGCAGCGCAATGGGATTTCAAAGATGGGTTAAACTGGATAAATCCGGGAAAGTCCGATACCAATTCGCTGCTTGGGCTTAAGGGAGAAAGAACAATCTGCCGATTGCCCTTTGCCCGCTTTGCCAGCGCCGAAAGGTGGGAATTGCGCACAGGCCCAATGAGCATTTGAGCGTCATCCAGTTTGCCCGCTTGCATAACGCGGCTAAAATCAAAATCATTTACATAGGAGTCAATCACATTGACCTTCAGGTTCATCCTGGAAGTTTCTGACAAACTCGCAAAGGCCAACTTTGCACCGGCATAAAATTGCAGAGCCGGCTTACTTTTTTCCGGAACAGAACCACCGCTTGCATCCTTACTGAGAAAAGGTAAAACCACCGAGAGCCGGTACTGAGTTCCAGGAGGGTCGGCATTTTCTAAGACCTGATCGTTTGCATCGGGCGTGCCAATAGCCGGTGGGAACGCTGGGCTTTCTACCCACCGAACGGTATCCATCGGAAATTTGCGATTGGAAGGAGTAGGCTGTGTTGTACCCGGTCGATTGCTCCCTGTCTTTTTCAAATGAGAACAAGCTCCCAGCAAAAACAACAGGGAAACAAAAAGTAAAAATGAATATCGTTTTGGTTGCATGTGGCAAAAATCAGGCGTTGAAGGAGTGGAGGTGAATGAGAACCAGATCGGCATTAGCCACCTGCGAGTTTGGTATCGGTATATCCCATTTCCACCAGGATCTTAAGGACTTTTTCCCGGTGATTTCCCTGAATGATGATCAGTCCATCCTTGGCATTTCCACCAGATGCACATTTCTGCTTCAGGGTTTTGGCCAAGTCGCTCAGTTCCTCATCCGGGCCCTCAAATCCTTTGACTACAGTGGCTTCTTTATTTCCTTTGATGCGCTCCAGCCAAATACGCAGTTTTTGTTTGTTGTTCGGACTGGGCGTCAACCCTGCCTCCTGAAAAATATCTGCAAACTGGAAATTGGGGTCCGTTGAGTAAACGATGCCACCGGAGTTTTTTGATTTTTTATTCTTAGACATATTGGAATTTTAAATGAGGCTTCTGCATCACCCATTAGGTGGAGGGAACTAAAACCCGAAGGGCTTGAGGCAACACTTCGATGTGCATTTCACCATCTTCCTGAATCCCCTCTCCGTCGAGATGTACAAAATTGCTGCCTTCTGCCCAGATTTTCAAAGATTTTGCTGTAAAATGCTCAACAAACGGTGCTTCCAGAATTTTTCCATTTAAAGTAGCCGGAACTGCCGCAAAATATTGCCAGCGTGGAGCATCATTGAGCAACACAATGGAAAATAAGCCATCGTCCAATTTCGCACCCGGGGCTATTTCAAAATTATACCCGTACATAGGACCGTTGGCAATCGCAATGGCAAAACATTTTCGTTCAATTCTTTTGCCTTCAAACTCCAGCACACAGTCTTTGGATTCGTAGTGTAAACCGGCTTTAACCGATTCGGTAAAATACGGGATAAAGCCCCGTTTGTTCTTGCCTTCCATTAAGTTGGATACCAAACCATCAAACCCGATTCCGGCGACATTAAAAAAGGGGCGCCCATTGAATCTCCCGGCATCAATTACCTGCATCTGAGCGGAATTGAGCTTTTGAATGGCCTTGTCAATGTTTCGTCCATACCCCAGATGCATAGCCAGTCCGTTGCCCGAACCAGCAGGAATGATTCCCAGGGTGCCGCTGCTGTGCAGCAAGCCGCTGGCTACCTCATTGATTGACCCATCCCCTCCTACAGCAACCACGACATCAAATCCTTCCTGAATTGCTTTCTGTGCAAGTTCAGGGGCATGGCCTTTGTACTCTGTCATCCAAATCCCGTAGGAATAGGTTTCCGGGTCCAGGTTGTTTTCGATGCTCTCCCGGATACGGCGTTGTAACCGGACACCGGCCTTGGGGTTTACTATGAAAAGCAGGTTTTTAACGCTTCGTTCCCTATCTGAGGTTTCGCTAGACATGGCTTTAATTTTATCGGCCTTCCCGGCATTGGAGAGCCCGAAAGAAAACACCCTTCAAAATCAAATTGTTCTTGGTAATTGATTTGAACGATGCGTTTGAAAAGAGCGCTAACGGTCTTTTATTCTGGAACCAACGTATGTTCTCCATTTATCCATCACAGCCTTCATGTCTTCGGGAAGTTCAGACTCAAAGTGCATGTGCTCACCCGTTGTCGGGTGGGTAAATCCGAGGACCTTGGCATGCAGCGCCTGCCGGGGCAGCATACGCAGGCAGTTTTCAACAAATTGCTTGTATTTTGAGAAAACGGTTCCTTTCAAAATCTGATCTCCGCCGTATCGGGGGTCACCAAACAGGGTGTGTCCAATAGATTTCATATGCACACGGATTTGGTGGGTGCGACCGGTTTCCAATTGGCATTCTACCAGGGTTACATAGTAAAAGCGCTCGATCACCTTATAGTGTGTTACGGCGTGCTTCCCGTCTTCCCCTTCGGGAAAAACCATAAACAGTTTGCGGTCGTTTGGATTTCGTCCGATGTTCCCCACGATGGTTCCGCTGTCCTGCTCTACATCTCCCCACACCAGGGCCCAATACTTGCGTTCGATGGTGTGGTTGAAAAATTGATTTGCCATAAAATTCATGGCAAAATCATTCTTGGCCATAACCAACAAGCCGGTGGTATCTTTATCAATCCGGTGAACCAGTCCGGCACGGTCTGAATCGTTTCCTTCCTTGACCGGAATGCCATTTGGGTTTTCACGCAAATGCCAGGCAATCGCATTCACCAGGGTTCCATTCGGGATTCCAACACCCGGATGCACTGCCATTCCGCAGGGTTTATTCACAATGAGAATATCCTCATCTTCGTAGGGAATATCCACCGGGATGTTTTGGGCCAACAGTTCATCATCAGCATCCTGAGAACGGGGGAATACGATGCTGACATGATTCCCCGGTTTTACCTTATAATTTGGCTTAACCTCCTGATCGTTTACTTTAACGCTTCCTGCGCGGATGGCGGTTTGCACCCGGCTCCTCGACTGGTTGCTCAGTCGATCCATCAGGAATTTATCCAATCGAATCTGGGATTGCTTGGGGTCGGCAACAAACTCTTGCCGTTCGAAGTAGTCATCACTTTGTTCTGAATCCGAACCATCCACAGTTGCATCAGACTCCAA
The DNA here is from genome assembly GCA_041392625.1 of Saprospiraceae bacterium. Classification (GTDB taxonomy): domain Bacteria; phylum Bacteroidota; class Bacteroidia; order Chitinophagales; family Saprospiraceae; genus M3007. Next base: position 66,912 of record JAWKLR010000015.1, on the reverse strand, counting down.
TAGTTGGTCATCCTTCTTTACAGGCTCATCCAATCCTTCTTGCTTATTTTCTTTTTCCTTAGCCATATTTCAGTTTATACACCACAAAGGTAATACTTTAAGAACTGGATGTGCAATGTATTCCTGATCGGGCAAGGAACAACTAAACAAAGCCACCTGTGGTCTGTTAAACTAGTAAGCACAGATTCACTTCTGCAAATTCTGCCTTTGAATGAGATTATGGCTGTATTTAATTTACAGGATATTATCTTGTGCCTGCCTCAAATTATAGAGCGTGTTTGACTCCAACCAAAATTATACATTGCATTTTTAAATTAATACATCTAAAAAATGGAAAAACGCACATTTCTAAAAACCGGTCTTTTGTTTACCATTGGAGCGGCCGTAACCCCACTTCTGAAAGCCTGCAAAACCACAGATAAAGCAGCAGCTGCAAGCCTGGCACCTCCGACCAAAACCCGTTCCGGTGCATTCGAACTTCCGGCATTGCCCTATGCTACCAAAGATCTGGAGCCCTACATTGATACCATGACCATGGAGATCCACCACGGCAAGCACCACAATGGCTATGTCACCAAACTAAACAAAGCCATTGAAGGTACCAAGTATGCCAATTATGAATTGGAGGATATCCTGGCCCGTGTATCAAGCAGTACCAGCGACAAAAATGTGCGAAACAACGGGGGCGGACACTGGAACCACAGCCTCTTCTGGACCATTATGGCTCCGGGTGGATCTCCTGCAACAGGAGCTTTGGCTACCGCTATAAACAGCACTTTTGGAAGCATGGATAAGTTTAAAGAAGAGTTCAGCGCTGCATCCAAAGGTGTATTCGGGTCGGGGTGGGCCTGGCTTTGTGTAGGGGCCGATAAAAAACTGTTCATTACCAGTACACCCAACCAGGACAATCCACTTATGCAGCAAATTGTTTCCAAGACCGGCACACCTATTCTTGGAATTGATGTATGGGAACATGCATATTACCTTAAAAACCAAAACCGCCGGGCTGATTATATCGACTCATTTTTCAACGTGATCAACTGGAAGCAAGTAGGTAAAAACTACGATAAAGCAATGAGCATGTAATTAATTACAGCCCTACGATTACTTCAAGAAAAAAATCCCGGATGAACGTTCATCCGGGATTTTTTTATTCACAAGGACAAATTTATGCTCCTGCCAATCCTACCAGAACCTGACGGATGCGCTCCATAGCTTCTCGTAGTTGTTCTTCTGAAGCAGCATAGCTCAAACGGATGCAGTTGGGGTCGCCAAAAGCACCTCCTTCCACCAGACCGACATGGGCTTTTTCCAGGATATACAGACAAAAATCTTCGGAGTTTCTAATTGTTTGTTCGCCGTCAGACTTGCCAAAATATGCACTCACATCTGGGAAAACATAGAATGCTCCCTCGGGGTGGTTGGCTTTTACGTCTGGCCACTGCTGAATGAGTTCAAGCACCAAATCCCGCCGTTTCAAGAACGCTGTCCGCATGGCTTCGGTTGGGCCCAGATCTGAAGTCAGGGCTACTGCGCCTGCTTTCTGACTGAATGTTGCTGCACCGCTGGTCACCTGGCCTTGTATTTTGGCACAGGCATCGATGATAAATTTGGGGCCACCCATGTATCCCAAACGCCAACCGGTCATTGCAAAACCTTTTGCAAATCCGTTGACCGTGATGGTTCGATCTTTTACCGATTCAAAACTTCCGATGCTCACGTGCTGATCGGTAAAGTTTATAAATTCATAGATCTCATCGCTTACCAGGTAAACGTGCTTATTTGCAGCAATCACATCGGCATAGGCCTGCAATTCTTCCCGGGTAAACACCGTTCCTGTAGGATTGCATGGAGAGGAGAAAAGAACAAACTTGGTGCGCTCTGTGATGGCCGCTGCAAGTTGTTCCGGGCGGGGTTTAAAATCATCTTCAACGCTGGCATAAACCGCTATCGGTGTACCACCAGAAAGTTTAATAATTTCCCAGTAAGAAACCCAGTATGGGGCAAATACAACTACTTCATCACCCGGATCCAACAGAGCCTGGCACAGGTTATAAATCGACTGCTTTGCTCCATTGCTCACCAAAATCTGGTTGGGAGCATAATCGAGTTGATTGAATTTTTTGAATTTATCACTAACAGCCTGATTCAGTTCCGGCAGTCCATTGACCGGTGAATATTTGGTATACCCATCTTTTAGTGCCTGATAAGCCGCATCTTTAATGAAGTCGGGGGTATCAAAATCCGGCTCCCCCAAACTGAGGCTGATGACATTATGCCCCTGAGCTTTGAGTTCTCTGGCCATTCGGGCCATCTTTAAAGTGGCGGATTCTTCCAACTGGGTTACTCGGCTTGAAAGCATGCTTTCTGCAGTATTCATAGTATCAGGCGTTTTAAAATTCGCTGCAAAGGTAGGATGCTGCCCGGCAATTTTAGGGTAAAAAGAAAAAAGATTTCTCAAATTTCGCTTAAAAGACAAGAGGCCGTCTCACAACAAAACTTGTGGGGCGGCCTTTTTAAGTTTTACCTAAGAGCAACTTATTGCTCAAAAGGGATTGTCAAAACCTGACCGATCTGGATCAGATCAGGATTGTCTAAAATGTCGCGGTTAGCATTGAAAATTTGCATGTATTTTCCTGGCTCTTCATAGAAATGCTTGGAGATTTTACCCAGGGTGTCGCCTTTCACTACTGTGTATTTGGCATAGTAATCTTCGGTTTCGATACGAATATCGGCCTTACAATCTGCTGGTTTCTCACCACCTACTGCTTTGATCGCATCCCAAAGTTGATTTTTTTCATACTGAGTGTGAACAGTGCCACCGATCTTGAGTACACCGTCCTCTTCTTTTACATAGCCATCGGCTACATTGAGTTTTTCACCTAGAGCAAGAACGGATTGGTATTTTGATTGTAGAGACATGGTATAAATTGAGTTTGTTAATAAAATGCTTGTTTTGAATTACTGCAAAAATACATAAAACGATCTGTAAAACGAATTTCTGCCTGCATTCATTCTACAGACGCGAAGCCTTTGTTCAGGTCACAGAATTGGGTAGAATTTTTACTAAAAAAATAAAATCAACCAGTCCGTGGTGCGAACCTGGAGACTCTATTGATTTACTGATTTTTGTTTCCAGGCCTGAACTGCATCGTTGTTATTCCCGATCAGGATCAGACGGTCTCCTCCGGAATTCATCAGCGCTGCGCTACGAACCTCTTTGCTTGCCCACAAGCCGTGTATGAAGTTTGGCTCATAGGTAAAACGCCCTGCTTTATCGCCCAACAATAAGCATCCATTGGATGCATCCATCCGGGCTGTTTCAACCTCCATCCCCGAATCATTTCCCATGAGCAGAAGGTCTTCAAATCCATCGTTGTTAAAATCAGCGTGAACAATGGCAAATACCGGTGCGACCTGTGCTTCTGAGGGCAGGACGTGCTGAATAAATTGTCCATTCTTGTTCTCAAACCAACTCGTCGCCAAAGTATGCGTTTCCCGGATGTAGGAAGACTTCAGTGCTTCCGGACTCCACACATCTGTGATGGCCGCTTCTGCATATTTTGTATGCCGGGGAAAATTCTTTTTCACATTTCCTGCGCCAATCTGCATAGCCCAATGGTCGCGCATCACCGTAGTAACATACCGTCCTTCAAAAGCAACCGTTACCAATGGGTCCATGCTGCCATTCCCATCAAAGTCTTTCGCAAACACCTTCATGGGAGCCTCTGCACTGGCTTCATAGCGGGTATTCAGACCGATGTTTCCGGCAATGATATCCAGATCACCATCTTTATCCATATCTGCCAAGCAGAGCGTTTTCCACCAGCCGCCGGATTTTTCCAATCCAAACGCTGCGGTTGCATCCTCAAGTGTTGTTCCATTCCATTGAAGTATGGTTATTGGCATCCATTCTCCGGCCAAAATTATCTCCGGCTTTTTATCGCCATTCAAATCGGCATAGGCCATGGATGTTACCATCCCAATTTCTTCGAAAATTGCTGCTTTTTCCTTGGTTACATCGGTGAACTTTCCGGAGCCGTCGTTCTCAAAATAGGAGCCGGATGAAGGCAGGGGGAAATTCCCGGGATTGCCGCGCCCGCCGACCAGCAGATCCTGATCACCGTCGCCGTCCAGATCACAGGCCAGCACGGCCTTGGTACTGTTTCGAAGGATTGGAATGGCTTTGAAATCCCGTTCCAAAACTCCATTTCCTTTATTGATATACAGGCGGTCAATGTAGTTTTCAGAACCATTGGGCGATTCATTGCTACCGGATGCTACATATAAATCCTGATCGCCATCACCATCCGCATCAAACCAGACAGCTCCAAGATCCTCATGTTTGGCATCGGCATCCAGTGCAGGCTGGTTCATCGCTGTAAAGCGTCCGGAACCAGATTGCAGATATACCTTGGAAGCCTGGCCAAGAGGAGCCCCGATAAATACATCATCCAGGCCATCACCATTCAAATCGGTAACAGCCATGCAGGGGCCCTGCCGACTCAGACGGTGGGTCATCAGACGCTCACGGTCAAAATCCTCAAATGCGTTTTCTTGCAGTTTAAGCGCGGGAGCACTTGCAAGTTCAAATTTGATACCGGCATCTTTATACTGGACTGGCGGTAGCTTGCCCGGAGTCGCATCTGCAGCATCGAGCACAAGCCGCTGATCCGCTTTTACATTTTCCACTAATTGATAGGTTCCACCGGGCCATTCAACTTCTACCCGAACCGGTTGTGTGCGCGATCCGAGTCCAACCTGCATAATGGGCTCTACGGATGAATAAAACCCTCTGTACGGGGTCATTTCTTGATAAAAAATAAAGTCTTCAAACTGCACACGCACCTTTGCCCCAATACCGGTTAAATTGGTAGCAGGTCCTTTACACTTGATCTGAAGCCAGTGGCTTTTTCCCATTTGAACAGCCTTATTTTCATAAACTGTTGCTGGTTCAGCAACTGCGTTGGCTACCAAATCCAGGTCGCCGTCGTTGTCGAGATCTGCATAGATTGCGCCGTTGCTGGTTCGCGGCTCCTCCAGCCCCCAACTTTTAGAGACATCCTCCAGGCACAAGGATCCATTGTTGCGGTACATATAGTTTTGCGCCTTGTGGGATGGCATTTGTTCCGCAAATACATCGAAGGATTTATAACGCGCTTTATTGATACCACCGGAACGGTTAATCGAGTCTACTTTATAAAAAAGAAAATCCAGGTCATTCAAATCCCGTTTGATTCCGTTGGAAATAAAGAGGTCCTTCCAGCCATCGTTATCGAAATCGGCAAGCAAGGTTGCCCAACTCCAATCGGTAGCATACATACCTGCCAGACAACCAACCTCGGAAAAACTTCCATTTCCATCGTTGATTTGCAAGGTATTGCGCATCATCTGATACCCATAACCTTTGTCGTTTAGCAATTTATACCGATCGAGCATCATACTCGACATCAACTTTTTACGACGCACCCAGGATTCTGAAATCATATCAGCAGTGACGACATCCAGCAAGCCATCGTTGTTGAGGTCTGCAATATCTACACCCATGGTGTGGTTGGAAAAATGTCGGAACCAGCTGTCCCCTTCATCTACAAATCCACCCTTGCGGTCGTTGATGTAGACAAAATCAGGCATGATAAAGTCGTTCCCGACATACAAGTCCGGATATCCATCCTCATTAAAGTCAGCGGAAGTTACCGAAAGGCCCCATGCCCGGTTCCAGATGCCTGCTTCTTTTGAAATATCGGTAAATGTGTTGTCGCCATTATTCCGGTAAAACCGGTCGGTATCGTGAATAACTCGCGGTGTAATTCCGCGCACCGTTTTTCCTTTCCCGGGAATAAAATCAATGTTGTTGATATTGGAGTTATCGGTAGGTTGGTTTACCAGGTACATGTCTAAATCCCCGTCCAGATCGTAGTCCAGGAAATTGACACATTGGCTTGGGCTGATATCGTTCAGGCCAAATGCTTTTGCCTGATCTACAAATGTCCCATTGCCCTGATTAATAAACAGGATATTTTCTCTGCTGGGGCTAGGCTTTAGTCCGGTTCGGCACAGGTAAATATCCAGGTATCCATCGGCATTGATATCCAGAATAGCGACGCCTGTTTTCAGGCCATCTGCAGCGGCGACGCCGGCAGCATCGGTTACTTCTTCGAATTTCATCCCGCCCAGATTGTGGTACAACCGACAGGATTTTTGACGGGATGAGAAAAACAAATCCTGCAGACCGTCATTGTCGTAATCAATCACTGCCACGCCACCTCCGTTGTAAACAGAAGGGTCGTTGATAAATGAATATTCAAAGGTTTCACTAATGTCCTGAATAAATGTAATTCCGGTTTGTTCCGGTTCCGAGCCGAACAAATTTGGTTGTAGGCTCGGTCTGTTCTATCGCCGTAACTCCGGGGGTAAACAATGGGTCCTGGTTTTCTTTTTTTGTAGAGCAGGCGGTAAAAAGTAAAACCAGACAAAAAGGAAGTGTAAAGATTTTCAGCATAGATAATTGTTCACGTTAGAAAACGGGTGTAGCGCTTTGGCTGGAATGGGGTGCCAGGCCATTGTTGGTTTTGTGAACAGTGTATCGGCCCTCAATACTATTGGTGCCTCTACCCTATTCCGCAGGTATATGCAACAAAGATAGGCAGCAATCGTACAAAAAAGAAGGGAACTTGCCCGGGCCAGGTCTACACATTGTGCAGTTCACTAAATCCCAAACAAGTTCCCAGTTGTGTTTTTACCTCATTGCAATACACACGGTGTGTGTGTTACATATTCTCTTTTACAAATCGATCCAGATTTTCCGGATATTCTTTGTGGTATTGATAGCGCAATACATCGGAAGAAGTAACGATGCCCTCAAGGTTGTTCTCATCATCAGTGATCGGAACAGCATGAAAAAGGTGTTCCAGCAAAACTTCTGCTACTGCACCAATGTGCTGGCTTTGGTCGAGTTTTGCAATGTTTCCAGTCATCACTTCTTTCACCTTCATATCCTTGTACTCATTCACAGATAAGCCCAACTTAAAAAAGTCCCAGGTGGTTACAATACCAACCAGTTTGCGGCCTTCCTCCAGTACAGGCAGGTGGTGTATGCGTTTGGTCAACATAATTTCACGCGCTTCACCAAGCGTCGTATCCGGGTGCAGGGTTATGACGTTTTTAGTCATAATCGAGCTCACAAGTTCATTCATCATAGGCCAGGAAAATTTTATTTTTTCATTATCAGATTCTTCGCACTTGCGGCCTTGGGGGCAGGCTTTCTATTTGAGGGAATAGACTTTATGGTTCTATTTCGGTACAAAGTAAGGCCTTTCTCTTTATTGTACAAATTGAGCATTTAAGAATTCAAAAATCAAGATGAACCGAGCATACGAGCCCGTTCCAATGCAGCCATTGCGCCATCCACAATATCAGCCTTTACTTCTTTTGTTTTGTAAACTTCCATGGCTGCCTCCGTTGTACCGCCCTTACTTGCTACTTTGCTTATCCATTGATCACAGGTTTGGTCGGCCTTGTTGTACAAATCCACTGCTCCGGTGAAGGTTTGGCTAACCAGCAATTCTGCCTCTGCGTCAGAAAAGCCCATTGCCGTTGCAGCCTCAATCATTGATTGCATAAAAAAGAAAACATAGGCCGGTCCGGAACCGCTTATTGCAGTTGCTGAATCGATTTGGGCCTCCTCCTCTACATACAAGGTCTTACCCGTTGTATTGAGCAGGTTCTGCACCATGACCAATTCAATCCGGGTAACTTCAGGGGTGGATGTGAACGCAGTAACACCTGCTCCGATTTGGGCTGGCAAATTGGGCATAGCCCGGATAATCTTGTCTACATCCCAGGCTGAGGCAATGGTTTCCAATCGAACCCCAGCCATGATGCTGATGAAGACTTGTCCTGCCTGCACCCAGGGTTTTATCTGAGAAAACAAGGTTTTTGCATCCTGGGGTTTAACGGCCAGAATCAAAAGATCTGCTTCCGGTACACAGCGCTGCGGATCGCTAAAAAACAATGCCTCATGCGATTCACTCAGTTGATTTGCCTGTTCATACGAACGGCACAAAACCATCAATTGGTCACTCTTTACAATCTTGCTGCGCAAAAAACTGTGGGCATATGTCAAGCCCATATTGCCACCACCTAAAATCAAGATTTTCATTTAGCCTTTTCTTTTTTCAAAATATGCGTCAAGAGAATATTTACCTGGCCCAAAAACATAGGAAACTGCAAAAAGCAGCAGGTACAAAAGAGCCATTTCCCGGTCGCCAAATGGTTTGCCGGATTTTATGTAAAACGCAGCCACGAGCATGGTAAATGCCAAAGGAATCAATGCCCAACGCGTGAACAAACCCAATACCAGGAGTACAGCACACAGGACTTCGGCGAAGACCACCAGGCCCAATGTTGCCTGAGGGCCAATTCCAAAGGGGTCGGCAAATGAGATTTCACCACCGCCCATTAATTTATCCCATTTTCTCAGACCATGCCCGTACAACATGAATCCTCCTGCGCTCAGACGCAACAACAAAAGCATAATTGGTTTTGCATTGGTGTGTTCACCGGAATTAAAAAGTAGTTTCATAATATCTATTTTTTCAAGGTGCCATTTAGCAATCTTTGGGCTGATCAGAGTCTGTTTGCGCTGTGCGGTTACACTGAGCAACTAATTCAACCTATCTGAATCCCAAACGCACCATATTTAGGCCAATAATTGATTTTTGAACAAGCGCTTATCAAGAACTTGTTCCGTGGAACATATATTCGCAATACAAAGGTACGCACTAGTACCCGGCATTAAAATCAAATCAAGTATGAAACACCTGAATGTGCTCACGATTTTTCTGACATGGCTATGCATTATTTCCTGTCAGCATACGCCCTCCCCAATGAATGCTGCACCTGAATACGCTATCGCAATTCACGGTGGAGCAGGTGCCATAAAAAAAGAAAACATGACCGCTGAAATGGATGCAGCTTACCGCGCTGCGCTGGATACGGCACTGATGTTGGGAGAACAGGTTTTGAGGGACGGAGGTTCTGCACTTGATGCCGTATGTGCCAGCATTGAATGGATGGAAGACAGCCCGCTTTTCAATGCCGGCCGGGGTGCGGTGTTCACCTATGAAGGCAGAAACGAGCACGATGCCAGCATTATGGAAGGTTCCGAGCAAAAAGCCGGTGCTGTTGGTGGTGTACACACGATTCACCACCCTATTCGACTTGCCAGAGCAGTTATGGAACAATCACCTCATGTGCTGCTGACCGGTTCGGGAGCAGAGCAGTTTGCGCTGGAACAAGGGATTGACACCATTGATCCAGGCTATTTTTACACGGAACGGCGCTGGGAGTCGCTCCAAAAATTCAAGGAGAAAAGCCAGAAAACAGGCTGGAATGTACAGGAAAACCCAGACTATAAGTATGGCACTGTAGGCTGTGTTGCATTGGATAAAAACGGAAACCTGGCAGCTGGAACTTCAACTGGCGGGATGACAGGCAAGCGCTGGAACCGAATTGGTGATTCACCCATCATTGGAGCAGGGACCTATGCGGATAACACTACTTGCGCCGTTTCCTGTACCGGACATGGCGAATACTTCATTCGCTATGCAGTGGCTCATGATTTATCGGCTCGCATGAAGTATCAAAACATCACGCTGGAAGCCGCAGCAGAACAACTGGTCCTGAGAGACCTTGTAGAAAAGGGCGGTGAAGGTGGATTAATTGCTCTGGACAAAATGGGCAACATCAGCTGTCCGTTCAACAGTGCAGGCATGTACCGCGCATGGGCTCGACCCGGGGAGAAACATATTGCAATTTATAAAGGTGAATAAAAACACCTTAAGGAACCAATTTTAAATGCTGTCGGTTATACAAAACATGAAAGCCATTCAACTAGCCATCAACAGTTCCGTATATCTGGGTGCCTATCAGGATTCGGATAAAATCAACCTGATCAAGCATCTGAACGATCCGGAAATCTCCCACAACTCGTTGACCATTCCCTATCCATATACACCGGAGGATGCGAATTGGTGGCTTAACCTAGTGAGTGAAAAGGAAAAACAGTTTGGGCAACCCAACAACTGGGCCATCCGGCATCAAACGGATGGCTTGATTGGTGCAATTGGCGTGTTTTTTCATGGTGGCGTTCAGAACAATTATGATGAACTGGGCTACTGGATTGCCAAGCCTTACCGAGGTCAGGGGCTTATGACGGATGTTGTCAGCAAATTCACCAAATGGCAATTTGAATCCCGACCTCAACTCAATCGAATGGAGGCATGGGTATTCGATTACAATCCGGCATCCATGCGGGTACTTGAAAAAAGTGGCTACCAAAAAGAAGGCATGGCCAGAAACCGGTTAATCAAAAACGGGAATCTGGTAAACATGGCTTTTTTCGGTTGCATCCGTGCGAATCTGCAGTAGGCTGGTCATTAGCCCAATACAATGTCGTTTGCGTATTCTTGTCGGAATAGTTCGGGAGCCATTCCTGTATATTTTTTGAAGAAACGGGTAAAATAGGCGTTATCTTCAAAAGACAGGATGTCTGCAATTTGGGTAATGGTATAGTCAGAATTCACCAGAAGGCGTTTGGCTTCCAGAATCACCCGGTCGCGAATCAATTCACCTGCTGGTTTTCCGGCTACAGAATTAGACAGCGCATTGAGGTGATTGGGGGTAATAAACAGCATTTCTGCGTAATCTCTTGGAAGGCGTTTTTCTTTGAAATTCTGCTCAATTAAGCGTTCAAAATTTCGAAGGACAGTGAGTTGGTGGCGACTCACAGGCGTTTGTGATTGCGCAGGCATGTTGCGTGAAAGCAAAACAAGAAGTTGCAGCAACAGCGAACGCAAAAATTCCTGTTTGAAATCCACATCGCTGCGGAACTCCATATCCATTCGCTCCAGCAGACCGTGAATTTCACTGCAACATTCGGTCTCCAATACATTTACAGGCTCCCCACTGATGTTGTTGAAAAGCGGAAATTCCTGCACAAAGTTTGGATTGTGGCAAATGGCTGTAAAAAAACTTTCATTGAAGTTGACCAGAAAGCCATCAGTTCCAGGTTCAAAATCCCAACTGTGGATCTGCCCAGGGCTCATGTAGTACACCTGATGGGGTTTCACTTCATAATTTTGAAAATCTATAGTATGGGTTCCTCCACCTTCTGTGAACAATGCAATTTGGTAAAAGGCATGGCGGTGAGGAAAATGCAAATTGGGATGAGACTCCAAATATTCGCTAAGGCGAGCTATGGTAAATTCAGCAACACACTGGTCTGCACCCAGCAAGTTGCATATGCTATAGGTAGGGATTTTTTTTGCCATCTGAAACTGTTTTTTCCGCGGGTGATTCGGGATGGGTTCTCAGACCTGTTTCACGGATTGAGTGGGTCTGTGAATGAATAACAATAAAACAAAAACAGGGTTCAGCAAACCAGGCTCATCTGGAGGATACAATCAGTATTGTATCATTCGTTTTCGATGAACCAATTTACTGAACCCTGAAATGAAAGAAAAATTAAGCAGTTCCTTTCAAAATTTTATTCCAGTACAACCAAGGAAGCACGTGCTTCTTCAATTGGAACATAGACCAACGTTCTTTGGACTGATCGAACGGGAATGTTTCAACCGGGTTGTTGTCGTAGTCAAATTCTGCCAAAACCAACTTGCCATAACCGGTAACCAATGGGCAAGAACCATATCCGTTGTAGGATGCACTGGTCAGTTGGCCGGTATTGATCATGCTGATAAGCTGTTCAACAAGTACCGGGGCCTGTTTGCGGATTGCAGCACCAGTCTTTGCATTTGGTGTTCCGGCGACATCACCTAATGAGAACACATTCGCATATTTGTTGTGCTGGAAGGTGTGCTTATCCACATCAACCCATCCAAGGGCATTTCCTTCCATAGCCAGCGGGCTGTTTTTGATAAAATCAGGTGCACTTTGAGGAGGCGTAATGTGGATCATACCGTAATCAACGGTTTCCTGATCAACCACTGCTCCATCCTTATATACATCAAACACAGCCTGCTTTTGATCGGCTTTTACTTCAACCAGATTCCGATGGAAGTGTGTTTGAATGCCGTAGCGATCAATTACCTTATTGAGTGTATCGGCGTATTTTTTAACACCAAAAATCACACCACCTGCAGAGTAAAAATGAGGTTGTACTTTACCCAAAACGCCCTGCTTACGCCAGAAATCAGAGGCCAGATACAGGATTTTTTGAGGAGCACCACCACACTTAATTGGTGTGTTTGGGTTTGTAAATAATGCATTGCCTTCCTTTATCTCCTTAAGGAGTTCGTAGGTATAGGGTGCAGTTTGGAACGTATAGTTGGAAGTAATTCCGTGCTTTCCAAGATTGCCTTCAAGGCCTTTGATCTTGTGCCAATCCAATTGAATTCCCGGAGCAACAACCAGATAGTCATACGTAATGCGTGAACCGGATGCAGTTGTAACTGCATTTTGATCTGGTTCAAACGTAGCAGCGGCTTCCTGAATCCACTCAACGCCTTTGTTCATAACAGAGGATTCGCTGCGCACAGTTTTGTTGATGTCAAAAGTACCACCACCAACCAAGGTCCAAGCTGGCTGGTAATAGTGCTTTTCAGTTGGATCCAGAATTCCTATTTCCAGTTTAGAGTTTGCAATAAGGAGTTTGGATGCCACCGAAAGGCCCGCATTTCCACCACCGATAATTAATACTTGAAAATGATTTTTCATAATAGGTAAATCTTCGTTTTTTAATGCATGCCAAAGTTGCGCATGAATATAGACAATCCCCGGAACCTTTTAGGGCAGGAATTGTACTTTTCAACGATTCAGAAAAATCTTCTAAAAAATCTGGTGGTTCAACCAATAAAATTCAGACAATCGGGTATGGAAAAAACAGTTGTTTTGGAAACAGTCTGTTATGGTTTTCCTCAAAGCCTGTTTGGGCATTTACTTATTGGATTTGGCCGCCTCGTACTTTTCAATTGCATGAGGATCGTGTTTCACATTAATGTTGATCCACATCAAACGCGAAATACGGAAAACATAAACAAAATTAATTGCGAGGAACACGCCCAATAGACCAAAAGCCATGGTCTGGCTCCAACCTAGAAACCAGTGAAAGAACATGACAAACAGCAAACAGAACCAACCCGACCAGATGTAGGAAATAAACATGGCTCCGTAATAATACCCAGGCTCCGGGAAATAGTTCAAATCACATTTGGGGCAACGTTCCAACATGTCAAAGGGCTTGACAAAGGACCAGCCGCCCGTTTCAAACATTTCCCCTTCATGGCAACGCGCATTTTAACTGAAAAATACTGTAGGCTTTGGAGCTTGAAAATAAGGCCATTTGCTGTTTGGATTATAGTGGTTCGTTTTTGCGAATGCCTCCCAGGTGAAGGCGTTTAGAACATACTAAAGTAAATGTTAATAGGAACCACTCCCAATTTTAAAAATTAGGAGTGGTTCGAAACATCTGCAAACTTAAGCAATGATCAAAAAATAATCAGCACTTTATCGAAATTGTCTTTGAGCCCGTTTATTTGGTTGCAGCCTCAAGCGCCTGAACCATTTCCGTAGCAGGCGCAACGCCGGAGCGTCTCCATACCGGTTTGCCCTTGCTGAAAATGATCATGGTAGGCACAGACATAATATTGTAAGAAGAAGCAATCATCGGGTTGCGATCCACATCCAGTTTTACAATAGTAGCCTTTTCACCCATCTGACGCTTTACATCTTCCAGGATGGGAGCCAGTGCCTTACATGGCCCACACCACTCAGCAGAGAAGTCAATCAGGACTGGTTTTTCGCTGCGAATTAATTCTGAGAATGTCATATTGTGAATTTTTACTTGTTTCTTATTTGTTAGGTGCAAAGGTGCTGCCCATTTTGATACACCGGGTAGGACTCTCAACTGAATTTGTTGAACTTTTTACAGAAGGAAGGGATTCAGAGTGGTAAGTGGTAAGTGGTAAGTAGTAAGTGGTAAGTAGTAATTGTTTATTGGACGCTGTCCTCAGAATAGTAGACACCAAGTTAAGTTTAAGCAACGATCGATTCTGATTTTTCAAGAAGGCTTCCCAAGGCGACAATCCGTTTAAAGCGGAATGAATTCGTTGGGTATTATACCAGCCCTCAATGTACTTAAAGATCAAGGAGTTTAGGTTCTCTGCCTTGATAACTTGGTGTCTATTTAATTCTTCTGTTTTAATTGTTTTAAAAAAGTTCAGCAACAACATTGTCAGCAGTTTCCTTTTCGAGACAGTGCTTTGTACCATACCATAGTCGGTTAAGAGTTTTCTAACTCATCACAAGAGTATTGGCAACCTGTCAGAGGTAATAGCAACTGCTTTGGGGATTTAACACCCACTTATGAATTGCCTGTTTCAAAGCATCAATTACAGTATTTTTGAGCAAACATTGTTTGACTTAAAGTCCAACCGACAACTGCTCTGTCTGCCAGGTCTAGTATTGCTGTCAAGTACCTAATCCATTATCTGTTGGGATGTAGGTAATGTCACTAACCCACACTGTATTGACAGTCTTTACTTCCAAATTTTTTCGATCCAACAGGTTCGGAGATACTCTTAGGTTATGATTCAGATCCGTGGTGTGTACATACTTTTGGGCCGTGCCACAAGTTTTAGGGATCGCATCCGCCTGGCGACTGTGGCAACTGACACCTTTCTGTCTGTACATGTTTTGTTTAATTCTATACATACTCGTGGGCTCCCATATCTACTTTTACTTTTACTAAAAATGGCCTTTATCTTTTTGTCTAAATCCAAACTATGCGCTTGTGAAACATGACTTTCAACCATTTGTAATATCCACTGCGACTCACCCCAAGAACTCTGGACATCAAATCAACCGGAAATCTTGCTGTGTGCTGTTTCATGAAAGCAAATTTTTCCTGTCGGGTGACGAGAAGATGCCCAAGGCCTTTTTTAAGATTTCTTTCTCTAACTCAGACTCCTTTAACTGCTTTTTCAAGGCTGCAATTTCTTGCCTTCGGCACTCAATACTTTTTTGCCTTGCCCAGGAAAAGCTTGCTCTTCTTGTTTTAGGTACTCTTTCCGCCAACGATAAATACTATTGGGGTGAATCTTGTACTCTTCGGCAAGATCGCTGGTCGAATATCTTCATCCAGAGATTGGTTGACGATTTCTAATTTCTGCGGCTTTCGTAAACTGTCTTCTAATCTTCGACATGCGATGTAGTTTTAAAAAGTGATATTACAGCTTTTTCAAACTTATCTTGAGTAATCACTTTTGAGGAGGTCCATATTGATTATATGTCAATTTACTTACTACTTACCACTTACTACTTACCACTAATTAATGTCAGAACCGGCACTGACTTGCCTCATGAAGCCGGATGGTGCAAAGCTAGGATATTTGTGTCGAAATTACGGAAAGCGGTCTTTTACCATATAAATCGCGTTCTTTGTAATCAAGCAAAAGCACCCTTAACATGAAGCAGCCCACTACCCTGCCCCCTTCAGATGTGGACGCACACAAGCCACCCACCTGCTACCACTGCCACGATACCTGTCCCAGTGAGGACTTGCGAATTGACGACAAGTACTTTTGTTGTGAAGGCTGCCAGATGGTATATGAAATTCTGGAGACCAATAATCTGTGTCAGTATTACAAACTCGATGAAAAGCCCGGAGTTTCTCTTCGTGACAAACGGGATGCGCGCGCCTATACCTGGCTGGATGATGAAGAAACCAGTCAAAAACTAATTCGCTATCAGGATGGACACAGCGCCCGGGTGGATTTTAACCTCCCGCAAATCCACTGTGCCTCTTGTATCTGGTTGCTGGAGCATTTATATCGACTGGATAAAGGAATAACCAGTTCCAAGGTCAACTTCCTAAAAAAACAGGTGAGCATCCAGTATCTGGTGGAAGAAACCAGTTTGCGTAAAATAGCCGCCATGTTGGCGGGAATTGGCTACCCCCCAGAGATCAAGCTGCACGATGTGGCCAATGGAGCCTCCGCCGGGGCTATTGACCGATCACTGTATTACAAGATTGCAGCAGCCGGTTTTGCATTTGGAAACATCATGCTGCTGAGTTTCCCTGAATACCTCGGACTGGAAAAAGCAACGGAGGCCCGTTTTTTTTCCATTTTTGGGTACCTCAACCTTCTGCTTGCAACCCCGGTTTTGTTGTATAGCGCAAACGACTACCTGTTGTCTGCCTGGAATGGCCTAAAACACCGGCACCTGAACATCGACCTGCCGCTTTCACTCGGTATGCTCATGTTGTTCGGGCGTTCGGCATTTGAAATTATGGGAGGCACCGGCGCAGGCTACCTGGACTCCTTTGCAGGACTTGTTTTTTTCCTTTTGATTGGAAAATGGTTTCAGCAGAAAACCTATTATCGACTTTCGTTTGATAGGGATTACAAATCCTATTTCCCGGTTGCCGCTACTGTGCGACAGCCATCCGGAGAAGAACTCGCAGTTCCAATTCAGAAACTCAATCCCGGCGACATTATCCTGGTTCGAAATGAAGAACTCATTCCTGCCGACGGCATTTTGCTCAAAGGCAATGCCCAGATCGATTACAGTTTTGTGACCGGTGAAGCAACACCCCAACACATCAAGTCGGGAGAAAATTTATTCGCGGGTGGCAAGCAAATGGGCACCACCATCGAACTCAGTCTGACCCGAAATGTCTCCACCTCCTACCTGACTCAACTCTGGAACGATGATGCGTTCAAAGAAACTGCAAAAAGTCAGGCAAGCGAGCTGGCTGACCGGGCAGGCCGCTATTTTACAATAGTTATTCTCAGCATTGCCAGCCTTGCTTTTTTGTGGTGGCTCCCCCACTCTATGTCTACTGCCGTGAATGTCTTTACTGCGGTTCTCATTATTGCATGTCCATGTGCGGTGGCTCTTTCCATCCCATTTACCTTGGGCAATATTCTCCGGATTTTGGGCAGAAACCGGTTTTATGTAAAAAACACCCAGGTGTTGGAAACCATGCATAAACACAAGGCATTGGTGTTTGATAAAACCGGCACCATTACCAATTTATCCAATGCAGGAACGGTATTCTATCCGCTGGAAGGACAAAAGCCGCTGAGCGAGTTGGAAAGCCTGGCAATAAAAACACTTGTTGCAGAAAGCAACCACCCATTGAGCCGCCAGATTTACAGCGTACTTGAAGGACAGGTTGTCGAAGAGGTTCGGGATTTCAAAGAAAAAACAGGGCTCGGACTGGAGGGCACCATATTGGATAAAACCATCCAACTGGGTTCTTCCTCCTTTCTTGGTTTGCCTAATGAAAAACCAGGAGTTTTTATTAAAATAAATGGCATTCTCCGAGGCTGGTTTGAGAGCCGGCATGAATACCGCGAGGGGCTTCAATCTACCCTGGGCTTTTTCAAATCAAATGGCATGGATACCTTCGTACTTTCTGGTGATAACACCCGGGAAGCCAAATACCTTATGGAAGTGTTTGGAGACGAAAAAAATCTGTTTTTCAATCAAAGTCCACAAGACAAACTGAATTTCATTAGGGCTCTGCAAAAAGACGATGCCCGGGTGATCATGCTCGGAGACGGTCTGAACGATGCCGGTGCCCTGCGCCAAAGCAACCTTGGGATCGTTGTAACCGAAAATACAAACAACTTCACTCCCGCCTGCGATGCCATTTTACATGCCGGAGAATTTGCACGAATTCCCGCATTCTTTGAGCTGGCACACTGGGGTGTTCGCACGGTCAACCGGGCATATATTCTCGCAGCCATTTACAATGTAATCGGCCTGTCCTATGCTATGACTGGCGTGCTGAGTCCAATTGTTGCCGCAATCCTGATGCCTTTGAGTTCTGTAACCATTGTTTTATTTGGTGTGGGAATGGGCCACTGGAAGGCCTATAAACTCGGCTTGTTGGAAAGTCAGGAGGGGGCACCACAATGATGTCTAACTTTAGGCACTTGACTTAGATCATACCTGGCTTTGATGCCCGTCATCCCATTCGGCGGTATTACTTTTTAGATTTGTTTGGTAGTAAAAAAGCAATGGCCTTGCTGATTAGTGTGTGCAAGGCCAATTGTCTAACCAAACAATTGGAGATATGAAAATTCAAGTATTAGCCGATCGGACCATAGGGTCCTTGCAGGAGGAGTTTCACGAAAAGTACCCCTACCTTAAGCTGGTTTTTTTCAGCAAACCACACAAAGCATTTGAAGGCAGTCCAGCCAAATACATCCTGAGTACTCCGGAGAAAACCTTGGGCAGCATCGAAGCAAACCCACATGATGGAAAAATTTCCATTGATGGGGAAATGCCAACCTGGCGTCTGGAACAACTTTTTGAAAAGGAGTTTGGCCTGCATGTACAGGTATTCCGCAAATCCGGAACACTCTGGCTGGAAACCAGTAAAACCGATCAACTGACCTTACAGGAACAAAACTCAAAAGGCCGTGAGAGCGACCACATTGTTCAAATGCAAGATGTTCCTGAATTCAGAGAACAGCCATAGCACGTAGTACTCTGAACGTACAACTAAAGTAGTGGAAACCATGAAACGCATTCTTTTTCCAACGGATTTTTCTGAATGTGCCACAAATGCATTCAACTGTGCCCTGAGGCTTGCCAAAGCCACAGATGCCCAACTTCATGTATTGCATGTGCTGTTTCCAAATGAAGGAATTGACAACCATCTATATAATACGTATTGGGCAGATGACTATTTGGAACAAAGAGAAAAATCGCTGGACCATTGGATAAGAGAGGAGGCACGAAAGGTTGAAGTACCCATGACTCAAATTGCCCTGCATTGCACCGTGGGATTTCCCGTGGCTGCAATCTGTACGCTGGCTGAAGAAACCCAGTCTGATTTGATTGTGATGGGTACTACCGGTTCAACCGGACTAAAAGGCGTTTTCCTTGGAAGCGTAGCAGCTGGAGTGTTGCATAAGACCCGGATTCCGGCACTGGCTATCCCGGATGGAACACCGTTCCCAATTGCTGGTGACGCGGTGTTTGCTACCGATTTCCGGTTCAATGCAGATGACCATTCCCTGGATGTGCTCAATGCCCTGTTGCGGTATCAAAAAGGACGACTGCATGCCGTGCATGTCTTGGATAAACCCGGCAAAAAAGAAGATCCGATTCGGGAAAACAGCCTGCGTTCCAAACTGGAAGACAACACCGTTGATTTTCACTATTTGCACGATCAGGATATAGCCCAGGCAATCTCCAATTTCATCGAATCTATTGATGCTGGTTTGCTTGTTGCTGTAGCACACGACCACAGCATTTTGCATACCATATTTCACGATAGTATAACCCGAAAACTTGCCTACCATACCCGAGTTCCGCTTCTGGTTTTTCACGAACCCAAAAAAGAACTCTGATCTGTTCACTTTAAAAACCTTCAGCTATGTTTGCCGACGCACGAATTGTCTCGATCATGACCCGAAATCCAGAAACTGTTAACCCGCAAAATAACATGGAGGTGGTGCGCACCATCTTTGAGAAATTTGGCTTCCACCACATTCCCGTTGTTGAGGAAGGTCAATTGGTTGGACTGGTAAGTTATACCGATTACCTGCGGATCATCCGGGATTTGTTCAATAATCCTATGGAAGAAAGTGCCAACAACACCATCTTAAAATCCTTATTGGTCAGAGAGGTGATGACAGAAAATCTGTTGTGCCTGAATGAATCTGATACCGTTCGGGATGCCATGCGGGTATTCAAAACCAACCACTTCCATTCACTCCCGGTTATTGGTGATGATGGTAAATTATTGGGTATCGTAACTACCTACGACGTATTGAAGGTATTGGAAGGCGTTTTTGCGCTGGAAAATGGTTAACAACCAATTCAAAGTCGAAAAACCAATGCCATTTCAACTTTTCTGGTGTGCTCATACCAGACTGCTGAACCCGTATGGATGAACAAATCAAAGTGAACAAAATTACGTTCTAATCCTACTCTCATGAAAAATGCCCGCAGATGGAGCTACTCTATTGAGACTCCATTTTGCGGGCTTTTTCCAATACGGTAAATTCCAATTGCTTCTTGTAATCCATTACCCGCTCCAGAATATCCGGATTTCCGGTACTAAGCATTTGAGCCGCAAGAATTCCTGCGTTACGGGCAGCATTTAGTGCAACCGTGGCTACAGGCACCCCTTCCGGCATTTGAAGAATAGACAAAATGCTGTCCCAGCCGTCAATAGAATTAGATGATTTTACCGGCACCCCAATAACCGGTAGCGGAGAGAGTGCTGCAACCATTCCGGGCAGGTGAGCTGCGCCGCCAGCCCCGGCAATAATCACTTTCACTCCTTTTTGATGTGCATGCTGGGCAAAATCAAACATCCGTTCCGGAGTTCGATGCGCTGATACGATGGTCATTTCAAAAGCGACATCCAACTCAGTGAGAATGTCGGCAGCCTTCTGCATAACCGGTAAATCGGAATCGGAACCCATAATTATTGAAACCATGAATGTGTCGTTTTAAATCACGAATAAAAAGCGATATAACAACCTGGCTTAGAGGATGTCTAAAATTAATTCTGCTGCATTCGGCAAAATTACTTTTCTCTACGTTAAATTTTTCGCCGAATTACCCGTATGCGACTGCAAAATTTGCCTCAATAAAAACAAAATTTGCTCGACTTCGCCTCAGAATTGAAATTTAGACATCCTCTTATTGTTGTTCGGATACAATTACAAAATGTTCTTTTACAAAGCGTGCTTTCATGGCTTCATCCAGTGTTTCAGCGCAAATCGTGGCATGGCCCATTTTTTACGGTAGGGCTTTGTCATTGACTTCCCATACAAATGCACATGTAATTTTTCATTGAAAGGCGCACTCGGAAGCCCCTTCGTACTTAACGGGGCCGTTGTGTCCGGGTGCGTCTAAGCAGGTTTACCATTACAGCAGCCTGGGTTTGGTCGGTTGCGCCCAATGGCATATTCACAATAGCCCGGAGGTGTTGCTGGTATTGACTGGTATAGGCACTGTCGATGGTATGGTGTCCACTGTTATGCGGTCTTGGTGCAACTTCATTCACAAACAACCGGCCTTCTTTATCCAAAAACAACTCAACTGCCAGCAAACCACAAACGTCAAATGCACGGATCACTCGTTCGGCCAGGGCTTCTGCTTCTGCCTGCACCAATGTGCTTTGTCGGGCAGGGCAAATTAGCCACTCAACCAAATTTGCTTCCGGATGAAAATCCATTTCAACCGCAGGAAAAACGCGAACATCGCCATCCTCATTCCGGGCTGCAATCACTGCCAGTTCAGTTTGCAATTCAACCAGGTCTTCTGCAAGGCAAGGTCCTTCCAATAATTTTGTTTTCAAATCCTCTTTTGTCCGAAGCACTGCAACGCCTTTTCCGTCATATCCCGCGGTCCGGGTCTTTTGTACAAAAGGAAGGCTGCGTTTTCCCTCTTCAACGGCTTTTACCAACGCTTTTTCATCCTCATACAGTTCAAATTCTGCTGTAGGGATGCCTTGTTCCTGATAGAAAAGTTTTTGAAGCCCTTTATCTTTTATACAGTCCAACACATCCGGATCTGGGTGCACTTTTTTTCCCATGGCCTTCAATTCGCGTAGTGCGTCGGTATTGACATGTTCGATTTCAATAGTCAAAATATCCATATCCTTCCCAAAAGCCAGCACATCGTCATAGTCTTTGAAGGAGCCTTCCATAAATGCGGTGCAAACTGCTCCGGCAGGGAAATCTGCGGATTCATCGAGGATGTAGGTTTTAAAATCCCAGTTTGCAGCAGCAAGGCACAACATCTTCCCCAACTGTCCGCCTCCCAAAATTCCTATTTTCTTGTTGATATCAAACATCGTGTACAGTCTTGTTCTTTGTCTTTAAAGGCTGTTAAAAATTCAATGGCCGCAAAGGTAGGACTTGTTTGGGGTATGGTAAAATTAAGCGCTCAATTAGAACAGGCCCTTGCATTAAATTGCGGCCCATACCACACGATCTGCACCGGATAAGTCCTGAATGCATTCAACTGTTTTAAATCCAATTTTTTTTAAAACCTCCATGACCTCCAAAGCGCGAAATTCATTGATTTCAAAAAAACAGGCTCCATCGGGATTCAACTGTGTGAACGCATATTCACCAATGGCCTGATAAAACAACATGGGATCCTCCTCCGGGACAAACAATGCCAAATCCGGTTCGTATTCAATTACTCTGGTTGGCATGTGAATGCGCTCTGAAGGGGGGATGTAGGGGGGATTGCTCACAACAATATCAAACCGGGAATCAGGCTGCTGACTTTTTTGTAAAAAATTCGCTTCAATAAAATTAACATCCAAGCCCAGGACCTTTGCATTTTCCGCAGCCAGCTCAATTGCCGCAGCACTATAGTCTAATGCTGTAACATGCAGGCTGGGAAAATGGGATTTAAGGGTAAGGGCAATGCAGCCGCTTCCTGTCCCAACATCGAGTAGTTTAGCCTGTTTTTTATCGTTCTTTTTTATCCAGCGTTCGACCTGAATCACCAGTTCCTCGGTATCCATCCTGGGAATAAGCACCCGGGCATCTACCTTGAATCGAAGCCCCATAAAGTCTGCCATACCGAGCACATATTGTACGGGCTCTCCTTGCAACAACTGGTTCTGAATGCTTAGTAATTCCGATTCTTCCCGATCGGTGAGCGGCTGATCCGGTTTTTTCAAAACATCAAATACATCCTCAAAAACAATGCGAGCTGTACTCGCTGCTTCTGAAGGCTCAAGAACGGCCTCCAGCGCATTCCCAAATTCCGATTGCCTGACTCTTCTGCTTTTCATATCAGTACCTTGATAACGGTTCCCTGAGGAGAATTGTCCTGGATACTCAGTTTCCCTCCGTGTGCCAGGACGACCTGATTTACAATATACAGCCCCAACCCGGTTCCGGCAGTCCGTCGGGTATCTTCATTGCCAACACGGTAAAATTGCTCCAGTACTGCTTTTTTTTCCTGATCAGGGATTCCAATTCCCTGATCAGCTACTTGTAAAATACAGCGGTCATCTTTTTTCCCGACAGAAACAACGATTGGCCCTTTTTCCGGACTGTACTTGATTGCATTTTCCAACAAGTTCTGTGCGATAGCCGTAAGGCCAACCCGATCGGCTTTAAACGGAGGAAACCCATCCGGAATCTCCAATTCAAACCGGGAGCCCTCGTACCGCATTTTCAAACTTGCTATGATATCTTGCAATAATGGCTTGATATCTACAGGTTCAGCCAATGGTTTCCAATTGTCTTCCAGGCGTGCGGCAAGCAACAGTCCTTCGACCAGCATTTGCAGTCGACTCGCATCCCGAACCCCGTTCATGCAGAGTTTTTCCACCTTGTCTTTTTCCAACTCTCGTTTACAAATGGTTTCAAAAAGCAATCGGATTGCAGCGATGGGCGATTTCAATTCATGGGTAATGCTAAGCATAAAGTTTTTGCGCTGCCTTGCGAGAGAAACCTCGTGTTTTACACTCCGGTCTATCAAATAAAATCCAACTACCAGACAGGCTAAAAAAAACAGTCCTTCTCCCAAGACCATTCCTTTCTTACGCTTGTAGCGCTTATCAATCTCCAACAAATCAATGTTGGATTGCTCTACAGACTGCTCGCTTTTTTTATGGTCCCAAAGCTGCTTTTCCACTACAAGCAAGCGATCATTCTGATTCCACAAATGCACCGCCCACCAAAAGAACGCAAGGCTCATGTAGCCCATCAAAACCCAGGAAAGATATTTTACGTTTAGTTTCATATTTTAGTAGTCAGTTGTCAGTTGTCAGTAGTCAGTAGTCAGTGGTCAGTGGTCAGTGTAAAACAGTTTGAAGCAAACTGACTACTGACCACTGACCACTAACTAAAAATCTGTTTGATATTCCAGAGGCTAAGGCCACCGGCCAGGATTAGCCATACGTACATCCACATGCCGGCGGGGCCTCCAACGTGTTGTTCGTACATGGCAAGATCGCTGCTGGGGCCCACATTGAAGTCTTCTATTATGTAGAGTACTGCGGCTAGTCCGAGAAACATCAGCACTTGTTGGTCCCAGTTGGTTCGGGCTGCAATAAACAGCAATACCAATGCAAATACGATCAAAATACCAGTGCTTTGAAGGGATTGGAACCAAACAACTCCTGCAAGAAGCATCAGCAATGCCAGGGCTTGCAGGGTAAATTGGGTCATTGCCTTTTTTCTTGCGCCAATGTAAAACAGAATATTGCCAAGAATTGCACTACCGATATATCCGCCCATCAGGACAACTGCAATATTTCCACCCCGGGTTTGGGTAAAGCCACTTCCGTTTGCATTGATTTGCATTCCAACCACATCACCACCTGTAAACAAGGCTCCGAGTGCATGTCCCATTTCGTGGAGAAAAGTAACAAACAGCGTTACCGGGTACAAAAGCAGCGCCCCAAAGGACCCGCCCATGAATTTCAAAATTCCGTAAACCAGAATAATAACAAGCACCCGGTAGTGCAGGGAATTCATCCGCATGGATTGTCGCATACAATTGAATTAATGACCAAAAACTAGTGATTTGTCAAAATTTTCTCCGGAATTCAGGGTAAGTCTACCCTATTTTACTGCAGGAATTGCTGCAAGTTTGGTTTTCAAAACAAAAGTCGTTCGGCGGTTTGCCTGACGGCCTTCAGCAGTTTCATTGGACGTGATGGGGTAAAATTCTCCTTTTCCCACCGGAGTTAACTGATTTGCATTTACGTTGTACTCCGTAACAAGGATGCGCAGAATATTGGTAGCCCGCTGTTGGCTCCAATCCCATGAATCTTCAATGGTTTTGCTCTTTGGCAACTTGTTGTCGGTATGCGCTTCAATCAGGACATTGATTTCAGGACGCATGGACAGAAAGTCAGCCAGTGGCTTCAGGTATTGTTTCCCCGCTTCGTTGGGGGCAATGCCGGGCGACAAACAGTTTGGCATCGGGCCAGAATAACTTCTTCATTCTGAAGCGCAACTGTGGCTCCGGATGTTGCCGGGTAAATTTCAATCAATTTGATTGGATTGATCGGAGGGTATTTGTGCGATCGTTTTTGGCCTTTGCAACAGATTGAATCGTTTGAATGGGCCGCAGCCAGTCCTTGTCCCAATGCCAAATCCGGGCTCTCTACCTGGGCCTTCTGTTGGGCTAGCTTGTTGGAGGACTCCCCATTTGAACGGTTCGGTTGGTCAGTTCTTTTTGTAACCGTGCCACCAGCATCTTGTTCGCCCATTTGCCGGTTGAGCACGCCAATTTTTTCTGCCAGCAGTGCATTGTCTTCCTGACGCGCCAACACTTCACCAACGGATTCACGGGCTTCACATTGTCTGCATCGAGTTCCCGGCTGCATAAATTTTTTCGCACTGCAGCCACTACTCAGGATAAGTATGGCAATAATAGTGGAATGATTGAGTATCTGAACATATTTTTTTCGTTAGATGATCTGGAATTATGGAATTAAGTGCACAATACATCGAATCGTGCTTAAAATTTGAGATGAAAAACGAGGCACTTGGATCGAAGCTTTCCCGGATTTTTGACAGAACCACTAGGACAGTACGCGGCAAGCATATACCTTCGCAATGAGGAGCGTGTGTTTGAAAACCAAACATACTATAATATTGCCTGACTGCAAATTTGAAAATCCAGAATCACTTCAAAATACACCCAATTACTCTGCTATTGTTGCCCCTGTTGCTCAGCGGATGTTCACTAGATGAACAACTTTTGGAAGGCAGCTGGCAAGCAATTGCGCTATATGAAAACGGGAAACGCAACACCGAAGTCGCTGGATGGCGCAAATCCGCATCTTGGGCCGGAATCTGCATATCGGTTTACCAGTGTTGGATTTTATGAAGAAAAGGGGCATTTCCGCAGCTCAGCAAAATTTCTGTTTCTGACCGATACCAGCGCAACTCCAAATAAGGAGCATGTAATCAAAGTCCTGTTCCTTTCAGAAGACACGCTGAAAATTCGAATGATGCAAGACAGTGCCAGGCAAGCGTTGTTTCTGACCCGGATTAATGAAAGTCAGTAAGCATTCCTTTTTTGCCTACCACTATCCGCCCCCGATCGTCCCTGACGACTTGTATGGCCTGGCACTCAGGGTCATGTTCCAGCAGCAGTATTTGTTGATTGTCACTGTTATCACAAATAACTTTCCTTTTTCTTCCAGTGATTTCAGTGGCCGAATATCATAAGCCATAATGTAGGGCATACCAACATGGTAATGGGATTGCTAATAAGTCTGGCGCAGATGAAGGTTTGATTTTCTGTTTGTAATTCTACCAACATCATCGCTTCGGTATGGCCGTACACGAACGAAAACCTAGAAACCTTCACACAGCGAATACCTTCCTCAAGTGGAATCATCTGAAGACGACCCATTTCCTGCAAGGGAAGAAAGTTTTCCTTCAAAAAAGAGGCGCGTTCGCGGTCGTTCGGGTTCATTGCCCAATCAAAGTGGACTTGATTGCTCCAATAAATGGCATTAGGAAAAGTGGGTTTTGACTCACCGGTTTGAGGATCCAGGTAAAGGGCACCACCACAATGATCGAAATGCAAGTGAGTCAGAAACACATCGGTTATAGCCTCCGGTTGCAGCCCCAGGTTTGCGAGCGAGCCCAACAAACTTTCATCACCATGTGGTTCGAAATGCGAACGAAACTTGGCGTCCTGCTTGTCCCCCAGACCTGTGTCTATGAGAATTTTGCGGTCACCCGTCTCTACCAAAAGTGCATTCATAAACCAGGTGCACATATTGCGCTCATCGGGTGGATTGAGTTTTTGCCACATTTGTTTGGGAACCACACCAAACATGGCTCCGCCATCAAGTTTGAACCGGCCGGTTGGAACGAAAGTCAGTTTCATACTATTGAATTTAGAAGGAATACTTTGTATGTAACACCAAACAGGAGGCCTGTGTTTTGGCATTCACTCTTGCAAACAAAAAACAGGGAATACGCGGTTATCGTATTCCCTGTTTGGTATAGAGCATGACTGGAATTTTAAACACGTTTTCTTAGAAGCCGATGGATTTTTTTCCACCCTTTAAATCTTCTTTTAAAAAAGCCATATGCAAAGCAGTCACGGCTGCTTCTACGCCTTTGTTGCCGTGTTTACCACCAGCCCGATCGAGCGCTTGTTGTTCATCATTCGGAGTCAACACCCCAAAAATGAATGGCTTTCCACTTGCAATGCTCAGATTGGTCAGGCCGTGGGCCACCGCCTGATTGATGTATTCGTTGTGGTTGGTTTCCCCTTTGATTACACAACCCAGGCAAATAACTGCATCCGGGTTTTCTTTGCCGGAAAGCATGCGTGCGCCGGCAGGCAATTCAAAAGTACCCGGCACCTGAATGGTAAAGATGTTTTCTTCCTGAACACCGTGCTTAACCAGGGTATCAAAACAAGCTTCATACAGCGCATGTGTGATTTGGGAATTCCACTCGGAAACAACAATTCCAATCCGGAGTTTTTCACCAGAAGGAATGTTTTGTTCGTTGTAGTCCGAAAGGTTCTTCAGTGCGCTGGCCATAATTAGTTGGATTTGATCCGTTTAAATGTGTATGCTACCGGTCCGACCGTGTATACAGCCTTATCGTTGGATGGATTTGGTGTGAGGCGGTGCAGACTAAGTTCGTCCATTTGTGTGTTATACCGGAAACCAAACTGGGTTCTCTTTTCAGGCTCCTTGGAGTTGCCCATGGTGATAACATCAATTTCACTGCCTGTAACGAAGCAATCGCCAGTAGTACAAATCTGGTAACGGTCGAACGGACCAAAATTGGTGATGAAACCACCCGGAGTAAACTGAATAGTATCCCGTCCACCGCCAGCCTGTACAAACATACCACCGAGCAGGTTGTGATTCAAAGCAGTTGCAAAAGCCATGTAGGCATTGGCAGCATTGGCCTTGGATTTCATGAAGGCCGTAGTGCGGGTTCTTCCGGAAGTTCCGTCAAACATGGTCATTCCACGCTCACCCTGCGAGTCGTACATCAAAAAGACAGACTTCCCATCTTTTGCGCCTTTCAGTTCCAGGGTATCTACGTTGTAAGATACTGGCAATGTCCAGCTTTCCTCACCATTATAGCAGCGAACCGAATCCGGATTTTCCACATCAAAAAACATGGCATAAGCGTACGGCTGGTGGGAGTTGTTCATTGCACCCAGCACGGAGCCGTACTGACCGGCCCGGGAGCAAAAATCCATGGCAAACCAGTGGCCAGATAAATCCAAGGGGTTTGCAGGTTTGTTTTCTTCGGTTTCAGTACCGTTTGCAGCGGGTTTATCGTCTTTACAGGCAAAAAACAACAAGCCACCCATCAAAAATAAAAAAGCAAGTTTTTTCATGTGTTTCAAAAATTCTCCGATTGGGGAGTATTAAGGATAACAAAAAAGGATTCAAATTGATTAGTCACAAGCCCTAAAGTACACATGCAGAAGCAAATTTGTTGCTTTAATGATGGCACTTAATCCGATTCCTTTTTGCGCTCCCGATTGTTTGTGTGTTTAAATGAGGCGCAAAGATAGACATTAATTGCAATTCAGCACCCGGACCCTATTATTCAATAAGGATGCCAAATTGTGTTTGTCTGACGTTTGATTGACCGGCCATTTTGTGAGGTGTGGTTGCACAATCTCGTTGGAGTGGTTTACATAAGTGAGCCTTCTAAAACCGGGTTTTTATCATTAAAAAAAATTGTGAATCTACCAGCATATTTGGAGGTGCAGGATTGAGATTTTTAGTGTAAATCCTTTAACTTTACAACGACAAGAAACAAGCATCATGCACGAACTTTCCATTGCATTGGGCATCGTAAAGATTGCAGAAGATGAGACTCAAAAAGCCCATGCAACTGCCGTGGAGAAAATTGAATTGCAGATCGGTGCACTATCAGGTATAGAACTGGATGCACTGCACTATGTCTGGAGTCAGGCAGTAAAAGGCACTGTTCTGGAAGGTGCAGAATTGGAAATTGATTTCAGAGAGGGAAAGGCCAGATGCATGGATTGTGACACCGAATTTCCAATGGAAAAAGTGTACGATAATTGTCCAAAATGCAGGAGTTATTTCAAGGAAGTAATTTCAGGAAAAGAACTCCTCGTCAAAGCACTTGAAGTAGTAACTTAAAACAGAAAACTATGTGTGGAGTATGTGGCTGTGGCGGTGAAGATGGAAAAGCAATCCTCACCATGCCCAACAACAAGGCACAACAGGCTATTTTGAACGCCCATAATTTGGAGTACCATCATGGGGATGAGCATCAGCCCGATCACCATCACCACAGTCATGAGCATGGGCACCATCACCACCACCATCACTCCGGAGATGGAAGCAAAACGGTGATCGAACTGGAGCGGGACATTTTGAATCAAAACCAACTTGGTGCAGAAAAGAACCGGGGATATTTTGATGCCAAAAACATGATTGTTTTAAACCTGGTCAGTTCTCCGGGTTCCGGTAAAACATCTTTACTCGAAAAAACCCTGGCCGACCTCCGGGATAAATACAACTTTTATGTCATCGAGGGCGATCAGCAGACGCTCAACGATGCAAACCTGACGCGCTGAACATACCCGTGGTCCAGGTAAATACCGGACAGGGCTGTCACCTGGAAAGCGACATGATTTACGATGCGGTTAAAACCCTGAAACCGGCCGATGATTCTATCCTGATGATCGAGAATGTCGGCAACCTGGTCTGCCCTTCCATGTTTGACCTCGGTGAGGACAAACGCGTGGTAATCATCAGCATTACCGAAGGGGAAGATAAGCCAATCAAGTATCCCGATATGTTCCATGGCTCGGATATCTGCATCATCAATAAAATAGACCTCCTCCCCTATCTTAACATTGATGTAGAGAAAATCAAGGACTACGCGCGACAAGTAAATCCCAATCTGGAGTTTTTTGAACTATCCGCGACATCCGGTGCAGGAATGGATTCCTGGTATCAATGGTTGGAACAGAATAAAAAATAATACACTATGTGCTTATCCATTCCAGGTAAATTGGTAGAAATCACAGCGGAACTGGACGAAACCTTCCGTATTGGAAAAGTTGATTTCGATGGGATCCACAAGGAGGTGAACCTGACCATGGTTCCAGATGCCACCGTAGGAGACTATGTGTTGGTACACGTCGGTGCAGCCATTAGCATTGTGGACGAAGAGGAAGCGCGCAAAACCTTTGATCTCATCAAACAAATGGGCGAAATGGATGACCTGGAAGGCTGGGTCAATGAGGATTCGTAGGGACCACTAAAATGGTTAGCAAATCCGAGGCAACTGCTCCCCAATCAGCATGCTTATAACCCGTTTACCTCCCATAGCGTTGGTGATGACCACTTTTCCTGCGTGATCATCAACCACCTCGCCAATGATTGCGGCAGTAGAACATTCAGGATACTTTTTCAGATCTGCAGTCATCGCCTCTGCGATCTCCTCTGACACGATGGCTACGAAAACCCCTTCGTTTGCTGTGAAAAGCGGGTCTAATCCGAGTATTTCACAGGCTGCCCTTACCTGAGTATCCACCGGAATGCTTCGTTCGTGAAGTAAGATTCCGGTTTTTGCATCGCGGCTGATTTCATTGAGTGTGGAAGAAAGCCCCCCGCGGGTGGGGTCTCGCAGCAAAATGATGTCTGAACCGTAGGTATCGAGCATATCGAGAATGACATGGTTCAGGTTGGTAGTATCACTTTCAATGGTGGTTCCAAATTCCAGCCCCTCGCGTACCGATAAGATGGCAATGCCATGGTCTGCAATTTGATTGCTGACAATAATTTTTTGTCCGGGCTTAATCCGGTCAATATCAATATCTGCCTTGGGGTGTACCTGGCCAATTCCTGTGGTATTGATGAAAATCTTGTCGCCTTTTCCCTTATCGACCACCTTGGTATCGCCGGTTACAACCTGTACACCCGCTTTATCTGCCGCATTTTTGATGCCTACTAAAATTTCCCAAAATTCAGACATGGGCAGTCCTTCTTCGATGATGAAACCGAGGGAAATGTATTCCGGTTTGGCTCCGCACATCGCCACATCATTCACTGTTCCATTTACTGCAAGCTCACCAATATTCCCTCCTGGAAAAAAGATGGGAGAAATGACAAAACTGTCCGTTGAGAAGGCCACTTTCCCTTTCAGGTTCAATAGCGCACCGTCGTGCCTTTTATCGAGAATGTCATTTTTCAGGATATCAAAAACGCCACTATCCAACAGTTTGTTGGTGAGCAATCCACCACTACCATGCCCCAGTGTGATGAAGTCAAAATCGAATTTGGGCATCGGACAACTCAATTGCATTTTCCAGTTTTTTCCGGTTTATGTTTCGTGTGTTTTGAGCCTGTTTTCAGCAGGCAAGCGCTTTACGAAGGCTGGCTAAGAAAAACGCGATTAATTCAAAAAAAAACGCTTTTCAACACACACTTTACTGTGTAAATCTAGCACTTTTTTACCTGATTTGGTATCTTTGTAAGAAAAGAAATATGCCATTTTTTGAACTGGAAAAAGACAAAATTGGCTTCCCGCCGGCCCATTTTGCCGACCAAAATGGCTTGCTTGCAATTGGTGGTGATATCACTGCCGAATGGTTGCTTGCTGCGTATAAATCCGGCATTTATTTGTGGTCGTCACCCATTGAAGAATACTCCTGGTGGTCTCCTGATCCGCGCTTGGTTTTGTTCCCGGAAGACCTGGAAATTTCTGAACAGATTCAGGCACTGCTGAACGGAACGGCGTATACCTTTTCCACGGAAGATGATTTTGCAGAAGTGATGCGCTTTTGCGAACAAACGCAAAACAAGGGGGAGATGTCAGCAAAATGGCTGATGGGCAGTTTGATCGCCGCGTATAAACAACTCAAGGAAGACGGACTTGCCCGGGCACTCACTGTCCGGCAAAATGGAATTATTAAAAGCGCGGTTTTCGGAACTAAAATTGAGTCCGTTTTTTTCCTGGAATACGTTTGTGCAACAGATGATACGGAGGCAATACTCGCTTTGGTAGCGCTGATACACGCATTGGAAAAAGAGGGACTAAAAATGGTCGATGTTCAGAAAGAAACCTATGAATTCCCAGACATCGGGCTCCGCGAAATATCGCGGAATGAATATGTCTCAATCATAAAATAAAAGATTCTCATCGTGTCAACATTTGAAGAAAATATCCAAACTGCCAATATATTTTTTGAGCAGGGCGATCTTGAGAAAGCCCTTAGCTACTACCAACAAGGATACCAGCAGGCTCCTACCCCTGAATACCAGATTGACATCCTGAATGTACTGGCGCAATTGGAACTGCGGCGCAACAACCCCAAGGCTGCGGCAGGCCATTTTGAACAATCGCTCTCCATTTTTGACTCGTTTCCAGGTGAGCGTATCCTATCCGTATTGAATATAAAAGCTGCGATCCTGAATAACCTGGGTTTACTATATGCCAAAAGCAATGCATCCAGGGCCATACTCCTTCACAAAGATGCCCTTGCCATTTTTGAACAACTGGCTGAAGAGCATCCCGAAAACTTTGCTTTGCATCTGGCCAACACCCATTTTTCACTCGGAGAAATTTATCTTGAAAAAAGGGATTTCTACATGGCCCGGAAGAGTTTCAAAACGGCAATTTCTTTTTCTGAACACATGCAGGATGGAAATCCGCTCACCGCCCGGGCCCAATACCACCTTGGCGAGTTGGAACAAGAAGAGGCGGACATGTACAAAGCGCAAAATCATTATAAAAAAGCGGTTCAGATTTACGAGCAACTAACTCAAACGCAAGCAGCTGCCTTTAGACCTGCACTGGCTGCTACACTCAATAACCTAGGAGTGGTTTTTAAAACCTGGGAAAAATACGGGGATGCCATCAAGTATTACATGCTTGCTCTCGAACAGTACGAAATCTTACTAAAAGAAAACGAGGCTGAGTATGCCCCCTTTTATGCTGCGACACTCAATAGCCTGGCAATTGTATATACCGAAAAACACGAAGTAAAGGACGACTTCAGTATGGGCGGAAGCGGATTTTCCGGATTTGGACTGTTATCCGTCAACAACTGGGATAAACAGGTTGGATCACCAACTGAGGAAGTAGATAAACAGATGGCGATTGATTACTACCGCCAAACTATTGATATCTACAACAAGCTCGCCGATGCCCAGCCCGATACATTTACCCACTATCTGGCAACCGCTCTACACAACCTCGCCGTCTTGTACGATGAAAAAAAGGAGCCAGTTACGGCAGAGGCTTTTTACAAAAAGGCATTGACACTCCGACAAAAACTCGCAGACAAAAACCCGAATGCATTTGGAGCAGATGTAGCGGTAACGATCCTGAACTTACTGACGATCTATCAGAGTTTCATGGAAGAGAAAACTGATTTAAGCTATAAAGATCTGGCACTTGGCATGCTGGATGAAGTTGAAACCCGTTTGGCCGGCTTTGATGAGAATAAAGCAGTCATTAAAAGCATGAAAAGCGATCTGGAATATTTTCGTTCCTATTTTGCGCAGGCAGACCTGGAGTTTCTGACTACCAAAGCAGCATTCCGGAAAACCGAAGCACTCACAGAAGAAATTGAATCAGTACTAGAACCATTAAAAAAACTCGAACTTCAGGAACAGGTTTTGCACAACCTGAAAAGCATTTATCAGCAATACCCTGGTAATGAAAAACTCACCAATGAATTGCATTATGCCTACGCCGATTATGCCTGGTATGCTATCCGCAGCAATCGCCTGGACATAGCCAACACAGCCCTTTCTGAAGGGAAAACCCTGGTGCCGGATTCAGATGTACTGGATCTTCAAAAAGCGCATTTGTTGCATGCCGAAGGGCAAAAACAACAAGCAGAAGCCATTTATAACAGGCTGAGCAGTATGCGAAATCCCGAAAATGAGCCCTATAAAAAAATAATCGGCGATCACCTGGAACGCCTTAAAAAGGAAGGAATTCTCAGTGCATAAACTGACTTAGTGGGAGGGGTGAAAAGTTAGAGCCTGTTTGGGATTTTATGTTTGGGCTGCAATCGGCAAATTTTGTTTTACTTTTCGTTAAAATTTTCGCCGTAGAGCCCGACTACGACTGCAAATTTTGTCTCAATCAAAACAAACTTTGCTCGCTTTCGCCTCAAACCAAAATCCCAAACAGGCTCTTAGAAAAATTCAGAATCAATGCCAAAGATAGTGGTCGTCTAACCTTCATGTATCGCTCACACCATTTTTTGACGGGCATGGTGCCCCAATTCGGGCGAATCTGAGGTGTCTGGCTGGAGCCAAAGGTGCAGGGAGTTCTACTAAGAATTCTGTTCGGGTATTGAAAATTTCAATTCAGCTAAATTTTAACACAAAACGTCCAATATTGAAAACCGATTTTGCGTTCTATTTGAAGCGGTGCTTTCAA
Organism: Saprospiraceae bacterium; assembly: GCA_041392625.1. Classification (GTDB taxonomy): domain Bacteria; phylum Bacteroidota; class Bacteroidia; order Chitinophagales; family Saprospiraceae; genus M3007. Next base: position 32,497 of record JAWKLR010000015.1, on the reverse strand, counting down.
GCCGTTTTTTTATAAAAACGTGCTTGTAATTTGGCACTGTATTTTTTTTAATCCAGCATCGCACACAGTTTTTTTCATAATCCGCGATAATAGGCCACCCGAAACTGTGTACGCGAAGAAACCGATCTGTTAACCGTTCAATCATCCCGCCAATGGCTTCCTTGAATCCCATGCAAGGAGCGCTCGGGCTGCGCCGTGCCGCACATTTGCTGCGGAGAACCAGCTTTTTCTATACCCGTGAAAAGGTAGATGAACTTGCTGGCCAGACTGCGTCCGAAGCACTCGCAACATTACTCACCCCCTACCCGCTCCTGGTCGAGCAACCGGCTTTCGCCGAAAATCCAACCGACACACCGCTTACCTGGATCAATCCACCTCAGCCTCCCAATGTACCCCTCCCTACTGATGACGAAGGACTGCTCAGCAGATACGTCATGGCATGGTGGGTCCACGAAGCAAGCCAGGACCCCGGTGCAGTACACAAAATCACGTATTTTCTCCACCAATACCTTGCGGTCAATGCAGATGCAGGCGACAGCATGGAGTTTTTCGATTACCTCAGCCTGTTGCGTTGGGGTAGCCTCGGAAATTTCAAAACCCTGGTCTTGAAAATGATTGTGGACAACTGCATGCTGTCTTACATTGATAACGACCAGAACTTTGTAAACAATCCCAATGAAAACTATGCCCGGGAGTTTTTCGAACTCCATACCATTGGCCGCGGCGCTCCTGCCGGCCCGGGCGACTACACCAATTACACAGAGGACGACATCATCGAAGCCGCACGGGTTCTGACCGGCTTCAATCACGCGCAAAGGCATCAGTACCAGGATCCGGATACCGGAATTCCTGCTGGAAAAGCCTACCCCCAAAGCCATGATTTTGGAACAAAAACCTTCAGTGCCCGCTTCAATGGTACGAGCATCACACCCCCAAGCAACGACGAGGATGGTATGAATGCCGAATTGCAAGCACTGGTAGATATGGTTTTTGCCCAGGAGGAAACTGCACGCAATTTTTGCCGCCGTTTGTACCATTTCTTTATTACCCGAAAGATCTCGGATGAAGTTGAAAACGACATCATCGGGGGCCTGGCACAAACACTGATTGACAACAATTTTGAGATTCTTCCAGTCCTGAATCAACTGTTTCAAAGCGAACATTTCTTTGACCAGGATGATTCCGACAATGCCGATGAAATTGTGGGCGCACTGATCAAATCCCCAATGGAACTGGCACTTCAAACCTTTTCATACTTCAATATCAGCATCCCCGACCCGGTGAGCGAAAACCACAAACACTATCGGACTTTTTACAACAGTGGCGTCATCAACCGCATGTTCGACTGGGCGGGATTGTATCTGTTTAACCCACCGGATGTAGCCGGTTATCCGGGCTATTACCAGGTGCCGGACTTTCACCGTCAGTTTTTCAACTCTGCTACCATTGTAGCCCGGTACAAGGTGCCGGAAATGCTGCTTACCGGAACCCATGCCTGGGGGCCCAGCTCCGGGATGGATTTGGGGACAAAATTTGACTTCCCGGCCTGGCTGCGCGATACGGACGTTGTTTTGTATCCGGCAGATGCTTACTCGCTGGTGGAAGAACTCACGCTATACCTTTTCCCGGAAACACCGGACACAGACCGCATCACTTATTTTGTTGAAGAAGTTTTTCTCGACACCATTCCAGCCAATGACTGGACCTACGAGTGGAACAACTTTTTAGACACCGGAGACGACACAGAGGTATCCATCCCCCTGCAACGCCTCTTCAATGCCTTACTGTATGCTCCAGAGTATCAGCTGTTTTAGCCATAGGCTTTGACAAGGCAACACGTGTATTTCTTCAAAAAAAATAATTGATCGATATGAAACGCAGAAATTTTCTCAAAGCACTCCCTGCTGCAGGAATATCCTCCTTTCTCGTAAACGGATTCTCCATGCGCCCTTTTGCCAACCGTAAAATGGCAAAGGTTCTTTCCACCTGCGACGGTGTAGAAGACCGGGTGCTCATCCTTATACAACTTAAGGGCGGAAACGATGGTATCAATACCATTATTCCAACTCCGCAATACGACCGGTACGCCGAGTTGCGGCCATTGATAAAAATTCCGGATAACGGACCGGAAAAATTCATCCAACTGGACCAGACACTTCCCAGTGCCGATCAGGTGGGTTTGCACCCGGTAATGAACGGACTCAAAAGCCTCTACGATCAGGGGTGGATGAAGGTCGTCCAGGCGGTTGGTTATGAAAGCATCAACCAATCCCATTTTAAAGGGACCGACTTGTGGTTATCCGGAGGAGATAGTACTCCGGAAAAAAACAACATTAACTCTGGCTGGATGGGCCGGGCGCTGAACGCCATGTATCCGGATGTTTTGGGCACTCCTATTCCCGACATGCTGTATCCTCTGGGGATTCAGATTGGCGACCCCTACCCTTCTCTTGGGTTCCATACCGAGACCGAACACCGAAATGCGATCAATCTCTACGGCCAGGATCCGGAAGGGTTTTACTCGCTGGTGCAAACTATTGGAGGAGCACCCATCTTGAATGTACCCGACTCCGAGTACGGTGTGGAACTGGAGTACATTATGGGGGTTGAAGACAGTGTAAACCAATATTCACAATACATTACGCAGGCCTTTAATGCCGGATCCAATGCTATAACAACCTACCCGCAGTCGGGGCTTGCCAACCAACTAAAAACCATCGCCCGCTTGATAAAAGGTGGATGTAAAACAAAAATCTACCTGTGCTCAATGGGTGGATTTGATACACATGGCTCGCAGATTCCCCCGGAGGGAACCATCACCTTGGGCGGGCATGCTGACCTGCTAAGAAATCTGTCAGATTCGGTAAAAATCTTCTTTGATGATTTGGCCGGTTTGGGGATTGACGACCAAGTTATGGCCTGTACATTCTCCGAATTTGGCAGATGTGCCCAGGAAAACGGCTCTGCGGGAACCGACCACGGCACCCTGGCGCCTATGCTTTTATTTGGCAAAGGTACGGAAGGCGGTGTTGAAGGCACCAATGTAAACCTGGATAACCTGACCGGAGACAACCAACTTCAGGGCATGCAGTTTGACTACCGGCAGGTATTCACAACGCTGCTACAGGATTGGCTTGGTGCAAACGACGATGCTTTGGTAGAAGCAATGTTTGAAGGCTACAACAAACTACCGATCGTAAACAACGCCTATGTGGTCGATCCGGATTGTTATGTGGGTACGCCAACGGGAATTTTTGACACACAGGAAATAAAAAAATCGCTGCAGGTATTTCCCAACCCTGCTACCGTACGGGCTGAAATTATGTTCCAAAGCGGCCAATCCTTTAGTGCAAACCTGAGCGTTCACAGTTTGGGGGGCAGTCTGGTTTCGAACCGACAGGTTCAGGTACTCGAAGGCCCGAACATCTATTACCTGAATGTCCGTGCACTGCCTCCCGGCCCCTATTTTATTCGCCTTGAAAACCGGGCTACCGGACGAGCGTTTGTCACCAAATTGAGCATCACCCGTTAATCCAATACCATGCATAACAAGTTCATTAACCTAATTTCTTTGATAAAAAACCACCTCAGCCGAAACCGCTTTATTTTTTATTTATGTTTTTTAATAAGTACTCCTTCTGCTCTTGAAGCCCAATTGCCCAATGCTTGTGGCGGCGGCTCGCAACCTGCAATTTCCTGCGCCGATGCCTGCATTTTTTGCAACTTTGAAGGCTACAGCGGATCAACGGCCGGATATCCATCGGGAATTGTGCCAAACTTTTGCGGGACAGTTGAGAATGTCCAGTGGCTGGGTTTCATTGCCGGAGATGACACGGCGACGTTTACCATAATGCCTTTCAATTGTTCGGATGGAAACGGCGTTCAGGTTGCCTTATATACCGATTGTTCCGGCGAACCACTTGCCTGTGACATTGGGGAAGCAGATGGCGGGAACATCCCGGTTTCAATTACAGTGGATATGATTCCCGGAAACAATTATTTTTTAATGATTGATGGTTATGCAGGTGACCTATGTGAGTTCAACGTATCCATCTCACCAACTGAGGCTGTTTACGAACCTCCTTTGGGGGTTGTCTCGGAAGTTACCGGAGCGGTAAAAGTGTGTGCTGGAGCCAGTATGGAATACATTGTCCAGCCAGTTCCCGGTGCCGGTGCCTACATTTGGGATGGTCCTCCCGGAACGCTGGTAAACGGCGAGCCCGTACCCGCTGCAGCAGGCCCTACCCCGACATTGACCTTTGGAGACCAGAGTGGAACCGTGTGTGTGCAGGCGGCTAATTCCTGCTCCGTGAATCCACCTTGCTCAGCTTCAATATTTGTGGAAATCCTGCCGGAAAGTGCGCGACCCCAAATTTTGGGAGACACCAGCGCACATTTGAATTGCCTGGGCACCCCGGTACAACTGGAATCGGACGTAAACCCTCCAACCGTGTATGAATATACCTGGACAACGGATAGTGCGGGGACCATTGTAAACGGGCTTGGAAGTTCCATGCCGTCTGTTTCAACGGAAGGAGTTTATTCGCTTTTGGTTCGAAACAGCATCAATGGATGTACTTCTACTGCAAATTTCACGGTGGGGCCACCGGAGCAGCCGGTTGCGAGTGCACTGCAAATCCGAAATGTGCGGTGCTATGGATTAAGTGACGGAGGCCTGGTCATTGGCAGTCCGGAGCAAGGGGTTGAGCCATTTGTATACAGTGTAGATGGTGGACCGTTTGTGCAAATCCCGGAGTTTCAGTTTTTAGTTGCAGGCCCACACACACTTACACTGGAGGATGCATATGGATGTGTTTGGGATACCGTTTTTCAGGTTACACAGCCCGATGAACTGCTGATAAATCTCCCGCCCGATACGACGCTTCATCTTGGCCAAACGATCCGTTTATACTCGGATGCGCAGGTGAATTATCCGGACCGTGTTGCTCAGACACTGATTGAGCCCATCCAATTATCTGAGTGGCTTTGCGATACATGCATATACTGCCCAATCAACTCCATCCGCTACCATGTAACGGTAATTGATTCAGCCGGTTGCCCGGCGGAAGATGAGCGAATGCTTGTCGTTGAAAATGACCGCAGAGTGTATATTCCCAATGCCTTTCAGCCTGATAACTTTTCGGATGGCAACGAGCATTTCCGGGTCTTTTGTGGCGAGGATGTTTCCTGGATAAACACCCTTCAGGTATTTGATCGCTGGGGCCAGCTGGTTTACAACCGGCAAGATTTTGCGCCCAATGACGCATCGGTATTTTGGGATGGGACCGTGCGCGGAGAGCAACTGCCTCCGAATGTGTTTTTGTACTATGTACAACTAGAGTTTAAGGATGGAAGAACCGAAGAAATACGCGGCGATGTAACGCTTGTGCGGTAACTCTTAGAGCCTGTTTGGGCTTTTAAAAAAGAAAGCGCCACCTGAAAACTCGGGTGGCGCTTAATAATAGGGTTTGCGGATTTTTTGGGGTCACGCTTAACCTATCAAAGCGATTTTATTTTGCGCATGAGTTCTTTCCTACTGCTCACATCCAGAGTGCGGTAGATATTTTTGATGTAATACCTGACGGTATTTATGCTTACATGCAGTTCAGCCCCAATTTCCTTGTAACTGTAACTGGCAAGCAGTAATTCCATTACACGTTTTTCTCTCGGTGAAAAATCATATTCCTGGATAAAATCCTCGTCGAGGAGATTGAACGTACAGCCCTCCAGTCCGGAAATAAAACTGCCTGCTGCCGTTGGAGAGAGATAGGCTTGTTTTCGCTCGATCGCATCAATACCACACAACAGGCTGCTTGCAGGGTCACTGAGTACAAAGAAAGCCTTAACTCCAGCACGTACTGCAGGAAACAAAACCCGTTGATTAAGTTCTTCGGTATATATAAAAATAGCTACCCCAGGCAGCATTTTCTGCATCGATTTGACCTCGCTAAACACCTGGGTATTAGTCGGAGAAATACCCATTAACAACAAATCCAAGTTGGGGTGCCGATCCAACTCCAATTCAAGTTTCTCAGGGGAATCAACCTCCAACAAAATGGAATGAGTCCCCATCTCAAGGGATGTTCTAATCTGACGCCGCGATTGTGGATCGTTATCCAAAATTGCTAACTGCATATAATTAATAGATTTCACTCCCGCCTTCCGGAAAAAGCAGGTTCCCAATTAATAGAATATGATTATGCAGGAAGAATGTATTTGGATTAGGGAAGATGACCGGGACAAATGTACGCAAGAAGTTTTATCAAATCAGCAATACACATCAATACTACATTTTTCCAGCCCATGGTTGACATACACGACAATGTGAAACTTTTTCTCCTTTTACTACATATTTAAATACATCAATATAGGTAATTAAGGTGCAGATTTGTGCCTGAAAAAATGATCAGAGAAAGCATTTTTCTAAAACACGCACTCAAAATATAGTACTTCTTAGTACTGGCTTTTCATGAAGCATATGGGTGGCAAACGTGTCACCCATTCCTTTTTTAATCACCGAGATTGCTCCATCTATAATTTGGAAGCATCTTTATTTTAAACCTAACACTGGCCCTAAAGGCAACTTATTAGAAAGGCATTGTACATTTTGTGCAGTGCCTTTTTTTTATATGTTGTTAAAATAAATACAAGAGCAGGGCGGTCTGGAAGTTGATCTTTATACCAACAGCGCATACCTTTGGCCAGAAACCAAAAAAACACCCAAAAACCATGCTCGTAAAAACCTATGCAGGTGCAGTACACGGTGTAGATGCCCGCACCATTGCCATTGAAGTGAATACCGGGGGAGCCGTAGGTGTATCTGCCGACACACCCAGTATCCATATTGTTGGTCTGGCAGACAATGCCATCCGCGAGGGCCAACTCCGTACAGAAGCAGCACTCAAAAACAGCGGCATCCATTTGGGCCGACTAAAAACTATTATCAACCTGGCTCCTGCAAATATCCGGAAAGAAGGTTCGGCATTTGATCTTCCCATTACCATAGGGCGACTGGCCGGTGCCGGGATCATTCCGGCAGAACTGCTGGAGTCCTTTTTTATCATGGGCGAACTTTCCCTGGATGGTTCGCTGCGGCCTATCAAAGGTGCCTTGCCCATTGCGATCCAGGCACGAAAGGAAAAAAAGCAGGGATTTATCCTGCCTAAAGCCAATGCAAAAGAAGCAGCCATCGTAAATGACCTGGAAGTTTATGGTGTTGAAACACTCAATGAAGCCATATCAGTATTATCCGGTACGGGAGAAATAAAGCCCGAGCAGGTAAATGCGCGGGAGGAATTTGCCCATAGTCTGAACAACTACGATGTGGATTTTTCAGACGTAAAAGGTCAGGAAAACATCAAACGCGCGCTGGAATTGGCGGCGGCCGGCGGCCACAACGTTATCCTTATCGGTCCACCTGGTGCCGGTAAAACCATGTTGGCACGTCGACTCCCCACCATTCTTCCGGCCCTGAGTTTGCATGAAGCACTGGAAACCACCAAAATTCATTCGGTTGCAGGCATATTGCCCTCCAACACTGCCCTGGTAAGCACCCGGCCTTTCCGGTCGCCGCACCATACCATAAGTGATGTTGCACTGGTAGGCGGTGGTTCCGACCCAATGCCGGGAGAAATCAGCGTAGCGCACAACGGCGTATTATTCCTGGACGAGTTGCCCGAATTTAAACGCACTGCACTGGAGGTAATGCGACAGCCTATGGAGGAACGCAAGGTGAGTATTAGCAGGGCAAAAATCAGCGTTGACTACCCCGCCAGCTTTATGTTGGTAGCCAGTATGAATCCCTGCCCGTGTGGCTACCACAACCACCCTGAAAAGGACTGCGTGTGCGGGCCCGGAGTAGTAAAAAAATACGTATCCAAGATTTCCGGTCCGCTGCTCGACCGGATTGATTTGCACGTGGAAGTCACGCCTGTGAGTTACGATGAACTGGCAAGCAGGGAAAAGAACAAAATCTGCAGTTCCGAAATCCGCGAGCGGGTACTGCGGGCACGGGAAATTCAGGAAGCGCGATTTAAACACCTGGAAAACGTGTATTGCAATGCCCAAATGCCCAATCGGATGGTGCGTGAGGTTTGTCAGATCAGCACAGCAGGAACAACACTGCTAAAAACCGCCATGGAGCGACTTCAGCTTTCGGCTCGTGCATACGACCGCATACTAAAAGTCGCCCGCACGGCGGCGGATCTGGGCGGCAGCCCGGAAATTCGGATCGAAGATCTTTCAGAAGCCATTCACTACCGGAGCTTGGACCGGGAGAGTTGGGCGGGATGAGGAATTACGAATGACGATTACATGATTTATGATTGTTGATTTGGATTTATGATTGATGATCTAAACACAAATTGTACCTATGAAAGCTTATGAACTTGAGAACCGGCTAATAGTTTTTGCTTCCAGGGTAATGGATATGGCTGAACAATTGCCTAAAACATACAGTGGAAAGCATCTGGCATCACAGATCATTCGATCTGCTACCTCGCCAGCCCTGAATTACGGTGAAGCACAAGCCGCAGAATCCAGGGATGACTTCGTTCACAAAATGAAAATCTGCCAGAAAGAACTCAGGGAAACCTTCGTTTGTCTTCAGTTGATTGACAAACGCAACTGGTTCTCAGCAGGAAAACTCATTCCACTCCTCTCCGAATGCAACGAATTGATCGCCATTTTCGTCGCCAGCACAAAGACCATTGTAAAGAATAAAACTCGAAGGAACACACAACCCGGCGAAAAATCAATAATCGCAAATCCAAATCAACAATCATAAATCATGTAATCATCATTCGTCAATCAATATGCATCTGGTTCTCAGCAGGAAAACTCATTCCTCTCCTCTCCGAATGCAACGAATTGATCACCATTTTCGTCGCCAGCACAAAGACCATTGTAAAGAATAAAACTCGAAGGAACACACAACCCGGCGAAAAATCAATAATCGCAAATCCAAATCAACAATCATAAATCATGTAATCGTCATTCGTCAATCAATATGCATCTGGTTCTCAGCAGGAAAACTCATTCCACTCTCTCCGAATGCAACGAATTGATCGCCATTTTCGTCGCCAGCACAAAGACCATTGTAAAGAATAAAACTCGAAGGAACACAATAACCCGGCGAAAAATCAATAATCGCAAATCCAAATCAACAATCATAAATCATGTAATCGTCATTCGTCAATCAATATGCATCTGGTTCTCAGCAGGAAAACTCATTCCACTCCTCTCCGAATGCAACGAATTGATCGCCATTTTCGTCGCCAGCACAAAGACCATTGTAAAGAATAAAACTCGAAGGAACACACAACCCGGCGAAAAATCAACAATTGCAAATCCAAATCAACAATCATAAATCATGTAATCGTCATTCGTCAATCAATATGCATCTGGCATCACAGATCATTCGATCTGCTACCTCGCCAGCCCTGAATTACGGTGAAGCACAAGCCGCAGAATCCAGGGATGACTTTATCCATAAAATGAAAATCTGCCAGAAAGAACTCAGGGAAACCCATGTAGCATTAAAACTGATTGCCAAGCGAAATTGGTTTTCTGAGATCAAGCTGGCCAGCTTGATCTCAGAAAACAATGAACTGATTTCAATATTTATCGCCAGTAATAAACCCGCGTCGGCAAGGACTTCAATCAAACATCGAAAATCCAATCAGCAATCGGAATTCATGTAATTGGAAATCGGAAATCCGGTCTTCTTACTTCAGAACAATCACTTGCTTTGTGATGCTTTCCCCATTTGTACGAACTGTGACAAAGTATGTACCGTTCAGCATATTTTTATCGGACAAAACAATCTGGAAGCTGCTTTGCTCCTGGTCCAGAGGCTGATTCCAGACGAGCCGGCCCAGCTGATCGTGGATGTACAAATGTGCATCTTTGCTTTGACCATGCAGGTGGATATTAATCCGGTCGATGGCAGGGTTGGGTGAAACTTCGAAATAATAGGCATTCCCATTTTCTGTTTCGACAATCGGATTGTTATTTTCTGCTCGGTCAAAGGCGTCTTGTGACTGGCTTGTTTTTATTGTTCCTTGATCATTCCCAATTGCATTTGTTTCCGAGTCACAAACTCCCCAATAACAACCGCCGTGGTTGCCGATGTGGTTGTTTGCAGCATTCAGGGAAATACAAAGTTGCTGAGCATTTTCGGGATTGCCAGGTGGAATGTGGCACACCAGGTATTTTCCGTTGCCGCAGGTGGCACAGTTTGGATCCGGAATTGCGGGGCATGCGTCGCAGGCGTCACCGATGCCATCCTCATCGCTATCTGCCTGATCGGCATTGGCTGTTTCAATACAGTTATCAACGCAATCTGCAATGCCATCTCCATCCGAATCTACATCCTCCACACCACAACCGCACTGGCCTGGCTCTACTTTGTTGGGATCCAACGGACAGCCATCTTCTTCGTCGTTCACGCCGTCACCGTCAGAATCCGGAATCGACGCCCCAAACAGCACTAAATGATTGGGATTGTTGAAGCCTGTAATGGTTCCCACAACGGTTTGGCTAGCCGTTTCAATTATTGATATATCCTGTGAGTTATAATTTGTCACATAGGCCTTCGAGCCATCTGAAGAAAAGGCTACCGCTGTGGGCCGATCGCCTACATTTACCGTATTCACTACAGAATTGGTAGTTGTCGATATGATTGTAACATAATCCTGGTTCAGGTGGGGAACATAGAGATATGCACCATCCGGGCTGATTGCCGCAGCCCGTGCAGTGCTGCTTACAGCAATACTATTAACTACCGTGTTTGTTGCTGTTTCGATAACCTTGACCGCATTATCAACTACAACATATACATAAGCCCCATCCAAAGACATGACCGGAGGACCATCTATAAAAGCCGTTCCGATTGCAATATTTGTCACGATTGTATTAGTAGCTGTAGATATCACGGACACTCTGCTGGAACCCGAACTTATTGGTACATACAAATAGGCCCCATCAGGTGTTAAGGTTCCTGGTCTGGGGGTTTGTCCGATACCCGGTATAGTAATGGTTGTAGCAATAGTATTGGTATTTAGGTCTATCACATAAATAGCAGAACTTGAGAAAAATGAAGCGATTTGAGAGACATAGCCATAAGCGCCATCCGATGTAATAGCCATCCCATCACAGGTTCCGATGCCGGGTATTTCCCCAATGTAATCCATGGTAACTGCATCGACGATGCGTACATTATCACTAAAATCGTTGGTGGTATATGCTGTAGATCCATCGGGTGTAATAGCAACAAAATAGGAAGACGGAGCGCCAGGAAGTGTGGCAGAACCTACTATAGTGTTGGTTACCAAGTCAACTTTATGTAGCGTGCTTCCATTGCCATTTGCAACATAGGCATATTCCTGAGCACTGCCCGTGTTGATGGTAAAAGATAAAACAAACAACGTGATTATCACGCTGAACAAGGTGTTGCGGGATTTAACTTTTTTCTGTGTTTTACTAAACTTGAATTCCATAACAATTGAGTTTTACGTTAATAAATCTGACCGCATACTCTTTTCAGGATTTTCTGCATGACTCCTTTTCTTGGGCGTAGTATTTTACCCGCTACAAAGGTGCCCTAAGAGCACTGTGGCATGCTTCCGGAAATGTCTCAATTGTTTCCGGCTATGTCTCATTTTGATAAAAAAGCGCTGAAAAAAGGCTGAAAGGATAGAAAATCAGATGATTCTATACTCGGAACCTACAATTGTCGGGGCATTGATTTTGGAAATAATCAAGCCACTTTATTTTCTAAGACTACTGGGTGATTGCCCAAATTCCGCAGTAAAAGAAGACGAGAAATGCTGCAGGTGTCGAAAGCCTACTTCAAAAGCAATTTCGGATACGGTTTTATCAGAACTTAAGAGTAATTGGCGGGCTTTATGCAAGCGCACCGTACGTATGTACCGGGTAGCTGATTTTCCGGTGAGGGCTGTAAGTTTGCGGTGCAATTGGGCACGGCTCATGTTTATGGCTTTGCAGAGGCTGGGCACATCAAAGTCTTCATCCTGCATATTTTCCGCCAACACATCCTGGATCTTTTGAATAAACGTATCCTCCAGTTGCAGGTCTTGTTCATTCCTTGTCCAGGTCCCACCATGTACCAGGTCACCTGAAGCATAGCGTTCATGCAAATGTTGTCGCTGTTTCAACAAATTCTCGATATAGGTCAGCAGCTCTTCCTTGTCGAAGGGCTTGGCCAGATAGGCGTCAGCACCACGCTTCAAACCCTGAATGCGCGAATCGATATCGGCCCTGGCTGTAAGCAAAATGATCGGAATGTGACTGGTGCGTTCATCGTTTTTCAAGGTTTTCACAACTTCATATCCATCTTTATGCGGCATCATTACATCGGAAATAATAATATCTGGAATTGATTCTAGCGCAGCATCAATTCCAGCCTGTCCATCTTTAGCCCGCTGGATTCGGTAGGTGTTTTCCAGGCACATACTGAGGTAGTCCAACACATCCGAATTGTCTTCGATGATCAGAACCGTTGGAAGATTTTTATTTGATTTGATTTGATTCGGCGTTGTTGACTGTACTTCAACGGGGGCTGATGATCCGGAAGCGATGGGCGGCTCTTGAATACTTGCATCTACAGGACGGACGAGTAGTGAAACTATGAAATCGGTCCCCTGGCCGACCCTGCTATTTACAACCAATCCACCGCCCTTCAGAAACAATAGTTCTTTTACCAGAGCCAATCCGATTCCGGTACCCTTGCCCTGGCGGCTTTCTGCATTATCTACCTGATAAAACTGATCGAATACGTTTTGCAATTGATCTTCAGGAATTCCAACCCCGTTGTCACGCACTCGTATAATCGCCCAATCACGGTGCTGGAGTTCCTTAGGCTGAACAATTCTATAAAACCCGTTATTTACCCCGTCCTGCCAATGGCTTGAGCGATGAATACTCAGGTTTATCTGACCGCCCTGTGGGGTAAATTTGATGGCATTTGAAAGGAGATTTGAAATAATCGTCTGCACTTGACCCTTGTCCACTTTTGTCGGAATTTCATCTACGGTTGATTCAATTTCCAGCTCTATTCCTTTTGACGCTGCCAGGGATTGAAAACTTGCTGCCAGGTATTTTACAAAAGACACTAGGTTTGTTGGCTCAGGTTTCAGGACCATTGAATTTGCCTCAAGTTTTGCCAAATCCAGCAGTTGGTTGATCATCCGCAGAAGTTCAGCCCCATTTCGATGGATGATATTCGCTGATTTTTTTACAGTAGTTACTGGTTTATCAGGGTCGTATTTTTCCAGTTCACCTGCCATACCCTGAATAACCGTCAGAGGGGTCCTGAATTCGTGTGTGATGTTGGTAAACACCCGAGATTTAAATGCATCCAACTCTTTTAGGCGTTCTGCCTCGCGATGTTCCATCTGGAGCCGATCTTGCAAACGCTGGCGATGCAATACGAACTTTAGTACACCATATGCGAGCGCAGCAAGTGCCAATATGTAAAGAATATATGCGGTAGTGGAGCGGTACCAGGGAGGCAATATGGTAATGCTGAGTTCAACGGGCACTTCATTCCAAATCCCATCGCTGTTGCTGGCTTTTATAAAAAACGTGTAATTCCCCGGAGACAGGTTGAGATAGGAAGCCTGGTTCTCTGTGCTAATATGACTCCATGGACTTTCGGCACCCTCAAGGTAGTATTTGAATTTATTTTTGGCGGGAATGGTGAATTCTAACCCTACGAAATGCAGGGTAATGTTGTTTTGAGTAAAGGGCAGTGTGAGCTGTTTTGTAAACTCAATGCTCTGATCCAATATCCCAGTTGAGTCACCGTAATCAATTCTTTGGTTGTTTATTTCAAGTCCGGTAATACAGACCTTGGGTACGACCTGGTTATCCGAAAAGTCGGCGGGTAAAAAACTTGCCAAACCTTTTACTCCTCCAAAAACAAACGTGCCATCCGGTTTTCGGCCAACTGCATTTTGGTTAAACTCATTGGTTGCCAAGCCATCCTCAACGGTGTATTGACGAATCTTTTCCGTTGCAGGGTTCAACCGGACAATACCGCTGTTTGTACTAATCCAGAGAAAACCCGCATCATCGAAGAGCAGGGAATAAACCACGTCGTTGGGGAATCCGTTCCGGGTATAAAAGTGCCGGTAACGCATTGTTTTGGTGTCCAGTTTTGTCAATCCACCACCTCGGGTGGCAATCCAGAGCATGGAGCTGTCAGCCTGATCCAATACCAGACAAGAGACATCATTGCTCAATAGGGCTTGCTCATTGCCGGGATCGGTTGTTAGCAACTCAAAATCAAATCCAGTCTCTGTTGGGGAGGCCATGATTAGTCCATGACTCGTGGCAATCCAAAAAATACCATTGTCGGATTTCGTCATGGAATTTATCCAGACTTTATCCGGCAGCAGGTTCTTGTACTCAAAGAAATCAGTTTTGAGGTTAAGCAAATTGATCCTATAAATTCCGGGTTGATATGCCAGCCACATATAGCGTGGATTCTCACGGAAAATGGTAAAATCGATCAGTGTATCAAACGGAATACTCGTTACAAGTTGCCAATCAGCAGGCTTCTGTGCGCCGAGTTTATAAAACATAAATTTTTTGCCTTCGGGAGATTTTGGTGTCACAAACCAATAATCCCCATTTTCATCAACTTGAGAAAGCGAGTTCCGATCTATTAAATTTCTCAGTTTATACAAGGAGTGTTTTTCAGACATCCCCTGACGGGAAAATAAGAATGTATTGGAGGTTATAATAAAACAGGTGTTTCCCTCAGGGTCTATATGCAAGGGTGTATAAATGGAAAAATTAGTATACGAATTTTGAAAGCGATGTAACACCCTGTTGTATTTCCTGACACCATATCCGTTTGTTCCCACCCATAAAATCCCGGACCTGTCTTTAAAGAATAAATTGAATATACCCTTGTCAATACTGAGCAGTTCCTCTCCTTTTGAAGAAGATACAAATGGCAAGTCTAACTCTGCTGCATCAAAAACAAGAAGGCGCTTTTCTGCCCCTGCGAGAATTTGGTTTTTAAGGGGGTCATACTCCAGGTATTTAGTGATAAAATCAGTCTCAATCCAAGTAACTTTCCCCTGCACATATTTCCCTATTTTATTCACTCCACCTATCCAGACAGATCCATCCGGGGCGATAAGTAAGGTGCGTAAGTCTGTTTGGTTCGAAATAGGCTGTGTTACTTGTCCGGTTTTTTTATCTACGCTTAGTAGTAATTGCCGGCTTAAAAGCCAGATTCGGTCTTGGCTTTCATTTAATTCTGAAAAAGGCAACTGCGACGAATTGTCAATTTTGATTTCTTTGATTATCCTGAGTACCGGCATTTCTACGCCAGCCCGTTTATTGATCGTTAGATGGATCAGATTGGTGCTATTTTCTACAACCCAAACAGTATTCTCAGAATCAATAAACAAATTGGAAATTTCGCCAAAATCTCTTTTGGGGAGATTCGATTCAAGATTGCTCAACAAATAAAATTTTTGAGTCCTCTTGTCAAAAACATTCAGGTTCCCATCCCGTAACTCGACCAGGATATAATCCCCTAAATCTCCAACACCCTTAATCCAATTGCTGGCGATGGAATAGGGGTTCAAGGGGTCGTTTGTAAAAATTCTGATTTCCCTTCCGTCATACCGGTTCAACCCATGCGAGGTACCAATCCACAAAAAACCTTCCTTATCCTGTGTGATGTAGGTGATAAACCCCTGGGAGAGCCCATCTTCAATGGTGAGTTTTTCAGAGCCGCCAACTTGTTGTGCCGTCGCACCATACATGCAAAATATGGTGCAAAGCAGTATTGCCAACTGAGAACGGATATCTTGAAAAATGAGCACAACCAAAGGTATATACCTTGAATATAAGCTCAAATACCCATACGCCTATTTTTCAACCTGAATTTCCTCCCCTGAAACGTATCGTGTGTTGGGGAATATTCAATACGCAGTATTCGATACCTCGGGAATCCAGGCAATCATTTCAGACACTAAGTTTTTCATGTTGGTAGTGAGTCCCCAACGGTCTTTGTGCGCTGTTACGGTTTCATCCAGCTGTTTCTGAAAAGCGGCCTGCTCCATAAGCCCTTCCCGATATTTTGCTGCGGCATGGTAGAGTGGAATTGTTGGCAGATAACCGGCACTGCAACAATACTCTTCGTCCCGTTCCAGGAGTTTGTACTTCTTGACTGTTTTCAACAGTTTTTCATACTGTTTCAAATGCATAAGGGTGGCCAGATACACGGAAAAAAACAGGTGCCAGCGGTACTGGACGATTTCTTTGGAATAGGCCTTCAACATGGAATCTCCATATCCCAATGCATTTTTGTACATGCCATTTTTGATCAGTGCTTCCATGTAAAAAGCCACATATCCGATTCGGTTGTGAAAATTCCTTGTCTTACGGGCAACGGAGGATGCATTTTTCATCAACTGCAGGGCTTCCTGAAACCGGCTAAGTCGAAGCAAAACCGCACATAAATTGTTGACATACAACAAATGGTCGTGGTTGCGAGAGCGCACAGAAAGGTAGCCGTAATACACCGCTAAATCGTATTCCTGGTAGCTGGAATGCAGCATCAATCGGTTGTTGTAATAATTGAGCAACATCCGCTTTGAATAGTATTGCCCTTTGAAAAACTTCTGGTCGAGGTAATCAAATTTTTCCCGGACAAGGTCGAATTTGCGGTAATTGTGGCAAATAAAGGTGAGCCGAACCAGGGCCAGGTAGCGCAGATAGCCCTCCAGGTTTTCATTGTAAAAAGCTTTTTTCAACCATTTTTCCCATTTTTTCGACTCCGTTCCCTCTCCGGAATACTGGTTGACGATATCCATGGTTGCCTCGTGCAAACGCTCATATACCTCACCGGTACGCTTGTAGTGCTCTGCATGTTTTTTTAAAAAATCATCGGCTCGCTGGTGGTCAGCATACCGCAGGCGGATCAGCAAAAAGTGGCGGTAATGGTTGACCACCTCATAAAAGCGCGTGAAGAAAAAATTGGGGTGCTGGTAGCTTTTAATTGCATGCAACAATTCCCGTTCGTCCTCCTCTTCAATTCCATCCACCAAAATTTTCTGTTCCAATTCCAGCAGTCGGCTAAATTGTTCGTCCACATCAATTGCCTTCAATCTGGACTTTATCCAGTTTTGCAAATGATTGTATTTACGCTTATCGATATGTGCATCATACGGCGTAAACTGATCTATGTTTTTGGCATTAAAATCTACCTTTTGAAGTATGGCAAGTCGCTGCTCATCCTCAAAACGCTGAATTGAAAGCAAATACTGGGTCTCATGAGGCAACAGGGTGTTGGCAAAATCCGTAAATGTTTGCAAAGGACTGCGCATACTTCAAGCTGTATTTTTCCGGTGATGCTTCCTGAAACTCAAACCAAATGCAAGAGTCTGTTTAAATTTCAATATCTGGACTGTACATGGCAAATTTAGTTTTTCTCTGCGTTAAATTTTTTGCCGAATGAATTTGGAGAGCGTGTCCGAAAATACAAATAACCACTGGAATCGTGCAATCAAAGAATCGATCAGATAACAAGTCCACCATCCACATTTAACACCGTTCCGGTAATAAATGCCGCCTCATCCGATGCTAAAAATGCATAGGCATTTGCGATGTCCACAGCTTCACCCAATCGACCCAAAGGAGTTTGCGCCCGCAAACTGTTCAGGTTTTCTTCTGGCACTGTAGCAAGCATCTCGGTATTTATGAATCCCGGTGCAATGGCATTGACTGTAACCCCTTTTCTTCCAAGCTCCCGTGCCCAGGTTTTAGTCATCCCGATTACCCCTGCCTTGGTGGCTACATAATTCGCCTGACCAAAATTTCCATTATGTGCCACTACAGAAGCGGCATTGATGATCCGTCCACCTGCTTGCTCTGCTAAAAACGGAGCAACAGACTTGGTACAATTAAAAACTCCGGTCAGGTTGACATCCAGCACCTGTTGCCACTGCGCCATGGTCATTTTCTTCAAGGATGAATCCCGGGTAATTCCTGCATTGTTTATCAAAATATGGATCGCTCCAAAATCCGCATGGGTGGCATTCGCCGCCGCTTCAACCGATGCAGGATCAACGGTATTGACTTTGTAAAAACGGACCGGGCCCAATTTACTGAGTTCGGTAATAGCGGCACTTCCAGCCTGTTCATCTATATCCCAAATGGCTACAGAGGCTCCTTCTTCCAGGAATTTTTTGGCGGTTGCCTTGCCGATTCCATTTCCACCTCCGGTGATTATTGCGGTTTTCCCCTCAAGCTTTTTCATGTTATTTATTGGTTTGTCGTTTAGTATCTGTGTGCGTAATCTGAAGTATGAATATAGGGGCAAACCTTCCCCATTCAACAAAAGAAAGCCAAACTACCAAGCCCGGACTTTAGGCCATAAATCCAGAATAAAACGAACAACCACCTGATTATCAGTTTTTTACAAAATACAAACAGGTGGTTGACTCCATTGGGTTTCGCAATGCCCAAATCGATGCAGGCATGGGCCTTTCCTGCCTAAATTTGCTGAAACCAATGTATAATTCACCATGAGTAAACTTCTGATTCCTTTTTTCCTTCTTTTCTTTTCAGGCACACTTACCGCTCAAAATGAAAATCAGCCAACAATGAACGATTGGACATATCCATACCAGGTTAAGCACCTGGCTCTGAATGACAGCATAGACATTGCATACATTGACGAGGGCTCCGGCGATTCGACACTGCTGTTTGTGCACGGCTTGGGAAGTAATCTGCAAGCCTGGAAAAACAACATTGACACATTGAGGCTTCATTACCGGTGCATAGCCATCGACTTGCCGGGTTATGGCAAGTCGTCCAAAGAGTCCTATCCATTTTCAATGCAGTTTTTTGGCAAGGCCATTCTGGATTTTACAAAGAACATGGGGCTCGAAAAACCAACGCTTATTGGGCATTCCATGGGAGGACAGGCGTCCATTCACGCCGCACTTGCTGAACCTGATTTGTTCTCCAACCTGATATTGGTTGCACCTGCTGGGTTTGAACAATTCAGTGAAGCGGAAAAAATCTGGTTTAAAAATGTCTATACACCCGAACTCATAAAAATGACACCGGTAGAGCAGATCAAAAAGAATTTTGAAATCAACTTCTACCAAATGCCGGATGACGCCCTGTTTATGATTGAAGACCGGTTGAAAATGCGGGAAACAACGGAATACGACTATTACTGCGCTATGATTCCTCAATGCGTGTATGGTATGCTGACGGAGCCCGTGTTCGACAGGCTACCGGAACTATCCACCCGCACCTTGGTGGTGTATGGTGCAAACGACGCGCTGATCCCCAACAAATTCATGCACCCCAAACTTACAACTGAAGGGGTGGCCAATGCGGGAAAAAATCAGATTCCTGAAGCGCAATTGGTTCTGCTGGATGAGGCCGGGCATTTTGTACAATGGGAGCAGGCCGCAGCATTTAACAAACTACTCACTCAATTTATTCAGGCGAAAAAATAAATTAAGTCAACCCTACAATGCAGGCCTACATAAAAAACTAATAATCAACAACTTACAATCAACATTTCATGATAAAATGCTTTTCAGTCGAGGACTTTCGCCTTGATCCCATTTCTTGTTTTTCTGCCGGGTGAACATACCTTCACTGACCAAATTATTTTCCTAAACATTCTTGTTTTGTAAAATCAATAGAAGAAAAACAGCAACTAAGTGAAATATTAATTCATTTTTCAAAAGCATTCACCATGAAAAAAATATTTACCCTTTTACTTGTAGGACTAACCGCCTGCCTTGCTCATGCGCAAACAGGCACGGTAAGCGGAAAAGTCTCCAATGCCAGCGGCGAAGTCCTTATCGGGGCAAGCGTATCCGTCAAAGGGGCAGGCATCGGAGCAATCACAGATGTCAATGGAACGTATACCTTGAGCCTGGCGACTGGAACCTATACGCTGGTTGCCAGTTACCCGGGATCCAGCAATGGCGAACAGTCTGTAAGTGTTTCAGCAGGCGCCCGTGTTGAACTGAACTTCGCACTTGAACAAGGAACAGAATTGGATGCCGTAGTAATCTCGGGCTCAAAAAAGCCAGAGAAGCTCACGGAAAGTCCGGCAACGATTGAGACTATTTTTGCAACTGAAATTGCCGAATACGCTGGTAACCCCGCAGAATTGTTGGCCCGCCAAAAAGGGATCGACTATTTCCGGGCCGGTATTGCCACACCGGCATTCAATATTCGCGGATTTAACTCCAACTTCAATTCTAAAAACCTTCAGGTTACCGACGGACGTTTCTCTACGCTTATCGCAACCGGTTTGCCCGTAGGGCCTTTGAATACCGTTGTCAAAGAGGATATTGAACGCGTGGAAGTAATTCTTGGTCCAAACACCACTCTGTATGGTCCGAACGCACACAATGGTCTGTTGAATACCATTACCAAAGACCCAAGACAGTCGGCAGGAACGACCATTGCACAAAACCCGGGAATTTCCGGCGACGGCAACTTTTTCTACTCCGGTCGCTTCCGGCATGCACAGGTACTGAACGACAAGTTTGCGTTCAAGGTAACCGGAGAATATACCCGTGGAACTGAATTCGAATATTCTGACTCCGTTTACATCGACCGCGTTGGTGCATTTGACGCCATGGGCAACCCGATTCCTGACGGCGTTAAGGAAGGATACAACGAATTTGAACTCGACAATGACGTAGAGTTTTTGCGGGCCGAAGCTGGGCTGTACTACACACCGGTTGAAGACTTGGACATCATTTTCACTACTGGCCACAGCAACAGCACCTACCTTGCACCTACCAACGTAGGACGGAACCAGATTAAAGACTGGCGCCTGGGGTATTATCAGTTGCGATTGGCAGGGAAGAACTGGTTTGCCCAGGCGTACTACACAACCAGTAAAACAGACAGTACCTATGCAATTGATCAACGCACCAAAAATTACTACTCCTTTGTAGGAGCCGGATTTTCACACTCCGATGCTGCCGCTGCTTCGTATGGCAATGGCGCATTGTTCGTCGACGATTCGCGTCGGGTAAACGCAGAAGCACAATACAACAACACCTTTGGCAACCTGGACCTGATTCTGGGTGCACAGTACCAAATGGACCAGGCAGACAGTAAAGGAACCTACCTGTTGGATGGTGACGGTCCTATCAAAATCAGCCAGGTTGGCGGGTACGGACACCTTATGTACAAGTTTGGTGGAGGATGGCGTGTTCTGGCTGCTGCCAGAGCGGATAACCACGAAATTTATGACTTCAACTTTGTACCTAAGTTCGGTATTTTGAAAGTAGGCGAAAAAGGAACGGTTCGTCTGACCTATGGTCAGGGAATTGCAGCACCTACCATCCTGAACATGTACGGCGACCTGTTCGCTGGCTTGATTTTGGGTAATGCTGAAGGATTTACACTGGCAGACGGTACACGCATTGAAAAGCAAAAGGTTGAGAAAATCCAGACATTTGAACTTGGATACCGGGGTGCTTTGGCCGACAAAAAGCTCTTTATCGATGCCAACGCTTACTACAACATCAACAAGGACTTCCTGAGCCCGGTTACTACCATTGGCGTTGTAACACAACGTGGTGACAAGCCAATTGCTGATGTACAGTCAGGCTTCGCCATCTGGAACGGCCTGGTAGCAACCTACGTGAATTTTGGCGAGGTTAATACTTACGGATTTGACTTTGGAGCAAGCTACTACTTCACCCCACAGTTGAGCGCTGTTTTGAATTACTCATACTTCGACTATTCTGTAGATGAAACCAACCTGGATAATGATTTTGATAAAAACGGGGAGGTGAATTTCCTGGATATCCTTGTAAACGCTCCTAACCACAAAGGCGGTGCAGGTTTGAAGTACAGCGGAAAGAAATTCTTCTGGAATGTTTACGGTCGCTGGGTACAGGCGTACAACTACTTCTCCAGCTTCCAGATTGCTTCTGAGACCTTGGTTAAAGACGATGGAACACCATACACCTGGCGTGGCACACCGATTGTTGAAAATGCACGCAGCACCGATGCATATAACTACGGTCCGCTCGGAGGATTTGTTACCGTAGACCTCGGTGTAGGTTACCGTGTAAATGAGACCTTTACTGTATCCGCAGCAGCAAGCAATTTGTTCAATCAGGAATTGAGAGAGTTTACTGCTTCTGCTCCAACACGCGGTCTGTATACGCTTGAATTCAAGATTGACCTGCCAGGAATACCAAAGAAATAATCTTCATACTAACGCAATACAATAGGATTGGGGCAGCATGCCTTGTGTGTGCTGTCCCTTTTATTTTGCTCTAAACTGAATAGCAGCTCATGATTTTAGCCTGGATTCTTTTTGTTACCTATCTGCTCGGCACAACCTATCTGGGCTGGGTAGGCTACACCAAGACCGAGGGCTTCGCCAGTTTTGCTATTGGCAAAGGCGACCTCTCTGCCATTCAGGTTGGAATTACACTGGCTGCTGCCGTTGCTTCTGCAGCAACGTTCATCATCAACCCCGGTTTTGTTTATGTTGACGGCCTGGCCGCTTTTATGCACCTGGGTATCAGTGTGTACCTGGGGTTCACCCTTATGCTTTGGGTACTTTCCTTTCGCTTTCGAAGAATGGGAGCAGAAATGGGCGCACTCACCATCCCCGACTGGATCGGGAAACGCTACAACTCAAGCAGGTTCTCTCTTTACTTTGCTTTTATTAATCTGCTGACCATTGCATTCATTGTATTGCTGGTGGGTGGAATTTCCATTGTAATGCAGCACCTGCTGGATGTTTCGAACATTGCGGCACTGATCATCACGCTGGTTTTCGTAACATCGTATGTGCTCCTTGGGGGCACCTATGCCCATGTATACACCAACATGCTTCAGGGTTTTCTGATGATTGGCGTTACTATTTTAGTCCTATGGACTGGTGCCCAATTGATGTTTGAACAGGATGGATTTTTCGATCTGATCAGACAGGACGATCCGAATTTGTTATCATGGATAAACCCCAAAAGCACCTTATACAACGATGTGTTTTCTACCTACATCGCGGGTTTCTGTATTGGAGGAGCCCTGGTTTGCCAGCCCCATATCCTTACCAAAGCCTTGTATGTAAAAACAGACCGGGATGTACGGCGATACATCTTTGTCTTTAGCATAGTTTTCTTTCTGTTCTGTATGCTGTTGCTAGCCGGATTTTGGGCGCATGTTGTAGTGGATCCAGCAGCACTTGCAGACCCAAACACCGGAGCATTCCGCCAGGATCTGGTCATGACCGTTTACCTGCAAAATGCATTTCCCGACTGGCTTTTTACCATAATTAGTGTGGTTCTGCTCGCGGCAGCCATGTCAACACTCGATGGGCTTTTGGTTAGCATTTCCACCATCACGGCCAATGATTTAATTCTCAACCTGGTTTCTAAGTCAGGAAAAACAGAAGCCGACCACGAACAGGTCATGCGGACGGCCCTGAAGGCGAGTCAAATAGTTTTGGTTGCCATTGCAGTATTGGTATTTTTCCTGGCACTCAACCCTCCCAAATTATTGGGAATTTTCGGACAACTGGGTGTGTATGGCCTGGTACTGGCCTCTGTGCCGCCGTTATTGATCGGTATTTTATTTGACAGGCCATCCCTGAAACTGGTTTGGAGTATGTCTGTACTGGCGGTGTTAATTCATTTTGGACTGTATTATTTTGGAAAATCGCTTTTCCCGGAAAGCACCTTTGCATTTAGTAATCCGGGAGCGACTGCGACAGTTGGTCTGCTGGCATCGGTATTGCCAGCCCTTCTAATTCAATTCATTCAAACTAAAAAATCATATGCCTGAGGCTAAAATTATTTCCTGTGGGGCTTTTGCTCCGTCCAGGGTTTTACCCAATAGCTATTTTAACGAACTCCTGGGTGAAGATGTTCATACCTGGTTGAGTGAGAATGTACATATCCATGAGCGTCGTTGGTGTAGTGAAAATGAGAGCACGGCCGATCTGGCAGAAAAAGCGGCGCAACAAACGCTGGAACGTGCGGGCGTAGCCGCCTCAGAACTCGACCTGATTATTATTTCAACAGATACCCCGGAATTTGTTTCCCCTTCTACAGCATCGGTTGTTCAACACCGCTTGGGCGCAACCAAAGCCGGGACATTCGATATCAATACAGCCTGTGCCGGTTTTGTTACCGCGTTGGACATTGGTTCTAAATACATCCAATCGGACAGCAACTACAAATACGTGTTGGTCATCGGTGCCTATGCCATGAGTAAGTATTTGAACATGGCAGATAAAAAAACCGTAACCTTGTTTGCGGATGGAGCAGGTGCGGCCCTGCTCAAATCGGAACCAGATGGCGTTCCGGGCATGCTCACCAGCAAGTTGATGACCAAAGGAGAGTACAATGAATGGATGGGGATATATGGCGGAGCAACACACCAGCCGGTGACTGCGGAGGTGCTTGCAAACCACGACCACCAACTCAAATTTGTTCGTAAATTCCCCAAAGAACTCAATCCGGAAACCTGGTCTAAAATGGCTCTTGAAATGTGCGAAAAGATCGGGGTCCAACCCAACGATATTGATCGGTATTTTATCACCCAAATCAACATCAATGCAATCTGGGAAACCCTGGATTTATTGGGAGTGCCACGGGAAAAAGGGCATACCATAATGCATAATTATGGATATACCGGGTCGGCATGCATCCCAATGGCTTACAACGATGCCTGGGAAAAAGGCTTGATAAAAAAGGGAGACCTGGCACTGTTTATTGGCTCCGGAGGAGGCCTTGCTTTCGCCGGTGCAGCATTTAGAATTTAGAGTCGGGTTGGGATTTTATATTGGGGTTACAAACTGCAAATCCCACCAACTACATATAGAAAATACGAGTAGCGCGATGACAATCTACCAGCAAGACTGGACAGCCAAATGGGCTCAATACGCACCGGACAAAATTGCCTTCAGGGAATTTGAAACGGGAAGGACATATACCTACGGCACCCTAAACCAACTGGGCAACCGTTTGGCCAGGCATTTGGTGATTGAACGCGGACTGAAAAAGGGCGACCGAATTGCAATCATATCGGAAAATTGCCTGGAGTACATGGTGCTATTTGCGGCTGCGCAAAAAACCGGCTGCATCCTGGTTCCATTAAACTATCGCCTGACCGCCAATGAAATTGACTTCCTGATTCAAAACGCAGCCCCGAGTATGGTAATCTGGCAAGAAAGTTTCGGCGAAGTACTGGAACGATCAGAAGCGTTTGCATCGGTTGCCAACCGCTGGAGCATGAACGAACTGGCGAGTTTCTGTAACCCGGACTTACTGGTATCGGAGGATGCACAGTTTGATTGTGAGCCGGTTTCCGAGGACGACCCGATTTTCATCTTATATACCTCTGGTACATCCGGATTCCCAAAGGGAGCGCTTTATACGCACAACATGCTGTTTTGGAACAGCATCAATACCGCTTTATCCTTAATTATCAATTCGGAAAGCCGTACGGTAAATTGCATGCCGCCATTTCACACCGGAGGCTGGAATGTGCTCACCACTCCTTTCTTACATCACGGGGCATACACCTGCATGATGAACAAGTTTGAGCCGGATGCACTGCTGCGCTTACTTGCAGAGGATCAGGTCACGGTATTCATGGGCGTACCGACCATGCTGGCCCGCATGGCTGAATCACCGGAGTTTGAGGAGGTGGATTTGAGTCATATGCATTACATCATCGTCGGTGGAGAAGCAATGCCGATACCGCTCATTGAAAAATGGCACAATAAAGGGGTACCCATCCGCCAGGGATATGGAATGACGGAGGTGGGCCCGAACCTTACCTCGCTGCATCAGGACGATGCAGTGCGAAAAAAAGGATCCATTGGTCGGCCCAACTTTTATGTTCAGGTGCGCATTACAGATGAACATGGGAATTCCTGCGATGCCAACGCGGTTGGTGAATTGCAATTGCGCGGACCCATGGTAACTCCCGGCTACTGGCAAAACCCGGAGGCATCGGCATCGTGTATGCAAGATGGCTGGTTCAAATCAGGCGACATGGCAAAAGCCGACGAAGAAGGCTTTTTATACATCGTTGATCGCATAAAGAACATGTATATTTCAGGAGGTGAAAATGTATATCCCGCAGAAATTGAGCGCGTGCTCCTCTCCCACCCTGCCGTCGAAGAAGCCGTAGTTGTTTCCATCCCGGACCCGAAATGGGGGGAGGCGGGCAAAGCGTTTGTCGTTCAAAAAACGCCGGTAACGGACTCAGAATTGAGTGCGTTTTGTCGCGATAAACTGGCTAAATTTAAAGTCCCCAGGGAATTTGAGTTTGTCGCTACCCTACCCCGCAACGACTCCGGTAAAATCAATCGGAATGCCTTGAAAAACGGGTAGAAGGTTTGGGAAAAACGAGTCAGGAGGATCGGGGATTCGTTAGAGGTTAATATTCGAATCAAAACCATTGATCCATCCTAACTCAGATGCCTGGTTTAGGAACTACAAAGCCTACTAAGGTTTTTGGATTATCAAGTTCGCTGTATTGATCCAATTCTGTATTTAAATTGTGGGCGTTATAAGGAAGACCGCGACTTTGCACAAAAAATAGGCCATCGAGCATTCTCGATGGCCCTTTCTTCACCGTCAAAACTAAAACATCATTTAGTTTTAAAGTCCCACGGTCTCTTAAGCTAAAATTAGATAGCTCAATTAAACGTGGCTCCAATTCCCTGATTTACATCATGGTATTGTTTTTAGAAATAGCCATACACCCTACTTTAAGGGTGCAGGCCATTTCTCTCATAGAAAGTCATCACGATGTTCAGAAGAATCTGATCAAATGATAACAGACTTCCACTGACTCAAACAACGAAACGCTGAGGGTACTAACCGCTCGAACATTCCAAAGTAAACTACAGGCTTCATGTTAAACAGTTCTTTTAAATTTATTTAAAATTGGCCAAATGTGGACCAAGCTTTTGAAGCAATTCTCGTTTTCCCCGAACTTGAAACTTCTCATACAGACAACGTCTGAGATATAAAACGGTATGGTATGAATAGCCAAGTTGATTTGCGATTTCTTCCCGGAGAGTCACCTTGTAAGACTTTTTTCAATACCTCATGTTCTCTTGGTAAAAGGGTTTGCAAACTTTCTTCTAAAGAAAATTTAGGAGTAGAAAACCGCTTGTATTTCTTTTCTAATTCAGCATTTTTAATAATGCCCTTGACCAGACGATGGAGACATATATCCCTCTCCTTTACAAACAGCATGAATGGCAGAAATCAAGTTTTGTGGGCGATCCTCCAGATCGAAAAACCATCAACTCCCATATCCATGCCGTAATCTATGTCCTGCTTATCAAAAAACTGAATGATTTTACTGCGAGGTAACAGTCGTTTTAGTTTGGTACACCGTAAATGCGTCTTTTCCTGATTTACAAAATCAGTTAACAGAATTACTAAGGGTTCATTAGAGGGTGCCAGATCTTCTGTAAAAAGTGAGAATTGTGTTCGATCCAATGAAATATTGAATCCAGATAAATCTAGTAGTTTGAGTAACTGCCTGATCGGCTCATTTTTTTCTCCAATTACTCCAATTCGCATGTTTACATTTTTGGTTGTTAGCGTTCTAACACAGTACTCCTTCATATTTATTAAAAGGATAGTACTACACCCTTCGTTAAGGGTGTAGCCTATCCGCTCGTGAAAAGTCATTACTCCAAATGAATGGTAGGTAATGAGTTTTCAACGCTGTCAATCCTTCGTAACCAAGCTCAAAAGCAAGCAATTCCAGAGTTATATTTCTGGATTGCCTGCCTTTGAATGGCCTGGTTCAATCTAATATCCGTTTTAGATCTACTTCACTTGAATCATCTTCATGGTTGCCTCATCGGTATCTGTCGTCACTTTATAGTAAAGTACTCCTGTTTCATCCACTAGGTTTCGGTTGATACTAAAGACGTTGTACCCCTTCGCAAAGTCACCCTTCTGGCTGTACAATACCCGACCGCTTTCATCAAAGATCGTCAGCGTCGCTGTTGTTGCCTCTGGCAGATAGAAACCAATCTGCGTCTTATCTACCCATGGGTTCGGTACGTTTTGGTACAACTCAAAGTCCTGGCCACTGATTACCTCGCCGTTGAAGCGCAAGGCTACATCCAGTCGTTCTGCTTCTGTGCTGTATGCCTCTGCTGTTGTAATCCGGCTGGATACACGGAGCATGTCTTCCAGTGATCCACTCTGCTTAGCGCGGAATGTCACCTTGAATGCTCCTGCTTCCTTACCATCGTACGAGGTAGTAATTGCATCTGCAAATACACCGAAGTTATCCAGGCTCATACCTGTACCAGGCTTAATATCAAGCACATCCAATCCTTCAAGATTCAGCGTAAACTGATAGCCAAGCACCTGCTCTGAGGCTGTAAACTGTAGTTCAAGGGTCTCCCCTGCTTGTACCATTTGCTTGGCGCCGATAACATCCAATGTATGCACATCAATTAGCATGGTGCCGCCTGAGCGATCGTCCGTATTCATCAGACTATTGGCAATCGCAGAACCATTCACATCACCAATCTTCACAGATACAAAGTCTTCCTCTACAGAGGCGCTTTGAATATCCGCCCCGCTGATTGTCTCTGGGAACTGATCAATAAATGGATTACCAGGATCTGTAAATTCAAAGTCCTCATCCACAAAGCGCCAACTGGTGTTGTTCGGAAGTTCATTGTAGATACCCAAGATCAACTTGCGGAATTCAACGATGTCAAACGTCGTGATTGAGTTCGACTTGTTTGCATCCGCTGCAATCATCTTGTATGGACTGCCCAAAGGCTCCAAACCGAGGATATGCTTGCTGATCAATACAAGGTCGTATGTAGTTACGCCATTCAACGGGTTATCATCCTTCAGTGGTGTAACTGTGTAGTCTGAACCCAATGGAATCTGGAAGCCAAATACTCCTGTATTGTCTGTCAATATGCTCGCTGTCAATGGTCCTTGTGCTGAGTTGCTCACCAGTTCAACACTTACGTCCTCTACCCCATCCTGGGCTTCAGTGGCAAGTACACCGGCTACTGCTACACTGTTTGGATCACAGAAGCCTCCGTTGTCCTGAACAATCACATAGGTCTCACAGAAATCAGCATTGCCCGCTGCATCCATCGCCCAGAGTTGTACCGGCTGTGGACCGAGTTCGCTGCAATCAAAGGTTACATTCAATAGTGGGTTGCCTTGGGCATCCACTGGGAAGGAACCTGTTGACTGATCGCTCTCTACCACGCCGTATACCAACTGATCGGCTGGTGTGCAGTTGTCCTCGCCGTACTGCAGGAAGTCACTTCCCCACAAGGTGATCATACCGGTTGGCATGATGTTCACACTCAAACCGTTCAGACACACAACTGTTGGCTTCTTGCAATCCTTCACCTCGAAGGTGTATTCACAGATCGCTTCGTTGCCACAGCCATCCTCCGCTATCCACTTGATCTTGTGGGTGCCGTATGGCAGTTGTGGTACCACACCCTGGAGGGTGTTGTCGTTCAGGTTCGCTGGTTGCTGCAACCAATCCCAACGTACACATGCTGTGCGGCTGTTGCCCGTAGTTGTCCAGTCGATCGCAAAACGATACTTCTGATTGAACACTACCGGACGGTGGTCAAACGCTGTGCCACCCAGGTATGGAATCTCATTCGGTGCTGGTTGGTTTGTGCTGGAAATCTCGGTCTCCATCACACCATCACCATCCATATCCAGGAACAACAGGTAGCGGATGTTCACCTCTGCGCCTCCACAGGAGTCGGTTACGGTTACACACAATTCGCTTGGTGCTTCGCACAGGTCATGGCTCTCAATCGTAGCATCCCAGTAGGCTGCATCGTTGTAGAACAGACCATCGTTGGCTGTCAGATCACAAATCTCTACATCACTTGGGCAGTTGTCAAACACAGGATCTTCGGTATCGATGATCTTGATGATCTGCTTGTAGCGGTAGCCATTGGCATTGGCCTGCCAGAATGTGCTGTAGTTCGTTGGCAACAAGTCCGTCGGATTAATTTTCACATTCGTTGGTGCCCATGGTGCCAAGGTGCCCGGTGCAGATACAATCGGTCCAGGTAAGTTGGACGGATGGTTCGTCGTTGCATTCGGGTTCGGATTCGGTACACTGATCAACGGCAAGTTCGGATTGTAGGTACACCAGTTGATAACGTCCCAGGTACGCTCAATCTTGTAACATGCATCCGGTACTACGGTGAACACTTCGTCTTCAAACGATACACCCATCTGCTCACAATCCTCTCCGAAGAAAATTGGCTCGCCATAGGTACCCGTTCCGTCACACTCATTCACGATCACATCGTTCGGGAAACGAACGTAGTAATCCTGAATGTATTCAACTACTACCCGCTGGGTACACTGACTGGAGTTGCCTGCGCAGTCAAACACCCGGAAGGTCCGTGTAATAGTACCTTTGTTACACAAGGTATCAAACAGGGCGTAGTTCGTTGTTGTCGTAATTGTATCCAAACAGCAGTTATCCTCTCCTTCTGCAAATCCGTACGCCCAGAGGCTTGGATCGAAGTTCTCACACGCTACTGTGGTATGTGCAGGTGCCGTACAAACCGGCTTGATTTTATCTTCCACAAATACTTCGACCATACAATCGTTGAAGTGTGGCTCGTAATCATCCAGTCCTACTGTTCCTGCCGGTACATCCACATCGTACACGCGGAACACAACCATGATTGTATCGTTGATGTCATCGCAGCAGAACTTCACCTGATCGTGGAACAGGGTATCCGTCTGACAATCGTTACTATCCATACGGCGTGCTTTGAAGTGCACATCCGCACAGTTGTCGTACGAGCCATCATCAAAGGTGGAGGCATCAACAAAAGCCATTCCCGTTCCACCCAAAGCTACTTGTGTATGTTCATCACAAACTGCTACTGGTGGAGCCAGGTCCGCTACCGTCAATTCAAATTCACAACTTGAAATGTTGCCACACTCATCGGCTGCCGTATACACCACCGTGTAGGTATTGCCATTTGGCAAACACTGTGTGTATGGGAAGATCGCAAGCGTATCCGGGTTCCAGTAGTTGTTGCCTGGGAAATCACCCAGGTGACCCGCTACTGTAAACGTCGTGATATTGCCTGTATTTGGATCTACTCCAGTAATCTTCGCTTCCAAATCGGTAATCTCAGAACAACCTTCTGAGATAATCATATCCGGAAGTGCTGCTGTGGCACAACAGGCTGGATTCAACGGATCTACCGATACGGTGATATCGCCAGGACAGTCAAACACCGGTCCGCCAAAGTCCTTAATACGAATCCGCTGTGTATGCTCAATCGGGTTATCCGGACCAAGTGGCAAACACTCATTGCTAACCTTCCACGTTCTGTGGATCGAGTAACTGCCCGCACAAATATCAAAGATCTCATCCGTATAATTGATCGATGCTGAGCACAAACCACCTGAACCAATCGGTGAGCCATCTATACTTGGCTCGCCCGTATTGCCCGGTGCTGTAGCATCCGGATTCAGGTAGGCATCCTCACAGTCAATTGTGATATCTATTGGCATCACTACATCTGTCAGGGCAAATGGAGTCACCGTAATCGTGTGTGAGCACAGCGATTGATTGCCCCATTCGTCCGTTACAATAAACGTCCGGGTAATCACCTGGCGTGGATCACCACACTCGCCATTGTCCACCACTACATTATCTATCTGGGTGGTTGTTGCCGAGCAATCCGAGATCACAACATCGCCGGTAAACGGTATGTCCGTAGATTGGCTACAGGCAATTGTCAGATCATCCGGGCAAGTCAAGGCCGGTGGCAACTTATCTTCAACACATATAACACCATTACATACATTCCCGCTCAGGAAGTGCTCCAGTTCATACACGATGCAATTTCCAATATGCGTTTCATTTATCTGATTTGGTGGATCAAACTGAGTCGTGCCATTTGGATAAGTCAAAATCACATTGTAGTCATCATAACAATAGTATGTGCCTTCCAATACATCATCCGGCATAACTACTGCATGGCAGTCTGCATCAATCGATACATTGATTGTATCATTACAAACCAATGTTGATGGAGTTCCCAGTACCTGAACGGTCATCGAAATCTTCTGCTCACAACCTGGGTCATTCAGGGCATCCTGCATCGAGCCACCCACCTGTACACCATCAATGATGGTATTTTGCGTAGCATCGCCAGCATCAAATACTGCCATCACGGTGTAGAAGCCTTCTCCCAATGCACCTGCATCAAAGATGTTGGTCAATTCACCATTGATCATCACCCACAATACGGTGCCGTCTGCTCCATTGATATCCGCTACTTCTACTTCGAATGGTTCTGTTCCCAAACAGATCGGGCCATTCAAATTCGTAAATACCGGAGTTGGGTAACAGGCCTTGTTAAAGATACTGCTTGTCGTCGCGGCCGGTGCCATGCCGAAGTTGCCCGCATTGCTCA
>JAWKLR010000014.1:0-91204 GCA_041392625.1 Saprospiraceae bacterium | reverse complement strand
AGAAACTGCTAAGGAAAGCGCAACACGTAAGATGATCCAGACCAAGTAATTTTAGGATAGTATTGAGCGCTTCATTTCGGTGAAGCGCTCAATTTATATATCTTAATTTTCTATTCTGGTAGTCTTGAGACTAACAAAACACGGCAAGCGAGTCTGCCGTTTCTATACCAAGTATCGATTTTAAACATACTTTAAAATCGGTTTTTGGGATGGCCTCTCTCCTAAAGAAGGAGGGGGGCTTTTTTATTGACTGTACACGTAGAACATAATAAGTCACCCTGTTTCCGCAGGAATTATTCTACCTTCGCATCATAATAACACAAACTGCCCCCAACAAGCCTTAAATCGTTTAGTCGAAACTTGTTATGCGCGATGTAATTGATCTGATTGGCCGCATCTTTCTTGCCACCATATTTATTTTTGAGGCAATTGACTCCGCCATTTATTTTGAAAAGACGAAACTTACAATGACCGAATACGGTCTTACCTGGAACCAGGACATGCTGCTCTATGGAGCCATTTTTTTACTTACAATGGGAGGAATAATGGTTCTGTTGGGGTACAGAACGCAACTGGGAGTAATACTGCTTCTACTTTATTGGGTGCCTGTTACTATTATAGTTCATGACTTCTGGAATTATCCCAAAGGTGAACTTCGCATCCAAAGCGTACTTTTTATGCAAAACCTTGCCATTACAGGAGGTTTGCTCATGTTGGCCGGAAAAGGCAGTGGCCGTTACAGCATCAAGCGATTGCTGGCTACAACGGTTGTGAAACAACGCAAATGGTAAGAAAAAGAACTAGGCTTTAAGACTTCTTTTCTTCATCATATTTGAAAAGAACTTTGGGAAAAATCGTTTTAGATAGACCCCCAGTGTTTCTTTTCCTCCAAAAACAGCCTCTTCCTTTTTTGTACGAACTGCATTCAGGATTTTCTGTGCCAAATTTGCAGGATCCATTCCTGCACCCGTAGACGGATCCATGGTTCCCTGAGCACTTCCATCTCCGGTAAGTGCATTTATGCTCACATTAGTCTTTACATATCCAGGGCAGATCATGCTTATGTATATAGGTGCTTCACCGAGTTCAATTCGGAGACAATCAAAGAAACCGTGAAGTGCATGCTTTGAAGCAGCATAGGCAGAGCGGAGCGGCGCACCAAACTTTCCGGTTAGACTGGAAATTACGACAATGTGCCCCAATTGGTGTGTAAGCATAGAGGGCAGTACGGCTTTGGTCAGTGCGATAGTACCAAAATAGTTGATGTCCATTAACCTTTTATCGATTGATAGATCGGTATCAATTGCAAGGGCTCGCTGCGAAATCCCTCCGTTGTTGACAAGTACATCAATTTTACCAAAAGTCTTGAGCACGCTATCGGCGATTTCCGGTAATGAGGCATGATTTGCCAGATCCAGGACTTGGATTGAAGCCGATGCTGCACCTGCTGCAGTACAGGCATTCGCAACCTGTTCCAAATCGCGTTCCTTTCTGCTAGATAGTACAAGGTGTGCATTTTCTGCTGCAAAGGCTAAGGCAAGTGCTTCTCCAATTCCAGAGGAAGCACCTGTGATCCAGACTCGTTTATGTTTAAAATAGTTAGCCATAGTTGATTGTAGATTTTGCTTGATACTTAGGGGTAAGAGGATTGGTTATTTTCGTTCGCGTTCGCAAAGGTAAAAATGCCAGAGCATTCGGGTGCCCGTACTGCGCCAGGGCCGCCAATGGGCGGTACCTTTTTCAAAAGCCTCATAGTCTGGTCGCTTTGCAAGGCCTTTCAAAACTTTGAACGCTTCGAACAGCGCGATGTCTCCTTTGGGGAGGATGTCTGGCCTGAGCAGGCATTCTGAAAGGTAAATATCAGCAGTCCAATGGCCGATTCCCTTGAATTGCATCAATGCTGCTTTCACTTCTTCCTCGCTTTTATGTTCGAGCGCATCCAATTGAAATCCATCGTTTACAATAGCCTGTGCCAGCCCTCTGGCATAGTTTGTTTTTTGCTTGCTGAATCCAATACGTTTTAGGCTTTCATCGGATAATTCAAGAAAAGCAGTTGGGGTGACAGTTCCCAGCGCATCCGAAAGTCGTGCAAATGCCGCATTGGCTGAAGAAAGAGAAACCTGTTGCTCCAAAATGATATGGACAAGCGTGGAGTAAGTTGGAGTACGATCCCACAATGGAGGCGGGCCATACGTGCGCAGCACCTTATTGAGGGCTTTATCCTGACTTGCAAGCCATTCAGCCGATTCTTTTAAATTGAAATCGTTCAGTTTAATTATCATTGCAGAACTTGAATTCATCAACAGGACACCGAATCGTAAAAACAGAAATCGTGAAAATAGTTAGTTTGACACTCAACCCGGCATTGGATAAAAGTGCAGCCGTGGATACCCTGACTCCCGATCGCAAACTGCGTTGTTTCGACGCGCAGACCGATGCAGGAGGCGGGGGGATCAATGTCTCCAAAGGTATCAAAAAGCTGGGTGGGGAAAGCATAGCTGTATTCCCAAAAGCCGGATTCAATGGAAAAATTATTGAAGGGCTACTAAATACTGCAGGGATTACAACAAAATGTCTGGAGGTTGAGGGCGAAACCCGTGAGAATTTTTCCATCACTGAGTCGCGCTCAAATGCCCAGTATCGATTTACCATGCCCGGTGCAAAACTGAGTGTCTCAGAAGCGGATGCCTGTTTGGAACTGGTCGCAGCAGAAAAACCGGAGTGGGTAATTGCAAGTGGAAGCCTCCCGCCTGGGTTGCCTGAAACCTATTACGAAACCCTCGCTGTATTTTGTCAGGAAATTGGCGCGCGGCTCATTTTGGATACTTCCGGCCCGGCCACTAGAGGCGGCAGCCTCCAAAGGCTTGTTTTTGTTAAAACCAAACCTGGGAGAACTGAGCAGTCTGGTTGGTGTGGAAAAATTGGAGATGAACCGGGTAGATGATGCCGCTATGGAAATTATTGGCCGGGGTAAGTGCACGATGGTAGTGGTTTCAATGGGTGCCCAGGGTGCCTTGTTGGCTACAAAAGAGGGGTTTGAGCACATTCCTGCTCCCATTGTGCATAAAAAAACAACGGTTGGGGCGGGCGACAGTATGGTTGCCGGGATGGTCTGGGTGCTGGCTTCCGGGCAAAGCTACCGGGAGGCTGTTCAGATGGGAGTTTCCTGTGGTTCGGCAGCAACTATGCGGCATGGAACCGAACTCTTTGCTCCCGAGGATGTCTGGCCGTTATTAGACTGGATAAAAACCTATGGAGAACGGTATCGTTTTACCGATTTTTGATGCCTTTTTCCTAACTTTGCACCTCCCTAATACAGCACCAAATTAGTGCCTGGGTAATTGGTTGTTTTTTGGCTTTTATTGCAGCTGTTCGCAACCGTTTCTGTCCTGTTGTGTTTTGAACTACACCGACTAGCTACCAGTCGCATTTGCGCTTTATAAATTAAATAAATACATGATAAATTTAATATTGTTTGGCCCACCGGGATCAGGAAAAGGAACACAAGCCTTAGGCCTTGTTGAAAAATACAAGCTTGTTCACATCAGCACTGGCGATTTGTTTCGCCATGAAATGGGAAACAATACGCCATTGGGTGAAAAAGCAAAGGAATATATGGCCAAAGGCGAATTGGTGCCGGATGAAGTGACAATTGGCATGTTGCGCAACAAGGTGGAAGCTCACCCCGGTGCAGCAGGCTTTATTTTTGATGGATTCCCACGGACTATTCGCCAGGCGGAGGCGCTGGATGCCCTGCTCACTGAAAAACAAACAGAAGTCTCAGGTCTGATTGCCCTTCAGGTGGATGATGAGGAAATCGTAACCCGGATCAAATTGCGTGGAGAAAGCTCCGGTCGTGCAGATGATACCAATGAAGAAATCATCCGCAATCGGATTGAGGTATATAAAAATGAAACAACTCCGGTATTTGATTTTTATAATGGTGTGAATAAAAGCCACAGCATCAACGGAATCGGAACCATTGATGAGATTTTCGGTAGAATTTCAGCAATTATTGATACCTGGATCCAAGAATAAGGACTCAGGATCAGTTTGTTTGAAGAAAAGCCCGTACTTTTGATCCATAGAACGTTCTTTTGTTAAAACGCACCGGTCTATGCCTATTCCATCAAATCCCTGGCAGGCAATTTGGCAAAAATTGCCCGGGCCACTTCAAAACCGGTATTACCTCATTCTGGTAATATTTTTCTTCATCATGTTGTTTCTGGACAAGCACGATCTGTATACGCAATGGCGCCTATATCGTGCAATTGATCGTCTTGAAACGGACAAGTCCTTTTACAAGGAGAAAATAGAAGAGGCACGAGAAGAAGCGGAAGACTTTGAATTGACAAAAGAAAAGTACGCGCGCGAACATTATTATATGCGAAAGCAAAACGAAGACGTATATATTATTCAAAAAGAAGATTGATAAAAGACCCATTGGATTTCCGAAAATATCTTTCGGAAATCTTTTTTTGAACACATTCAACATATCCTACGTTACCATTCCATGTCTGTATTAGTAAACAAAGAATCACGAATTATTGTCCAGGGTTTTACTGGAAAAGAAGGCAGCTTCCATGCTGAGCAAATGATCGAATACGGTACCAACATCGTTGGTGGTGTAACTCCAAAGAAAGGTGGCCAATCCCATCTTGGTCGGCCGGTTTTCAATACCGTTGAAGATTCTGTAAAACAAGTTGGTGCAGATACTTCCATCATCTTTGTACCCCCGGCTTTTGCCGCGGACGCAATCATTGAAGCCGTACAGGCAGGAATCAAAGTTATCGTTGCTATTACAGAGGGAATTCCCGTTCAGGATATGATTCGCGCCAAAGCCTATGTGGATCAGCACGATTGCATTCTGGTTGGACCCAACTGCCCAGGAGTAATTACTCCGGGTGAAGCGAAGGTGGGTATTATGCCGGGCTTTGTGTTCAAACGCGGATCAATTGGGCTGGTTTCCAAATCGGGTACCCTCACCTATGAGGCTGCTGATCAGGTTGCCAAGGCCGGCTTGGGTATTTCAACTGCAATTGGTATTGGCGGTGACCCAATTATCGGAACAACCACTAAGGAGGCCGTTGAACTCTTCATGAATGATCCTGAAACCGAGGGGATTGTTATGATTGGTGAAATTGGAGGTTCATTGGAAGCAGATGCTGCAAAATGGATCAAAGCAAACGGAAATAAAAAGCCGGTAATCGGGTTTATTGCCGGACAAACTGCTCCTGCAGGCCGTACAATGGGCCACGCCGGAGCAATTGTTGGTAGCGCTGATGATACAGCTGCTGCAAAAATGCGCATCATGGCTGAAAACGGAATTCACGTTGTGAAAAGTCCGGCGCAAATTGGTGCCCTTGTTAAGGAAGTGATGGGTTAAAACCCCAGAGTGATAAGTATTGAAAGCCGCTCCATCAGTTGGGGCGGCTTTTTTAGTTTAAGTACCAATTTCTACCCCAAAATGGCTACAGGCATAGTCAGGTAGTTGACAAATACGCGTTTTGATCGTCTGGATTTAATCCGTTGGCACGTTTTTCACGTATGTAAATTTATACCCCCAAACCCGAGCCTAACCATACCAACACGCAACACATGACACGTATTTTCAACATAGCATTCACTGTATTCAGCTTGGTGGCCCTATGCCATCCGGGTACAGTATCTGCGCAACTTGCCTCGAAGTTGGGTTTGTCTGAAAAGTCAATTCATGTAGTGTTGCAGGACCCTCTTCATCAGCAGCTGCCCAACTCCATCGTACAACTGAGGGGGGGCGATGAAAAGTGGGTAAAGTATTCCAATTCAGGCGAAGCCATTTTTTATTTGGATACGCTTTCTGATGCGGTGTTCCAACTCTCCGCACATAAAGACCAGGGATTGTTAAATGGCATCACGATTGCCGACTTGATTGGACTTCAGCACCATATCATGAATCTTCAGCCATTTGAAAATCCCTGGCAATGGCTTGCTGCAGATCTGGACCGCAGCAACACACTGGATGAGTTTGATGTTTGGCAACTGGAGCAACTTCTATTGGGCACTCAGACTAATCTGGAGCAGAAACGAGTCTTACCGGTTTATCCCCGCAGATCACGTATTCGCAGCCTATCCATTGGATTGGCCTATACCGGATGTATTGCAATTTCAATATGAAAACCAGGTGCATCGCGAAGAAAATACTGTGGTTATGGAAGGCATAAAAATTGGTGATGTGGATGGGTCAAGTTATACCGATAGCAATGAATTTACTTCGATTTCAATGGAGACACCAACGGGCATGCTCTGTGCCGGCGATGAGCTGATTTTCCAACTGAATATCCAGGATGCCCTCACCCTACAGGGGCTACAAATGGAATTGGCATTTGATTCCAAAAAAATATCAATAGAACATCTGGTGGCAGGGAATTTGCCAGACATGAGTTGTGCCCATATTGCAAAGTCGACCAATAACTCCCTGGCTATTGCCTGGTATGCTGTTTATCCGGAAAAAGTAGCAGCCAAATCGGCAGTTCTATTTATAAAAGTAAAAGCTTCCGCAGACTGCTCCTTGGATCAATTGTTTCGACTGCGAACCAATCGGATGATGCCTTTGGCCTTAAGCGAATCGGGGACATTAAGTTCAATCCGAATGGCACTTGTGCCAGCTAAAGAAGATGTTTTGTCTGTTTCCTCAGAAAAGGTAGTAAACCTCAAAGCCCGTTCAAGCGATGTCTTGCAGGCGAGGGGTATGCCTGCGGCCTGGTAGCTTATACACCTCATCGTCCCCCCGCACGCCTCACTTCACTTTCGGTACGCTCATCCGAATCCTTCTCTCCGAAGGGAGGTAATTATTCATGCGGTTGGGCATGGCTTTGATCCAGCCCAGATTGAGCCCCTTATACCGAGCCAGTATCCAGCCTTTGGGTGTATTGGGCGGAAGCGGAAACGTTTCTTTTTTCAGATACAATAGCGCCTGCTCCAGATCGAGGTCAACTCCGGGTAAGTCGGGCTGGATGATTTCGCTGAGTGCCAGGGTGTGATCAGGCACAAAGTCTTTCCCTTTCAGCGTGCCCATTTTGGTTCCAAACCATTTTGAATTGCAGGCTTTGTCTAATACCAACAACGCTGCTTCATGCTGTGTGGGTAAGGCAATGATATCCTCTTTGGGGGTTACAAAAAAGCGCAGAGCATCAGGGGCACTTACCCACGGACTTAAACTTTCCGCAATGCGTTTATTCAAGGGACGAAGATGTTGGAAATGATTTCCCGGGTTGTGACGACTGCCATTGCCGTGTTTTTTGCGCAATATGGATAAAAAGAAGCCTTCACCGCGGGTATGGTGCGGAAAAAAACGGTAACCCTGCTCATTTTCCTGAATTCCCCATTCGGTTGGCACTTCACAATGAAGGACTTCCATGCCTTGTTTTTCACACAGCCATTTCACATTTTCTTCGTTCTCCAGGGCATTGTAGGTACAGGTACTATAGATCAAAATTCCTCCCGGCTTTAGGGCTGCTACTGCACCCGGCAGGATCCGCTGCTGTCGAAGTGCACACGCTTCTGCATGGGCAGGCGACCATTCCCTCATGGCATCCGGGTCCTTTCGGAACAGGCCTTCCCCGCTGCACGGTGCATCTACCACAACAGCATCAAACCAGGAATCCAGGCGTTCAAATGCGTCGGCATCGGCACTGAGTACACCGGTGGATACAGGGCCCCAGCGCTCCAGGTTCTCACGAAGCGGATTGACCCGGGAACGCACATATTCATTGGAAACAAGCAGCCCGTTTTGGGCTGTCAACTGACTGAGCAAGGTGCTTTTTCCTCCAGGT
The DNA here is from genome assembly GCA_041392625.1 of Saprospiraceae bacterium. Classification (GTDB taxonomy): domain Bacteria; phylum Bacteroidota; class Bacteroidia; order Chitinophagales; family Saprospiraceae; genus M3007. The sequence goes on along the minus strand of JAWKLR010000014.1, from coordinate 83,390 downwards.
GAGGCACACATATCCAGAATGCGTGGATTCTCCAAATCGGGTGGCAAACTGTCTTTTAGTGCCTTGTACAAAAACATGGAAGATGCTTCCTGTACATAATAGGCACCAGCATGCCAAAGCGGATCCAATGTAAAGATGGGCCGTTCAGGAAGATAGTATCCCAAGGGATGCCACGGAACCGATGCTTCAAATTCCAGGTTTCCTATCTCTCTCAGGCCATCAATTGGCTTGAATGGGTTGAGCCGCACGCTAACCGGAGTATCAAAAGAAAGGGCTTCACGGAATGCTTCATACTCGTTTTGGAGTATTTGTTGCATTTGTTTTACAAAAGAAGGAGCAAGCATAGGAATAGGTTCGGTACGTGGAGTTTGTTTGGATTTGCATTTATTCAAATCCCAAACAAACACCTTGCAATATCCAGGTTGGGCCATTGGGAACCTGGCTGCATAATGGGATGAAGGGTCCTGGCCGGGACAATACTATGGCAAAAAAATGATTTTTTGATGGAAAGCCGAAAATGCTGCCTATTTTTGCACTATAAAAAATGAACATGTACAATTGGGCGTGTTCTCAAAGCAATCGAAACTCCCGCCATTTTCTTGACTAATTTATTTATCTGCACTATGCAAGCAAGCAGAGCAACCCTTTCCCTGATAGATCAGGTGAACCATGTCTTGGAACAACTAGACCCCACTGCCTACCGCAAACCACTTCCGGAGTATAATGGAAGCACGCTTGGGCAGCACTTTCGGCACATCCTTGAATTTTTTCAGTGCCTGGAACGTGGCGGAAAGCCCGGAGGAATCGTCGATTATGCAAGCCGCGAACGCAACCTTCTGTACGAAGACAACCCACAGTTGGCTAAAGAAGCATTCACGCTGTTTGGAAATTCAATCTCGGAACTGAGCATGGATTTGCCGATCAAGGTACGCGCTGAGTTTGATAGCAGTGAACGGCCAGAGTATTTAAGCACGGTTGGTCTGGAATTAGTTTTTGTTTTTGACCATGCCATACATCACCTGGCCATTATTAAAATTGGCCTTCAACTTCATTTTCCTGAAGTAAGTGCAGATAAAGACCTGGGCGTTTCTCCTTCCACGCTTAAATTTCGGGAGGCAGGCAAAAACTAGGAGGTAAATTATCCCATTTCCTGACAAATGGTCCAGATGAGATCAGGGGCATCTTCCGATTGGTATTTTGTGAAAACCAATTCATAGCGCTGTTGGAAATCGTTCTTCTCAATGCGGCCGATCGTTTTCCCTGTTTTCCCATTCCATTCAAACGGTTCCAGGTAAAGGTGTTCCCGAAAGTCAAGTTCTTTTAGTCCGTAGGTTTTATACAGGCTTTCTTTCGCGGTCCAGAATATGTGTAGCAAATCAAACTGATATTCTTCAGGAATGGAATCAAGAAAGGCTTGTTCCTCTTTGCCTATAAATTTGTAGGCGATCTTTTCAATCTTTTTTACCAGCACCTGCACATCACAGCCACAAACATGGTCGGATAAAAACGCCCCGACAATGCCGTGGGAATGACTCAGTGAGCAGTGCTTTTCCGGGTGATGGATAAAAAACGGTTTGGCAAAGGTGTTTTTTCCCATAGCCAACCGATGCTCCTCACCGGTGAGTTTGTGCAATAGCCAGCGCCCAGCCAGCCACTCCATACGACGAATGCCTTTGAATTGAGCAAACTCCTGTTCTTCTTCAGAAGAAAGCGGAAGGTCTTCTCGAAAAAATGCTTCGTCCTCGGTAATGTGCCAAAGACCGAAAGAAGTGCCCGGGGCAGGATGTTTGTAAAATAAAAGCGGCATCTTTATGTGTTCCTTTCCATTTTGTTGCAAAAACATTTGCATTGCAATAGTAATCAACTTCAGTTAAAGAACCAATCTGTCATGCCATCATCTGAGTTTTCTGATAAATCCCGTTGTGCCTGGGCCAACTCCAATCCGCTCTTTATCCCGTACCACGACAACGAATGGGGCGTGCCGGTGCACGACGATCGACTGTTGTTCGAAATGCTCAACCTGGAGGGTGCACAAGCAGGAGTAAGTTGGTTGGTAGTTTTGAAAAAACGGGAAAATTACTGCCGGCATTTTGAAAATTTTGATGCTGAAAAAATTGCCCGTTTTTCAGATGACCGGCTTGAGGAAATCCTGACCGACCCCGGTGTTATCCGGAACCGGCTCAAAATCTATGGGGTACGGACAAATGCAGTTGCGTTGCTCAAGGTACAGGAAGAATTTGGTTCCTTCGATAAATACATCTGGCAGTTTGTTGGCGGAAAACCCAAGGTGAACGATTGGAAGGATATGTCGGAGGTGCCATCCCGGACAGCCGAAAGTGATGCCATGAGCAAAGACCTGAAAAAGCGCGGATTCAAGTTTATCGGTACAACAATTTGCTATGCCTACATGCAGGCTGTTGGTATGGTAAACGACCATACCCGGAATTGTTTTTGTCGAAATAAATAAAAACCCCGACAGCCGTAACTGCCAGGGCAAACAAAATGAAAACTCAAAGAAACGTATGAAGTGTATTGGAGGATTATCAAAAGCGTGAAGGAAGGCCTGGTGTTAGGCTCGGATCCAAACCCTCTCCACGCCAGGTTCGATTGGATTTTATTGGCGCGCAATCAGGATGCGTTGTGTAATAGCACCTTGCGCAGATTGAAGTGTCAGTAAATAAACACCAGCCTGTAAATCCGATAGGTCTGCCTGGATCTGGAAGGACCCGGATGCATGGTTTTTGGAACTCAACAGATGTTGAACCATCCTGCCATTCAGGTCGCGCAAATACATGTTGCAAACTCCTTCTTGTGGCACATCATATTGGATGTTTAGCATATAACTTGCCGGATTAGGGAAGGCCTGAATATTTAATTGTGTGGCAAATCCTGAATCTTCAGAACCATTTCGGTCAAGCAGTTGATGCGGGTCTGAATCCGGTTTCATTGCATTGGCCGGGGCGGGACTTCCACCACATTCTTTTATCAATGCCCAAAAATCGCTTCCGCGTGGAGCCAGGAATCCATCCGTCAGATCAATGAATCCGGCTGCCTGGAAGATGGCTTTTTCTCCTACATTCAAGGTCCCGTCGGATACAATGAAATCGTCTGCAACATATACACCCGGGGTGATGCTGCCGCCGAGTACCAGGTTGGGAATACATGCATTAACCAGGGTAAAATAGTCGGTACTGTACATCCCCCGTCCGTGCGTAGCAGCCACGACAAGGTGATCGGATGGACGATACTCCAACATGTCTACCCGCACATTGGCCAGTCCAAAGTTGTTGGTTGGCCACCAGGAAGTACTGGTTCCGTCCAAATCATCCGTAGACCAAACACCCAGTTCGGTTGCCAGCAATACCTGGTCGTAATCAAATGGGTGAAAGATTGCCCAGCGCACCGGCATATCTGGCAGGTCGCCTTCAATGTTTTGCCAGCTGGTTCCTCCGTTGGTTGTTTCCCAGACACTTACAGCGCCAAAGTTGGAAAAGGTTACCAACAGGTGGTTGTCATCCCCAGGTTGCACTTCTACACAGGAAATGTAACCCGAAGGGAAGGCCGCGCCGGTAATCGTGTTCACTGTAATGGAGCCATTTTGGTCGGCATTGTCAATTCGAACCAGGTTGCCATTTTCAGTACCCACAAACAAGCGGTTTGCAGTATTCGGGGATGCCTTGATGGCACTGATGCGTCCACTACCCAATTGGGAAATATCCTCGTAAGTAATGTTGTTTCCGGCACCAAGGTTTGTCATGCGCCCAAGGGTGTCCACACCTTCAGAGAAGTAGAAAATATCGGCATTGTCATCCAGGTCTGCAGGAGTAATAAACAAAGCAGGGTTGTAGAACGGTGTAATTTCACTAAAACTACCACCAGCATTGGTTGACAAAAAGAACTTGCGGTTTTGGGATCCGGTTATCTGGATATCCGGGTTGTCCTGATCGATGAAACAAAATGCACCGTCGTTTCCGGTAGGGCGGTCAGTACTTGCTAAACCCGGGTTGTTGAATCGCTGTGTTCCATTGTCTTGAGTGCCTCCAAGGATGTAATCAGATCCGGAAGTTGGGTGCGCCGCATTGGCATAAAACTGGGTAACATTGAAGCCCGAGTTGCGCTGTGAAACAGTTGGTGTTCCTGCATCAGCATTTGAACTCCAGTAAATACCACCGTCGTTTCCAAACACCATTTCAGTGGAACTTCCAGGCACATACACCAGTGCGTGGTGGTCGGCATGGATGCTGCCAATTTGGTTCCAGTTTGAACCTCCATTATCGGAAACAAACAAGTTCTGGTCACCTATCCATACACGTTGGCTGTCGTTGGGGTCTACTGCCATGATAAATGCGTACCAGCAAAATGGTCCGAGGCTACCCGGAATGCTCACTGGGGTCCAACTATCCCCGCCATCAGTAGACTGCAGAATGGTTTGGCAAGTGCCACGGGTAGCAGTGCTTGTATTGTCCTCAAAGGCTGCGTAAACAATATTTGCATTGCTAGGGGCGCATACAACCTCTGAACGACGGATGTTGGTGGTCGGAATGTTGTTTGTTAACAGCTGGAATCCGGAACCGTCGTTCTCATCCCGGAATACACCGGTAGATCGAACGGTAGCAAAGACATCTCCATCCGGAGCGATCTCTACATCCTGAACATTGCCAGCCAGTACCGGTGGCCAACTCAGGCCATTGTCTGTTGAAAGGAGGAGTCCACCTGAAGTCGCCGCATACACGTCTCCATTGTTGGCAATCACTATCTTATTTACATTGTTGATGGATGTCGAGGAGGGCAATTGTGCCCAGTTGACACCACCATCTGTCGATTGCCAGATGCCAAAGCCCCTTACTGCATCGGCATTATTAAAGCCTTCTTCACCTGTTCCAAAATACATGGTATTGGGTGCGTTGGGGTCCTGTGCAATGGCATTGATGGCCAGGTTATCAAAGAAGTCATTGATGTTGGTCCAGTTAGGGCTGCCGCTGTCGATGTTGTTGCATCGCCACAGGCCTCCGGATGCACCTCCGGCCCAGATGGTTCGGTTGCTTGGATCATTGGCATCAAACAGGATGGTGCGCGTGCGGCCGCCTACATTGTTGGGGCCGCGTTCTTGCCAGTAAACAGGAACTGCGTCTTCCTGCATGGCCATTTCTGCGCGTTTGTTTTGTGCAATTTGGTAGGCTTTCAGCAATCGATTGCGCGGGACGGTACCTGTTGCCAGGTCCTTAGTCATGTCAAATTCTTGCTGAAAACGGCCTGCAATTCGAAGGTCTAAATCCTGTTTATCTTCGGTTTTACTCTGGTGGCTGGTTCCCCAGTACAAGGGCAAGGCCAGTGCCAGTGTAATGAAGCAGCCTACCGTTGTTTTTATATACTTTTTCATATCGGTATTAATTTTGGTGGGCTGAGGGAATTAGTGCTTGTCCTGACTGATTTGTGATTGAAGCAGTTCAATTTGTTTTTGCTGCTCAATTACAATCAGGGTCAGTTCTTCTACTTTTTCAAGCAGGCTGCGTTGCATTTCACCTACGTCAACACCACCTTGTGCATCCACATCAGCAGCTGAAGGAATTCCTGGCAAATGCTTATTGGTTTGAATGTATGATTCCAGTTCGCAGAGATCAGGCAGTTCATATCCTTCTTCAAATACATAATCCGGCCAGCTGCTTTGCAGTGCTACCCGCAGTTCTTCTGCGATTGCTTTTCCGCCTACGCTCAAGACATAGTCGGTAGCCATTGTTGTTGTACCAATACTCATGCGATTCAGCACAACTGCATTGTTTCCTACGGTAAGGTCGTTGCCAATATCACCATCGCTGTTTACGCTGAGGTTGCTGTTGGTGCTCAGGTCTCCATTGGCTGTGATTGCTCCCATTGCTGCAATGTTCATATGCACCATCAGGTTTTCAAAAAAATCGGCTTCGCCATCCAGGCGCAAGTCGCCATCAATGCGGGTATTGCCTCCGTTGGTAACGAGGAAGGCAGGATCCGGGCTGAGGGTTCCCAGGCCAATGTTGGTACCATCATCAAACAGTTGGCTGTCACCCAGCGAATTTGGACCAGTAAACTTAGCAATCCGGTTTTCAGTGCCGTGAATATCTTCTCCGGTCAGGATTTTATGCCAGGTTGAGCCAGCCCATGAGCCGGCATTTCCGTCCCAGCGGCGCGTAAACAAACCGTCATTTCCGAAAAAGAGTTGGTGATCAAAGCTGGTCGCTCCGGGAGCAACCGACAGCAAACCGCCATGTGCTCCTGGTCCGGCAGGAAGACCCAGGATGTTGCGTTGTTTGAGTTCAAAATAGGCTTCGTCGATGTAGCTGTCTGGTGCATCATCACTTGTCTGATTGTCATCAAAATGGATGCGCCCGTAGAAGTCGCCGGTGGTATGGGTGTTTCCAACAGTATGTAAGTTAAATTCAGGGTTCAGGGTTCCGATACCGATCAATCCGTCTTCAGTTACAACCATGCGGTCAAGCAATCCGGTTGCGCCGGTTCGGAAAATTATGTTGGCTGGCAGCGAGTTGGCGCTTACAGGACCGGTTACGGTTGAACGAATCGCAGCTCCCGTCCGGCGGATGTTCGGGGCCTGAGTCAGAGCCATCCACTTGAGGTTGCCAATGGTATCACCTTCCTGAGCTGGCGACAGGCCAAAGGAGTTGCTGTTGTGAAAATACATGTAAAGATCAGCCACTTTGCCACTAACTTGTGCAGTAGCGGTGGATGCATAGAAAATGCCTAAGAGCAGGCACGCAATCAGTTTGAGAGAATCGAACTTTTTCATTTGGTATGTTTTTATGATTAATTGCCTCGGGTGAATCCCGGTTTTCAATTAATGGTAGCATACCTGGTTTTGTGAACAGCCGATTCTAAGTTTTTTCATTTTGGTTCTTTTGGGGTGTTTACTTGTTTTAATTTTACATGGTGTAAAACCAAAGAAGGTCTTACTATCTATTTTCTCATAAAATGCCCAAAGAAAAACTTCCTGATTCCTTTTTTCTCAATGCAGATGTACTTGCTGTAGCCCGTAGTTTATTGGGGAAAACCTTGGTAAGTGTGTGTGACGGCCATCGCTGTTCAGGTATTATCACCGAGACTGAGGCTTATCGTGCTCCAGAGGATCAGGCTTCTCATGCGCGGAATAACCTGAGGACCAACCGTACAGAAACCATGTTTGCTCAGGGCGGCCGTGCATATGTGTATCTGTGCTACGGGATACACCATTTATTCAATGTTGTTACCGGACCAAAAGACATGGCGCATGCTGTTTTAATTCGCGCAATTGAACCACTGGATGGGATTGATGTCATGTTGAAGCGCAGATACCCCAAACAAATCAGAAGCACACCACCTTTGTCGATGACAACCGGCCCAGGTGCTTTGAGCCAGGCAATGGGAATCGATCGATCATTGGATGGAATTGTATTTAGCAGCAGTTCATCACCGGTCTGGATTGAAGAGGCTGAGCCAGGGTATGAACACCCGGTTGTGGTGGCCGGAAAACGGATTGGGGTGGAATATGCAGGGGCCTCCGCCGAATGGCCTTGGCGCTTTGGCATCCAGGGCAGTCGCTATTTGAAGTTTCCGGCTGAAATGGAATTGGAAAAATAGGCAAGCCATCCGGCTAGGTCGACCGGTACGTGTTTTCAACTTTGTTGTAAAACTGGATGTAGGCTTCTTCCGGTATTTTATGCCGGATGGACTGCAAAAACTGCATCAATTTCAGATACTCGTTTTCACTCAACACATCGTCTTCCATAAAGGTGTTGAAAAGTTCCAGGAAGTTCTGACTGACATTGCGGGCAAATTCAATCCGCTTGACTTTATCATCAATGAACGCAAGGAAGTACAGTGCTTCGGTATAGTTCAACCGACGCCGCATAACGAGCAAGTCAACCTCAGCTTTGATTTCGTACAATTGGTTTGCTGCATCTTCAGCGCCCAATTGATGGGTTTCAAACTGGTTGAAAATCTCCTGTGCCCGGTCACCATACAAGCGCATCAACTGCTCCCGCCGACGGAAAACCCACCAACCAACCAGCGCAGTAAGGAGAGCGGTGGTTGCCACCATGGTTATCTCAACCAGATAACCGGAGTCTTGCAGTACACGAATTTGCCGTGCAAAGAAATTGGATCCTGGCTCCAGTCCTGCATTGGCGATAGTGCCTTCAATTTTCCGAAACGTTGAGCGCTTGAGCGGTCGGTCGGGATGCAATGCGGTTAGGTGATTGATGCACACCCGCTGGAATTCCTGTCGGTCCTCCTTCCGGTACAGACTTCGGATGTTGCTTCCCTGACCAAGTTGGTATCCAACGCCATATCGCTCCTTCAGTATTTGATTGGTTTTTATAAAGTAGTACAAATACTGGTGCAGATTACTGCTGTCGCGCAGGGCCTGTAAATGGCGTTGTTTTTCCTCTCCGTCTTCTTCAGATTGTTCAATTTTTATAGCCTGTCGTCTGAGCCTTGCCAGTAGTTCCCGCGGGTTGGGTTGAATGATGTATTGCGGCCCCAGGCGTTTGAAATGTTCTTCATTGAATTCAACCAGAGATGCCGGCGCGAGGTGGGTTACGGACAGTAGATAAAAGTTGGGTGGAATGGTGACCAGTTGGCCAGCAACCCGCAATGTGTCGTCGCTGCTGCTCATGGCTTCCCATAATTCGGGCCCGAAGAAGGTCTCCGGATTGATTTTATCCAGGTTGTCTGCTACTACAAAAAAGCGTTGTTCCGGTTCATTTAGTGCCTGTTCCCAAAATTGGAGCAAAAGCCCGGATTGAAAGCCTTCTTCGGTTTCATAACCAATGTATTTTTTATGGTACTCCAGGTCAAACTGTGGGGCACAGTTGATTTCAATCAGGTATTCCGGACCACTGGTCAAGGTACGTGCTACATGCTTGGCATATTTTGTTGCACCCGCACCTGTAACACCAGACACAACCAGATGGCGTTCCTTTTCAACCCGGTCCAGCAATTCCATAAACTGATCCCATTCGACATTGGATAAGTCGGGATAAGCCACCTGCCACCATGCACTTGAATCGCCCTGAACGTATTTCATCTTGTTCTTTGCGCAATACAAGCGCTGCAAACTATCAGGCATTTCATACAGAAGTACGGGCTTTTCGTGCAGCAATTGGCTGGCTTCCAACCACGTCGGATCGGTGTGGTTGCGGAATCCAAGCCATAGCAATATAACTGCTGGTATGGCAAGGAGGTAAGATTGTCGTCGCGGGGGAGCTAATGTCAAAATTCTGGAGGATTAGAATGCTAAGGTAGTCATCCCAAACCAAAGGATTCTTACCTGCACTTAAAAAATTATGAGTGCATTCAACTTCGTTGGGTTTATCTTTTTGGGGCTACATCCAGGTTTGCTCAAGCATTCAGGCAATTATGGTTTAAAACCGATCAGAATGGCTACCTTTGCGGCCGCTTAAACTAAGAACTTGTTCAACTAGATACATTTCGCTTGCGACAAGTGATGGCCTTGAAATAAAATACACCAGACATGTCTTTTTTGGACGAATTGAATAGAAGAAGAACATTTGCAATTGTTGCACACCCGGATGCAGGTAAAACCACGCTTACAGAGAAACTGTTGCTCTTTGGTGGTGCGATTCAAACTGCAGGTGCGGTGAAAAGCAATAAAATCAAGAAAAGTACAGTCTCGGATTTTATGGAAATCGAGCGGCAACGGGGGATTTCCGTGAGTACTTCTGTTATGGGGTTTGAGTACCGCGACCTGCAAATTAATATCCTGGATACACCCGGTCACGAAGACTTTGCTGAAGATACCTACCGCACCCTGACAGCCGTTGACTCGGCAATTGTAGTGGTAGACGTTGCCAAAGGGGTGGAGCGACAAACAGAGAAACTGACAAAGGTTTGCCGCATGCGAAAAACGCCCATCATTTTCTTTGTAAATAAATTGGACCGCGAAGGTCTGGATGCGTTTGATCTGGTAGATGAAATTGAACAAAAACTGGATGTCAAAGTCCGCCCGCTTTCATGGCCAATTGGTCAGGGACAGCGGTTCAAAGGCGTGTACAATGTATATGACCGCAAATTGGTTTTGTTCAACCCTCACGGCAAGCAAGCAGAAGGCGAAACCCTAACCTTTGAAGACCTAAGCAGCTCCGATTTGGAAATGCACATCGGAGAAACGGCTGCAAAAACCCTGCGCGAAGAGGTTGAAATGATCGAAGGGGTCTATCCAGAGTTTAAAAAAGAAGACTACCTGAGTGGTGAAATTTGTCCGGTATTTTTTGGCTCGGCAGTTAACAACTTTGGGGTAAAGGAAATGCTAGATTGTTTTGTTGAAATTGCACCTACTCCGCTTGCGCGCGAGACCGAGGAGCGTTTGGTAAAACCTGATGAAGAAAACTTTTCCGGGTTTGTATTTAAAATATTTGCCAACATGGATCCCAAACACCGGGATCGCATCGCATTCCTTCGGATTTGTTCCGGGAAATTTGAACGCAACAAGAGTTACAAACACATGCGTCTGGGACGGGATTTTAAATTTGCCAATCCAACCATGTTTATGGCAAGCAAAAAGACCATTCTCGAAGAGGCGTATCCCGGTGATGTTGTCGGTCTATACGATACCGGTAACTTTAAGATTGGTGATACACTGACTGAAGGGGAGTCCCTTCATTTTAAAGGCATTCCCGCATTCTCCCCGGAACAATTCCGGTATGTGGAAAATGCAGATCCACTCAAACAGAAGCAATTTGCCAAAGGATTGGATCAATTGATGGACGAAGGGGTGGCACAGATGTTTACCCGCCAGTCGGATGGCCGACGGATCATTGGAACAGTTGGTCAACTTCAGTTCGAGGTTATCCAGCACCGCCTGGAATCGGAATACAGTGCCAAGTGCCGGTACGAACCCGTTAATTTGCACAAAGCATGCTGGGTAAGCAGTGAAGATCCAAAGGCAATGGAAGCCTTCTTGGAACGCCGCAAACGGGATATCGCAGTTGATAGCGAAGGAGAAACCGTTTTCCTTGCGGAAACAGCATGGATTCTACAAACCGTTCAGGAGAATTTTCCCAATATCCAATTCCACTTTACATCGGAGCGCTAAGGCTTATTGAGTGAAACGGGCCACTGACCGTACTCCTTTTACTTGTTGGTGTAAAAATGGGTAATCGGAATATCAACAGCGATAAACCCGAGCATCCGCCAGCCACGGTCTCCTATTTCGAGCCCGGCATTGGTTACCTTTCTCAAGTTGGGCCCCATTTGGGCACCAAAACCAACTGAAATTGGAATATCCCAGCCCAAGCCGTATACCAAAAAGGTGCCCGGTGCTACAATGTTGCTCCATTCCAGCGCAGGAAGCGGATCGCTGTTTGCATCATCAAATCGGTAGGCCGTAATTGCCCCCACATCGATTATGGAGGTAAAGAAGCTCAGACTACCCCGCCTTCTTCCAAGTCCAAAGTTGAGTCCTAAACCAAGCGGCGCGGAAATTCCGGCAATGTCGCTTTTACCTTGTTGATCCAATTTCTCCTTACCGTAATTAAGACCGGTATAGGTATTCAAACTTATTGAAAACTTGGCGTGCTTTTTCAAACTTGAACTGCCGGGTGGCATTGCAAAAAGCTCAATTGCCGCTTCCATCTGATTGGGGTTATCGGCTTCTGCGACAGAGGCCATAAACATTCCGTACTTCAGAAACGCACCCTTGGTTTTGGGGTTGAATTTTTTTGGACCCAAAAAGCGATCGAGCAAATAGGTAAGGTTTGTTACTGCAAGCGAGTATTGTTTTTGGCGCACATTCAGATTCAGTTTGCTCAGTTGTCGCAAATCGCTGATGAATTGATCTTCCATCTCATCACAAGCCTGATCTGGAAGGAAGGTGCGACGGAAATCAAGACCGGCTTCCAACATACCAAAGAAGTTTTCCAGAAACTGATAATATGCCTCGTATTTATTGCTGTCAGCAGGTGCTTCTCCACTCATCTGCATTACATTGACGCGCATGTTCTGACCGTATTCGGCAAACCGAAGAACCTGCTTGCGCATTTGCTCAACGGTACCGGCAGTGTTGGCGGTTTGTCGCAGGGCAGATTGAACCGAGCGTTCCGCACTAAACTGAATATGTCCCGCTTTTTGGTACACCAAAGCCAGAAACAAATACATGGTTTGTGGGTCGTATAAATTGTCTTTTACTTCATCCAGATCAATCCAGTTCAGGCTGTCAACTTCGCTCCGAATAGAATTGCTCAGCAGTTCAAGGGTCATCAGGCCGGATGCAAGGTTTTGAACCTTGGTTTTAGAAGCCTCCTCCAGCGCAATAACCATATTTTTTTGGTGGATTGAAGCCTGGTTGCCGAGGTAGTCAATAAACTCGACTGGTTTTCCCATCAACCAGCATTTGGCTCAGGCCAAGCAGATCGGAAACCAAAAGGCGCATCTCAGCATTGTTGTCAAGCCACGGTTCTGTTTCGAGGGCCAGTTTCAGATTGCCCGGCAAGACTTTCAGATCACGAGCAAAATTTTCCCGAAGTGCGCCGAGGTAGGTGTTGAACTGATAAATTTCAGTGTCAATTACCTTTAGCAGACTGGCTGTTTCAGGGAAAAGAGCGTTGAGGTATTCGTTGTTTTCGATCTTGTCCTGAAAATCGCGGAAAAAGGCCATGGTAAGTTCTTGCTTGGTTCGCTTTACCAGAAAATTGGACAGCGCATCCGCCAGATTGCTGACAAACATACCCTGACCAGGGGTTCCTTGCATCATTCCTCCGTCACTAACCAAGCGCATGTCCATTACATCGTGGTATTCGTCGGGAAGCAATAATGTGATTCTCCCTGGCGATCCGAAAGAAATGGATTTTCAAAAAAGCCATCGAGAATAACCTGATCGAGTTCTGTTTCTCCTTGAAAGTCAACATAACGCGCCAGGATTTCCAGGTACTCAGCTTGTTCGTCCGGATTGCTACTGAGTTTGCCAATCGTATTGGCATTATCAATTGGCTGCAGGTACTTCCGAAGTTCGATGGCATCGTGCAGCATAGACTGCGCCTGAAGATTTATACCTAAAAGCAGAAATAGGATGCTGGATAAAATCGGTTTCATATGATTGGTGCATTATGGGTGGTACAAAGAAAATCCTTCATCGTTCTGTAGGGCAGGCTGGGCTGAATGGAGTGCTGATGGATTTTAGCACATCGACACTTCATTTCTTGAACGTCTTTTATAGTTGCTCCCCTCAGCCGATTTCCATGCTGAAATTTGCAAGTGCGATGATTGCGCCAAGTGCTGCAGTAGCCTGGCTGTTTCTCCAGGTGCCCTCAACAACGAAAGCTGCTCGGATGGATTATCGCAAAATATTCCACTAGCCTGATTCCAGACAAGTGGAATATTGCTGCTTATTGTATCCCCATCCTGCCAACGGTTGAGCAACATGCTTTGAACAACCCCGGTATTGATACACTGGGGGCGATCAGCAGGAAACTGTAGGTTATTGAATCGATCTAGCCTCCCGGAATTGGCGGCACAACAAACCATCAAAATCTTTTTTTCCTCCAGTTGATTGAAAATGTCATCCAAAATATCCCGTGCAACAGGGTTCTGGAAAACAGGTGTGTATGGACAGACAATGACATCTACCTCTTTTCGGATGCACACCTTGAGCGCATTCAGGAAATAATCCACGAACGAATTGTAGTCTTTATCGCGCATTTTAAAAATGAGGAGATTCGCCTCTGGTGCGATGCCGATGGGACCGTCTGCATCTTCCGATTGGGCGACCATCACCCCTGCGTTTTGCGTGCCATGGTGGCTGCCCTTCAGCAAGGCATCGCTCACATCGTCGTTTCCATCCGCCTGATCGGAGTCAAAACCTGCTAACGCAGGATTAAACTTACAGCCATCTGTATGAAGATGTTGAAAGCAGGGGTGCTCCAGGCTAACACCTGTGTCGAATAATGCAATGGAAACATTGGCGCCTTTGGTATCGCGCCAGGCTTGAGGTACAAATTCAAAATTTGTTGCTGCCATAATTGTTTCTAATTTGGTTTGGGTGATAAAGATACTTTAGACAGTGTTTAAAATTCAATTTCTGGATCACTATTCAGCAAATTTGATGCAAAGTACGTGGGATTTTGTTTGAAAGCAGATGCAAGCCCATTTTTTTTATGTGCCACACATCGTTGACATCCAGAGCCTACCTGGGATTTTAGCTTGAAGCAAAGGCGTGTAAATTTTGTTTTAATAAAGGCAAGACATACCATCGGAGTCAAACTCTCCAGGGAAAATAAGAGCGAAGTGTAAAACCAGATTTGCTCAATGAAGCCCACCAATCAAAACCCAAACACGCTCTAATTTTCCACAAATCGGACAATAGTTTTGAAAAATGTTAAAATAAGGCCGTACTCAAATACAAAATACGCTACTTTTGGCGTTCGCATAACGCACCGAAAACAATCATCGATGGATTTGGCGTGTGTTTAAACTTCGATTTTTTTTCAGAAATGAATTTTAAACTGACACGCTCCACCCGCGGATTTGTTTTTGTGTTCGCACCAACAAAAACTGAACAAATTCTAACCAACAGCGCATTTTTATGGTTTTTAAATCCTTATTGGCCGCTTTCTGGTTTCTCCAGGCCTCTCCTGCCACAGAAGCAGCAACCGAACTGGTTGAAGAAAAAAGTCTGCTCGACTCTTTCTTAGGAAACACCACCTCCAGTATGGTGATGTTTTTTGTACTCGTGTTTCTTTCAATAGCAGCACTGTACATCATTTTGGAACGGTATTTTACCCTCACTCGTGCAGGTAAAGTCGATCAGAATTTCATGAACAGCATTCGCGCCAGCGTGGAAAGCGGCAACCTGCAAGCGGCTAAAGCCCTTTGCCAAAGTGTTGATGCTCCGATGGCTCGTATGGTTGAAAAAGGCCTCGACCGAATTGGTAAACCGTTGGAAGATATCAACAAAGCCATCGAGAACGTAGGTAACCTGGAACTGCTCAAACTGGAGCGGAACCTCTCGACCCTCGCATCGATTTCTGGTCTGGGCCCTATGTTTGGTCTGCTCGGTACTGTACTTGGTCTGATTCTCTCTTTCCAGGATATGTCGGTAGCAACCAACGTGACGCCACAAACACTTTCCGGAGGTATCTATCAGGCGCTTACCAGTACTGCAATGGGTCTTATTGTATCCATCGTGGCGATGGCAGGCTACAACCTGCTTGTTTCCAAACTGGATAAGGTTGTATATAAAATGGAGTATACCGCACTCCAGTTTATGGACCTGCTCCAGGAGCCTTCCCGCTAAGCTAGGCAATTCACCCAACTTTTAATCTTCTATATAAAGAACTATGGGTCTTAAAAGAAGAGTGCGCGTGACACCATCCTTTAGTTTGGCGGCAATGATTGACATCATTTTCCTTTTGCTGATGTTCTTCATGCTCACCTCAAAGTTTGTCACACCCAACGCATTGAACCTGCAACTGCCATCCAGCAGCTCTAAAACGATGGCATCACCAGACCTGGCGGTCTCTATCCGTTCCAACGGCACGTATGCCCTGGATGGAAAAGATATTGCGATTACTCGCCTTGAACCTGCACTGCGTGCAAAAATTCGGGCTTCCGGTAAATCCAATGCCAACACAACCATTACCGTAGTGGCGGATAAAACCGTTCCCCTCGATTATGTAGTGACGGTTCTCGATATCGCCAACAGGCTAAAAGTCAAAACCATCCTGGCTACGGATGAAAAGAAATAAAGGGGGAACGGAAACGCATTTCGATGTGTTTCCTTAGAGAGGATGTCTAAAATTTAATTTCTGGGCTGCATTCGGCAGATTTCGTTTTATCTGCGTTGAATTTTTCGCCTCAGAATCGAAATTTAGGCACCCTCTTCTTCCTGGTTGTTAACGATAGTCAAATGCCCCGATTTTTTATGGAATCGCATGGCAGTACTTCGTCTTTTAGAGTGTGTACCGGTTTTTGGCATAAACATGTTATATTCCAAATCCGCAGACACACACAATGGATTTGATTCTGAGGTTCGGTATTTCTACATGACGTAACCAACAGAATGCATATCCGGATCAATAAAAAATACGAATTATGAAAGCGATTGCACATCGTGAAGAAGATAGAACCAAAGCAGCAGTGATCAGTGTAATTCTACATGCGATCCTGTTGGCCTTGCTGTTTTTTATCACCACAACAATTGAGACGCCTGAGATTGAGTCTCCCCCAATCGTATTGGAATGGGGTGGTGGTGGCGACAATGCCCGTCAGGGTATTCCGGATGCAGGTGTGGGCCCCGCAGAAACCCCGGCGGAATCTGCGGCTGTAAACGATCCTGCTCCTTCTGAGCCGGTGTCACAGCCAACGCCATCCAATCCGAGTACCACTTCCCCGCCAAAAACAGCAACATCCGCTGACCCGAATGCGGCAGCCCTGGCTCAAGCACGGGAAGAGCAGCGCCAACGTGATCTGGAAGCCCAGCGCGAGCGCGACCGGGTTGCTGCTGAAAAAGCGGCTGAAGAAGCAAAGAAAAATGAGCGCAAGAGCCAACTCGGCGGTGCGTTTAATAAAGACAAACCCGGTGGTGGTTCCACCCCAGGAACCTCTGGGAGCCCCAACGGAACCGGTGATAACCCATTTGGTAAAACACCAGGCAGCGGCGGCGGTGATGGCGGAGGTGACGGCACCGGTACCGGTGTATCTATTGGCGGTGGCTTGAGTGGTCGTAAACTGGTCTCCCGACCAACTATGGCAGACAATACCCAAAAAACCGGTGTGGTTATGGTTGAAGTATGTGTTGACGCCAGTGGCCGGGTGATTTCTGCAAATTACACGCTCCGTAACTCAACTACTAACGACAGTGAGTTGCGCAGCAAAGCCGTGCAATGGGCGAAGCAACACCGATTTGCGGCATCATCTAAAGACAAGGAATGTGGAACCTTTGCGTTTAATTTCAAACTGAAATAAACGGGCTCTAAGTCCTTTCAATAAAAAATCCCGGAAGTGAATACTCGCTGTAGTATCTACACAAATCAGGGATCGAAGAATCTGGCGGAGTTTTTAATTTGAAAAAAGCGCTCCAGGCCCCTTGCCATCGTTTTGATGCCAGGGGGCCTGTGTGTTTTATATCCAGACCACCCACCAAGTCTTCCAATAACCCAAGCAGCGTAGGCCAGTGAGTCACTAGGATGTGGGTTTTTCTGTTTGAGTGTATTTCCTTCGACCTTTGGATTGATTTGTCTGATCAGTTCTGCTTCTTGTTTGGAGAAACATCCCAAGATTGATTGTTTAGATTCGCCATCTCGGGCTTGAATAAGTTGAATAACTTGAATAGCGGCCATAAGAACTAATATAGCAAGTTTCTTTAAACGCTCAGCATGTTCTAATAAAGCAAATTCAAGGTTTAGGCCTTTTGCTTTTACAGAAGCAAATAGGAGTTCGATTTTCCACCTCCAACAATACCACTGAATTACTTGCTTGGCTTGTTCATTATTTTCAAGAGGATGGGAGGTATAGATTCTCCAGTGAAGAGGCTGATAATCAGCACCAGGAGGAAGTTCTTCCTGTAAATCAATTACATTCATTCGGATAAAAAGAGGAAGAGGTGCCGCCTGATAGGTTCGTTTATACAGGTTTTTAGGACGCCTCAAGGGCACTTGTTGTGCATAACGAAGTTTAACCTGAGCAAGCCTAGCCTTCCGCTTAGGGTTAGCAGGTAGGTTTAATGTCCACAGAGCCATTACAGGAAGTTGTTCCACAAGTTTGCTCAAGGGCGTACGATTTGGAAATGAAATGCGAAGTCCCAGACCCGTTTGAACCTGTTCATCTCCTTCATGGTTGGATCTGGGGCGACCTCGCCCCTGCATTTGTCCCAATAAACGATCTTGGTTCACACGCACAATAAGATGCTCGTTTTTCCGCCGATTTTGGCCAAATTCCAACAACATCTCATAGAAATCGGCCTCTCGGTCTGCTACATGAGTCACCTGCTGTGCTTCTGTCAGGTGTGCGCGAACCTGTTCGCCGGTGCTCAACCAACGCCCTGTTTTCTTTTCCTCTGCTGCCATATTCCGAGCAGCCTCTTCATCTACGGACGATACCCACTGATTGTGGATGCTTAGGTTGCCTAAACCTAAACATCTGCCATCATCAGCATCTAACAAGAGGCTGGGGTGTAAGATAAAACCACCCATGTCGCCTACTGTTCCAACTCGGGAAAGCCCTTTTTTATTCCTATCTATTCCTGAGAAAAAACTAATTGTACTGCTGTCTTGAATACTTAATACATGACAGCCTTTTATACTTGCATTTGCAGAAACACTCTGATCTATCCGACCTAATAGCCAATTAACGCTTACTTTATCATTACTTAACCAACGCCAAAAACCCATCTGCTCTTTCCAATCTTTTGATAATTTGCGTACAATACATGTTTGGTTTTCAACCATCCGACTCAAGAATAAGTCACCCCGGGCAATCAAACGTTTGTCTAATGTTCCCATCTCTCGTTTTACCCCAAAAAAAAGAAAAGCATGGTAATTAAACCATACTTTTCTCTTTTTTCAATTTTGTGTAGATACTACAGTGAATACTCGCTTCCGGGATTTTTTATTGAAGAACGTCGGTTAATCGCAATGCAGTCTTCGTTTACTTATTCAGCAATTGCCGGTCGTAATCCGACATTGGATACTGAAACTGTGCTGCACGTTGATAATCCTGCTGCGCTTGTCCTTTATTGCCCATTTGAGCATAGGCACGGGCGCGTTCAGGTAGGCAATTCCAAACTGGGGATCCAGTTCAAGTGCTTTGCTCAAATCCTGCACGGCAAACTCATTTTCCCCAATGGTGCGGCGAATCATGCCGCGTTCGTACCAGACATTGACATTATAGGGGTCAAACTTCAGGTAAGAAGTATAATCATCTATTGCCTCTTTGAATTTGCGCAAATTGAAGTAAACCAATGATCGGTTGAAGTAGCCATTCTTGTTGTTGGGATCGATTTTGAGCCCTTCTGACAAACTCGCTATGGCCTGATCGTATTGGTTGAGGGAGGCATGTGCAGCCCCTTTATTTATAAACAGTTCAGAACGGGTTTTGTCTTTTGAATTTGGAATATCCAGACCACTGGTATAGTCTTCCAGTGCTTTCTGAACCAGGGATGCTGACTGGGATTTGTATTGTTCCAGCATCGCCATGTCAAAATGGGTTTTTCCCCGGCTGTTGTGCAATTCCGCGTTCTTCGGATTGATCTTGATGGCCTGACTGTAATCGCTCAGGGATGCCTGGTAATTGCCATTGTCCCGGTAGTATTGTCCGCGGTTCCAATAGGGGAGGGAATTCGTTTCCTTTTCAAATTTGATCACATGCGTCCAGAGTGTCTCTCCATTTTTCCACACTTTGATTTGGAAAAAAGTCATGATGGCAAACAAGGCAAAGACGACTCCTGATACCAATTGAAGGGTGCTTCGCTTAGCCTCGTCCTGGGAGGCACGATCGTACATCCAGGCTGCAATGGCAAAAAATCCGAAGTACGGCACGTAGGTAAATCGGTCGGCCAGGAAACCCTGTCCAGCGCCAAAAACCTGGAGCAGAAACATGACATTGAAGAAAAAGAACAAGGTTCCGAATACAAGCCAGCGTTGATCGTTTTTCCACCAGCGGTAAACCAGGTAAATCGCTGCTGCAAACCCGATAGGCGCCAGGTAAACCAAGGTAGGCAAGGGCTTTGGGTATGGATACAGCGGCGACATGGGGTACGGAATGAACAACTTGTAGATGTATACACAGAACGAGTAGGCACCAATACACAAACGGTCAACCATGTCGAAGTTTGTGACATCATCCGTAGTTGAGCCTTGTTTCCCAAGGGTGTAAATATTGATCAGACCGAAAACAAGCGAAAGTCCCCAGAATGGCAGTTTTTCCCAAATTAATTTAAAGTTGAGCGGGCGGCGCAAAAGGTAGTCGATGGTAAGCATAGCCAATGGCAAGGTTACTGCCTGGACCTTGGAGAACAGGGAAAGAACCGCCAGTACTATGATCGTAACGTAGGTTTTTGACCTTCCTGTTTTCCCTTCTGCTTGCACCCACCTTATGTAATACATCAAGGCAGCAAAGAAAAATACTGCAAATAAAACGTCTTTCCGTTCTGTTGCCCAGGCTACGGATTCGACCCGCATGGGGTGGATGCCAAACAAGAGTCCGCCAATAAACGAGGCCCAGGGCCCCAGGCTCAAGGCCATCAGAACCCTGAATGCAAAAAATACCGTGAGCAGGTGTAGCAGTAGGTTGGTGCTGTGAATCAGCGTGGTGTTAAAGTCACCGGCTATCGCTTTTTCAATGGCAAATGTGAGGATGGGCAAGGGGTTGTAGTTACCGATGACTGCTCCCTTATCCAAATCAAAGATATTGGCAAAAGATTCGCTGTCGAGCCGTTGCAAGTTGGGGTTGTCGATGATGTTCACATCGTCATCCCAGTTGACCAGCCCATTACTCAAAGAGGGGAGGTAACACAGCGCCGTAATTAAAAGTAAATACAGTGCTGGTTTTTTCCAATTGGCAGCTCCGCCTTCTCTGGCTGAAGAAGTGCTTTGGCTTTTGACTTGTGGCCCTTTACTTTTTTTCGGGGCTGTTTGTTTTTTCTTTGCCATAAATCCTTGGTGTTAAGAGCGGACTGCCCGCCGGAAGCAAAATTAATCAGATCATTCAAATAACCGAACACAACTTGTTTTCACCGGAGGGAAACGACCACCTCAGCCAATCCGGCTTCGCTGGGGTCTGTGGCAATGTGAACGGTTGGGATGCCAAGCGCTTTTAATTGGTCGGCTGTCCGTTGTCCAATCGCTACCACCACTTGCCCGGTTTTCAGAGGGTACTTATCAAAATAGGTGCGTGCATTCATTGGGCTTGTAAAGACCAGGATACCCACTTCTGGTATTTGAAATTTTTTTCTGGGAACATTTTCATAGGCAATGACTTCCCGGATGTGCACGCTGGTTCCCAGTAGTTTTTGGATGGATTGGAGCGATTGACTGGCTCTTGGAAACAATATCCGTTGATTTGCAGCAACTTTCAGAAAGGCTGCACTACTGTTTTGGGGCTCGCCGTCTCCAATAAAGCTGGCTGTGTATCCATAGGATTCCAGCGTCCGGGCTGTACCTGGTCCAAGACAAGCCATGCGAACCTTACCCGGATTTTTGTGGATGGAAAAAAAACTTCGAACACCACTTGGGCTGCTAAAAAATATCCAGTCGGCCTCAGGGTCTAGTTCAAAGTTTACGGGAGTGATTTCAATCAGGGTTTGATCGATAATTTGCCAGCCCAGGGTTTCCAGACGTGTACGGAAATCAGATGTTTCCGGGAGGCTCCTGCTTATGAACACCGTTTTGTTTTCACTCATTGAATGCAAAGATGTGGAGGATTTATTAGAAAATGGAGCCTACTATTCGAATAGATTCAATTCACAGGTATTCGCAAAGCCAAGACCGTGTCAGTTCAGAAAATGCGGATATTTCAACACTGAATTGGGTTTGGCGCATTTTTTTTGAGGAAATATTGTGAAATTGCAGTTAAAATCGGAATGAAATGGCTTGAATAAAAAAACCGTTCTATCTTTCGGGTTGTAAATTTTATTGTACAAAACAGAAAACGAACCAATCATGTCAACATCTAGCGAATCGTGGGGAACCCGGGTAGGCCTTGTATTAGCCATGGCAGGCAATGCGGTAGGCCTCGGAAACTTCTTGCGTTTTCCAGTTAAGGCCATCGAAAATGGCGGTGGCACCTTCATCATCCCCTATCTTGTTTGTTTCCTTTTAATGGGACTCCCGCTACTATTTGTGGAGTGGAGTATGGGCCGGTACGGTGGTATGAAAGGCGACCACTCGACGCCTTTTATCATGGATAGCATGGGTAAAAAAGCCATGTGGAAGTACATAGGTGTATTCGGTATTTTTACCAACCTTGCAGTGGCCGCATACTATTGTTACATTGAAAGTTGGGCACTTGCCTATGCTTGGAAGTCTGTAACCGGTGTGTTTTCCGGCGAATCAGCCACTTCGGTAAGTGATATGTTTGGAGCGTATGTTGGGCTGGGTGATCCAGAACCCATTATTTTCTGGATCATTTGTTTGCTCTTGAATACCTGGATTCTCTCCCGTGGCCTGAGTGGCGGGGTGGAGATTGCTGCTAAAATTGGTATGCCTTTGCTTATCTTTTTTGGTTTGTTCCTGGCAATTCGCGGCATCACCCTTAGCGCCGGCGAGGCTGGCGCTATCAATGATGGTACCGTTGGTTTGAACTTCCTGTGGCAGCCTGATTTTTCAACTATTTGGGACTTTAATGTCTGGCTGGCAGCAGCCGGGCAGGTGTTCTTTACCTTATCGGTTGGTATGGGTAGCATACAGTGTTATGCCTCCTACCTCCGCTCCCGCGATGATGTGGCATTAAATGCCATGAGCGCCGGTTGGATGAATGAATTTGTAGAGGTCGTATTGGGTGCAGCCATTTTGATTCCAATTTCAGTTGGATACCTTGGTATCGAAAAAGTCATTGAATTAACCCAAACAGGCGGCTTGGGGCTCTGTTTCCGGACCCTTCCCTATTTGTTCCAGCAATGGGGGCCGTTGTTGGCTGCAGTGGCTGGTATGGCTTGGTTTGGCTTGTTGTTTTTTGCCGGGATCACCTCTTCTCTCGCTATGGGTACGCCGGTTATGGGCTTCCTGCGGGATGAGTTTAACTGGGGCCGTGGACGTTCGGCATGGACATTTGGCGCTTTGGTACTGATCCTTGGTGCACCAACCGTAATTTTCTTTAATTACGGAGTTTTTGATGAATACGATTACTGGGCCGGAGAGGTTTCCCTGGTCATCTTTGCGATGATGGAGATTATCCTGTTTGCCTGGGTATTTGGTATGGATAAAGGCTGGGAAGAAATCAATCGGAATGCCGACATAACGGTTCCTGGAATATTCAAGTACCTGATCAAGTTTGTAGCGCCGGTTATCCTTATTGTGGTATTTCTTGGAAGCCTTCTGAGTGAAGGTGGTATTCTGGATAAAATTTCAAATAAGGATATTCACGCACAAATTGCTGCAGCTACAGACCCTGAAGTGCTCTCTGGTTTGCAAACACAATTGAATTATGTGAACGGATCCAGAATGTTACTTGTTGTAATATTCGGAGCCATTGCCTTTATGGTATATAAAGCACAGCAACGCCGGGACAAGGCTGCGATGAATGCATCCTAATCCTGAGTAATTTTTGACAAAATAAATATTCTAAATATGACAACTTCAGCTTTGATCATGATGATTCTTGTAAATGGCATTGTCATTGGAATCACCGCGTATTTCTTCCTGCGGATTCTGCGTTCCGATCCGGGACCAGATAGCGTAGATGAGGATGTTGCAAACTACCCACGTGGTGGATAGTCTATCTGCATCAACTTCTTGATGAATGCATGTTTGGGGTTTGGGATTGCCACTTGAAGCCCCAATATGTTCTAAAATCGCATAGCCTGTATTGTTCGGGCTGTGCGATTTTTTATTGGCTAGAGACTCTCTCGTATACTTGTAATTAAGGTATGAATGTGGATGGCTTTTGTCCAAAAGCCAATCTGGCATGAAATATGTGTTTTGAAGGGTGTGCGAGCATGATTTTTATCAAAATGCACTAATTTTGTAAAATTGGTTGAAACAAGATTAACTCATTTCAGACTGTGAGTTGTTTTAACCGATGCTGCTTTCCCAGGCAACAAACCAATTCTGGCATAGGTAATTGCACTTTTTATTTATGCCCTTAATCCACTTAAGACTTTTGTACCATGAATCGATTATTCATACTTCTTTTAGTAGGGCTTCCCATAGCCTTACCCGCCCAGGGGCTCATCTGGATTACAAGTTGTACTGACCAGACTTTTTGCCTCAACCAGGGAAGCTGCAATGAAGGCAGTGTTTTTTTGGTTGAAAAAGCCTTTACCTCCTGCGGAAATTCCAATATCAGTTATTCCTACCGAATTGACCTGAACAACGACGGATCTCAGGATATATTCAGCACGGAGGATACCATTCAGGGTAATTTTGCTCCGGGTACTCATAAGGCTATCTGGCGGGCAACGGACTTTTGCGGGAATCAGATCGAATGCAGTTATTTATTTACCATTCAGGATTGCTTTCCGCCAAGTTTGATTTGTATCAATGGTTTGACTCAAAACCTGGACCCTCCCAATTGCTCTGAGGAGTTTTTTGCTTCCCAGTTTATCCTGAGCATGTCTGATAATTGTACTCCGACAAATGAAATTGAGTATGGTATACGCGAGATAGGGACCGGTATGGGATTCCCGCCGGACACCCTCATTCGTTTTGACAGTTGCGATATTGGTACCCGTTTTGTCGAAATATGGGTGCGAGATGCTGACGGTTTGTTCAATAGTTGTCAGGGATATGTATTGCTTCAAAACGGGGGAAATGGGTGTAGCTGTGATATTGATGCGGGAATCAGCTTCGACGGATGCGCTGAGTCTGCTGGCGGCCTGGCTATGAGCCAGTTTAGGTTGCGTGCAGCGGTGACCGATTCTATAGATAGTTGGCAGGAAACACTTTTAGTGGAGGACTCCTGCTATAGCCTTTTAGTAGAGGGGATGCCCTTCGGCGGCGACTATGCGGCCAGTGTTTGGGCAACGCGAAATGAGGGACCGCTTGTGGGCTTTTCTACCTTTGACTTGTTTCTGATTAGTAAACATATTCTGGGAATAGAATCATTTACATCATTTTATCAGATGATGGCGGCTGACATGAACAATTCTCAATCAGTTACCACCTTTGATATTGTAGAAGGTCGAAAATTGTTGTTAGGCATTTACGATACCTTTCCGGCTGTCCCTTCCTGGCGAATGATCAAGCCTCTTGCAAATCCGGCTAACCTGGATCAATGGGGCTTGGTAGAGTACACCTATCAATTGGACTATCCAAGCCTAATTTCAGATCTGACAGAGCCTAATATGCGATTCGTAGGGGTTAAGTCTGGCGACGTTAATTTGTCTGCCAGCTTGATAGGTTCGGATGATCGGAGTGGCTCTGCAATACCAATATGGTTTGAAGACCGTTGGGTGGCTGAGGGGCAGATAATTGAAATCCCGTTTTCATTTGAAAAAACACCTATTTAAGTTCCCTCAGCTGGCTTTGCAGCTTGACCAGGGCCAGGTAGCATACTCCGGTGTTCGGGGATTGGATTCGGAGAGTTATTATTTTGATGAAAAAAACAACCGTTTGGGTATTGCGTGGTTTGACCGTGGAACAGCACCAACGCTTCTGGATGAAGGGAGGGCATTCACCCTTGTTGTGCGTGCAAAGAAATCTGGGATGATTTCTTCCATGATAGGAATGGATGAAGAGGGGCTGGCTCCGGAGGCGGGTATATTGGTTGCCGATCGGTGGGAGCCCCGTGCTCTCAGTTGCGCTCGAATTTGCATGCTTCCAAGGATGCTGCGGTACAGTTTGCCGGGCCATCACCCAATCCGTTTTCAGATGCATGTACTTTTGACCTTTGGCTCGATCAGGGAATGGCTTGTCACCTACGAATTGTTGATATGCGCGGTGGTTTGATTTGGGAACAGGAGCAGGTAATGGAATCGGGTCATCAGGAATTACAACTTCGAATGCCGGAGGGTACACCTTCCGGTTGGTATGTTTATCAAATGCAGGTAGGTGCTGAGTTGCATACCGGGCGTATTTTATACCAAAGCAATTAGGGAAATACAATTGGTTTGGGAATTCTGGCACGAACAAAACAAGGGCCATTTACCGATAGCGGTAAATGGCCCTTGTCGTAATAGCGAAAAGAGATCAGTTATTTGACGTCTGCGAAAAAGTCTTTCACTTTGTCTTTATGTACGATCATTTGCTTGTAGGTATACCTACCCGTAACCGGGTCCTTCACGGCCTTAACCACCTTTACGTGGTCCTTGCCTGAACCGGCATTGGCGGCACGTTGAGCAACCCGGGCGTTTTTAGATACTTTCTTGGCCATGATGCTTTAATTTATGAATGAGTAAATAGGATCAGCAATGCCAGGCATTACTTGATTTCGCGGTGCACAGTGTACTTGCGCAGGATCGCGTTGTATTTTTTCAGTTCAAGACGATCCGGGCTGTTTTTCCGGTTCTTCTGAGTAACGTAACGGGAAGTGCCAGGTTGTCCGCTTTCTTTGTGCTCAGTGCACTCGAGGATAATCTGGAGGCGGTTGCCTTTTGATTTCTTTGCCATTTTATTCTAAATGCTAGATGAATAGTTATTCTGAATCAGAATTGAAGATGATGTCACCTCTCTTTTCCAATTTTTTGATGTAAGCATACAGGCCAAGCTTGTTGATGGTACGCATGGCAGCAGCGCTTACCTTCAGTGTAACCCACTCATTGGTTTCCGGAATGAAAAAACGCTTGGTGTGGAGGTTCGGGTAGAACCGGCGCTTTGTCTTGCGGTTTGAGTGTGAAACGTGGTTGCCTGTGAGGGGTTTCTTACCCGTCAAATCACATACTTTAGGCATGACGTTTATTTTACTGATACTAGTTTACAAATCAAGTGTGTGAGTCGCAGTTTGTCTGTAGCTCACACACTCGTAATTAAATTAGTGACTCCGAGAGGATTCGAACCTCTAACCTTCTGATCCGTAGTCAGATGCTCTATCCGTTAAGCTACGGAGCCATCCTTTTCTTAAGGGCTGCAAAGATAAGCTCTGTCTGGTTGAATTTCCAAGCCTAAAATTAAATTTTCAAAAATTTCTTTGCACTGACAACTTTATTCCTGCTGATGAACACGGTGTACAGGCCATTTGGCTGGTATTGCATGTCAATTGTATGCTCATTTTTAACAAAAGCCTGGGGTTCTACCCGTGCTTTATACACTTCTTGACCCAACATATTGTATACCTGGATTTCATAAATATCAAAACTAGGTGTTTGGTAGAGTATATAAAGCTCTGTTCGAACTGGGTTAGGACGAACCTCCAGGATGTCCATTGGGCCAAGTGGGCTTCCTCCACAAAGATCCAGAACGGCTTCTGCCGCAGAACCGATATCCAGGCGTCCTCCTGTCTTGGTCAGGCCATCCAAACTTGAATTTGGTGAAACATTATCCAGCAATACATCCCGAACCCGCTTGGCACAATCGGAAGGGTTGGTAAGGGCGTCTTCCGTAAACGTAGTGCAACTCATGCTGTAAAGCAGGGCTATGGAGCCTGTAACATGAGGGGCAGCAGCGGAAGTTCCACCCAGGGTTGCATACAAGGGTGTCCCGGAGAGGTTGTTGGATGTGGTATAGGTGTCCTGTCCGGGGGCGCCGAGGTCAATGCCTTCCGGTCCATATCCGGCACCTGCGACCTTATTATCCAGTTTGTCAACATTTGTAACTGTAACGAGGTATTCGCTGGCACAATCCGTAGGCATGTCTCCTACGATGTCAATATTGTTGTTGCCTGAGTTGGAGGTAGCGCCCACACTGAGTACACCTTGTTCGCCCAAAGCATCGTAAACAGCACACCACATGGGGTGGTCTTCAGCCCGTTCCCGGTCGATTCCAAACGAGGCATTGGTTGCTACGATGAAACTACCTTCAGTGCCCTGGCTGTTGTTGTATCGTTCCCGTGCTTTGGAAACATAATAATAGGCGTCAATGATTTCATCTTCATATTCTGTATTGGAAATATTCAACAACTGAATGTTCCAGTTGACACCACTTACTCCTTCCGCGTTGTTTCCCCGTGCTCCGATGATCTCGTTTACGCCGGTACCGTGGCTGCCCTGGGTGCCGGGGCCATCCCCTCCATTCCGGGCATCGTAGCCGGCATAATCATCGATGTATCCGTTGCCATCGTCATCAATCAGGTTGTTGGGTATTTCAGCGTAGTTAAAATGGCGACTGTCGACCAAATCCGGGTGGGTCATTAGGGCTCCTTTTTCCAAAACTGCCACCACAATCGTATCCCCATTTGCAGATAATCCGCCGGTAGTAAGGTCCCATGCTTTTGGTGTACCGATGAGGGTCATATCTGACTGGCGCCACCAATCGGGATCGTTGGGCTCGGTATCCCGGTCGGGTACCCGGTGGTTGAGTTGTGCGGATGCAATGGCCGGATTTTGGCGGAGCACGTCCAACATACGTTCAGCGGATACCGCCTGCTCATCGAAATAAAGTGCATACATTCTCCAGTCCGGTGCGATTTCCTTTTTTATCCGAAGTGCGGCCTCCGGAAAAGCAGTATTCACCGCTTGCAATACATTTGACAAAATTTCGTCGCCTTGCAACTGGATCAGGCATTCACCAGATTTTCGGTCGGGTGTATTCTGTGCGGAGCCAACAAGGCTGCCTAGTAAAAATAAAAGGAGTAAAACCGGATTTTTCATGATGCCAAGAAATTAAAGGGGTAAAGCGGGGTAATTGGTTTAAAACATTTAAGCTGCTTTAGTATTTGAAATCTAACACCAAATTTCGGGAAAAAGATTAAAAACCCGCTCAGAAAGTTGCGTTTGGTCTGGATGCGATAAATTTTCTATAAAATACATCGATGCAAAACATGCTATGGCCGTGCTATATGCGCTTGTATAGCCTTCTGCAAGTCCAGCAGAAAGTCTGGTGTTTGTAGCAGTCGACTTCCGTACCAGCTAAACAGTTCTCCATCCACAAGCTGAATATGTGCTTTTGGACACTGTTCTTTAAAGGCCTTAATGTGCTTTTCTCCAAATGGATAGGGTTCAGAGGAGAGCAATATGACTTCCGGGGCCAGCTTGTTTAAATCTGATATATGCACTTCGGGATAGCGATGATGCTCGGAGGAAGAAAAGATGTTTTCCAAACCACCCCGTTCAAGCATGTGGTGAATGAAGGTGTTGCTGCCTGCAACCATGTAGGGTTTGCGCCAAATAAAGTAGGCGGTGCGTGGGGCGGGGCAGTTTTTAACTTGTTTGTCTAGTTGCTCAAAGGCTTTTTGAAGGCGGTCGACCAATTGCCCGGCCTGCTGTGACCTGCCACAAATTTCCCCAATAGCCAGCATCATGTTAGTAGCATCTGTAAGGGTATAAATGTCCGACATCCAAACTGGGAACTCTTGTGCGAGCTCCTGGATTTGTTCCTGATCATTTTCTTCTTTATTACCAAGAATCAGGTCGGGTTGCAGCGCTCGGATGGCCTCTAAGTGAAGCGTTTTCGTTCCTCCAATTCGCTTTTTTTGTTTAAACCATTTGGCAGGATGAATGCAAAATTTCGTGATCCCTACCACTTCTTGCTCCAGACCCAGGTCTGCCAGCAACTCAGTCTGCGAAGGAACCAAGGAAACAATGCGCTTGGGGACATGGGGGATTTCCAGGCCTCTCCCCATCTGATCGGTAAAAACAGCCATTTTATTGGGCAGTTTCCAGTCGCTGCCTCAGGGCTTCATACAGCGCAATGCCAGTGGCAACACTCACATTGAGGGAATCAAATTCAGTAGCCTGGGGAATGCGAATTACCTGATCGGCCATCCCGTTTAGTTTGGGATGGACTCCTCTGCCCTCCGCACCCATCAGAATGCAGCAGGGCTCCTTAAAATTCGCCTCCGGCAAGGAAATGGACTGGCCCGTGAGTGCCGTAGAGAATACCTGGACTCCGGATTGTTGCAAATACTCCAGGGTAGTAAACAGGCTTTTTACCCTGCAAATACGAACTTTTGTGAGCGCTCCGGCTGAGGCCTTCATGGCTTCTTCGTTGGCTGGTGCACTGCCCGTAAGTGGAATGATTACGGCATGAACCCCCATGCATTCAGCAGATCGGCAGATTGCACCAAAATTTCGGACATCGGTGATGTTGTCCAGCATCAGCAAAAGCGGGTTTTCTCCCTGCTCAAAAATGAATGGGAGTACTTCATCCAATTGCTGAAAAGCAACCAGTGCCATCCAGGCTGCCACTCCCTGGTGGTTGCCCTTGACCATTTTATTCAACTTTTCCTTTGGAACAACCTGAAGGGGAATTCCATACTCCCGGGTGAGGTGTCGGATTTCTTTCTCCATTTCACCCCGAACTCCTTGTTGGAAATATACTTTCTCCACAGCCTTTCCGGATCGGATTGCTTCTACTACCGGATGGTGTCCAAATATCAAATTTGACATGTATCTCTGGAATCTGATTTGCAGGTAACATCCCAATCCACTGGAAAAGATGCCAGTGAATTGGGATGTGAGTGAAAGGCAAAGATAGGCCCAAAGGGAGGAGGGTAGGCGCAAAAAGCCTGTTTAATTTCAATCACGCTCTGCACCGCTCTGACTTATTGTCTCCGGCCCTCCTGAATTCGGCTTACAAATGCATTGGCTACAGAAGGGTTGGCCGCAACAATTTCATACAATTCACCATCGGGCATTTTGATTTGCGTATCCTTGGTTTTCAATGCCAATAAGGTGTCGTTAAAGCGGGTGCTGCTGGAAACAACGTTCAAAACGCCAGCCTGATAGCCAAAGAAATACCACAACTCCGGTGATACTTTGATGTAGAGGTAGTATCGGTCATCGCCACCAGATGGCATTTTGTATTCGGTGTAAATCGTTAGTACCTTATTGATGGGTTCTCCGTTTACCGAGATCAGCGGAAACTTATCGGTTGTAGAAATAAAGGACTGGTATTCTGAATTCCACATCACATTGTGCTTACCCAGCAAGAAGGCATACTTGTTGTCGGGCTTAGGAAGGTTCACAATGTTTGTACGCAGGAAATTCAATGTTTCTTCGTCTTTCGACGTGTCGCTGATGAAGGGCAGGATGGCCTGTTGGTAGAACGCACCTTCAGTTGTATAGGAGGCCATCGGAGCGCCAAAACTTGAAGCCATTATATCGTTTACGACCACATCCATCAGGGGTTTTGGAATGGTAATTTCCAAGCCGGCCATAATTTCACCGGTTACCTTGTAGGAGGAGGTGCTGTCTTCCAGATTGAAGTCTGATTTGAGTTTGCCAGCGGCTGTGACACTCATGTAGTTTAGTCCTTCACCGATGTTTATCTCTCCGGTTGCCTCTACGGTTCCTACCCGGTTGTCAAATACCATGAGGTTGCCCCTGGGTTTGTTTTCCAAAACGCGACTTGAGTCACCCATGAAATAGCGGTCAGTCTGGACGTCATACTTCAGCATCGACTGGCAATCGATGAGTTGGCGATCGCGGCGGGAATAGGCCGGCAACAAAATGCGCGGATAGCAAACGCTGAATTCGCGATCAATATAAAATCCGGTTACAAGTGGATCGCCCGGTTCATTTTTACTGTTAGCAATTTTAAAGAACGGATTGTTTTTATCCACTACAGATCGCATGCTGAACCACTGTGAGCTCGGAAGCTTGTCTGCATCCAATTTTGCATATCCGTCAAAACGCAAGTTCAACTGGTCTGAAGTAAGGATAACGTCGCCTTTGAACTGCGTCTTAGCGTCCATGTGGAAGTTAGTTGTGTCACCGATGTATCCATTGGCTGTGGTGTGCACTTTTTTTGTGGATTGGGTACCTCCGCCATACCGCTGTCCAACGATGTTGTCAAAGAAAATTTCCTGTTCGTATCCGGGAATGTTGTATTCATAATATCCGGATGCATTAAAGAGTTTTTTTCCTAAGACCTCAACTGTAGCGCGGTTAATTGTATGGTATTTGCTGACAGTGTCTGCAACGATTTTTGCATTTTCAAGTTTCTGCATTTTACCACCAGGTAAAATTTCAACATTTCCAGAGTCTGGATAAATAAATGCGTCGGCAGATTTTATCTGATCAACACCACCAATGATCAACTGACTGGCCTTCATGTCGTAAAAGGCTGTTTCTCCCTTGAAATTCAGGGTGTCCTGCTCGGGGTCAATGGATACGAAATTACCTTTGATGTTTTCATCGCTTTTAAACGTAATGGTCTGGGCTTTCATATCCCAGGTAAAGTCGTTCATAGAGGTTCGGTACTTATTCAGCGGCAAGGTTGTATTGGCATCCTCCGTGTTGGCTTTGAAGTGACCGGTTTGTACATCAAAATCAAGTTCTCCATCCACATTTCTGGAGTCAAAAAGAATGTCGTCGCTATCCAGGGCTTTGATTTTAAGGTCGGCTGTATCCGCAAATGCCTGGAATGGACCGTATTCAATCAATTTCGATTCCAAACTTCCTCCGTCCCAGTCAAAGAGACCTCGGCCTTTCAAACCGGAAGGTGTCAGAATGAGAATTCCCTTGTGCGCATATCCGGGTTCTTTGAACAACTCAAAGTCCGTAGCCCTGCTTTCCACGTACATGGAATCGCGATAAGGCAACCAGTTTACTTTTACGTCTTCGCCGCGGGCTTGTGGCACTTTTACCTCACTTGCCCGATCTTCTTCCATAAAGAAACTCCGTGCGGTACAGGTCATTTGCTTGGGTCGGAAGATGATGTCTTCAGACTTGATGTCTGCCGTGAGGTATTCGACGGTTCCTTCACCCAGGAAGCCCTGGTTGCTGAGGTCAACCGTACCGGTGTATTTTCCTTTCCCTACATATGTCGGATACCCTTCTTTGGGCGTCCGGTGGATAAATCCGAACGACTTATCCTCCGTCCGGACAACGATGGTTTCCCGAAATTCGGGGAAGATATCGGCTGAGCGCATTTCTCCCTTAAATTTCAGATCGACGGGCGTATAACTATCCAGGCCATTGAAAGAGAACGGATCCAGTTTAAAGAAAAAAGAATCCCGTTTGTATGCACCGGCCTGGATGTCGCTCCGCTCGTAATAGACGAAGGAGTTTTTCTTGGATTGGAGCGAGGGGAATATATTGAGGTCGTCTTTACCGGATTTGTTGTTTGGTGCATCCACGAGGAGGACACCGGAGACATATTCTACTGTGGAGTTCATTGCAAGGGCAATGGGTTGTCCGTTTTTGTCGACGGTTCCGGTGGGAAGATAAAAATCAAGGTGTTTGACGGAATCAAATTCCACCTGGAATTTATCATAGGTAAAATGCATGTCCTGACCTTCAAACAGCGCGAAACCCGCAAAGAGCCTGCCGCTGAAACGCATATCCCGGTTTTGCAGCAGGGTGAGGGATCTGCCACTGGGCTTCAATGCTACTTTTTGCCGGTCGCTCAACTCCAGTTTATCTACTTCAAAAATGGTTGTTTCTTTGGTTTTCAGGTCCAGGTGGGCATTGGCCTGTTTGCTTTCAGAAACAATGTTAATTGCGTCAAAGTCCTTTTTGCCCGTACTGGCCAATGCATAGTGAATGAGTTTGTCGCGGAGTTCGATTTCGTGCCGGTCAAAATAGTAGTTGATAAAACCTTCAGAGACCATATCGGCCAAAAGTGTCTGAATGCTGGAGTAGTCAAAATTGGGGTTTAAGCGTTGGGCAAAATGGTTGTCGGAAACGATTCGGGAGCCGACTTCAGTATGTAAGATATAAAGTGTGGAAATCGGGTTTTTACTCGCAATTCCCTGCATTCGGGTGTACCCTTTGGGGTCAAAGCGGTTGCTGCTTTCAAATTGAACTTTGGTTGCAACACCTTTTTCCGTACCGATGGATGTTCCTATTGCCAGCGAATCCTGAGCAAGGTGCCAGGTAATAGATTCTGCATCGAGGTTCATGTTGTAAAAAGAAGAAAAGAAGGGGTTGCGTTCCGACCCTTTTTGTCCACGGCTGAGTTGGATGATTTCTTTGGGGATATCTACCCGCAATCCTACAGCCGGGTGGAACAGGCT
This sequence comes from Saprospiraceae bacterium, assembly GCA_041392625.1. Classification (GTDB taxonomy): domain Bacteria; phylum Bacteroidota; class Bacteroidia; order Chitinophagales; family Saprospiraceae; genus M3007. The sequence continues at coordinate 49,706 of JAWKLR010000014.1, read as the reverse complement.
ATCGCTGTCCATGTATAGTTTGGCATTTACGCCTTCGGCTACCAAACTCTTTTCTCTTTTGATAATAAATAGCTCACCCGTACCGTAAAAAATGCGTTCGCGTTTTTTGTTGAACATGGTTACCTGAGCCGGTTCGGCATTGGTTCCATATCCATACAGTGAACTTCCGGAAAGCCTGAATCCACCAATGTATTCAATCCCTTCTCCAATTTTTGTAATCTTCAGGTTTTTATCAAAGGATTCAAATTTCGGGAATCGGTTACCGCCTCCTACAACGACGTTGTGTTCAAAACTTCCGAGGATGGGGCCCTTTGGGAAGTACAACGGATAATAAAACGTAACGGTATCACTGCTGAACAGGGGTTTGTGGGATTCAATTTCATATTTTGTAAGGAGGGCGTACACCGTGGAGTCCAGACCGGCAGCCTCCCAGGTAACCTTGCCCTTTGTTCCTATCCAGGTGTTTTCCATTGGATAATAGGTCCCATATGCGTTGTAAACGATCAGGGAATCGTTTTTTCGGGTACCGATCAGTTCCACATTTTCACAAATGATTTGGGGAGCATTGCTGTTGTATGCGAATCGGGTATTTCCTCCCTTTGTATACCAGGTTACGGAGCCTCCTGTTCCAATTTTGAAGGCTCTTTTTTCCATGTAATCCGAAGAAAACAAAAGGAATTGGCCGAGGGGTTTGGCTTTGCCTCTTCCCAGTCCCGCAACAGTTTGTTCTGCCACCAGGTGCCACCGTTCAAACAGGGTGGTATCCGAATCGGCTGCCGCTGCCGAAACAGCATTGATGTAATTCAGGTAATACGGATAGGGTGACAGGCGTTGTGCTGCCAACTGATTGGTAAGTCTGATCACGCTTTGAATCCGGCTTTCACCGAGATTTCCGGACTTGTACCGCTTTTCAAATACCTTGAAGGCTTCTTCCAGGTCGGGGCGTTTGCTTGCAGTCATAAACTTCTCCAACTCATCCACAAACTCATTGGGATTTTCGGAGAAACTGGTTGGCATTTGTGCAAAAGCCGAAACTGAAATGAACGCAGAAAAAATGAAAACTAGAAAGCGGCGGACAAAGTTGGTGTTGGTGAACATACCGAAAGATAAAGGACTTAAAAAATTAGGTTGCGGTTGGTTTGGTTAAAAGGGCCGGCTTGGATTAATAGAGTGCGTAAAACGGAAAGGGTTGCTTTGAACAAACATCCTCTTTAACGCAATTTTTAACGGAAATATCCATGTCGATGTTTTTTTAACGCGCTGGATTTCCTGCTCACTTGTTAAATCGCATGCAAAGCCAGTTGCCTTTTTTCCAGGTTTGCTGGTGATGCAATTGGTTTTCTTTGGCTGCATCCAGGAGAATCGATTCATCATCCAGGATAAATCCGGAAATAAGCAGCCAGGCTCCCGGCTTAAGCAACTCCTGCAAACGCGGGAGTGAAGCCAGGATAACATTTCTATTTATATTGGCTAAAATTCCGTCAAAAGCGGCACCCCGTACATCATCCAGTGTACCACAATAGGCCTCAACATTGGCCACCCCATTGCGCGTGGCATTTTCCTCTGTGTTGCGCCAGGCTTCTTCTTCAATATCTACGGCTTCGATGGATTGTGCGCCCAAACGCGAAGCCAGAATCGCCAGGATACCGGTACCACACCCATAGTCGTACAAGTGGGTGTTTTGGATAGGTAGTTGTTCCATTGCCTTCATACACATCCAGGTCGTTTCGTGGTGCCCCGACCCAAATGCCATTTTAGGTTGAATCACAAGTTCGTGCTGTACGTTCTCTAAGGGGGCATGGAATTCTGCCCGCACTCCGCAAAAACCATCCACAACCACTGGCGTGAAGTTGGATTCCCAGAGGGCATTCCAGTTTTGTGCGGGAACAACAACTTTTTCCCATTCAAATTCAAACTGGCCTGCAAGCTCTTCCAGGAGTTGGTCTGCCTGTTGTTCATCCGTATCGCCGGATTGAGGCATGTATGCTTTTATTCCGGAATCGTCCTCGGCAAAGGGGGTGAAGGGGCTGTCTGATAAAAATGCCAGTAAGATTTCAGCGATGTCTTCTGTGCAGCGAATGTGGTATTCCCAGTAGTTCAAGTTGCGATGTGTTTGAAGGAATATACAATTAGGAGGGTTCAGGTAATCGGGAAGCGAAGATACAATTTCCTCCGGCTTGAACGGATACACTTTCCCATTCCTGACCTAATTGTAAACAAATAAGTCATTCCCTGTCAGGCTAGGCAGGGCTCCGTCAATTTTGGTTTGTCCAGTAATCGGAACCATTGGTTGAAGAAATTCGACACTTGGTAGAAACTCAATTTTTAACTGTCACAAACCCTCCGCTAAGGCGTTCTAAGCATAGGTGCTTACGGTCGTGTCAATCCGGTTTCTGGGAGTGCTTGTCGAATTTTATTTGCCAGAGGCCGTGTTAAAAGGATGTTTGCAAAACTTTATTTTATGGTGGGGTGTTTTAAGCCGGGTTGAACAGGCATTTTAGAAATACTGCTCCTGAAAATCACATTACTCAAAATTACAAATTACCATGTCATTTAATTTAAGAACCCGCCTCATTGTGCTCGGTCTGTTATTAGCCGGACTTATCCAGGCACAGGAAACAGTCAATATCAGCGGACGAATGCTGGATGCCGAGTCCGGAGAATCACTCATTGGTGCCACTGTGGAAGCCGTTGGCCTTGGAAAGGGCAACATCAGCAACGAGTATGGATTTTATTCCTTCTCGCTTCCGGTACAAAATGATTCGGTGCAACTTCGATTCAGTTACATTGGCTACGAAAGTCAGTTGCTGAGCATGCTTCCCACAGAGAATGTCAAGTTGGATATTCGTTTGTATCCAGCAGGGAATGTCATTCAGGAGGTGGTGATCAAGGCCAATACGCTGGAAGAAAAAATGAACAGCACGCAGATGTCGGTCAGTACCATTACAACCAAGGAAATAAAAGAAATCCCTGCGTTGTTTGGAGAGACGGATGTGATTAAAATCCTTCAACTCAAGCCGGGAATCACTCCTGGTGCAGAAGGTACCACGGGTTTGTTCGTCCGTGGTGGCAACAGCGACCAAAACCTCATTGTATTGGATGAAGCAGTTGTGTACAATGCCAACCACTTGTTTGGTTTTTTCAGCACGTTTAACTCAGATGCAGTAAAAGATCTGAAGGTATATAAAGGCGGATTTCCTGCTCAATACGGAGGCCGATTGTCGTCTGTGATTGATGTGCGCATGAAGGAAGGGAACAACCAGAAATTTACCGGCTCCGGAGGCCTGGGCCTGATATCCAGTCGCCTTACGCTGGAGGGGCCAATACAAAAAGACAAATCCTCCTTTATTGTCAGTGGCCGGAGAACCTATGCCGATTTGATTACCTCCGCCATCAACCGGGCGAATGAGGGGAAAGCAGACTATAATCAGATTCCGGACTACTATTTCTACGACCTAAATACCAAAGTGAATTTCACGCTTTCAGAAAAAGACCGCCTGTACCTCAGTGGTTATTTTGGCCGGGATGTTTTTGACTTTAAGGATGAAACATTCAATTTTCTGTTTGATTGGGGAAATGCAACCGGAACCGCCCGATGGAATCACGTGTTTGGCCCCCGGTTGTTTATGAATACCACCTTTACATATTCCGATTACCGGTACCGGATCCGGAATGTTCTTCAGGGCTTCTCGTTCAATTTGGGTTCGAATGTAATGGATGCGAATACCAAGGTCGATTTTTACTATCAATACAACAATGAGCACACCATCCGTTTTGGTGCCAATGCAACCTACCATGCGTTTGATGTTGCGCGACTAAAAGCCGGCAGCGATGATGGGCGGATTAATTTTGAATCCGGACAGGATTTCAACGGAATGGAGTACGGGATTTATTTCGCAGATGAATGGTCAGTCAACCAGCGTCTGAAATTGAATTACGGCGCGCGCATTTCCGGCTGGCAAAACAATCCGGCTTTCTACGCGGGTTTTGAGCCTCGCTTTGCGGCCAACTACAGCATGAATAAAAACTGGTCGCTAAAAGCATCGTACACCCGAATGAACCAATACGTGCACCTGCTTGCAAGCAGCGGCTTGTCGCTCCCTACAGATATTTGGTATCCGAGTACGGAAGGGGTCAAGCCTGAAATAAGCGATCAGGTAGCCATCGGGACATCCGTCCTGATCAAAGACAATATTCTGGTAACCTGGGAAGCCTGGTACAAATGGATGGACAATCAGGTGGACTTTATTGATGGTGCAGAAATTTTTGGGAATAATGAACTGGAAGGGGAGTTGGCAATTGGCAAGGGCCGCGCCTACAGTCCGCTTGAATTGGAAATTGAAAAACAAAATGGCCGGTTGACCGGGTGGATTGGTTATACCCTTGCCTGGGTAAAGCGGGGTGATTTTGTGGAGATCAATGAAGGCACTTATTACCCTCCGCGATTTGATACCCGGCACAATTTGAGTGTAGTTGCCATGTACAAACTTTCACCGCGTTGGCAACTTACCGGTACCTGGGTATATACCTCCGGGTATGCCAGTTGGCTGCCAGTTGGGCGATATACCTTAAATGATGTTCCCGGAGCACCTTTTCAGGCTGTAGTTCCGGTTTATGGCAATCGAAATTCATTCCGGTATCCGGCTTATATGCGCGCAGACCTTGGGATTGTATATAAGTTTAAAACCCGGCACCTGGAAAATGACCTGACGCTGAGTGTATACAACGTAACCGACCGTAGAAACCCGTATTTCATTTATATAGACACGGAGTTTGAGACCCTAAGTACGCCTACAGGAACCGTTGAGCAGCCAAAGGCCATTGTTGGAAAGCAGGTTTCGCTGTTCCCGATTCTTCCATCAATTACCTGGAATTTTAAATTTTAATTCCTGTCCAATTGTTCAAAAAACACATTTAAAAATAATTGTCATGAAGACCATATTATATAGCATCCCATTGCTTTTTCTTTTGGGTTCCTGCAATCTGACCAAAGACGTGGAAATTGATTTACCGGTATATGAAACCCAGCCTGTGGTAGAGTGCTACCTGGAACCTGGTAAACCATTCCGCCTTTTGCTGACGAGGAGTTATCCATTCTTTTCAGACCTCAACCTCGACTCAAATTTTATTGAAAATACCTTGTATGATGGCGCTGAGGTGAAAATTAGCTTCAATGGAGAAACAGAGATCCTGGAAAACATCCTTTCGTTTGATCCCAGCCCCTTGAAGATTTTCAATTACACCGGTACCCGTGTGGTGCCTGCAACTCCTGGAATTCAATATACGCTGGAAATTACCTTGCCCGATGGCAGCCAAATCAATGGCCAAACGGTGATGATGACACCCGTTCCGATTGATAGCATCAAGGTAGAATGGAGTGAAACCAATGACACCCTGGCGCGTATGCTGACCTACATTACGGACGATCGAGGTACAGAAAATTACTACCGCCGTTTGCTGAATTATGCCAGTTTGGACTCCTTTCCAGAGCAAGACTTTTTAGTAACGGATCGTTTTTCAACCACTGAACTATTTGCTTTTGGTACAGGGTATGAATTGCTGGAGGGCGATACCGTATTCAATACTATTTGTCATATCGAAAAGCCATACTACGACTATGTGGAGAGCGTTCAGTTGGCTGTTGCGGGCAATGGCAATCCATTTGCTCAACCGTCTCCGATTAAAAGCAACGTACAGGGCTCGGCAAACCCGCTGGGGATATTTACCAGCCTGGTGTACGACAGGGATACGACGATAATCCAGCGTTAGTGAGCGCTTGATTGGTTAAAAATACTGCCCGGACTTTATTCAAAATGAATGAAGCCCGGGCAGTTTATTTTAGGGGTATTATGGTTGGCCGACAACCTGGTTTATGCTGCCAAATCTGAAATGAGGGGCTTCATAATCTGCTGGAAGGTAATTCGCGGGGGTGGTGGTCATGTTTCCATCTCGTTGTGCCCGGTAGTGTGGCGATAGGATTTCTACACCACCCTGGTTGAATGCATCCTGAATGTTTTGATGCAACTCGGAGTAAATTCCCGCCTGCTTGTTGGGGTCTTTTGAGTACACATTCAATTGGTAGGATACATAAAAATCATCCAGGCTTGTCTGTAGAACAAATGGCTTGGGCTTGTTGAGCACGAGGTTCGTTTTCAGAGCTGCATCAATCAGGAGTTCGTGTACTTGTTTCCAGGGAACATCGTACCCGATTGTTACTGTGGTATGTAGAATGATTCCTTCTGTGGTATTGCTGGTATTGAAATTGACCACATTGGATGACATCACATTGGAATTTGGGAGGGTTATGAACTCATTTTTGCTGGTTTTGATTCGGGTTACAAATGCAGTTTTTTCTACTACATCTCCCACGAGTTCTCCAATCTTAATCCGATCTCCATTGTTAAAAGGGCGCATGTAGGTAAGCACAAGCCCGGCAACCAAATTGCTGATAACGGAGGTAGACCCCAGGGAAAATACAATGCCAAGAAAAACGGATACTCCCTGAAAGACAGGGGAATTCGCTCCGGGCAAAAAGGGGAAGATTGCAATGAACATAAATGCCAGTACAAAGAATCTTGAGATGCCAAAGGTTGGTGCCGCCCAATCGGGGTAAAACCCTTTTATTTTGAGGTTCTCGCTGGCAATTTCATCTGTAATGTATTTTAAAAACCGCACGAGATACCGTGCGAGGATGATGATGATCGCGATTGTAAAGATATTTGGGATGAAATCAACAATGGCGCTTCCAATTCTTAAGGCAGGTACTTTTACGTAATTGAACAGGGTTTCTGCCAGTCTTCTGGTTGGCGGAAAAATGCTAAAAAGCAGAGGAATGGTAATGTACAACTGGATCAGGTTGATGAACCGGCGAATAGTTTTGGATCCCAATAAAAAGGCCTTGATTTCCTTTTCTTCATCAAACAATTTATACCCCTTGAATGTGATGCCTTTGAGCGCCTTGTTTCTTTGGCTCAGGATGTATTTATCGACTTTGTTTTTAAAAAAGTAGTTGACCAATCGGATTAATACAATCTGGAGAATCAAAATCAAAAAGGCGTAGCCCAGATTTTTTCTTGAAAAGAAATTCCCCGAATCTTTCAGGTACAGCGTTCGGTCGGACTGAATCCGGGAATAATACGAGTTTGCAAGATCAATCTGTGGCTTCTCAAACCACATGGCATCGTATTCGGTAATGCTCATGATCGTTTGGTCCTTGAATTGAATATGGATCAAATCCCCACTAGCAACCAACGAGATGGTATCGGCTACTGAAAAGGTATCGGCATAAATGGAATTCAGGCGCTTGCCAACAAGTTCAGCCCGTTCCTTTGCACTAAGGTTACCTGTTCTGCAAAAGATGGAGAACAGGGTGTCTCCGGAAGGGGATACAATAGGATATCCGACCGCTGACTTTTTGAGTGAGTCAATTTCCGTTTGCATAGCAAGATAATAGAGTGAATCCTGCCGGTTAATTTCCCGCAATTGATCTTCCAATGCTTTCCGTTTATATTCTTCCCGGGCGTTGAGTTCGCTGAGTTGTTGGATCAGTGCAGATTTTTTCAATAAATCAGCAAGGTGTGCAGAATCGTTGGAGGAGGTTGTAAGACTGTCTCCGGATGGTGTTTGTGCACTTAATACAGTGATGCTAAAGAACAGCGCGAAAAGAAGTCCTGACTTTTTCATTGGTGCAGTTTGAATTGATGTTTGAAATTGATCCAGACAGCTTGTGTCGGGTAGGGAAAGCAAAGGGTGTATGCAGCCGGTTTCGACTGCATACACGGGTGGGCTTTAAACCGCTTTTGTCTCGATGACCTGTGGTTTGAGGCTGTCTGTCACATCTTCTGTTCGTGCGAGGTAATTGCCATTTTGTTTGGCTTTCAACACGCCTTTGATGGAAACATATCCCTGGTCGGGATTGTCCGGGTCCTGACGGAATCGGTGAGAGTCTTCCCCCGCGGAATTGTACTCATTGATCCATTTGCAGAGTTCGCCGGCAGTTGCGGTATGCACATTTTTACCGTTTACCTTTGATCTGAAGTTTGCAACAGAATTGCCCTTCAAAATAATTCTGCACTCGTAAGGCATTTCAATTTCAGCTTCGTCGTAGGTCAGGATGGTTTTGTACACCTTTCCTGCTGGCACATTCATATCGACGCTTAGCTGGGAGGTAGTTGTCTGGCCGTTGGACTGGCTGCTGGAATTGGACCATGTTTGCCCAACATCTACCCTGAAACTGACCGTGGTTTTTACCTTTCCAAAAAATGGGATACCACCTTCACCTTCAACAGAGACCCCGGCGCTGGTCAGGAGTGAGGTTGTCTCGGTTTTTGAGCTTGCAGAGATGGTGCTTTTGGCCTTCGACAGATTGAAACTTCCTGTTGGCGATTTGCCATCCCGGTTATCCAGTATGGCTGAGTCGGCAACTTGTGGTGTTTTATTTAGCCGGACTTCATTGCCCGTTTTGGTAAAGATGACTTCTGTGTTCAGTTTGTCTTGCAGGTTTCCATAGAGCCCTCCGTTGTTTTGTGGGCCATTTGAAAACCACTGACCATCTGCAGGGTCCATTTCGGTGCCCAATTGGTTTTGCCAGGCGTCAGAAAGAATTCCTGCTAAATCCTGGTATTTTAGATAACTTAATTTCGTTGACATATAGGTTTGATTTTTAAATCTTTTGAAGAACAAGTTGCTGGATTTGTACGCACCTCGTTTTGGCAAGGTGCGTACAGTTCCTTAGGAGGAGGTGTAGGGTTTTATTCCGTTCCAAGGAAGCCCATATCGTTGCTCAGGGTGGTTCCGCTGATCATGAATTTTGCAACGGTGGTATTGCCCTTCTCGTACACGAACATTTTGTTGGCCTCCTTGTCGAATCCAGCAACGACAATGGCTTTGAGGTAAATGTTTGATCCGGTAGGAACTCCCATGTCTCCTGGGTCAACCTCCTTTGTAAAGCCAAGCGTGACATCACCTGATTTTCCTGTGTAGACTTTTTCTCCATCGTCGTTGATGTAAGCGAGTTGCATTTTTGCTACAAAGCCTCCGGAATTTTTAAGGCTGATTTTTCCAACTTTTGTAATAGGCATAATAAAAAATGTTTTAATGAATTAGTGATGTTGCAAAGGTGTCCCCTGCATACCCAAGATGCCTTGTCTACACGTCCCAACAACTTGCATTATCGTTGTAAAATGCAAAGCAATATTTGTCAATCCGTTGCATGTGACGAATTGACAAATGATATAAAATTTTGAAAATCAGTTACTTGTGGGTTGTTCTTGGTGGGAACCCGAATTTTTCCTGATACGATTTTGAAAAATGCGCCAGGTCTTTATAACCAACCTGCCACGCCGCTTCGGAGACAGTGATGTTTCCGGTCTCAAGGAGTTTTTTGGCGTGACTTAAGCGATAGGATCGAATAAATTCGGAAGGCGAAGTGCCCATGAGTGCCTTCATTTTTCTAAATAGTTGCGACCTGCTCATGCCAACTTTTTGACAGAGTTGCGGCAGGACAAAATCTTCGTCGCCAAAATTCTCAGCAACGATGGATGTTACCTTTTGAATAAACGCCTCTTCTTCTTTCAGGATGGCATCACCTGTTGCCGGATGTTCGGAGTTAAATGATTGTGCATGTCGGCTTGAAAGGTATTGGATAATGCTTTGTTGTTTTTTTATCAACATTTCTAACCGCACCAACAGCTCTTCTTTGTCAAAAGGTTTGATCAGGTATGCATCTGCTCCATGGCGCAGACCACTGATTCGCGCTGGCTTCGTCGCTTTAGCAGTCAGGAGGATAATCGGAATATGGCTGGTACGGATATCTTGCTTCAGTTCTGCACAGACTTCAAATCCGTCTTTCCCCGGCATCATAAGGTCACTAATGATTAAATCCGGGATGTGTTGAATTGCTTTTTCGACTCCTATTTCTCCATTGAGTGCCACATCAATTTCGTAGAGTTCATCAAGGCAGGACTTCAGGTAAATAACTACATCGGGATTGTCTTCAATAATCAATATGCTTGGTCGATCCTGGCCGTTCCCATTTCCAAATGCGTCCGCATGGTTGGTATATATTACTGGCTCATTTTGGGGGACTGGTTTTGGATAAAAGGGTTCAGGGGAGAATTCCTGTGGAAGGGGCTGTTCTTTGTTTTGGATAGGCAGGCTGATTGAAACGCAGGTGCCGCTGCCTGGCTCGCTTTCTACCTGGATGCTCCCGTTCATTACCCGGATGAGTTGACGCGTATGTGCCAGGCCTATTCCTGTTCCCCCTATTTTTCGAGTATGCGATGAGTCTGCCTGGTAAAAACGATCAAAAATATGCGGCAGTTTATCCGCCTCGATACCAATGCCAGTGTCCGATACATCCAGGCCAAACTGATTTTCTTTTAGGTAGGTACGCACCAGGATTTCGCCCCCGGAAGGAGTAAATTTAATCGCATTTGAGAGGAGGTTAGTAGCCACCTGTTTAAGTGCTTCCGGATCAAAGTCCATCAAAAATGATTCCGTTCCTGAGACAAACCGAAGGGATAGGTTTTGTCCGTTTGCATAGGTTTGAAATGACTCTACAACATAGCGCAAGTATTGTACAATATCGCCCTGAAACGGATGGAGTTGGAAGGACTGGTTTTCCAGTTTGGATAAATCCAGTAGTTGATTAATCAGGTTGAGCAAGCTTAGGCTGTTGGACTCTATCAGTTGCAGTCCTTCGCCCAGGTGTTTTTGCGGATTTTCCTTGATTTGTTTGGTCATTCCGAGAATGACAGTCAATGGGGTTCGGAACTCGTGTGTAAGATTGGTGTATAACTGACTTTTGAAATGGTCTAACTCCTTCAGCTTGGTGGCTTCCATGTGCTCAATGCGCAGGTTTGTTTCCAGGGCTTTTCTGCTCAATTCATATCTGCGGAAGATCAACAGGATTGAACCCAAAATCAAACAATACAAGAGGTAAGCCCACCAGCGCGCCCACCAGGGGGGATGCATAATAACGGTGACTTCCAACATTTTGGGGTGCCAGTTGCCTTTAAAATCCTGTGCCTTCACGCGAAAGGTGTAGGTGCCGCTTGGCAAACTGCTGTATCGGGCAAAATTAAATTGGGAGGGTAATGACCAGGATTCTTCGTATCCCGACATCTGGTAACTATAGCGTATGGCTTTCGGGTTTGCAAAATTTGTCAGCGCAAACTCGAAGGTAAACGAACGATCCCGGGAGTACAGATGAATCGTCGGGTTTTGAGAGAAATGGATTTCTTTTACAAATGTGTCTCGTTTTGCGTCGACATGCTCAAAGAAACTTAGAACCAGGTTTGCATCTGCCGTTTGTTGATGGTGGGCTTGCATGAGTTGGTCCGGGAAAAAGGCATTGATTCCTTTAATGCCTCCAAAGAACATTCGGCCGTCTTTTGCTTTAAAACTCGAAGCCCTGTTGAACTCATTACTGGTAAGCCCGTCCTCTTTGTAGAAGTTGATAAATTGGCTGGTCCTGATATCAAAACGGGAAAGTCCATTGTTCGTGCTGAGCCACAAGCAGGAATCACCTTCTGACAGCATTCCACACACCTGGCTGTTGGCGAGTCCATCCTTTTCAGTAAACAGTTTAACAACTGAAGTTTGAGGGTCAAAGGATATTAGCCCAATATCGGTTCCAATCCATAAGGCCCCTTTTTTGTCTTCTTCGAGGGCCATGATTTTCTGCACTGGATAACCAAGTTGCTTAAAATCCCATGATGAAATATTTGGGGATGGAGGACTAACTGCCATCAATTTTCCCCCAACACCAAACCACAAGCGGCCACTTTGTTGTCCGGCATGAAATGCATCTATTGCGGGGGGGAGGTGGGCATCCACCTGCAAAAACTCTTCCCATTCAAGACCAGAATTAGTCTCTTTCAGGTAAAATAGCTTTGGAAAGGAAATCCACCACAGGGTGCCCTTTTTATCTTTTGTAAAAAGCCCTGTGTCCCAAACTGCCTTTGTAATGGACCTATTAATTGTGTGGAGCTTTTTTTCCCGGATATCCCAATATTCTCCGTTATTCAACCACAGGTTGTGGCCATCCATATAGACCCCAAAGGGCATTTTTACAGGAAACTGTTCGCTTCGGGCTTGCTTTGTTTTTGGGTCAATCGTTGCCCCTCCTATGTAATAGCTGGCATAGATGATGCCCTCAGGACTTTCAGTGATTCCTCTGAAACTGAATTGATTTGTATCATTTCCTTTATTGGAAAAATAGGTGTCAAATGAATTTGCATTTGGATTAATTTTCAGGAGCCCCATCTGAATGTCTATCCAAAGTGTACCATTTCGGTCTTCAAATATCCCTCCGATGTAGAAGTTGTACGGGGCAAGTTCTTTCAGGTTGGACTTAAAATCAAATACCGTATCCAGGTCTGGCGAGTAATTCATCAACATTCCATCCAGGCCTCCAGCCCAGATGCTTCCATCCCTAAGAACTTTAAAATGATATATAGGAAATTGATTGCGGGAAACAAACCGATTGAACGGGTGGTCTCCCCAAGATTTAGTACTAAAATTATAAATAAACAACTGGCTGTTTGCTTGGGCAATCAGCTGTCCGTCCCGATCAAAATTTACAGCATATGTTGTTTGTCCGGCAAACCGTTTTGGTAAGGCAATTTGGGAAGTAAGTTTACCTGAACTATCAAAGCCCCATAGGGTGTCTGGTGTAAACTGGTAGATGTCACCGTTTGGGGCAGCGAGGCTGTTTTTGAAGCGTTTCAGTTTTTGTTCATGTTTATCCAAACTGACGGGGGGGCTAAATTCACCATCATTTAGGTAACAGAACGCTTTTTTTAATGGGTTTCCTTGTTTTTGCATCAAGCAATAAACTGAGGATTCAGAGAGTTGGAGAGAATGCCGGAGTTCATAGGTGCTTCCATTTACTTTAGGGAAATCAAAGTCTTTCCAAGATCCATTGCAGGGGTTAAATGTAAAGGCTTTGTCCAGTGTTAAAAACAAAAGCAAGGAATCCTGGTAGGGACGCAGGTTTTTTAATTCTGTTGCGTTGATCCGATCCTGAAGGGCATCCGGTACACCAGGGTATACCAGAAATGTATGTCCATCGTATCTGTGAAGTTTGTTGTCGTTGACAAGCCAGATAAAACCCAGGTGATCTTGTTGGAGAATGATCGTTCGTTTACCACTCAAACCATCTGCGGTGGTAAAGAGCTCGATGCTATTCATTTGTGCCACCAATTGAGCAGGTATCATCCAAACCAGAAGCAGGAGGTACCAAAGACGAGGGCAGAATTTCAATTTAAAATTTGTAGGCGACAAGATGTTTTCGCTATGGTTTTGAACGCAAATAAATGTATCCCGGGGTCATTCGGTAAACTTTCTGCATCCAGCAAGTACCAGCGCACAAATTAGTTAAATTTGAGTAGTAGCAGCCTTTTATTTTTAAGAGATTGGGCAAAAACGGCATTCCTGAAAAAAGGCTCATGGTTGTCTAAAACAGCCCGGTCTCATGTGTGCGAACAGTTTAACCTGGTTATGCATAAATCAAATTGCTCTTTGAATTGGGTATATTTGATTATTATTGAGTCCTACTCGGTTTGATAACGCAACTTTATATTCAAGACTTCTGTTCAACCCGTTCAAACAAACACCTCTGTCATGCAATCCGGAAGACGATATACCCTTTTTCAAACACTCAAGTGGTCGATACGACCTATTCTGTTTTTTCTTTTTTACGACAGCCTCATCGTAATTCTGTATTTTATCACTGGTTGGGAATGGATTCTTATTCCCTGGCAACCCATTTCGCTCATTGGTATTGCTGTGGCATTTTATCTGGGCTTTAAAAACAATTCCTCCTATGAACGCTTGTGGGAGGCCAGAAAAATATGGGGTGGTATCGTAAACGCCTCGCGTTCCTTTGCGGTTATGGCCCGGGATTATGTGAACAACGACGAGGCCGCACACCAGTTGAGTGAGAGCCAGTTGTATGAAATGCGAAAAGGGCTTGTGCACCGACATGTAGCCTGGCTTCATGCCCTATCCATGGAGTTGAGAAAAATGAAAGATTGGGAGCATCAGGAAAAACAAGCCAAGGACTTTCGGGCCTATTTTGATACGGCGTACAAAGAATCCTGGATGGAGAAGTTGAAGGAGTACATTTCCGAAGAGGAATATCAATATGTCATGAGTAAGGGGAACCGTTCTTCTCATCTGATGAGCCAGCAATCCAAAGCCCTGATGCAACTGCGTCAATCGGGGCATTTGGAACATTTCAGGCACCTGCAAATGCAGGAACTGATCACCGAGTTTTATGGGCTACAGGGCAAAGCGGAGCGCATCAAAAATTTCCCGTTTCCAAGGCAGTATGCAACGGTCAATTACTTTCTGGTTAGTTTATTTATCCTGATGTTGCCCTTTGGGATGCTGGATGTATTTACCAATCGTCTCCAGGATTATTGGATCTGGATTACCATACCGTTTTCAATTGTTGCTTCCTGGGTGTTTTGGATGATGGAAATGATTGGTGATTACAGCGAAAATCCATTTGAAGGCACATACAATGACGTGCCGATCCGATCGATGGCAGAAGGGATCGAAATCGACATTCGGCAAATGTTGGATGAAACCGATTTGCCTAAGCCGGCACAGCCGGAAGGTGACATGAAGATCCTGATGTAAGGAGACTCGGCCTAAGGCTTTACTTCTTCTTAAATGTGCGAGGGCCAACCTGCAATCCAATGGTAATTCCAAGGCGTACCATCAGGCTTACCCGGTTGGCTTTTCTGCTGTTCAACATTGGACTGCTGTAGGAGAAGTTATCGCCTTCCAATCCACCCCGATCAAAGGTGTTGAATGAGCCGCCCAGACCGAAGAAAAAGTCTGAGGCAAAAAAGCGACCATAGCCGTGCAAGCCTCCATTCATCATAAGGATGTAGCGCTTCTCAACCGGGTTAAATTCTGACATGCCCAGTGATTGTTCGTTGGCATCAAACACTTCCGCATCGAATGCTTCAAACTCGCGCAGGTTGTAACCAAAGAGCATGCCGGCATAGGGGCGTCCTCCAGGCCTTCCACCGCGGATTCTGCTGATCGCGATGTGGCCGTAGTATCCGTCCCAGTAAATGCGCTCATCGTCGGCTCCGTTGATGCTTCTCAATTGAAGGTCCCGCAGTTTGTCGCGGCGGTTGCTAATGTCCAGAAAAGAGGCTTCAAACAACACCTTTTTGGTTTGGATAGCCCCCACTACGCCCCAGTTTTTTCTGAAAAGCGGCACGATGTAGGTGCCCAAGTATAATCCGCCATCCCGGTTAGCTGCCCGCTCTTTTTTCTGTGTCTGAACCTGGCATTTTTCAGACTTATCTTTAAAGCGCTCGGCTTCCTGAGCAAGGCCGAGGTTGTAGTAGTTGTTGGCAATTGTCTGCAAGGTACCGCAATCCGCTTCTGCTGGAGATTCTGCCATTTTATCTGTTGCAAGTCTTGCTACGGCATTATTTCCTGCTGCGAGAGCATCTTCTGCTGTTTGTTCAGCAAACCGGGCTTCATCGTATCCGTCACGGATTGCCATGGCCGCAAATTCCAGGTACGGTTCATTGAGTTTCTCATACCGGTATAGTTTGGCTACCCGGGCTGGTACCCGGCCTTCATCCGACAGGCTGGCTTCAGCACTCAGGGTCTTGCGAATGACGGTAGCGGTTCCTTCCGGTATCTTGCTCATCAATTCATCCCGGTCGTCGGAATCAATGTTGATGTAATTATCCAAGGCATCGACAGCAGCATTAAGGGCTTCCTGATCCAGCTCGTTCTTTGAAAGCTTGATGTCAGCCACGATATAGTCGGCAGCACTGAGTTGGCTTTGTTCGATGTAGGGGTTGTTTTTTGCTTTGCGGGCGTAGGGGAGTGCCTCTTCCAGGTTTCCGGCTTTGTAGTAGTGGGCAGCCATGGTGTGGTTGAAGCTGGCTTGAATGGGGGCAAAGTTTTCCCAACGGATGATATGCAGCCGGTTGTCGAAATAGTATTCAAGTGGAAACAGGTCACTGGAAAAACTATTGATGTTGGTATTTATTTCCTTAAAGAGGCTGATTGATTCAGCTTGCAGGCCTCTTTTTCCGGCGGCAATTGCCTGCTCGTACTGTAGGTTGGCCTTAAAATAGTTTGCAACAGTTTGCTCTTGCCGAGACCCTCTTTCTACGATGGGCTTGAGTTTTGACAGGCCACTGGCGGTTTTTGATTTGATGTGCTCGTAGTCGGCCGCAGTCATGGCCCCATCAGAGATATTGGCGATAAATGTTCGAAGGTCCTTGTATTCAGCAACTGCCGATTCAAGTTCTTTTTCAAATTTGTTTTCCTGGGCCAGCAATGCATTGCCTGAAAGGAATGCCAATAAGCCGATGAATAAAATGCGCATATCGATTGGATTTTCTTTTGTAACGGTAAAGATAGAAGTTTGTTATGAATGCGCTTTTTGAGGGAGGCTCTTTTTAGGGCAATTGTATTAAAGGGTTACCTGAGGTAGGTAGGTGATTTTTCGGGATGCACAATTGTTTTAGGCACTGAGTACATCCTTTGTACTCTTTTTATGATGGCGGGGGAGACGCACTACAGTGCGTCTGTACCAGTTTGTATGAAATATCAGAAGCCCTCCTGAATGCAATTCAGGAGGGCTTCTGGCATATATAGGAAGAAGGTTGTGTTCGGATTAGGGCGTTTCGGAGGCTTTGTTCGCAGCGTCCACTTGCTCCATGCGGGTAGTTTGTGGCGCTTTGGTGCTGGTCTGGTACAGGTAATAACCCAGTGCCAGGTGCAAAACGATGGTGAGCAGGATAACTACACCCCGGTTGCTTTGATTTGAATGTTCGGATTGGGTTGACATTTCTAAATGATTAAAACGTTGTGAAATACTATTTTTATGGTATATGTCGAAAAGCGTGCCAACATGAACAATTCAGGGCACGAGCACCAGTAGTTTAAGTTTTTATTAACAGTTGAAAAGTCTTATTATGCTGAAAATCAAATAGTTAGAAGTCCGTCGGGTAGGTCCATTAAAATTTCAGACTTTTTGTCATCTATTTTTTTGATAAAAATGGCGTTGAGCGGCACGAGTACTTCTTTGTTTTGGTATTGTAGGACAGCCATTTCCTGCTGTGGCATTTCGATGACTTCCTCAATGGCTCCGATGAGTCCGAGTGTTTCATCTAATAAGGTATACCCGGCGAGGTGGCTGTATTGAAGTGCATCTGTTTCCAGGTCCAGGTCATCAGGAACGTCGCTTTGCAGCAGGTAGATCTTTTTTGATTGGAGCAGAAGCGCTGCTTCCCGGTTGGGGATGTCTTCAAAAAGCACAATATCGCCGTGGGCGCCCCGAATGTCTTTTATAAAGAACGGAACTTTGGTTGAGCGTATTTCCAGGAAGACCCGTTTTTTTTCCATACAGACATCCCAGAAGGGGTCTTCGATATTGATTTTGAGTTCGCCTTTTACTCCATGTGTTTTTTGGGTAAAGCCCACTTCTATGTATGCGTCCATTCTATTTGATTGAAATGCAATTTTAATCCGCAAAGTTGAGGATTTCCATCCTAAGAATATAGCCTTTTTCTGCTTTCTCTTCCCAGGGCTTGGTAAGGCAGTCGGTGGGGGTGGGGATTTGGTTGCAATACTGGGAATCCAGAATCCATTGCTCTTTCTTTACAAGCCCAACATGTTTGGCATAAACAGCACGGGAAAACCGCTTTTCAATATTGATCTCATCATTGGCTTCTGTGATAATCAACAAGGAATCAAACGCAAACGGACCAATGGCTCCCGGGATATCCAGCGAGTCCACCCGGTAGTCCCAGTTGGTAAACGGCCGGATACGTTCCCCGGCAATTTCCAGTTCGAGAAAGGAGTCAAATGCGCTGTTCCCATCCCACCTGCTTCGCTCAGTCATTGGGAAAATCATTGGATTAAAGCGTAGGTTCTCCTCGGTGAAAAAAGCCTGCGTTCCGGTTCTGGATGCCGTGCTACTGCTATTATATACCCAGGGTTCACCCGAACTGCCTCGCTCAAAGCGTTCAAGCAGATAAACCAATTGACCGGAGTTGTCTGTCAAGGTATCCGCAAAATGGATTTTTACAAAAAGCCGATTGGTATCGACAACGGTATTTCCATTGGTGCCAAAATCATACACCAGGCTATCCACCTGATACTCCAGGGTACGGCCGAGTTTGAGTGCAAAATACTCAAACTGTTCCTCCGGGTCAACCACGGGCTCACCCGTTTCCCGGGAGTTGCAGGCAATTCCAGTGGAAACCACTGCAATTGCAATGATATGGCTAATAAATCTATACATCCTGCCCGTAAAGGTACGAACTGCTGTGTACCTTTGTGTGATCTAGTAGTAAGTGGTAAGTAATAAGTAGTAAGGATGGTTTATAGAAAACTTACTACTTACCACTGACTACTGACCACTGACTACTAGTAGTTTATAAATCTAAGACATGAAAAAATCACTTTTACTTTTTGTATTTGCAGCCTTGTTTTTCTCTGCGGGGAGTCAGGAGCTCCCGGATGTTGGGATTGAATTGCCTAAAGGCAACTATTTTGCTATATGCGAGCGCCTTGATGCGCATTTTGTAGATTATGAACAGGAGGATACCGACTGCTGGGACAATCAGTTTGTAAAATACCAACGGTGGAAATGGTTTTGGAAAGACCGGGTGATGCCAGACGGAAGTTTTCCCGATCTGAAAACACAGTGGGTAGAGCAGCAAAAAGCCCGGGCAAAAGTGGCATCCAGAGGGAACCAACCTCAATGGGAAGAGGTCGGGCCTACCCAAAATACCGGTGGTGGATACTGGGGGATGGGCCGTACCAAACATGTTGCGTTTCACTCGGAAGATCCATATACCTTTTTTGTTGGTGCGCCGGATGGCGGGCTCTGGAAAACTGAGGATGGTGGATTGAGCTACATTCCGTTGGGGGATGAATTGCCCTACCTGCCCGTGAGTATTATTCTGACCGACCCTTCAGACCCGGATGTACTCTATATTTCGCTGGGCGACAAATTTGGCTGGTGGCATTATAACATGGGTGTGTACAAATCAGAAGATGGTGGTGTTTCCTGGAACCCTACTGGTTTGAGTTGGGAACTGGATGATTTCAAGGT
Organism: Saprospiraceae bacterium; assembly: GCA_041392625.1. Lineage (GTDB taxonomy): Bacteria > Bacteroidota > Bacteroidia > Chitinophagales > Saprospiraceae > M3007. The sequence goes on along the minus strand of JAWKLR010000014.1, from coordinate 30,592 downwards.
GATTTATGAGTTGAAAATGGATCCCAACAATTCACAGGTGTTGGTTGCTGCAACCAACAGTGGATTGCTCAAGTCGACCGACGGAGGTGCCACGTGGGTTCAGAAAAGGGCCGGTGAGTTTACCGATGTGAAGTTTCGTCCGGGCGATTCCAATACCCTTTATGCTGCTTTTTACGATTATTGGGGCCAAAGCGATGTGTTTAAATCCATCGATGGGGGAGAAACCTGGGACCAGATAACCAGCGAACCCAATACCAATAATTCGATCAAACTGGCGGTGACTATGGCCGACCCGGATGTTTTGGGGATACGGTATTCGCAGGACAAGAAACTGTTTATGTCTTCCGATGCAGGTGCGACCATTGAATTCCGTTCCTACATGCCGGAAGATTTCCAGTTTTATATTTCTCAAATTAACCCGGATATTGTTTATTGTGCAAATGTCGTAGTGAACCAATCCACCAATGGCGGGGCCAATTGGACGCAAATCACGAATTGGTATAACAACGGCATTCAACCGGAAGTACATGCCGATGTACACGATATTGTAGTGTATCCGTACAATCCGGAAATTTTGTTTTTCTGCAACGACGGTGGCGTTTATACCTACCACGAACCCTATGACATTTGGAGTGATTATTCCAATGGAATGGGCATTGCGCAGTTTTACCGGATTTCAGTGAGCGAAGCTGGCTCACTGAAAATTGCAGCGGGTTCACAGGATAACGGCGGTTGGCTCCGGTTCTCTGGTGGAAACTGGATTCATACCAATGGCGGGGATGCCATGACTCAGGCAATTGACCCGTACAATTCCAATATTCTGTTTACTGAGTATTATGGTGGAAATGCAATTTATCGCTCTACGAATAACTGGGGAACCAATACGACTATTTCAGATAACCTGCCGGACGATCCTGAAGGCGCATGGGTAACACCTTTTGTAATGAATCCATTGCGCACAGAAACCATGCTTTTTGGTTTCCATGACATTTACAAAACGTTTGACCGGGGCGATCACTTCCACAAGATCAGTACGAACCTGACAGGCAGTACCGATAACAACCTGCGGGATGTAATTTATGCTCCACAGGATACCAACATCATTTTGGCAAGCTGGAGCAACAAAGTTTACCGCACGGATGACGGTGGTGCCTCCTGGAGTACATTGAATACGCCAGACCCATCCAATGAAATAACACGCATAGCCATTGATCCGAACGACGATATGCACATGTGGGTTTGCAAGGCCGGATATGGTGACAATAAAAAGGTGTACCAGTCTGCCATGCTTGGAAACCTGTTGATTTGGCAAAACATTTCAAATGGCTTGCCCAACGTTCCTGTAAATGCGATTTTGTACGATGAAGAAACCAACTTCCTGTTTGTGGGAACAGATATAGGCGTGTACTACACCGATGCTGATGAGATCAACTGGCAAGTGTTTGGGGAAGGCTTGCCGAATGTCTATGTATTTGACCTGAAGGTCCGCGCTGCAACACGCACCTTGTATATCGGTACCCATGGTCGGGGTGTTTGGTCTGCTGACCTTACCCAATTGCCGGTTGGAACGGAGACTTTGGCAGATTCAGGACAGCGCACGAAGTTGTATCCAAACCCTGCAAGCAGCCGGGTTTATTTCAATTCAGCAAATCCGCATCGTGCCGATTTTCAGTTGCGGGTGATGGATGTGCATGGCCGTCAGGTGTTGGAGCAAAATTGGAAGAATCAGGCAATCGGGGAGTTGTCTTTCTCGACTCAATTCCTGTCTAACGGGATTTATTATGTTGAGTTGCGCAATGCTGCCGGTGAAGCAACTATACGGGAGAAACTAGTTGTGGCACATTAACCAAAGATGCTTTGAATCAAAAAGCCCTGCCAACGGTCGAGAAGATGTTGGCGGGGCTTTTTTTTGAAAAAATCGTGTTTGGTGTGCGTGAGAACTGGCTAGGTTTTCATCTGATACTGGCAATTTGGTGCCGTTTTGATGCCCTTTTGGCTTAAGGAGTAATAAATGAAGTTAAAAAAACAGTTTCCTTGATTTTTTAACGAATTAAAAAAGAAAAAAATGGATTCTGGCACAGGATTTGTCTTTTACCCGGCATACCGTATTGGGAATAATCCCATGAACAAAAGAAAAGAACATCCACCCATAATCGTTTAATCGCCTTTTCCCGGGGACTTTGAAAAAAGTTCCTAATCAGGAATAATCTTATTTTATGTTTCAGTATCAAACCGAAGTAGATGCCAGAGGAGATCTGGCTGTAGCAGAACCCGTTCTTCAACTTTACCCCAACTCCCCCAACCCATTCGTAGAAATGACCCTTTTGTGGTTTAGCATTCCGGAGTCGGCCAGTATCAACTTAATGGTATTGGATTCACACGGACATGTAGTAGCACACAAAAATGGTTATTTTGAAGCCGGAGAAAATCATATTGTATTGCAGCGTTCCGACATCCGGGAGCCTGGTATCTATATGTATCGCCTGGAAACTCCGTTTGGAAGTGCCAGTCGCCGCTTGGTGATGTATTAATGGGGCACTCATCTATTGAACAGAACCGATGAGTTAATGAATCACACAGTTCACGAAGTGGACTAAGCAGAATAAAAACAAACGCATATTTTTGGTGTAAATCCGATGATATGCGTTTGTTTTTATTTTGTATCGCCTTCCTTCCATTTGTTGCTCAGGCTCAAACCGATCTCTTTTCGGTGAGGGGCATTGTTCGGGGTGAAACCGGAGAGGGTTTGCCCGGCGTTTCAATATTTTACAACGATACCAGCCATGTTCGCACAGATGAGTCTGGCAACTTTTATTTTCAGCTGGCATATCAGCCTGAAAGTTTGAATGTCCGTTACCTGGGGTATTTTTCAAGAAGAATTGTCCTAACGCCTTCCAATTTCGTTGCGGATCTACGCGCCTGGAAATTGGCTGAGTCCTCAGCAGGTCCAACTTTCAGAAGTGCAGATTGGAGCGACCAAAGAAGCGCGGTTGTACGAGGAGGACTATCAACACACCTTGCTGGATTATACTTTTGCCGGTGAAAATATCTTGCCCTGGTACTCGCCAAAAAACGAACCTATCTGGAAGCAATGGGATGATTCCGGTCGGCGACTGACGCAAGCTGCAATTGGGTAATGGCGCACAGCGTCTGCATGGCTGTCTGGGTGGGTACCATGCCGTAGGCCCGGATTTTTGTCACGAAATAAGTATTTTCGAACAGACGATTGATACCTTTCCTGCCTATGACAGTCGCCAATTCTGGGGGCTGCTAGAACCCTGCGTAGCCTATTCCGACGACTATTTTTATTTCAGGCAATATGGGTTGTTTGAAAAATCTGTCATCTATTATTACCTCGACCCAAAGGGGCATAAGGTGCCTTTGATCCAGGTGGAAGATAAAACCGGGGAGGAACTAATGAAAGAAGCCTATGTAAAATTGGTATACAACCAGCCCCTCATGATGCATGACCCTTTTGGGCCAACGCCCAGCATCAGTGATTTTGGGTTTGGTGCGGTTGAAACCAGCGCAGTTTATTCCGAACTCTACCACCCGGATGCTTTGTTGAAACAGGTAGAAACCCCGGACCAGATGGCCCACTTTACCTGGATGGAGTTGTTGCGCGAGGACACCGTATATGTTCCAATCTTAAACATGAACGACACCCTGCTTCTGTTTGATCATGTAAACGATCAGTTGTACCGTTTTGAACCACCCTTTAAGAATACCCGGGTAGTTCCGATTCAGTACCACAGAGAGAAGGATTGGGCCCGCCTGCTGCTTAAAGACGAGGTGTTGGGGCAGGTTTATGGAATGTTCTCCAATTCCAAAACCACTTTGTTAAAACGAATTGATGTGGACAATGGGGAAGTTCAGGCTGTTTTTAGTTTGCCGGAAGTACACCTGATAGCGCACCATTTCAAGGTTCGGAACGGATACTTGTATTACATCGGTCAGCCGGATATACGTGTGCCCAATCAAACCTTGTTCAAATTGCGTGTGTATTAGGCATTCTGAGTTGAAAAATGGGGTTACAAAATTTATTATCGTACTCGGAGCAAAATACACCTGATTTGGTTTGAGCCCCAGGCAGCTTGGCTTTCATTGTTGCTGCATTTTCCGGTCTCAAACAATTAAATCAGCCATGTTTCCAAATTTTATTTCGCAGGGGCATTTGAAATGAGGCGGATTCCTCATTTTTTTCGGATTTTTTTCGGGGGAAGTTTCCGAAAACCAATAGTAGATTGTACTTTTGCAGCCGATTTGAACAGCCTTTACAGTTCTCTGGGTATGATTGCACTACGCAAATTTTATATTGTCTTAGTTTTCAGCGCCTTATCGCTGGCTGCTTTTGGGCAGAATAACCACACCGATCACGACCACACAGGTGGGTCGCATGCAGAGCCAGCGACTGAAGCGGCTCACAGCGATGAATCGCATGCTGATGCCGGTCATGCCGATGCAGCAGAAGCTGCACACGGTGAGGGCGAAAGCCACGGTTGTGGCCATCCGGCTGAAGAAAATCCGGAGTTTAACGCCAGTGAGACGGCTCTGCATCACATCGCGGATGCCAACGCCATTCACATTGTTGGCGACGTATACCTCCACCTCCCTTGTATTTTGTATGCTCCATCTGCTGGATGGACATTCACCACCACCTCTGCATTTCACCCACACCACCACGGCAACGGCACAATGGCTGTTGACGGATATGTGTTGGTACATGGCAATGTAATGCGGGTCAAAGACGAAAATTTCCCGAAAGGTGAGGTGGCAGTTACTGGCCCTACCCATGAGGAGCGTGAGGTAAATGGCAAGCCTAAAATGATTTATTTCGTTCAGGCTAACGGAAATTGCTACGAACTGGATGCAAAAACTTCGTACGACGGCGGTATGCTGGGCGGAGGAATCACCAGTTTTTCCGATTTCTCTATTACCCGCAACGTATTCACGATGTTGCTTACAGTGTTGCTGCTTTTCTTTGTTTTCCGGGCAGTTGCTAAATCGTACAAAACACGTGACGGAATGGCTCCAAAAGGTTTGCAGAATTTCTTCGAGCCCTTGGTTACCTTCATTCGCGATGATGTGGCCAAGCCAAACATCCCAAAGCGTTACGATGAGTTCATGCCGTTCTTGCTGTCCGTATTCTTCTTTATCCTCGGACTCAACCTTATCGGACAGATTCCATTCTTCCCCGGAAGTGCGAACGTGACTGGTAACCTGTCAATCACCCTGGTTTTGGCTGTGATTACTTTTATCATTACCAACCTCAAGGGAAACAAGCACTACTGGGAGCACATTTTCTGGATGCCAGGTGTGCCTACCGTACTTAAAGTTTTGATTATTACGCCAATTGAGATTCTGGGTCTTTTCCTGAAGCCCTTTACGCTCATGCTGCGTTTGTTTGCAAACGTAACTGCCGGTCACATTGTGATTATCAGTTTCGTGAGCCTGATATTTATTTTTGGTGATGCGGGAGAAAGCATGAGCGGAACTGCGATTGGTGCTGCTGCTTCCATTCCGTTGACCCTTTTCATGATGGCCCTTGAGTTGCTGGTTGCCTTTTTGCAGGCATACATCTTTACGATGTTGTCCGCTGTATATTTTGGCATGGCAACAGAAGAGGCACATCACTAATTTGATACCCTACGGCCTACGGGCTGATAGAATAAATTTGAACTTAATTTCACACTTATAATATTCATTTGTTATGAATTTAGCAACTATTGGTGCAGGTTTGGCTGCTATCGGCGCTGGTCTCGGAATCGGTTTGATCGGTGGTAAAGCTACAGAAGCGATTGCTCGTCAGCCAGAGGCTTTGGGCGACATTCGTGGTATCGTAATCCTTACAGCGGCTCTTATTGAGGGTGCTGCTCTGGTTTGTATGGTACTTTCTTTCTTCGTAGGTTAATTCCTGTCCGAAAAAAATCCAGATGGTGGCAGAACGGTTGGTTGCTGCGCCGTCTGGAATCTTAGTTTTAACATTCTTTAGAATCCATTTGGATTTTTTAAATAACTCGATTCAAATCAGTCATACATGATGTTTCTGGCAGATTTCTCCGTTATCCGGCCTGAGCCGGGATTGCTTTTTTGGACAACCGTAATTTTTCTCGGTTTCTGGTTTATTATGAGCCGTGTTGCCTTCAAGCCAATTGCAGAAGGCCTGAAAAAGCGCGAGCAGGATATCCAAGATTCTCTGGACGAGGCCAAGCGTGCCCGCGAAGAGATGGCTAACCTCCATGCTGAAAATGAAAAATTGCTTGCTGAAGCCCGTGAGGAGCGCGCCATCATGTTGCGCGAAGCCAAAGAGGCGAAAGATGATATCATTGCGGAAGCTAAAGAACGCGCCAATGTGGAGTACAAGCGCAAGATTGAAAGCGCTTTCCAGGATATTGAAAATCAAAAGCAGGCAGCCATTGTGGATCTGAAAAACCAGGCTGGACAAATGGCCATCGAAATTGCCGAGAAAGTACTGGGCAAAGAACTGGCTAACAATCCGGATCAGGTGGCATACGCCAAAGATCTGGCTGAAAAGATTAAATTGAATTAATAAACGATGGGCACGCCGGTTCCGACCGATATTTCCATCTTCGATTAATAAAGCATCCATGTCTGTACTCAGAATAGCAACCCGATACGCCAAGTCCCTTCTGGACCTTGCTGTTGAGCAAAATATGCTCGAAGCGGTGCATGCCGACATCCAGCAATTGCGCACTGCTACGCAGAACCGCGATCTGAACCTGATGTTGAAAAGCCCGATTCTTCACAGCGACAAGAAAAATTCTGTTCTTAAAGCATTGTTTGAAGGCAAAGTTCAGGGGCTGACCATGAGTTACCTCCAATTGCTGGTAACCAAGGGCCGGGAAATGTACATTCCGGAAATTGCAGAAGAATTTGAAAACCAATACAAGGTGCTCAAAAACATCACTACGGTGAAAGTTACTTCCGCAGCTCCTCTTTCCGATGAGGTACTGGAAACACTGAAGAAGAAATTGCTCGAGAGCAACGCCACCTTTAAAAACCTGGAAATCGAAACCAAGGTAAACCCAGGGATTATCGGAGGCTTTATCGTTGAGTTTGACGACAAGCGCTACAATGCCAGTGTGTTGAACAAACTGCACGAACTCAAATCTGCATTTAATAAAAACCTATATATCAAAGAGTTCTAACTCCCCGGTTGTGCTCTTTCCCCGATTCCAATCAACCTGTGATTCGACCATTTAAAAATTATAATTAAAACTAAATAGTCATGGCAGACGTCAGACCAGAAGAAATTTCTGCGATTCTCAAACAACAATTGTCAGGCTTCGGCGCTGATACCAACCTCGAGGAAGTAGGTTCTGTACTTCAAGTTGGTGACGGTATCGCCCGTGTGTATGGCCTCAACAGTGCACAAGCCGGTGAACTCGTGGAGTTCGAAAATGGTGTTCGTGCGATCGTATTGAACCTGGAAGAAGACAACGTGGGTGTGGTACTCATGGGACCTTCTGACGGCATTCACGAAGGCTCAACGGTAAAACGTACTGGCCGCATTGCCTCCATTGAAGTTGGCGAAGAGTTTGCTGGTCGTGTAGTAAACCCACTTGGACAACCGATCGACGGTAAAGGTCCAATCGGTGGTACTAAGTATGAAATGCCATTGGAGCGTAAAGCACCTGGTGTTATCTACCGTCAGCCTGTAAACGAACCACTGCAGACTGGTATCAAGGCGATTGACTCCATGATTCCAATCGGCCGTGGCCAACGTGAGTTGATCATTGGTGACCGCCAGACTGGTAAAACTGCTATTGCAGTGGACACCATCATCAACCAGAAAGAATTCTACGACCGCGGTGAGCCGGTTTACTGTATTTACGTTGCTTGTGGACAGAAGGCATCTACCGTTGCGCAGGTGGCTCGTACACTGGAAGAATACGGTGCAATGGACTACACAGTGATCGTATCTGCTTCTGCTTCTGACCCTGCTCCTTTGCAATTCTACGCTCCGTTCTCCGGTGCTGCAATTGGTGAGTACTTCCGTGACACAGGCCGTCCTGCATTGATTATTTTTGACGACCTTTCCAAGCAGGCAGTTGCTTACCGTGAGGTATCGCTGTTGCTCCGTCGTCCTCCAGGCCGTGAGGCATACCCTGGTGACGTATTCTACCTCCACAGCCGCTTGCTCGAGCGTGCAGCGAAGGTGATCAACAACGACGACATCGCTAAAACCATGAACGACCTTCCTGACAGCCTGAAAAATGCAGGTATTGTAAAAGGTGGTGGTTCTTTGACTGCATTGCCGATCATCGAAACCCAGGCGGGTGACGTATCTGCATATATCCCGACCAACGTAATTTCTATTACCGACGGTCAGATCTTCCTTGAGTCTAACCTCTTTAACTCTGGTGTACGTCCTGCGATCAACGTAGGTATCTCTGTAAGCCGTGTAGGTGGTTCTGCTCAGATCAAATCAATGAAGAAGGTAGCAGGTACGCTGAAACTTGACCAGGCGCAATACCGCGAATTGGAAGCGTTTGCAAAGTTCGGTTCTGACCTGGATGCCGCTACACAAAGCGTACTTTCAAAAGGTGAGCGCAACGTGGAAATCCTGAAGCAGCCTCAATACTCTCCGGTAACAGTAGAGAAGCAGGTGGCCATGATTTACCTCGGAACCAACAACCTCCTCCGGAACGTTCCAACCAATAAAGTCCGTGAATTTGAAGACATCTTCCTCATGAAGATGGAACAAGAAATGGCTGACATATTGGAAGAATTCCGTAAGGGTAAATTGGAGAGCGAGAGCCTGGATAAAATGAAAAACCTGGCAGCCGATCTCGCTGCTCAATACAAGAAGTAATGCATATTGCATTACCCGTATAGTGAGACCTTTTTTTTTGAATTCAAACAAAAATTAGAACATGGCTGGAGGGCTAAAAGAAGTTCGCGAACGCATCAAATCGGTAGTCGGCACACAGCAGATTACCAAGGCGATGAAAATGGTTTCCGCTGCTAAGTTGCGCAAAGCGCAAGGCGCCATTGTTGAAATGCGCCCCTATGCTGAACGGCTGAACCGCATGCTTTCGAACATCCTTTCAAATCTGGATGGAGATGGCAGCACCTCCTTTGGTGTTGAGCGCGAGTTGAAACGGGTACTGATGGTTGTCGTTACATCCAATCGTGGTTTGTGCGGGGCTTTTAATACCAATATCAATAAAGAGACCATTCTGCGAATTGATACCAAATACGCTGCACAGCGTGCTGCCGGTAAGGTGGATGTACTTTTTATTGGTAAAAAGGGCTACGACTACTTCCGTCGCCGTTTTACCGATCTCAACTACATTACCGACCACATCGGTTTGTACGATCAGGCAGAATACGCCAATTCAAGCGAGGTAGCACGTACATTGATGCAGGCTTTTGAGCAAGGAGACTACGATGCCATTGAAATTGTTTACGGGCGCTTTAAAAATGCGGCTACACAATTCCCGACGGTTGAGGCATGGCTTCCGGTTCAGAAAATTGAAGCAGAAGAAGGTGCATCCAGTGGCATGCGTGCGGACTATATTTTTGAGCCAAATCAGGAGCAATTGTTGGAAACCCTGGTTCCCAGCATCCTCCAGTTGCAGTTCCACAAGTGTGTTTTGGACACACAGGCTTCCGAGCATGGTGCTCGTATGACTGCGATGGATAAAGCCACAGAGAATGCAGATGAAATGCTCAAGAATCTGAGAATTACTTACAACAAAGCGCGCCAGGAAGCAATTACCACCGAATTGGGTGAGATTGTGAGTGGTGCGGCAGCACTGGAAGGCGGCAACTAATTCGCTGCTTTACCAGGTTACTATAACATATCCCGAATCCGGCTTGTACGCTGGGTTCGGGATTTTTTTTTGCTGCTACCTAAGGAACAATTCACTATTTAGTTGTTTGTTTTGCCTCAGGTAAATTTGGTGAAAATGGGTTTAAGTGATTTATTATCAATTGTTTGTGTGATTTGTACGAATTATTGATTGTGAATCCGGGTTTTTTTGTAATCAGGTTTGATTAATTTCGCCTGCTTTTTAAAAAACACACCTTTTACTAAAACACCTATTTATGCAAAAAATTTTTACACTACTTTTTCTGCTTTTCACTAGTTTAAATCTACAGGCTCAAATGCCTGACGGCAGCATTGCGCCTGATTTTACCGCTACAGATATCAATGGGGTGGAATACAATCTATATGATCTTCTTGATCAGGGTAAGACTGTTATTCTGGACTTTTCTGCCACTTGGTGCGGTCCCTGTTGGAATTATCACCAGTCTGGTGCATTGGAAACACTTTATGATGATTACGGTCCCGCTGGAACAGATGAGATGTTTGTTTTCATGATTGAGTCAGATGATGGAAACCAGGCAAGTTCTGAGCGGCTCCTGCCCGGAAATCCAACTCACGCGCAGGTTTGCTTATCTGGTGAAATATGGGTTAGTTAAGATTCAGGGCAGCGGATTCCACAGCCGTGCTTAACCACCAGTTCCGCAGTCCAGTTCAAATTGTAAGGCCCCTCCAGTTCCAGTGTCTGGGTGTAAAAAATGGATATGGGCAATTCCCCTCTTAATTCTTCCACCTGCCCAATCCAGATGTCCTCAATTTGTTCGCTTTTCCGCAAATTGCGCTTGCACGGAGCGCTGCACTGTTGTTCACACCACCAATCTTGAAAGCAGTGAATGAATGGCAACTGGTCCGTACCATCGATTGTAGAGGAGCAGTTGAATCCGGTACCGGTTCAAATTAAAAAGGGATTTGCTGTTTGTAGACCATAGTATGAAGGAACAAAACGCCAGGATTGGCCATTGGGAAGGGTGTCTGTAATTCCAAGTATTACCCTGCGGCCGGTCACAATATCAAATGTACTTATACTCCGAGTCGTTCATGTCGGCAGCCATTAATTTAAATGGAGAATCCAAGACATCGATGCCAAGGATGTGTTTGAAATTAAAATCAGATCATAGGTGGAAAGCGCCATTCAGGGTGTAGTGAGCCGGTAAGGCGCAGCGTCGACTGGTCGTAGTTATTACTGATAACATGCAACTATCTGCGAGCACTTCGAGTATAATGGAATATGAAAGTCAATTTTCCAGTTCACATTGTTAGCCATACCCATTTCAGCAAAAGCAATCAGCTTCCTTGTGCTGGATTTCCTGCAAACAATTGCCCCATAATATTAAGGTGACTATTTTAATTGCTCTAAACGCATCTGTTACCCGGACTTCCACCTGTTGTGGACCGATATGGCGCTACAAATAAAATATATATTATCGGTCCAGTCTAAATTTTTGTGACAACAACCCTGGGGTGGATTAATGTCCTTTGCTGCATATTCTAATTTCGGGCTTGAATCCTGGCAGTTATCCGAACAGGATTTGATAGTAAAATCATGTGGAAACACCAGCCGTTCAAATACGTACATGAATAAAAGTCCCTGATGAATCTCCACTTCGGTGGGAATCGTATCCGGATTACATGGGTTTTGTGTTTAGGTCTAGGGATGAAAACAAAAGGACTGCAATTAAAAGCAAGATTCATTGAAATGAATTTGGTGCAATTATTAGCCCCTAAAATAGGGTATTCTCGCGAGTATAGGGTGTCGGCTCGCTGTCAGATGTGCAGTTTTGACTGCCTGAATTATTACTCGATACCCGCTCACCTTCCTTCTCCTCAACGTAATACCACTGGCAAGCCGACCAATAAATTAATACCAAGAAATTCAAAATTTGCCGAAAGCAACCCTATGCCTGTGTTTTACAAATGCAATTAACTCCTACCGTAAAGTTCTCTGGCCTGCTTACTCAGCTCCTCCCTGAAATCCGGATGGGCAATTTCAATTAGTGCTTTGGCACGTTGCTGCAAATTTTTACCAAACAAATTCGCTACACCGTATTCGGTTACAACATAGTGCATGTGGGCACGGGTAGTAACAACCCCTGCTCCTTGCTTCAGGAAGGGGACAATTTTCGACTGCCCTTTTCTGGTTGCCGAGCTGAGCGCAATAATTGGTTTTCCTCCCGGTGAGAGCGATGCACCCCGGATGAAGTCCATCTGGCCACCCACCCCGGAGTACATTCTGGACCCAATAGAGTCGGCACAACACCCGACCGGTCAGGTCGATTTCGATTGCGGAGTTAATTGCGGTGGCTTTTTGATTTTTTCGAATGATGGCGGTATCGTTGGTATAGGAGGCCTCCATCATACGGATTTGTGGGTTGTCGTGTACAAAATCGTACAAGCGCTTGGAACCCATCAGGAAGGTCGCTGTAATTTCATTGCGCTGACGGTGTTTCATTTCCCCCGTAATCACGCCTTTCTCCACCAGGTCGATGATGCCATCTGAAAACATCTCGGTATGAATTCCCAGTTTTTTGTGATTTCCTAAAAAAGAAAGCACAGCGTTTGGAATAGACCCGATTCCCATTTGCAGCGTGGCACCATCCTCAACCATCTCAGCAATAAATTGCCCGATTCGGGTTTCTTCCGGGCTGGGTGGTGGTGGAACCACTTCAGGCAGCGGACGTTCGGTTTCAATAATACACATGCTTGATGGTGCTGATGTGAATAAAACTATCTCCATGCGTACGCGGCATGTTGTGATTGATCTCAACAATTACGGTCTTGGCCGTTTGGGCAGCAGCAAGGCTGGAATCAATGGACACGCCAAGGCTACACCAACCGTTGTGGTCGGGCGGAGAAACCGTCAGCATACACACATCAATAGGCAGCAAACCCCTGCGGAACAGGTAGGGTGTTTCACTCAGAAAAATCGGAATATAGTCGGCCCGATCGGTTGGCATGGCCGCCCGAACATTGGCCCCGATAAACATGGCATTGGTGAAAAAGGACCCTTTGTATTCCGGCTGGGTATACGGGGCCGGCCCTTCGGTGTGCAAGTGGATCAGTTCCACATTTTGTAATTCAGGAGCCCGTTCCACCATGGCTTCAATCAGGTGGACAGGTGCAGCGGCGGCTGTGTGGACGTAAATGCGGTCGCCAGATTTTATGGCTTTTACCGCTTCGGCAGCAGTTGTATATTTCATAGGGCAAAGATGCATTTCTCTACAAAAAGTGCCGACGGTATAAAATTACCGGCGGCACTAATTTATATCGGTTTAACAGTTGATCTAACTCATTTGGTGGCTTGCAAAATTTGAATGCAATCCCCTCAGCACTACAAGTTTTTTCGCTTCATTTCCTGCACGGCATAGTCGGCAGCCCGTGCGGTCAGTGCCATGTAGGTCAGCGATGGATTTACATTTGAGTTCGAACTCATGCAGGCACCATCGGTCACAAACACATTTTTACACTCATGCACCTGATTCCATTTATTCAAAATAGAATCTTTGGCAGTATGGCCCATGCGTGCAGTGCCCATTTCGTGAATAGCCTGACCAGGTGCAGAGCCATTGTCATAGCCTTTCACATTTTTAAGTCCGGCGGCTTCAGCATTTCGGCGGCATCGTTTTGCATGTCTACGCGCATTTTTGCCTCGTTGTCCTTATACTCTACATTGAAGGTCAGGGTTGGTTGACCCCACTTATCTTTCACATCGTTGTTCAGCGCCATGTAGTTGTCGTAATACGGAAGGCATTCGTTTAGCTTCCGTAAGTCCCATTGTCCATGGGCCCGGCTCTGTAGCCCGGTTTTTCATATCAGCACCGAAACCGAGTTCGGCTACTACGCGCGACCAGCCCTGACGGCTGGCACCGCCCTGGTATCCAAAGCCACGGATGTAATCCCGTTTATCTGATCCGATGTTCCGGTAGCGTGGAATGTAAATTCCATTGGGCCTGCGGCCAAAATAGTATTTGTCTTCATCCCCTTCCCAGGTGCCTGTTGCTCCGGTACGGAAATGGTGGTCCATCAGGTAGTGACCCAACACACCGCTGCTGTTGCCAAGTCCGTTGGGGAAAGCTGGGTGAAATGGAGTTCATTAAATCCAGGTTGAACTGACAGCGGAGGCGCAGACAAAATGATGCGGGCGTGGAACTCGTGCCGTTCCTGGGTTTGACTATCGATAACCAGCACCTTTCGCCTTGCCTTTTTTCTCATCATAAATGATGGAGTTGACGATAGAATGCGGCCGAAGGGTGAGTTTTTTCGTAGCCATTGCCGCCGGCAGGGTGGAGGATTGGGTGCTGAAATAGGCGCTAAACGGACAGCCGCGGTCGCAAAGATTGCGGTACTGACAATTCGAACGGCCCTTGTGGGGTTTGGTCAGGTTGGCTGCCCGGCCGATGGTCATGTAACGTCCATCAAATTTTGCTTCAATGGATGTCCGGACTTTTTGCTCCACATAATTCAGGTCCATTCCCGGCAACAAATTTCCATCGGGAAATTGGGGGATGCCCAGGTTTTCTCCGGAAATACCGGCATGTCCTTCCACGTAATCGTACCAGGATTTAAGGTCTTCGTATCGGATGGGCCAATCGTTGCCCACTCCGTCTTTTGCATTGGCTTCAAAGTCCATTTGGGAAAGGCGGTAGGATTGCCGCCCCCACATAACTGATTTGCCACCTACAATGTCCGGACGGTACCAGTCGAAGCGCATGTTTTCCTTGTAGGGCGCATCGATATCTTTGAACCAGTATTTTTCAGTGGATTCCCGGTATGGATAGTCTCTTCGCATAATCGGGTGCTCCTTGCGTTGTTCTACGGTGGTGCGATCCCGGTGCTCCAGTTCCCAGGGGTGTTTGTTGGCTGTTTCGTAGCCCGTAATGTGGTCGAGCGGCTTGCCCCGCTCAAGCATCAGAACCTGAAGTCCTTTTTCAGTAAGTTCCTTTGCTGCCCAGCCGCCGGAGACCCCGGAGCCAATGACAATTGCGTCGTATTTCTTCTTCATGTGGAAATTATTTCGAGTCCATTTGTTTCAATGGATAAACCGTTTAATTTTGCAGTGCCCTAAAGATGAGAAATGTAATTTTACTTTTCAAAAGGGTCGATGATAAAATAGCAAGGAAGTTTTTTTTCTGCCAAATAATTTAGAATATGAGTGTAATTTCCAGACGTGAAGCAATAAAACGAGCCGCCATTCTGGTAGGCGGCACCCTAGCAATTCCGGATATCTTGCGTGCCTGGGAAAGCCCGGACATTCCTTCAGTTTTGTCTCTAAAAGATGAAGCCCTTTTGGGAGAGGTTGCTGAGACCATCGTCCCAACAACCGACACGCCCGGAGCGAAAGCCGCAGGGGTTCCAAAGTTTATTCAAAAAATTGTGGGCGACTGTTACGAAGTATCCGACCGCACAGCGTTTTATGACGGCCTTTCCGGGATAGATGTCATGGCCCGCGATCGTTTTGCCAAATCCTTTGTTGAGTGCAACAGCGAAGAGCGCACTCAGGTACTCCGGCTCCTGGAAAGTGCAGACAAGCAACAATCCGGTGGGTTCCGTTTTTGGCAGCACCTTAAAAGCCTGGTTGTAACCGGATATTTTACCTCGGAGATTGGCTGTACAGAGGCCCTGCGCTATGAGGCCATTCCGGGTCGGTACGATGGCGCAATGCCGTACAAGAAGGGCGACAAAACCTGGGCAACCTAGCGTCCAGGGTAAAATAATACCATTCGTTTTTTGATAAAAAAAAGCCATCCATGCATCGAGTTTATCTGCATGGATGGCTTTTTTACAAACTGGATAAAAGTTACAATCCGCTTGGGCTGAAGCGCACACCCAGGTAACCCATGGCGCCCATGGTTGGGGCCCAGATTTGAGAGCCGTTGAAGTAGGGACTCCAGGGCTCGTTCACCGCGATGATGGCGTGGTGCTGCATGAAGTGGGTCAGGTTTTCACCGCCGAGATAAAACTCTATGTTTTTCCAGCTGCGCGTGATCTGCAGATTTACCAGGGCGTAGTTGGGGCTGCGCTCCGGAAAATCGTGGATGTACTCATGGGGCACCTGCGAGTTGTCGGGCAGTCGCTGCGGTCCGACCAATTGCACATGCGTATTGAACGTCCATTTTTTTGAAGGCGTCTGGTAATCTACCGCAATCAAGCCCCGGTAGCGGGCTACCAGTGGCAGTTCATTCAATTCGCCGTTTGCAAAGGTGGCTTTCACATCGTTCATTTTACCCACCAGTTTAATGTCCAGGCCAGCCAGCAGGTTGTAGTTCAGACTGAGCAGCAGGTTGGTAGCATACGATGCTCCCGGGGAATTGTAAAAGAAAACGGTAGTTGGTGATTGGTCCACATCCACCACAATCTGTCGGGTAAAATCAGTTCGGTAAGCATCCAGCGCCAGAGCACCGGATTTACCGGCAAGTTTGAAATTCTGCGTGAAATTAATCCCGTAATTCCAGGCTGCTTCGTAGGAAATATCAGATGCAAAATCCAGGCTTCGGTTGCTCGCGAGGAGACTGATGTTTTCTGCAATCAGGTTGGGGGAGCGGTAGCCATACCCTCCGGAAACCCGCACGATGGTATTTTCAGAAAAGTTGTATTTGGCACTGAAACGTGGGGTGAAAAACCAGCCAAACCGGCTGTTGTAATCGGTTCGGGCACCTACTACCACTACTAAATCCGGGAACCCCAGATCGGGGTTGGGCCGATTGTAGCTGTACTCAACCATAGCCCCCGGAATAGTTTCGGTTCTGCTCAGGTCGCCTTCGTTTACTTTTTCATCAATATCAAAATAGTGCAGGGAAGGTGCGAGTGTCAGCTTGTGGTTGGTGTTGCCGATGATGGTCTCATACAGCGTTTGCCAATAGGCACTTCGCTGGGTAGCCACATAGGTGTTGGCTCCGAAGACGGAA
Organism: Saprospiraceae bacterium; assembly: GCA_041392625.1. Classification (GTDB taxonomy): domain Bacteria; phylum Bacteroidota; class Bacteroidia; order Chitinophagales; family Saprospiraceae; genus M3007. The sequence goes on along the minus strand of JAWKLR010000014.1, from coordinate 13,837 downwards.
TTTGCCCGATGCCATGCGGCGGAAACCATGTTGCCGAGTTGGTTGTACTCTTTGTCAAAAACAGATTTTCTGCCGAGTTTTCCCCAGACTTCAATCCGGTCATTTTGCTGGTCTACCAAAAACAGATTTGAGCCGGGGATGGCTTCAATCTGTCCGCTGGTTCTGTTGTCAGTAATCAGTTGAATATTAAACTGAGCGCACATTTTCGGATCGTCATAAAACATCCGGTACAGGGCATTTGCCTGATATCTGTTTGGGTTGTCGTAGAAGTTGTCGTTGTTCATGTCCCACCGGTTTCGAACGAAACTTCCGTGTGCCAGCAGCCCGTTGGAAAAATTGCCGTCCCCTTTTTTATTCAGGTGGACATTGAGTTCGCCCCGGCCACCGCTGGAACTGTATGCATTGAGGTAAAAGGGTTTGTCGGATTGAGGCTTCACCAGATCGGCATTGATTTGGCCGCTGATACCGCTGTACCCGTTTTTTACCGTGCTGGCTCCTTTAGCAAGTTGAATCCCACTCAACCAGGTACCCGGAATCATCTCGAATGCAAAGGGTGTGGCAATGCCCATCATGCTTGGGCGATTTTCAACCATAAACTGGCTGTACACGCCGCGCAGTCCCAGCATCTGGATTTCCTTTATACCTGTCAGCGCATTGGCATATACCAGATCCACGGTCCCGTTTGTTTCAAAACTTTCAGAGAGGTTGCAACAGGGTGCTTTTTTTAGCTCATCGCTGTTGATGCGTTCAATGTTACGGGTTTCGAGCATGGACACACCATTGTCAAAGTTCTTTTCAGCGATGGTGACTTCCTGAAGGGTGACACCCTGGACTTCAATCCACAGGCTGTCTTCACCGGGCAACACTTCTACATTGGCGGGGGTGTGGCCAACATATTGAACAATGAGCTGGCCTTTGGTGGTACGGGCCGGCACCCAGAATTGACCTTCCAGGTCGGTAGTAGTGCCCTGTTTGGTATCTTCCCAAAAGACCGAAGCGCCTATAAGCAACTCGGAGTTTTCATTGGTGACAATACCATATATTTTTTCCTGATCCTGTGCCTGGATGGAACCCAATTGTCCCAGCAGACAGAGCATAAGAATCGATAGAGATTTATAGTTCATTTCCTGAATTTTAATAGTGTAAAATACGCTTCGGAGGCCCTATTGAAAAGGTCTTCCATACAAAGCGATAGGGGGTGTGATTGAGCAGGTGTGTAATGCCTTCATTTGTAGCAAGTGCTTTATCTACTCCAAAAATCACTGGAATCAGGAAATGACTAACAACGAAATTGTTGATGCTGCAGACTGATCTGTCTGCCGGTAAGGTTTAAGGAGGGGCACGCCTTGACCGGATGAGAGCATTCCGGAAATAACCGGTATGTCCAGGCTTCAAAGACAGGTGTGTTGGGTGCTTCTGCAACCAGCATCAATTTGGGAAGCATGGTAAACTGAAAATCAATATCGGTTTTCAGTTTGGCAACCTTGACTGTTCGGTGCTGGCAATCTGTTTGTTGGCAGCCATCTTGTGCAGTACTTGCTTTTTCAAGCTCGCAGCAGGTCGGGGCTGCTTTTGCACAGCAGGCCATTTGTTCGACAGCACCGCACTCCACCTCTCCGGTATCAAACAGCGAGACGGTTGTTTCGCCCAGGCAATAGCAATAAATCTGGTGAATACTCACCCCGCTGGTTGCTGTGAGTAAGGACAGCAGCCAGAAAATGCTAATAAACCTGAATTTGCGCAACGATTGCATGGTGCAAATCTAAGGGATATTTAGATTAAGCGCCAGTTTAGGCTTAGAGTTTGTGGCGAAAACGAGCAATTTTAGGCTTATTCCTGACTTTTAATGCTATTCTGCGGCTTGGAGCAAGCGTTCTGGTGTCTTTACGGCTTGTTTTAAATAGAGGAAAAGCCGTCCTCCGTGGGTAGCATCCACCACCCGATGATCCAGGGCTGCTCCGAGGGAAATAATCCGTCGGGGGACGATCTGCCCGTCCACGACGGCGGGTTTTTCATGCACTCCACCCATAATCAACACGAAGGCTACATTGGAGGATGGAAGGAGTGCCGGGTAGCCCATATCGAGCCCAAGAGTTCCGATGTTGGATAAAATAAACGAGCCAAAACTATCGGGGCCAATACCAAGTGCCGGAATGCTCAATCCGAGGTCGATGGATAAAAACCGGAGGAGGCGCAGCGTGAGCGAGCGAAAGGGCCAGGGGATTGCCGCTACGATTGCTTTCATCCGCATGGTTTTGTTTTTCTCATCACCTTGTCGAGCTTTGGGTACTTCCCGGTTCAGGATTTCGGTGAGTTCGCTGAGTGAAATTGTGTCGGCATGTGGAACCTTGACGGAGCCCATTTCCGATCCGTTTTTTATCAAAACACTCACGGCTGCTTCGACATGCGGTCGGTATATCGGTTTTCCCCGGCGTATGTAGCAGTTCAATTCGGGAACGGCTTCCCGAAGCCCGCGGGCAACCAGTAAGGTGAACATGTGGGTGAGTGTGATCTTGAGGCCTTCTTTTCTTTTTTCCTGAATAAATGCTTCCAGATCGGTTACGTCCAGTTCAACGGATCCAAAAATCTTGGAATCTGTTGGCTTCTTGTAAATGGCTGCGGCAACTCTCCTCCAGTGGTTGTCTGGATTAAAATCTATCATGCGTAGTTGGTTCGAATGTATAAATAAAGGCCGCCCCCAACAAGCAGGGACGGCCTTCAAAAGTACTATTTTTCACGGAGGACCAATCAGAATTGGTTGCTCCGAATCAAATTATCAATTGTGTGCAATTGGATCGGCATTTCCGTCAGGGTCTCCGCTTACATTGCCGTCAGTAGAGATATTGCCCAACAACAGCAGGCCAGCAACGTGTGGTGTAGCCATTGAAGTTCCGCTGATGGTGTTGTAGCCACCGTCTTTCCAGCAAGAATGGATGCTAGAGCCGGGAGCACAGTAGTCAACTGGTGGGTTGCCGTAGTTTGAGTAGTATGCCCACACAAAACACCGCCACCCAGGCTCATATTCGCTACGTCCTGGGTGAAGCGTAGAATCCTGTTCCAAATTCCAGGATGTGTATAGGGCAGTTTGAATCAAATACAACATATAAAAATGTAGTATTTTTTACTTCAAAAAAAACGGGGTAAAGCTTAGAGGCAAGCGAAATAAAACTTGGGCGCAATTAGTGCCCCGGGTCGCTAAATCGGCGGGTGTAGTACTTGTTGTAGAGCCTGCGCCATTGTGCGGCTGCTTTTCCGTACAAAAACAGTTGTGGGTTCTCGTCGGTCAGGATAATATCCTGGTTGATGTCTTTGTATTTTACAATAAGTTCATCAAATTCGGGTGCAGGATACAGGTCATCGCGTTGGGTGTTGGTGGCACAAAAAACCAGATTGCGCTCATCTTCATTTTGGGCACTCTGGAAAATGCTGGTATGAAATCCGGCCTTGGAAAGCGTATTGAAAACAGCCTGGCTGATCACCCCTTTTTCTCCTTCCCAATATCCGTAGAAATTTACCAGCAACAGCCCGTCTGAAGCCAGGATGTTTTGGGCCTCCCGGATGCTTTCAAGCGTAAGGATGTGCTCGGGTGCCGACTCTCCCCGGAATACGTCAAAGACAATCAGATCGTATTGCTTTTTGGAGGTGCGGACAAAATGCCGGGCATCGTCAATGAACACATGGATCTCATCCGATAGGTTGAAATAGGTCTGTGCGATTTCCTGCAAGCGCGCATCTATTTCCACAGCATCGACTTCAAAGCCTTGTTGGTGGAGTTTCTGCGCCAGGGTGCCACCGCCCATTCCAAGCAATAAAACCTGCCCGTTTTTCTTTTCAAATTGCTGGGTAATGCTTGGAATCAGTCGCGTGTAGGGCCAGTAGTCCTGCTCCGGATTGTCGAGGTTGAGCACCGTTTGCAGGGTATTATTTACAATGAGGCCTCGATACGTTGGCCCGGATTGGGATTCATCCATTTTAAAATCCATCACCTTGAGTTGCCCCAGGATGCCTTCCTCATGGCGTTTTATCGCCGAGTTGTGGTTGGTGTTTTTAGCATAAAAAACAGAGGCGAAAAACAGGCAGACCATGAGTAAAAGAAGTCCCTGTGCTCCCCGGAATCGGGACGTTCGGAATAAGGATACCGCAGGGAAAGATGCAAGCAACAGTCCCCAAACCATAGACGGAATCTTGATGCCAAATGCCGGGATAATCCAGAACCCCATCAGAAAGGTGGACAGGATTCCGCCCAGGGTTGAAATAGCATACACGTTGCCGGCGCGGTTGCCTGCTTCGTTTGCCTGACTGGTGAGCAAATTGATGATAAACGGTGATACCATGCCCATAAAAACCAGCGGCGGAAACATAAAGACCAACAGCGAAAGCGTGGCGCCAATTTGCAAGGTTAAATCCAGGCAATACTCCATAACCCAGGTGCTGGTGAACGGCATGATAAACATGGTGAAGCCCGCTGCAATCAGGATGAGAAACAAGGGATTGGGATCTTCAGCATATTTTTTTGACAAGCGGCCTCCCAGAAAGTAGCCACTCATCAAGCCACCTAAGGTAAGGCCCAGTGCTGCCGCCCAGACATACAGCGAGGTGCCAAAATAGGGTGCCAGAATTTTGGCACCGGCCAACTCACAAGCCATCACGGCAGCCCCTTCCAAAAACGAAAGAAAATAGATGTAACGCGGGTTTATGGTCATATTTTACTTCGTTTCAGCATGGCGCTCAGCAACCTTCCGGGCCTTTCTAATTTTAACAGCAACGACTTTATATTCCGGACAATCGGCCAGGGTATCGTGCACATCCGAGGTGATTACATTCACCATCAACTCAGGGAAGTGGAAGGTGGTCGACAAAATACCGGGTTTTACTTCATCCGTAATTTTAGCCTTGATGTCCACCTTACCCCGTGGTGATTCCAGGCAAACCCAATCGGTATCCTGGATTCCGTGGTTGGCGGCGTCCTGCGGGTTGATGAGCAGCACGTCTTCATCCACAATGATGGCATTGCGGGTGCGGCGCGTCATCGTTCCGGAGTTGTAGTGCTCCAATACCCGGTTGGTGGTCAGGATATACGGGTAGTCCTTGGAGTGGTCCAACAGTTCCTCTGTTTCAACAAACTCTCTGAACTTAAACTGGCCTTTTCCGAGTTTAAAGGTTTCGCTGTGCAAAATTTTGGTATCTGCTCCATCGGGTGTAACCGGCCATTGTTTGCCTTGCTCGCCCAGGTTTTCCCAGCGAACACCCGCGAAGAATGGAACAATCTGCGAGATTTCTTCCAGCATGGTTTTGGCGGTATACGGCGCCTGTGGGTAACCCATCCGGTTCATGATCTCCACGATGATTTGTCCGTCGGGCTTGGATTCACCTACCGGCGGTGCCACCTGGTTAACTCGCTGAATGCGGCGTTCGCCATTGGTAAAGGTTCCCTCTTTTTCCAGGAAGGAAGCGCCGGGCAACACCACATCGGCGTACTTGGCGGTTTCGGTCATAAAGAGGTCCTGCACAATCAGCAAATCCAGAGAAGTCATTGCTTTAATAACCTTATTGGTGTTTGGGTCCGACTGGACGATGTCTTCACCCATAATCCAAAGTGCCTTTAGGTCTTTGCTGATAGCTGCATTGAACATTTGCGGGATGGTATGCCCCACATGGAGTGGCATTTTAGTGCCGTAAAAACGCTCGTACTGAAGCACTACATCCGGATTGGTAACATCCAGATAGCCGGCTCCCTGATAAGGCTGTACGCCCATATCGGCCATGCCCTGAACGTTGTTTTGGCCGCGAAGTGGATTCACACCACAGCCTTTTTTCCCAACATTTCCGGTGATCATGGCGAGGTTGGCAATTTGCATTACCGCGTAGGTGCCCTGGTAGTGTTCGGTTACTCCCAGTCCGTGGAAGGACATGGCTGCGCCGGCATTGGCGTAATCAATAGCCGCCGCGCGCACCTGTTCGCGTGGAACACCGGATACTTCTTCCAACTCGTCGATGTTCAGTGCGAGTATGTTTTTCTTCAGGTCTTCAAAACCATCGGTCCGGCTGGAAATAAACTGCTCGTCGTGCACTCCCTCTGTTATGATGTAGTACAACATCATGTTGAGCACAGCGATGTTGGTTCCGGGGCGCAATTGCAGGTGGTGCTGTGCATAGCGCGCCAGTTCAATCCGGCGCGGGTCAATCACGATGAGGGTTTTTCCCTTCATTGCCTGCTGCTTGATTTTGGCCCCCGTAACCGGGTGGGCTGCGGTAGGGTTGGCACCAATTACCAACATGCAATCGGTATGCTGGAGGTCTTCAATGGAGTTGGTGGCCGCTCCGGTGCCAAAGGTCGCCTGCATGCCCAGGGCAGTTGGCGAGTGACACACGCGGGCGCAGCCGTCGATGTTGTTGGTGCCGATCACCGCGCGGATGAATTTTTGCATCAAATAATTCTCCTCATTGGTACACCGGGAGGAGGAAATTCCCGCAATGGCATCCGGGCCGTGTTCGGTTTTTATAGACTGGAGTTTGTCGGCGATGAAATCATAGGCTTCATCCCAGCTGACTTCTTCAAACTCCCCGTTTTTCTTGATCAATGGCTTTTTCAGGCGGTCGGGGTGGTCGTAAAATGCAAAGGCATAGCGGCCTTTCAGACAGGTGTGGCCAATATTTACCTCGGCATCGTAGGGCGCCTGAATGCTGAGTACTTTGTTGTCTTTTACACTGACTTCCAGGTTGCAACCAACCCCGCAATAGGTGCAGATCGTGCGCACTTTATCCTGGCCCACCACGGCCTTCGACTGGAACACATCCGAAATCGCCGAGGTCGGACAGGCCTGTGAACACGCGCCACAGGAAACGCAATCCGATTCGAAGAAGGACTGGTCGAGCCCTTTGATGATTTTGCTGTCAAAACCGCGGCCTGCTACACCGAGCACAAATTCACCCTGCACTTCATCGCAGGCACGCACGCAGCGGTAGCAATTGATGCATTTGGATAAATCCGAGGTGAGGTAGGGGTGGCTCAGGTCTTTTTCCCGATCCAGGTGGTTTTTGCCCTCCGGGTAGCGGACTTTCCGGATGCCCACGCGCGCAGCAACATCCTGGAGTTCGCAGTTGCCGTTTACCTCGCAGGTAAGGCAATCCAGCGGGTGGTCGGTGAGGACCAACTCAATGATGTTTTTTCGCAGATCCTGAATTTCGGCAGACTCTGTAAAAATAAACATGCCAGGTTCCATCAGGGTATGGCAAGAGGCTTTGGTACGGCGCGGGCCGTCTTCCTGCAAGGCCACTTCGACGCTGCACACCCGGCAGGAGCCATAGGCTTCCAGGTTGGGTGCATCGCAGAGGGTAGGGATGCTGTCTTGTCCAAAATGGCGACGGGCTACCTGCAGGATGGTTTCTCCTGCGGTAAAGGCAACCGGTTGGTTGTTGATATATGCTACGGTGGTGGTATCAGACATAATTCGGGCGTTTTTGTTTTTTTAATGGATTAGGAAAAATGGGGCTTTAGTTCCTCATCAAAATACTGCATGGCATTTTTGACGGGCAGGGGAATTCCGCCTCCAAGTGCGCACAGCGATCCCTTTTCCAGGGTTTCCAGCAGGTCGTGCCACAGCGTACGGTCGATGGTATACGATTCGTTTTGTGCTTTTTGCAGCAGTTCCATTCCGCGGACAGAACCCAGTCGGCAGGGGAAGCATTTTCCGCAGCTTTCGTGGGCGGTAAACTCAAACAGATGCTCCAGGTATTTTACCAGCGGGAAGCGCTCCGGAATGCTGAGGATGGAGGCATGGCCAAGCAAAAAACCACCTTGCGAGAAGGACTCAAAATCGATGGTCAGTTCGGACACCTTGTGCATGGGCACGATGCCACCCAGCGGGCCGCCGATGTGGAGGGCTTTGACGGGCTCTTTGAAGCCGCCGCCCAGTTTATCTACTGCTTCTTGCAGCGGGGTACCCATATCCACCTCGTAGAGGCCGGGGCGCTTGAAGTGGCTGTCGAGCGAAAGCAATTTGGTGCCGGATGAGCGTTCGGTTCCGATATTTTTATAGGCTGCGCCGCCTTCCGTCATGATAAACGGAATGCTGGCCAGGGTTTCCACGTTGTTGACGGCGGTGGGCTTGCCAAAAAGTCCGTACTGAGCCGGGAATGGAGGTCGGGTGCGCACTTCCGGGCGCTGGCCTTCCAGGGAATTCAGAAGGGCAGTTTCCTCTCCGCAGATGTAGGCGCCCTGAGCTTTCACGACTTTCAGTCGGAAGTGTACCTCCTGGCCCTGATGGCCTTTCATAGGAAACAGAGCATTTATTTTGGCTGCGGCCTCACGGCAAATTTCTATGGATTCGGGGTATTCTGCACGGATGTACACCACCCCGTCGGTGGCCCCGGAGATGTAGCCGGCGATGGCCATTCCGGTGAGCACCAGTTGCGGTGTTTCTTCGAGCAGGTAGCGGTCGGAAAATGCGCCCGGATCGCCTTCGTCGGCATTGCAGACGATGTATTTCTGGTCGGCATTTTCTTTGCGAACGGTATCGAGTTTGATTGCCATTGGGAAGCCTGCTCCGCCGCGTCCGCGCAGACCGGAGGTTTTCATTTCCGCCAGCAGTGCTTCCGGGTCTTTATTCAGGATTGCAGGCAGGGCTTCGATGCAGGCATCGAAGGAGAGCGCATGGGTAGTAAGGATACCGGCTCCGGTGCTTTCGATGCGGTACTTTGGGGCGGTGCTTTCGGCTTTGGGTTGGATGGCTTCCTGGAGTCGGCTGGCATCTGCTCCGGAAAAGTTTTTACCATTGGTATGGAAGGCTTTGTTTTCATAACAGCGGCCCAGGCAGTAGACATCGCCCACGCAGCCTTCGCCGAGTTGGCCTTCCAGGTCTTTCTTGAGTTCGTCTTGAGTGCCGGCGAGCAGGCAGGCAGAGCCATTGCATACAAAGGCTTTTTTGCCCGCTTTTTCGGGGTTTAGGAAATCGTAAAAAGAGGCAGCTCCGTAGGTGCTGGAATTTCCGATGAGGTATTTATCGGCCAGGTTTTGCAGCGTTTCTTCGGAGGGAGCGCCTTGTTCGCCCAGGTGTTCGAACAGGTTATCGTCTAAGCCTTTTCGGCCGGAAAGATTGCGAAGATTTTTTGACATGCTTACTTGATTAGGGCAGTAAAACGGGGATAGGGCTCATCCCAAGTACTGGATAAAATTAAATAGATTATTGGCAAAAGTAGCAATTGTAAAATGAAAAATTTTGGTAAATCCGGTCAAATAAAATGAAATACCCTATGTACAGACGCATGATCATGCGTCTCCCTTCCAGCAAGAAGGCAAAACCCAATCGCAGAAGTATAGCAGATGAGAGGGTAGCCCGACAATGGGCAACCGCAACAATCCACACAACCACAATTGGATTTTTATAAAAAAAACGGCATATTTGGGGGCGCTGTGGTGCTGGATAATCCCGGAATGAATGTGCAGCCAAGGGGTGTTTTCGATTGTGGTGGAGACGCATAATCATGCGTCTCTACGGTGGGGCAGGGCTATCGTAGCCATTTGGTGTTCTTTGACAGGGTTGTGTTTTTCTAATTCGTTGTCTGGTTAAGGCAGGATTGCGACATAACGATTTTGGCTTCATTGTTGATATATCGTCCTTCTAACCCAAAGTCCGTCTAAGGCAGGATTGCGACGAAAGGATTTGGTTTGGTGTCGCAGCCAAAATCATGCTTCTAACCCATTGTCCGGCTAAGGCAGGATTGCAGTACAGATGCCCCGCAGCGCGTCTCGCTCGTTTCTTTTTGCTTGATTCTTTTGCCCTCCTCCATCTATCAAGGCGCTGCTGGTTTGGATATACCCATTATTTCCGGGGGCGGAGGCGTACTGTCAGACGCATGATCATGCGTCTCTACGTGGGGTGGTGGCGGGTGCATTCGGGTAGTTGGAGTTTGGCTGTATGGCATTGGCCCGGCGGCCCAGGTTGCGTTTGTTTCTCCTGTTGATCTGCCAGAAACGGGATTGCCGTAGAGGCGCATGATCATGCGCCTAACCTGAGAAGGCAGGGATCAAATGCATGGTGGGTACATGAAATTTGCCTCAATTAAAACGGCCTGACCGCTTGCGTATTTTAATTGTTATATCCGGGTGTTTGGGTAGAAATTTTAAAGCCCCCGATTTTTTTTAACAATTGACTTGCAAATGAACGTTTAAAGTTGTATGTTTGGCCAGAGCCCCTGTCGGATGAATTGATTAAACCCAACCAAATGATCAAACGCATACGAACCCTTGCTGTCACTTTTGACACCCGACTCAATCCCTGGGAACTGCCCCGTTTTCGCGGTGCCATGGCTACCAAGGTGGGCTTTGAGCACGAGTGGTTTCACAACCACAACAACGAAACCGGCGGGCTGCATCACCGCTATCCCCTGATTCAATACAAAGTACAACCCCACGACGGCGGCTTCCGCCCCATGCTGCTCTGCATCGAAGAGGGCATCGAGGAAGCACACCACTTTTTTAGCAAACCCGATTGGGACCTGGAAATGCGCCGCGGCAGCGGAGGCGAAACCGCCTACCAAAGCCTGCCCATGCGCATCGCCCAACTCAATGTACAACAATACACCCTCGGCTGCTGGGAAGAACCCTTCCTATACCGCATCCACAACTGGCAAGCCCTCAATACCGACCACTACCTCGCCTTCCGCAAACTGGAAGGCCTGGCCGAACGCTACGCCTACCTGGAACAAATCGCAGCCAACCACATCCTGTCATTCGCCCGCGGCGTCAACTGGACCATCCCGCAGCACTTCGATGTGAAAATCACCAAAATCCTTTCCGAAAAATACGTGAAGTACAAAGGCGTACACGTCCTCACCTTCAGCCTCGAATTCAAAACCGCCCTCTCCCTCCCCGAATGGATTTCCCTGGGCAAAGGCGGCAGCGTGGGGTATGGGGTGCTTCGGCGGCAACGGCGGGAGAATAAATATGGCAATTAATGAATAATACCAACCAAACATTTTTTCAGTTCATTCTACAAAAACACAAGGCGTACATCCTTGTGGCTGTTTTGTTGTCCATTTTGGGGTTGGTTGTTGCAACACAATCCATTCAACTGTATGAGAAAGCAGTTTGGGTCGATCCAGTAATTAGTATGGTTACGCTTTTGTTTGCCATTTTTTTATGGTTCTCTTCTGTAAGGATTGCATTTGAAATGCAAAATGAAAAATTGCTCACATCTCTTCCCAAACGGCTTACAATCAAGTTTTTGTTTGAAGGGAAGATTGTTATGGAGTGCAGGCAGGCCATGCTCACAGACCCAAGCGATATAAGAGCCTGGGGACAACAAGTTGGGGCCCAATTAGCTTTAGGGCGAAAACTTAATTTTTTCCCTTTATTGAACATACTCATGCCGGATTCTCCGGAGCGGGATGCTGTTTCACAGACCAGTTTTTGGCATTATCAAGCCGTAATCACCTTGATAAATCTTCCGGTGTCTTCAAACAATCCAAGCGCAGACGAAATGCAATTTGATGAAAATCTGAATAATGGAAAATGCATGTTGTGGATTCCACAGTATGCCCGAAATGGCGGTGTATCCATTGAAAGCAAGTGGATAGATAGTTATCCACTTACAGGGGAATAATCCAAGTAGCTTAGATCTAATTCATGTAATTATGTATACCGCAGTATTAATTGATACGATATCCATTCAAAACTATATTTTCGGAAGCAATAAGCTTAAAGAAAATATAGGCGGATCATTCATTATTGAACATTGGATATATCATAAACTCATTCCAATGGGATTTAATGAAATGAAGATTCCAGTTCCGGATATGGACCTTTGGCGAACAAGGCCGGACCTGAACCAGCTGGAACATACCCCAGAGCAAGATGTAGAACTGGCATACATAGGTGGAGGTGGCGCATTGTTGCTTTTTCGCAATGAACACCATGCTGGTCAATTCATTAAAGTTTACTCTCAATTAGTGCTTTCCTATTTTCCCGGGTTAAACATCGTTTTTGGGAGCGATAAATCATTTTCATACAGCGGTGATGGCTTTTTGAAATCAATGGCCGAGGTGAAGGCCAACTTGTATTCCAACAGAAGTTTGTACTCTCGGCGGTCAACGCCCTATAAACATGGGGTTGTCACAGATTGTGCACTAAGTAATGAGGCAGAGGAGTTTAAATTGTATACTGGCGTAAATCAGGTATTTGTTTCGGGAAAGTCCAAGGCAAGATTTGAAGCGGCAATTGCATCAAAGAAGTATTTGGAAAATGAATACCCACTCAAAATTGGGAATAAAAAATATGTTTTCCCACAAGACCTGGAAAACTTAGGGCAAGTTAAAGACAAAGGATATATCGCGGTTGTTCATATTGATGGGAATCAGATGGGGCACCGTTTCAATCAATGTAAAAGCCTGGAGGAAATTCGGCAGCTCTCATCAGCAATTTCTGAGTTAGCCAACTCTGTAACTGAGACCTTATTACACAGGATTGTTGATGATTTAGCTCACAAGGACATTTCTGACTTATTTGAACTCTTTGAGGAGGACCCGTCCAAACTGGCGCTTCCAATTCGTCCCCTAATTACTGGTGGAGATGATATCACATTTGTATGTGAAGGGCGACTTGGGATTTATCTGGCAGAAATTTTATTGCATAAATTATCCAGCACACCCATACTTGGTAAACCAATTTCTGCTTGTGCAGGGGTAGCAATTGTACATACAAAATACCCGTTCTACAAAGCGTATGAGTTAGCCAATGAGTTAATGGATGTGGCTAAAAAAGAGTCAAGAAAAATAAAGGACTCATCCTGGTTATCCTATATGATTTCTACTGGCGGGACTAGTGGCTCGCTCGAGGAAATCATTAAGCAGAATTATACCTCAGTGGAGGGGGCTCCATTAAAAGCTACTGCATATAGAGTAGATGGAAAAGGTAATTCCTTTGAAGCACTGAAAAATGGAATACGGTTTTTCAATTCCAACGAAGAATCCTGGCCTAACAATAAATTAAAAGCGCTTTGTAATGTGCTGCGTAGCGATCGTGCAGAGCAAGCCTATTTCGTAGAAGAATTAAAGTCCAGAGGATTAAAACTTCCCGGGAGTAATTCCGATTTCGATATGCTTGGCGAAAGTGCCGAGGCTTCCTATTTTGACATGGTAGAACTAAAGGATTTCTACCCCCAAAAATTACTAGACAATGCAACAGTATAAGTTTACTTTGAAGACAAAATCTATGCTGCTCACCGGTTCGGGTGAGGGGGCTACACTGATCCATGCGGATGTTGTCTTTCACAAGTCTGGCTTCCCTTTTATTCCTGCGAGGCGAATAAAAGGAATGCTCTCTGAAAGCCTTGAGGAGGTGATGGAGATATTGGGACACACAGAAACCAAAATTGAAGAAACCAAGCAAAGCCTGTTTGGCAAGCCCGGAGAAAAATCAGTTGAAGGTAAACTGATTGTGTCCAATTTGTATGTCCCCAATTGGTTAGCTATAAAAAAAGAACTCGCTACTAAGTTTCATGGAAAGAAGGCGTTTCAGCCGGAAAGCATCCGTAAATATTACACCTCAGAAATCCAGCAAACCGCAATCAATGCTGATACGGAGATTGCAAAAAAAGGGAGTCTTCGAAATTACCGTGTAATCAACCCCGGGATTTGTTTTGAAGGGGTTATCAAATTAAGGGATGGTTGGGAGGAAAATGAGGAGGATCTCTTTAAGAAGGCAGTTAACCATTTTCGGTATTGCGGCACTAGAAGAAATCGTGGTTTTGGCAAGGTGAAATGCTTTTTAGGCAGTCCGGTTAACTGGAATATAAATCAGCCTACCAACACAACAAACCTAATGCCAGAAGCAGTTCTG
>JAWKLR010000013.1:0-95012 GCA_041392625.1 Saprospiraceae bacterium | reverse complement strand
TTAAAGGAAAAAGAGTTTCGGCAGGCATTGAAGGAACACGACTGGTCGCAATATGCCGGGAAAAACCTGGCAGTTTTTTGTTCTACGGATGCGATCATTCCGATGTGGGCATACATGTTGGTAAGCAGTTATGCGACTCCCTATGCCAAGGATATTGTTCAGGCCCACCCCGATCAGGCAGTTGAATCCTTCATTCAAAAAAACATTGCTCAACTTGACCTCTCGCCGTATGTGGATCAACGGCTGGTAATAAAAGGATGCGGAGAAAAACCCGTTCCTCCATCTGCCTACCTCGCAATTACACACCGCCTGCAGCCGATTGCAAAAAGCATTCTTTTCGGAGAGCCTTGCTCCACGGTACCCGTGTATAAAAAGCCCAAATAAGAGCCAATCACACTCTTTTTTTGGACGAAAAACATCAGAAAAACTGCATATTTTCTCTGCTTTAACGTTACCTGAATACTGGTTTAACAGCTAGATATAGGATTTTTACCGATCTTTACTCAACATTCGTTTGGCGCAAAGGCCATTCGAATAAACCTGGGTACAGAAGTTTTACCCGTTTAATACACTAAACAGCAACCCGATGTTTTCTCTACGCAACCTATTGATTCTAAACCTGTTCCTGGGAGCAGCCCTCGTTTTCTTTTTAGTAAGCGGCTTTAAGGGCAAACAACCAACTGACAACAGTCCGCAATCGCCCGAGCAAATTGTGCGCTCTATCAGTCTGAAAAAAGATTTCAGTTTTTGTGGCGAACCCTTCCCAATGGACAATTTTGATGTGCAACAGCGTCTTGACCAGGAATTGCTTCGCAATGTGTATTATCATTCCCACACTATTTTAGCCATCAAACGTGCCGGCTCTATTTTTCCTATTATTGAGCCCATCCTCAAGGAAGAGGGTGCGCCAGACGATCTGAAATACCTGGCTGTGGCAGAAAGTGTACTCTCAAATGCCGTTTCACCTGCAGGTGCACGCGGCGTGTGGCAGTTTATGAAAGGAGCGGGCATTGAGCACGGTCTTGAAATCAATTCTGAAATAGATGAGCGCTACCACCTGGAAAAGGCAACACGGGCTGCTTGTAAATACATGAAATCGCAGTACAAAAAACAGGGGAGCTGGATAGCAGCAGCAGCGGCTTACAACGGCGGACCTGGCCGCATTTCAACGGAAATGGAAAAGCAGGAAGCCACATCCTTCTTCGATCTGAACCTTGCGGCTGATGAAACCATGCGCTACCCGTTCCGAATTGTAGCCATTAAGGAAGTGATGGAGCACCCGGAAAACTACGAGTACATTATTCCAAAAGAACACCTCTATCAACCATTGGATGATTACAAAATTGTTGAGGTAAACGACTCGGTTGAAAGCTGGGCTGCTTTTGCCAAAAAACATGGAATCAGCTACCGCACACTTAAAGTGTACAATCCATGGCTTATAAGCAGTCAACTCACCAATAAATCGAAGAAGACCTACGAAATTCGAATTCCGAAATAAGAGGAAGTCTAGAGATGTCTAAAATTCAACTTCTGGGCTACATTCGGCAAATTTGGTTTTTCTCTACGTTAAAATTTTCGCCGAATTACCCGTATGCGACTGCAAAATTTGCCTTAATAAAAACAAAATTTGCTCGACTTCGCCTCAGAATTGAAATTTAGACATCCTCTACTAGAATTATTCCCGGGGGCCTAAAAAGGATATGTTTCTTTTTAGGCCCTCGTATTTTACACGCTTGACGGCAGATTTCCGAAATAGCCGGCCAAAGACCTCTTCGGTGAGTTCCTGCCAATCGCCCTTTTTCATTTCAAGCAAATCCGGATGCGGCTCAAACTCCGGTTCGGAATGGGGCTTTGAAAACCGGTTCCAGGGGCAAACCTCCTGGCAGATATCGCAACCAAACATCCAGTTTTCCATTTTCCCCTTAAATTCAGCTGGCAACTCCTCCCGCAGCTCAATATTCAAATACGGAATGCATTTGCTGGCATCCAGAAAATAGCCACCCGGACGAATTGCTTCTGTAGGGCACGCATCCACACATCGGGTGCATGTACCACAGTAATCACGCATGGGATTATCGTAAACCAGTTCCAAATCGCAGATGATTTCTGCCAGGAAGTAATAGGACCCTCGTCGGGGGTTGACATTTAGGGTATGCCGTCCATTCCAGCCGATTCCGGCCCGTTGGGCCCAATCGCGCTCCAGAACAGGAGCACTGTCTACAAAGCATCGGCCAGAAACCTCTCCAACATGTTCCCGGATAAAAGAGAGCAATGTCTTGAGGCGGTCTTTGACTACAAAATGGTAGTCTTTCCCATACGCATACTGACTGATTTTGGGGGCATCCGGGTCGGACTGCTTCTCCGGATTGTGGTAGTTATAACCGAGACAAATGACTGTTTTAGCTCCTGGAACCAACTGTCTTGGATCAACCCGCAAGTCAAAATGATTTTCCATGTAATGCATCTTACCATGCGCGCCCTGGCTGAGCCATTGCTCCAGCCTTCGGGCTTCTTCATCCAGGCGTTGTGCTTTTGCAAAACCCACGAACTCAAACCCCAGGGCAAAAGCCTGTTCGCGTATGCGGTGGGTCTGTGTTTGAATGACAGAAGGCATGGTAAAATGTAAATCAGGAGTTTTTCTTCATAAATTCAGGCAACTGCTTCAAGGCAGCAATCTCCTTGAATTTCTCCCTGGCTTCCCCGGCTGGAATTCCAAAATAAGCCTTCCCGCCTTCCAAAGAACGGGATACACCACCTTTGGCCATTACAACCGCATCATCGCCAACCGTGATGGCCTGGACCAGCCCCACTTGTCCGTACAAGACAACCCGATCGCCGAGAATTGTTTTCCCGGCAATACCGGTTTGAGCCGCAATCAAACAATTTTTACCAATGACAACTCCGTGTGCAATGTGCACCAGGCAGTCAATCTTTGTACCTGCTCCAACAATGGTGTCTCCACTTACCCCTTTGTTCACGGTACATCCCGCACCGATATCTACGTGGTCTTCAATAATAACCCGTCCACCAGACCGCCATTTCTGAAACTTCCCGTCGGTGTGGCGTTTGTAGTAAAATGCATCCGAACCAATGGTGCAATTTGGTCCTATCTGCACATGTTCTCCAATCACGGTATATTCCCCGATATAGGTATTTGCCTGAATATAGGCATACGCGCCAATGCGCACATTCGAAGCAATTACGACACCAGGCTCTATAATTGCACTCGGATGAATCACCGCCTGATGGCTGATTGGTGCATTGAGCGGCTCGAATGGGCGGTAACTCCGAATGATGGAATCATACACCTCGAAGGGATTTGGCACCACTAAAATTGCCTTTCCGGCCGGACAATCCCGGGGTTCATTGAGTAAAATGATGGATGCCGCGCTGCTAAGCGTTTTTTCAAAATATTTGGGGGCATCCGAAAAAGCGATATCGCCTGTTTCTACCTTGTGGATTTCATTAATACCGGTAGCCATCAGGGAATCATCCCCGATGAGTGTCGCCTTGTATTTCTCGGCAATGGCTTTTACAGATATTGGTTCGGGAAACTTCATAGAGTGCTTTTAAAATTTGTGCAAAGTTACGCAATTCACTGTGTGCAAATAGGATTTTGATTTTGCCGTTAATTAAATAGTAGCCAGTGATCAGTAGTCAGTAGTCAGGTTTTAAGATTAAATAACTCTGACTACTGACTACTGATCACTGACTACTAATTAAAATGCGGTTCTCAATCCAATCCCTGCTCTAAAATATATTACCTAAATTTACCCCCAAAGCCAATGGTATATGACTCGTAAACTTCCCTTTATCCTACTTTTTTGCAGCCTGCTTGCTGCCCCATTCAGTTCATTTGCACAACAGGAGCCACTTTCAGAAATGCGTGGTGCCTGGATTGCATCGGTTGTAAACATAGACTGGCCCTCTGCTCCGGGACTCAGCAGCCACCGACAGCAAATGGAGTTTGACAGCCTGCTGGACGTACTCCGTGCAATGGGATTTAACTCCGTATTTGTGCAGATCAGACCTGCCGGTGATGCACTCTACGAAACCAAACTGGCCCCCTGGAGCAAATACCTTACCGGCCAGCAAGGGAAGTCGCCCGAACCATATTATGACCCGCTTGAATACATGATCGAATCCGCCCACCAGCGCCGGATGGAATTTCACGCCTGGCTCAATCCATACCGGGCTACGTTTGATGCAGATACAGCCGCATTGGCTCCAACCCACCCAATACGATCTTTGCCCAAAGACCGACTCTGGGAATGGGTTTTTCAATATGGAAACAAGTATTATTTCAACCCTGCCAGTCCATTTGTACGCCGCTACCTTGTGAACATCGTTCACGATATTGTGCTTCGCTATAATATTGATGGCATTCATTTTGACGACTACTTTTATCCATATCCTGAGGCGGGACAACAGCTCAATGACTACGACTTTTTCGCTTCAGACCCGCAGGGCTTTACCAATATTGAAGACTGGCGGAGGAACAACATCAATATGTTGATCCGGGACGTTTCTACGGAAATCAAATCCCTCAAACCCTATGTTAAATTTGGCGTCAGCCCATTTGGGGTTTACCGCAATCAGGAAAATGCACCGAATGTTGGCTCTGCCACGCGTGCAGGATTCACCTGTTATGATGACCTGTACGCGGATGTTCTTTTGTGGCTACGAAACAACTGGATAGACTATGTTGCTCCTCAAAGCTACTGGAGCATTGGTTACCCGCCTGCGGATTACCAGGTGTTGGCTGAGTGGTGGGCACGCAATTCTTATGGCAAACATGTTTATATGGGACATGCCGCCTATAAAATTGGAAACAGCGCAAATGACCCCAACTGGAACCAGCCCAACCAAATCCAAAATCAGATCCGGGTAAACCGACTGAACCCGAGAATTCAGGGAAGTATATACTTCTCAGCACGCCCGCTACTTCGAAACCCATTTGGAATTCAGGATTCACTTATTCAATCCGAATACCGGTATCAGGCTTTGTTGCCGTCCATGTCCTGGATGTCGCCAACACCACCTGCAAATGCACAAATTTGTGCGATTGAAGGAACGGAGACAGCCATTCGGCTAGCCTGGCATGCTTGCGAAGTACTAACCGGAGATGAAATGCCGTATTATTTCCTGGTATACCGGTTCAACGGAGAACACGTAGGCGAGTTGGGTGATGTTGAAAATATATTGACCATGACCTCTTACAATCCAAAGAAATGGACATTTGAGGATCAGTCGGTCGCCGAAGGAGGATACTATACCTACCTGGTCCAACCCTACAACCGGTTTCATATAGCAGGACAGGCGAGTGTGCCCATAACGGTAAAAAAGACCCAGAAAGGCATGAAGAAAAAACGGAAATTGTTCGGCTTGTACTTCTGAGGGACCTGCGTCTCCGATCTTATTTCCCACCTTCTGTTGGGAACAGGGGTGCCACCGGTGTACTGTCCACAGGAGGAATCTCAGGAGGCAGCGCCGGTCTGCCCGGTTTGCTCAAAAAAAGGGAGTCTCGAATAGCAGCCTGTGCTTCGGCCAATAGCATTGAATCAACCATGTGCCCTGCACGCTCCAACAAGTTTTCACGGCACAGCTTGAGTTCATTCATCTCGTATTCGCTCACAGCCCGTTTTACTTCGGCCTGTATGATCTCCTCTTTCGTCGGACCACAGGCAGCAATCCCGATTGTGAGCATGGCAGCAAAAAACATGAATTTATAGTGCATAGTCATCCTGAAATTGATACAAAGCAGGTTTAAAAAAATTGAATTTAAGTAAAACACAATATACAAGCCACACGCATTCGTTTAGTTATGTAATTGGCTTTTAGGATTTAAGAGTACAGAAGAAAATGTTTCTGCTACACGATGTATTTAACATTTGAATAGCTTGCAATTTGTTTTGTGGTTTTGTATCTTTGAAATGCAAAGATGCACACTCTGGTTGTTTCGAGGCAAAATTTGCGATTATTAACTTTATGTAAAAAAAAATTGCCTCAACTATTGTGTACAAGTAAAAGGAACGTATCTTTGCCTTAGTAAATGTCGAAAAGACACCATTTTAAATTGCATATGCTCGCTTTTTAGCGTTTATATAAGAATGTTTTCATTTGGTTTTTTGGGGTTATACAGGGTGCTGCCAGTAATGGTTAGTGCCCTGTTTCTTTTTTAACCTCATCGGTTTGGTGTACTTTTTACACGAAACCCTTCTTTTTTTCATGGTTGAACCGAATTTCATCCATACAAAATCACTTACCCAATAAAAAATCCTACATGTTGATCCGACCACGTCGCAATCGAAAAACCGCTGCCATCCGGGCATTGGCAACAGAAACCCATTTGTCAAGCGATCATTTGATCTACCCCCTCTTTATTGAAGACGGAAAAAACGTGCGACGGGAAATTCCTTCTCTGCCAGGCGTTTTTCGTTTCTCACTCGATACCCTGCTCACTGAAATTGAACAATGCATCGGTTTTGGCTTGAATAGTTTTATCCTGTTCCCTGCAGTTTCTGAATCGCTCAAAGATGCTGTAGCCAGTTACAGTTATGCCTCTGAAAATTTTTATCTCCATGCAGCACGCGCTATTAAGGAACGCTTCCCGCAGCTCCACCTGATATCCGATGTTGCGATGGACCCTTATAGCAGCGACGGTCACGACGGCCTGGTGGAAAATGGCGAAATTGTAAACGATAAAACACTGCCAATTTTAGCGGAGATGTCTATTGCCCAGGCACAGGCTGGTTTTGACACCCTGGGACCTTCCGATATGATGGATGGACGCGTAGGCTTTATGCGCCAGGCCCTGGATCAAAACGGATTTACGCAAACCGGTATCTTGTCGTACACAGCCAAATATGCAAGTGCTTTTTATGGTCCTTTCCGGGATGCACTGGACTCTGCCCCTAAAAGCGGGGACAAAAAAACCTACCAGATGAACCCTGCGAACAAACGTGAGGCGCTGATTGAAGCCAGTCTGGACAGCAGCGAAGGGGCAGACATGTTGATGGTCAAGCCAGCCTTGCATTACCTGGATGTAATTCACTTGCTAAAGGAAGAGTTTGAGCAGCCCATTGCGGCATACCATGTAAGTGGAGAATGCGCTATGCTGAGCGCTGCCTGCAAGAATGGTTGGCTGGATTATGAAAAGGCAATGCCGGAAACATTGCTCTCCATCCGGCGCGCCGGGGCTGATGCCATTCTTACCTATTTTGCCAAAGATTTTGCACAGCGTTTCCCTTCCGGAATCTGATAGTCTGGCCTGTTGGATGTTTCGCAAAGTGTGAAAAAGAAAACAGGCCCGGCCTTCAAATTGGAAAGATGGCACACGCATGACTAAATTAATTTGCCATTTAGTCATTCAAAGTGCTTGAAATTAGCGACTTTAGCGCTTTGTTTTTTTGATTTTTTATATCAGTGAATATGCAAACTGAAACTGCGCAAGAAATTGCACTTCTAAAACAACTCCCCAATATTGTAAAAAGTTACCAGCGTCCAGACTACAAAAAAGCCATTTTTCAAATGGCCACTTCTTTTCTCCCATTTATGGCGATCTGGACGATCATGTATTTTACCTATACCTATTCTTTCCTGTTAACCCTGGGTTTGGCTGTATTGAATGCCTTTTTTCTGGTTCGGATATTCATTATCCAACACGATTGCGGGCACCAATCTTTTACTGCCTCCCGGAAGTTCAACAACATCGTTGGAAAGATTGCCTCGCTGTTTAGTCTGATCCCTTACCAGTACTGGGCAAAGAGCCACAATTTCCATCATGGCCACAACGGAATTTTATGGGAATTCAGGGATATTGGCGATATCCACACATTGACCGTAAACGAATTCAAGGCTCTCAATCGCTTTGAAAAATTGCGCTACATGATGTTCCGCAACTTTTTCATTCTGTTTGTGATCGGGCCGATGTATTACATACTGTTTAACAACCGATTGCCTTTGATTAAGGCCAATGGTTTTGAGCATGTTCGCCGGAACCTGATCTGGAGCAATGTTCGCACCATCCTCTTTATTCTGGGAATCGGATTTGCCTTTGGGTTTGAAACATTGCTGTATGTCCACTTGCCCATCATCTGGGCATTTGGCATCATCGCTATCTGGTTCTTTTATGTGCAACACCAACATGAAACAACCTACAAGCAATGGAAAGAACGGTGGGAGTATATTCAAGCCGCAATAAAAGGCAGCAGCTATTACAAACTTCCTAAGTTGGTACACTGGCTGACTGGCAATATCGGATACCACCACATCCACCACCTCAACCCCCTGGTTCCAAATTACGAACTGGCAAAATGCCATCATGAGAACCCGGTATTTGAAAAACTGGCCAACACACTTACCTTTTGGCAAAGCCTCAAATGCATCTTTCACAAATTATGGGATGAAGAGCAACAGCGAATGATCTCATTCCGCGAATACTTCCGGCTTTACTCAAGTCCGGCTACAGCCTGATAAAGGTCTCCAACGGTGTAATACAAATCGTGTTACACCGTTGGAGAAATAGCAAATAAAACCTCTACAACATCCGATGCTTTTCCTCAGAAAGCAAAAGGAAACCTGATCTATGACACCGCACCTGACGCCTGCCCTGGTTCTTGGAATTTTGTTTTTGTATTTTGCCATGCTGGTCGGAGTAGCGTGGTTGACAGGCCGCAATGTAGGCAATGATGGGTTTTTCCTCGCCAACAGAAAAGTTCCATGGTACATTGTAGCCTATGGCATGATTGGAACCAGCATCAGTGGGGTCACCTTCATCTCTCTTCCGGGTGCTGTTGGACTGAGTGAAGGGGTCAACCGCGGGTTTGGATACTTCCAAATGGTTTTGGGTTATCTTGTAGGTTACTTCTTTATTGCAACCGTATTGATGCCGCTGTATTACCGGCTCAAACTCACCTCGATTTACGGCTATCTGGAGCAACGATTCGGGCCCGTTTCCTATAAAACCGGGGCCGCATATTTCATGCTCTCCCGGACGCTGGGCTCGGCAGCAAGAATGTTTCTTTCGGCAGCAGTACTTTTTGCATTTGTGTTTAAGCCACTGGGAGTTCCGTTCTGGTTAACGGTCATCCTGATGCTGGCGCTGATATATGCCTACACCTTCCGGGGCGGCTTGAAAACCATTATCTGGACGGATGTTATTATGACCACCTTTTTTCTGGTTGCAGTTGTCTGGACGGTTGTTTCTATCAGCCAGGCTTTGGACATTGGAATTGGTGAATTGTGGGGAAATATAGCCAACAGCAAATACGGGCAGGTATTTTATTTTGACAACTTCCTGGGTGACCCCAACCACTTTGTAAAACAATTTATCAGCGGGGCATTTATAGCATTTGTTATGACCGGGCTCGATCAGGATTTGATGCAAAAAAACCTGGCATGCATAAACATCAAGGCAGCACAAAAAAACATGTTGGTGTTTTGTATTTACCTGGTTTTGGTAAATATTGCCTTCCTGACTCTTGGGGCTTTATTGTACATCTACGCCGATAATGTAGGCCTCGCCCTTCCTGAACGCACCGACCACTTGTATCCCCAGATTGCTTTTTTCCACCTGGATACGATAGCAGGAATTTTCTTCATCCTCGGCCTGGTTGCCAGCACTTACTCCAGTGCAGACAGTGCACTTACAGCATTGACCACTTCGTTTTGCGTCGACTTTTTAGGTTTTGAAAAAGAAAAACTAGGCACTGACCCTATGCAGGACGAAGCAGCCGTCCTGCGGGAACAAGAACAAATTGAAAGCAGTCAAAAAAAGAAACGAATGTATGTCCACCTGGGCTTTTCTTTTGCCTATGTGCTCATCATTTTACTGCTCAACGCCTTTAACAACAATGCAGTAATTTCATTGATATTCCAATTAGCGGGTTACACCTACGGACCATTGCTGGGGCTATACCTTTTTGGACTATTTACAAAATTAAAGGTGCGTGACAAATGGGTTCTGCCCATCAGCATTCTGGCTCCGGTTCTGACCTATGTATTTGCTCAAAACCCGTGGTTTGATGTGGGTTTCCTGACGATCCTAATCAACGGCTTATTTACCTTCCTGGGTCTGTGGGCTATTTCGGATGGACCAGCGGAAGCGACACCCAACCCACATGAATAAAAGACTGTCGGACAGGGCTACAGAAATCCAAACACAAATTATTTTCACAGTATTTTTTAATAAAATATTTTGTGTTATTTTTGCCAAAGGCATTCTTTAAGCATGAACTGAATTTGAGTTTATCGCAAGCACTGTGAATTGCGGCCCGTAACCAAACCCGGATTTTGTTCTTAAACCCAGTACCCATTTATTCCTGATCCATGGCAGAAGTTAGATATACCGAAGACGAAATTAAGAGTTTAGACTGGCGTGAACACATCCGCCTGCGGCCTGGTATGTACATCGGGAAACTGGGTGATGGCTCCACTCCGGATGACGGAATTTATGTCTTGCTCAAAGAGGTACTTGACAACTCTATTGACGAGTTTGCCATGGGATTTGGCAAAACCATTGAGGTTTCTGTCAATGAAAAAGGCGTACAGGTTCGGGATTTTGGTCGCGGTATTCCACTGGGAAAAGTGGTGGATGTGGTGAGCAAAATCAATACCGGTGCTAAGTACGACTCAAAAGCGTTTAAAAAATCGGTTGGTTTGAATGGTGTGGGAACCAAGGCGGTGAATGCACTTTCTGAGCACTTTACTGTAATTGCATACCGGGATGGCAAATGCAAAACGGCTGAATTCAAGTTCGGGCAGTTAATCAAAGAAAGCAAACTCGAGAAAACAACAGAAGAAAA
This sequence comes from Saprospiraceae bacterium, assembly GCA_041392625.1. Lineage (GTDB taxonomy): Bacteria > Bacteroidota > Bacteroidia > Chitinophagales > Saprospiraceae > M3007. The sequence goes on along the minus strand of JAWKLR010000013.1, from coordinate 84,207 downwards.
CGGCACCCGGATTGAGTTTTTGCCAGATAATGCTATGTTTAAAAACTTCCGGTGGATGCCGGAATACATCGAACAGCAATTGTGGAACTACGCCTACCTCAATGCAGGGTTAAAAATTAATTTCAACGGCAAAACCTTCTTTTCCAAAAATGGACTGATGGACTTGCTCGAGAAAAAAACCAACTCCGAGCAAATCCGTTACCCCATTATTTACCTGAAAGGTGAAGATGTGGAAATGGCAATGACCCACGGAGATCATTACGGCGAACAGTACTATTCCTTTGTTAACGGTCAAAACACCACACAGGGCGGAACACACCTTGCCGCATTCCGGGAGGCCCTCGTTAAGGTTATCCGTGAACACTTCAAGAAAAATTTTGAAGCCAAAGATATCCGGGAAAGCATCATAGCAGCCATCAGCGTACGCGTGGAAGAACCCGTATTTGAAAGCCAAACCAAAACCAGGCTTGGCTCCGACCGCATTGCCCCGGACGGTCCAGCAATGCGTACCTGGATGAGCGATTTCTTGTTTAAAGCACTCGATGATTTCTTGCACAGAAATCCGGAAGTTGCCAAGGAAATGCTCAAACGAATCCAGCAGTCTGAACGGGAACGAAAAGACATTGCCGGCATCAAAAAAATTGCCAACCAGCGGGCAAAGGCTGCCAATATTCACAATAAAAAACTCCGCGATTGCCGCTACCACCTCAATGACAAAGGGCCGGAGGAACACCGTCAGGGCAGCACCATTTTTATTACCGAGGGAGACTCCGCAAGTGGGTCGCTTACCAAAGCGCGTGATGTAAACACCCAGGCTGTTTTTAGTCTTCGGGGCAAACCATTGAACTGCTACAGCATGACCAAAAAGGTCGTGTATCAGAACGAAGAGTTCAATCTGCTACAACATGCACTGAACATTGAGGACTCCCTGGATGACCTCCGGTACAATCATGTCGTTATCGCTACGGATGCCGACGTGGACGGTATGCACATTCGCTTGCTCTTGCTCACATTCTTCCTGCAATTCTTCCCGGATTTGGTGCGAAATGGCCACCTCTATATCCTTGAAACACCCCTTTTCAGAGTTCGGGATAAGCAACAGACATTCTATTGTTATACAGAGGCAGAAAAGCAAAGCGCTATCCAAAAACTTCGCGGCAAACCGGAGATCACGCGATTCAAAGGATTGGGTGAGATCAGTCCAAATGAGTTTTCCGGATTTATCAATGAGGACATTCGACTGGAGCCAGTTTACCTTCCTGAAGACACCAACCTCGATCATGTTCTAAGCTATTACATGGGCAAAAACACCCCTGAACGCCAGGAGTTTATCATTGACAACCTGCGTATTGAATTGGATGCGCTGTCAGAAACAGATGTCCAGAAAAAGGCTGAAGATCAATTGGACGATTCTGCAGAGTTGGAAGAAACCGAATCTGCTTCACAGGAAGCATAAACACTGGTTTAGAGTTCCTCCTCCAGGAAGCTTTTTAGCATAGACCATAATTCCTGGTGCTCTGGAACGAATTGTGCTTTTTCCAGTTTGCTAACATCAAACCACTGCAATTCTTCTATATCGTCACTCGGTTCAGGGGTGCCATACTCGAGTTCACACACATACAAATGGGTAATGATGCCGTCGAGAGAGCCCAGATATCGCCAGTCTTGAATCATGTGTGAGCCAATGTAAAGAAGCCCGGAAACTTCCAGATCCCCGCACTCTTCGGCCAACTCACGCAAGGCAGCCATTTCATAACTTTCATCTGTTGGATCTGTAAATCCTCCGGGAAGTCGGTATTTGTTTTCGTTGGGCTTACGGGCTAGCAACAATCGGGAATATCCTTTTGAAAAAACAGCAACATCTACCGTAGGATACACAGTAGGAAACCTGCGAAGTGTGGCATAGATGATTCCTGCACGGAAACTACTGAGGTGCTTAATCCCATCAACTTCCAGGGTATCCGGAATATCCTGCGGGTTGACCTCTAGTTCTTCGGCCCGGTACTTTCCGGAATATCGGTCAACAAAACCCTCTTTGGTTCCATAGATAACCACAGGGTTTGGGGTATGGGCACTCATAATGAGGCGGTCCAATTCCTGACTCCAGATTCGATCATCCGGATGGTCGGGCATCTCGAAAATATTGACGTCCTCACCCAACCGGTTGAGAAACATTTCTGCGCGCAATGGAAACTCCAGTGGATTCTGGTCACTGGGCGCAGGGCTTGAGCCCAAAAAGATGAGCAAATCATCATGAGCAGCCTTTACGCTTTCTATTAACTCCAATTGCGCTTCGTTCAAATCATAAACCTGAAAGCGCCCTACTATAACTCCGGTTCCCAATGAGTTTGCCATAAAAATACTTTGCAAGCAAGGTACTAATAAGTTTCAAATTCCATGGGTCAATTGTACAAGCGTGCCCCGAATCTACACTAGCGTTTCAGGCGCACTTAATCTGTTAACGATAGAGCGTAACATCCCCTGCAAGTACAACTTCTTCTCCGTCGTCAAAAACCACAATGGCCAGCCAGGCAAAAACAGCGGGATTCAATTGTTCGCCACGATACGTTCCATCCCAACCCTGGTTTTCATTATTAGGCTCCAGGTGTTCTCCTACAAACAATTTTGTACCCCAACGATCATACACTTCCAGCAGTTTGATTTCCTGGACTGCTTTTCCAAAAATCATAAACCGATCGTTAAAGCCATCGTCATTGGGGGAGAAGATATTTGGCGCATACACCTTGCGATTTTTACTCACACCTACCACAACCTGAGCAGTCGCCGTACAGCCATTCAAGTCACTTACCTCAAGGGTGTATTGGATATTTCGATACGGTTTGGCCCATGGACGTTCACAGTCCGTACAGGATAAACCTTCGGATGGTGTCCAGCTCCAGGATGCAACCTGGCCCGCCGGAATATTCGTGAAGGGTTGAAGCAGGGTAGAATCACCAAACTCAATTGCAATCCAATCCGGCAATATTAGTTCCGGCTCAAAAACCTCGTTAATCAAAATATTTTCAGAACTGGTACAGCCATAATCATCCGTCATCACTACGGTATAATTGCCGGGAGAAAGGCCGGCAAATGCAGGGTCGGCTTGAGCCGTTGCTCCCCCATCAATGGAATACGTGAAGGGCTGTTGCCCACTAAAACCAGGATCAATTTGCAGCATTCCCAATGGATCCATACAATTGGGCTGCAACAAAGTAACATCGAATACAGGTGGCAAGACTTCGGTAATAATGACAAAATCCGTCGCGGTACACCCATTTGTTTCATTTGTAACAACCAGCGCATAATTTCCAGCCGCGGCTACCACCGGATTCAAACTACTTGCTCCTTGTACTATTTGTCCATCATGAGTAGTCCAGTTATAACTCAATACACCACTACCCTGTCCCGAGCCATCCAGATTTACTTCCATCTGGTTGCAATGGAGGACATAGGACTCGCCTGCATCTGCCAGCGGAGCAACAATATCCTGTGGCACTTCAACCTGTTCAGTTGCAGTACAGCCATTTTGTAGATCTGTTGCCGTTAAAATATACACACCCGGCTGATCAACGGTTGGTGTGAAACTCATAGACCCGGCAATCAGATTCCCATTACTAGTGGCCCATTGGACATCAAATTGCAGGCCCGATCCACTGACACTGGAATTTAAATCCAGGGTATCCACCAGACAGTTGAGCGTATCAGGATTCAATATGGCGATCACCGGAGTTTGTACATCTTCATTTACCGTTACACTAGTTTGTTCCGTACATCCGTTTACCGGGTTGGTAACCAATAATGTGTATTCTCCCGGAGCAGAAATCACAGGATTTGTACTCGTACTCCCGGATACAATTTGTCCACCGGGCCCAGCCATCCAAACATAATTCATTCCCGAACTTGAAGCCGACCCGTCGATAGACAAATTGGTAATGATACAATCCAGGGTATCCAATACCTGGGCCTGAGCAATGGGGGAAACCGTGTCCTGTGGTACAGAAACACTCACTGTAGCACTACACCCGTTCTGATCATTAACAACCGTCATTAGGTAATCAGCAGCCTGATCCACATCCGGATTAAGGCCGTCTGCTCCGGATAGTATATTTCCGGTATTACTTGTCCAACCTACCTGATAACTTCCTTGTGGCAACTGTACAGAACCAGCAAGTGTTATAACGGGAACCGAACAAGTTAAGGTGGCAGCCTGTGCAATGGAAATAACCGGGGCAATCGTATCTATTCCAACCTGAACCGAATCCACGGAAGTACATCCATTTAAATTATTTTCTACAAAATAAACATACCAGCCCGGAGCATCTACCACAGGAGTATTGCTCTGGTTACCGGATACGATCCCGGTACCTGTCCACATCACACTCACATTATTTCCGGGAGCAGTTGCACTTCCGGACAGCTGTATTTCAGAATTTGAGCAATCCAGTACATCAGCGGCTCCCGCATCAATTACCGGAGGTGCATAATCTGCAATAATTTGGACCTGCGAAACTTGCTGTTACATCCGTTATATGAATTAGTGACCAGCAGGGAATACGTTCCCGATGCATCAATCAAGGGAGTCAGGGAGTTTCCTCCGGAAACGATATTGCCCCCGGCACCTGCCGACCACTGATATGAAAAATTCGAACCTACACTGGCATCGCCTTGTAAGTTCAATTGGTTGATATCACAATTCAAGGTATCTGAAGGCCGCCAAACAAAAGGTGCACTGAGGTCGTTGAAGATCGTAAGCGAGTCTAAAGCAGTACATCCATTGGCTTCATCCAATACCTCCAGGTAGTAATTCCCCCGGCGCATCAATTACCGGGTTAAGGGTGGTACCTCCGCTAAGTATATTTTACCTCCCGTGCTGGTCCACTGATAATTCAAATTTCCTTGTCCAAACGCGGCACCAAACAGCCCCAAACTGGTGGTGCCACAATCCAGGGTGTCCGACAAGCCTGCCTCAACAGATGGTGGAAGAATAACAGTTGACTGAAACAGAGGTGCTATCCACATCCATTAGTCAGGTTGTAACGGTCATCTGGTAAAGCCCCGATTGCATTGATTTCAGGATTCAGAGCATTGGCACCTGTTAGAATAAATCCGTCATTGGTTTCCCATACTACTGATATATTGGTGGCAGGCTGCGAGTTACCCAATAGCGTTGTACGGTATCTGTACAATTTAAAATAAAGGGTTGTGCTACCCCCAGCGCTGGCGGGACAGATCCTGAACGACCAATACTGCTGCGCCGGCAGTACATCCATTGCCCGGATCTGTTATTGTAAGTGTATACATTCCTGGACTGCCAGCCCATACCGCGGAATCGGTTGGTGCCGAAAGCAAACTGCCGTTACTGGTTTCCCAGGCAAAATTCAATAAACCAGAATTCAGACTCATTGTACCAGATAGGCGCACTGTCCCGGACGCAATTCAGGGTATCCGGAATTGCTAAAACCAAACTTCGGGTCAACCTGATTGGCAGCTACCAATACGGTATCGAATGCAATACAACCGTTGCTTAGATCACGTACCTCCAACAGATAGGTACCGACAGCATCACAAATGACCTGAAAGAATCCGGATCGCTTACGAGGTTGCCCGTATCAGGGATTCCCAGTGAAACAACAGACCGTTTTGTTGGAGTCCGGAATTACCAGAAAGTAAAAAGGCTGGTTTGCAGACAGGTCAGCAAACCGTCAATTCCGGCATCGGCAGGAGGAGCATTTTGATCAACTTCAACAAAAACTGAATCAGTTGCTACACACGCAGTATTTACATTTGAAAGCACTAAAAAATACCAGGCTGAAGCATCTACAGCCGGATTGGGGCCGGATGCCTCAGGATATTTCCTCCCGGACCTGCCGTCGAAGCATAACTGAATGCCGGGCCGGAAGAAGACAAGGTTCCATCCAATGTGATGGATGGATTCGTGCAGTTAATCGTATCTGCTGGAAGTATAACCGGAACAGGTGTACCGGCTTCCAGGGAAACCGATACAGCAGCCGTATCGGAACATCCAGTCAGTGTATTAATTGCTATCAAGGTGTAATCCCCTTCAGCATCAACTTCCGGATTCAGGCCATTGGCTCCATTGACAATATTACCCCCATTAGATGCACTCCAACTATAATCATAAGATCCCGCCGGACCATTGTTTGTTGCAGTAATTTGAATGACCGGCTGATTGCAGTTCAGCATCGATGGTGGGCTGATGATCAAATCGGGAGCAGCCGTATTTTGCTGTACAATTGCAATATCCGTTGCAGTACAACCATTGCTTGTATTTGTAAGTAAAAGAGTATAGGTGCCTGGTGCCAAAACGGTTGGCATCGGCGTATCTTACTGTCAATCTGGCCGTTGGAGGTAGTCCATAAATAGGTTATAGTACTATCGCTCGTTGAGCCCATCGCATTCAGATCAACGGAAAGTATGGAACAGTTGAGCGTATCAGGAGCATTTGCGACAGCCACAATTGCATTGGTATCTGCAACAACCTGGGTGCTTGCACTGGCAGTACATCCATTGGAAAGATTGGTTACTAAAAGGGTGTAAGAACCCGGAGCATTTACCTCTGGAAAAAGTGTAGTATCGCCCATAACGATATTACCGCCAGGACCTGCTGTCCACAGGTATGAGATTGTATTCCCACACTGGACCCTTCTCCCGAAAGATCGATGCTTGGGTTGATACAGGTTATGGTATCGGGCATGCCGGCAACTGCCAGTGGATCCAATATATCCTGAAAAATTTCAATCGTATCAGCTGCCGTACAACCATTGACTGTATCAATACTGAAACAAAATAATCCCCCGGTGCATCCAGCAGGATGGTATTTGTGCTGTCGCCAGATAAAATATTTCCTCGTTTCCACTGGACCAGACTGGAAGTGCAGATGTAGGGTTGGTGGTAATTGAAAGGAAAATTGAATCCATCAGACAATCCAGCGTATCTGAAGGTCCAAAACTTATCTGTGGAGGGTTGGTGTTGGAGTTGACAACAATTGTATCCGAAGCAGTACACCCATTGCCTTCATCGGTTACTGTTAGGATATAGGTTCCTCCGGCTGAACCAACTGCCTCAATAGAATCCTGACCACTAGTGATAACTCCGCCGTTCTGTGCCGTCTGGCTATGAGTAATATTCGAACCGGTACTCGAACCCTGTCCGGACAAACTTGTACTCAACTGGATACAATCGATTGGGTCTGCAGGTGCCACTGCGGCCACCGGAGGGTCAGTCTCCTCAATCACAGTCACCTCTGCCTCGGAGGTACAACCGGTTGCTGTATTGGTCACCAGTAAATGGTACGTTCCAGCTGCATTTACGGTTGCAATGCTCAGATTTGATCCATTTAAAATATTTCCATCGCTGGTAGTCCATTCGTAACTTGAAAATCCGGGCTGACTGCTGCCACCTATCAGTTGAACCTGATTAAACCCACAGCCTAGTGGTGGTGGTGGTAAAATCCAGGAGGTAAGGGGATTGGGGGTTAGAATTACATTGACCGTTGCTTGCTTTACACAATTCACAAATCCATTATCATAGATAACATTGAGTGTGTAAGATCCTGGCATATCAATTACCGGCTCCAGTGTATTGGCTCCAGAAACAATATTACCATTTGGCGTTTCCCACAGATAGGTGATATCGGGTCCGGTACTTGAACCAATCCCGCTTATCGTTGTCTGTGAGCCTTCGCATGGCAGAATGTATAAAGGCGGGGCTGCAACTGCATTGATGTTTATTACATGGACTGTGACGGAATCCGTAACCTCACAAACCGGGCTCATACTAATGTCGTCCAGGGCAAAATCGTTCCCGCTCAACGCGGTATTCTGATTCACAATACAAATGGTCGCACTGGTGTTTGATCCGCTATTCCAAAACTGATAGAAGTTGGTCCACACACAGGTAGATGCAGGCGGACTAAAAAACGGACCCAACGGAGACCCATTAATTGAAAACTGAAGCACAGCAGGAGAGGATGAGATCAAACTGGCAACCCAGGCAGAAAATGCATAATTGGTATTGGGTTGCACCGTAACCGTTTGGCACCAGACATTCTCATTGGGAATCCCGGAACCATTTACAGCCATCATATTGCCAGACCCGGAAGTATGGTCACCGCATGCAGCAAAACTCGGATGAGAGGATGAGGGATCTGTCAGAATTTCATAAACTCCCTCCGGGACCAGGTTCCCCGGGCTTTCCAGGTAGTCGCTTGTAAAGCCAAAGTTTCCGCCTTCAAAATCGCCGTTAACGATCGAATTTTGGGTAAGATCAACTGCTTGCCCTGTCAAATAGTAGGTGGTGGTCTGTTGTACATTGACCGTGGGAGTCAGGGTACTTCCCCCGATCAAACCATTCGGTGGCGTCCAGGTAAAATTGAGGTAGTCTCCATCAATAAACCCATTGAGATTCGTTGCAGATGGAGGCGCGCACAAGTAAATATCTTCTCCGGCATCCACTGTAATCGGGCATTGTGCAAAAAGCCCAAGAGGTAAACTGGATAAAAAATATATGCAAAGTGCAGAAACAAGACTACGACAGATCATAACAAGACAGGTAAATTTTACAAAATCAGATAAGGCAAAGGTACCGTTTAGTATTTGTTTTGAGGGATAAACTTAACTACAGCACTGGTATTATAGATACAATTCACATCCTATTCGCATCGTTATTGGTGCGGTTTTTGAAATTAAATTTAATTCAAAAGAAGTACCTTGTAGCCCGAATTCGTTTGGATTACTCCCTAAATCCAACTTCATCTCACGTCATTTGAGATGACCATCAAAATGAAGTTTGAGAACAACATCTTCCCAATTCTATCTTACAATTTTAAAACTCAGAAATTTTTGTCATCATGTCAACCAATATGGTAAAAACACTTTCTCTCTTACTGTTTTGCACACTCCTTGCGATGCCTGCATTCGCCCAAAAGGACCCAAATCAAAAAGCACAAACCAACATCGTCGATCCAGGTTCCAAAAACGAAGGCAAACGCTATACAAAAGATGGTAAGGAGATTAAGAAACTGACGCCGGAACAAATGGCCAAACAACCGAAAGACCTGTTCAACCGCAAGGCAATTGACCAACGGGAGGAAACTGAAGTTAAAACGGAGCACAAACCAACCTGGTCTCGTCCGGAAAACCAGGCGAATATTTCACAAGCAGAAAAAGCACGGGTGGGTCAACGCCTCGAAAAAAGAACCTCAACCAAACGCGCGGTTGATACCGGAAATGCAGAATTAATGGCTGCGCGCAAGAAAATCCTGGAAGCCCGTGAGAAACTGGCAGCTGACATAAAAGCCAACAGGCTTTCCAAAGAAGCGGCAGCAGCACAAGAAGCAAAGATTCAACGCGCTGAAGCAGCTGTTTCCAATCTGGAACAAAGCATTCAAAAGGCCAACCTTGAACTTCGTAAAGGGTACTAAATGCTAGCCCCCCGCATCCACTTTGAATTCCAACTCACAAGCCATTCTATTTTTTTAATTAAAACTTTTTTGAGATGAAAAAACTGACTTTGCTCTTTTTCCTCCTTTGGATCGGATCGCTAACCCTCAGCTCCTGTGGCGGCGAATCAACAGCGGACAATACGACTTCCAATACTGAAACAACTGTACAGGATTCCGTTTCCGTAAAGTTGGACGAAGCAACCGAGGAAGTAGAAAAAAACACCGAAGAATTGAAAAAAGCACTGGAAGACCTCTAGGCAGAGCGATATCCGTTTAGAGGCATTCCTGTTCTAATCGTTTTTCAACACCCATTCATTTCTAAATTTTATCTCTATGAAATACATACTTAGAATTTACCCTATGCTCTTAGTCGCACTTTTCAGTCTGATGGTGCAGCCTGCTTTTGCACAGCATGGCAATGAGAAAAGCCAGGAAAAACGCGAGTCCAAACAAATGGATAAAGGCAAATCTGCCGACCAGGGGAAACAAGACAAGGACAACATGAAGGATAAGGATAAGGATAAGGATAAGGATAAAAACAAAGACAAAGACAAAGACAAGGATAAAGCGAAGGATAAAAGCAAGGATAAGGATCACCATGACGGTGATGACCACGACGATGACGACGATAATGGAAAAGGAAAAACCAAAGAAGCAAAGGAAAACAACGGCAAGGCCTACGGTAAAAACAAAGGAGACCTTGAAGGAAAAGAATTTGGCCAGTCACGTGCAGCCGATGCAAAAAGCAAGCATGCAGAAAAAAAAGCACGAGCAAATAAAGCCATTGAATCCGGAAAGGAAGAAGTAGAACGCGGCCGAAAAAAAATCAAGGAGGCAAAAGATAAACTCGAAAAAGACCGCGCTGAAAAACGAGTAACAGAAGAAGAGGCAAAAGCCAAAGAGGCGAAAATCAAGAAAGCCGAAGAGGAACTAAACAAACTGGAAAAAAGCATCAACAAAGCACAATCCGAAGTTGGTTCTGAAGGCTAATTTATCCTTACAAACAACGTACCGAACAACACCCTACTAGGTACCCTATCCCGAATTTTGGCAGCAACCGGAATTCGGGATTTTTTGTACACCACATAAAAAAAGCCTGAGTTTTGGAACATCCAAAACCCAGGCCTTTTTATCCGTGCAAGCAATTACTTATGGAGTAACTACTTTTGTTTTTCCGGATTTGCCCAGACCGGCTGCTTGCCAGATGGCCTTTTTGTTCTTTTTAGGAGCAGTCTTTTCAGCCAATGCAATTGCATTGGTTGCGCTAACTACACCACCGGAAGCACACAAATCGCTAAACGGAACTTTTTCAGTTGAACCAGGCTTGAACACTTCACCTGTCTGCTTTACAACAGAGGTTTCCATGATGCTTTTTACCTGCTTTGCATTCAACTCAGGATAGTAAGAGCGAATGATTGCAGCAACACCAGCAGCGGCAGGAGACGCCATGGATGTACCACTTGCGTTTCCATAACCACCTTCAGGAATGGTAGAGTACAGTGCAACACCAGGAGAGAAGATGTCAACGTTGGTTTTGCCGTAGTTGGAGAAGTTCGCAACGCTGCGTTCGCCGGTACGCCAGTGCAAAGCACCTACTTCAAGCCAGTTTGGTGCATTCTTTGGCTTAAATAAACCACCTTTCTTGGTGTACTTGTCGTTCGGGAAGTTTGGCTCAACGTCGTTGCTTTCAGCATCATTACCTGCTGCATGAACCAACAATACATCGTGCTCTGCTGCATATTTTACAGCCTCGTCAACGTATTCTTTGCTTGGGCTGTAGCCTTTACCGAAAGACATGTTGATGATGCTCGCACCGTTATCAACTGCATAGCGGATGGCATTTGCAACGTCCTTGTCGCGCTCATCACCGTCAGGCACACAACGTACACTCATGATGCGCACGTTATCAGCAACGCCCTGGATGCCTTTATCGTTGTTGCGGGAAGCAGCAATGATACCAGCAACGTGGGTACCGTGGAATGAATCAGGACCTTTTACATCGCTGTTGCCGTAGCTGCGATTGCTCAGGTCGTTGTAGTTATCACCAACGATATCGCGTGGGTTGAAGTCTGGGTTGTAACCGTACTCCAAACCGCCGCTGAAGTAATCACCTGCCTGTTCTTTTTGCTCAGCAACATTTTCTTCTGTGAGTCCGTTGCTAAATCCTCTTTCCAGAACAGCTGCTGCTTCTTTAGCAGCATCGCTTCCGTTTTTGAGGGCCTCTACGTCATCGCTTGAAACGGTGCTCTTGCCCAACTCTTTCTTGGCAGTTGCAATGGCTTCTTCAAAAGAAGAAAAATATGCATCAACCATAGCCTTTTGGCCTTCAAGTTCGCCACGCTTCTGCTCGAAGTCAGACTTGATGGTTTGCCAGTAAGCAAACTCTTTCTTGTCGCTTCCTGAAGTAGCATCGCCATACTTGGCTTTCAGGCGAGCATACTCACGAGCAAGTTCGTAAGAGTCATGGCTCACATTGCGGCCATCTTTGCCACCAATAAAGTTCCAGCCGTGAATGTCATCGATGTATCCGTTTTTGTCGTCATCAATTCCATTTCCTGGAATTTCACCCGGATTCACCCACATGACATCTGCCAGGTCTTCGTGCTTGTAATCCACACCTGAATCCAGAACGGCAACAATGATTGTTTGACCTTTCTTTCCTTTGGCCTTCAATGCTTTGAGAGCGGCATCTGAACTGGTTCCCTGAACTCCATCTGCAGCCTTATCTTTGGTAAACCAATTTTCTGGCGCAGACTGTCCCTGTGCTGTCAGGAACAGACCGGGAAGGCAAAGCGCAAATACAAGCGCAATTTTCTTAAACTGCATGTTACATTATTTTTGTTGTGTTAAAATTCGGTTCCTAATTTGATTGGGACCCCATACTAATAAACCCCAAAATTAGGCTTTTTAGTGCTTCTCCAGGCAGGATTAGACCAATGAATTCGAATACAGGATAAAAAACAACATTTCCTGACTTAAAGTGTGGAGTAGTTAGTGGTAAGTAGTAAGTAGTAAGGAATTGTTTGTAGGGGCAAGGCTTGCCCTTGCCCATCAACAAATAAACAGAGCCTCAAAGAGGCGAACGAAATCATTTCCGATTTCCGATTACATGAAATCCGATTTCCGAATTGATTTTTGATCGGAAAATGGAAGATTGTTTATTAAACAATCTCATCAAATCATCCAAGCCCAAAGGGCGCATCAACAATTCATCAATTCCAACAAACAAATAAACAGAGCCTCAAAGAGGCGGACTAAACGAATAAACAATTTCTGACCACTGACCACTTGCCCGCTGACTACTATAATGCGCAGCGTCCCGAATAAACAAGGCGCGGAGCGCCGAATAAACAACTAAAGATACCAAAAGTGGTACGGGTTATTTACACTTCACTATCTTAGCAAAAATTTCCAGATTTTATCCATGCGCGAAACGCAATTCATAGAGCAAAACAAAGAGAAATGGGCTGAGTTTGAAGCCATGCTCAAGGAAAAAAAGAAGGACCCCGACAAACTGAATGACTTGTTTATTCAGATTACGGATGATCTATCGTATGCGCGCACCTTTTACCCCAACCGCTCGGTACGCATGTACCTGAACGGATTGGCACAAAAGATTTTTCACAACATTTACCTGGGTAAACGCTTTCCAAAGGAGCGAATTAAGTACTTCTGGACCGATGAGATTCCCCAGGTAATGTGGGATGCAAGGAAGGCGCTCCTGCTCTCCTTTTGTATTTTTCTGCTGGCATTTGGAATCGGGGTACTTTCGAGTATCATCAATCCGGATTTTGCCCGGGTAATCCTGGGAGATAGCTATGTAGAAATGACCCTGGAAAACATCAACGACGGCGACCCCATGCGGGTCTATAAAGAAAGCCGTCCCATGGGGATGACCGTAGGGATTGCGGCAAACAACCTGTTCGTCGCGCTCCGAACTGCTCTTTTTGGTGTACTTGCTTCCATTGGGACCCTGTTTATCATGCTCTACAACGGCATTATGATCGGAGCCTTTCAGTTCTTTTTCATTGAACAGGGACTATTTTGGGAGTCATTTCTCACCATTTGGATACACGGCACCCTGGAGGTAAGTTCTATTATTATTGCCGGAGCCGCAGGCCTGGTTGCCGGTTCAGGCCTCTTGTTCCCGGGAACCTATACACGCACCAGAGCCTTCCAACTTTCGATGCGCAAAGGACTAAAAATTTTCATCGGGATTGTCCCAACCATTGTACTCGCCGCCATTTTTGAAGGTTTTTTTACGCGATATACCGGAGTTCCGGATCCCATCCGTGGCTTATTTATCTTACTTTCACTGGCTTTTGTGCTTTGGTATTTTGTGTGGCTCCCCTGGTACAAAGCCAAGCGGGGATTTGAGCACGGCCGATCCCGTGCAGAATTGCCGCCCGATCGGACTCAGCCCATTGTTTTTGACAGCATAAAAAACTCCGGAGAAATATTCTCAGACGCATTTACACTCATTCAGTCTTATCCACGCCTGTTTTGGTCAAGCATCATAGGTTTGCCAATTCTGTGTGCTGCCATTGTTTTTGGCACATCGGGGAAGGCGCCAGTAGACACTGTCGGATTTGGATACGGGAGCCTGGGCTTTCTCGACGGGGTGCAAGGCCTGTTTGAAAGCGAAATACACTGGTACTATCTTCCAATGCAAACCCTGTTTTTGATTTTTCTTTCAGTCTTTGCATTCAGAGCACTTGAAAGTAAAATGCCACAGTCTAAAAAGGAGCAATTACCCAAACAACGATATTGGCTTAGTTTGCTATCCTTGCTGTTGCCATCGGGTGCCTTCTGCCTGGTTTTTACACTTCCTGTGGATGGATGGGTGTGGATGTTGGGAATGGTTTTATTTCCGCTCATCGCACTCTGGGCCGCGGTAATTTATTTTGAAACCCCCAATCCGTTTGTTGCTTTTCGCAGGACATTCAGGTTGGCACGCCTGGGTGAGTTGTTGGTACTCGGTTTTCTCCTGGTCAACCTCGGCCTGCTTTTATTTCTGTTTATGGATTCCAGCATCTGGAACATCATCCTCTCTTTTTTCAGTTGGCTGGTTCCTTCTGAAGCAGGAAACGTACAACAGTTCAATGTTCTGATCAATACAGTTGTAACGCTGGCCTTGTTGTATTTCACCTTTTTACTGCTGTCTTTGAGTGGTGCATTTCTATATTTCTCCGGGCTCGAAATTACAGATGCTTCCGGGCTCAGATTGCGATTGCGTGAACTGGGTGAAAGCAGACAAATCAGAGGACTTAATCGAGAGTAAAAACAAGTCCGTTTTGGAATTAGCCCAAAAAGACATGGTGTAAAAATTACACTTTGTAATATTTGATTATTTTTGCAGCCCGTGTCTAACGTACACGAGCGAAAACGTTTAAAATTTTAAGTAAAAAAATAAAGCATGAGTTCAATTCAAAACATCATTGCACGGGAAATTATCGACTCCCGTGGAAACCCAACTGTTGAAGCCGAAGTCTGGACTGAAACCGGATTTATGGGCCGTGCAGCCGTACCCAGCGGTGCGAGCACAGGCATCCATGAAGCCGTAGAACTCCGCGATCAGGATAAAAACCGCTATCTGGGAAAAGGCGTACTGAAAGCCGTAAAAAACGTAGAAGAACGCCTACGCGATGAACTGATTGGCTGCGAAGTAACCGATCAGCGCAAGATTGACCAGATGATGATCGACCTCGATGGTTCCCGGAACAAAGGCAACCTCGGTGCCAACGCAATCCTGGCAGTTTCCCTGGCTGTAGCCAAGGCAGCAGCCGAGGAGTTTGGCCAGCCACTTTACCGCTACCTGGGCGGTGTAAACGCACACGTCCTGCCAGTTCCTATGATGAACATCCTCAACGGTGGAGAACATGCTGACAACGGCATCGACTTCCAGGAGTTTATGATCATGCCGGTTGGTGCTGAGTCGTTCCGCGAAGGCCTTCGCATGGGCGTGGAGGTGTTCCACCACCTGAAAAACGTTTTGAAGAAAAAAGGATATGCAACCAACGTAGGAGATGAAGGTGGTTTTGCTCCCGGAATTAAAGACAACGAAGAAGCAATCCAGATGGTTATGACTGCTATTGAAACAGCAGGATACCGACCACTGGAAGATATTGTTATCGCCCTCGATGCCGCCTCTTCTGAGTTCTTTGATGCAGAAAAAGGAGAATATGTATTTAAAAAATCTACCGGTGACCGCCTGTCGCGCAACGACATGGTTAACTACTGGAAAGAATGGTGCAACAAATACCCAATCTACTCCATCGAAGATGGCTGTGCAGAAGACGATTGGGACGGTTGGAAATACATGACCGAAACCCTGGGCCACCGCATTCAGCTGGTTGGAGACGATTTGTTTGTAACCAATGTTGACCGCCTCCAGCGCGGCATTGACGAGCAAATTGCAAACTCCATCCTGATCAAAGTAAATCAGATTGGCTCTCTTACAGAGACCATCGAATCGGTTAACCTGGCAACCCGGCACGCGTACACCTCTGTAATCAGCCACCGTTCTGGGGAAACAGAAGATACAACCATTTCCGACCTGGCCGTGGCACTCAATACCGGACAAATCAAAACCGGTTCAGCCAGCCGTTCAGACCGGATAGCAAAGTACAACCAATTGCTCCGGATTGAACAGGAGCTGGGAAATGCAGCCAGCTATATGGGTAAAGCCATATTTGGACTGTAAGCACTCCGCTCCTTGATTCTCGTCAAGCATCCCGAATCTGGTTTGAACAACCGGATTCGGGATTTTTATTTTCAAATGCCCCAATGAGCAATGTAAACAACGCATTAAAATAATCTTAAATAACCTGCTTCCGGGTACCGCACTTGGATTTACCCCGTTTAGGACTGGTTATTATTACCAAAAGCACCGAATCGTTTTTGTTTATTTTTGCAGACAAATACGATTCACCAAAACCTGAATACATGTTTTTGTACGCACAACAACCCGGGCTTAAATCACTTACGCTTCTATTTCTGATTATTGGACTGGCTTCAACCAGTTGCTCTACCAGCAGAACACATGGTATGCGTGCGAAGTCGCCAACAAGTTCATCTGCCAGTTCCAAAGAATATCAGCTGAGAAAAGACATTGTTCAATACGCTAGCAAGTACAAAGGCACCAAATATAAATACGCAGGTAAAACCCCAAACACAGGCTTCGACTGCTCTGGATTCACCAGTTATGTCATGGATGCATACGACATCAGCCTTTCGCCCAGTTCCAAACTCCAATCCAAGCAAGGAGCACGAAAGCCCGTGAACCAGGCCCAGCCAGGTGATCTGGTGTTTTTTCGCAGAAGCGGCGTTTCGGATGTGTTTCACGTAGCCCTTGTGGTGGATGCCAATCCTGGTAGCCTTGTCGTCATTCACTCCACAACTTCCAGAGGGGTAATCATTGAAGACCTGATGAAAAGCACGTACTGGAAACCCAAAATTTCGGAAGTACGCGACGTGATTCGGTAAAGCCGTAGGCTTGAACCGAGCGTGTTAAAAAAAGTATCCCCTCAAACCATTGTTTGAAGGGATGCTTACGTTCACAGGATTAGATGTATTGTACGTGTTTTAGATTCGGATAAGTTGACCGCTGTAGCGCTCATTCCCTACTTGAATAAAATAGAAGTAAATGCCTTTTTGCGGGAATGCCTCCTCTGGAATAACAACAGGCTCAAATCCTTTGGCAGCCTGCCATTGCTTTTCCCATTGAAGCCCTCCAAATGCATCCCGAATTTCAAGCGTAGCCGGAGCCGCTTGCGCAGCCCGGATTTCCAGGGTAGCTCCTTCAGTAATCGGATTTGGATATGCACGCACCACGTTTGAAGAAGGGGGTTGAACTTCTGTAAATTCAAGATGCAAATCCATTTGCTCCATCTGATCTGTTACTGCCAAGCCTTTAAGGCGAATACCTTCCTGTAGGGAGGAGCAGTCGCTTGAGACGGATTCAGCCTGGAACTCGATGTAGGCCAAAGCCTGACCGGGCCCAATCTGTTTTGCATCCGGATGTACCCAGACCAAATTAAGTTCACCGGGTTGCGGACTAGCCCATTCCAAGCCTTCACCCAAGGCAGCAGAAATAACATCCTTGATCACCAAAGCCTCCGGATCAAAATGCAGGCTAAATTGCAAGGCGTTTAATCGCGTATCCTTTTCCAAAAATACCGGCAAGCGGAAAATTCCATTTTGAATAGTCCCCTTCTTAATTACCAAAGGCTCGGTAAAACGGTCATTTCCTTCAGGTGCTGCTCCGGGACCGGCACTGCAATCAACATCCCCAACTTTAATTGCGACCAGGTCAAAATTGTAAATGGTGTCTGCTGGCTCATCAATAATTGGACTTTCCGGAAATTGGGTAGTAAATGGATTAATCGGATTAGGAAAGGCAAAATTTGCATCCACAAACCGCCAACTGGTGTTATTGGGTAGTTCAGAATACACCCCAAGCATTAACTTCCGCATTTCAACTAAATCAAACGAGGTGATGGTTCCTGATTTATTAATATCAGCAGCAATCATTGCATACGGGCTTGGTAGGATTTCAAGACCCAGTATGTGGCGGGCAACTAACCAAAAATCCCATACCGTGACACCATTGAGGTGGAGGTCGTTTTTATACGGTAAAATTTGCACAACTGTGCCCGTGTCAAATGCACTCTCAAAGACCCAACACCCTTGAGCGTCACTTCCCGGATCGGTAACCAATGTTGCCGGAACCAGGGGCTGCGGATTAAAATTAAAATCTACATCTGCCACCGGGCTGCCGGAGCACCACTGTCGGATGCAAACCTGTAAGTCAATGGAGTCTCCGGACTGTCCATAGCCGGAATACGCTAAAAGCAAAAACAAACTATATAATACGTTCTTCATGATTTGATTTTTTTGAAACACCATGATTGGGTTTTAATTAATTGATTAATGCAGAATGGATAGTTTACTCTGATACACCATTCCATCAGCGCTAATCACCTTGCAGAGGTAAATTCCATTGGGTAGTGTGGAGCCATCAATGAATCCAACGGCTCCTGTTATCTGGGATTGCAGGACCAATTGCCCATCCAGCGAAAACAGCTGAAGTTGGGATTTTCCGTCTGTTTTGGCTCCTATAATAGAAACCATACAGACATTAGAAAACGGATTTGGGCTTACCTGCAATTCACCTGCATATATGGGCTGCATGACCGAATTACTTACAATAAACGGTTCGCCAATCTGGTGGTAGGTTGTGTTGGTAATCACGGGTTCGTTATAGTCAAAATAGATTGCTGCACTGTTTTCAATAGTGGTTCCAAGAGCCAGGTCCGGCTTAGGGCGAATCGTAAACTGGACAAAGCCGTGTGATTCAGGTTCGTTGGTAGTGCTGTCGGGCAAGAGGATTTGCTGAAACGTAAATTGAAGCCTTCCAGATTCACTGAGGCTGTAGGTATATGGGTGGCTAGCAGGTCCGGGTCGGAAGCTGAGCACATCCAATTCTATGGGTAAGGAGTCGCGAATCTGAACCAGGAAGGCCGTATCGTTTCCGGTATTTTGAAAGCGAATTTCATAATCCAGCCATTGATCCTTTTCTATCAAATTGTCATCGGTCCAGCCGAGTGGGTAGCCTGTTTTGTCGTTCGGATCAAAGGAAGAAACCACGGGGCGACAAAGCACATCGACAAAGGGATCTTCATCACCCTGGGGGAGGAATAGCGAGAGGTTTTGTCCGATTCCACCATTACACCCGGTAAGTGCCATTGCCGGTTTTCCTATACCCGGATAATCATCCGCCTGATTCACCTGAATGTAGTAGGAATAACCAGTAGCCTGAGAAATCGTGAGGGTTGTATCCTCTCCGGCATCCAAATTGATGGTACTGTAATCCAGCATAATTTGGTCCTCAATAATTACATAGTCAACACTGTTGATGGTATTACCAATGCCCTGATTGCTTATTACAAAATGCACATCATCATCATCGCAATATCCATCCACTACCAGGTAGGAGCCATTCCAATTGCTGGTATCACATTGCAGATTTGGATAAATATGGGCTTCCGTACAAATGGCATCACCCAACTCCGCGTCACAACTCAGGGAAAGGCTAATCCAAAACTCCCCGCAATGACCGACGGGTATGGTTCCTAGTTCAAAATGCAGGGTGTCTCCGGATTGCCACCCCAAGGGCAGGCCACTGCTAACGAACGTATGGAGCGAATCCATAACCAATTCAACATATGCATCCTGGGCGTCTATGGTTCCGTAGTTACAGTAATTGACCTGAACGTATCCGGTTGTACAAACACGCATGGGCGTGCTTCCAAGCTGCACTTCAAGGTTTGAACAAAATTCTGTCGGTTGAACCCCAATTGCAGGGACCGTGTATAGCTGATTAAACCCTGTGACCGCGATGGAAGGCGTGTCGCACATCATCCACAGGTTATTAGCCCCATTCAATGCCTGGGCCGTGATGGTAAAATCTCCACTGGAAACCACCATACTCCAGGAGCCATCGGAAGAAGTGCCTGTATTTAGATTGGTGTAATAGCTTTCTCCAAATTGATTTTGGGCCTGAATTAAAAACAAAGCCGGTCCAGCCTCCAAGGTGTCTTCCTGACAGTTGAGATTTTCATCGATGTAAAAGACTCCGCTTATGGTATTAAAGAAATCAACAAAGGTGAAGTCCAAATCGGTTCGCGCTAATATGGCCTGAGGTGCAACTGATTTTTCACCAGCCAAAACAAAATCGCTGTTTTGACTGATCAGGATTTCATTAAAAACATCGGTTACATTTCCCTGGTGCTCCCACACCAGCACGCCTTCAGATGAGACTTTTAAAAACATACTGGCACCTCCATTGCCTATGTTAGAAAAAATGGGGAAATACAGGTTGCTGGCAGCATCAACACAGAAGGTGCGGACTACATTGAGAACACCAAGTGAGGATGCCGCTTCATAGAACTCATGGAAGCCAATTTCCTGACCATCAGTATCTGCTCGGAGGAATGCATACTTTGCCGGATCCTGAAACAAGGATTCGCACAGGAATACCAGTTCGCCATTGCTGTTTTGGAGGAGTTTTATTCCTGACTGATAGTTTGGCCGGGCAAATACGGTTTCCCACTCCTGAACGCCCGAAGCGCTGAGTCGAAGCATAAACAAATCGCTTTGGGGATTCACCGGATCTCGGGTATCGCCACCAAGCACCAAACTCCCATTGGGTAGTTCAATCAGATCCGAAACCAATTCATCCTGGTTTGGGTACCCAAACTCATAGGTCCAAACGGATGTGCCAAGACTATCAAACTTTAGGACCTGAACATCCTGTTCAACATCAGGGTTGAAGCTGCGTTTTATGCCTGCAACGGCAACGCCACCATCAAGTGTGCTGGTCAGGGCAGAAAACCCATTGGATAAAAAGTCGTTTTCAAGGACAATCTGCCATTGAATGATTCCGCTGTCATCAACCATGACAAGCAAATTGCGCTTTAGGGGTGGAGCTAAAAAGTCTTTGCAAAGCAAAACAAAGCCCCCATTGGCGAGTTGGCAGGCCTCCATAGCCTGTGCCCCATTCAATTGTTGATGTTGCACCCAGATTGGCATCCCATTCGGAGCCACTTTTTGAAGGAACAAAGAAGAATCAGATTTGGTCCCCCCAACCATGAGCAGATCACCATTGGAGAGTTCCAAAACATCGGTGCTGTAACTGGTGGCTGGTTGATAGGCACGTCGAAATGCCTGAGAATATACGGAAGACGCAAAGGTCCAAATCAGACCAATGATAAGGCAGATTTTTAAACAGGTAAGATTACGGTTCATGTGATTTGATTTAAAGAAGTACTGAATTCATTGCAAAAGTCGCCCTCAGCACTTTTCAATACAAAGACAAAAAACTTCATTTTTCATATTGTTATTTATTTAATATAAATCCTAATAAACTGATTAAAAGCAACATTTACCAAATAAAAATTTCATAATTTTAAGATCTTATACATTTAAAATTTAATTTTATCCGTGCAAAAAACAGGTTCTCAATGATCAAGGTCCTGTTTTCAACCGAATTGAGGCATTGTAATAAAACAGAAACCTATGCGAGAGAATGCAATCTGTACTATTTTGAGTCAGCTTTCGGCAAGCGAACGCAATCGCCTGGACAAGTTTTTTGATTCTCCGTACCACATCCAGCACACCGATGTCAAACGGCTATTTGAGGCACTGCGCAAGCAACAAACTGATGGGGTGAGCCTTCCACAAATGCACCTTGCACTGGATAAAGCAGATATAGCATCAACCCGATCGGGCCACATCCAAAATTACCTGTTGCGGGCCATAGAGCAGTTTTTAGGCCTGGAGCATTGGAAAAAATCCGACTTTAACTGGCAGCTGGGAGCAATCAATCAGTTGCGGCAGCTTCCATTTGCAGCGCAGAGCAATCGACTTATGCGCCAGGTCCGAAAACGCCTGGAAACCCTGCCCCGACGTGGAGCCCAATACCTGCAAACCAATTACCAACTCCATTTGGAAGCCTACGAATTATCGCTCCAACAAGGTCGTGCCCGGCAATTCAACCTTCAGGAAGTATCGGACTCTCTGGACCTCTCGTTTATTTGTCAAAAACTTCGAACCGGGTGTATGTTGCTAAGCCATCAAAATGTCCGCGCACACCCATATGATTCCGGCTTGTTGGTACCCATCCTGGACTTTCTGGATGGACACCCCTTTTTGGAAGAGCCCATTATTCGGGCCTATTACCACGGCTACTACTCCCAAATTGAAGGGATTGACAACGAACCACATTTTATTGAATTAAAAAACTTATTGGCCACGCAAGACCAGGTGTTTTCAACAGACGAATTGCACGACTTATACCTGATTGCTATCAATTTTTGTATTCGCCAAATCAACGAGGGTAGGCAAGAATTTTACAACCAAATCTTCGAACTCTATCAAACAGGACTTCAGGCTGGCGCATTGATGGAAGGTGACCGAATCTCACGCTGGACCTACAACAACATTACGCTCATCGCACTCTACCTGAAGGCATTTGAATGGGCATGGTATTTCCTGAATCAGTATTACGAATACCTGGATGAAGAGCACCGGGACGCGGCCTATAATTTCAACCTGGCTAAGTACTACTACGAAACCGGTTCCCTTGAAAAATCCATGGAGCACCTGCTTAAAATGGAGTATGACGATGTGCTTCAAAACCTGGTTGCAAAAGCCATGCTCTGTAAAATCTATTACGAACTAAATGAGGTGGATATTCTTGAATACCAACTCGACAACATCGACATTTACCTGCGTCGAAAGAAAGTCCTGGGCTACCATAAAAACAACTACCGGGCCTTTATCCAATCCATGCGGCAATTGATCCAGTTGCCCGGAAAAAGCCAAAGCGCCCGGGAAAAAATTCTGCAACAAATAAAAGAAAAGCCTGTGCTGACAGAAAAAGCCTGGTTTCTTAAACAACTGACATGATTTCTGTATTTTTGCACTTCTAAACCTAAATTCTGATTTTATGCTTCAAATTGGTGATCAGGCACCGGATTTCACCCTCCGCGCCAGCGACAAATCGCTGGTAAGCCTCAAAGACTTCGAAGGTCAGAACGTTGTTCTGTTGTTTTTCCCCGCCGCCTTTACGGGAGTTTGTACCAAAGAACTGTGTATGATGCGCGATGGCATGGCTGCCTACGAGAAATTGAATGCGCAGATTCTTGCTATTTCAGTCGACAGCCTGTTTGTGCTCGACAAATGGAAGGAAGAACAAAATTTCAACTTCCCTTTACTATCGGATTTTAACAAAACCGTCAGCAAAAAATACGATACCCTGTACAAGGAGTTTGTATTTGAAATGAAGGGGGTCTCTAAGCGCTCAGCGTTTGTTGTGGACAAAACCGGAACTATACGCTATGCAGAAGTGTTGGAAAGTGCGGGCGACCTTCCCAATTTTGAAGCGATTCAAAATCTACTTGAATCACTTTAATAGTTGCAAGGGCACACACGTTCTGAAACAGGAACTACAGCAATGAAATACAGTTTTAATAACATTGATTTGGACATGATGCCTCTCAAACCCCAATGGGAGGAGGATGAAGATGTATTGGTTGAAGACGATATTGATTCGGATTCGCCGGCGCAGATTATTGTGTACAACGATGATCACAATTCCTTTGAGTGGGTCATTCAATGTTTTATGGAAGTACTTGGACACAGCAGTGAACAAGCGGAGCAACTTTCCTATATTATTCATTTCAAAGGAAAGGCAACCGTAAAAACAGGGCCGAAAGAAGAACTTCGGCCGCAACGCGAAGCGCTTGTCGATCGCGGTCTTTCTGCGGTAATTGAAGGGGGCGACTAATTTGCCCGGATCAAAAAAGTAACTGTTTTGCGCTTTATTTTAAATTGTATATTTACATCTGCATACAAAAGCCTTTTAACGCGTGTTTATTCAAAATCCGGCCCCTGGCTGTAAATTGGACAAATACTAAAAACTAACTACCAATGGAAATTCTTGACCAACCTACTTCCACCGAACTCAAAATTGCATCCGATGGCAACCGCATCATCGCTTACCTGATCGACGCTGTGCTTATTGGTATGGTTAGCATCATCCCATTCGGATTTATTTTGGGCGTAGCCTACTTTATTACCAAAGATGCTCTTCCATTCCTGGATGGACAAAGCATCGGAAAAAGGTAATGAAAATTCGTGCCGTAACGGAAGAAGGTGCACCGCTTACAGACAATTATGGTGCTTCAATTGTACGCAACATTGTATTTATGATTCCATTTTTCCCAATCATTGAACTGATTGTGTTGCTCACCAACGATAAAAAACAACGTTTGGGCGATCAATGGGCTAAAACAAAAGTTGTAGAAGCCGAAGCATAGAACCATACCCCAATGGGGCCCATCTAAGAGGATGTCTAAAATGCAATTTCTGGGCTACATTCGGCAAATTTGGTTTTTCTCTACGTTAAATTTTTCGCCGAATTACCCGTATGCGACTGCAAAATTTGCCTTAATAAAAACAAAATTTGCTCGACTTCGCCTCAGAATTGAAATTTAGACATCCTCTAAAATGCTATTAGAGCCTGTCTGGCAGATCCATGTGTCCGCCCGGCAGGCTTTTTTTTACTGTTATACCTTGCAGTCCAAATTCATCCAAAATGCCTGTATACTGGTTAGATCCAAACGAACTTGCCTTTCCCAATCCAAATGAAGCAGATCCGGGAGGATTGTTGGGAATTGGTGGTGCGTTGAGTCCGGAGTGGCTGGTTCTGGCCTATCAACACGGCATTTTTCCATGGTTCGAGGAAGACGAAGCCTTTTATTGGTATTGCCCCAGTCCCCGGTTTGTTCTCTACCCGGACGAGTTGAAAGTCCACAAAAGCATGCGGAGCATATTTAACCAGAATAAATTCCGGTTTAGTTTAGACACGGCATTTTCTGAGGTTATTACAAGTTGCTCCAAAGCACCTCGCCCCGGACAAGACGGGACCTGGATTTCATCACATTTTGTTGAAGCCTATACCGAGTTGCACCACCTGGGCCTTGCTCACTCGGTGGAAGTATGGGATGGAGAGGCCCTCGTAGGCGGGCTTTACGGTGTATCCCTTGGACGCGTATTTTACGGTGAATCCATGTTTGCGCACCAATCCAATGCCTCCAAAGCCGGATTTATTACACTCGTACGCGCGCTGCAGAAAACCGGCTTTACCCTCATCGACTGTCAGGCTCCTACCCCACACCTGCGCAGCCTCGGTGCGCGCGGCATCCCAAGAACAGAATTTCTGGACCACCTCCACAACAACTCCTTTGAAAAAACCCTTATAGGTAAATGGGCTTTTGATGGAAATGGCCAGGTAACTTGTACTCCGGGACAAACAGATTAACTCCTGGTTGTTTGTTTATCGCTGGTTCACCAAGCGGATCGTTTAGAAAACCTGTTCTCGTCCGATTTTTTTAAATTAGCGTTCATATGAGAAAACTAGATCAATATGGATGGGTCGCTGCGCAATTTGATTTGGGCCTGATGAAAAATTGGATGCGGTGGAGCCTTGGATTTTTATTATTACTTCCTTCCACTCCACTGCGTGAAGCATGGCCGGATTTTACTCCGCAGCCACCTGAGCGGCTGGAGGACCTGTATCCGAAGGATTACTTCCAAAGTCCGATTGATGCCGAAATACACCTGGCAGGAACCTTCGGAGAGTTGCGGTCCAATCATTTTCATTCGGGCCTGGATATGAAAAGCCAGAATGGATATTCCGGCGAGACAGTACGCGCCGCAGCGGATGGATATATTTACCAGATAAAAGTACTTGAAAGCGGCTATGGCAATGTGCTCTATCTCAAGCACCCCAATGGCTATACCACCGTTTATGCGCACTTACAGGAATTTTCAAAAGAAGTGGCGGACTATGTAAAGGAGCAGCAATACAAAAAAGAACGCTTTCAGGTAGTGCTTTCCGTGGGTCCATCTATGTTTCCCGTGAAAAAAGGACAGGCAATCGGAAAAATGGGCAATTCCGGCAGCTCGCATGGTCCGCATTTGCATTTTGAAATCCGAAATACCGCTTCGCAAAAAGCGCTCAACCCACAGTTGTTTGGCCTGCCCATCAAAGACAGCACCCATCCGGATATCCGGGATATGAAATGGTATGTACTCAACAGCGAACGCGAAGTGATTGGGGAGCAGGCACTGCCAATTGTTCGCAAAGCGCCGGGGGAATATGGGATTGTCGGCGACACCCTATTGGCTTCTGCCTGGCGCGTGGGCTTTGGTGTCAAGGTGTATGACCGGATGGATCTGACAAAAAACGACAACGGCATCCGCAGCCTCACCCTGGATGAAAACGGGAAACGGGCATACAACTGGCAGATCGATGAACTGAGTTTTGCCGAAACCCGATACCTGAATGCACACACGGATTACGGTGCACACGATCGGTATGGAGCCTGGTTTCACCGTTGTTTCATTCTGCCGGGAAACCGACTTTCATCCTACAAATGGACAGAATCCAAAGGCATGATTGAGCCCCATTCCGATAAAGCCTCAGAGATTTTGCTAACGGCAACAGATGCGGCAGGAAACAAAAGTCAGGTACGCTTTTGGGTAAAACTTCAGAAGCCGGTTGAATCGGTTGTGAGTCCTGCCTACAATTACAAATTCCCAAAAGATGCACAGAAAGAAGTGGCGCTGGGAGATTTCTACATGAGCATGCCGGCAGGTGCTTTGTATGAAGACTTGCTATTTACCTACGGCATAGATACAGAACGGCCATCCGATGTATACTCCTCCGTCCACCAGGTACACCAAACGGCAACCCCGGTACACAAACGGTTTGAACTGCGGATAGCACCAACCAATTTGCCCGAAAACATGCGGAACAAGGCAGTAATTGCCCGGATTGAATCGGGTCGCCCGGTAAATTGTGGCGGCGAGTGGAAAGGCGAAATGCTGTCTACCAAAGTCCGCGATTTTGGCAACTATGCAGTAATGGTGGACAACACGCCACCCAGCATTACCCCGGTGGTTTTTGACCGGGACATGCGGCGCAAAAGCTCCATGTCCTTCCGCATCAAAGATGATTTTGCGATCGACGGCAGAGCCCGCGGCCTCCGTTACCGGGGCACTATCGACGGCAAATGGGTACTGTTTGAATTTGATAAAAAACGGAACCGCCTGACCTACACCTTCGACGAACACGTAGGCACAGGAGAACACACCCTTCGGTTGGTTGTAAACGACGACCGTGGGAATGAGCAGGTGTATGAACGGGAGTTTGTGCGGTAAACCTCACCACTCCTCCCCTCCCTGATCTATCCATAAAAACCAAGGCACCAACACCCCAAAATAAATTGCCAACAGGGCATCCCAAACAGGCATCAGGAAATACAAATCCCGGGTCTGTTTTTTTTGTAAAAAACCAAGACTGAAAATAAAGGGTGAACAGATGAGCAAACAGACCGACCCACAGCAGCATGGAGGAGGGGGGTGAAAATACAGCAGCCAGGCCCCGGTGCCGTAGAGCAGGGCCAGGCTGCGGCAGCAAGCTCGCGCAAGCAAGCTGATCGCTCCATTTATAGGACGAGCCGGTAGACAAGTGGCGTTTTTTCTGTCGAAGCCAGTACTTCAGGATGCGGGTGCTTCTGTAAATACCCAAGTCATGCGGTCGTCTATATAGTTGTATCGACCGGATTGAGCCGGGCATTAACGCTCAATCCATCATCGCCGGAAACCGTAGTTTTTGTGGCTGTTCCTGAAGGAATTTCAGAAGCACTTCGCGCCTCCAGGCAATGTTGCGCCCCACTCCCATGTAGGGGTTTCCCCGGGCGGCCATAGAAAAATACTGGAGGGCCGTGAAGGCTGTTTCAAAACGACACCAGGCAATCAGAAATCCCGAATCCGGGGCCATGGGGCTGTAGCCCAGGACCAGGTCCGTATCTGGCCCGAATGCCAATTGCATTTTTTGAAGCCAATGAGAAGAGGCGGGTCGGCAATCCGCATCTGTCAGCACGACCAATGAATGCTGTGCTTTCTCCAGGCCCAGCGTCAAGGCTTCCCGTTTTCCTGCTTTTTCTTTTTTTGAAATAAAATAAAACCGCAGCCGTTGGTCCTGTTCGGAAAATGCACGCAATACCTCCCGGGTGGTATCGGTAGATGCATCGTCAATAACCAGCACTTCAAAATTGGGGTGGTTCTGTTTTAAAATAAATGGAAGGTTCGCACGCAGGGACACTGCTTCATTGCGAGCACAAATCACCACCGAGCAGGCTTGTGCAATTTCATTTTCAGGCCGGGGCTTCTTTTCAAAAAGCCAGGGGCTAAAAACAAACCAACGGTAGACCAGTTGGACAAGCAATGCTGCTAAAAACAGAACGGCGATCATGGGCCAAAGATACCGCAGGAAGCAGTGTATCCGTTTTTTAGGCGGGAGTTTGATGCGGTGTACCGTTTGATTCCAGGAACTTTTTGCAAACAAAGTCCATTTTCGCCCCACAAATTCTTTCATCCTGCCTAACTTTACAGCCGTATGAAGCGGGAAAAAATAATCATCGCCATCGACGGGCACTCCTCCTGTGGCAAAAGCACCCTGGCCAAAGCCTTGGCTAAAAAACTGCATTACGCCTATGTGGATACTGGTGCCATGTATCGGGCTGTCACGCTTTTTTTTCTTGAACACAACATCGACTACTACCAGGAAAAAGCCGTACAGGCTGTTTTGGATACGATTGAAATCCATTTTGAACGAATTGAGGGTCAGAACCACACCTTCCTCAATGGAGAAGATGTAGAGAAAAAAATTCGCAGCATGGAGGTGAATCAGCACGTCAGTCCGGTTGCGACCATCCCGCTGGTGCGTCGTGCGATGGTGAAACAACAACAGGCCATGGGCAAACGCAAAGGTGTGGTGATGGATGGCAGAGACATTGGTACCGTGGTATTCCCACAGGCAGAGTTGAAACTCTTCCTCACCGCCGATCTGGATGTACGTACGAGCCGCCGCCACCTGGAACTCGCCGCTAAAGGCATTGATGCCAGTTGGGAAGATGTTATGCACAACCTGCAGGAACGGGATCACATCGACTCATCCCGGGCCGACAGCCCGCTTCGAAAAGCCGATGATGCCGTGGTGATTGACAACACCCTCCTTTCCGAAGCCGAGCAACTCAACGAAGCACTGGATCTGGTACAGGCACGAACCGCCACAGCACTATGAGTTTACTGGAAAAACCATTAGGCAGCCTTTCCGCACTTGTTCGGCCTAAAACCCCGGGACAAAAGAAACGGACATTCCATTCCCATCACCTCAATCGGGAACTTACGCTGCGCGTATTTTTGCCACCTGATTATGCCTTGCGGAGTGGGAAACGCTACCCTTTATTGCTGTTGAACGACGGGCAGGACCTGGAACGAATGGAATTCGCTTCCGTTTTGGAACAATTGTATAGAAAAAATGAAATCCCGTTTTTAATTGTTGTCGGAATTGATGCCAACGAGGAACGCATTCGCGAGTACGGGACCGCCCGGGAAGCGGATTACAAAGGGCGCGGCAACAAGGCGCCGGCATTCCGAAATTTCATTATGCTGGAATTGCTCCCCTGGCTGTACAAACAATACCGCATTAACGGAACCACCTCGGAAACAGCCTACGCTGGCTTTTCCCTGGGCGGGCTTTCGGCTTTGGACACCGCCTGGGCCTTCCCCGAATTGTTTGGAGTCGCCGGTGTGTTTTCGGGTGCTTTGTGGTGGCGCTGGTCGCCCGTCGATCCAGCCAACCCCGATGCCGACCGCATTATGCACGACATTGTAGAGCAGGCAACTGACCGACCAAACAACCAGCGCTTTTGGTTTCAAACCGGCACCAACGATGAAGACTCAGACCGAAACAACAACGGAGTTATTGACTCCATTGATGACACCCTGCACCTCCTGGATGCCATGCGAAAACAGGGTTATTCCGAAGAACAACTCGCTTACTATGAAATGGAGGGCGGAGAGCACAACCCCAGAACCTGGGGAAAAGCAATGCCACATTTCCTGAAATGGGCTTTTGGTAAAAAAGCAGATTAGAAACCTGATTTTAGTTTGCCGGATTAGTCTTCTTCCTCCACCGGAGTCGGGTCGCTTTGCCACATAAGGAAAGCCTTTAGGAAAGGTTCCAGATCGCCATCGAGTACCGCATCCGGGTTGTGTACTTTGTAGCCAGAGCGCAGGTCTTTCACCCAGCGATCATCGAGTACATACGAGCGGATTTGGCTGCCCCATTCGATTTTGCTTTTTCCGGCTTCCACCTTGTCTTTTTCTTCCTGACGGCGGCGCACCTCAATTTCATACAGGCGGCTTTTCAGCATTTTCATCGCCCGATCGCGGTTTTGGTGCTGGCTCCGTTCGGCCTGACATTCCACAACCACACCGGAAGGAAGGTGTCGCAAACGCACTGCGGACTCAGTCCGGTTTACGTGCTGTCCTCCCGCTCCTGAAGCGCGGAATACATCCATCTCCAGATCGGCCGGGTTGATGACAATTTCGATGTCGTCGTCTTCTACCAGAGGATAGACAAAGACGGATGCAAACGAGGTTTGGCGTTTCCCCTGGGCATTGAAAGGGCTGATGCGCACCAGACGGTGCACGCCATTTTCACTTTTCAACCACCCGTAGGCAAAATCGCCCCGGATTTCAATGCTGGCAGATTTGATGCCTGCGGCATCGCCCTCCTGCTCAAACAGTGAGGTAACTTTGTACCCGGCCTTGTCGCAGTACATGCGGTACATGCGCAACAGCATAGACGACCAGTCGCAGGCCTCGGTACCACCGGCGCCGGCGTTGATAGTCAATACGGCATTCATTTCATCCTCTTTTTTATTGAGGGTGCTTCTGAATTCCGCGTCAGCAAGTATTTGGCTGGTAGTTTCATATTGGGCATCGACTTCCTCTTCGGTGGTCATGCCTTCTTTTTGAAACTCAAACAATCCCTCCAGGTCATCTACGGATTGCTCGATGGTTTTGTAATCGTCTACCCACTTGTTGTGGATTCCGATTTGCCGCTGAATGCCTTCAGCGCGTTTGGGGTCGTTCCAGAATTCCGGATCGAGGGTTTGGCTAGTGAGGTCTTCTATTTCGCGAAGTCGGTTATCGACGTCAAAGATACCTCCTTAGTACAGCCAGCTTGTCTTTCAGCTCTTTTAATTGTTCAGCAGTCATGATGTGTACGTTTTATCTTGAAGTGAGTTATATAAAGTTTGCCCCTAAAAGGATGTTTTTCTTTCAGGGGCAATCTCATTTTGGTATTACAACACTTCAATGTAGAAAATAAGTTCCGAGTTCGGTGGAATTGGTCCACCAGACTGATCACCATACGCAATTCCAGATGGCATAAAGAAGATTCCTTTTCCACCATGATTGAGCATTAGTACTGCCTCGTCGTATCCGGCAATCATGTTGCCCATACCGGCAATGAACTCCAGTGTTTGTCCACGACGGAAGGAGCTGTCGAACATTTTTCCATCCCGCAACATGCCGTAGTAGTGTGTTTCGATGGCCTCACCTTTCTCAACTTTTGCACCACTTCCCTGATCTTCGATCAGTGTTTTCAATCCGGATCCAGTTGATTTCAATTGGCTGTCAAGTTTACCGGAAGTGTAGTCTTTGGCAATTTGATCCATTTTTTCCTGAATAGAAAGCATACGTGCCTTTGCTTCGGCCTGCTCCTTTTCCATGTCTGCCGCACTGGTTACAGAGTGAATCTTGAAGTAATAGCGAACTTCAGTTTCATTTGCCAGGCTTGGCGGGAGGAATTTACGCTTGGTAGAATCCAGTTTTTCTACCACCAGAGCGCTATCGCCTGCTGAAAGGTACGTAACTGCATCAAAAAGTGCTGGAATGTTTTCACCCAGTTGCTCTCTTGGTGGAACCAATACTTCCTGAGGAGATGCACCGTCGTTTGGTGAAGAAGCAACCATAGAGTCGCCAACAAAGGTTTTGAGGGAAACCATCATTTTGTCGCCAAAAGTAACTTTGGGACCATCGTTATTGGTAAACTTAGTGAGTTTGTAATCTCCGTTTGTTTTGACCTCGGTACCATTACCGCCGCATCCAATTGCGAACAGGATGGCCATTGTAAAAAGGGATAGAAAAATGTTACGCATAGCAGTTATTTGTTTGCGAAAAAGTGAATTTTAAAATTGAGTGAACTATTAATTTTTGGTGAGTTCTGCCTTGTACTCCGGTAGAATCGCCTTGAATTTATCGATTGTAGCGCGCAGGCTTTGGTGGGAATGTGCCCCGGCTGCATTTTTATGTCCGCCTCCATTGAAATGTTTGCGGCAGATTTCCTGTACATCCAGATCGCCTTTGGAGCGCAGACTTAATTTGACAATGCTGGGTTGGTTGTGAATGAACGCCGCCATCCGAACTTTTTTGATGGAAAGCAGGTAATTGACAATTCCTTCGGTATCGCCCCGTTGGATATTGAATTGCTCGTAATCCTTTTTGCTCAGCCAGATCAGGCCGGTATTGAATTCCTCCAGAATTTCCATCCGGTTGGCCAGACAATGCCCCAGCAAGCGGAGGTGCTTTTCTTTTTGGGAGTTGAAAATTTTATCCTGAATCGCTGTATCATCTACCCCGCGTTCAATCAATTCTGCGACAATCCGAAACAGTTGTGGGTTGGTTGCATGCTTGAAGGAACCTGTATCGGTGATGATGCCTGTGTAGATACAAGAACCCACTTTGGGATTTATTTTTTGCCCTTGCCCAAGATCCACAATAAAGCGGTACACCATTTCACAGGTGCTGCTGGCCTCTGGTTCAGAAAACATAAATTCTCCCATATCCTCCGGATACAGGTGGTGGTCAATCATGATTCGATGGCCGGGACGGCTTTTCACAAAATCACCCAGTTTATCTATTCGGGATAAGGCGTTAAAATCGAGAAAAATGAAGACGTCTTTCTTGGGCAATACTTGCTTGCATTCTTCGGTGTGGATATCCCAGATCAGAATGTCTTCAGCATCTGGAAGGAAGCCAAATTCTTCGGGATACTCCGAAGGGAAAAACACATGTGTGGTATGGCCCAACTGATCGAGAAAATGCTTCATTCCCAGTGAACTCCCGATGGCATCGCCGTCGGGGTTTCTGTGCGAGAAGATGGCAACATTTTTGGGTATTGCCAGAATTTCTTTCAGTTTGGGTGTAATTTCCATGTAGGATTGTCAATTTTGGCCTCAGCGCTAATTTTCCAAGGCCACACTAAAACGGCCGCAAAAATATGCCATTTTTCCCGAACAATTCCCAAGCATGTGTAAAATTCAATGACCATGGCATAAAGGAACACCGCTTTTAACTTTAAACTTGCTGTTACTAAGCTTCAAGGCCCTCTGCTTTTGTGAATTTCAGCGAATTAACACTAAAATTGGCTGTGTTATTCCTCCATCATTGCTTACCTTTTGCGGCCTTTTAAGCCTCCTTGTAACAAAGGGACTTATTTTGTTCACTTTGAGACAGGTTTAAGGCCAACGGGCCGGCGACCAACCGGTTCGGAACACTCCGAAACTCATTTTTTTTAAACACATACAATTCAATTAAAATGGCAGGTACGCGCACCTTTACCATGATTAAGCCCGACGCTGTACGGGCAGGCCACATCGGGGCCATCCTGAAAATGATCAACGAAGCCGGTTTCCGCATCGTTGCTATGAAACTGACCAAAATGAGCATGGAACGTGCCGGCCAGTTTTACGAAGTACACAAAGAACGTCCATTCTACGGCGAACTCTGCGAATTCATGAGCAGCGGACCAATCGTAGCAGCTATTCTGGAAAAAGACAATGCCGTTGAAGATTTCCGTAAACTCATCGGTGCAACCAACCCTGCAGAAGCAGCCGACGGCACTATCCGCAAACTCTATGCTACCAGCGTAGGTGAAAACGCAGTTCACGGCTCTGACAGCGACGAAAACGCTACCATCGAAGGCAATTTCCACTTCGGCGGAGTTGAGCAGTTTTAAATTAGTAGTAAGTGGTAAGTAGTAAGTGGTAAGTTTAAAAACTACTTACTACTTGCCACTTACTACTTACTACTTACTACTTACTACTTACCACTTACTACTAACCACTCACCTAGTATACACCTCGAGCCATTTACACTCCTTAATGGCATTTTCATAAAACTTGGTGGACTTGTACTTCCGTTTTATAAGGCTGTAATATCCCGCGTAATTCTCCGGAATGACGGGAAGTTGTTTTGATCCGGGACGATAGGTGCAGGACTTGCTGGTAAACCATTGTTTTTGCTGACAACGAGCAGCCATAAATGCCGCACGGGCCGCCATTTCCGGATCACGGGTAGTGCTCAGGGCCTTTTCAAAATAGGAGAGCGCCAAACTTAAATCCAGATTTTCTCTGTTTCCATCCGGCGACCCTTTTAAAGGGAATACCGGGCCTTGTGCCAGGCGGGCCCAGTTGCCACCTTCGCGGTGGTAATCCGTTACTTCGTACTCGTAGCCGAAGAACGACATGTTGTAGTAGCCCAGACCAATCAGGTAATAATTTCGGGCTGCAGACGGAAGGCCCAGGGCTTCATCGGAGCGGGCCTGGAACTCAAACTGCATCAATTGCTCTGCTACCTGAAGTCGGTTGAGAAATAGCGAATCGGTAATCGGGCGGTGGATCCGTTCATGGATAATTTCCCGAAACGGGCTGAACTTCTCCATGTTCAACTGCTCCACTTCTGTAATTTGCTGCATAACGGTAATGGCAGCTTCCGGCTGTCCTTTCGCCAATAGGGCCGCCCCTTTTATTTCCCGCAAGTAAGCAAGCAAACGATCCGGGTTGGTATCCATTTGCATGGCTTTTTCCATGAAGATGGGATTTTCCTCATCAGCAGCCTTCAACAGATCATCAATCACATCTACCCGAGGGTTGTACGTGAGCGCCTCGGTGGGATAGGCGCTCAAAAGCGCTTTACCAGGCTGGCCACTGGCCGCATACGCAGCAGAAAGCCAATCTTTGAGGAAGGGCTCGAAATAGGGAAAATCCTGGAACTGCTTGTAACTCCGCACCCGATAGCCGGCCTGATCGGCAAAAGCATTGTCCGGATCGATTTCAACAATTTCAAGCAAAATGCGCCAAATGGCTATCTGCCGTTCCAACTCCTGATGGTAGGCATTCCCCCACTTGAAGTCATCGCTGACCCGGTCAAATGTTTTCCCGGCAGCATAGGTATCCCCTGCGAGCAATTGCAGGTAGCCCCGACAGGCCCGCCAAAGAATGAGGTTCGGGCACTTCCCGTCCTCAATCACATCCCGAACCAGGTTCTGCAGACTGATCACTTGTTTGGCAGCCAGCGTTCGCCTGCTCTTCGGTATGTCGTATCCATATTTGGTTTCCGTTACCGAAGTAGCCAGCAGCACCTTTTCCAAATCCTGGATAAAACTGATCAGAAGCAACTCCAATTGGGGATTGTTGGGGTCCACGGCATAGGCTTCTGCAATGTCTTTGACGGTAAATGTTTTGGATTGTCCGGCCCGAAGGAGATACATCGTTGCCCGCTCTTCTTTATTTCTGCATGTCTGATATGCCGCCCCCAGTCAGCATCGTTTCGGAGATAAAAACTGCGGAATGCCGTGGTACGTTTTGAAGGGGAATCTTTAAAAATCCGGGCATAGCGATACGCGGCTTCTGGATACTTGCCCATCTTTTGCAGTGCGCCGGCTACATGTCCCAGAATCCAGTGCGACAGAATGCTGTACTTACGACGATCAATCTTGGGAATGAGGTAATCGTACAACTCTACTGTTTGCTGCCACTTTCCGGCATAATGGGCTAAGCGGATAATTTGATATGCATACCGCATTTTCACAAAATGGGAGTAGGTAGAATCAAAAGCAATCAAGCCATCCTCAATCAACACCTCCATGGCAGCCTTATCACGCACTTCGGGAGCATAGCTGTACTGTCCGGATACCACATAGGGCTCGCACCTCCGGGTAAACATCAGATAGTTTATGATCTCCTCACAGCGACTCACCACCAGGTTTTCAGCAAATGTATTTCCACCGAATGGATATGGAATTGGGGCTTTCTCGTCGGGATCCAGGATGCGGTCTTTCAAACCGGAAAGATCATTATACGACGCATTATAAACGACATCGACCACATCTTCCGGAGTAGGCTGTTTGCAAAATCGTTCGATCCACTCAACTACATTGTCCTCCTTTTGAATATCCCGGTTGAAATAAAAGCGATCGTAGTAGTCTTCCCAACGCACCAAGTACGGCGCGAAGGCTGCATTTTTATTTATAATCTCAGGAACTATAAAGGTATACCCATGGAAATCTAGTTGCCGGGGATCGCAATTACCGGAGCCGGCATCCTGTGGAGGAGCGGGGCTGTGTCCACAAATCAAAAGCACCACAACCAAGGTTGCAAGACTTTGAGTCCAGGAATTAGCGACTGCATTTTTTAGTTGATTTACTGGCATAGGGTGCGCAAATCTTTGATCGAATACCGTTCCTTCAGTTGTGGATCCAAATGAAAAAATGCCATGCGTGCATCAGGGGCAACACTGATGGATTGGCTCAATGCCTGAATTTCCTGCAACACACTAAAGTCTACTTCTTCAAACCGAATCTGGTCGCCCTCACGCAGGTAATGTCCTTCACGAATGGTAGGTTTTACCAAATCCCAGTTGCCCGGTTGCTCCGTAGATGGTTTAAAGAAACTGGTATCCTGTAATTCGGCTTTATCCAGGGCTGGTAAAATCTTCCACAGCCCTCCATCGCGGTAAACAAGTCCCCATGAAAAAACCGGCAAAGCCAGGTCGAGTGCAAGGGGGTATGGGTCCGGAGCGCCCTGAATGTACTTTTTTGCATCTGCCACACTCAGTATGGAATTGTCCTCTTTCCAATTCTCAATATCACCGGTATTGTACAGCATCAACATCCCGCGATCAGCCGGTGGAACACCGGATTCTGTCGGAAACTTATACTGGTGTAGTCGGATCGTTGTACTGAGCAGGGTTTGAGTCGATAAATTGGTATTGATAGTTTGAACCAGTCGGAAATAAGCATCTTTGGTTTCCGGAGTCCAGTCACAATCCAGTTGAACTTCCGGCCATGCATTTCCACCTTTGTTTAAGTTCGCATTGGCGTTCAGGCTGGAAGCAATGGTTTTCACCAGCCATGCTTCTTCACTTGGATTTATGTTTTTAAAAACACTGTTGGTGATAAAAAAACACGGAATGAGTTTCTGTTCTTTCAGTGCTGCGGTATCACTGACCTGTAGCCTTGAAAACACCTGAATCAACTTATTTTGCTCATTTCGCCCAATATCCATGAATTTGATGAAAAGCGTTTGAGTACCCAGTTCTTCCATGCTCTCTTTTTGAGCATCCACGAGATCAAAATTGGTTCTCCAGTAGTAAAAAGCAGGCTCCAATTGTTCGGGCCGCTTGGGTGTTTGTTTACACGCCTGAATGGAAATAATGCCAAGAATGAAAATCCAGAATATCTTTTGCACAGGAAATGGGTTATTTAAGTAAGAAATAAGGTTTGAAGGAGTTAGAACTGCCGACTTCACACTAAAAAAAACGGGGCCAGAAACGGGGCCGGTCTTGCTGGTAGCCTTTGTAAGCCGGGTACTTTTCAGCAGAGATTTTTTCACTAAAATCCGAACTGCCAATGAAGAGCAACATGAGGAGTATTACTCCGGTCATAGACCAATTAACCCAACGTCCTGTTGCGGCTACACTAAACAAATAAAAAACCAACCAAATGGCTTGCTCGGCAGCGTAATTGGGATGCCGCACTTTACCCCATAAGCCGGTGTCACAAAACCCTTTTTCATAGGTACCAAGAGGAAGGCCTTCCCGAATACGTCGGTATTTCTCCTCCTGAAATTCGTATTGCTGCTGGTCAGCGCGGGTTTCCAGGTATAACAGGATCAAAAATGCGAGTGTCAAAAATCCATCGGTCCAGCCCAAGGCCTGATCACTCCCTTGCCATGCTACCAGTGTAGGCAAGGTAAATAGCAGGATCAGGGTATTTTGGTAAAGTGAAATAAAAAAGAGGTTGAACAAGGCCCAGATCCAGGGGTTCTTAAACTTCCCTTGCTGACGAAGTACTCCCCAACGATAATCTTCATCTCCTTTCCAAAATAACAGGTGATAGCCTCCCCGCCGGGCAAAATTATAGGTAAGGCGCAAGCCCCAAAGAGTGGCCAGTACAGCCATCAGTACCAGACGTGGTGACATGCCGGCAGACCATGCAACATACCAGGTATACCCAATCGGGAGCAGACTCCAGAGTTTATCTACCTGACTGTAGTTTTTACTCAGTGTGCTGACGGCAAAACAGAGCAATGCAGCAGCCAGTGCTCCCTGAGCCAAAGCCATCAACACAGTCCATTGCTCGGTGTTGAGTTGTGAATCGTAATGCCAGGCAATAACCGGCAGGGCAATCAGGGTACCAATTAAAAACAGGATGGTGCGCAGCATGCTGTACAAGTTGGAAATGAATCCCCAAAAATAGGATAGGAATCAGGAATTCAGGTAGGATCACCGGCTTTTTTGCAAAACAGTATGTCCCACACGCCAAATTGGGCACCTTGCGTTCAAGAGTGCCCAATTGGGATATCGGCTTTGCTAGTGTGTCAGTAATAGAAAGGGCGTCTTAAAAAAGGGACATAAGTTGGGAAAGTGTGGGTGACGCCCTAAAATCGCAATAATTGCCGGTTTTCTGGAACCATGCGAAGGTATGAGACCTGTCGCAAACGCATAATTCCGGTATAGTGAAGGGATTAATTGTAACGGGGGGCGCCTGATGCGCCCCCCGATTTTTTTATGCAGAGCAGGATTCGCAGGTTGGATCATCCAGACTGCAAATCTTACCTTGTACGTCTTTTACATCCAGGGCTTCCATGGTAGAAATGCCCTTATCTTTCTTTGTTGCAGAAACTGATGCTTCGGCTGTCGCTTTATTGGCAACAAACTTCTGCTGGTGTTTCTTGCTGAGTGTAAACTTGATCGGGTCGGTAGCGGCTTTGCTGCGCAGGTAGTACATTCCTGTCTTCAGGCCCTTTTGCCAGGCGTAGAAGTGCATGGAAGATAGCTTCGCAAACGTCGGTGCTTCCATAAAGACATTCAGACTCTGGCTTTGGCAAATAAATGCACCCCGGTCAGCCGCCATATCGATGATTACTTTCTGAGAAATCTCATAGGCTGTTTTGTACAGATCCCGGATTTCCTGCGGAATGATGTCAATTCCCTGAACCGAACCGTTGGCAGCCATAATGGCTTCGCGCATTTCCTCATCCCACAAGCCCAGGCGAACCAGATCGCGCATGAGGTGCTTGTTCACCACAATGTGCTCACCAGACAGGGTACGGCGAGTGTACAAGTTGGAAGTGTATGGCTCAAAACATTCGTTGTTGCCAAGAATCTGGCTGGTAGATGCCGTTGGCATCGGCGCAACGAGCAGGGAGTTACGCGCACCCACCTTTTTCACTTTTTCACGCAGACTTTCCCAATCCCATCGATCGGATGGTTTTACACCCCACATATCAAACTGGAGTTCTCCCTGGCTTAATGGGGAGCCTTGGAATGTTTCGTAAGCCCCTTCTTTCTCTGCCAGTGCGCAGCTTTCGGTGAGCGCTGCAAAATAGATGGTTTCAAAAATATCTTTGTTCATCTGCTTAGCCTCCTCGCTGTCGAACGGCATCCGCATGAGGATCAGTGCATCGGCAAGTCCCTGCACACCTAAGCCGATTGGGCGGTGGCGCATGTTAGAATTGCGAGCCTGTGGCACTGGATAATAGTTTACATCAATTACCTTATTCAGATTTCGGGTAACAACGCGGGTGATTTCATAGAGCCGGTCGAAATCAAACTTGCCATCCTCAACGTATTTAGGCAAGGCAAGAGAAGCCAGGTTACACACTGCAACTTCATCCGGAGAAGTGTATTCGATGATCTCGGTACACAAGTTGGAAGAACGGATGGTACCCAGATTCTTCTGGTTGCTCTTTTTATTTGCCTGGTCTTTGTACAGGATATATGGTGTACCCGTTTCAACCTGACTTTCCAGGATAGCATTCCACACATCGCGCGCTTTCACTACTTTTCGCTGACGGCCTTCCTGTTCGTATTTGTGGTACAAGGCTTCAAATTCTCCACTGTGCACGTCAAACAATCCAGGTGCTTCGTTCGGACAGAACAGAGACCATTCGGCGTCTTCCTTTACGCGTTCCATGAACAAGTCTGGAATCCACATGGCGTAAAACAAGTCGCGGGCGCGCATTTCTTCCTTACCGTGATTTTTCTTCAAATCAAGGAATTCAAAAATATCGGCGTGCCAGGGCTCCATGTAAACGGCGAAGGCACCTTTGCGCTTGCCACCACCCTGATCAACATAGCGTGCTGTGTCGTTAAATACACGCAGCATCGGGATGATACCATTGGATGTACCACCAGTGCCTTTGATGTAAGAGCCGGTTGCACGAACGTTGTGAATGCTTAGGCCGATACCGCCGGCGCTCTGACTGATCAAGGCACAACGCTGGAGGGTCTCAAAAATCCCTCCGATGCTGTCGTCTGTCATTGAGAGCAAGAAGCATGAGGAAAGCTGTGGCTTCGGAGTACCTGCATTAAACAGGGTCGGAGTCGCGTGGATAAACCAACGCTCAGACATGAGGTTATAAGTATCAATGGCAGAGTCAATGTCTGTGCCGTGAATACCTACTGCCACCCGCATGAACAGGTGCTGCGGGCGTTCTACGATTTTGCCGTTCATCCGCATCAGGTAGCTGCGTTCGAGGGTTTTAAATCCGAAATAATCGAAATCAAAATCCCGATCGTAGATGATGGCACTATCGAGTTTATTCTTGTTTTCCATGATCACCTTGTGGGTTTCGTCGCCGATCAGGCCGGCACGCTCACCCGTTTTGGGATCGATGTAGTGGTATAATTTATCAATAACCTTGTGGAAGGTTTTTTCTGTTTCCTTATGGAGGTTGCTAACAGCCAGACGGGCTGCGAGCAGGGCATAATCCGGGTGTACTGTTGCCATGGTAGCGGCAGTTTCAGCAGCCAGATTATCCAACTCAACAGTTGTTACGCCATCGTATAAGCCCTGAATTACTTTTTTCGAGACTTCAATGATATTCACATAATCAGACTCAAGTCCGTACATCAATTTACGGAGACGAGCGGTGATTTTATCAAATGATACATCTTCTTTGCGGTTGGAGCGCTTGATTACTTTCATCCTTAGAAATGTTTTTTTTAGTATGTCCTTGATTCAATTGGTTTTGAGGATCGAAGCGGCGTAACAGGTAGGAGTAGCTTCGAAATCGTACTCCTGATTTGTCCGAATGGATTAAGGAAGAAAAGACAGCTGCTGCGGAGCATGCCCCGCAGCAGTATGGTCAAATTCTCTTATGCAGTTTGATCATCGACAGTTGCATCCGGTGCATTGCGCATTACGGAGTCGATGCCGTTGTCACGGCCTGATTCGCCTTCATACATTTGGCTGGATCCAATCACCTGGCCATTTGTGGCTTTCAGGTTGAAATACACTTTACCATTGCTGGCAGTGAGTTTGTCAAAACGGTTTGCGTCCGCGCTGTTTTTGCGTACAGACTCTACTCCATTCATGCAAGCGCTCTTGGTAGTGTATCCTTCAGAAGTGAGGATTACCTGGCCATTGTCGGCTTTGAGGTTGAATTGGAATTCACCGTTTTTGCGGGTTGAAATAACAAACTTTCCCATTTTAAAGAGTTTTTATATTAAAAAATCGGGTAGTGGTGTGTGGTGTTAAAAGTCTTCGTCGAGCGTGAATATTTGTTTGTCGCGATCGGCCATAACGCCGGCCTTTTGATAGTCACCCACCCGCTTCTCAAAGAAGTTGGTCTTGCCTTGAATGGAAATCATATCCATCCAGGGGAATGGGTTTTCGACGTTGTAAACTTTTTCATTATCGAGAGAAACCAACAGACGGTCTGCCACAAACTCTATGTACTGACTCATGAGGTCGGCATTCATTCCGATGAGTGAAACCGGAAGAGCGTCGGTTACAAATTCTTTTTCATATTCAACGGCCTCGGTGATGATGGCTTCGACTTCCGACTTGTCCAGTTTGTTTTCAAGCATGGAGTAAAGCAGGCAGGCAAAATCACAGTGCATGCCTTCATCGCGGCTGATCAACTCGTTGGAGAAGGTAAGGCCAGGCATGAGGCCGCGTTTTTTCAGCCAGAAAATAGAACAGAATGAGCCAGAGAAGAAAATTCCTTCCACTGCGGCAAAGGCAATCAGCCGGTGCGCAAACGTCGGAGCATTTTCAATCCAACGAAGCGCCCAGTTTCCTTTCTTGGAAACACAATCCAGGTTGCTGAGAGCGTTGAACAAAAAGTCCTTTTCTTTTACATCCTTTATATAGGTATCAATCAGCAGGGAGTACACCTCAGAGTGGATGTTCTCAATGGCTACCTGAAACCCGTAGAAGCAGCGGGCTTCCGGGATCTGTACCTCGCGCATGAAATTGATTACGAGGTTTTCGTTTACAATGCCATCGGAGGCAGCAAAAAATGCCAATACATGCTTGATGAAATGCCGTTCGTTGTCGTTCAGTTTGGTGTCCCAATCCTGTACATCCG
The DNA here is from genome assembly GCA_041392625.1 of Saprospiraceae bacterium. Classification (GTDB taxonomy): domain Bacteria; phylum Bacteroidota; class Bacteroidia; order Chitinophagales; family Saprospiraceae; genus M3007. The sequence continues at coordinate 41,598 of JAWKLR010000013.1, read as the reverse complement.
GAGCCAGGTCAATTTCTTCTGCAGTCCAGAAAGACGCTTCTGCTTTCTTATACCATTCCCAGATAACGGGATATTTGATGGGAAACAATACAAAACGATCCGGGTTCTCCCGGAGGATAGGTTCGGTGCTGGAGGTCTCTTGTGCCATACTTTCTCGGATTCTATTATGGTTAGTTGACTATTAAATGATTGAACAAAACTGTAATAACCGATTAAAAGACGGCGGGGTCTTGGGCCCGGGGATATTGGCTCTGATTATAAAAATCAAAAGCAAACCGAAATCCGGACTGGATTGTATTCCTGCTAGAAGTGAAGGGACGGTAATTACGACAGGCAAAAGCACGAATCTCGCGATCCGTTTTATTGCAACAGCGAAAGTAGGGTATTTTTGGAAATTTTGGGCACAAGTTATCCACAAAATGTTGATAACTATCATAAGTAATTGACTATCAATGCCATTTTTCAAATACACATCTTTTCAACAATGTTGGTAACTTCTGTTGGTAAATTATTACATGCTTTTGTTTCCTGGAATAATTTGTAAAAATTAAGTTTCGCGAGAGCAGTATAAGTATCGGCTGAACGACAAACTACCGATTATTCTTTGAGCAACACGTAATGCAGCCAATTTTACAAAAAATGATCGGGCCAAAATCCCTATATTTGTTTTAACCCATGCGTGATACAAGTCACTACCTGTATGTGCCTTGTTTCAAACGTGTTTTCATTAAAATAAAATACTCCAGTCATGCTTATCCGGATTCTTTCAGCTACCACCCTTTTCCTCCTGCTCACACTCGCTGCATGTACCAAAGAGGACAACTTGCAAGAGCCCGGACAAACTGCTACTTACGGGGTTTCCGCAAGCATCCAATTTGATGCCGGCAACCAGCACCTGCTTCTATCCAACATTGAGTCCGATTTTCAGACAACCGCCGGTCCGGACGGTTGCAATTGCCTCGACCCCAATGCCGAACCAACTCCCGGTAGTACAACGGCATTTGTCATCGAGTCTACCTACTACCAGGCAAGCAACCAAACCCTGGTTGTGAGCCGACAAGATGCCGGCACCGATCCGAATTTCAAGTTTTCACTTGCCGCAGAGCTAGACCTGGATGCCATTCAATACCCATACACCGTTCCAGACGCACTGGTTTACTTCGAAGATCTGCACAATCAACTTCAGGCTTCTGACAATCCAGACCACCAAAACGTGCCTCAACGCTATACAGCAGTCCCCTCTGAATTTGAGTTGGTCCTTACCGAGCGGAACAACAATCGAATTCAGGGATACTTCCAGGGAAAAGTCCAAACCGCAGACGGCCTCGAACTGGAACTCCAAAATGGCACAATTCATGCTGCGCTCTACTTAAAATAAACTGCACCACCCAATGAAAAACCAACTCCTTCTTATCGCATTTTTTCTCAGTTCTAATTTCGTGCTTGCTCAAGGAAGTGTGGATACCATTCCACCAACTATTCAGTGCAAAAGCACCCTGACAGTAACAATTCCCAACAGTACTTGCGAATTGTATTTGTGGGCTTCCGACTTCATTGATGGGCTTTCCGATAATATCACCAGCCCAGATGAAATCCAAATTGGCATTCGAAAGCCGTGTACAGGAGTTGGGTTTCCCGAAGAAGTCCATGTAGTGATGTATGAATTGGGGGTTTGGCAACTTGAGGTCTGGGCTAAAGATGAAGCAGGAAATACCAGCACCTGTACTTCCCAGATTATTTGTACGCAAGACAATGCTCCAGTTGCGACCGGGAGTGGAGTATGTTGTTCTCCCATGGCACCCCTTTCGAGGGCATTGACTCAGTTGAAGTGTATGCCCTTGGTACCCACTGCATTTATGACACGATAGAATACAATTTACCATCAAGCCAAGATTGGATGTTTACTCCCGGACTCTATGGCTATCAAGGATCTTATTTCCTCCCCACCGATGGGTATGCACTAACCGTCACCCCTCGTAAAAACATCAATCCCCTCAACGGAGTCACAACACAGGATTTGGTTTTAATAAAAAACACTTACTCAACCAGGAGCCTTTCACTGAACCCTGGCAATACGTGGCTGCAGATGCAAATCAGGATGGGAAAATTACCACCTATGATATCGTGCTTATTCAGAAATTGATCCTGGGTTTGAATTCGGAATTTCCAAATGGAAAGTCCTGGCGCTTCTGGCATACTTCACACGACTTCCCTGCCGGGAACCCACTCAGCATCCCATTATTGGAAGTTTTAGAGCACGGCCCAGAAGATGGAATGTACCCTAACTTGTATTTCAACGGAGTAAAAATTGGAGATGTAAACGGCACGGCTGATCCATTGCATTGATGGGATCAGAAATACCGCCTGCGCTGCATGTACCAATAGAGGAACCCGGTGAAAATGCCGGTACCTAAAAACATGGCATAAAAAACCCAGGGCTTGCTGGGCATTCCGTTCGGAATGTTCATTCCATAAAAGGAGGAAATCAAGGTTGGCACCATCAACACAACGGTGATCACGGTAAGCCGGTGAATCACCTGGTTCAGGTTGTTTTGAATAATGCTGGAATAGGCATCCATGGTGCCATTAAGGATGTTGGTGTACACATTGGCCATGGAAAGCGACTGGGAGTTGTCGATGATAATATCCTCAAACAGATCGGTCAAATCCTCATCGCCATTGATGTGCAAAAAATCGGTGCGTTTCATTTTCAACTTCAACAACTCGTTGGCATTCAACGCATTGACAAAATACACCAGACTTTTTTCAATACTCAACAATTGCTTTAATTCTGCATTCCGACTGGAATACATCAGTTCCTTTTCAATCCGGTTGCGCTGTAGATTGAGGCGTTTCAGACAGGACAAATACCGGTACACATTCTGTTCCAGGATTTGCAATACGAACCGCTTTTCGTCAATCGGATTAAAATGCCGAACCTTGTTTTCAAGGAACATATCCATCACCGGAGTTTCAAATGCCGAAACGGTAATAATGTGTTCAATCGTAAGAATAATTCCAATCGGAACAGTAATGTAAATTGCTTCATTGAACTCTCCGGAACCATCAATTTGCACCGCATTTTCCGGATTGAGAATGGGGGTATTGATCAGGATAAAGCGTACTTCCTCATCGCGCTCATAACGGGCACGTTCATCCAGGTCAAGAGAGTCAGTAAGAAATACAGGATCAAATTCAAACCGGCGGGAAATCTCCTCCAGTTCGTCAGGCGCGAAAGGTGGTGTCAGGTTCACCCAACAGCCTGTTTCGGGCTCGCTTAGTTCTACAAGCCGGCGTTTTTCTCGAGCGTAATAACGAATCACCGTCCATTGAGTGGTTGAAGTTGTGAAAAAGCGCACCTGACAATCGGTGCATGACCGGACAAAATTACATTAACTCTCTTTGGTAAGCAACTTGGAAGGACTTTAATCCTGAAATAGGCCAAAAAAAGATGCAAAAACGTAGAATTTAATTTTGTTTAACCAGTTGAAACGGGGCCCAAACAAATAAGAATTTGCCATTAACATATTACCCATTTAACAAGACCGCTAACGCAAGAAACTGCGCTGTTTTTTTAATAAAAACTGATACATTTTGATTATTATTGCGGAGGTTTTGAGAGTGCTGCCTAATACCTTTCAACACCACAAGAGTATGCATGGCTAAAATAATCCACAAATCGATCGCAGGCCTGCACGTAATAACAACACACTCTAAGCGATTTAATACAGAGGAAAACGGTTCACTTTCCTGCTGTATCCATTGAGAAAACAACAACAAAACAAACGCCCTTATCGCCCGAACGAATTAACAAACCCATACATGCCCGCCCCTTCCCCGCCAGATTTCCAACTATTGGAATGCCCCTACATGAATTGCAGTCCAATTAGGCAGCGAACGGAGCACTGATCGAATCTATAATAATTTGTCAACATACTTTGTTTAAATAGGGCCTACACGCTCCAAGTGTGCTCAAACCAACCGATGCTTATGCGCCTGTTTACTAAACCATTTCTATCTTTATTTCTTGTCGCTTTGTTTGCTGCCTCACTCCAGGGGCAAAATGTCCTGTCGCTTGACGGGCACATCCAGCGACACCAAATCGCTCCTGGCTCCAGCAATCAATTGGTTCAGTTTGAAAACCTGATTGCCGGCGAAACGTACAGCATTATTGCTGCCGGAGAAGCCGGTTCAGGCATTTGTAATCCAGCACTGAACCTCGAAGGCATGGATGCTCCGGAAGCAGAAATTGATCCGGAAGCACATTCTATCACATTTACAGCTACAAGCAAAACCATTTTGGTTGCACTTGACTTTCCATGTGACTGGGATGAAGCAAACCCGCCACAGCATTTTCTCACCATTCAGTGCCAGTCTTGTAAGAAAAAAGACTTGCAGGAGTTCATCAACACCCAATCTGAAATGGCAACCCTTACCGTAACAGGTGGAGCCAGCGCAGACCAGTTGGTGCGGGATGTGATTGTGGGAGGAAACTGTTTCGACATTACAAACGTAACCTTTTCGGGAAACCCCGGCCAGATCGGACAGTTTGCAAACGGACTCACCAACATCGGGTTTGATGTAGGTGCAATCATTGCAACTGGGGATATCAGTGTGGCGCCCGGTCCGAACGACCAGGACAATGCCAGTGCCGGATACGGTACCTCCACTCCGGACTCCGATCTCCAGCAAATGTCAAACGGTGGTTCAACCTTTGACATGGCAAATATTGAATTTGATTTTACACCTACCCAAACACCGCTTACCTTCCAATATGTATTTGCATCGGAAGAATACTGCGAATATGTTGGCTCGCAGTTTAATGATGCGTTCGGATTCTTCATTTCCGGTCCGGGCATTGCCGGCCCTTTCGGAGGAGCGGATAACATTGCGGTACTTCCCGGTGGAACCTTCGTTACAATCAACAACGTAAACCACCTTTCCAACACCGGTTTTTACACAAACAATACTGGCGCAGGTGGTATCCTGTGTGGACAGAATCCTTCTTTCCTTCCAGGTGTAAACGAAGTACAGTTTGATGGGTACACCAAAAAAATGGTAGCCATTGCAAACGTAATTCCCTGTGAAACCTACCACATTAAATTAAAAATTGCTGACGTAGGTGACGGTATTTACGACTCTGCTGTGTTCCTTCAGGCAGGCTCATTCAACGGCGGTGGCAATGCCTCTGTTGACTTTATTGTAAATGGTGATCCATTCATTGATGTTACCTACGAGGATTGCGGAACCGTGGAACTGGTTTTCTCCCGCGTAGGTGGTAACATCAACGTACCTCTGGCTGTGCAATATACTATTTCAGGAACAGCTACGCCAGGCGCTGACTACACCCCAATTCCTCCGGTTGTTATTATTCCGGCAGGACAAACAAGTGTTACCCTCAACATCAACATCATCAATGACCTGATCCTCGAGGGCGCTGAAACAGTAATCATCACGCTGAACAGCCCTTGTTCTTGCTTGGAACCACAAGAAATTCTGACAATCAACGACCTTCCATTGCTGGAAGCAATGGCTGATACTGTGACCATCTGTGGTTCAGGTGTAGGTACGCTTACGGCAAACCCAATTGGTGGTGTAGGGCCGTATACCTACCAATGGAGCACCGGGTCAACTGATCCGTCGATGACTGCATTTGTTGGAAACTCGACCAATTTCCGGGTCACCATCACAGACGATTGTGGCAAAACTTCTGTAGCAACCGGCCGCATTATTGTTAGCCCTCCACCAAACGCATTTTTGTTGCCTCCGGCACCACAATTGTGCCCCGGGCAATCGGCCATGGTAACCATCAACTTTAACGGAACCGGACCATTTGAAGTCTCGTACCTGTTCAATGGAGATAGTTATACCCTCGGAGGAATCTACGATGACCCATTCCAATGGGAGATCAATGAACCCGGACTCTACCAACTGCAAGGGGTTGTCGATGGCGATGGCTGTCCCGGCCCCGGTAGTGGGGTACTGCTCGTGACGCAATCTGATATAGACCTCACGGGTGTGGCCACCGATATTGACTGCAACGGTGGCAACAATGGCTCCATTAATACAACCGTCGTTGGTGGACAAGGACCATTTAACTATACCTGGAATGGGCCTGTCGGCATACCAAATATACCCGATCCAACCAACCTTCCTGCAGGTGATTATGCAGTGACCGTCACAGATGGTTTTGGTTGTACCGATACCCTGAGTTTTGTTTTGGAGGCACCAAGTGCGATGGCAACTGAATTTGTTGAAACCACTATTGCAGATTGCTACGATCCAAATGGTGGTAGCATTGACCTGGATGTTTCCGGAGGAAACCCAGCATACACGTTTGCGTGGAGCAATGGTGCAACAGATGAAGACCCAAGTGGACTTCCGGCAGGTGTCTATACCGTTACGGTTACCGACCAAAACAACTGTATTACCCAGGACAGCGTAGAAATTCTGGGCAACTTTGACCTTCCGGATGCAGTTGCAACCGCACCGGGCCCAATAGATTGTAACTCACCCAATATAGTTCTGGATGGAACAGGTTCCTCAACAGGCAGCAACTTCAGTTACCTCTGGAACAGTGCCCCGGGAAATATCATTTCTGGAGAGAACACACTTAACCCGATTGTCGACCTTGGAGGAAATTACATCATTACAGTACTCGATAGCCTGAATGGCTGTACACAGAGCGACACCGTAGTTGTAATCCAGGACAACGCACTCCCCGATGCAGATGCAGGCCCACAACAAACGATCACCTGTATCAATGGCACACCTACACTCGACGGAACCGGCTCTTCTCAAGGAGTAGATTTTACCTACCTGTGGACTGCAGGAAACGGCGGCTCTATTCTGTCGGGAGACAGCACCCTGAACCCGGTTGTTGATGCAACGGGAACCTATGTAATCGAAGTTACAAACAATACAACAGGCTGTGTGCAAACCGATACCGTTGAGGTCGACCTCAACCTGGATGCACCCACTGCATCTGCCGTGAATCCACCGTTGCTTAACTGTACACTTAGCTCGGTTACACTGGATGGTTCCCCTTCAACTCCTAACGGACAACTGGATTTTGCCTGGACCACAATCAATGGCAATATTCAATCTGGTGCATTTACGCCAAATCCTGTGGTAGTTGAAGCCGGAGATTACACCCTGATCGTGACCAATGTCAATAATGGATGTATGGACACCACACAGGTAACCGTATTCCCTGACAACTCCATCCCAACTACGATCACAACATTTGATGACACCCTTTCTTGTGCTATCACCGTTACCGGTGTGGACGGAGCGGGGTCTTCAACCGGATCAAACATCACCTACCTTTGGACAACACAGGATGGAAATATTGTTTCCAACCCAAACCAAATTTCTGCATTAGTTGATGCTCCGGGCACCTACACGCTTATCATTACCAATACGGACAACAGTTGTACCTCCAGTGCAGATGTTACTGTACCACAGGACATAGCCCTGCCTTTGGCTGATGCCGGAGCGGAATTGGTCATGAACTGTCTGACACCTACTCTGGATCTGGACGGAACCGGTTCGAGTACCGGTTCTGAATTTGGTTACACATGGTCAGCTACAAACGGTGGAAATATCCTTTCCGGATCAAATGGCCTCAATCCGGTGATTGATGCACCGGGTACATACACGATCGAGGTAATTGACAACTCCAATGGTTGTATCTCCACCAGTTCGGTCGATGTACTTGATGACACTACTCCTCCGGTCATATCGGTTGCGGCGCCGGAAACATTAAACTGCATTGCGGCTCAAATAGACCTCGATGCAGCCGGCACAAGCACCGGGCCAAATTTTGTTTATAGCTGGACTGGGCCTGGAATCCTGAGCGGAGACTCTACTCTCAACCCAAGCGTTGAACTCCCCGGAAACTACAGCATTCTTGTCACCAACGCCGACAATGGATGTACATCTACTCAAACGGTAACTGTATCACAAGACATTGCTCCGCCGCCGGCAGATGCAGGTCCCGATGATATTCTAAATTGTACTTCACCCCAACTTACATTGGGAGGCTCTGGAAACCCGAGCGGAAGCCAGTACAGTTTTGCCTGGACCGGCCCTGGTTTCTTATCAGGAGCAAATACAGCAAACCCAGCCATCGACCAAAATGGTGCCTACAACCTTGTCGTAACCAATACCGACAATGGATGTACATCTACTGATGATGTCCTGATTGATATGGATTTCGTAAACCCACAAGCAAATGCCGGACCTACATTTGAATTGACCTGTGTGCAAAATACATTTACACTTCAGGCTACCGGAGATGCAGGCCCGAACTACACCTACCAGTGGTCTTCTCAAAACGGACAATTCGGATCGGCAACGAATATTCTGACGCCAATCGTTACTGCTCCTGGTGACTACACCTTGCTGATCACAAACTCAAACAATGGCTGTACTGCAACCACCAGTGTGAATATTACACAATCTGCAGACATTCCCGCTGTTGAAGCCGGCAACCCTGGCTTACTGACCTGTGCAATCACCTCTATCCAACTCGACGGAACCGGTACAGCAACAGGACCAGACTTCAGTTATACCTGGACAACCACCAGTGGAAACATTGTCAGCGGAGGCAACTCCTTGAGCCCTGTGATCAACCAGCCCGGCACCTATGTGCTTGAGGTATTCAACGCTACAAACAACTGTTCCGACATCGACACCGTAGTAGTCGCACAGGACATCCTTGCTCCACCAATCGATGCAGGAAGCACCGCCACGGTTAGCTGTGGTGCACCTTCCCTCAATTTGGAAGGTATCGTAAATACTGCTGGTGTATTCACTTATTCATGGACTGCAAGCAATGGCGGAAACATATTGAGTGGAAACAATACACTGACTCCATTGATTGATGCTGCAGGCACCTATTCCTTGCTTGTAACCAATACACAAAACGGATGTACCAGCACGGATGACGTACTGATCGATGACAACTTTGTTGATCCGGTTGCAGCCATTGCCAATCCGGATGTATTGACTTGTTCACTAACTCAGTTTGCACTGGATGCTAGTGGATCAAGTTCCGGAAACATGAGTTATGCATGGACGGCATCAGGAGGTGGCAATATTGTTGACGAAAACAACCCCTTGGCACCTGTTATTAATGAACCTGGGATATATCAGATTTTGGTAACAGATCAGGACAATGGCTGTACTGCAGTTCAAAGCATTGAAGTTGGTGAAGATGTTCAAAACCCAACCGCAAATGCAGGAGCAAACGACCTCTTGACCTGTGCCATCACATCCCTGCAACTCGACGGTAGCGGATCCAGCCAAAATGGAAACTTTACCTATGCATGGGATGGACCTGGACTTGTGTCCGGCTCGACAAGCCTTAGCCCAACAATCAACCAGGATGGTACCTATTCAATCGTGGTAACAAATCAGGACAACGGTTGTACCTCTACTGATTTTGTGGTTGTAAACAGCGACACACAGAACCCGGATGTGGCAATTGCAACGCCGGATGTATTGACATGTGCCCTGCCAATCGTACTCATCGACGGAAGTGGTTCTCAGGCTGGTGCAAATATTTTCTATGAATGGACCGCAAGTCCCGGAAACATTCTTTCTGGCGCCAACTCCAGCCAGGCCTCTGTCAACGAGCCCGGGGTGTACACCATTGTTGTTACCAACAACACCAATGGATGTTCCAGTGAAGCAACGATTAATGTAGATCAGGATATTGCCTTCCCAACCGCAGAAGCAGGCCCAGGTTTCTTCCTTACTTGTGCTACCAATCAGGTAAATCTGGATGGTTCCGGATCTAGCGGAAACAACTTCAGTTATTCATGGACAACACAGGACGGACAAATTCTGAACGGCGCCACCTCACTCAACCCATTGGTTGATGAGGCCGGTATTTATACCCTGGTTATTACCAATACAACCAACGGTTGTACCGCAACAGATGCAGTACTGGTAGATATGGAAACCAATATTCCAACCAACTTGGATGTTCAATTGGAACCACCTTCATGTACCGATGACGATGGCTTGATTACTTTCACAGCAATTGATGGTGGCGTTGGCCCATTTGTTTACTCCATTGATGGCGGTACTACCTCATTTACAGAGGATGCCTTCCCGGACATTACACCCGGCAACTATACCCTGTGGATTCAGGATGCCAACGGTTGTGAATATCAGGAACCATTGATTGTACCGATGGCACCAGATCCACAAATCGAAATCATCCCTGAGGTGAATATCATTCTGGGAGACGAAGTGCAGTTGAATGCCTTGCTTCCTCCTGGCTATCCATTGGCCCTAGTAGACACCATTATTTGGGAGCCAACCGATGGACTGACCTTCAGCGGAACCGATGTATTCAGCCTGCTGAGACCAATTGCCAGTCCGTACAGAAGCACTGAATACACGGTTACCCTCATTAGCGGAGAGGGCTGTATTGCCGAAGATCGCATCATTGTGCGCGTTGATACAGAACCACACGTCTATATTCCAAATGCATTCTCACCATGGAATGCCGATGGGCAAAACGACATCGTGTACATCTTTGCGGATGGCTATCAGGTTACGGGAATTCGGTCATTCAAGATTTTTGACCGCTGGGGAGATCAGGTATTTGAAGATTACAACTTCCAGCCCAACGATCCTACCCACGGATGGGATGGCGTTCACAAAGGCGAACTGATGAATCCTGCTGTCTTTGTTTACGTGGCAGAAGTAGAAATGATTGATGGACGAATTATTCTGTTTAAAGGCGACATCACATTGGTTCGATAAAACAGATTTTTCAATTATCTTTATACGCACCACGGGCCATTGGAACCTTCTTCCAGTGGCCCGTGTTTTTTAATGCAGGATCAAATCAATCTCTAGAATCTAAGAGTAAACCCAGGGCAGAAAAATAGTACTAGTACAAACTTACTATTTACAGGGATTCAGGCTGCCCATATCTTTGTACCGTCAATAAGAAATCAAATCCAGATTATTTAACACGAACAATCAGGATGAGGCTTCAGACAAAAACTGCCCTGTATGGCACCAATACGATTAACCATATTTGAAGACAACCGGGCTTTCAGAGAAAGTTTGTTACAACTTTTCCGGATTACTAAAGACGTCGAGGTTGTGGGGGCATACCCCGATTGCTCCCGCCTCCGAGATGCGCTGCTGGCTTCCCAACCAGATGTAATCCTGATGGACATTGATATGCCCGGCAAGAATGGAATTGAAGCGACCGCAGAGGTCAAGGCATTTAAAGAAGATATTCAGGTGGTAATGCTTACAGTAAGTGAGGAAGAAGACCGAATTTTTCAATGCCTAAAAAACGGAGCAACTGGCTATCTCCTTAAAAAAGCCAGCCCCGATGAAATCATTGAAGGCGTACGGTCTGTTGACAAAGGAGGATCTCCCATCAGCCCGGCCATAGCGAGAAAAGTTTTACAGTTTTTCCACCTCAAAAACCAGCCTGACCCCCAGCAGGCTATTGCTCAAAAAACGACCAGCACCATGCCAAATGAGCTGGCAGCCAACCTAACCCCTCGGGAAAAAGAAATTCTCGAGGGACTGGTTGACGGCCTCTCATACAAAATGATCGCTGCCCATTTCAACATCAGCCCCGAAACCGTAAAGAACCATATTCAGGGTGTTTATAAAAAACTGCATGTAAACTCTAAAGGTGAAGCAATCAGTTTGGTTTTAAAATCAGGCGCCCTGCCAAAAAAATAAATCGCAACCATGCGCTAAAAATACTGTGTATTACGTGTAAAACCATTTTTACCTTCAATGGCAATCTCCTTTGCCTGGAACGAGGTGTGCGAAAATGCCAAATGAAGACCGTATCTGTATGAAGCAATTTTGTAGAGATACACATTCCGAATGACCCACGTCCCTTGGAAACCGACGCACACCCGTTCCTTTTTTTCAAGATGGTCTGTGACTCCACCGCGAGCCACAGACCATCTTGTTTTTATCACACGCCCCCAGATTCATCGTGTCTCCCCCCAATTGATCCCGATTAAACCCATTGTTCATAGGGAGACGCGAGGCACAAAAATCAAAATCCAGAACAAGTTCTTACTTTTGCCCGTTCACTATACGATAGGAAACCTGGTTTCCCTATTACATCCGGGCAACGCCTATTCTTTCACATCACGCAATTACAGCCATGCACTCCATTGAGGAAAAATTAGACGCATTCAAAAGACTCCTTCAAATCATGGACGAACTTCGGGAGCAATGCCCCTGGGATCGTAAACAAACATTTGAATCGTTGAGAAACCTCAGCATTGAGGAAACCTATGAGCTTGCAGATGCCATTCTCGAACAAGACCTGAAAGGCATCAAAGAAGAAATTGGCGACCTGATGCTCCACATGGTCTTTTATGCAAAAATAGGTTCGGAAAAAGGCGCTTTTGATATTGCCGACGCCCTCCACGCTGTGTGCGATAAACTGGTTGCACGCCACCCGCACATTTACGGCGACGTCGAGGTTGCAGATGAAGCAGAAGTGAAACGCAATTGGGAACAACTCAAGCTAAAAGAAGGTAAAAAGTCTATTCTTGAAGGTGTACCCAACTCACTCCCTGCTATGGTAAAAGCATATCGAATGCAGGAAAAAACCAAACAAGTGGGTTTTGAATGGGAAACAACCGAGCAGGTTTGGGATAAGGTTCAGGAAGAAATCGGTGAGCTCCAGGAAGTCCTCCAAAATCAGGCTGGGCAAGACCGGGTAGAAGAGGAGTTTGGCGATGTACTTTTTTCTATGATCAACTATGCCCGGTTTATTGGCGTGGACCCGGAAACAGCCCTGGAGCGCATCAATAAAAAGTTTAAATCCCGATTTGAATACATTGAATCCAATGCCAATCGGCCACTTACAGAAATGAGTCTGGATGAAATGGAAATTCTCTGGAAAGAAGCAAAATCCAAGACAAGTTATTAGGGAAAGATAGACGGGGTTTGTGGGTTTATGTGTTTATTTGTTGAATCCAAGTTTCCAATGCAATCTGCACTGCTTGAAACTCATCCATTAAATGCAATTGTATGGTAAAGCCTTATTCACTCATCACCGATTTTGACATTTCGCTGTTGCAAAGCGGCAAGCATTTCCGGCTCTACCAAAAGATGGGAAGCCACCTGGTCGAACACGAGGGAGAGCAAGGTGTTTACTTTGCTGTTTGGGCTCCCAATGCCTCCCGTGTATCGGTTACCGGTTCTTTTAACCGCTGGAACCCGGATAGCCATGTATTGCTACCCCGCTGGGATAAAAGCGGCATTTGGGAAGGCTTCATACCGGGACTTCAAAAAGGAGAAATCTACAAGTACCATGTAACCATGTACAATGGGGTCGCACTGGAAAAAGGCGACCCGTATGCCATGCGCTGGGAAGCTCCGCCACGGACAGCCTCCGTAGTATGGGATTTTGATTACACATGGAACGATAAAAACTGGCTGGACCAACGCAGAAAAAACGCAGGAAAAGAGAAACCCTGGTCAGTCTATGAAGTGCACCTTGGCTCCTGGAAGAAGAAAAAAGAGGATGGAAACCGATCCCTGAATTACCGCGAACTCGCAGAAGAACTGGTGCCCTATGTACAGGAAATGGGATTCACCCATGTGGAGTTTCTGCCAGTCATGGAGCATCCCTACTTCCCATCCTGGGGATACCAGGTTACCGGATATTTCGCGCCTTCCAGCAGGTTCGGCACTCCGGAAGATTTCATGCACCTGATTGATGCTTTCCACCAGGCCGGAATTGGAGTACTGCTCGATTGGGTCCCATCCCATTTTCCCAGCGACATTCACGGACTCTACCTGTTCGACGGAACCCACCTGTACGAATACAGCGACCCGCGAAAAGGCTACCACCCGGACTGGAGCAGCTATGTATTTGACTATGGACGCAACGAGGTCCGTTGTTTCCTTATAAGCAATGCCCTGTTTTGGCTCGACTGCTTCCACATTGATGGACTGCGCGTAGACGCAGTGGCTTCAATGCTCTATCTGGATTATTCCAGAAACGAAGGCGAATGGATTCCCAATATTCATGGCGGAAGAGAAAACCTGGAAGCTATTTCATTTTTACAGGACTTCAATACCGCTGTATATGAAAACTACCCGGGTACTGAAACCATTGCAGAGGAGAGTACTGCCTATCCCGGCGTGAGCAAACCCACCTTTGATGGAGGCCTTGGGTTTGGGCAAAAATGGATGATGGGCTGGATGCACGATGCACTCAAATATTTTGCCCGCCCCCCCATCTATCGCCCCTGGCACCAAAATGAAATTACATTTTCTTTGGTGTACGCCTGGTCTGAACGTTTTATGCTGCCATTGAGTCACGATGAAGTAGTGCACATGAAGGCTTCATTGTTGTATAAAATGCCGGGCGATGAGTTTCAGAAATTTGCAAACCTCCGAACCCTTTTTGGGCAACAGTGGCTGCACCCCGGAACTCAGCTTTTATTTATGGGCGGTGAGTTTGGTCAAACAGGCGAATGGAGCCACGACAAAGGCCTGGAGTGGGACTTGCTTCAGTATGACTATCACAGCAAACTAAGGGAATGGGTCAAAGCCCTGAATGGCTTCTATCAGTCACACCCGGCAGCCTATGAAAAACAATTCCACCCCGAAGGATTTGAATGGATCAGTGGCGACGACACACAGAATAGCGTTATGGCATTTTTGAGAAAAGGCAATGACAGTGACCCCAATATTCTGGTGGTATGCCATTTTGGAAGTGCAGCCATTGAATCCTATATTCTCGGTGTACCATACAGCGGCACCTGGAAGGAAGTACTTAACAGCGACGATGTACAGTTTGGAGGATCCGGTGTTACAAATGGTGCTATTCGGGCTAAGAAAATGGAATCACACGGAAAAGCCAACTCCATTGAATTCCGTTTGGCTCCACTGGCAGTTCAGATTTTTGTAGGAGGAAAACCGCCGGCAAAAAAACAAGCGCTGGTTAGCAAGGCGAAAAAGCCGAAAGCCAAACCCGCTGCAAAAAGGCTGCCAACCAAGACATTTCTTAGAGAAAAAAGATGCTTCTCGATTTTTAACTCAAATCAGCCTTTTTTCACACATACCCACGTTTACCAGCCGGGCACGATATTCAGTCCAAACACCCAGGAACGCCGTTCCTTATCAACATTTAACGGCAGAGCCCAGTAGGGCTCCAATACCATTACACCAAACAAGTTGGCACGAATGGAGACACCGGTAGACATCAATGGTTTGTGTTGTACATGGATGATGTTGTCGTTTGGATCCGGATCGTCTTTTTGGAAATCCGTGTTTTGGAACCAACCCATACCCATATCAAAGAATAGGTTTAAATCGGTCGGTAGAAAGCGGAATTTAAAAAGAGCCAGACCTTTCGGACCCGTGAGTGGCATCCGCAACTCCGCATTAAAAACTGCCAGTTTACTACCTGTCATTTGCTCAAACAGTTCAGGCTGTTGATTGTACAGTACGTCGGAAGTATAACCGCGCACATAAAATGGTTGTGCCGCAAAAAGCGGAAAAACCTGATCGGTATTGTTGGAATTGCCTCCAAAGCGCGAGTAACTCAAACCGCGGAACCCGAGACCAACTGGTTTAAACCAAAAGTATTTCCTGGCATCAACCAGCAAGGCATTGAAGTTATAATCGCCGAAGAATTTTTCCATCGAAATGCGGTAGCGGTGCCCGGCAAGTGGGGCAGTCATTCCGAAATAGGAATTATCCCCCACAAATGCCGTATTGATGCTGGCTATCTTCAGGTTTTCAGCACCGGAGGCAAGGCGTTCCTGCTCTTGCCCAAGTAAGAATCCGCTGAGATCATAATAGTACAAATAGCGGTCCAAACGCTGCCAGTAAAACTCATAAGCGCCCCCAACTTCAAAACGCTGGGTTGTGGATATTGGGTAAAATGTAAAAGCACCTATTCGTTCCTGAAAAACGCGCTGTACATACAATTCATCCTTGTACCCGGTAAAAGGCGTTCCGTTGAGGGTGGTGTCAATCCCCGGGGTAAAGTCCGGACTGTATTGCCCTGAACTAAACGGAATATGCGATAGGTTAATCCCCCAATTAATGCGGTTTTTTTGATTGATGTAGGAGAATTGCCCTGCAGCATCTTTGATATCACCATTTATTGCAATTCCACTGTAAATCTGATGATTACCCAGCATATCGCCAAAAAGCATATCAATACCACCGGCAAGCCCGGAAGTTGTTCCAAAACTGCTGTTCCCTGTTGCAACGCCAACGCCTGCGCTACCACCAATATAATCCAGAGAAAACTTGGTTTTGAATGGCACCCGATTGAGCGTGGTTTCAGAGGCTGCTTCGGCAGTTGTGGCATCCATAACCCGGAGGTTTGTGTTTACCAAATCCCTGTTGCGCGGATCAAAGGGTGGAAGTGTTGCAGGCAACTTGTCAACCGCATTTACATCCACTTCTTTGGGCTCAAACATATTATCCCGGGCCGAATAGATGTTGTATTCTCCATCTTGGTAATAGGTATATACAATGCGGTCGCGGTCTTCCGCTACAGCAAAGGCCGGGGAGTATGGCGTAATGCCTGTGATGCCTGTTTTCAGTTCGGTGAGTTGATACAGTTTTTTGCTTGCAAAATCATATCGGTATAAATTTCTGAATCCATCCCGATCGCTTATAAACAACAAGCGCCCCTCACTGTCAAACTGAGGGTTCAGGTTGTCCGCCCCGGGAAACAGATCGTATGGTGTGATCTCTTTCGTTTCTATATCCATGACAGCCAGATTCATCTTATAAGCGCCTTCAAAACGCCCTCTTTGAAGGCTAATCTGGTCGGTGGAAAATGTGAGAAATTTTCCGTCGGAACTCCAACTTGGCAAAATTTCAGAGTAAACGGAATTGGTAAGTTGCTCCACTTTTTTAGTCCGTAGATTTACTGAATACAGGTCGACCTGACCATTAACAAGTCCGGAAACAACAATGGTTTTTCCATCCGGACTCCAGGCTGGGTTGCTAAATGATTGTACTCCTTTGATCGGAAATTTCTCCAGTGTTTTTCCCTTCAACGCATCTTTAATAATAAGTACACTTTGCCCTTTTTCATAGACATCAAAAGCAAACTTTTTGGAATCCGGGCTCCAGGTTCCTGCGCTTTCAATGAAATTGTATTGATCAATGTGTCCATCCCGAACACTGCTCGATACCTTTTTCAGAATCTTTCCTCGCTGGGCATCTGCCAAATACAAATCGGTAGTAAACAGATTTTTTTCTGAAAGAAAGATCAGGTATTTCCCATTCGGACTTACTACCGGACAGATATTCATTTTACCGGCATTTTCATCTGAAAGGAGTCGCTTGCCGGGCAAGCGTTCTTTTTCACCTTTGGTTACCCACACGCCATAATGACTTTTCAGGGTTTCCTGCCAGGCTTCCGACAAGGCATCCTGAGTCGTGTTCAGAGTAAGGCGGATAGCCATATCCAAGCCATACTTGGCTGTATTCATAAACAGTGGACGAATCACATCATCACCGTAAACGCCTGTTACAAATGCCCAGAAAGATTGTCCCCAGCGATACGGGAAATATTCACCGTTGCTTAAATCTTTGATCCGGGGCAAATCATCCGAAATAACTGCATCGCGCATCCACAAAGCGGTGTGCGCATCAATCCGACCTATAGACAAGTATTCGGCGAGCCCTTCAACCATCCAAAGCGGTAAGTTTCCCATATTTCGGATGCTGGTAGAATCACCTTCCAACACCATATGGTATTGAAAAGCGTGCACCAATTCGTGACCCAAAACATGGTGGGTTTGCTGTTTTGTCATTGCCACCGGAAATACCACCCGGTTGCGAAAACCTTCCGTAACTCCTCCTGTACCAACACTTACTCCTCCGCGAATGGTATTGGTCTGCTGAAAACCCGCGTGGTCGTTGTAAATGATCAGCGGATTTTTTTGAGTGAACGTATCTTTTAGTACCGACTGGTGCATGGAGTACCACGCCTCCGCCGAATTGGAAAGTTCTTCCAAAAGACCCGGATTTTCAAGGTAATCGTACAGTTCAAAGTGTGGTGTCTGGTGCACCTGAAAATCCATTTTTTGATAATGCGGCTTATTCCTTCCAAAATACTGCGCCTTTAGCGGCTGCACAAAGAAACAAGTGAGTAGCAGAAAGATGATCGATTTTTGCATAGTATGGTAATATTATGGCCCAGAATAATCTTGTTCAGGCTGACTGAAATGCGGGAATGGGATACATATTAAAGTCAGGCATCTACAAGATAGACGCAATTTGTAACAACTAAGGCTGTATAAAGGCTGTGAAAACTTTCTAAAATTTTGAGTAAAACTGTTAGCATCCCGTTAAATCTGACCTGAATGGCATATTTGAGCATTCTGGAAGAATCAAAAACGGCAATTTGCAAAACAAGTTCTAAATTTACCAGAATAGGTATCTACCAAGAGCGTGTTTATCCTGTAATGAATATACTCCCGATTATCTCTTTTTTTTGGACTGCCTGCTGTGCAGTTGCTATGGTCATTCAGACCAAAGTACTGGCTGGTCAGGGGCTGGAGTTTGGCGTCCTGGAGGGCTTTGTTTTTTTCGGAACCATCGTTGGATACAACGCACCTTCGCAAACAAAATGGCGCCGCTGGGCGGGCATTCTCCTGTTTTTCCCAGCCTTGTATTGTTGGTGGTTTCTGCCCTTTCTAATCAAGGCCGGATCGGTGGCTGCAGCCATTCTTTGGGGACTTTATCTTGGGTTTCCCGGACATTTAGGATTTCGTGACGGGCCTTGGCTTAAACCCATTGCCGTTTCGCTGGCCTGGGCATTTGTATCCGTACTTTTGCCGTTCCCTGAATGGCCCATACTCACCGTCAGCCTTGTTTTTCTTGAAAAAGCATTTTTCGTTTTTGCACTTGCAATCGGGTACGATTTGATTGATCGGTTTGTAGATAAAAAACTGGGCTTCCAAACATTGGCAGGACAATTGGGGCCAAAAGGCAGTTTTCGACTGCTGGCATGGATGCTAATTTTTTCATCGGTTCTGGCGGCTGTATCTTTTTTTAATGGGATCTATAACATCCGCGAACTAGCTGCTGTGTATAGCACCTTGTTGCTTAGTGCCGTTTTGATTCCCTGGCAATTAAATCAGTTTGGGTCCAGACAATGGCAAAAACTAAGTATCGATGCCCTGATGTTCTTGCAATCTGCATTGGTAGTTTATCTCGTTTTGAAATAAGTGAATTTTAAAAAAATCTCTATAAAACTGTTATCGCCACTATGAAACAAATCCTTCCAATTTCTGTGTGTATAGTTCTGGTTTTAGTCAGCATATTTTCATGTGATAATCGGAGGCACATCAAAGAATTTTATTTTCCGACGGATGAATTGGTGATTGGAAAAGTATATGCATATGAACCGACAGAAGGTACTGCAGGCGACATAGATTACTGGTATTATAAAAGCGTCGTTCGTGACAGTGGTTTCTATTTTACTGCCAGTTATTACGACCCACTGAAAGAGGTGCGTCAACTGGTGACAGAAAAAATTGTCTCCAATGGTGCACTGGCCAAACAATATGTCCTTTTTGAACCCGATACAACCGGAACCTATCAGAAAATAGAGGCCCGATTGGAATCCCCCAACACCTTTCCTTTTCTCGTTAAAGACAGTACCGGCGTGTTTTTATTTAGTTTAAAATATGAATCGGTAAATGCACCCGGCACACAATACCTTATTCGCAACCGCAGGTATCTGGGCGATGGGCCTGACTTTGAATTAGATGGCGTCCTCTATCCAACAATCCGATTCAAACTAAAAGAGGTATACGGCAATGAACAGGAAGGCTCGGCTGAAGTGGAAGGCGAAGGGGAGGAACTATATGCCAGGGGCATCGGCTTGGTTTACTACCGCAAATCGGTAGCAGATGGGAAGTATACCTATGCATATCGCTTGAAAAAACGCATGAGTATGGAGGAGTTTATTGACTCCAACAATTAGCCCCCTATTTCTACAAAAAACGTACAGCCCGCAGAGCGAGCTGTACGTAAAAGCGTAGTTTGTAAAAAGCGCTTTTCAGGCAATCAACTAACCGCCTTGTTTATTCCACAACAATTTTACTCAAATACTGATCTGCCTTCAACACATACATACCTTTGGGCAAGGTTGAAACATTCAGTTCCACTGTTGGTCCGGCTGCATTTTGAACCTCTAATACCTGACGCCCAGCCAGGTCAAAAACCCGCACGGATTTAAAACCAGTTGCATCCGGTGACTGAAAGTAAATCGAACTGCTGGAAGGCACAGGCCAGACGGCCAATTCTGTGTTAATCGACAAGTCGTCTTCTGTACCTACCGTGACGGGGTTCAAGGTATAAAACGCAATAAGCACCATCATTTCATCATCGGAGGTAGGTCCGAAGTTGACTGAAGAAGGGCCATCATTGACCCAAGTTGCTTCGTGTACAATGCCCTGGTTCCAATTGACAGGCAACAATTCCGGCTCCCAATAACGCAGTGGGATGTGTTGATAATCAAAATAAGGTGCCGGACAGCCAGGGATCCCGCCCGGGCAGGAAGCGTCGTATAACAATTCACCTTTTTGTCCATTTGCCAAACGGCGCCAGACCTTGTAGCCTGTACCGTATTTATGCGTGTGTCCCATAAGTCCCCAGATGTAAATATCCCCAGTACCAAACTGATAGGCAGCATCGGTATGGGTAATCAGGTTTCCGTTGTTTGGAATTGGGATGCTTGGGTTAACCAGCAGGGTTGCAAACATTTCCTGCTCGGCCGTTCCTACAGGTTTGGTATACACATTTACATAGGCCTCGCACTGATAGGGTTGATTGAGCGAGTAGTTGATGTAGTGCGAATTCAGGTCGAGTACCAGATCGTTCGACCATTTGAATGCGGTGCCTTCCGGCAGTTCCAGGTTGGTTGCCTCCTGAACGGCGGCCACCAGGTTGATGTCGTTGTGAAATGAATTCAGGCGGAGTCCATGCGGAATCTGATTTGCACCAGCCGCTGATTCAAAATTGTAAATTATATAGTGGTGGGAATAGCTTGAGATTTTGATATCCACCCGGTCGACCTCTACATCTGCAGGCAAGTCCAACTCCAGTTTTTGATAATACTCAACCTCCCCATCCGGTTCCAGGTAAAATGGGCCCATTTTGATTTGAAAGCCCTCACTTGGGTCTGGAGCAGGTGGTGGCCCGGAAGGGAAGGATTGATTGCCATTTCCGGCATAGTAGTCTTCCAGAATTGATTTATCAAATTGTATTCCGGATGATTTTGCTCCGTATAAAATCCATTGACGGATTACTTCTTTTTCCAGATCAGTCAGCTGGGTGCCTGGATAGGCTGGCATGGCGCTGCCTTCATTCGCATGCAAATTAGCAACGTATGGCTCGAACCCGGAATTGATTTTTTTGAATAAAAAGCTTTTGTCTGGTCGCCCGGGATAAATCCGCTTCAGACCATTTGCGGCAGCATGTGCATTGCTTGGTGTTGCATTGCGCAATTGCTGTGCAACGCCATAGGCTTTCAGATAATCTGAAGTGCCGGAGCCTTCCAGGTCCAAACCAGCTTCCGGAGACGCATGGTCATGACAGGAAATGCATTTGTTTTGAAAAATTTCATACACCTGCAACATGGAAGATGCTTGTGCATGAAGTGTCTGCACTCCTATAAACAGGATAAAAGCAGATAAAAGGAGTTGTTTTTGCATAGCTTTAGGTTTAATTCAGTTGATAAAAATATGAATCATGTTTTTTCCGGAACATACCGATCAAGTGCCCAGGCACATATTGAGGCGATGGCCAATTGTATCAACAGCAGTTTGGATGGCCCTAAACCATCTAGCAAGATAACTAAAAACACAAAAGTCAGGGTTGCCAGGACCAGGCAGAGCACCACCTGTTTATGAGTAAGTCCATACCGCAGCAAGACGTGGTGGATATGCCCTTTGTCTGGAGAGAATGGAGAACGGCCTTTTAATATCCGCAACAAAAAGACCCGAAGGGTATCAAATATGGGTAAAATCAGTAAGCTCACTGCCAGGGCCGGGGCAGACCGAAAGTGCAGTTCATTAGACGGGTGCATCAGGTGTTGTACCTCCACAAATTTAATGGCCAGAATGGAACACACCAAGCCAATAAACAGCGAGCCGGTATCTCCCATGAACACCTGTGCCGGAGTTAAATTATATTTTAAAAATGCGGTTAAAGCCCCTGCAAGGGCGAAGCCAATGACAGCGAGTTCGGCGTAACCTGCCCAGGCAAACCAACTGCCCAAAAGCAGGGCCGTCAACAAGCCAATACTGCCGGCAAGGCCATCTACACCATCAATCAGGTTGAATGCATTTATGATTCCGATGATGGCTGTGACCGATAAGACAAAAGAGGAAAGCTCCGGCAATTCATGAATACCCAAAATCCCATGAAAACTGGTAATTCGAACCCCGGATTTATAGGTTAAAATTACTGCCGCCAATAGTTGAGCCAGGAATTTCGTGCTGGCAGAAAGGGGCATCAAGTCGTCTTTCACCCCCACCAAAAAAACAATCATGAATCCGGCCAGTATGTATTGCAATACCCCAAAAGACCCATAGGGTGTCCAAAGAATAATTGCACAAAATGCCCCACCAAAAATTCCAATACCGCCCAGGGATGGGATGGGTTCGCGATGCACACTCCGCTCATTGGGCCGATCGTATAAACCCTTTTCTTTCGCTACCATGATTATCGCTGGAATAATCAGGTAGGTAAGCGTAAAAGCCGTGATGTAACTAAGCAATAGGAACGGCATGCGAGGGGGCAATTTCGGTGATTTACTGGCGCTAAAATACATTCTCTTACCCCGGAAATCAAACAATACCAGTGCCTTAACGTGCTCTTAGTATTTCACGTAGTTTCAACCATACCCGCTCTGCGGCATGTACATTGGATCAATAGTACATAGCAAAGTACAATGGATAAACAAACTTGAATCCTTGGGGCTGAATACCTGAAATGGGTAGTGGACTGCCACAGATTCTACTTATTGATCTTGCAAATGAATTCCTAATTCCCGTAACATTGCAGTCTTTTCAACGTTTTAATATAAAAGTACCTTTCTGTATGACAGGTATTCTTTGAGGTAAAATACACAGCACGCACACCCATACACAGTAAACACTATGAAACACCCAATCCTCATCACACTCATTTTCCTGTTTCTAACAAACGGGCTGTCGGCACAAACGGACTCTACACGCAGTGCCTGGGCACGTCTGGAAGTCGATCAGGGTGACTCGGTGTACATCATGTCACTCCGCCCGGTACGCATTATGTCCAAGCGGAAGTTCAAAGATTTTACCGAACAACGGCAATATTACCTGTATAAGCGTGCAGCAAAGAAAGTATACCCGTATGCTATTCAGGCCCTGGAAATTTATGCGGATATCAATGAGGAAACCGATGGCATGAAGAAACGCAAGCGGAAAAAATACATCAAGAATGAGCACAAGGAATTGAAGGAAGATTTTGAGGCTAAAATGAAAAAGCTGTCTAAAACGGAAGGAAAGGTCACTGATCAAAATGATCGAGCGTGAATTGGACAAGCCATTCTATTCTGTCATAAAAGAGACTCGTGGCGGCGTAACTGCAGCCTATTGGAACGGGTTGGGTAAGATGTGGGGCTATGATTTAAAAACGCCGTATACAAAAGGCGCAGACCCCTTGCTTGATGAGATTTTGATCGACTACGATTTTGGACACCCCGATTGGTGGGATTACTAAAAATGCTGCGTTTATATCCGAATAGGTAGTGTTGTTTTAAAAGTCAATGTTTCGTTAATGATGTGGCCTGGATAAAATGAGTTCGTCAAAAGCGTAGTTACTTTGTGAAATAAAACAACATTGAAATAATCATGAAAAAATTATTCCCACTACTTAGCCTTTTGATGCTGCTTGCGACCATGAGTTCTGCGCAACGCCTATACACCCGCAATGCCAACGTATATTTTGATGCCACCTCTAAGAACTCCCCTGAACAGATTGAGGCCAAAAGCCAAAGCGGCACCCTCGTTCTGGATCTGGCTACCGGTCGGGTTGAGTCTGCCGTACTCCTCAAAGGCCTGCTGTTTGAAAAAGCACTTATGCAGGAGCACTTTAACGAAAATTATGTTGAGAGCGACAAATACCCAAAAGCAAGTTTTAAGGGAAAAATTGAGAATGCCTCCAGTCTGAACCTCAAGAAAGACGGCGAATACAAAGCCAATCTGGTAGGCAAAATGAGCTTGCATGGGGTTACAAAAGACGTTCGCTACCCTGCAACATTTACAGTAAAAAAAGGAGTTGTTTCGGCTAACTGTTCGTTTGTGGTTGTTCTCGCCGACTACGACATTTCAGTTCCTTCCATGGTTGCCGACAAATTGAACAAAAATGCAACCGTAAAAATTGATGCGACCCTGCAACCAATGTAATACGCCGCATCTTCTGAATTGAAAACCAAAGGGCAGTCAAAATTGACTGCCCTTTAGTTTTTTATATGCGGCACTACCAGCTGAAATTCCGGTATTCGGGCATAGAACTCGGCCTGATCGTGTTCTCGCACCATGAGATACGCACCAGACATTTTTCCGATTTCGGTCATCAGGTTGCAGTAGGAAGAATAACTGTGTACTTCCCCGGGCGCTAACATTGGCTGCTGGCCTACAACTCCCTCCCCTTCCACTTTTCTGCGAATCCCATTTGAATCCCAGATATCCCATACCCTGCTGAGCAATTGAACGGTAAAAGGGCTCCCATTTTCAATGGTGATGTGGTATCCAAACAGAAATTTCTTTGCCCGTGCATTGGAATGCGCTGGCAGGTACTGGGTTTCAACCCGAACTGTAATTCCGTTTGTTGTACAAATTTCCATGTGATGTGCTATGCACCTGATATATTAGACCGTCTTTGAGGTTTTACTGATGATGGAACTATCAAAAAGCAAAAAAGTTCAGAGCGTGTTTGGAAGCCGTTCCATATATGCAGCAAATGTAACCAAACTTGTGTGGGTACCAAAAAAAAGCCGTGACCGGACTTTTCCGGCACGACTTTGTACAAAATTACTAAACACGGGTAATATATCGTATCAATTGAACCTGTAAAAATGCGTTTAACTCAATAGGTTAGAACCGCATACTACTGATGGCTCAAAGGCTTTTCAAAAACTGAATAATCGCCAATTCCGGCGACTCTTCCGGGTCAAGATCCACTACTGAATTGGTGCCAATTTCAGACTGCACGTTGCCCAGGAGGTATTGATTTCCCAATTTGGTCAAGGTAATGAGTTGAACCGAATAGCCAATTGGCGCTTGGTCCAGACAGAACGAATTGCTATTGGGATCTGCTTCCAGTTCGAAGACAGATTTAGAATTAGTTAACACCAAAAACACCTGAGAGTTTTCAGAATCAAATCCGGGCGGCATTTCAATACAAAATGAACTGGATGGTTCTGTAATCGGAGCACACGCACTGTTCCACCCCAGGTCTTTCGTTAAAATATCATAACCAGTTACTATAGCTCCGTTATCATCCTGCCATTCACCCCAACCAACCGCACCTGTAGAAGGGCTGGGATTCCAGCCAACCAATTCGTCTCCGGAGAGCAC
Source organism: Saprospiraceae bacterium (assembly GCA_041392625.1). Lineage (GTDB taxonomy): Bacteria > Bacteroidota > Bacteroidia > Chitinophagales > Saprospiraceae > M3007. Next base: position 15,964 of record JAWKLR010000013.1, on the reverse strand, counting down.
CCCGGTCCACAATTCCAGGTTGGGTTGTAAATCAGCGGCAGGCACCTGAATGTTGTAATTTCTATTTGGCAAAAGATTCAATTCAACTTCGTTGCAAAACACACGAACATTGACCATAGCCACCGTTTCCAAGGCCTGATGATCCATTGTTCTTGTCGGCAATTTCCTGGCAAGGATATCGCCTTTTTTGAGTACTTCAATCACCTCAATGCGCAAGTCCGGGCAGGTACTACAAGGAATTGGCGTGCCGGCATTGTTCTGAAAGAGTTGTTCTGTATCAATCAGAGTTACCCGCACGCCACTTGCAGTTGTCAGGGTAGTGTCCTGGTTTAAACCATCCAGATCAAAAATACTGTGCGTGGAAGGCGCCGGGACTTGGGCCAGGGTCATATTCAGGTCATCTACAGATGGCTGGTAAGCAATAAACTGTAGTGTATCCTTTCTGCAACCCACCAGCCCGATTAAGGTGCTTAGTAAGATGTATAAAAATACAGGCTTGAATCGGAGCGGGGTTGCAGCTCCGAGCAATAGGATTTTTCTATGTCGCGACCGCGGTGGGATCGTTAATTTACTCATATCTTTTACTTGTTTTTGGAGTCGGTTTTCTTAAAGATGCAGGATACCGTTCGCTTGCTGCTTCGGTAAATGTTAAAATTTTGGGTATTAGTCCAGAATTTTTGTCAGGCCCAATTGAATTCCTACGAAGGAGTATTCGGTTTTGATCGGATGACTATTCAAACTAAACGGACTCAAACTGTACCGGAAATACGGCTCTGCATAAACCCGCAATCTTGGTTTGATGTGGTAGAACCACTGAACACTCCCCTGAAGGCTGGCTCCTACCCTTGGTTTAAAGACATCCTGAGCAAGCGTTCCGGAAGGAGTAAAGACCTGAGGTTCACCCTGAGGGTTTAGGATGGTACCCCGTTTCCAAAACAAAAGGTTGAGGGAGCCCCCGGCCTGGGCACTTATACCCGTTTGGCCGCTCCGCCATTCAATACCGGCAAGCAGTGGAATATCCAGCCGTCCAAACCGGTTGTATGTTTTTTGATAGTTTTCTCCATACTCTACTCCAATGGTATCGGTGATGGTCACCCAGGTTCCGTTTATTAATTCTGACCGCACTTTCACCGTATATTCAACAAAGTTGGGGTCGGCATATTCAAATACTTCTGTGTGTTGCTCGTAATGCAAGCCAGACCGTAGTAGGAAGTGTCGGTTGATTAGCATAGAAGCACGGAAGCCAGCATTGAAGCCCAGACCGGTTTTTTCTGTTGATTCGCGAAGCCCCATATAATTCAGGTCTTCGGAATTACTCGTGCTCAATGTCCTGACCGGCAACATGGGGCCCGCATACGCATCTACAAACCATACATTCGGATGCTCTTCAAAATCGTAACAGGCATTTTTCTCTTTTTTCTTGCGCGGGCGAATAATCTTTACATGCGGTAATTCTTGATCTTCCTCAACCTCCAAAATATTGACTGGATTAAGTTTACTTTTCAACTGATCGAAGGATGCAACTTGTTGGAGTGCTTCCGATTCCGTTTTTTGCACTTCTGGCAATACTGCTGCGGACTTTATGTCTTCCTGAATACCGCTTTTATCAAGCACTATAGGGTTGATTTCGCGACTTGCTGTGTTATCAGGTGCGTTTGTTATTGATTGAACAGCCGCCTCTGGCTGGGCGTTTTTAGAAAGATCATTCGTGATTTTATTCTGATTTTGAGAACGATCAGAGTCCGGAACGGTGGATGACAGATCTGAAGAGACTCCAGATTTGGATTGAGGCACATCGTTGGACCGTTGAGCGATTGAAGGCTCCACAGAATTTTGTGCAAGCGTATCTGATTGGCTGGTATGGTTCAGGCCATACAGGATTCCTCCCAGCATGAGCCCACTTCCTACAAACCACCAGAACAGCAGACGCCTGCGTTTACGGCGCAGGATGGCCTCCAGGTTGTCCCACACAAAGGCAGGTGGTTCCTGTTCTGCATTGTAAAGCCTGTTTTGAAAGGCTTGATCAATATGGTTGGGTTGTTCCATAAGAACGTTTTTATTAGGGTTTGCGCAAGCGTTTAAGAAGTCTTACGCAAATCGTATTCCAGTTTTTGAATACCCTCCAGTTGTTCGCACAACCACCGGCGGGCTTTGGTTAATTGGGATCGAGAGGTGCTTTCCTGAATTCCAAGCAGGTTTGCTACTTCGGCATGGGAATACCCTTCGATGGCTACCAGATTAAAAACAACCCGATAGCCTTCCGGCAACCGGGAAATAAGGGCGAGCAATTCCGCCTCAGAGAGGGAAGAAATTGCATCGGGAGAAACAGGTGCATCGGGAAGGGATTCGTATCCATTGAGTTCCATGTCGAACCGCTGCCGCTGATAATTTCGCAGAGCCGTGTTCACCATTATCCGGCGTATCCAACCTTCAAACGATCCTTGGAACTGGAATTGATCCAGTTTTCCAAAAACCTTGACAAACCCATCCTGAAGAATATCGGCAGCATCTGAAGAGGAACGGGCATACCGCAGACATACAGCGTACATCTTGCCTGAAAAGCGTTCATACAACTGACGCTGGTATTTAGCCGATCCGCGCAGGCAGCCTCTGATGAGTTCGGTTTCGTTCAAAATGGATTAACGTGGTTTCGCCATGGTAGTAAATCCGTGTAATCCCTGTGCCGGATTTAGGCCGACCAGGAACTTCCCGAAGGTACACAATTATTAGATACATGTAAAGAGCTGAACGCTGTCTTAAGATTAGAAAAATTAAAAACCCAGATTGGTGTACAGGAATCTCATTAAAAAAGGCGGAGTGCAACATGCACTCCGCCCAATATCAATTTTAGGTGAATCAAAAGCGTTTCTACTAATATCAACGCTTAATGGTCACATCGCCTTCATACAATACTTCACGACCATCGGTATATTCTATAATGGCGTACCAAACAAATACTGCGGGGTTCAATTCTTCTCCCCGGAATGTTCCATCCCAGCCATAGGCGGGGTTGTTTGGTTCAAAATTGTAGTATTCATACACCAGTTCTCCCCAGCGTGAGAATACCTGGAATGATTTGATACTGGAAACACCTTTGGGATCTGCAAAAATCATGAATACATCGTTTTTGCCATCTCCATCCGGTGAGAAAACGTTTGGAATGTACACATCCACACGGCGGTCGACAAACAACAGCACCGGAGCGCGGTCTTCACATCCATTTTTAGTCACAACAGTAACCTGATAACGCATGGATTCTGTCGGACTGGCAAAAGTCGTCAAACAGGTATCACAACTGATTCCATCTGATGGGCTCCAACCCACGCTTCCAATATCACTCAATGGCACATTTACCATTGGGTTTAGCAAAATGCTGTCCCCCAACTGGAGTGTGTACTGAGCATCCAGAATGATTTCAAAAGGTGCCGTTTCATTGATCGTCGCATCCACCGAGGTTGAGCAACCATTCGCATCTTCAATGAGCACGGTGTAATCACCAGGATTCAAGCCAAAGAAGATGTTTTGCGTTGTGAAGTTCGCACCACCGTCAATGGAGTAAACAATCGGAGGCTCCCCGCCAATGATGGTGTCAATTACAATCATGCCCTTTTCGCCGAAACACGGAGGATCCATTGCAGTAACCGTAGCGGTTGGCTCTTCTGGTACAACAACAATCTCATCGGTATCCGAACATCCATTGCCCGGGTTGGTAACGACCAGGACAAACGACCCGGCCTGGTTGATTTCAGGAGAAGCTGTATTTGCTCCCGAGATCAACTCACCATCCGGACTTGTCCATTCAAACAGGAGTCCGGGTTCGCCGGTAGAGCCCGTTCCATCCAGGAATGCAATTTCACCAAAGCAATCTATGCTAAAGTCGGTACCTGCATCCGCGTTTGGATAGGTCAAATCCGCATTCACCATAACATCCAGGATGTTGCTACAATTATTCACAGGGTCGATACCTATGATATAATAGGTTCCCGGTGCAGATGCATTGTAATTATTTCCGTTACCAACAACGGTTGTATCTGTTCCATTGATGGTCACCCAGGAGAAATTGATGCCTGGGAAAGAGGAGCCACCATTGAGCACAACCGATGGGTTGTAGCAGTTAATCAAGTCAGGATTATCCACAAAAAGTGGTGGATATGCCTGATCTTCATTGATGATAATGATCGCAGTATCAGAACACATGCTGATGGTATCCAGAATGATAAATTCGTAAGAACCTGGCTCCTCGATCAAGAGGGTGGTACCATTGGCATATACTTGTCCATTACTAAACCAAATAGCATTTGCGTTGAGAGACCCTTCAATGGTTCCAGAAAGCAAAATTTCATCAATTTGGCAATCCAGAATATCATCCGGGCTTGCTAGAATACTTGCGACGGGTTGGTTACTCAAATCAGAAACAGAAACCTGAGTAGTGTCCGCACAGCCATTCAATTGAACGACCAGCGTGTAGTTTCCGGCACTGCCTGCCGTTGCTGTTGGCTGGCTGGAATTGCCAATTAATTGACCATTCGAAGTGCTCCATACAAAACTTGCTCCCGGAAGGTCAGAACTTCCGTTCAGAGCAACCTGATCTATTGCACAGTTCAAGATACCCGGAGTTGCAATGGTAGCCTGCGGAGTTTCTCTGAATTCAATAGGAGTACCTACAGAAACAACGGTACAATAATCGGTCATTAGTACGTTTCCTGTTCCATCATCATCACCAGCTACTGCGGAAATGTAGTATGTCACTCCATAACTCATCAGGTTGGGATCAAAACAGAATGTAGGTTGATCGGACCGGGCCAGTTCATTGATGATCTGGTTGCCATTTCCTTCGTGCAATACAAACTGCAGTACATCATCTGGATCAAGGAATTGACCGAGCATGTTGTAGTTTGCGGAGATACATCCTTCACCACAATAGGTCAACAAGTTTCCAGACATGGTACCCAGTGCTGTTTCACAAATCTCTGTTGAGATAACAAAACCACAAATCTGGGTACAGCCATTTGCATCGGTTACGGTTACATCGTAGGTGCCTTCCGACAGGTTGTCAATGTCAAATGGGCCAGCAGGAACATTCGCCTGGGTTGAGCCTGGCGACCATTCAATCACGTAAGGAGCAACTCCACCGGAAATATTTACAGAGCCTGCACCATCACTGGCTCCAGGTTGGCTTACAACAGATTGTTGGGTACAAATGATCTGTACATCTGCTGCGGGCTGAGTGATATTAAATGAAACAGAAACAGAGCATCCAAGATCGTCTGTAACTACAACAGAATAAGCCCCAGCCGCAAGTCCGCTTGGAGACTGTGGGTTACCTGGAATGATTGGTGTCCATTCAAAAGTATATGGCATGGTTCCACCGTTAACAACCAGGTCAATTGCTCCTGTTAGATCGTTAAAGCAAAGAATATTGGTTTCCGTTCCACTGGCAGACACTGAACCAAGTACATTGGGTACAGTAAACATAGCGGTAGCAGTACAAGAACCACCACCATTTACGGTTACGGTATAATCGCCAGCAGGGAGGTCAGAGATATCCTGGGTTGATGGTCCATTCGACCAGGTAAATGTGTAGGCATTTGCAGGCATTACCTGAATTTCAACCGCACCGTTTCCAACTACACAATTGGTATTTTCAGTAATTGTCCCTGTAATATCAATTGGCGGGTTGTTGTTTCCAATGAGGGTACTGATTTCATTTGTACAGCCATTTGCATCGGTTACGGTTACAGTATACGTTCCGGCTAGCACAGCAGTAATATCTGCAGTCATTGCTCCGTTTGACCAAAGATATGTGAATGGAATTGTCCCCGTTGATACAGTGAGATCAATTCCACCGTTAGCCAAATCGCAGGTAGATTCTACCGTTGTGGTACTCATTTGTGGAGTAACCGGTTGGTTTGCTACCGTAAAGCTGGTGTCTGCAGTACATCCACCACCTGCAGCGGCAGTAATGGTATATACACCAGGAGCAAGATTGGTCAAATCCTGAATCATTGAACCATTAGACCAGGTGATCGTATAGTTCAATGCAGGAGTTATACTTACATCAATTGCTCCGTTGAATGTAACACAGGCCGTATTTGCCGATACGAGGGCCGTAATATTTGGAATAATTACATCCTCAATTACGGTTGAAGATGCTGTTGCAGAACAGCCATTGGCACCTGTAACCGTTACGGAGTATGGACCAGATGGCACATTGCTGATATCCTCAGTCATCGCACCATTTGACCATATAAAACTATATGGCATAGAGCCGGCACTCACGGTGAGGTTGACCGCACCACTGTTCTGACCGCACAATGCAGGCGAAGTGTTTTGGGCAATCAATGGTGGCAAGGCATTTTGAGCAACAGTATAGGTTGCTGTGCTTGTACAACTTCCACCTGCACTTACGGTTACGATATATGCTCCGGGTGCCAGGTTTGAAAGGTCTTCGGTCATCTGTCCATTTGACCAGCTATAGGAGTATGAGCCGGCAGGTGAGACATCCAAATCTATCGCACCGTTCACTGCTACACAAGACGTGTTTCCGACAGGGGTGGCAGAAAGTGCAAAGTTGATGGCATTTCCCGGTACAGTTGGATTGGCAGTTGCCGTACATCCATTTGCTCCGGTAACCGTCACACCATAGCTTCCTGCGGGAACATCAATCAGATCTTCTGTCATTGTGCCGTTAGACCAATTAAAAATATATGGAGTCGCACCACCTGTTACAGTAAGGTCAACCCCACCATTAACAAGGCTGCAAACCTCCGCAATAATGGATTGGTTCAGACTTGGATAGGTCAGGTTATTTGCAATGATAAATGTTGCGGAAGCGGTACAACTACCCGATTCTGTCACCGAAACGGTATAGGTACCTGCGGTAAGGTTAGAGAGATCCTCAGTCACTTCTCCATTCGACCACAAATAGGTGTATGGACCGGCAGGAGTAACAGTAAGATCAATCGCGCCGTTGGGACTGGCACAATTGGTAAGAGCCGTAGGCATACCGGCCAAACTGAATGTTGAGGCATTATTAGGAACATCCAGTGTTGTATCAGCAGAACAACCATTGGCATCTGTCACCGTTACACTGTATAAGCCGGGGAATACGTTATTTATATCCTCAGTCATAGCCATATTCGACCAGTTGAAGGTATAAGGCATGGTTCCATTGCTTACACTCAGATCTATTGCACCATTATCCACACTACAAATGGATGGAGTAATTGCAGCAGTCAGTTCCGGATCAGATGTATCATTTATCAAAATAAAATTCGCAGAGGCTGTACAGTTACCACCTGCACTTACCGTAACGGTATAGGTGCCAGATGGTAAATTACTAAGGTCTTCAGTCATTGCTGTATTTGACCAGGTATAAGCATAACTTCCTGCCGGAGTGACATTAATGTCAATAGCGCCGTTGGGTGAAAGACAGGATGTATTGTTGACTCCGGTTCCAGTAATATTCAATGCGATATCCGTACTGGTAATAGTAGCCATTGCAGTATTTGAACAACCAAAAAAGTCGGTCACAGTAACTGTATATGTCCCAGGAGGGAGATTGGATAAATCCTGAGTTGTTGCTCCGGTTGACCAATCATAATCATAAGGAGGAGAAGCACCAGTAGGAGTCAGGTTTATGGATCCATTATCCTGGCTTCATGTGGCAGGAGTTAAAGCAATCGCGAGGTTGGGTGGAACAGCCACATCAAATACCTCAAAGGATGATACGCCAATACAGCTACCTTGAGTAACTGTCACTGTATATACACCTGCAGGCAAGTTGTTTAAATCTTCTGTAGTAGCGGAGTTTGACCAATTGTAGTTGTACATACCAGCGGGAGTGACATCAATATCGATGAATCCATTTTGAGTTGTACACGAATAGTCATCACTAACAGTTCCGGCAATTGTAATATTTACATCTTCTGCCCAAACATTGAAAAATTCAACGTGTGTACAACCAAGCGCAGTTGTAACTGTCACCGCATAGTTGCTGGCAGGGAGATTGCTGATATCCTGAGTGGTTGCACCGGTTGACCAGTTGTAGGTATATGGAGCAACTCCGGCAAACACTTCAATATCCACGCTACCATTTGTAAATCCACAGGATGCAGGATAAATATCATAAGCAATGACCGGACTTTCTGAATCGTCTGGTACAATAAAAGTTTGTTCCTGGGTACATGTACCTCCGGCAGAAACCGTTACCGTATATGAGCCGGGCTCCAGGTTTTGCAAATTAGAACTTGTGCTACCGGTTGACCAAACAATTGCAAGGTTGTTTGGACTTAAACTCAACACAATGCTTCCGTTTCCAACAGCACAAGAAGTTGCTCCTGTGACATTCCCACTCATGGTTATCGGAATATCTACATTGTCCAGATTGACAAGTGCAGCCGAAGTACATCCATTTGCTCCCGTTACGATTACATCATATGTTCCGGGAGGCAAATTGGCTATGTCCTGGGTGTTTGCACCTGTAGACCAACTATAGGTGTACGGAGGAACACTACCATTTACAGATAGATTAATACTACCATTACTCAGTCCACAAATTGGATTTATGGTAGTATAACTGAGATTGGGTGTGTTGGGGTTGTCGGGCACAACAAACGTTGCTGTTTGAGTACACGAACCACCTGCACTTACCGTAACCGTATACGAACCCGGAGTCAGGCCAGTCAGATTGGGAACTGTTTGTCCGGTAGACCAAAGGTAGGTGTAAGCGTTAGGAGGCGTTACATTTAGCGTAATGCTACCATTTCCTCCAATACATGTAGTGTTTGCAATGACCGTACCATTGATATTAATGGGTGGGTTATTGTTTGGAACATTAATATTAGACACACTGGTACAGCCATTGGCACCTGTAACGGTGACATCATAAGCTCCAGATGGAATTCCTGATAGATCTTCCGTAGTTGCTCCATTAGACCAATTAAAAATATATGGTGGAACAGAGCCGGATACAGACAAGTTAATTGAGCCGTTGTTCAGGTCGCATGTCGAGGGAATCACATTTGCGGTAATAATCGGCACATTGGGTTGATCTGGAATATCAAATGTTGCTGTAGCGCTACAACTTCCGGCACCATATACAGTTACGGAATACGAGCCGGGAGGCATGTTGTCCAGATCTTGTGTCATACTGCCATCTGACCATTCATATGTGTAAACTCCAGGAGGCGTTACTGTAATATCGATCGCACCATTTCCACCATTACACGTGGTGTTCGGAGTGATATTAGCATTGATGTTGATAGGTGGATTATTATTTCCAACTACTACAGTCAATTCACTGGTACAGCCGTTGGCACCTGTGACGGTAATGGAGTACGAGCCTGCCGGGATATTAGAAAGGTCTTCAGTTGTTTCGCCAGTGCCCCAATTAAAGGTATAAGGAGGAACACCACCAGAAACACTAATATTGATAGAGCCGTTGGACAAATCACAGGTAGACTCGGTTGGAGTGCCAGTTATCATTGGCTCATTCGGATCGTCCGGTACGACAAAAGTAGCTTCGGCAGTACATGTTCCGCCTGCAGATATAGTAACCGTATAAGAACCCGGATCGAGGTTCCCTATATCTTCGGTTGTTTCACCGTTTGACCAGTTATAGGTATAGTTATCTGGTGGGGTAACCGTAATATTTATACTACCATTGCCACCATTACAAGAGGTATTTGCAATTACTGTTCCAGCAATATTGATAGGTGGATTGTTATTACTTACAACCACTGTCAATTCACTGGTACAGCCGTTTGCACCTGTCACCGTTATAGTGTACGATCCAGCCGGAATATCAGCGAGGTCTTCCGTTGTTTCGCCAGTACCCCAATTAAAGGTATAAGGAGGAACACCACCTGAAACACTAATATTGATAGAGCCGTTGGACAAATCACAGGTAGACTCGGTAGGAGTACCGGTTATCATTGGCTCATTCGGATCGTCCGGTACGACAAAAGTAGCTTCGGCAGTACACGTTCCGCCTGCAGATACCGTAACCGTATAAGAACCCGGATCGAGGTTCCCTATATCTTCGGTTGTTTCACCGTTTGACCAGTTATAGGTATAGTTATCTGGTGGGGTAACCGTAATATTTATACTACCATTGCCACCATTACAAGAGGTATTTGCAACAACAGTTCCAGCAATGTTAATAGGTGGGTTGTTATTTCCTACCACAACCGTTAACTCACTGGTACATCCGTTTGCACCTGTCACCGTAATGGTATATGATCCAGCAGGAATGTCTGCAAGGTCTTCAGTTGTTTCACCGGTACCCCAGTTGAATGTATAGGGAGGAACACCACCAGAAACACTGATATCAATAGAACCATTGGATAGATCACAGGTAGACTCGGTAGGCGTACCGGTTATTGTCGGTTCATTCGGATCATCCGGCACGACAAAAGTGGCTTCTGCAGTACATGTTCCGCCTGCAGATACCGTAACTGTGTAAGAACCCGGTTCGAGGTTGCTTATGTCCTCTGTAGTTTCACCGTTAGACCAATTGAACGTATAAGTATCGGGAGGGGTAACCGTGATATTTATGCTACCATTGCCACCATTGCAAGAGGTATTAGCAACAACAGTTCCAGCAATGTTGATAGGTGGGTTATTATTTCCAACTACCACGGTTAACTCACTGGTACATCCGTTTGCTCCTGTTACCGTAATAGTATACGATCCCGCTGGAATATCAGCCAGGTCTTCGGTTGTTTCACCGGTTCCCCAGTTGAATGTATAGGGAGGAACACCGCCAGAAACACTGATATCAATAGAACCGTTAGACAAATCACAGGTAGACTCGGTAGGAGTACCGGTGATTGTAGGTTCATTTGGTTCATCCGGCACTTCAAAAGTGGCTTCTGCGGAACAAGTTGTACCTAGGGATACAGTTACTGTATAAGAACCCGGCTCCAGATTGGAAATATCCTCGGTTGTCTCACCGTTAGACCAGGTATAGGTATAGGCTTCCGATGGAGTAACGGTGATGTCAATGCTACCATTACCACCATTACAGGTAGTATTTGCGACAACAGTTCCGGAAATATTGATGGTGATAGGGTCATCATTCACATCAATTGTAAGTACTTCAGTACATCCATTAACATCTGTTACAGTGACGGTGTAGGAACCTGGAGGAACATTATTGAGATCTTCAGTAGTCTCGCCACCACCCCAACTAAAGGTATATGGTGCAGTGCCGCCACCTGGAGTCAAGTTGATTGCGCCATCGCTCTGACCACATTCTGCATTGGTTACTACAAATGTAGACGCCAAGGTAGTTTCAGTAATTACCGCCGAGCCAGAAACGGTTCCATCGCAGTTGCCATCAATGGAACTGACGCTTTGAAGTGCATACGTTCCTGCATCCGTAACGGTGAGTGTGTAGGGATTATCGCTGGTTTGAATTGGGGGCTGGGCAACCCCATCAATCGTATAGACAAATTCCCAGGGGGCGTCCCCGGTAAAGTTGATTGTCAAATCAATGCTACCTGACATACCGGCACACACATTTCCAGAACCGGAAATGGTTGCGGTTGGGGTAGGCAAAACCTCTATTGTCATACAGGATGTTACCGGGTTGGAATAACACAGGTTGGCAACATCAACACACAATTCGGTGGTACCGCCTGAGGTTCCCCAGGTAATGTCTGCAGAGTTATCATCGTCGTTAATAGAGCCCAGAGAAGGCGTCAGTGTCCAGTTGTAAATGGTCGCTCCGGTCACTGGATCAAGGGTATAGTTATTGGAGTTTCCTGCACACACAATCGCAGGCCCAGAAAGGGGCCCAGGGTCATCAGGTGGTGCACCAACTGTAGAGCCTGCTAATACATCAATTGTGTAATCACATACGTTACCTGCACAACCGTCCATTACAAACCAATATATTTCCCCCACTACAAAGTTAGAAGAACTGAGAATAAATGGGTCCTCTGTACATGCACATTGAAGTGCTACATCGTTCCACGGTGGCCCACAACCTTCATAGATACCTGCCTGAAGCCCCATCATACTCCCTGAGGAACAGTTCATAGGAGTAACCTGAATGGTAATGGTGGTACTTCCCGCATAAAATGCAAACCATTCATCGTTGTTCAGCTGCCAGCCCGGACAGCCGGGAAAACTCTGGGCAATGTTGTTGTTATTGATTGTGGAACAATACCCATCCAGATTTTCACATAATATAGGTGCCTGAACACAGGTATTCCCAGGATCCGGGAAGCCCGGAGGTGGGCATTGAGCCCATACAGAAAAGGGTAGGATCGTCCAGAGGACAATCCAGAAGAAGTAGTTAGTCTTCATGAATTGTTTGAATAAATGCTTTATTAAAAGGGGATTCGTACCAACCGGCAATGGATTAGCTGGATTATAAGCATTTAAGTATTATGGGGGGGGTGGGGAATAAGAGGGCAAATTACTTGGATTACTCAATTTTCAATAAGAATACAAGCAGAAAATTTACAATTTGCAATAAATAGCAATTGTGTAACTTTAACACTTACCACATACTACACATTATAGATGGTACGTTGCAAGACAGTTTTTCCTGCAAAAAAAACCAGGCAGAGCGGAGAGCTGCTGCCTGGAAAGGGGTTCAGTATAATTGGGGCTGTTGGGTTTATTGGGGTTCTGACGGTTAGGTTACAGCCTGCTTCCTATATGAACCAACACCGAATTCAAACCAGAGAAATAGGTAGGTGTCGCAAACAATTCGGTGATTTTATATGACAAAGATGCATGCATCCTGACTACCTGACAACTACGAAAAAAATCTGTTTTCCAACCGGTACTTTTTGCTTTATGATGCAAGAAACCCTGACCACTTTTGGCCAGGGCTCTGCTTCAATTGCTCAATCATTGGACTCAGGATCGCTCCTGTTGATGAGACTGTCACCTGTTCATGGGGTTATACAGGAGTGGGGCTTTGAATGGGCCTCCTTATGAAAAAACTTACAGTACAAAGGTAAAGGCACCATACCCCTTTTACTACTACGCTTTTTAGTGGTTTTCCCCAACGACTGTTGGCCAGATAAACAAATACGCCCCGGGATCAAACCCCCGGGGCGTATTACTAATCGGCATTACTTTCCGATTATTAGTCTTGTTTTATCACCAGGTGTTGCTCCTGTTGGTCTGTGCTTCGAATTAGCAGGAAGTATGTACCAGACGGCAACTCTGCTGTATTCAGACTAAGTGAATGTTCTCCTGCTGTAATCAGTTCCCCTGAATTCCACTCACGCACTACCTGTCCGGTTGCATTCAACAGCCGCATCGTCACCGGACTCTCCTCTTCCAAGTGATAAGACACTTGAAGGTGGTCAGAGAATGGGTTCGGGGATGGGGATGCGAGCGGGGTTGGGGTGGTGGTGCGGTCGGTGGATTGGAGGTTGTTGATGGAGTGGTCATTCCCAGTTGAGGGGACTGAATTCATACTTGTATTACCGTTCTGGCAGAGATCTTCATAGTATATGCCATTAGTATTTTCACAAAAAAGCCTCTCGGCAAATCCATAATAAGTGAGAATTATTGAAAGACTTCCGGTTACACTATTATACGTAGGGTCTGAAATTATAACCCAAGGCTGCTGAGTAGATTGATTTAACCTAAAAGACACCTGTTCTGTCTGCATTCCTTGTGAATCATAATATGGCAAGCGACTTACATTTTTATGTTCATTTTGTTCAACATACACTTTATTGCCACAATCTACCCACAAATCAAATTCTGTAAAGGCCAGTAGATTTTCATTTTTAATCACTATGGTTAAGACTTCAACGGTTTCCGGCATAGAAGGATGAAGTACTATTGTTTCTTGCGTTGGGAATCCAGACAAAAAAGAATCTGACGAAAACCCTTGATTGCAGCTATTTTGAAGTTCCTCATCGACAACAATTATTGGTGGAGTAAATGTTTCACATTTGGTACGACCAAAAGGACCTCGGGACAAGTAGAAGCTCTAATACATACAGTATAAGAAACTGGATCAAGTTCGTCAAGGAAATATATATTGCCAATAGTAACATCATCCACTACTAAAACACCTGTTTCATTATTCCAAACTTGTATATGATAATAAATATTCCCAATATAAGGTGGAATATTATAGCCCCATTGTATTGTAGCTATACCGGAAGAGGTTATTACATCTATGTAATCCGGTGAGGGCAATGGTAAACAACTGGCCATTGTAGTTAACTCTCCAGAAGCTAACCAATTATTTTTTGCATTCAGAGATGGCAATAGGACTAGCAGCCCGACAATCAAAAAAAGTTTAGACTTCATTCTTTAGTAATTTATTATTGAAAGAGAGTTGGCTTTTATTTATTGAGCAAAAGTATTGACAAAATTTACTTACAAAAACTACGAATATTTTTAATTTTCCCGCAAGGAACTTATGAATGAATAATCGTTAGCACCTAATATAGACTAGTTGTATGATTCAAATCAAAAATTTATGCTTCACAAAAAACTACTTGAAGTTTTAGCCTTATTTACTGATAATCAACGTAATGAATTAAGACTTTTTTTACTGTCACCGTATTTCAACCGGTCAAATAATTCGCAAAAAATCATTGATCTTTACGATTATATATTAGAACGAGACTCCCAACCTGACCATCCTGAACTTGACAAACAGTTTGTCTTTTTTCAATTTTATCCAACACTACCTTATCACAAGAGCAAAAAACTTCCAATCGATAATATTAGTTCATCTCTATTTGGACTAGTTCAGATCTTTTTAGGTCAGGTTCACTCTGAATCCAATAAAGAATTTATTGCAGGGCTTGCACTTGCAAAAGTTTACAGAGCACACAACTTTCCCAAACGTTTCTACAATACAATAAGTCACCTTCGAAAAAATGAGAACACTTCAAACTTTCGACATTCGCAATACTATTACAATCAATTTCTTATTGAAGATGAAGTGGGAAACTTCATGGGCCTGAATAAAACCTCTGAAGATGATATTAATCGAGCAGCTCGAAATCTAAAATTTGAGATTTTTTATTTAATTCACAAGCTTGAGGAAATGTTTTTGACGGTCGCTCAAATGCAAAGTATTAGGACTGACCTCTCCCCTTTATATAATGAGGAAAAATTTTATTATTTAGTTAAAACTGTTAAGGAAGAAGATAGACTTAACATTCCAATAATCGACCTCTATATCAAAGGAGTTCAATTATTTTCCAACCTTAACAAAACAGATCTTGAAGGATTTAAACAACAGTTAGATAGCATTTCAAGCCAAATACCAGATCAAAATTTAAAAAATATTAAAACAGTTTATCGAATAGCACTAACCAAACTATATTTTCAAAAGTTAGACAAATCTTTAGCCGCAACCATATTTCAAACCTATCAGGACCATTTAAGTGAAGGATTGTTGTATGTTGAAAATAAAATTCCAATTCATGCTTTTAAGAATATGGCAATTTTAGGTCTCAAATTGAAAAACTATTCATGGGTGGAGAATTTCTTTAATGAATTTACCCCTGAGAAACTGTGTGGGACTAAATATCCATATGAAGTACATGCCCTGCGAAAAGCAGATTTTTACTTTTACAAAAAGGAGTATGATGCCGCTCTTAGTACTGTAACTTACCGTCCATTTGAAAACCCTCATAATAACATCTATGCCGATGCCCTACATGTAAAAGTGTATTACGAAACCCAAGATGATCTTCTTGAGTACCGGCTAAAATCCATGGATCAAAAGATTAGAAGAACCAACCTATCCGATGTAGCAAAAAACAGATTGTACAACTTCATCAAAAAAACCGACAAGCTCATCAAGTACGGGGGACTGGCTAAAGACCATAAAAAACTTAGCAAACTCAAGGAGGAACTCATTTCTATGCCCGATATCATTGAGCGGGAATGGCTGCTTGAGAAAACCATGGAAGCCTTGGGGGAGGAATAAGATATATCTTTGTATGATCGCCCCCTGTTC
>JAWKLR010000012.1:0-119263 GCA_041392625.1 Saprospiraceae bacterium | reverse complement strand
GGCCCAGCGGAGCCAGATGTTGTCTGACTTTTCGCAAAGGTTATCCAGTACTTCCAGGGTATGGTAAAAATTGTCTTTGTGCGCTTTCCCTGAGCGGTCTTCCACCCCTTGCAGTTTAGCCATTTCAGGCAGGATGAGGTGGAGCAGTCCGGTGTCAAAAAGTAGGTTAAAGCCAATGGATGGCTTAGGCGTTCGGAGAATTTTTTCCAATTCCCCCGTAATTCGTTCTTTGGAAACGATGTTGATCCGCGAGCGGTGCTTGCCAATGGCGTCCAGGGTTTCTTTCTCCAGTTTAAACTGGAGTTGGGTGGAAAAACGGATCCCGCGCATCATCCGAAGGGGGTCGTCGGAAAAGGTCCGGCCGGGCTCCAATGGAGTTTTCAGGATCTTCCGTTCCAGGTGCTCCAGCCCGTCAAATGGGTCTATGATTTCTCCGAAGTTATTGTCATTCAGGCTAACAGCCAGGGCATTGATGGTAAAATCTCTTCGGTTCTGGTCATCTTCCAGGGAGCCTGATTCCACATCCGGCTTGCGGCTGTCGGTGCTGTAGCTTTCTTTTCGGGCGCCGACAAACTCCACTTCCAGGTCGTCGTACCGCAGCATAGCGGTTCCGAAACGGCGGTACACCACGATTTTGGGACTTGGGTACAGTTGAGAGGCTACCGCTTCAGCCAGTTTAATCCCATCACCCACACACACGATATCGATGTCTTTACACGGACGGCCCAACAAGCGATCGCGCACATATCCACCTACTACGTAGGCCGGGGCGTTCACTTTCTTTGCCGCATTGGCAACCAATTCAAAAATTTTTCGCTCGTGGGCTTCAATCGTAAATATCACGTGTTCCTAGCTTTGTTGTGAGACCAGCATTTCTTCTCCCTGGTAAACCTGTTCTATTTCATCCAAAACAGAGAAAAGAACTTCGGGCTCCATGGTAGTTACTAATTTCATTCGGTAGGGCTTGATGTGTGGCAGCCCTTTCAGATAGGGCGTGTAGTGGCGGCGCATTTCCAGGATACCCAGTTTCTCGCCTTTCCATTCGATGCTGTCTTGCAAATGTTGCTTAGCAGCACGCACCCGCTCTTTTATATCTGGTGGTGGCAGGAACTCTCCGGTTTCAAAGTGGTGTTTTATTTCCCTGAATATCCAGGGGTATCCAATGCTGGCACGGCCAATCATCATGCCATCTACATTGTACTGTTTGCGGTATTCAGCGGCTCTGCTCGCACTGTCGATGTCGCCATTACCAAATACCGGAATATGGAGGCGCGGGTTTTCTTTCACCTTGGAAATCCACGACCAATCCGCCTCGCCCTTGTACATTTGCTGCCGGGTACGGGCATGGATCGTAAGGGCCTGAATGCCCACATCCTGCAGGCGTTCTGCTACCTCGACAATGTTGATGCTTTGGTGATCCCAACCAAGTCGGGTTTTGACTGTTACCGGCCGATTTGTACTTTTTACTACGGATTCCGTTAGCCGCACCATGTGGGGAATATCGCGCAACAAGCCTGCCCCCGCCATTTTGCAGGCCACCTTAGCGACCGGGCATCCAAAATTGATATCGATTACATCCGGGTTTTTAGATTCAATAATCTCAGCGGCCTCAATCATATTATCCAGTTGCCCGCCAAAATATTGAATCCCAATGGGGCGCTCGTAATCGTAAATGTCCAGTTTTTTGAAACTATTGACGGCGTCGTGCACCAGTCCGTCGGCGCTGATAAACTCGGTGTAAACCATGTCAGCCCCTTGTTCTTTGCACAATTTGCGAAAAGGCGGGTCACTCACATCCTCCATAGGAGCGAGTAAAAGTGGGTATTCTCCGAGTTCGATGTCACCAATTTTTACCATAATTCCAGTTTGGGGCTTTATGTGGGCTTGCCCAAAATCCCAAACGCGCCGCAAAAGTACAGGTTTTTAGGCAAGGATCAAATATCCCGGCCTGTCCCTTGCCAGTACAGTTAAAAGCGTTTTGGAAGATAAAAAGTTCCCTGGATTGTCTTAAAATTTAAAATTGTACAATCCAGGGAACTTAGAGCGTGATTGGGGTTGGAATTACCGGATCAGCGTGAGGTCGCCTTTTATCACAGGCTGCAGCGCACCATCTGCCCTACGCCAGAAGATCACGTAAACGTACACATCGGAGGCGGCAGGTTTGCCTTTGACTTTTCCATCCCATGCTGCATTTGGGTCGGAACTTTCGTATACCAGACTACCCCATCGGTTGTAAATCTGCATAGACTCAATAAAGGCCAGTCCCTCAGGTGCAATAATCCGGAACACATCGTTTACTCCGTCACCATCGGGTGTAAATGCATTGGGCACCTTCACTTCAGGTTGAATCACCGTAAATTCAATGTTTTCAGTTTGCACACATCCGGCCGGAGAAGTCACAACCACCTTGTACAATATGGTGGTGTCATTGGTTGAAACCTGAGTATTCAACACCTGCTCCATGCCTATTTCAAGGGTGCCATTTTCGGTCCAGACAAACTCAAATCCATTCAGGTTTTGTATTGGTTCAATATCTGCACTTAGCTCAAGCAGAGCACCGATAGACAGGGTGTCGCCTGCTGGGTCGGAAATGATTTCAATAGTAAAGGTAGGAACTACCGTTACCAGTACAGAATCCTCCAACATGCAACTATCGCCAAACATGTATACCAATTGATACATGGTCGTTTCATCTGGCATTTCATTAATGCTTGCCCCCGATCCACCAGGTGTCCAGGTGAATGAGGAACTTGGCCCGGGATTCTCCACTGTGGCAGTAAGGGTAATCAACTCGCCTTCGCAGATGATGGTATCCATCGGCATAATCAGGGTCGGATTACTTGCCTGAATCCGCACGGAGTCCATGAGGGTGCACAAGCCCAAGGTGGCTGTCAGGAAATAGGTTGTATTTGTAGTTGGTGCAACCGTTGGATTGGCTACACTGGCATTAAATCCAGCCGGATTGGATGTCCAGGAGTAGCTTGCTCCGGGAATCACCAAGTCGTTGAGTTGTACGGATTCTCCCGGACAAATTTTCAGGTCGGTTGGGAAGTTGACTTCCGGTCCTTCGCCCTGAACAGCCACCAAGATGGTGTCCATGATAACACAATTATCGCCGTAGGTGTAGGTGACAATGTACTCAGTAGTTTCATCCGGCATTACATTAATTACCTGACTTGTCTGTCCGGTGCTCCAACTATACGTCCCAGGCAAGGAGCCAAGTGCTTCAAGTTGTGCCGTAAAGTTTTTACAAATGGTTGTATCAGCGCTTACATCCAGAGAGCCTGAACTCACAGTCACAGCTATTTGTCCTGTGCTTGAACATCCATTGTTGGCTTGAACAAAGTAGGTGGTATTTTGCAAAGGCGTTACCAGAGGCTGTGGTTCATTAGACGTAAATCCTGGCGGGTTGGAAGTCCAGGAATAGGTGGTACCGGGCAGGCTTGTTTCATTCAACAAAATGGATTCCCCGGCACACAGCTGCACATCGCTTGGAAACTGGAAAGTCGGTGGCGGAGTAACGTTGATTGTTACGGAAGTATTTACCGGGCAACCCATGAAGTCTCCATTTACAGAAATGGTAGTGGTTCCACTCAATGTTGCAGTTGGGTTGTCGCAGTCAGAGCAACTCAATCCATCTGCTGGCATCCATTCTATGTCTGTCACCCCAGGGGTGTACATCAGTTGCAAACCTACCGGCGAGCCAGGACAGACAGTGGTATCCGAAGGAGTGACACTCATATCGGCTACCGGGATAACATTCACTGTAGCCTCGGCAGTATCAGCACACATTCCCAGCGTTGTGATGCGCTGGTAGGTAGTTGTTTCTGTTGCCTGGATTACCATATTGTAAAGCGAATCCGGAGTAAGTTGACCAGTCACCGGGCTCCATTCAAATTCAATTCCACCGTACTCGGCTGGTTCATAGATTTCAGATAGCAAGAATACCTGACTTCCAGCACAAACGGTAGTATCGGCAGGCAGGATATCCAGGTTTTCGGGCAGACTGTCGACAGCAATGTAAAACTGTACTTCCCGATAACAGGCGCCTGCCTGAACGCTTGCGGTGTAGGTAATGGTCTCATTTGGTGTTGCTTCAGCAGACAAGCCGTCGGATGCGACAACCAAGTCCAGATTGGGTGACCAGTTTACAATCAGATCGTTGGGAGCAGCAGTAACTTCTAGCGTAAGAGAAGCACCCTGGCATAATTGGAGGCTATCATCCCCTATCAAATCAATTGCAACCGGAACTACATCAACCTGGACACTCACAGTATCTGCACATGCCAGATTGTTTGCAATCAGCGTGTATAGGGTGCTCTGTTCTGGAGTTGCAAGCGGGTTAGCCAATCCAATAGAATCAAGGCTTCCGTCATCCGGAGCCCAGGTGTATACCATGCCTTCCTGAATCTGCGTATTTCCAAGTATAACTTGTTCGCCCTGACATATTGAAGTGTCGGCTATTACATCCAGCACTGGTTGTGGGTATACATTGACTACCACACTATCAAGCGAACTAAACGGACAAGACAGGTTGCTTGCCAGCAGGTAATATACAATCGAATCAGCAGGTGTTACGACCGGATCAGGGTCGGCAGAAGCAAATCCAGGAGGTTCGGAGTACCATAAGTACACGGTGCCTGTCTGGGCTGCGCCCCCCAGGTTAATGCTAGAGCCTTCACAAATATCCTGTTGGTCAGAAATTTCATATTGCGGTGCATCGCCATCTTGAACTGTAATTACCAGAGTATCTTTCAGGATACAAAACGGCGTAGTCATGGTTGCGAAGTACGTGTAGGTTCCTGTTGACAACCCGGATACTTCAGGCGTGGCACAATCATAGCAACTTAATCCATCACCAATCCAGACATAGGAAATATCCACATCTTCATCGGCATTGGGATTAAGGTCAAATATTGCATTGTTACACACAATTATATCCGGTCCCAGGTCGATGTCATACACCTTTACGTTGACGGTTTTATTGATTGTGTTGCAAGTGCTTGCAATCTGTACTTGATAGGATGTAGATTCTGTAGGTGTCGCAATCGGATCGGGGCAATTGGTACAACTCAGGCTTCCTCCTGGTGACCATTGGTAAGCAACGCCACCTTCTGCAAGCAAAGCAACCGGCTCACCTGCACATACGGTTGTGTCTTCCGTGACGGATACTGCAGCATCATCCCCATCCAATACGCCATCGGTTGTATTGGTAAAGTCAATCGACATACCGCCGTTTACAATCACGTTGCCAAAGTCATCTAGCAGCACTACATAAATTTTACCTTCTTCTACATCCAGCAAGGAAGTAAAGTCGTCGCCTGCGGCTCCCGGTGTTGCCGGACTTCCACAATCAAATTCATCGTTCACAGGCAATCCCGTTACCGGGTGAATATCAGCCAGACCAGTTGGGTCGGCACCACCAGCCCAGGATGAACGCACAGGTTGGTTGTTTGAAACGTGGTCACAAATGTCATCTACTGAATCAATCGGGCCCCACACATTGTAGTCAATATCAGACGCCTCATTGGGGTCAGCAGCCTGTACGGTAAAACCAAACTGGCCATCTGCACCTGCGGTAAAGTAAAAGAAAGAGTAGTTTTCCTGTGGGTTTACCCAGCATCCTTGATTTACTCCGTTCACAATGAAACCAGGATCGCCACCGCCCGGATTTAGGGCGATAATTTCAGGCAGTACGTTGCTACATCCACCTATATTCAAAGCATCCTCACAAGTAGATGCTGAAGGGAGTACTACCGGGCAGGTAACAGTATCTATGAAAATATTAAAGTCCGAACAGTTCGGATCGGAACCAAATACGATGTAATAGGTTCCCGGATTTTCAAGAAAGGCCGCTGAAATGCCAGGATCAGACCCGAAGAATGAACCGTTGGAAGCGATACAATTTGCTCCGGGTAAATCCGGACATTGGTTGTACACGCCAATCCCGGCACCAATGGTTGTACCGGAAGTCTGAATGGTTATGCACTCATCGCCATTGGATTCCAGAGAGAACACATAATCGTTTCCATCCAGGAAGTCGTCGTCACATGGACCAAAGGCAATGTCGTTCCCGGAAAAGCAATTGCTCAAATCTTCCTCATTGTATGGAAGACCAGGAATTACCACCGGGTCTGCACAGGAAGTAATAGGAGGTACAGTACACGGATTCGGTGAGCAGGACCAGGTTATTTGAAACCCTTCGTTTACAACCGAGCCATCAGAAGTAAAACCTATGGTTGCACAGTTGCTTGGAACCTGTACTTCAAAATTGGTTCCATTGCCACTGATTTGAGTAATCTGCGGAGCGCCCGTGTTGTCTCCCTGATAAAACTGAATATAATCAAATCCCGATTCCGTAGTATATGTTTCTACATTGATCAAAATACACTGATGAAACTCCTGAGGGCAAATGGTGAAACTCAGATTCTCGTTGCTGCTGTAGTCATTATCCGGGCCGCCGCTGTCCCAAAGGGTTCCGGTACAACTCTGAGTACTCGGGGTTTCACCCATGATGATGTCCGGAACATATTCTTCAATACACAAGCGGAAAGTTCCCCAGTTAGGAGTGGCGCTTCCGCTAAAATCATTTATCCGTAAAAAGTATGGGATTCCGGGAGTCAGACCAAACTGCTCCAGGTGCACTTCGTTTACCCCGAATGGGGCGGCAATGCAGTCCAGTTCTGACAGACCACCAAAAATACAGTCGCCCCGATAAATGGCCAACTGTGGGTTTTGCAGGGTGCCGTTTCCATCGACATCACCCCAGACTGAAATGACCACATCCACCAAGCTTCCATCTGCCGGAAGGGTAAATTGGAACCAAACATCCCGTTCCGGGTCTGAATTGAAACAAGCCGGAATATTATTTGTTGGATCAATATTACTCGTAGTGGCATCTACATTGGTATATTGAGCGGGGTCAGAACAATACGGTGCTTCTCCCAAATCAATGATGCCGGCACAATCATCATTTACAGGTGCCTGAGCAGATAAAATAAAAGGGGCTATGCCCAAAAGAAGGGTAAACAATCGTTTCATAGGATACTTTTTATACTGGCCCGAATTTATTAGTAAAAAATGGATAAGGCTGCTTGTTTTTATTTTTTCATAAAAATAATATTTCAAATTGGCAGTTGGGAGACTAATTTCCCCGGATCAGAAGGAAATCCACCGGTATGAACCACTTCCTATCCCCCACTTTTCTACCTTTGTCGCAAATTTGTTTTATGGTAAAAATACAAGTGATCAATAAATCCAACCACCCGCTGCCTCAGTACGAAACCAGCGGCAGCGCAGGAATGGATCTACGCGCATGGATGGATGCCCCAATCGAACTCGGACCGCTCGAAAGAGCCCTGGTGCCGACCGGTCTCCACATCGAATTGCCGCAGGGCTATGAGGCACAGATTCGACCACGCAGCGGACTGGCCGCTAAACGCGGACTGAGCCTGTTAAATACTCCCGGAACCATTGACAGCGATTACCGGGGCGAAATCAAATGCATCCTGGTTAATTTGTCCAATGAGTCACAAACCATTGAGCCGGGCGAACGCATTGCGCAAATGGTCATCGCCAAATACGAACAAATTGAATGGGAACTCGCCGAAACCCTGACGGAAACCGAACGCGGTGCCGGTGGATTTGGAAGTACCGGTCATCAATAATTGCCCTATGAAAATTATCATCCCAATGGCAGGTCGGGGAACCCGGCTGCGCCCGCATACGCTGACGGTACCCAAGCCCCTGATTCCCGTTGCCGGCAAACCCATCATCCAACGATTGGTGGAAGACCTGGCCCAGGCCAACAAGGAACCCATCGAAGAAATCGCTTTTATAATTGGTGATTTTGGACAAGAAGTGGAGGATGACTTGCAGCAAATTGCTGCTGGCGTTGGTGCGCGCTGTCGGATTTATCAACAAGAACAGGCCCTTGGGGTTGGACATGCCATTTACTGCGCCCGTGAAAGTCTGAATGGAAAATGCATGATTGCATTTGCAGATACTCTGTTTAAAGCCGACTTCCAATTCAATGCCGATGAAGATGGCGTGATTTGGGTGCAAAAAGTGGAAGACCCTTCTTCCTTTGGCGTGGTAAAACTGAATGAATCAGGCTTTATCTCGGAGTTTGTCGAAAAACCATCTGAGTTTGTTTCTGATTTGGCTATTGTTGGGATTTATTACTTTCGTGAAGCCGAACGGTTGGAGCAGGCATTGCACCAAATGGTGACAGAGGACATTAAGGAGAAAAATGAGTTTCAACTCACCACAGCACTGGAGCAACTCAAACGCGATGGCCTGCGTTTTGCTACCAGCCAAATAGAAGAATGGTTGGATTGTGGCAATAAGGAGGCCGTGTTGTACTCCAACGAACGGATGTTGGAGTTTCATCGGGAAACAGAGTTGATTCACTCCAGTGTGCACATTGAAAACAGCGTTATTGTTCCGCCTTGCTACATCGGGGAAAATGTGGTGCTAAAAAATTCAGTTGTAGGCCCATATGTTAGCCTGGGAAATAATTCAACAGTAGAAAATGCCGTTATAACCAACAGCATCATTCAAAACGATTCGGCCATTCTGAATGCCGTTCTGGACCGGTCTATGGTAGGCAATGATTCCTCTTATGCCGGATCCAGCGAGGAACTCAACTTGGGAGATTTTTCCCATTTTATCAGACGATAAACACAGAATATGTTTAAGCCACAGCATCTTTTTTTCTTGTTCATACTAATGCTTGCCCAACCGGTTTTTGCCCAAAACACCCTGGATGGAGAGGAGAAAATTGTTCCTGAAAAAGAGGTTGAACGACAAAGTAAATTCATTGCTGCCGAACAGCAACGGCTACTTGGTGAACCCCAAAAAGCCGTTGATCTGTATAAAGAGTTTCTTTATGAAAACCCGGACAATGGAACGGCCTGGTACGGCCTGGCTCGTGCCCAATCTGAAATAGAAGCCTTTGGCGATGCCCTGGAATCCATCACAAAAGCAGTAGCCAAAGAGCCTGCCAATGAGTGGTATTTGATTTTTCAGGCCGACCTGCTTGAAAAAATGGCAAAGATGCCAGATGCGGTAGGAGTTTATACTCAACTGGTTGAACAACAACCTGAAAACACGGCGTTTTACGAGCAACTAGCCTACCTGCAGGTACTTGCCGGCGACCCGAAGTCTGCATTGAAAACCCTGAACAAACTGGAGTCGTTTATGGGGATCACAGAAGAAGTTACTTCAAAAAAACATGTGATCTACCTCGGTATGGACGACAAGAAAAAAGCAGCTGCTGAAATTCGCAAGTTGATTGATGCCTATCCCGCAAAGATTGAATTTCGACATCGGCTAGCCACCTTCTATGAGGCAGATGGAGATACAGAAGAAGCACAGAAAGTATATGCAGAAATCCTGGAAGTGAACCCCAACGACCCGGTAGCGCAATTGGCTGTAAAAAAGAAGGAAAAGGGCAGTTCAGAAGCCCAGTTTTTGGAATCCCTGAAACCTCAGTTTCAAAACAGTACGGTTTCTATTGATGCAAAAGTAAAAGAACTGGCCCCCTATTTAAATGTCTTTTCAGAAACCGGAAAAGAGGATGTAAAATCTGCACTTTTTGAATTGGCGGATTTGATGCAGAATGCCCATTCAAGCGACCCAAAAGCCTGGAGCCTTGCCGGAGACATCTATTATCTGGCTGGTAAAAATCAGGAGGCCTACTCCCGCTACCAACGCTGCATTCAACTAAGCCCCAATGTGTTCTCTGTCTGGGAAAACAGTCTTCGTATCTTGTATGAAGATGGAAATTATGAAACCTTGTACAGCGAAGCAGAAAAAGCCATGGATGCCTTTCCAAACCAGGCCATCAGTTACTACTTTTTCGCACAGGGAGCCATCGGGACTGACCGTAGCCGCGAAGCCATTCCCGTACTCAATCAGGCTGTCATTATGTCTGGACGCAATCCCGGATTGCAACTGGATATTGAAGCACTTTTGATACATGCATACAATCAAAGCGGACAGTTTGAAGCCGCTCTGAAACAGGCAGACAAAGCCCTTTCACATGGCGGTGACAAACACCCGGTAGTACTTGAATACACCGGCGATGCCTATTTTAACTCAAACAATAAATCCAAAGCCCGCGAATACTGGGAAAAGGCAAAAGCCATTCGAAGCACCCCGGAACTCAATCGGAAACTGGCAGAGAATAAAATCTAGATTTTGAAATTAGAACGCAAAGGATCAAATAAACAAGCGCTCTTTGAGCGAAAAGTGGATGATGAGCCCGTTGAAGACTGGGCTTTTGAAAACTGGTCGGACGAAGACGGGGTTTTCCTCGTTAAAACCATGCAAAGCCTGGAGCCTGTATTGGCTCAGGAATTGGAGGCATTGGGAGGAACTGAAGTCCAGCAACTCACCCGTGCAGTTACCTGTCGGGGCGACCTGAAATTGCTTTACAAAGCCAACTACCAATTGCGGACGGCGCTGCGGGTTTTAATTCCGGTTCATGCATTCCAGGCACGGGATGAACGCCAATTTTATGCAGGCATCCGCGAATTGGACTGGTCAAAATACCTGGGCCCCAACGACACCCTCGCTGTCACCACGGTCATGAATCTGAGCCGATTTACCAACAGCCAGTATATGTCCTTGCTGTGTAAAGATGCTGTAGTTGATCAGTTTCGCGAACGGTTCAATCAACGGCCGAGCGTAAACCTGGATCACCCCAAACTGCGCATCCATGTACACATTCGGAAAAACCGCTGCCAGATCCTGCTGGATAGCAGCGGCGACTCCCTCCACCTGCGCGGATACCGCCGCGATCAGGTAACAGCCCCCTTAAGTGAAGTGCTTGCTGCAGGCATGATTTTGCTGAGCGGCTGGGACGGACAAACCGCGTTTGTCGACCCTATGTGCGGAAGTGGAACCTTGCCAATTGAAGCAGCTTTGATTGCTAAAAACAAAGCGCCGCAGTTTCTGCGGGAACGATTTGCATTTCAACATTGGCCGGGATACAATTCAGCCTTGTTTAATGAGGTCGTCCGGGAGGCAAAGGAGCAGGAGCGGCCAGTCACCGTTCCAATAATTGGTTCGGATAAAGACAGCCGGGCTCGGAATTCCTCTGCAATCAACTTGATGACAGCCGGATTGGAAGAGGAAATTGAGATTGAACGCAGGCCGTTTAATCAACTCAAGCCACCCGCAGAATCCGGAATTTTAATTACCAACCCACCCTACGACGAACGACTGGAACTCGATGATTCCATTGCCTTTTATCAGGCTATTGGCGATACCTTGAAGCACAATTGGAGCGGGTGGAGTGCATGGATTATTTCCGCGAATCAAGATGCGTTAAAGCATCTGGGTTTAAGGCCCTCCCGCAACATCAAACTACTGAATGGCGCACTTGACTGTGCCTATCAGCGCTTTGATATGTATTCAGGCAGCAAAAAGAACAAGTCTTCCGAGGAGGAAGCATCCTAGATTTTCAGGCAATGCAGATTGCGGACCCGTTACATATTTTACAAAAGCATTGGGGCCATGCGTCTTTCCGTCCACAACAGCGCGAAATTATTGACGCAGTCTTGGAGGGAAAAGATACGCTTGCACTCCTGCCTACTGGTGGTGGTAAATCCATCTGTTACCAGGTGCCTGCGCTGTGCCAGGAAGGGATGTGTCTGGTCATATCGCCCCTGATTGCCTTGATGAAAGACCAGGTGGACCAACTCAAATCTTTGGATATTCCGGCAGCGGCTGTCTTTTCCGGAATGAATCGAAAAGCCATTGACATTGTGCTGGAAAATGCCTGCAACGGGGCATATAAACTCTTGTATGTAAGTCCGGAGCGCTTGTTTACGGATGTCATGAAAGAGCGCCTTAAACGCATGGAAATCAATTTGGTAGCAGTGGATGAGGGCCCATTGTATTAGTCAGTGGGGTATGATTTTCGCCCACCTTACCTTAAGATTTCTTCGCTGCAGATCTGAGTTTAACAAGGCCCCGATTCTTGCTGTGACCGCTACAGCAACCCAGGAGGTCGTGGAGGATATTCAGGAAAAGTTGGAATTTGGTGAAAAACATGTAATCAAACAGAGTTTTTTACGCCCCAATTTGTCGTACTCGGTTTTGTATGAAAACAGAAAGCGGGAGAAATTAATGGGTATTCTGAAAAGTGTAGCCGGGAGCGGTATTGTGTATATGCGCAGCCGGGGCGAATGCAAGGAAATTGCAGAGTGGCTCCGGAAAAACAACATTGCAGCCGATTTTTACCACGCCGGATTGAATACGGAGGAGCGAGCTAAAAAACAACAGGCCTGGATGAATGGTACTACCCGCATCATTGTAAGTACCAATGCATTTGGGATGGGTATTGACAAGCCGGATGTTCGACTGGTTGTGCACCTTGCGATGCCGGACAATCTCGAGGCCTATTTCCAGGAAGCAGGCAGGGCCGGCCGCGATGGAGAAAAGGCCTTTTCGGTTTTGTTGTATCAGGAATCTGATGCGGATCGGCTCAGGCAATTCCTGGATGTTTCATACCCAGAACTGGATTTTGTAAAACGGGTTTATCGGGGGATTGGTGCCTATACCCAACTGGCCATCGGAGCAGGCCTGGGGGAAAGTTATGATTTTGACCTCCCTGAATTTTGCTCCCGGTTCAAATTTCAAGCCGCACCTACCCATGCCGCGATTCGACTGCTGGCGCAGGAAGGACTCATCAGTCTCAATGAAAGCGCTGCTGCCCCGGCACGAGTGCATATTTCTGCGAGTCGGGATGTGCTTTACGATTACCAGATTCGCAATAAGCAGGCAGATATTTTGTTGAAGATGCTGCTTCGTGCCTATCCCGGCATTCAACACGATCTGGTGCCGATCAGCGAATTATCTGTGGCGCGAATGTGCAACAGCACGCCTGAATCAGTACAGAAAGTCCTGATTCTCGCCCAAAAAGAAGATATTCTGGAATACCAACCAGCACTGGAAAAGCCCCAATTGGTGTTTACCCGGGAACGCCTGAATTCAGACGATATGCACATTGACCTGGAGGCCTTTTCGTTTAGAAAAAACCGTGCGCAACAACGAACTGAGGCCGCCATTGGATATGCCGAAACGCGGCGTTGTAGAAGCCAGCAACTTCTCGCCTATTTTGGTGAAAAGGGAAGTGCTCCATGCGGGATTTGCGATATCTGCACCGGACGAAACAAACCGGATGAATCTCAGGTTTTGATCGAACAGTATATCAAGAAAGTGCAGTTGGTTTTGCACGATGAAGGGCTTGAGCCCGATGAAATCCTAACCGCTTTTGCCCCTAAAAGGAGAGACCTGGTCCTTGCTGCCATACAGTATATGCTTGACGAAGGTATGCTGCTGGAGGAAGATGAAAAACTTATGTTACCACCCAAATCAGGGAAGGATTAACAGGCAGTTTGTTCCTGTTTTTCCATCTGCAGTTTTCCATTGAAGAACGTATAAGCCTTGAAGGGTATCAGGTAGTCTTACCTCGGTTTGGCCAGGAGAGAACTCCATTGTGACCTCTGTTCCATCCAGAGAAAACATACGCAATGTTTCCAGTTCATCGGTATCAACAAAAAAACTATTCCGACATGGATTAGGGTAAAAGGATGGTACTTTATTCTGTTTTTTCGCTGGATCTGCTACCGGGCTCAAACCATCGATCGTAATTTGATAACACCGATTGCTGACGGATTGCCCTGCTTCCATTCCACCGGCGATAATATAGGTGTTGGGTGTAATTTGTGCCAGCCCGCGTAAGTCCATAACCGCAGGCACCAAGCCATTCCATTCCTGCAATGAACCGTTTTCCAAAAAAGAAATCCGATCAATGGGTTGAACACCACCACCACTGCTGTAGGCAATTCCGTCAAAATTGTAAGTGACCAGGGAGCCACCCAACCAAAATGCCTGGTCCTGATACCTGCCAGCAGCCATTCGATAGCCTTTCGCAAGTGGATCTGTAAATGCTTCCCAGGTAATTTCTGTTGGGTTATTCGGGTTGATTACGCCTTTTCGCCACTGGGACGATGGCGGAAACCCGTTTAGTGCGCGCGCACCGCCCATGTAATAAATAGTATCTCCAATAATGGTTCCTGATCCGCCAAAAACCTTCCATGCGGCAGTATTGGGTACCGGAGTGCCCTCCATCCATGTATCTATAGTAGGGTTGTAAATCTGCACATTAGGCACATTGGTAGAGTTGCTCCAGCCCGTGATAACGTAGATTAGGCTGTCGCGCCAAACGGCTTGAACATGATCATCTATTGGTACAGGGACCTGGGCGCCGTCTGGCAAATAGGCATTGCTCAAAGGATCAAAAACATGCACTTTGTTAGAGGATGTCTCAATGTATGTGCTGGCTACATGATAGCCACCAATGATATATATCTTATTTTTTACCGTACTTGCTCCTGCGGCAATTTTACCTCCGTTTGGATCCGGCACATCGGGGAGGGTATCCCATTCCTGCGTATTGGCATGATATCAAAGGAAGCCTTGAGATGAATCCGTGCCAGTCTTTGCTTTGTGTCTATTCCGGTAAATGAATACACATACGACACACCATCCACTGCGGCTCGTCTAGCGTTGTTGCTGACACGCTCAGGCATAGCAGGCAATTCCAACCACTGAATTGTGTTTTGGGCTTTGACTAAAGAAGAAAATCAATAAACTGAAAAACAGGAAGTACCGCATTGTTTAAATCTTGTTTCGTCCGGACGCAAAAATCAACTGCGTAAGCGCTTCATCCGACTCTGCATTGATGATTGTATGGGCTTATTCGTAAAAGGGTTGCGTTCACGCAGTTTTGTTGCAACGAACGAGAATAGTTCATCGGGTTCAACGGCACGTACAATTGGGCGTATTGTTGTGGCCTGCTGAAGGCGTTCTGCGAGTACCTTCGGGCCTGCTTCAAGATAAACAACTTTCCCGTGCTGTTTCATCCAATCAAGGTTGTCAAAAAAACAAGGTGCACCGCCCCCACATGCTACCACTGTATGACTCAATAATCCAGTTCGTTTCAGGTATGCACTCTCAAGTATCCGAAAGCCTGTCTCCCCCTGAGATTTAAAAATCGAGTCTATGCTTTGTCGCTCTCCCTGTTCAATGGCTTCATCCAGATCAAGAAATTCGTAATCCAATTCTTTGGCAAGAAACGGGCCGAGGGTAGACTTTCCGGATCCCATAAAACCAATCAGAAAAACCAGTGTTGTAGTGTTTTGTTTCAAAACTGTGAATCCGGATTTGTTTTTGCAAGATGATGCAAGTTAATACATGTCCGGTTTTTTGTGAAAGACTTTCAGGCTTGTTTAAGGAACAAAATATTAATTTTGCATCAAAACAAATAAACGTCACGTATACCAGAAGAAATGCTCCTCTTGCAGGACCCGGAATGCCGGAAAAGCGAAACCAGGTCGCGGCAAATTAGCAGTCCAACAGGTATACTTCAAGAAAAAGTACACCCAATATGAAAAATTTGATCTTATTTTTTGCCTTCATTCTGTCCATAGGGATGGTGGCATGCGCTAACGACGAAGAAGGCGTTCAGGAAACTGCCGGTGGCAAAAATTCTGAAATAATTCGCAACCCAATCAGTGCCGATCATCCACTCGACAGCAATCAACTGGCTCGAATTACTTTTGAGCAAAATGAGTATGATTTCGGTACAGTGCCTGAAGGGCAGGTTGTAGAGCACTTCTTCAAATTTACCAATACCGGAAAAGTGCCATTGTTGATTTCCAATGCGCGGTCTACCTGTGGATGTACAGTTCCGGAATGGCCCAAAGAAGAAATTGGCCCTGGTGAATCAGGAGAATTGAAGGCAACCTTCAACAGCGACAACCGGGCAGGCAGTGTTCGCAAGCCAATTATTGTTTCTGCAAACACTTACCCAAATGAGGTGCGTGTCTTGTTGAAAGGTACCGTTACTCCAAAGCGGAAAAAGCAGTAAGCAGGATTACAAAAATTTCCCTGTGTGCTGGTGCTGTCTGATTATTCGGGCAGCACCAGTTTTGTTTTTGATAACTTAGAACCTTATTGGGCCTTATTTACGTGAACGATTTCTCCCCTGCAATACAAGGAATATAATCCCGGCGCCAATCAAGCCTTCAAAAATGAGTTGAGCACTCAGGGGCTCCTTGAATAAAAAGTGCATGGCTGTAAGGTACATCACAAATGCAATTGCAATGGAGATGAGTGCAGAGATGTTTTTAGAATCCATGTTGCTGGTTTTAAAGCATCTAAAAGGAAGAAAATCGGAGGGGTTTCCCGAAAAACAGGATGAAAAATAAAACGGGACGACCGTTGCCGATCGTCCCGCCGAGGGAGGAAGAGGGGTCTCGAACCCCCGACCTCAAGTGCCACAAACTTGCGCTCTAACCAACTGAGCTACAACCTCCGTTTAAATTGGACGGCAAAGATATAACCGTCTCCACATTTTATCAATAAAAATTGTAAAAAAAATTTCTAAAAATATAGGCGCGGATTTTATGAGAACTTCGTTTATCCAGGGCCATAGGTCCAATCTGCATTTGTCGGGTTTAAACTTGAGTCGCCTCAGAATGTGTCTCAAACGGCATACAGGCATTCAATTGGCGTAGTTTTTTTAAAAACTTGTACATCTTCAAATTAAAGGCAGGGTTTACAGTAAAAAAATAGCCATTAAGTAAGATCCAGTCTTTCCCGTATTTGAGATGACGCAATTCTTTGTAACCAACACTCCGGGCCTTGCCAAATGCATTTTTTCCAGTAAATCCCTTTGTCGGTCAGTGCGAACCCTTCTTTTCCGTTTTGTTTGAGCGACAGGTCGCAAATGACAAACACCTTTTCATCCCGGGAGGCTTTGAGGTAGTATTTACATGCCTGCGCAAGCACTTCTTTGTCCATTTCAACAAAATTGAAATAGAAGGTTTCATCCTCCCGGTCGAATGCGAGGTAGTCCTGTGCCATCGCCCACAGCTTGAGTGTATGAACCTGAACTTTCTCGTATTTTAATATTGTCTCAGGAAGAATCATCCCACTCAGATCAGGACAAAATTGGATGATAAAATAGTCCAGAAGCCCTTCAAATGCTTCGTGCACCCGCCGATCAATTTCTGGCAGGGCTTCCTTGCCGAAACGATTCCACTGAACCCAGACATCCTCGGCGATCTGGCTGGCCCGGGCCGTGTACAGACTGTGAAATTTGGATTGATAAAACCGCTCCACAAAATCAGAGTAGCGTTCAATGTCGTACTCCTCCTCTACCCTGCTCCGGAGGCTTTTAAAAAACAACTGCCGGACCTGCTCGCTCAGGCTCTCCTGATTAAACACAAAAGGAAAGATCGGTTGATAATCCGCCTTTTTGTGTTGAGGGGATTCAAAGTGAAACCCGCAATGGTGACAAAAAACCGAAGCAATTGGATTGGCCTGAGTACATACAGGACAGGATTTTGATTTCAAAACCACCTTGTCACCACATCGATGACAAAACTTGGCTCCAGAAACCAATTCAACAGTACAATTGGGACAAATATGCATAACGAACTATTTATCCACAAAAATAAACTATTTGTTTTTAATAAACAAACATTTTGTTTTTAAATAGTAGTCAGTAGTCAGTGGTCAGTGGTCAGAAAAAAATAAACACATAAACAGAGCCTCGCAGAGGCGGGTTAAACAAATAAACAATTTCTGACCACTGATTACTGACTACTTACCACTGACTACTGATTACTGACTACTGACAACTACATAAAAGCGTTAAACTCTCTGGCAACCGTGGTAAATATTGTAATATTGCGCCATGCGATTTTTCTTGTATTTATTTTGTGTTTTGGCTGGCATCCAATGCACAGGGGCCTCCGGACAAGCAGAGGTTCGCAGGCCGATTACGTCCCCTTCCCTGCCACCTGCAACCAATGCGTTGTTGGATGATTATACCGAGTTTATGCGCACCGAAATTATGCCAGAGGCACCACCGGGCGCTGCTGTTGCTATAGTTGTAGATGGAGAAGTGGTTTTTGCGGATGGATTTGGTGTCAAAGAATACAACAGCGCGGATTCTGTAGATGCGCATACCGTTTTTCGCATCGGTTCCCTTTCCAAAGGATTTGCCGGAGTGCTTACCGGAATACTGGTTCAGGACAGTTTGCTGAAATGGGATTCAAAAGTACAGGAGTTTTACCCTGAATTTAGTTTGCGTAGCCGGGCCCAGGCAGGAAGAATAAGCCTGCGACACATATTATCGCATACCACAGGACTTCCATACCATGCGTACACCAACCTGATAGAGCGGGGAAAAAGTATCCGGGAGATCAATGCCTATTTTCCGCGCGTTGCATTGCAGGGGAAAGAAGGCAGTATTTACAGCTATCAAAATGCGGTGTTCAGTGTAATTGAGGAGGTATTTAAAGGTGCATGCGGAAAAAACTATGAGGCTTTGTTGCGTGATCGAATCTTTGAGCCGCTGCAAATGGAGGATGCCTCAGCCAGTTTCATCGACTTGCAAACAGCAAAAAACAAAGCCCTGCCACATCAAGGAGGAGGTGGGTTTTGGCGACCTGTCCCCATTTCACACACCTATTATAATGCATGCGCAGCGGGAGGCGTGAACGCTTCTGCTTCGGATATGGGCCGCTGGCTGCAATTGCTCATGGGAGAACACAAGGAGATTGTCCGCGATCAAACGCTGGATGAGGTGTTTACGCCACGAGTTCGAACAGAAAACGAGCGGCGTTTTTTTCGCAACTGGGAAGGTGAGAAAGAAGCCTGGTATGGGTATGGCTGGCGCATCCTGAACCTGAGCGGTGAAACCTTGGTTTATCACGGTGGATATGTAAACAATTACCGGGGTGAAATAGCCTTTAGTCGCGACCACCGGATTGGGGTATGCGTGTTGTTTAACGGGCCGACTCCTTTAGCAAAGAATTGCGTCCCGGAATTTATCCACCTATGCCAGAAACACGGCTTGTTTCCGGATTCAAAAGTACCGGACAATTTGACTAAAACCGATAAGTAAAGGAAAAGCGGTAATCCCAGGGGTTTTGATTGGAGTAAATATCGTTTGCTGCTGCAACATTATAAAGAATACTGATTTCACTACTCCAGTCGCCTCCGGACCCAAAATTATAGCCTGCGCCGATGAGTTGATTGCCGCGCTGGTAGGTACGTTTAGTAATTTTATTACCGGAAAAATCATCAGGCTCCTGAAGCCACTCCGTGGAAACTTCTCCCTGCAAAAAGAAACCGCGATAAACACGACCGCGCAGAAAGGCACCGAGTTCAGTGTCAACGGTATGCAGAGTTTGGTAGCCCTGAACTTTGGTTGCAGAATAAAAAACAGAGGCACGCGGACCGATGGAAAGCGGACCCAGAAATTTATAGCCCACCATAGGAGAAACTCCAAACCCGAACTGACTGCTTCCATTAAAACCGGAAAACCCAATCCCAACACCAAAGCCGTACCAGAGGTTTGATTTGAAATCACCTTCGGGGTTTCGATTGGTTTGGGCCTGCGCAGGAGTAATGGATAAGCAAAGGCCGATAAGCAGCAAAAAATAAGCAATTTTCTTCATAACAATAAATCTTGGGCTAAAGGTATGCAACGACGCTGGTAATATTCAAGTACTTTAAGTTGCATTTAACTATTTTAAATTCTCCTGAAATGTCACAATTATGCAATTGGATGGTATTTTTTATAAAAATCATGTCTAAGGTTTTGCATCTTGTTCTATTTTCGCAGCAATTTCCCAAATCTTTTTTAATGAAAACCCTCAATTGCCCGGCGTAAGTTTGGAGCCGTTTAACAACTAAACACCTGAACACTTTCATCAAATCAACACAACTAGCTGCACTCATGATGAGAAATTTATCAATCCGGTTGCTCTTGCTCCTCGCAATGATGCTACCAACATTCCTTGGAGCCCAGGAGTTTACGGGCCAGGCCACCCAACGGGTTTATCCATCCGTGGTAAAAACCCTTGAGGCATGGGAGGTTTTTAAAATTGACGCAGCCGCAGTCTCGGCTTATGCGCAAGATAATCTGAACAATCCAATTATCAATTTACACCTCGGCAAGCACGAGTGGAATTTGATGCTTACACCCAACTACAAATTGGTTGAAAACTACCTGCTTCAGGTTCAGACCGATGCAGGAATCGAAAAAAGTTTTCCTACCCAAATTCGCGCATTCCGCGGATACGATCTGAACGCAGGTGGACGCTCTTGTCTCACACTCGACGGTGACTTCCTGTATGGATATGTAGAAGTGGGTGCCGAACGTTTTTACATCGAACCACTTTGGTACTACAATGAAAATGCTCCTCGGGATGAGTTCATTGTGTATAAAAAATCGGATGTGATTTATGATTCCAATGTTACCTGCGCTAGTATCGAAGGCGATGAATTGTTGGAAGAGTACATTGGAAATGAAGATATCAAACAGGGTGACGCTGCTGAATCGCTTGCCTGTTACGAAATCGATATTGCCATTGCTTCGGATTTGTCCATGTTTAATAAATACGGATCTGTTGGTGCTGTAGAGATTCACAACATTGCAGTATTGAACAATGTAACAACAGATTATACAGGAAATTTCACCAATGATTTTGAATTCAATATAGTTACCCAGTTTGTTGTAACAGGTTCAAACCCTTGGTCAAACTCCAACGATGCAGGCACCTTGCTGGGTTCTTTCCGCAACTGGGGTAATGCTGGTAACTTTGGCGTAAACTTTGACGTTGGTGAACTTTGGACAAACCGTGATTTTAATGGTGGTACAATTGGTATTGCCTATTTGAATGGTGTGTGTAACAGCAACAAATACCACTGTTTGCAGGATTTCAGCAACAACGCAGAACTACTTCGTTGTTTGACTTCACATGAAATTGGACACAACTTCAGTGCCACACACGACACTAGCCCTGGTGATTGTCCTCCCAACTACATCATGTGTCCGTTTGTTTCCACTTCCAACACCTGGAGTTCACAATCTGTTAGCCAAATTAGCAGCTATTCACAATCCAAGATTAACTCCGGTTGTTTGACTGTTTGTTCTTCTGGCGGACCACCATTGGAAGCATCCTTTACCGTGAACCCCAATCCGGCATGTGTAAACGAGCAAGTGTTTTTTGGCGATCAATCTTCGGGAATTATATCCAACTATTCATGGGTTTTCCCAGGTGGTTCACCTGCCACATCCACCCAGCCCAACCCGGTTGTTACTTGGGCTGTCGCAGGCTCATACGATGTAACACTTACAATTTCAGATGCTGCCGGACAATCAGCAACAGCGACACAAACAGTTGTAATCAAGCCATTGCCGGTTGCTAACTTCTCCTACACGGTTACAGGCTTGACTTTGTCCTTTACAAACTTATCTACAGATGCGTTCTCTTACATCTGGGATTTTGGTGATGGCAATGCTAGTTTTGATGCTAACCCAATCCATGCATACGATGAAGCCGGAATGTATGTTGTGACCTTGACAGCAGAAAATGATTGCGGTATTTCTACCAAAACATTCCTGATAAATACTGCGCCAACTGCATTCTTTAGTGCATCGCCTACTGAAGGCTGTGCAGCACTTACGGTTTCATTCCAGAACGAATCGAGTTCAAATGCTACATCCTTCCAATGGTCATTTACTGGAGGGTTCCCTGCGGCTTCCAACCTGGAAAATCCGGTTGTTGTTTACCCAACTTCTGGAGTTTACAATGTATCGTTGACGGCATTTAATAATTCAGGTTCTGCAACCTATATCGCAAACGGATTTATCACCGTTACAAATGTTCCGTCTTCAGGCTTCACATTTGATGTAAATGGTTTGATTGTTGAGTTTACAAACACCTCTACAAACGGAGATTCCTTCCTTTGGAATTTTGGTGATGGAAATACAAGCACTGAGGAAGACCCGGTGCATGTTTATGATATCGGCGGTTCATACACAGTGACTCTGACTACTACCAACGATTGTGGCACTACTACTTCCACGCATGTAGTAAATATGGTACCTCCTCCGGTTGCTGATTTCACAGCCGGCCCTACTTCCGGATGTGCTTCACTTGTGGTACAGTACACCAATAGCTCCGTTGACGCAGACACGTACATGTGGTCATTCCCGGGCGGTTCGCCTGCTACCTCAACAGACGAAAATCCGGAAGTCACCTATGACGATGCTGGAACCTATTCTGCAACCTTGATTGCAACCAATGTAGGAGGTAGTGATACCTTAACGTTCCAGAGTTACATTACTGTTGAGGATACACCGGATGCATCGTTTGATTACGCCGCAAACATGGACACCGTTTCATTTACCAACAACACCAGCAATGGAAATTCCTATTCCTGGGATTTTGGTGATGGCGGCACCAGCACAGAGGCAGATCCAACACATATTTACAGCGAAGACGGAAACTACAATGTTGTATTGATCGCAACAAATGATTGCGGTGATGATACCACCATGCTTACTGTATTTGTCGTAACGCCACCAATCGCCGGTTTCTCTGCTGATGCAATTGAAGGTTGTTTGCCATTTACTGTGAACTTCACCAACGAGTCCAGCGAAAACGCTACGGACTTCTCCTGGGAATTTGAAGGCGGAGATCCGGCTACCTCAACCGATGAGAATCCAAGTTCAACCTGGAATGCAGCAGGTACGTATACGGTTACACTCACTGCCAGCAATGGAGCTGGTTCTTCTACAAGTACCATTACCATCACCGTGAATGATGTTCCAACATCCGATTTCACCAGCGATGTAAACGGTGCAGATGTAGACTTTACCAACAACTCTACCAATGCTGATTCGTACTCTTGGGACTTCGGTGATGGAAACTCCAGCACAGAGGCAGATCCAAGCCATACCTATACTGAAGATGGTGTATACACCGTAGTACTGACTTCAACCAACGAATGTGGAAGCACAACCAGCACCATGACTGTTACCATCGTAACGCCACCAATCGCCGGTTTCTCTGCTGATGCAATTGAAGGGTGTTTGCCATTAACTGTGAACTTCACCAACGAGTCCAGCTGAAAACGCTACGGACTTCTCCTGGGAATTTGAAGGCGGAGATCCGGCTACATCTACCGATGAGAATCCAAGTTCAACCTGGAATGCAGCTGGTACATATACAGTTACACTCACTGCCAGCAACGGAGCAGGCTCTTCTACAAGTACCATTACCATCACCGTGAACGATGTTCCAACATCCGATTTCACCAGCGATGTGAACGGTGCAGATGTTGACTTTACCAACAACTCTACCAATGCTGATTCGTACTCGTGGGACTTCGGTGATGGAAACTCCAGCACAGAGGTTGATCCAAGCCATACCTATACTGAAGATGGTGTATACACCGTAGTACTGACTTCAACCAACGAATGTGGAAGCACAACCAGCACCATGACTGTTACCATCGTGACGCCACCGGTTGCCGGTTTCTCTGCTGATGCAATTGAAGGGTGTTTGCCATTTACGGTGAACTTCACCAACGAATCCAGCGAAAACGCTACGGACTTCTCCTGGGAATTTGAAGGCGGCGATCCGGCTACTTCTACCGATGAGAATCCAAGTTCAACCTGGAATGCAGCAGGTACATACACAGTTACACTCACTGCCAGCAACGGAGCTGGTTCATCTACAAGCACCATTACCATCACCGTGAACGATGTTCCAACATCCGATTTCACCAGCGATGTAAACGGTGCAGATGTGGACTTTACCAACAACTCTACCAATGCTGATTCGTACTCGTGGGACTTCGGTGATGGAAACTCCAGCACAGAGGTTGATCCAAGCCATACCTATACTGAAGATGGTGTATACACCGTAGTACTGACTTCAACCAACGAATGTGGAAGCACAACCAGCACCATGACTGTTACCATCGTGACGCCACCGGTTGCCGGTTTCTCTGCTGATGCAATTGAAGGGTGTTTGCCATTTACGGTGAACTTCACCAACGAATCCAGCGAAAATGCTACGGACTTCTCCTGGGAATTTGAAGGCGGCGATCCGGCTACCTCTACCGATGAGAATCCAAGTTCTACCTGGAATGCAGCAGGTACATACACCGTTGTATTGACAGCCAGCAACAGTGCTGGTTCTTCTACAAGCACCATTACTATTACTGTGAATGATGTACCGACTGTCGACTTCACAACGCAATTGGCAGGCCTTACTTTGGTAACCACCAACAATTCCATGAATGCGGATACGTATGAGTGGAACTTTGGTGATGGTAGCCTCAGTGGAGCATTTGCACCTACGCATACCTACGATGCACCAGGGTCTTATGAAGTTACGCTGACAGCAACCAACGAATGTGGAAGCAGTACCACAACCAGTACCGTTGAAATTACTGGTTCTGCACCATTGCCAGGGTTCACTTCAGAATCCCAGGTTGGTTGTGTACCATTTGTTGTGAACTTTATGGACACTTCTGAAGGCGACCCGATTTCCTGGAAATGGTCATTCCCTGGTGGCGATCCGGCTACTTCTACAGATCAAACCCAACGGTGACATACAATACCCCGGGCACATTTGATGTAACGCTGGAAGTAACCAATATCTACGGTACCAGCATGACAACTCAAATGGGTTACATCGTTGCAGAAACTGTTCCTACAGTTGATTTTGACTTCACTACAGACCTGGGCACTGTAACCTTCGAGAATCTTTCTCAGGATGCGGATGCCTACACCTGGAACTTTGGTGATGGCAATACCAGCAATGAAGAAAACCCAACGCATACCTACACAGAAGATGGTACCTACACCGTTGAGTTGACCGCGCTGAACAACTGTGGAGCCAGCACATTGCAGCAAACCGTTATGGTAATCGTTACAGGAGCCGAGCAGGTGGAATGGGTTGAATCTTTCAATCTGTATCCAAACCCGAACGCCGGTAACTTTACTCTGCAAATGCAAGGCACACCACAACGCGAATTGCAATTTACCTTGTACAATGCTATTGGTCAGTTGATCAAACAGGATGTAGAGGCATTTGACACAGGACGATTGAACAAGCAATTCAACTTCGACTACCTGCAGGCAGGTGTATACACCCTGGGTATCCGTTCAGGCAATAGCCAACTGTTTGTGAAAGTCATTATTCAGTAATAAGAGGCCATTTTTCAGGCTTTAATTCGGGCGCACCATGGGTAAAACAGTTACCTTTGGTGCGCCTTATTTTTTATGCCAATCACTTCGTTCATCATGAAAAAAATCATAGCACTTTTTGCACTGACCCTTGCATTTCAATCCACAGGATTTTCGCAGAAACTGAAAGCAACCGACCGGACCCAAAATGCGGGAAAAGTTGAATGGGTGCAGCGTCAGATCGACCTGGGAGAAATCAAACAGGGAGAGCCTCAGACTGCTGTTTTTGAAGTAAAAAATATCAGCAAAAAGAAATTGAGTTTGATAAAGGTTGCACCATCCTGTACCTGCACTACGGTGAAATTCAGTCAGCAAGATGTCAAGCCTGGCGAAACCACAGAAATCATTGCCACATTCGATGCAGCCAAAGTGGGAGCTTTCCACCGTTTTATCAGCGTGACAACCAATTTTGATGAAGCAGAACCAGTTGCACTCATCCTGAAAGGACAGGTGGTGCCCAAGCATGTTATCAACCTGAACCAGCCTCCGGCAAAAAAGGCTGAGGAAGGGGACCAGGAATAAGATGTAGTGTGGAATATTTTGGGAAACAAGCACTAATTCTGCACCATATTTTTAATATACGTTTAGAAACCACTAATTTTGCGGCGCCTACCAAATAGAACCCTAACCAGGAACCGCTATCCATTCACCCATCGATCAAAAATAATATGTCAAAAAAACGTATTGCCATCAACGGATTCGGTCGCATCGGCCGACTAACTTTTCGCAACCTGCTCAAAAACGACCAGATTGAAGTAGTTGCTATCAACGACTTGACCGACAACCAGACCCTGGCACACCTGCTCAAGTACGATACCATGCACGGCCGCTTCGAAGGAACCGCTACAGCAGATGATGATTACCTGTATATCAATGGCAAGAAAATTCTTGGCTCCGCTATCCGCAACCCGGCAGAATGCCCATGGAAAGAATTGGAAGTAGATGTTGTTTTGGAATGTACCGGAATCTTCCTGGCACGCGACAAAGCCAGCCTCCACCTGGATGCAGGTGCTAAACGCGTATTGCTTTCTGCACCTCCTAAAGCCGATGACATTCCAACATACGTTATCGGTGCCAATCACGATCAAATCAAAGACAGCGACACCATCCTGTCGAATGCATCTTGCACAACCAACTGCCTGGTGCCAATGATTATGACACTCGACAAAGCATTTGGTGTTGAACAGTTCTTTATGAATACCATTCACGCATACACTTCTGACCAGAGCCTGCAGGATGCACCACACCGCGACCTGCGCCGTGCTCGTGCTGCTGCCCAGAACATTGTTCCTACCAGCACCGGAGCGGCAAAAGCAGTTGTGCTTGTTGCTCCTCACCTGAAGGGCAAAATTGCTGCACACTCTATGCGTGTACCTGTTGCTACCGGATCCGTAACCGATGTAGTGGCAACTATTGGAAAAGAAGTTACTGTTGAAGAAGTAAATGCAGCCTTCAAGGCAGCAGCCGACAGCAACCTGAAAGGCATCATGGAATACAACGTAGACCCGATTGTGAGCAGCGACATCGTGCGCAACCCACACTCTTGCATCTACGATGCGCCATTGACTCAGGTAAATGGAAAAACAGTTCGCATCGTCGGTTGGTACGACAACGAAGCAGGTTACTCTGCGCGTCTTGCTGACCTGGCCGGAATGCTGTAAATCGTATATCGCCGACATCCGGGTTTCAGAGCATTGCCCCCGCAATGTTCGGAATCCGGATGTTTTTTTATCATACCTTATTGAGCACCGTTTTCGCTCGCTTTCTTTCCCATGGATATTCAATTTAAAGATAAAAAAGCCCTCGTTCGGGTTGATTTTAATGTGCCGCTAAATGCGGAATTCAAAATCACAGATGATACCCGGATTAAAGCTGCCATCCCTACCCTTTCGTATATCCTGGAGCAAGGGGGCAGCTGCATTCTTATGTCGCACCTCGGACGACCTTTGAAAAAGAAACTGGAAGACGGCAGCATTGATGTGGAGAAATTCACACTCAAGCACCTGGTGCCCTATATCCGGCGCAAAATGAAAACCAAAGTGCATTTTGCCAGCGACTGTGTCGGTAAGGTCGCACAGAAAAAAGCAGCGGCGCTTAAGCCCGGAGAAATTTTGGTATTGGAGAATACCCGATTTCACCCGGAAGAAGAGGCCGGCGACACTCACTTTTCAAAGCAACTCGCGGAACTTGGCGATGTGTATGTAAACGATGCCTTTGGTACCGCCCACCGCGCACACGCAAGCACAGCCGTAATGGCGCAGTATTTCGATAAAAAAAGCAAGTGCTTCGGATTTTTGATGCAAAAAGAAATCGAAAACGCTACGCATGTACTTGGCAATTCAGAAAAGCCGGTGACCTGTGTAGTTGGTGGTGCTAAAGTTTCTGACAAGATTGTCCTGCTTGAACGCTTCCTGGATTTTGCCGACAACATCATCGTCGGAGGAGCCATGGCATATACCTTTATGCTCGCAAAGCGTGGCCATGTAGGCAATTCTTTGGTAGAGGCAGACAAGGTAAAAGAAGCAAAGGCTTTTTTGAAAAATGCAAAAGAGGCAGGTGTAAAAGTATTACTCCACGCGACTCCGTTTGTGCCGATAAGTCTGCTGCTGATGCAAACGTAGAAGTTTTCCCAAGCAAGGAAATTCCCGACGGTTGGATGGGTCTAGATATTGGTCCTTCCGCTGCCCGCAGTTACGCCCGCCTGATCCGCCAAAGCAAGCACCGTCATCTGGAATGGTCCAATGGGTGTATTTGAAATGCCCGCTTTTGCCGAAGGCACTCAAAAAAGTAGCCCGCGCTGTTGCTGCCGCTACGAAAAATGGTGCATTCTCATGGTGGGCGGAGGTGATTCTGTTTCTGCAATCAACCACCTCAAACTCGGCAAACGCGTTAGTTTTGTAAGCACCGGAGGTGGCGCCATGCTCGAATTCCTGGAAGGAAAAAAACTCCCCGGAATCAGCTTATTAATAATTGATGATTTGCTGATACGCCCTTCGGGCTAGGCAGATTTGTTGATGTTTATTCGGCCCTCCGGGCCTTGTTTATTCGGGACGCTGCGCTTTCCCTTGTTTATTTGTTGAAATTAGTGGTCAGGGTCAGTAGTCAGTGGTCAGTTTTTTTTCAATCCGTTGTACTGACCCGCTGACCACTGACTACTAACATAAACAGAGCCCGCAGAGGCGGACTAAACAAATAAACAATTCATCAAATCATCCTAGCCCGAAGGGCGTATCAACAAATCATCAATTTTTCCTACTTTAGCAGTATTAAAACCGCAAAGGCATTTCAAGGCATTCGGTTTTCCAATAAACCAAGAAAACAATCATGGCTGGTAAAACATTGAGACTGGGACTTACCATGGCAGGTGCTGTATCCGCGGGTGCATACACTGCCGGTGTAGTAGATTATCTTTTGGAAACGCTCCAGAAATGGGAAGACGAACGCAATAAGAACCTGGAAAATCCGGATAATTTCAATCCAGAAATCCCCATGCACCGGGTCCAGATTTGTGTGATGGTGGTGCTTCTGCCGGTGGCATGACAACTGCTGTGAGCCTGTCGGCTTTGCGTGAAGGACTTCGCCCAATCAATTTCAAGGAGTTTTTGGAGGGTAAAAATGATCCGGAAAAACAGAAAGACTTTTCAAAAACAAGTTTTTCGATACCTGGGTAAATCTGACCTCCGAGGATATGATGCCCATCCTGATGAACAATTCCGATATTCAGGCCCTGGATAATAAAAATGTAAGCTTCGTTGCTAAACAGCGACTTTGTAAGCGAAATCGCGGAACGAGCATTCTCCGCTGAGAATCTCCAGGTGC
The DNA here is from genome assembly GCA_041392625.1 of Saprospiraceae bacterium. Classification (GTDB taxonomy): domain Bacteria; phylum Bacteroidota; class Bacteroidia; order Chitinophagales; family Saprospiraceae; genus M3007. The sequence goes on along the minus strand of JAWKLR010000012.1, from coordinate 90,303 downwards.
CTGAGTTGCCTAAGTATATTCACCCGGATCTGGAGATGGTTCTGACCCTTACCAACCTGCAGGGCTATCAAGTGAAATACCCGTTCAAAGGCGACAACCAGGCCAACATTACCTATATCTCTACTACCCACCGATTTAGCCCATTTCAAACTCACTACCGATACCAAAGATCCTGCTAGAGGCCAGATACCTTTTCCGGTATGATGACCCGGAGGCAATTAAAGGTCTGCGGGACGCAGCAATGGCAACCGGTGCATTCCCGATCGGCCTAAAACACCGAAAATTTACCCGCAAGAAAAATACATTCTCAATAACCCACTGATTAATCCGACCATCAACCTGATTTTCCGGACGATCATAAAGATCGGCTTTTTACCATTCCGAATGTCAAACCCGGAACACCGGAAGACACGCCCTGCGAACTAACCTTCGTAGATGGTGGCCTGCTTAACAATGAGCCTTTTGAAGTAACCCAAAAATACTCCGGCAAAACTTTCCGGATACTAGTACCTACGACGATGAAGATCATTTTGACAATACCATCATCATGATCGACCCATTCCCAAGTGAAGTTACTGAGTTTGGACAATTTGACCCGCAAGGGATCATGAATATTGTGGGCAAAGTACTGACTACGCTACGTTCAGAACCACTTGTAAAGGCAGATCACATTCTGAAAGCCTATAACAAAGACAGTTACGATCGTTTCACAATTTCACCAAGCGTTGAACGCCGCGTTAAGGGTGGGAAAGTTGAAAAAGTAGCCGGATCAGATGCCATTGCTTGTGGTTCACTCGACGGATTTGGCGGATTTTTATCCCGGGATTTCCGGGAACACGATTTCTTCCTTGGACGAAAGAACTGCCAAAGTTTCCTGCGCAAGCACTTTGCCGTTTGTTTGGATACTCCAAACGAGATTTTCCGAGATGGCTACGACACGCCGGAAAGCAAGGAACGCTTCGCCTTCAAAGACCCCGTCACCGGAAAAATGATGCTGCCCATCATCCCGGATATGGAGTGCCGTGGAGAAAACAGACCTAAAGATGGGGTGCCGCTCTTTCCTACCCTGGATCGCGAAGAACTGAAACTCGTAGAAAAGTTATTGGTCAAACGCCTGAAAGCATTTACCACCGTACTGCGCAGCGGTATGCCGTATTGGGTGGTGGGAGTTGTGCTCAACCTCAGAAAAAATGGTTGGCTAAAAAAGTGGTTAAGATCATCCGCAGCAACCTGTACGAACATGGCATTATTGGTGAGAAATTAAAATAGAATTTACTCTGTTTTTATCACCCAAAGGTTCACACAACTGTGTTCCCCCAACATTTGCACCTGGTAACTTCCTGGCTGTAATGGGAGCGGACTACTCAAGAAATACTGAGGGAACTCAAAGGATTCTGCTTGAAAACTCAGGGTTGTCCACCTTCCGGTTTTCAGGTTTCTAATCCGAAAGGATTGAGGCTGTTCCTCCGGTGTTGTGAGAAAAACAAAGCCAAGTCGCCGCGTGCCGGTTTCATGCTAAAGCAGGCTGCATCACTGGCGTGGTTTACGTAATCTGCCGCCATAACCACCCAAATCTAGCCAGGAAATTGTCATATTGGGCATACCGTATCCATAGGCAGTATCCGGCATTGGATGGTCGGCATATCGAAACACCACCTCCAGGATTTCCTGATCGCTTTTATCCGGATAATCGCTCCACAAACTTGCAATTGCACCTGCTAACAACGGTGATGCCAGGCTGGTTCCATTGGAGAACCCAAGGTCGCTTCCGGAATAACCAGCCGTGACCACCATTTCACCAGGAGCCATCAAATCGGGCTTGATCCGCCCATCAGCAGTTGGACCAACAGAACTAAAGGAAGCACGCTGCATATCGGGAGAAGATGCTCCAACCGCAACGATACCCGGTGCATCTGCCGGCACCCCTACATATTTCCAGGGTTCGTCGCCTGAGTTCCCGGCACTGTTGCAGATGATCATACCTTTGGTTGCGGCAATGCCTGCGCCTTCGGCGCCAATAGTGCTTTTCCCATCCAGTTCCTCATATCTGTGGCCAAGTTTGGGGTCGTTGAAAATGGTATATCCAAGCGAGGCATTGATTACATCTACACCTATGCTATCCGCCCATTCTGCTCCGGCAATCCAGTTGCATTCCTCTACCGGGTATTCGCCGCCGGTATCTTCTGTTTTTAACAAAAAATAATGGGCTTCGGGTGATGTGCCCAGAAAATAGCCCGGCATATTGGCTCCCATGACTGACAAGACCGAAGTGCCATGCGAAGCGCTTTCAAAAACCGCCCGGTCGCGCTCTACAAAATCCCGGCCCTCAATTAATTTTCCTTTTATCGCCAGGCTGTCAAAAAAAGGCATGGAGTCTGCATTGATAAATCCACCATCCATCACGGCTATCCAGATGCCTTCTCCCCGGGCTCCGGCCATATATGGCATCGGCATTCCGAGCATGCCCTGTTGGCGAATGGAGTACCCAAATGGATGATCAGTTTCTTTGGTGTATTCAGTACCATACACCCGCTTCTTGGGAGGATGGTTTGCCGGGTTTTTGATTGAAATGTCCCGAGCCACATACTGTACTGACCGGACAAAAGGCAGTTCGCGCATGCGCTCCGCAGTAGCCGAATCGGCAATCACCGTCGCTGCGTTCAACCACTTTGATTTATTGTGCAATCTGGCACCTGCATGTTCCAAACCCTGAATGTACCCTGGGTTGACCGGAAGGTCATTCTCCACAACGGGAATTCCCATGCGCTGTCGGCGTTCGATGGAACGCGCTGACAAGTATACTGCAGGCTCATGGATGCTGTAAGGCGAATTGGACTTATCGGTAAACCGAACCAACCACTTCCCAGGCCGTAGTTCCTGGGCCTGTAGTGAGGATCTGAGGCAGAACAAACTAAAGAATAAAAATAGAATTAAGGGAATACGCCGTGTGTGCATGGATATGACTGCATCTAAGCCCGGTGAAACCGACCGGGCAGTAAATTGATTGGATTTGAAACATGAACGGCAAAGCAATTCGGATTGTTTTGCCGTCCTGTTCAAGAGTATTGAAAGCAAATAAACAAAGTCCGGTTGGGCAAATGAAATCTGAGTAAAAAAAGAAGTTGAAGTCGCTTGATTTTATGCCAAATTTGAACAAAAATATAGGCAATTTTCTTTGCCGATAAAAATCAAAATTGAGCTGGGTACAAAGCAGAAAAAACCGCATTTATTCGTACCTTTGCCTGTCCTTTTAAACAAAAAATCTGTTTCAAAAATACGTACTGGTACATGCCTGAGAAAAGCCCCTTGTGATCCTGCTCCTGGCAGCATTTTTACCGGTTTGGGCTTGTTTTAATTTTAAGGATAAAGGCCTACCGGACAACTGCGTATTTTGAAGAAGTTTATTGTAGATGCAAGAATCGAGAATAGTTCCAATTAACATTGAAGACGAACTAAAAACCGCGTATATCGATTATTCGATGTCGGTTATCGTCAGCCGCGCACTCCCCGATGTGCGCGATGGACTGAAGCCCGTTCACCGCCGTGTTTTATATGGCATGCTGGACCTCGGGTTGAGTTACAACAAAGCCTATAAAAAATCTGCTCGTATCGTCGGTGAAGTACTGGGTAAGTACCACCCACACGGCGATAGTTCGGTGTACGACACCATGGTGCGTCTGGCTCAGGAATGGAGCCTCCGCTACCCACTGGTAGATGGACAGGGTAACTTTGGCTCGATGGATGGCGACTCCCCTGCGGCCATGCGTTATACCGAAGCCCGTCTGCGCCGCATCACCGATGAAATGCTGGCAGATATTGAGAAAGAAACCGTTGATTTTCAATTGAATTTCGACGATTCCCTTACCGAGCCTACCGTTCTTCCAACCAAAATCCCGAACCTGCTGATGAACGGCGCTTCCGGGATTGCAGTGGGTATGGCAACCAACATGATGCCACACCAAATCGGTGAGGTGTGCAGGGCCATTGCCGCAACGGTAGACAACCCGGAAATTGACATTGAAGAACTGATGGAGCACGTGAAGGCTCCCGATTTCCCAACCGGCGGTATCATTTACGGTCTGGGTGGGGTGCGCGAAGCATTCCGCACCGGTCGTGGCCGCTGTGTTGTACGTGCAAAAACGGAAATTGAAGTAGATAAAGATGATCGCGAGAGCATCATCGTTACAGAAATCCCTTATCAGGTAAACAAGGCCATGCTGATCGAAAAGATCGCACACCTGATTCAGGATAAAAAAGTGGTCGGAATATCTGACCTGCGGGATGAATCAAACCGCGAAGGTGTTCGGATTGTAATTGAAATCCGCAGGGATGCTGCTGCAAATGTGATTTTGAGCCAGTTGTTCAAAATGACGCCGTTGCAAACCAGTTATGGCATCAACAACATCGCCCTGGTGAATGGCCGCCCACGCGTCCTCAATCTGAAAGATATGATTGAGGAGTTTATCAAATTCCGTCTGGAGGTCATTGTTCGCCGGACTCAATTTGATTTGCGTAAAGCAGAAGAACGCGCCCACATCCTGGAAGGCTTGTTGATCGCACTGGACCACCTGGACGAAGTAATCGCACTGATCCGCGGATCCAAAGATCCGGAAACTGCCCGCGAAGGCTTGATAAACAATTTTGGCCTGACCGAAATTCAGGCACGCGCTATCCTCGCCATGCGTCTGCAACAACTCACCGGACTCGAGCGCGACAAGGTGCGCGCCGAATACGATGAATTGCAGCGCAAAATCGAGCGTTACCGTGCCATCCTGGCCGACGAAGGTATTCAACGCCAGATCATCAGGGATGAACTCACTGAAGTGACCGATCGGTACGACGACGGCCGCCGCACCGCCATCATGATGGAAGAGGCAGACATCAGCATTGAGGATTTGATTGAAAACGAAGAGGTTGTAATTACCATCAGCCACCTCGGCTACATCAAACGAACTCCAATTACAGAATACCAGGCTCAAAATCGCGGTGGACGCGGCGCCAAAGGCGTTCGTACCCGTAATGAGGATTTTGTAGAGCACATGTTCACGGCCACAAACCACCAAACCCTGCTCCTCTTTACCGAGGCCGGGCGGTGCTTCTGGCTGAAAGTGTACGAAATCCCTGAAGGAGCCAAGGCTACAGCAGGGCGGGTTATTCAAAACCTGCTCAACCTGCCTAAAGAAGATAAGATTCGTGCATACATCATTGTGAAAAGCCTGAACGATGAAGAATTCATCAACAGCCATTACATCATGTTCTGTACGCGCAAAGGACAAATCAAGAAAACTCTTCTTGAAGAATATTCCCGTCCGCGCCAAGGCGGTATCAATGCAATCGGTATCCGGGAGGGGGATTTGCTGATCGAGGCAAAACTCACCAACGGCAACAATGAGATTCTGTTGGCCGGTAAAAAGGGTCAGGCCATCCGTTTCAACGAACAGGATGTGCGCCCTATGGGCCGTACTGCCGCAGGTGTGCGCGGTATCACTATCAACGAAGCCGCAGGCGATGCGGTAATCGGAATGGTATGCGTGGACCCATCCAATGAAGAAACCAGCATCCTGGTACTTTCTGAAAATGGAATGGGCAAACGTACAGCATTGGAAGATTACCGGACTCAAAGCCGTGGAGGTAAAGGAGTAAAAACCCTTCAGGTAACTGAAAAAACAGGGGCCTTGGTTGCTATCAAAAACGTAACCGACGAACACGATTTGATGGTTACAACTACCAGTGGCATCACCATTCGAACTGCCGCATCTGAACTGCGCGTAATGGGTCGGGCTACACAGGGAGTTAAAGTAATTCGCCTGGATACAAAGGATCGAATTGCTGACGTAACCGTTGTTGCATCTGAAGGTGAGGACACTGAATCTGCTCCAATAGAAGACGGAGGAGAAGAATAATAGCGACCATTAACATCTTGTTAGAAATCTGAAAGACGCATCCTTCGTCTAATGAATAGGCAACAATTAATTGCCTGTTTTGAACGAGCGATCGTTTGATAAAATTTATACAATCATTAAACTCATTTTGTGAAAATGAAACGTAGACTTATCACAATAACCTGTTTTCTTCTGCTTGGCTTTTTTGCTCAGGCTCAGGAAGGATTAAAATTAGCAAAGGCAGCCGGACGGGCATTGACCAGCTACAACCTGGACCCATCCAGCAACCAAAGCAAACTGGATGAAGCCATTTCCAAAATTGATGATGCCATCAAGGAAAGCGATGCACAGGCTGTAGCCGCAACCTGGGTCACTCGTGGCGATATTTACAATGCGCGCCTCCAAAAAGATATGGCTATGCGCATGGTAGACACAAGTGCTAGATTGAGAGGAGATAACGACGCATTAGTTGCCTATGAAGCATATGCCAAAGGCTATGAAATGGCTGATAAAAGTTTCAGAAAAAGATGCTGCAAAAGGAATCGCAGCAGTTCAGGGCCACATGGTGAACATTGGTGCTATGAAGTATGAGCAAGGGCAATACGATAAAGCATATGCTTCCTGGCTTGCATCTATGGCCTCGCACAAAATTCTCTCTGAAGCAGGCGAAGCAAGCCTTTTTGATGACGCAGGCTCAAATGGAAGACAGAAATACTATACTGGTATTGCTGCGCAAATGGCAGGCAAATCGACAGAAGCCATCAAGATTTTTAGTGAATTGAAAAATGCGGGAACAGATCGCCCCGGTGTTTACGATGCCTTGTTCAACATGCAAAAAGATGCTGGCAATACAGAAGATGCGGAAAAAACCCTGGCTGAAGGCCGCGCAAAATTTCCAAACGATTCAGGCTTGCTCTTCGCTGAGATCAACATGTACCTGGAAAAAGGGAAACTCAATGAACTGACCGCCTGAAAGGGCAATCAAAAAGAGCCAGAAAACATCGGCCTGTACCTCACTACTGGTAATGTATACGACAACCTCTTTCAAAAAGAGTTGGAAGCCGGAAATATTGAGTAACTTGAAGGCCACTTTCAAGAAGCCTTGAACTATTACAACCAGGCAAGTGAAAAGACTCAAAAAGTGCTGATGCGATTTATTCCATAGGTGCATTGTACTACAACAAAGCGGCATTCCGCACCCAGGAATTGCAGAAAATGGAAAACGACTTTTCTCCTGCCGGCTTGAAAAAAGCAAAGGAAAAGCGCGATCAGGTAATGGCTCTTTTCGATCAGGCACTCCCCTTCTTTCAGAAGGCAGAATCTATCAATCCAAACGAGTTGAATACCCTGATTGCCTTATCTGAAATTTATGCGCGGAAAGAAGACTTCACCAAGATGAAGGAATTTAAAGCGCGTCAAGAGGTGATCAAGGCGGCGGAAAAAAAACCCAGATTCTTACTTTAAACTCTAACATCTGTTAGTATCCTGATTAAAGAGGATGTCTAAATTTCGCCTCAGGATTGAATTTTAGACATTCTCTTAAACTGAAGATCCCGGGATTTTCAAAGCCATTTTTTCTATGCCAACAAATCATAGAGTATTTTCAATCCAAGGAAGGCAAAAATCAACCCTACAAAGAGATTGATGTATTTGGCAACCTTGTCTGACCGACGCAGCATATCTGAAGCGAGCCAGGCATACAAGGCGAGTGCCATGGTGGTTCCTGCTGTTACACCAGCAGAGAATGCAATGGCCGATTGAACGCCCGGCTCCCACCATCCGGAAACTTGCAGCCAACTGCAATACAATACCCAGTACGGGATTGCCAACAGATTGAATAAACTGATCACTACGCCCTTGATAAATTGTCGTGGTACGGATAATGGCTCCACATCTTCGGGAGTCTTAGGTGCTTTGGCAAAAAACAACAGGTACACCGCCAGTCCCAAAAAAATGGGCAGCGCAATCCACTGAAACAGTCGGGATACATCCGGATGCTGAGTGAACCACTCGCTGAAGGATGCAGCAGCCCAGGCTTGAAAAAACTCAGCTACTGAAGCACCAACCCCCAATACCATCGCCGGCCAAAAGCCTCTGCGGAATGCGGTTTGAGCGACCGACAAACTAATCAGTCCGGGAGGCAAAGAGCCTAATAAACTCAGACCAATGCCTGCAAGAAAGAGATAAAACATGGCCCAAGTTATCGCAATTTTTAGTTGTACGGCAATGGACGAGTGGCATTTTTGACCTACTCTTATCCATTCTCATTATTTTGTCCCCTTTTTATAACCCAATACCAACGCTAACAGACAATAAAACATGCCACTTTTTAGCATCATAACCATCGTATACAACGGAGAAGCCCTTCTGCCAGGAACGGTAGAAAGTGTTCTGAATCAGGGATTTGAATCCTATGAGCACCTCATTATAGATGGTGCTTCTAAAGACGATACCCTGAATTTAATCCGGGAATACGCCCAAAAAAATCCACGCATAAAATGGATTTCCGAACCAGATAAAGGACTGTATGATGCCATGAATAAGGGACAGGCAATGGCTCAGGGAACGTACCTGTTGTTTCTGAACTGTGGCGACCACCTCCACAGTCCGGACACCTTGCAAAAACTGGCCGATTCCATCGAACCAGAGACCGATGTACTTTATGGCGAAACGCTGTTGGTTGATGACAACCGTACTCCTGCCGGCACTATGAGTGAATGGAGCACAAGAAAGCTGCCGGAACAACTGGATTGGAAAAAATACCTGGGAGGCATGCTGGTTGTACACCAGTCATTTCTTCCCCGAAGAACCCTCGTTGAACCCTATGTAGAGCAGAACCTCTGTGCTGATTTCGACTGGTGCATCCGCATTCTTAAAAAGAGCAGAAAGAACACGCTTGCGCCCATAATAATTTCAGATTACCTCATGGGAGGCATGTCCAAACAGCGCCATCGACAATCCCTTATCGACCGATTTAAGGTTATGACCTGGCATTTTGGCTGGCTTCAAACCATCTGGGCGCATCTGGTTATTGTTTTGCGGTCTGTAAAACACAAACTTATAAGACCCAAAAACAAACGGTATTAACCCACCCCGTAGAGACGCAAGATTTTGCGTCTCCAAACCCAGGATTTTGCGTCTCCACCAATCTAGATTTTGCGTCTCCAAACCCAAATTTTTCAAATCACTATCCACCCAAAAATTCACACACCCATACTTCCTCAAGGGTTTTCATTGTGTTGTTAGACGCAAAATCTTGCGTCTCGACATGAATACCAAATACACCGAAACCTGCAATTAAAAATTTTACATACTTTTATCCCCAAGCAACATTGAGCCGGCACTAGATTTCCGCCCAATGATAATCCCCTTCTCCGCCATTATCTTTTCCCTTTTTTAAAGACAATTTATGAGAACACTATTTTTGCTTGCCTTGACTTTTTGCGCTCAAATTACCTTTTCCCAGAATGCAAAAATACAGGGCACCATTACGGATGCCAGTACCGGAGAAACCCTTCCCGGCGTAACCATAAAAAGCGGAGCTCGTGGAACCGCAAGCAACATTGACGGACTATACGCCCTGGAACTCCCCGCCGGCAACCACGAACTTACTTTTACCTTTGTTGGCTATACCTCAAAATCTGTAACCATTCGATTGGCTGCTGGTGAGAACAAAACCCTGGATGTGGCACTCGGTGATGCCAATAACCTCCTGCAACAAACTACCGTTACTGCAGGCAAATATGAAAAACCACTGGGTGAAGTAACGGTCTCACTGGAGGTTATAAAACCCAAGATCATAGAGAGCGTGAATACCACATCAGTTGATGAGGGTGATTACTAAGGTGCCCGGCGTAGCAATCCTAGACGGCCAGGCAAGCATCCGCGGTGGCGCAGGCTTTCTATGGCGCTGGAACCCGGAGTTTGCTACTGGTTGATGATATCCCAGCCCTTCAAGTGGATGCAGGATTCCCAGCTGGGATGATTAGGTGAAAACATCCGGTCAGGTGAAGTACTGAAAGGTGCTGCTTCTGCACTCTATGGATCTTCAGCCATGAACGGGATTATCAATTTCCGGACTGGTTTTGCCAAGGATAAACCGGAGACAGATTTCATGGTTTTTGGTAAGTTGTGGGGAAGTCCGAAAGACCCCAACAAACAATGGTGGGGGCGCGATACATCTTCGCTGCAACAGCCATTTGGAAACAGGGTTTAATTTTGCACATAGAGAAAAAAGAGGCAAACTGGATTTTGTACTGGGAACCTATGGATTGTACCGGGACAGCTTACAACCGGGAACCTAGCCGTTACGGACGCGTAACCCCCAACTTCCGCTACCGGGTGAATGACCGTTTGAGTATTGGATTGAATTCAAATTTCAATTTTGGCAAAAGTGGAGGCCTTCTTTGTTTGGGGCAACGACAGCATTGGCGCCTACCAGCCTGGACTAAACTCAGAATCGTTTACCCGCGGACGTTTGCGTTTCACCATAGACCCCAGTTTGCAGTACTATGACCAGGAGGTAATCGCCACAAGATCCTGAGCCGCTACTACTACGTCCATAACAACAACAGCGGAACCAAAGCAACGACAGCCGAATGGTGTATGGTGAATACCAGTTTCAGCGGCCCATGGAGCAAATTGGAATGGTTGTAACCGCAGGTTTGGTGGGAATCACGACGAGTGTCGATGCCGAACTGTACTCCAACGGCAACTTTACCAGCCAGAATTTAGCCGGTTATTTCCAGCTTGATCAAAAACTGTTCAACCGACTCAACCTGTCTGGTGGCGTGCGCTACGAACAAAACACACTGAATAGTCCGGAATACATTGATGCCTTGATGGGTGGTACTGACACCATCCCCAACGGACAAACCAAGGAGTCCAAGCCGGTATTCCGATTGGGAGCGAATTACCAATTGGCCAAGGCCACGTTTTTGCGTGCCTCCTGGGGGCAGGGCTACCGCTTCCCCTACCATTGCAGAAAAATTCATTACAACCGATTTCAGTGCGGGCAACTCTGTAGTGCCCAATGCAAAACTGGTTTCCGAAACTTCTGGACTACCGAACTTGGAATCAAACAAGGATTCCGTTTGGGTACCTGGCAAGGATTCCTCGATGTGACAGGTTTTGTATCTGAATATGAAAACATGATGGAGTTTGTACTTGCCGACTTGCAGTTTGTTATTGATCCCGGCCCGCCTCCTGCTATTATTCCTTCTGCGTTTTCCAGTCCCAAAACATCGGAGATACCCGGGTAGAAGGGTATGAAATCCAGTCTGTTGGGTCAGGGAGAAGCCCTGGGTGGAACACTGGCTGTACTGGCTGGTTACACCCACATCAATCCTAAATACAAGAATTTACCAACCGAATTGATGAAACCTCATCGGTAGATTACAACGTTTTGAAATACCGTTTTAGAGACATGGTAAAGCCGATGTGGAGTATGGGTATAAAAAAATGACAATTGGTGCATCCCTGCAATACAACAGCCATATGGAGGCAATTGACGCCATTTTTGAGGTAGGCAACGTTGAACCGTTTGCAGGTGTGTACAACTTCCGTCAGCCCACAACAAAGGATTCTATCTATTTGACTTGCGGGCCTCTTACAAAATTACCAAAGCCTTGAAAGCCAGTTTTGTAGTGGGCAATGTCTTGAATGAAGAATACTCTCTCCGCCCTGCACTGCTTGAGGCGCCCAGAAACTTCACCTTGCGCCTTGACTACAAAATCCGATCATAAACGGACTTAAAAACAATCAGCCCGGGAAACAGGATTCCCGGGCTGATTAAAATCATTAAATTTGAACAATCGATTTACGTACATATTCTTATTTTTGGCTTGTTCAGCCTGTACCAACAGCAACACTACGGGCTCGGAAAACGAGGCTGCCCAACATGTACAAACACAGTACACTGGAGTACCATGGAAACACCCAAGGATTTCGTGAGGCTGGAAATTGGTGTTTCGGCTCATTTTCAGATGCAGTACTTATCAGCGCACCGCCGCAAAAACAGCAACCAGCGTTTTTTGATTTGGATGACGGACTTTACAAGGTTGTGGTAGACAAGGAAGCCCACTGCATCCTTTTTTATGAAAAAAACAGGCGATCAGCCATGAACTGTTTGGGAGTCAGCATTTCCCTCAATGCCTGTCGCAAAAGGCAATTACACCCTTCGGCCCAACGGGTTTGAGTACGACAACGCGCAAACTATCCATTTTTCAGTGGATTGTATACCCAATGGTTCGCGTTATCGGGTGAAATAAATTTCCGCTTGCAGCCGGGTATGGAATAGCCGTGCATCGTTGCACGGACTGCTTCTAATCGGGATTTACCAAATAGAATACATAAGTCGGGTCACTTGCAACATTGGAAGTTTAAAAAAACTCTAAGGCAATTGACGTGTTCCATAACCAACTTAAGGCGTAGCCCTGATATCTTCGTAGTTGGGTCATAATATTAGGATAAAGGGGCGTAGCTGACATCTTCATCTACGATTTTTGATTTAACGTACCCATATAAAAAAGCCCTTAAACTAAGCGCATTAAGATGTCGGGGCTACGCCCCTTAAAAGCGATATATATCTATCCTTAGTTCTACGAAGATAATAGGGCTAACGCCCCATATCTTTCCTCATCTAATGCAATGGATCAAAAAACACTACGGACGATGGTACACCATTTCATCCGAATTGCTGCCTAATTCCATTAGCCGCAACTCTTGTGAAGTGCAGCCCAGTACCACAAAACAGTACGAGGCGTTTTCGGTTTTTTCCATAAAACACCAGCCGTCTTCCAACTGACCGGCGCTGCAACGCTCCATACTGCAATCGCTGTCGATTACAAGAGTTGCCTCACGCTCCACTTCATTGTTGAGGGTACGGATCACTTTATTGTCGATAAACTCAAGGACATTGCCACCATCCTTGATGTTGAACCATGTTCCTTGCAACAAGACGAGCAAGTCGGAGCGTCCGATGTCTTTTCCGGCTGCCTGGAGCAGGGCTTTCTCTTCATCGGGCAAAGAATCGGTGCTGCTTACATCCACACAGGCGTATGAAAATGAAAACAGAAGGAAAATTAAAACGAAAAGGCGGTTCTTTCTTGGCATATTTCTAATTTTGACGTGGTATTTAGCGGACTTGCAAATACTGGTCCAAAATGGAGCCGGAAACCGGCTCCCTACCGGTTTTGTTAACGAACGACATATAGAATAACTCTAAATTGGTAGAATTATTTTTGGATTCTTGCGAATTGAAGCAAATGATTTATCTACATTTGTCACTATAACCTTTAAATCTAAGATTTTACATGTTTACGATTAACATCTATCTGCGTTTTGCATTAATTATTGGAGGCCTGGGTCTGGGCATTGGTTTGTGGGCGGCCTATGGATTCTGGTACGGCTTCCCATTTTTGCTCGTCGGGATAGTAATGCTGCTTGGCTATTTGTTCCTTGGAACAATCATGTCGGCCAATCAGTTTCTCAGCAAACAACAATTTGAAGAGGCCGAGAAACGGCTCAATATGACCTATTTCCCCCGCCTACTCCTCGTGGGTTATCGCGGTGTTTTTTACATGACCCAAGGTGCGGTGGAAATGCAGCGCAAAGATTTTAACAAAGCAGAGGCATTGATGAAGCAATCGCTTGCCTCCGGACTTCCATCCGACAACGAACGCGGAGCGGCTCTCTTACAACTGGTACTTATCAGCGCAGCAAAAAACAACCGCCAGGGCGCTGTTAAACACCTGGCCGAAATCAAGAAACTGACCATCACCGAACAAATGCTGAAAGAGCAGGTGAAAGACATAGAAAAGCAACTCAAGCAAATGAACCAGGGTATGAATCCCGCCAACATGGCAGCCATGGGCAAAGGAGGATTCAGAGGCGGTGGAAAACGCCCTCGCCCGAAAATGCGCTAAGAGTTAGTTAAGAGGATGTCTAAAGTGCTTGGAGTAATTCTAAGCAGTTTCATATACGTTCGGGATTTCAGTTACGCTCCATTATCCATCCTAATCTGTAATAACAGCCTAGAACCATGCAAATCGGAATACCTAAAGAAACGTACCCCGGCGAACTGCGCACCGTTCTCATCCCGCATGACGTTGCGCGAATCACTAAACTCGGAGCATCCATCACCATCGAATCCGGATTGGGAGATGGAATTGGCGTATCGGATGCAGACTACGAGCAGGCCGGAGCCAAGGTCAGCAAAGACCGTGAAGCAATCCTAAGCACCAGCGATGTAGTCCTTCGACTCCGCAAACCCAACCCGGAGGATGTAAAGCAGTTGAAAAAAGGCTGCATTCACATCAGTTACCTCGATCCATTCAACGAAAAAGACCTGACCAAGCAACTTTGTGATCAGGGCGTTAGTGCCATATCCATGGAGTTGATTCCTCGGAGTACCCGGGCACAAAAAATGGACTCGCTCAGTTCCCAGGCCAGTTTGGCCGGATACGTTGCCGTTATCCTGGCTGCTGAGCGTACCGACCGCGTTTTCCCAATGATGACAACCCCGGCAGGTACCATCAACCCTGCACGGGTATTTATTATTGGTGCAGGGGTTGCCGGCCTTCAGGCCATTGCAACTGCCAAACGGCTCGGTGCCCGTGTAGATGCCTTTGATACCCGCCCTGCTGTTGCAGAGCAAGTTAAATCGCTCGGTGGACGCTTCATGGAAATTGATCTCGGTGAAACCGGCCAAACCAAAGATGGCTATGCCAAAGCATTGACGGAAGAGCAACTCAAAATTCAGCGCGATGCCATGGCCAAACAGTGTTCGATCAGCGATGTAGTAATTACTACCGCCCAGGTCTTTGGTCGCCGTGCACCGGTTATCGTAACAAAAGAAATGGTTGCCGGCATGCGTCCCGGAAGTTTGATTGTTGACCTTGCCGTTGAAACCGGAGGAAACGTAGAAGGGGTTGAACTGGGCAAAGAGGTCAATGTAAATGGCGTACGCATCCTGGGTCTGGAAAACATGCCTGGCCGGGTAGCCGTGCACGCCAGTCAGATGTACTCTGCCAACCTGTACAACCTCATTGATGAATTCTGGGACAAGGAAAGCAATGTATTCCAGTTGAATCTGGAAGACGACATTTTGCAGTCTTGCCTATTGACCCATGACGGCAGCATTCGCCGGGAATTCTAATCCTATTGACTCATTAATTAAAAAGCACCTTTATGGAAACGACAGTGCTCATATTCTTACTTTTTATATTGGTTTTATCCATCTTTTTGGGATTTGAGATTATTTCAAAAGTTCCATCCTTGCTTCACACGCCACTTATGTCGGGTTCAAATGCCATTTCGGGAGTAACCGTAGTGGGCGCTTTGCTCGCCGCCGGGGCTGGCCCTGAAAACGAGTCCACCGCTATTCTGGGTGGCATCGCGGTAGGGCTCGCCATGATCAATGTGGCAGGTGGGTATTTGGTTACCGACCGCATGTTGAACATGTTTAAGAAAAAGGACAATCAAAAGTAAGTTTATCAATTAAAGCCCTAGCGCTATGGATGTGAAAGCATTAATTAATCTGGTATATATTCTCTCCGCGGTTACGTTTATTCTTGGGTTCAAACTCATGAGTAGCCCGGTATCTGCCCGCCGTGGAAACATCATTTCCGGTGTGGGTATGTTGACAGCAATTGTTGTCACCCTCATGTTTCCGGAAATTGTCCGGTTCAATTACATCATGATTGGAGCCATTGCCGGAGCAGCAATCGGTGTATTGTTTGCTTATCGTACTCCGATGACCGGTATGCCGCAAATGGTGGGACTGCTCAATGGTTTTGGTGGTCTGGCCTCCTGGTTTGTGGCATTCGCCGAATTTGAATCCCCCAGCGAACATGGAATTTTCGGGGGATCGGTTTTGTTTTGGGCTGCACTTATTGGCGCCATTACCTTTTCGGGCTCATTAATTGCCTGGGCAAAATTGGAAGAAAAATTTATTTCCGGAAACCATTACCTATAAAGGCCAAACAGGTTGTCACTGTTTTGATCCCCGTCGGCGTATTGGTTTCTGGAATCTTGCTCGCTTGATACCCTAGACGCCACAGGCACTCACCTATTTCCTGACAATTACTGCATTGGCGCTTATTTTGGGTGTCTTGTTGGTAATACCAATCGGTGGTGCAGATATGCCGGTGGTAATTTGTTTTGCTGCGAACTCCTATTCCGGTATGGCCGTGATGTACCGTTTTGTGGTACAAAACAACCTGCTGATTGTTGCAGGAGCCATCGTAGGTGCGAGCGGTATCATCCTTACACTGATTATGTGTAAAGCGATGAACCGCTCCGTTGCCAATGTATTCCTGGGTGGGTTTGGAGCGCCAGCCACTGGCAGTGCGAAAGACGTTGTAGGTGAAATCACTCCGGTGAAAGCCGACGGTGCTTACCTGATGTTGGAAGCCGCAAACAGCGTAGTCATTGTTCCGGGTTACGACTGCCGTTTCCCAGGCAACAACACGCCGTGCGACCGAACAATTGGAGAAAAACGGAACCGAAGTAAGTTTTGCAATCCACCCGGTTGCAGGTCGTATGCCCGGCCACATGAACGTACTGCTGGCTGAAGCCAACATTTCCTATGACTCTATGGTGGAAATGGATGCCATCAACCCAACCATGGAAGCCGTTGATATTTGTATGATCATCGGCGCAAACGACGTGGTAAATCCGGCAGCATGAGAGATGAAAACAGTCCACTGTATGGCATGCCCATCATCAAGGCACACAATGCCCGCACGGTGATTGTAATGAAACGAAGCATGGGCAAAGGCTTTGCCGGGGTTGAAAATCCGCTTTTCAGCACTGCATGTTGTTTGGCGATGCAAAGGCGAGTTTGCAGGCACTTGTAAATGAATTTAAAGGCGGTTCATAAGCCGCTGCCGTTCGATATTAAATACGATTAATGGGCAAAATCACTATGAGAAATGGTTGGTTTTGCCCATTTTAGTTTGCCTCAAATTGCCGTCATTTTCTCACCACCTCTTGATTATGTATTTTATTTTCCACTTTGCTTGTTATTCCTCGCACTGCCTGGTATTGGTTTGGCACAGGATATCAATCAAATCATTGCTGCTCCAACAAATTGATACTCCTGTTGTACAGTGGCCCGAAAGACAATCGGATCAACTGGGTAATTCAAAACAGAGGGAAGACAATGCCAACAACGAGTTTCCGATGCAGCAAGTTTCTCAGGCGCTCCAAAATGATTTGTTGTTGACATTTGAGCCAGGAATAAATAGAGCAAGTCCCCTATGCAATATCGGGATTTCTTCAACCTCTATGCCTTTTATTGGGAAAACGCACTGAGTGAAAGCGAGGGCTGGAACTTTGATATTCTGCATGCGATCCGGGACTCCCATTTTTTCTTCTCAGCAGAGGATTACGGTTGGATCACCTTTCTCGACAACCCAATACGGCGGTGGTGGCGGCGCCGGACTGGAACGAGAGACCGCGGGTAGGCTCCGGCAAATTGTATGGCATGGGATATGAGACTTTTGCATGAATTCGGCTACCATGCCGGGTTTGTCGATGAATATTCTTCGAGCGGGGCCCGTCGTGCGGACAATGCTGGGAACACCCACGACCACGGGCGCCCAAAACCATGAGGATGTTCTCGGCGAAAATGGATGAATCCAGGCACACTCGATACCCACTCCCTACAACGAAGAACACCTAAATGAGTATGGCGTTTTTGAAGGCGCGTTAACCAACTTTTTTGGTTGCCATCGGCCCACCGCCCGAAATTGTTTCATGGGCGCAGGTGGCTTTGGCGAGGGATATGGATTGCATTTATGTTCCCCCTGTATTCAACGGGTGATTTGCTGACGGTATCAATATGTAGATGTGATTGAAAACCCCATCCCAGCAAATCAAAACCTGGAAGTTTCGGGAAGCGAAACGCTGACATTTTCAGCAGACATCATCAAGCCTAATCCCAATACCCAGAAATATGAATGGATTCTGAACGGAAAAATAATAGCAGGTCAGCAGGAGTCCATCGAGATCACCTTTGGAACCTGCGAATCCTACGAACTCGTTTTGGCAGTTACAGACACCACTCCATTGGTACGGTTTGATGAAAAATTTGCGCACATTTACCCAAGTTCTTATCAGGAGCACCGCTGGAACATCACGCAGTTGAATCCGGTAAGCACCGATCTAAGCGTGACGCATTTATTAAAATGCGACCTGCTCCGGATTTGCTACCGTACGGTGGAGTTTGAGATAAATGGAGGACAAGCCCCTTATGCTGTGTATACTTCAACGGTGCAGCTGGAAAATCCCGCCCTAGGACTTGAGCCTGGTGTGTACAGCATCGATGTTGTAGATGCACATGGATGTAGGATTACAGATGAGTTTGTAATAGAACAAGATCGCTTACTTGATCCTGAAATCTGCTCTGAGTTTATTGCCGGTCAATGGAACCTGCTAGTGCAGGATGGTTTATATTCAAATTCAGAATTGAGCGTGTCCTGGTCAACCGGAGCAAATACCTTTGATCTCAATGAATTGAACGATGGACAATATTCCGTAACAGTAACAACAGATAATGGCTGCAGCGCAGTTCGCTCTATTGATCTGGTTTATGCTGATAATGCCCTGAGTGCCGAGTCGCTTGCTTTCCCTTCAGGCTTAACCAATCCCAGCGGACGCATTTATCTCCAAATAGAACATGGACGCCCACCCTACTCTATTTCCTGGTTTGATAAACCCAACAAAGATCTCACAGACAACCAGTCTGGAACTACACTTGCCAGCGGAACCAACTTCGGTCATATTCCTGAATATGCTTTTGACAATAGCCTGAATACCAAGTGGTTGCAAAATATATCCAGCAATGCATTTATCGGATATCAGTTTCCAACGGCCGTAGAGTTGAAGTCTTACTCCATCACGTCCGCAGACGACGTTCCGGAACGAGATCCAAAAGACTGGCTGTTCCAAGGCTCAAACAACGGCAGCAGCTGGGAGACTTTGGATCAGCAAACAGGCTTTGATTTTAATTCCCGTTTTGAAAAACGCAGCTTCCTGCTCAACAACTCCGGATCATTCACCCATTACCGGCTTTTTGTCTTGTCAAATCACGGAAACTCTGCAATTCAATTGCAGGAATTGGAATTTACAGGAGTGGATGCTGCAGAAGACTTTGCGAAAAACGAGTCGGTATCAGATCAGGATTTTCGCACTTCGCTTTTCCCGAGCTTGTATAAATATGAAATAAAAGACTCCAATCAAACTGCATGGGTGGATAGCGTGACTATTGACTGCATTGAATCTTCCAGCACACCGATATTTGAAGTTGTTCAGGCAAACTCCTGTCAGGTTCGGGTAGAACCGGATTCACCGGGTTTCACCTACTACTGGATGGCAGATAAAGAGGGGGAAGCCCTGCTCCATACCGGAAGTGATTTTCAGCCACCGGCTTCAGGAAACTACTTTCTGTTCGTTGCAGAAAATACGACCAATAGCATGTCAGAGCAGCCCTGGGGATTTGCAGTAACCATGCCCAATGCCCCGGAACTAAGCCCGGATACAGACACCATTTTATCTGTTTTAAATCCAGACCCCGCTCTTATGTATAATTGGTATGCTGCCGATGAATGCGCTACGCCAATTGGCCAAGGAACCCAGTTCCAGCCCAGTCAACCAGGCATGTATTACGTATCTGCCTACAAGCCTACAGACCATCCCGACCCCATTGATCCCAATTCCGTTGGAGAAATACTGATTCGCATGGATGCATCAGATCTGAATGGTGACGGGCAACGAGACAATCCTGCTCCTCCTTCGGGTTCAACCTATGGTTGGGATTTTGAGAATGGAAATAAATGGAGCGCTGGCAGTTGGTTTGCCTACCGTGGAAATTACCAGAATGGACTAGGAATTGCAGACTTCGGAACCATCTGGCTGCAACGCATCGAGAACCAGGAAGTTGGATACCAAACGGTACTGATGGCATACCAGGAGAATCCGCTTTCCTTCCCAGAATCTGCTCCGTTTGAAAGTCTTTCTTCCAGTTTTCCCAAACATGCAGATGGCAGTCAAATTCTAAGCAACAATACGCCAGCCAATACACTGAACGGTTCTTTTTACTGGAATGGAGAACAGGTCGACCCCTTGAATTCAGTAAATGATTTCCAGTTCAATATTATGGGAGCAGTCCTGGCATCAAGTTCGAACTATCCGGTATTTTATACGGACACGTACTGGGAAGGCAAATTGGGTGAGTTGATTTTGTACAAAAATGCACTGACCGAAGAAGAAGTGTTGGGCGTTTCCGAGTACCTACGGCAAAAGTGGATTTCCACTGCCGAACTTGAAAGTCCGCGAACAGCTGTTCAATTTGGCACCAGTTCTGAATCTACCTCTACGGCAAATGAACTGGATTTAATTCTGAGTCCAAACCCGGCAACAAACCACCTGACGGTCCGGGGACTGACACGCGCAAGTATGCTCAAAATTTATTCAGCATCAGGCCAGTTATGTGCATCCTATGAAGCATCGCAAGAGCGAATGGTTTTGCCGGTTCGCGATTTGTTACCGGGCACGTACTACCTTTCGGTACAGGATACAAAAATGGGAATACACCGGGTGGAGAAATTTATCAAGCAGTAAATCGACCTATCGTACTTGAAACCTTTTTAGGATATAGTCTTTGGGCTTATTCATCGGTATTTTTGGATTGGTCAAAATAGACACTGCCAATCAGGCTTGCACCGATAACCAACCCAAATAAAATATCAAACAGTTCCTTTTTCACAACAATAGCATAGACGCCGGACAAGAGGCTGAGTGTGCCTATTCCATAAAGTAAGTTTCTTGTAGATTTTTTCATAATGAGTTTATACCAGTGATTTTTCAGCAATGAAATTGGATTTCATTTTAGATTGGATTGTTTTTGTTCAATAAAGTGATGTCGCCCTGATGATAATTCGTCAAGGCGACATCCTTATAAATCTTTATGGCCGCTCTGGCCAGGTCCCCAAAGTACAAATAATGTAATGCATACCCTCCTGAGGCTCTTTCCCCTTCAGGTTCGGAAGTCCAAATGTGGTCTTTCCATCTCCGCCATAAAGCGTTCCAATCAGGGAAAAGAGTGGCGGATTGTTTACAATTTGCAAGAGCTGGCCTTCACAAAAGGCCCAGTTTCTAGGGGCATACGTGCCTGCAAAGAGGCGAATTTCGGCATAATAACCATCCATAGTTTTCATTTTGTGTTGCCAGCCTATCCTGGCAACCAGTTAAGAATACATGCAGCAGTATTGGGGTTTCGAAAGATAGGGAAAATAACTGGTTAGAATGCATTAAGGCAAATGCCCTTCAGATAAACTGATATCTAATCCGTCATAAAAATTGTGACACCTACTGATTAGAAAGAACGTGTGAGTCACGCAATAATTTTACTATACTGGATTTCATAGGCGAGGCAACGAAGCAGTACAAAATCAATCAGGACTAATCAATTCAATGTCGGCATTTCGTTCAATCGTCATGCCCACTCCCTTTGCCTTTGCTTCATCTATCAGGTTTTTAAAAAACAGTGATTCTTCGCGATAATATGCCTGGAGGGATAGACTTAGGTATATGCCTGAAGGTGGCCGAATAACATCCGTCAGGCTGGATGAAATTTCAAGACTGACGAAATTGAACTTAACTAATCCATCCGTTGATTCAACATCCAGAATGAGGCCGGGCAAACCGCCAAATTTATAGGGCCCCGATGAAATAGGAATCTCCAGAGTATACCATGCGACATAAGACCTTCCCCTGAACTGGCACACTGCCTTCTGACAATTAAATTGACCAATAATTCGGAATTCAGGATGTAATTTCCAGTTCATATCATTGACGGTATCAGATACGATGCAATGCACCTTTGATTCTTTGCATGGGAATTTAGTAATCAACCACGGTTGGCCGTGTTTTCTGTAAATTGGGAAGCCTTCGGAATCACCATACGCCTTTACCTCAAAAATATACTGACTATCCGTATAGCTGCTATCATTCTCCGGAACTGCATTGTGGATAAATACTGAATTGGTGCGATTGAACAACAAACTCGTTGAGCCATTCATGTAGGCGGAGTTAGACCCTGGAATACATATATTTCTCGCATAAATTACCTTTCCCAATGGAATGCTGTCACTCTGGCCATTAAGATTGGAGAGCGCAAAAAATGCAAAACTCATCACGATTGCTGTGGGTGTTTTCATATGCGGCATTTCTAATTGAACAATGAATATATTCGAATTAGAACATAAGCCGAGTAAAATGCAAACTGTTTATTGTAAACTATACCATATTTCAGGTGGTTGTACCATTCCGGTGATTAAATGTTATTCAACGTTTAAATAAAAAACAAACCCGAACATCAGTCTGCAAATGTTCGGGTTTTGATTCTTGCCATTTGGCGCTTGAATCTTATGGACGATCAGGCCATGTTCCAGCAATGCAAATAATGTAATGCAGGCCTTCTTGTGGTTCCTTTCCCTTTAAGTTGGGAAGGTTAAACGTAGTGCGCCCATCCCCGCCATAAAGCGTCCCGATCAGAGAAAAGAGAGCGGGATTTTGGCTGATTTGCAAGATTTGGCCTTCGCAAAAGGCCCAGTTTTGTGGAGCATACGTACCTGCAAAGAGGCGAATTTCGGCATAATAACCATCCATAGTTTTCATTTTGTGTTGCCAAAATAAACAGACAACTTGTTAAGAATAAATGCAACAATTTTGGGGGTTTCGAAAGATAGGAAAAAAGGCGCATTTCAATGAAAAATAAAACCCGAACACTGGACATCCAATGCTCGGGTTTTCATTTTTGTTATACAGTATCTGTATTACTAGTTCCGGCTAGGATAAATACCTGCCATACAAATAATGTAATGCATTCCTTCCTGTGGCTCTTTGCCTTTCAGGTCGGGAAGATTGAAGTTGGTTCTCCCATCTCCTCCATAGGTCGTTCCGATTAAGGAAAAAAGTGATTGATGTTGATCAATTGACAGCATCTGCCCTTCACAAAAGGCCCAGTTTAGGGGTGCGAACATGCCTGCAAAAAGGCGGATTTCAGCGATGTAACCTTCCATAGTTTTCATTTTTTTGTGTTGCCTTCGAAGCGAGACAACTTGTTAAAAAGTGTATGAAGATTTTTGGGGCAGAATTGACATACTTCAATCAAAAATCAGTCATCACGCTCCTTGTTCCCAGAGTTCAATCTTATTGCCCTCCGGATCCAATATCCAGGCAAACTTTCCGTAATCTTCATCCACCAATTCATCAATTTGCTGGACCCCTTTTTTCTTGATTTTTTCCAAAAAAGCCGGCAGGTTCTCTACCCGAAGATTCAGCATAAACCCGGAACTTGAAGGATTCATGTACTTGCTACCCTGCTCAAAAAAACTGAGCACGGTGTAAGGACTTGCATGGGATTCTTCAGCCTGTGAAAACTGGGCACCCCATTGTTCCATGGGTATCCCCAACTTCTCAGCATACCAGGTACGCATTGCTGCAGGGTCCTTAGATACAATAAACACTCCGCCGACGCCGGTGACTTTTGCCATATAATTTGTTTTTGATTCGTTAACAATTCGCAAACCAAGCTCAGCCGTCTATCTTATTGACCGTGTTTGCAGTATTTTCACCTCGGATTGCAAGCGCAACATTCCTGTTTTTTACCCAGGCGCGTGCTGCCATCCGTGGTATATGTATATTTGCCTCCAATATATGGAAAACACAGCAAAACAATTTGAAGAAATGGTCGCTCAATGCCGTGATCTTTTTGTAAAAAAAACAAAAGACTACGGTACAGCCTGGCGCATTCTTCGCCCAAGCAGCATCACCGACCAGTTGTACATCAAAGCACAGCGCATCCGGAGCATTGAGGAAAAAGGCGTACAAATGGTAGACGACCCGCTTCACATGGAGTTTGTCGGACTGGTCAACTACAGCGTAATGGCCCTGATCCAAATGCAACTAAAAGATGATGCGGAGTTGCAACTCTCCGCGGATCAGGTTGCTGAACTGTATGACCAACAGATCGGAGAAAACCTCAAGTTGCTGGCCGCGAAAAACCACGACTACGATGAAGCCTGGCGCGTTATGCGCGTGAGCAGCATGACTGACCTCATTCTGCAGAAACTCCTGCGCATCAAGCAAATCGAAGACAATGCAGGCAAAACCATCGTGTCAGAAGGCCTGGACGCCAACTACCGCGACATTATTAATTACGCCATTTTTGCACTGATACGCCTGGATGAATCCAAAACCTCTAATTAAAAACCATCAAAACCTGTAGCTAAACAAATCAGCATATGACTTCTCTTCCTACCCTGCTTTTATCCTTTGCAATCATCGGAGCCATTCTTACACTGGCTACCAAAATGGCAAAAAAAACCGACAATACTCTCTGGACTTTTCTCCAACACTTTTGCGGTGTGTGGTTCATTTTTTCCGGACTCGTAAAGGCCATTGACCCCATTGGTACTGCCTACAAAATGGAGGACTATTTTGCCCAATTCGAAAGTACCTTCGAAGGACTCGACAACATCTTCTCCGGATTGGCACCGCTGTTTCCATTCCTGGCTTCCTACAGCACCGGCTTTTCAATTTTCATGATCGTCCTGGAAATTGCACTCGGTGTGATGCTCATGATTGGCTACCGCAAAAAACTCACTGCCTGGCTGTTTTTCCTGATTGTCTTTTTCTTCACCGTGCTTACCGGGTTTACCTACCTCACCGGGTATGTACCCTCTACAGCCAATTTCTTTGATTTTGGCTCTTGGGGGCCCTACATCAAAACCCAGATGCGGGTAACTGATTGCGGGTGTTTTGGTGATTTTATCAAACTCGATCCAAAAGTCTCCTTTTTCAAAGATCTGGCCCTGATGGTTCCAGCCTTGATGTTCCTTTTGTTTACCCGAAACAAGCACGAACTGTTTACCAAACGGCAGCGTGAAATCATCACCGCTGTAACTGTCTTTGCAACCCTGGTTTTCTGCTACCAAAACACCTACCGCAACCTGCCTGTTGTCGATTTCCGTCCATTCAATGAAGGAAAAGATGTCCGCGCACGGAAGGAAGTAGAGGAGCAGGCCCGCGCCAATATGGAAATCCTGGGCTGGGTACTGGAAAATGAAAAGACCGGCGAAGTGACAACCTTTATGGAGCCTGTGCCAGGCGAGTACAGTTATTATAAAACGTACAAAAAAGACGAAGGCTGGTCAGTAAAAGAGCAAATCAAAACCGATCCGTTTATTGAAGAAAATGGAAAACGCGTACCCATAACTGAGTCCAAAATTTCAGATTTTGCCATCGAAAGCATGGACAATGTGGAAATGACTGAGGACATCCTTGCCGAGGAAGGCTACAGCCTCATGATCGTTGCGTACCATTTTTACGGAGAGCGGAAAATGAGCGAGGTGACCGTACAAGACACCATCTACGCCACCGATACCATTCAGGTGAGCACTGACTCTATCCGATTTGAGCAGCGGATTGAATCCATCCAGCCCAAACAAATCGAACGGGAACAGTTTATCCCAACCGATTACTATGCCGGTATGTTTAACGACAAAGTGAAGCCACTGGCAGATGCCGCTCAGGCAGCAGGATGGAAAGTGTACGGACTGGTTACCTACAGCGACCGCGACAATGCCCTAGACCTGGGCGAACAATTGAATCTGGGCTTTCCATTTTATATGGGGGATGATAAATTGCTAAAAACCATAATCCGGGCCAACCCGGGAGTGGTTGTTTGGAAGGATGGAAAAATCATCGCCAAATACCACCACCGGCATATTCCCGGCTTCGATCAGATTCGTAAATAAACAAACAAACTGATAGAAATAAAGGGTGGCGAATTAAACATGTTGATTTAGTATCTTGCGATCATTATGGTATTAGAAGCAATAATATGTCCTCATTGTGGCGACACGGACCCCGTTCGTCGACATGGAACTACAGCCAAAGGTGTTCAACGCTATCGTTGTCTCGCTTGTAAAAAGAGTTTTATAAAAGACTACACCTATCTTGCCTACAAGCCTGAAGTTAAGGCAAAAATCCTTGAGATGGCTATAAATGGCAACGGTGTTCGGGATACTGCCAGGGTGCTCAAAATAAGTCAGAATACGGTCTCGAGTCATATTAAAAAAAAGTAATTCAGTTGTTTTCGTTAATCCGGCTTATGCATTTAAAACTAAGCCTGACTTAATCCTCAAAGTGGATGAAATGTGGTCTTATGTTGGTAACAAAAAGAGACAAAATTGGCTTTGGTGGGTTGAAGATGCTTTTACTGGTAATATTGTTGCATTCACTTTTGGTCGACGAAGCAATGCCACATTTATGCGTCTGAAAAAAATAATGGCCGGCGCCGGGATTATGGCAGATCTTTGGATAACAGACCGTTGGGGAACATACCAAACTTGCCTGGACCCATCTGAACGAATGGAAAACAAAGGTGCACTTCAATCTTTGGAACGGAAACACTTAACTCTTCGAACTCGAATAAAACGTTTAACCCGAAAGACAATTTGCTTTTCTAAATCAATTGTTATTCACAATACGCTGATTGCATTATTTATTAATCATTACTTCTTTGGATTGAATCAACACGTTTGATTCACCACCGAAATAAAGAACCCGATTTCGGTACATCCAAAATCGGGTTTTCTTTTTTTATCAAAATCCGAAGGTGCTCTACAGTTTATTCTTCTCAATCATCTTCAACAGATCCTCCCGGTAGTTTTTACCGATTGGCAAAAGTTTTGGACGATCCTTTTCCTGCACCTCCACCATATTTCCTTCGATGGCCGTGATTTTATCCATAGCCACAATGTAGGAACGATGGATACGGCGGAACAAATGCCCTGGTAGTTTCTCCTCCAGACTCTTCATGGTTTGGAGCGTGATAACCCGTCCGGTACGCAGTCGAATAATCACATAATCCTTCAGTCCTTCGATAAAAATGATGTCATTGAAGTTGACCTTCACCAGTTTTTTATCCGCTTTGACAAAGAAAAAATCAGCGTCCTCAGGGCCTGCATGATGATTGCCCTGCTGACCTTCTTTGTGCTCGATGGCCTTGTTCACTGCCTTCATAAACCGATCCAGTGAAATAGGCTTCAACAGGTAGTCCAGGGCATTCAGGTCAAAGCCCTGAATCGCATAGTTTGGATATGCTGTGGTAAAAATAATCATCGGAGGATGTGAAAGGGTTTTTCACAAAATCAATTCCTGTGAGCTGCGGCATCTGGATGTCCAGAAAAAGCAGGTCAATCTGCTCGGTTTTCAATACCTCATTGGCTTCAAGTGCATTGCTGCAGCGTTTTACCAGATTGAGTTCAGACATCTGACTAATATAGGTCTCTAAAACATCAAGAGCGAGGGGCTCGTCATCAACTATCAGTACATTTAACATAAAATCGAAGTGCTTTGGTTTAACGTTTGTTTTTGTCTCGGGAACGTTTGAAAATGCGTTTTGAATCCCGTTTCATTGCTTAATTTTTTATAAATATACCTGAAAATAACGGTTAACACTCAGTTTTTATTGGTGCATTTTTAAGAGTAAGGTTACCGTGTATTTGCCGGGTTCGTCGTCAATTGCCAATTCATAGGCGTCGGGGTAAAGCAAATCCAGCCGCTGACGTACATTCACCAGTCCAATACCTCCACTTCTCGGATGGTTCTGCCGTGGAGCCGCTTCTGTTTTGCTGTTTTCAATTACAAACTCCAGATTGTCGCCTGAGACCTGGATGGTCATGCATACGCATCCGCCACCTTGCACGAAATGGTTGAGTCCGTGTTTAAAGGCATTTTCCAAAAAAGGAACAAACAAAAGCGGCGCGACCATTTGATCTGAAATATGCCCGCGAATAGTTGTTTCAATGCGTGTTCCTTCCGGTTGTCGGATGCGTTCCAGATCCAGATAGTTCATCATGTACTGGATTTCCTTGGAGAGCAAGACCCTGCGTTCATTGCATTCATACAGCATGTATCGCATGATCTCCGAAAGTTTGAGAACAATTTCCGGTGCTTTATCGCTTTTCTTAAGGGTTAATGCATACAGGTTGTTCAGGGTATTGAATAAAAAGTGCGGATTGATCTGACTTTTCAGGAAACGCAACTCCGACTGGATGGACTGTGTGAGCAGCGTTTGTTTTTCACCCTGATAGCGCCACCAATCCATAATTACCCGCAGAACAGTCGACAAGAAAAGCACAAATACATTTCCCAGGAAAATGAAACCCTGCCGTGCTACCAATTCCGACTGCATCAGGGGTTGACCGGAGTATTTCAGATAAAAAACAAGCACCTTAATCGGGGTCACCAACGCACAGGCTAAAAGCACCAATCCGAAATAGTAAAATGCCCTTTTGGCTAAGAAATTGGGGACTAAAAAAATGAGGTTGAAATATACCAGAACAGCATAAAAGAACAGGTTGATCAACTCATTCAGGATGGTTTCCGTCAGGTCTGCACCCGTGGAAAGCCCATTGATCACCATTGTAGAATACAGGAGCAGCCAAAACAAACCGTGGTAAACCGGTCGCTTGCTCAAAAACTCATAAATCGAATCCAGAATATTCCTGCTCTTCATAATCAAATGCGCATCGCAAACAGGGCTAGGCTATCACAGCGTCCGTTCACTATACAAAAGAACAGATTCCTACAGGAATTGCACGTTTTTTTCGATCAAACAAAATCAAATCAGGACAAATAAAAGTCTATCGGGCATAAGCGTGCAAATACAGTCGAATACAAAAAGAAGTGGCTGGAACAATAGAATATCGCCTATTTTTCCAGCCACTTTTAAGCAACTAGTTATGCTAACTCTGAATGTTTAAATCAATCCACAATCCTGATTTTTTTACTGAACAATGTACCATCTTTGTAAAATTGAATAAAGTACAAGCCACTGCTCAGCCCTTCCAGATTAACCTGGTTGGAATTGAGTCTTTTGATTGGGCGGCCAAGCGCATCCACCAGCAATACCTCAGAAAACTGATTGATATCCTCAGAAAATGAAATACTGGATGTGGCAGGATTGGGGAAAACGGCAACTGAATTTTCCTGGAGTGCATTGGTATTTGAAAGTGCGGGCTCCAACTCAAAACGCATCATGTCGCTTTCCATTTGTACGGAACTGAGGCCGCACATAAAGTATACATAGTTGACAATCACAAAATTACCCGGAGCCCATCGGCTGCTTCCCGGGTGGGAAGGCAACTGGGTCCATTGATCCAATGCAGGATCGTATTCCCAAAACTCTCCTTCCTCCATGTGCGAATGATCTTCACCATCGCCGCTCAGAACATAGCCTTTGCCATTGTAATCAAACTGAGTACCGGCAACCCTACCCTCTCCGGGAAAATCTGTCAACTGAGTCCAGGTGGCTGTTGCCGGATCAAATTTGTAGAAGTCTTTATAAATCGATGGGGTGCCCTCACTGCCATGTCCCAAGCCAACGTATGCAACATCATCAATTCCAAAGTAAAATGGATGGTGCCGTGCAAAACCTGGCAAATCATCGTGTTGAATCCAGGTATCGGTTGGGATGTCGTATTCCCACCAATCACTCAAGTTCTGGCCATCACTGCCCAGTCCAACCAAGATTTTATCCTCTAGTTGGATAAAGGCTGGATGCGTTCTACCTACGCAGGGGCAGTCTGCTAATCGGGTCCACTGTTCGGTATTCGCATCGTACTCCCACAGGTCATTCAGCCGGGTGGTTGCGGTTCGTCCGAACCCCATGTAGGCCTTTGTTCCGCGGGCTGTTCCGTAGGCATAACTACGCGCCTCTCCTGGAAAATCCGGGATACTATCCCAGGAATCGGTAACCGGGTCGTAGCGTTTAAAGTCCTTTGTTACATTTCCATTGACAGAGCCAGTGCCAAAATAGCCCAGGCCATTGATTGAAAATGTTACAGGGTGGTGGCGTGCGTCATCAACACCTAAAGGCAGAGGAGCAACCTGTTCCCAAGTCTGGGCATTCAAAAAGTTGGAAAGGAATAGGAAAGAAAAAAAGAGTAGGGATTGTTTCATGTTCATGTGTTTACCATTTTGGGTACTAAAATAAAAAAGAACTGGGCACGATGTTGGAACCACGCTCAGTTCAAAAATGTTCAGAACCTACTTGTTGTATATGGATTTAGCCACAATTAGCATTTTAACTTGCGGAAAAACCCAAGATTGTGGCTGGAATTTTGGCCTGTCCTAAAAAGACGTTCTGGTCAAAACAAATGAAGTTTAATATTTTAAATGTCTAGAGTCCGTCGCCTCTCTCAGATAGGGATCGGTTTAAACTAATGCAGGAAATTTGAGATAAAAAGCGGGGAAGACAGTAACTTTGCGGCGAATTTAGAAGCAGGTACAACTTGCCGGATACAAGTCAGGTTTAGCGTTTCATTTATAGAAGGTGTTCGGGATTCTCAAGTGCTTCAAGATGTAGTCAAAAAATTTGTGACAAGCCGGGTTGTTCCCCGTCAGATGTACGAAACGTACCAACTCAAAAACCAACTAAAGTTTTACCCAACCAGCATAAGCCATTCAATTGCATCATGGTATATATAACACGAATAGAACGTTTTAACGCAGCACACAAACTCTGGGTAGATTCCTGGAGTGAAGAGAAAAACCTGGAAGTGTTTGGAAAGTGTGCAAATAAAAACTGGCATGGACACAACTACAACCTCCATGTCACAATAAAAGGCCGTCCGGATCCGGATACAGGTTTTATCATGGATGTAAAAAAACTGAGTTTGATTATAAAGGAGGAAGTCATTGATCACCTCGACCACTCCAACCTCAACCTGGATGTGGCATTCATCCCAAAAGGAATGCAACCTACCACGGAAAACCTTGTTATACTTATTTGGGATCGTCTGGAGCGGGCACTGGATTCATTCTCCTGCTCGCTGCATGCCATTAAACTCTGGGAAACAGAAACCATTTACGCCGAATACTACGGTGAAAAATAACCATGCCATGGCCTATTCGAAAAAGGAAAACTACGATGAGGAGACCACCCGGATCATCCAGTCAAACTACGATTCCATTATCGAACAGATTGGCGAAGATCCCGGCCGGGAAGGAATCCTGAAAACTCCGGAACGAGCAGCCAAGGCCATGCAATTTCTGACGCAAGGTTACCGACAAGACCCCGGTGAAATTTTGCGTTCTGCCAAGTTCAAGGAGGACTACAGCGAGATGGTCATTGTAAAAGACATTGAGGTGTATTCCATGTGTGAACACCACATGCTGCCGTTTTTTGGCAAAGCCTATGTGGCATATATTCCCAATGGGTATATTGTTGGTCTGAGCAAAATCCCACGTGTTGTGGATGTCTTCGCCCGACGCCTTCAGGTTCAGGAACGACTCACCATTGAAATCCGTGATATCATTCAGGAGACTCTTCAGCCGCTGGGGGTTGCAGTAGTCATCGAGGCACAACACATGTGTATGATGATGCGTGGTGTTCAAAAGCAAAGCAGCATAACAACAACTTCTGCGTTTACAGGAGAGTTTCGGGAAGCAGAAACACGAACCGAATTCCTCAGACTGATCGGAGTCAAGTTGCATTAATGCGAAACACTATTTTAAAAGGGCTTTTTTACCTCTATCCATTTGCACTGCTTGCCTGGGTGCAACACGACCCTTTTTTCTGGGACACGGTTCAACTGGGCTCCAAACACGCGCATTTCTTTTTTGAAAACAAGATGAAATGGGCTGTTCTGCCGATTGGGATTGACAGCGGCCACCCTCCTCTTTTTGGGTATTATCTGGCTCAGGTCTGGACCTGGTTTGGCCGATCCCTACAGGTAAGCCATTGGGCCATGTTGCCATTTCTAATCGGTTTTATTCATTTTTTATTTCTGAT
This sequence comes from Saprospiraceae bacterium, assembly GCA_041392625.1. Taxonomy (GTDB): domain Bacteria; phylum Bacteroidota; class Bacteroidia; order Chitinophagales; family Saprospiraceae; genus M3007. The sequence continues at coordinate 58,548 of JAWKLR010000012.1, read as the reverse complement.
TGGGAAGTCTCTAAACCTGTCCACTACCCTGCAGTTTTTCCTTTTGATTTGGGTTTTGGTCGACCCCGTAGTAGCAGGCCAAAGCATTCTGGTTAGTCCCGATGTAGTTGTTCTTTGCTTCTTTACGCTGAGTGTGTATTCCGTTTTGAATACGGGTTCTGATCTCAGCAACAAAAACACCTTGTTGCTGGCTCTTGGGATTTTAGGTCTAGGCGCCATCAGCATGCGGGGGTTAATGGCTGCTGCGGCTGTGCTGCTTTGGGCCTTTTTTAATGTACATAAAACCTTGCCCAACTGGAAACGGCTAATACTTGCGGCCTTGCCCGGATTTTTGTTAGGACTGGGCTTTCAATACTGGCATTTCCTGCAAACAGGCTGGATGGGCTATCATCCGGACTCGCCCTGGGCTCCGGCATTTCAACTTGAAAACCTGAGTGGCATGCTCCGTAATGTGCTTATCCTCGGGTGGAGATGGGTCGACATCGGGCGCTTCGCACTCTGGTTCCTGCTTGCCTGGATACTGTTCAGGAATCAATGGGCATGGATCAAGAACAAGACAACGCACCCGCTTGTGCTCCTGTTTTTTCTGAGTATTTTGTTGCTTTCGCCCTCGGCAATCTTGTACCATAATTTATCCGCGCACAGGTATTTTCTTCCGGCCTTTTTATGCCTTCATTTGCTGGTGGCCTGGCTGTTGTCAGAGTCGGGTTTCAGGTTTCTACAGATTCAGGCCTTTGCTGTTGCAGTAGCCTTGGTTCTCGCCACGGGCAACCTATGGATTTATCCCAAAGGGATATCCATGGATTGGGATGCAACGCTTGCCCATCGGCCTTATCACGCCCTCCGCGAACAGGCTATGGATTACCTGGCACTAGAGCAAATTCAACTCGATCAGGTCGGAACGACATTCCCCAACAACAATTCAGGCAAATTCCTATTGCTCAACTCCGACACCCGGACTTTTTCCGAAAAAGATTATGAACGGAATGCGTATATTTTGTGTTCCAATGTTTACAATGATTTCGACCTGCCGGATTATAAAATCCTGTCACTTCCTCCCTGGAAATTGAAAAAAAAGTGGTCGAAACATGGTGTATGGATTGCCTTATATGAAAAATAAAATTGCATATGAAAAACCTGCTTGTCTTCGCAATTACCATGCTTCTGTTTTCTTGTCAGGAAGCACCAAAACAACCCACAGCATCATCAAATACTGAACGCATTGAGCCTGCTAAAGCAATATTCACGGTTCAAAAAGAACCGGAATTCAACGCCTATTGGTATCAGGGCAAGGCAGAACTGAATGTCTATACCGTGACCCAGGAACGGTATGGTGCCCTTCGGGAAGCCGATCAGGTTTCAATTTTTGTAACCGAGGATTTTTCAAAGTCAAAACAGGTAAAACTGGATGACCCTGGACAGGCTGGGAAAGACAAGGTTTCTGTACTAAAGATGAATACAGTACGGCGTTTTGTTACCGGGATTTACGACTACTCTCTGATGCAGTCTGTATTCACTCCCATAAATAGCAAAAAGGATCCTGCATCGCTAAAAAACACTACCAGCATACAGGATTGGTGTGGCCATTTATTCAGCCAGATCAATTACCAAGATGGGCAATACCATACCCAGTTACGCTCCTATTTTGAATCCGAAGGTGATCAGGATCTGGAAATTACTGCTGACTTTTTTGAAGATGAAATCTGGAATCGTATTCGGCTCAATCCTGAAGGAATTCAGTCTGGAACCTACCAGGTAATTCCGGCTACATTTTACATGCGAATGCGGCATAAACCAGTGCAGGCAGCACAACTTGAATTAAGCAAACCCGAACCAGGAGTGGTGCTTCTCAATTACCCTACTCTAAATCGGTCTTTGGAAATTCATTACCAGGAAGCGTTCCCGCACCAGATACTTGAATGGACTGAAATGGAGGGTGGAAAACTCATGAGCAAAGGCAAACAGAAGACCGTACAACTAGTACCCTACTGGCAGTTGAACCAGCCTGAAAACAAGCCCATGCGGGAAGACCTAATGTTAAATTTTTTGCAATAAAGACACATTTAACAAAAATATATTGGGTTTTTCCTTTGGGGACTGCATAAATATTAGTCGGGGGGCGAAAAAACATTTAAATTGGCGGCCAATCTAACTATCCTTTCCTCCCCTTTTATGCAGTCTTACATGAGAAACACACTAATCATTGCACTTGCCTTAGCTTGTTGCATCCCCCCTTCGTTTTCCCAGGATTGTTCCAAACAAATTATTGACAATAAGAAACATTCCGGGGTACACCTTTTGGTATCTACCAACCTGGCCATTGTGGTGCGGGCCAAGTATACCTACCAAATGCAAATTTTTTCCAACGAAAAAGGCGTATTTGCACGCATGACATCCGTTGGAGGCATAGAATTTAACCAAGACGACCAGGTTGTTTTTTTTGATGTAGCAGGAAACGAACGCGCTTACCGATTTGTAAATATGGATGAGGTCTTGCCAGGTGCTGTACCCTCCCACCGAAACAACCTGCAAATTGACCTGGAAGCCATCGACTGGTTCTCGAAAAGCACCATCACCAGCATTCACTTTATTAATTTTGTAAGCCGTCAAAAACACAAGTTTGACATCAATGCTAACCGGCAGCAAGCAATCAATCAGGTAGCTACTTGTTTTACAACCATGCTGGACCCAAGCTCCATTAGTAATACAACCGGAGCCAGTGTGTCCCGCCCACAACCCAGAGAGGTGGCCACTTCAGGGACTGCATCCGGCGGATCCAAAACCGATAACGAAACAGAACGTCTCAAGGTAGAACTTGAGAATACCAAAACTACCCTTCGGGCTGAAATTGAAGTAGAACGAACCAAAGCAGAAGCCCAAAAAGCGCAAATTCGACAAGAAGTAATCGATGCACGCGAAGCCGCAAACAAGAAGATCGCAGAATACGCCGAGGAGGTCAAACAAGCCCGCCTCGCCAGTCAGGAAGAAATAGATAAGGCTAATGAAGAAGCCAAAAAATACGTGCTCAGCAGTAAGATGAAGGCCGATTCGGCAGTATCTAAGATTTTGTTGAACGTAGAAGATGCCCGCAAGCGTGCCGGAGAAGAGATTCAGGCCGCGCGACAAACATCCCTCGATGAGGTGCGAAAAGCACGTGAAAAAGCAAACACAGAAATTGCCGCAATCCAAAACAAACTGGATGCATCCAAGGCTGAATATGCCAGCGAAGTAAGTTCAGCAAAAGAAAAAGCAAATGCCGAGATTCTGCGTATTCGTGAGGAAAACAGCCAGCGAATTACAGAGGCTCGTGAAAAAGCGGAGCTGGAACAGGAACGTTCTGTAGAAGATGTCATCCGAACCAAAACAATCCCGCTGCCGAAGAAATCCTGCGGATGCGGGAAGAATTGGCTGAAGAAATTGCACAGGCACGCGAAGCCAACGTGTTGGAAAAACAACGCCTTGCACTGGAAATGGCAGAGATGAAACGGAAGTTCAACGAAGAGCAGGCCTTGTTACAACAAAACACTGCCTCCGAAATTGCCGAACTTCGTGAGAAAGTAGCCCGTCAGAAAGAGTTGTCGGCCATTGATGTTGCCGAGTCTAAGAAACGTGCCAGCGAAGAGATCGAACAGACCCGTCTTGAAGTGAAGGCACAGCAAGAAAAAGCAAACGAGGAAAAGCAGAAGATTGCTGAGGGTGTTGCTGCCAGTCGTGAGAAGGCGGCACAATCCGTCCAGCAGGTACAACAGGAATCAAACCAGGCCGTAGCAGCAGCTCAGGAAGCAGCGCGTGTCCAAAAAGACAGCATTGCTGCACAAGTTGTAGAAGCGCGCAAGAGGGCCGATGAGGAAATAGCCCGTATTCAAAAAGACCTGGCTGCATCTATTGAGGCGGCCAAGGCACAGGAGAAAAAAGTCAAGGAGGAGTCTGCCGCATCTGTGGTGCAAGCCCGTGAACGCAGTGCAGCGGAAATTTCCAAAGCACAGGAAGAAGCCCGTACGCGTGTTGCCGATGCCAATGCAAAAGCAGACCAGGCTCAACAAGCCTATGCAGCCGAAATTGCCAGCAGCAAACAAAGCGCTGATGATAAACTAAAAGAAATTCAGGCGGAAGCAGCCAAGGTGATTGAAGAAGCAAAAAAGAAGAAGGCAGAACACGTTGAGATCACTGCAGATGAGATCGTACAATCTCGCGAACGTGCTGCTGAGGAAATTCTGAAGGCCAAAGAACAGGCAGCCAAGGAAATTGCTGCTGCGCGTGAAGCCGTTGTAAAAGCCCAGCAGGCCGCCGCGGAAGCCGTTGCAGAGGCACGACGCCAAAGCGCCGAGAACATTTCAGCATTCAAGAAAGCAGAGGCCGACACCATTCTGTCAGCACGACATCTGAGCGCATCCGAACGGGAACGACTCGCTGCTGAAGTTGCAGCGGCTCGTGAAAAAGCGGCAATTGAAATATCCGACGCCAACAAGAAATCCGCTGAAGAAGTGCGCCTCACCCGCGAAAAAGCAGCACTGGTGAAGAAAGAATCTGCTGAGGAAATTGCTCTTGCCCGCGAACAGGCTGCCAATGCGGTAGCAGAAGCGCGTGAAAACAGTGCGCGTGAGATTGCTCAGGCAAAACAACAGGCTATTGAAGCAATTAATGAGGCCAAGCAGGAATCCGATGTGAAGAAAAAAGCCATGGCGGATGAAGTATTGGCAGCACGCACCAAAAGCCAGAATGAAATCACTGAGATTCGCGAGAAAACTGCTGCAGAGGTTTCAAATTCCCGCAAAGAATTGGAGACCAAAAAGGCAGAGTATGCTGCTGAAGCCGCTGCAGCGCGTTCCAAATCCATTGAGGAAATCTCCAAAGCACAAAAAGAAGAAGCAGAGGCAATTGCCAAAATCCGCCAGGAATCTACAGCCCATATTGCTGAGATTCGCGACCGGGAAGGAAAAGCCGTTGCGGATATCAAAGTCCGAAGTGTAGAAGAGATTGAAAAAACACAGGAAGAAACAGCAGCCAAGATCAAGGAACTCAAGGACCTGCAGTCTGCCGAAGGCACCAAACTGCAAAACCTGAGAAACCAGATCAAGGAAGCAGAAGAACAGTTGGCTAAATTAAAAGCGGAAGCAGAAGCCGCGAAAAAGCCCGACGGGAACTAACAAAAAAAGGAGCCATTCCGATGCATCGTATAAATGAGTTGGAGTGGCTCCTTTTTTTATTGTTGATTGCCGATTACATGAAATCCGATTGACGATTGGATTTTTGATTGTAAAATGGATGATTAATTTTCTTAATCAAAACCATGCAGTGGCGAAATAAACAAGGGTAAGCGCAGCGGCCCGAATAAACAATTTCTGATTACCGTTTAAAGGCAGGCAGTTAATGCTTTTTGAATCGGTAGGAATACAAATCATCCTCTCCTTGATAATATCCATCGAGGATGACATTGTTGTATGCATTTTTTATTCCGTCAATGGCTTCTGCCATGTTGTTGACAATGCTGCCGTTTACGGATGTGATGATAAAGCCAGGTTGCATATTGGTTTCATAAACCAGACTGCCCCTGCGCACACTGCTTACCACAACACCGCGAAGTCGTGTTTGCAACTGCTCTTCGCGCGACATATTTCGGAGTTCAATTCCAAGTTCTTTACTTAGTTCATCCCCATTTACACGGGCAATGGAAGTTGAGTTTTTGGCGTCTTTGAGCCGCATGGTAGCGTGCATCTTATGGCGGTTTCTCCAAAATTCAATCCGCACCATTTCTCCTGGACGAAACCGCCCTACCTGCTCCTGCAGTTCGGGCGTACTGCGGACGGTGGTTCCATTGATGCTGAGAATTACATCGCCAACCTGTAGTCCGGCATCTTCGGCGGCACTGTGCAGACTTACCCGGTTGATGTACACACCATCTGCATTTGGCAGGCCCAATTCCTGGGCAGATTCGCCGTCCACATCTTCAATGCCCACACCTAAGAAGGCGCGTTGCACCCTGCCAAACTCCCGCAAATCCCGGATAATTTTTTGAACCAGATTAGAGGGAACCGCAAATGAATAGCCTTCATAACTGCCGGACTCTGTAATGATCGCGGTATTAATTCCAATCAGTTCACCTGCCGTGTTCACCAGGGCGCCACCGCTGTTGCCCGGGTTCACGGCAGCATCCGTCTGGATAAACGATTCAATACTTGCACCTCCACCGAGAATATTGATGTTGCGCCCCTTGGCGCTGACGATCCCCGCAGTTACAGTACTTTCCAAATTGAATGGATTGCCTACGGCAAGAACCCACTCTCCAACTAGTACAGAATCACTGTTTCCAAAGATCATAAACGGCAACTCGATGGCATCAATTTTTAGCAAGGCAATGTCGGTTGAAGGGTCTGAACCGATGAGCTTGGCCTGGTATGTTCTTTTATCGGATAAGGTTACTTTGATTTCCTGACTGTTCTCGACTACGTGGTGGTTTGTTACGACATAGCCATCGGGTGACATAACCACACCCGAACCGGAAGAGCCGGCGAGTGCGCTCCTGCCCCACAATCCACTGCCCACTTCCTGAATTGCACGGATGTTGACCACGGCGGGTGTTGCAACCGATGCAGCCTCTATAAAATCTGTTGGCGAAGAAGAACGAAAGCCATGCTTGGTTCGCGCTTCAAAGAGTTGATTGACCAAACTGGTGTATCGTGCAGAGCCTGCATCATCTAAAACAGGCTGAACAACCGGAGCCTCCTCTTCAGTAAGTTTGAAAAGTGCAATGGTAAACAGCGAGCTGAGCAGCGCTACCAGCAATAAAGGAAATAACTTTTTCATGAATTATACAGACTTTAAGTTCGATCTTAGGGGGATGGCTCAACAGGAGTTTTTGGGGAAATTCAAAACATGGACTTCGGTTCCTTGTTTGTATTAGGACAGTATCAACGATTAAAAGTTGAGGTCAGTTTATTTTTAAATAATTATTAACGGTTCATACCGGAAAATTACCGCAATTTCGCAAAAAAACACGGGGTCGGCAAATATCCTCCCCCCGGATCAATTTGTTGCTATGGAAATTCCGTTTTGGAAATACGAAGGTGCCGGAAACGATTTTATTATGATTGACCAACGGAGCACCCACTATATAAAACGCGGCGATCGCGCGCGAATTGCCCGGATGTGTGACCGCCATTTTGGGATTGGTGCCGATGGGCTTATCCTGCTTCAAAACCATGCCAGCTTTGATTTTGAAATGGTTTATTTCAATTCAGATGGAAATGAAAGCAGTATGTGTGGGAATGGAGGGCGCTGCATTGTTGCCTTTGCATACGATCGGGAACTCAAGCAAGACTCCTACCGTTTTATTGCCATTGATGGTCCGCACGAAGCCAGTATACAACCCAAAGAACCAGGCAATTATTGGGTTGAACTGAAAATGCAGAATATTGATCAGGTAATGCAACGAGGCGCCGATTATGAACTCAATACCGGATCTCCGCATTTTATCCGGTTTGCACAACAACTCGAACAAAGCGATATGGTTGCAGTAGGCCGGAGTGTGCGCTATGCGCCGCCTTATGAACAAGACGGGATCAATGTGAACCTGGTGGAACCCATAAATTCAGGAATCCGGGTTCGCACCTACGAACGTGGTGTAGAGGATGAGACTCTTGCCTGTGGAACAGGGGTAACCGCCGCCGCATTGGCTTTTTCTCAAAAAAATGCCGATCCTGATGGGACTTATGAAACGCCAATCCAGGCTGAAGGCGGCCAACTTGCTGTACGGTTTTCGAAAACGGCCGGAGCATATCATAACATCTGGCTTTGCGGGCCGGCAACGTTTGTTTTTGAAGGAAAAATCAATATTTAATATGCTTGTTTTTAGACGCACCCTACTCTTTATCCTTATCTTTTTCATCCCATTTCTTGCTAGTTCCCAGGAAACGGAAGTGTCTGCTGACTCACTTAAGGAACTCAAGATTGCAACCTACCGCAAAGCAGCAATAGGCGCATTTCAAACTGCACAGGACGAGCTGTTGGGAGCCAGTCTGGATTCTTTGTTGCAACTGGAAGACAGCCTGTACACCACCACCGTTTGGGACGAACGCTGGCTGCTCTACATCCACCTTGGGCGGTATGAATCCTTGTTTGAGGAGATTGATTCGTATACCATGGATCAGCGCCTTACTGACCTCTGGAAGATTCAACCACCGGAAGACAGCCTGTTTGTAGTGCTGGACAATCATTTGTATGAAAACCGGGTTCGCTATGCAGACATTATTCGTAAAAGCGGATTAAAAGAGGAAGAGCGCTTGTTCACCCTGCTTTTTCTCGATTACTTACTCCGGATCGACCAGATGGAGGAAGAAAGCAAGCAGCAGGAACTGAAAATAGAACGCTTTGCAGGTCGGTATCCGAACTCCCGGTTCAAAGGCTTCATCAACCAATTTATGTACCACGGCAGTTTGCCTCAGCCCTGGGCTGTTAATTTTGATATGGGAATCCTGTACGGCTCATTCAGTGATCAACTGGAGCGTAACCTCAGTCCCTACTTCGCTTTCAATACCGGACTTGCTTTTTGGTATAAAGGCCTAAATGCAGGACTCCGGTTCAACGCAGGTGGCATGCATCTTGAACGGGATATAATTGAAAATTTTGAAGTCTGGCCCAAGGATGATAAGGTCACCATGATTGAATTCGGACTGGAATTGGGCTACGATGTAGTGGATAAACCCCGATTGCGCATGTTTCCGTCGATCGGAGCAGGCTGGACCTGGATGCGACCACCCATGCCCGATGAAGGAGCAGATCCGTTGCCAGCTTACTATGGAAATTTTTATTTTAACAGCCCCAACCTGACGGCAGCACTTACAACCGACCTGAAATTCAAGTTCTCTGATGAAGATACGATCAATGAAAGTGGGTTAAATTATGGATATCCGGGAGTCCGACTGCGAATTGGGTATGAACGTTTATTTTTAGGGCAAAAGAATGTTGGCCTTGCAGGGGATATGCTTTTCTTTGCAGTCAATTTCAATTTGTATGGACGCGACGGAGTCCGGAGAAAACTATAACCATGCCTCAAGCAACTTCAACTTTTGACTGGCTAGATGATCTGAGCCCGGCATTGGCCGGACAGGAAGCCTGGCAAAACGGCTCGTATAACCAAGAAAGTTTATTTCATTTAGTATATGAAACAGATGGCCCGCGCCATACTCTGCGGAGCAGCTTCTGCTCATAACACATTCGGAAATTTCGATTCACCCCCGAACGCATCCAGCAAATTGAGCAGGGCCCGGACGCAAGGTCGAGCCCTTTACCGAGAGTTTCCTCAACCATCTGCAACGCATGCGTTTGCGTGTCGGTGTCACAATGCCTCCGGAGGGAATGCTCCTGTTGCCTGGTGAGCCGCTGGCCATTCTCAACGGTCCGTATGCCCAGATTTTAATGATGGAATCTGCCCTGCGCTGGTTGATTTGGCGCTCTACGCATTGGGCTACCCGTGTTGCCGTTTCCCGATGGGAGCGGAATGACTGGCAAGAAGAGGATACTCCCGCTGCACCCGTTTCCGGTTTTCATCCGGATGGCTGGAAAATCCGTGCAGAATACATCGGTGGCGCAACGGCAGATGATATTCTGGATACCATTCGCAACCCGTCCAGACCACCCAACGAAACCGAGGGATTGCAACTAGTTTGGAAAGAAGACCAGGGGCCATTTCCAACAGATAAATTCCTGACTCAGGCACGGAGGGTGTACAAAGCCAATCACGCCCTTGGAGATATCTGGCTGAATGATGATTTGGAACGGGAAGCAAGCGTAAGCAAGACGAGTGCCTCCATCAAAGATGCCCGCACACATAGGCACAAAACCCTGCGGTTTACCCGATTCCAGAATATTTACCAGCCCATGTTGGTGAAAGGACATCCGGTTCGGCCGCTACCGCGCATTGGTTATTTGCGCCAGCGTACACTTAAACAAATGGAAGCCTTCCACTACGGGAACCTGGACGCTTATCCGCACGGTTGGATGGTAATGGCTTCTGACTCGTAGGAATCTCCTTATTTCAAGGCGCGCTGATACACCTCCAAACAGCGTTTTCTGGCAAACACATGTTCGACGATGGGTTTCGCGTATTTGGTTGTTCCATATTCCGGAACCCATTTTTTTACATAAACCAATTTAGAGTCGAACTTTTTAAGTTGTTCCGACGGGTTAAAAATTCGGAAATACGGAGCCGCATCGGTGCCCGAACCAGCCGCCCATTGCCAGCCTCCGTTGTTGGATGCCAAATCAAAATCCAGCAGTTTCTGTGCGAACCAGGCCTCCCCCCAGCGCCAATCAATGAGCAGGTGTTTGCACAAAAAACTGGCGACAACCATGCGCACCCGATTGTGCATGTAACCGGTTTGGACAAGTTCACGCATGCCCGCATCTACCAGCGGATACCCGGTGCGGCCGGCACACCAGGCCTCAAATTCATCCGGGTTGTTTCGCCATTCAATCCGGTCGTATTGTGGTCGGAAAGACTGCTCCACAAGGGAAGGGCCAGGATCTGGCTGTAAAAATCTCGCCAGATCAGTTCATTCAGATACACTTCTGCTGAGTCCTTGCGCAGCCTGGGCTTTGCGCGAATGGAGATTGTTCCGAAGCGGAAGTGGACGCCCAGTTTGGAGGTCCCGTCAACCGCAGGAAAATTTCGGGTTTCTCCATATTGCCGAATCAAACCGGCTCACTTCTTTGGGAGGAAACTCCAGTTTACTTTTTCCAAAGCCAATTCCCGTCAAGTCCGGAACACCCAAACTTGCATCTTGCGCAAGAGCACTCAGATAGGATTCAGAGGGATAACCTTTAAGGTAAAAACTGCCTGCTTCAGCATCTGGTCTTGACACCAATTTTTCTTTCCATTTCCTGCTGTAGGGCGTAAACACCGTATAGGGCGTACCATCGTTTTTCAAGACCTCAACTTTTTCAAAAAGTACATGGTCTTTGAATGTGTGGAAAGCGGCGTTTTTTTCAGTCAAAATTTCGGACACCTGCTGATCCCGCTTCAGTGCATAGGGTTCGTAATCCCGGTTTGTAAAAACTGCTTTTATCGGATGGCTCTCATAAAGTTCCCGCCAAACTTGTTCCGGGGTACCGTGTTTGACAAGCAGGCTGCTTCCGTGTTCCCGTAGTAGAGCGTCGATTTCAAGCAATTGTTGATGAATGAAATCAAGTCGGGCATCGGCGGGATCGGTCAGTTCATCCAGGATATTTTTATCAAAAATAAACAGGCATTGCACCTGCTCACCCTGACTTTGAGCCTGTTTCAAGGCATGATACAAGCCGGCGTTATCATGGATGCGCAAATCGCGGCGAAACCAGAAAAAGTACATGAGGGGAACGGTTAGGAAGTTGGTTGAACGATTTCAAATGCTATTGGTACTCGAACAGCAAACAAGCCCTTTGGTTTGCAAACCAGTTAAAAATTGCATTAACGAATGACCACATCCTGGATCAGGTCCTCACCCAACTCCTCATTCAGCATTTTTTTAATCTTATCGCGCCCATAAACCAACTCCTGTTTGAGCGGGGCTGAAAGAATGGTAACATACAGAATGTTTTTTCTCAGATACAGTTTGGAAGTGTAGGTAGAAATGGTTTTTCCCATCCGCTCCTCCCACAGCATTTTTATGCGGGTTTCCTGCAACTGTGGCTCCAACCGATACTGGTCGATCATCAATTGCATCGCATCCTTTAAACTGAGATCATTCTTTTTTTTCATGCCCTTAAAGATAGGGAATTTATTGTTGATTTGTTGATGCGCCCTTCGGGCTGGATGATTTGTTGATGTTTAATCGGCCCTCCGGGCCTTGTTTATTCGGGACGCTGCGCTTTCCCTTGTTTATTTGTTTATGTTGGTAGTTTAGTAAGTGGCAAGTTGGCTTACAAAATGTCAAAAATGTACTTACTACTTATCTTACTACTTACCACTTCTATTTAATCAAAGCCTCGCAGAGGCGAACTAAACGAATAAACAATTTCAACAGAGCATCATCTCAAAAGTATCATTCAATCATTCTTCCACCATTGAGGAAACTAATTTACCTAAATTGCAGAAAGTAGGTTTCGAGAATCGAAGTAAATCCCGTTTTAAGAATGATTTATGAGGCACATAATTAAACTTATATTAAGTTTCTTAGTATTTGTATGGCCACTTCCCCTCAAATCTCAGGTTGCGGGTCAACTCACAGTGGAACTAAAAATTGAATCTACAGAGTTAGGGGCTATCAGCCCATGTTCCATGAGGTTTATAATAAAAAACGTCAGTTCTGAAATCGCATCTATTAAAGAACTACTAATAGGTGGTAGCGGAATCTATACAGGATACTTATTTCTTGAATATAGAAAGCTAGAGTCATTATCGTGGAGTAGAAAAACACTAATGCATTACCATAAAGGGCATTCATCAGGATCACAAAGCCTCCAAATTCAGCCGAATGATTCTATTGTTACCAATGAATTAATTCTACCTGTTTATCAAATTTTCGGCGACATAAAAACTGAGGATAGTTTTGAAATAAGAACGGCATATTATCCGAGTGGTTTCAATGATACAACGTTGATTATAAGATCACCCATAAAAAAAGTTTGGATAACGAAATATACCGGGGAAGATGCCAAATGCTTTAATTTTTTGCAAACAAGAGCCAAGCCGGATTTTGTATATGATGCATACTACGCCCATGTTTCTGACGGAACAATTGGAGTATCACAAAACTTGATTAACGATTTTTATATTAAGGATGCAGATTACATTTTAACAAACTTCCCAAATTCACAGTTTGCTGAATGGGCTGCTTTTTTATTGGCCCATAATTATTACAATAGGGCGAGCTATTTGTCTTCAACAGAACCAGAAGAAGCATTAGAATACTTAAGGCTTTTTTATAAAAACAAGAAGTTTTCATTGAGAAGCGGTAATGAAAAAATTCGCAATATCATTGAAGGATATAGAGCATATCAGATTCTTTTATTGATTTATGATCATGGGGAAATACCACGATCCGTTTTTGAAGAATTTGATTTTATTAAATAAATAGCGTTTACCTATTTTAGATTAACCGAAACAACTCTCCCTCATATTATAAATATGAGGGAGAGTTAAAACCTGAGAATATGCGCTCTTATTTCATTATACTCTTTTTACTTATAACGCTTATACCTGGCAAAACCCAGGGTTATTATAATGGACTTTACGAGTATAGCAATCATGGAACCTTAACTCCCAAAGCAATTGTGATAAACGACACGATCATAGTTTCAGGAGCAACTCGTGATCTAAATGATCTAAGCAAATGGTGTATTTTTATGATGCGGCTTGACACCTTTGGTCAAATCATTGACTCCTCCCGAATATGTGACCCTAACTCTGGTACGCTTATCGGTTCTGAGGTTTGGTCAGATTTAAAACCTACAAGTGATTCCGGCTTCATTTTAACTGCGGCTGAATTTGAGAGTTATGACGGAGTATTTGTTAAAGTGGATAAAAACTTAGATTTAGAAATTTTTCAAGAATATCCTGATTCTATAAGCTCTGTGGAGTTTTATTCTGAAACAATAGAACTGGATATTGGTTATTTGCTTGGGGGAACCGTCCAGCGTCCTAATGCTTTATTAGATGGCTTTATTAGAAAAACAAACTTAGATGGAACAAGCATTTATCATGAGTTCTTAGGTGATCTAGACAAAGATGAAGCATTGATTGATTTTATACTTAGAAATGATACTATCATTGGTGTTGGTTATCACCAATTAATTACTGGCGATGAGTTTTCAAATCGCCCTTGGGTAATTTATCTGGATTTAGATGGAAATGTTCTTCATGAAAAAAGAGAGTCCGAGGACGTTGGTTTCTTTTCAATAAATAGAATTTCACCTCTTTCAAATGGGGAATGGGTGTTTGTTGGACGGATGAAGTGCCAAAACTTTCAAGGGAATGATGCATATTGTACAGGAGTTGGCACTTTAGATGCAAACTTTAATCTTATTTCAATAAGCCCGGTAGGGTTTGCAGAGCCATATACTTCTTTCTTGCACTCTTTGTCTCCAGCAATTAATAATTCTGACTTTATAGCATCCGGCAAATCAAAAGTTCCCAATAATTCGGGCTCTGGTCCACCTGTTCTACACAGTGGTTGGATTGTTCGATTTACCGAAACAGGTGATACCTTATGGTCTAACACCTTTATTCCTCCAACAAATACTCCAGCCAATGAAGGGTACTTTTCAGGGGCCGGAGAATTATCTAGTGGTAGCATCATCGCTGTTGGTACTGCCAGGCTGGGAATTGATTACTATTATTGGTTAGTAAAAATGTCGCCAGATGGGTGTATTGACACAATAAACTGTATATCGTTATCCAATAATGTCTTGGGGGTAATTGACCAACAAAGCTATTTAAAGGTTTACCCTAATCCCGCAGATAGTCAAATTGAAATTACTCTTTCATCTACAAATAATTCAGGTCATAAAATACACATCACTAGTATTGATGGTCGAATTATGCATTCAGAAGATGCAAACTCTAACTTGACGATAAACTCCTCTAGTTGGTCAGAGGGGATGTATATTATTCATGCTTTTGATCCACATGGCAAATATATTAGCAAAAAACTGGTGGTTTTTCATAAAGATTAATGCTATGAAGTATAAGTCATACTTCTACCGGGTTAATCCTTGAGGCACAAAATTGATGTGTAAATTTGAAATTGAAAACTAATGTGCGACAATCACTTTTCATCAAATCACCAATTTTCATAAACAAATAAACAAAGCCTCGCAGAGCGAACTAAACGAATAAACATTTTCATCAAATCATCCTAGCCCCGCCAGGCAGGGTTGTTAAGTTCTGCATATATTTGCGTTTAAAAAAGCAAATGGATATATTAATTCATTTAAGCAGGTTACCAGATAGTCGCCGCAAACAGGGGCTGCGCTACCCTATGGATAAGACGATGTTACTGATGTTGGTAGGCACTCTTGCAGGCTGTAAGGGCTATCGAGATGTTGCCCGTTTTTGTAAGCGTCACGAAAAATATTTGAGCAAGGTATTAGATTTAAAACATGGGGTTCCGAGTCATGTATCGCTTACTAGCATAGTTGATAATATTGATTTAAAGGCTTTTGAGAAGATATTGATGGATTGGGGAGTATCAAAAATGGCTGTTGGTTCCACAACTCCTAGTGTGATAGCCATGGATGGAAAGGCTATAAAGTCAAGTGTGATCAAGGGGCTAAGCCATCAGCAGAATTTTGTCTCTATGGTAAATGCGTTTTGTGTATCCCAGGGGTTGGTGTTAGGATCCATTTCTTATGAGAACAAATATGAGAGTGAAGCAGTACTTGTAAGACAGATGATCGAACAATTGGGTATTAAAGGTGCTTTGTATACACTCGATGCTAATCACGATTCAAAAAAACATTAACATGCATTGTAGCAAGTGGGAATGATTATATCGTCCAGGTTAAACACCGCAAAAAACGGCTTACTACGTTGATACAGCAGTGTGTTGTAGAAAACGCATACATTGAACAGGCAAATTGGACAGAAAAAATAGAGGAAGAAAGGAAAAGGGAGTTGAGCGTATATCATCCAAGTCAAGCCTTAAAAGAGGATTGGCCCCATGTCAAAAAAGTTATAGCCCTTAGGCGAATAAGAACCGTAAAAGACCAACAGACAGATAAAACTCATTATTATATCAGCAGTTGGGAGCAGGGAACCGCTGAGACTTTAGGGCAATGTATTCGGCAGCACTGGGCAGTAGAAAACAAATTGCACTGGGTAAAGGATGTGGTAATGCGAGAGGATCATACCAAGTTCCACAGTTACAAAACATACAAATTAAATGCTTTATATCAAAATTTTGCGTGCTCTAACATCAGATTAAACAAACAGAAATCTGTCAAATACGCCATGGAAACACTTAGAGAAAACCCAAAGAGGATAATAAAATTACTTAGAACTTAACAGCCCTGCCCGCCAGGGGCGCATCAACAAATCAACAAAAAAAATCTAGTCCATTTTCAAGGAAATAAAAACAAGCCAACCCACGAACATGGTGACGCCGGCTGCGACGATTGGGTAGGCGCCGTTAAGACTGCTGAGGTAGCCGGCAATGATGGGGGAACCATTTGGCCTACGGAGACCATACTTTGATTTATACCGAGTATTTCGCCCTGTTCGCTGGCACTGGCTTGCGCTCACAACGGTGGTCATATTGGGTGCGGAGAGTCCCTGGAAAGAGGCAATAAAGGGGTTGATCCACATGACATTCCAGGGGTTGCTCGGGATGAGCAATAAGGGTACAGAAATGGCTAAAAACAGGAGTGAATAGCGGAGTATCTGGGTGGAACTGAATCGCTTGGCCAGTTTGCGGACTGTCACCCCTTGTGTAAACACAAGCCACAAACCCACCCAGGCGAAGATGATTCCGATGTCTTTGACCGACATGTCAAAACGCTGGATCAGGTAGACGGAGAAGAATTGTGTAAAAAACGAAAAGCCCAGAGACATCAGCAGGTTAACGGCAAAAATACCGCGCAGATTCACCGAACTGAAGGCCTTTTGTACATTCTTAAATCCAGACCACAGGCTCAATTTGCTCTGACTTGGGTGTACCAAGGTCTCCGGGAATCGAAAATAGAGCAACAGGATATTGCCCAGGGTGAGCAAGGCTGTAAACCAGAACGGGGTGGCGTGATTGAACCAGGAAACAACCTGATTATCAGCCAACACCCCGCCAAGTGCAGGCCCCATGATAAAGCCCAGCCCAAAAGCCATTCCAACCAGGCCAAAATATTTGGGCCGGTCTTTGGGAGTATCCGAAGTAATATCTGAAATCGAAGAAAAGATGATGCTGATGTTGCCTCCGGTGAAGCCTGGAAGTGCCCGGCTCAGAAAAAGTAGAGGAAGGTTTTCAATCAGAATAGCCCAACCGAATAAGAGGTAGCCAATCAGGGTGCCAGCCAGAGAGACCAGGAGCATGGAGCGCCTGCCAAGCCGGTCGGACAGCGAACCCAATATTGGCGCACCAAAAAATTGCATGAAGGGATAAATGGCAGTCAGGTATCCATACAAAATAGCCTGTTGCGCAGCCGTGGTTCCTTCGGGCAGAATGCTTGTGCCTTCCGATACAAAAAGGGCCGGAAGTACCGGAATGATAATTCCGACACCCAACATGTCCAGAAAGACTGTCAGGAATATCGACGCCAGGGGTTTTCTTGATTTTTGCATAGTTTATTGAATCCAGTCGATTCCTTTCTTAAGTAGCTGCAAGGTATGTGCTTCCGGACTATTTTCCTCGATTTTATGCATGTATTCCCAACTGGCAAAAGGCGGCATACTCATCAGAATGGATTCAATGCGGCCGTTGGTTTGGAGCCCGAATTTTGTGCCCCGGTCCCACACCAGATTAAACTCAACATATCGTCCCCTGCGGATCAATTGCCAGGTCTTTTCCCGTTCGCCCCAGGGCCTGTCTGCTGCGCGTTCCAACAAACTGGTGTAAATGGGCGCAAAGTTTTCTCCCAGGCGAATTGCAAACTCAAACAATGCTTCACGTGTAAGTCCGCTTGCTTCGTCCTGGTAATCGTAAAACACCCCGCCAATTCCCCGGGTTTCATTTCGGTGTGGAAGATAAAAGTAGGTGTCTGCCTGTTCCTTGAATTTAGGGTAAAAATCGGGATGGCTTTGATCGCAAATTTCCTTTAGTTGTCGGTGGAAGTAGCGGGCATCCTCTTCGTTGATGTAATGCGGGGTAAGGTCAATTCCTCCGCCAAACCACCACTTGCCCGAATCCGTTTCAAAATACCGGATATTCATATGAATAATCGGCGCCATCGGGCTGTGCGGGTGTAGCACAATCGAAACGCCGGTAGCAAAAAAATTGCAGGGCTCCATCTTCATGCCCTTCGCAACAGCATCCGGCAAGGGGCCATGAACTGCAGAAAATGCAACGCCCCCTTTTTCTATCACCTTACCCTGAATGGTTCGGGTTCGGCCTCCCCCACCCTCCGCACGGGTCCACAAATCTTCACGAAACTCCGTACCGTCTGCCTCTGAAAGTTGCGCACAAATCTGATCCTGAATGCCCTGAAAACGCTCTGCAATTTGTTCTTTTGTTACCATGCCGCAAAGATAGGTTTTCAAGCCCTTTTATCTGGAGCAGGTACCTGTCTGTTCAGGATTTTGACAGGAAGATGATAGAGTTGTTTATTCGGCCCTTTGGGCCTTGTTTATTCGGGACGCTGCGCTTTCCCTTGTTTATTTGTTTAAATAGAAGTTGTAAGTAATAAGTAGTAAGTACATTTTTGACATTTTGCAAGTCAACTTATAACTTATAACTTATTACTTACTACTTACAACTTCTATTTAAACAGAGCCTTGAAGAGGCGAACTAAACGAATAAACAATTTCCTTACCAGGAATGACAAGGCTACCTACTGCCCACTAAATTTCACCAATCCGAATGGAAAGGTTAACTTAGGGTCTCATTTTTTAAATAAATACAAAAAACAGTAAAGAAAATTTTATCTGAGTAAAATATGACTTTAAAAAACAGTGAATTGGTACTGAATCCGGATGGGTCCATTTACCACCTGAACCTCCACCCGGAGCAGGTGGCACAGACCATCATTTTGGTAGGCGATCAGGATCGGGTGCCGCGGGTCAGTCAGTACTTTGACCGGGTAGATCATCAGGTTCGGAAACGGGAATTTGTGACGCATACGGGCGTGTATAAAGGGACACCATTGACGGTGATATCCACAGGCATTAGGGCCGGACAACATCGACATCGTTTTGAATGAACTGGATGCCTTACACAATATTGATTTGGAAACCCGGGATATCAAACCCAATCATACCCGACTACGACTCGTTCGCATGGGAACAACCGGTGGATTGCAAGCACACACCACTGCAGGAAGTCTGGTGGCCTCAACGGCAGGGCTTGGACTGGATGGCTTGCTTCATTTTTACAAAGCGGAAAACCAACAGAACCACCCGGCTATACAGAGTCTGAAAGAACAACTACCGGAATGGCATTTCCCCGTCAGCCCCTACTTTGCCGAAGGCGATACTCATCTGGTACAACGCATGGTTGAGGAAGGATACATTGCCGGTATTACTGCTACCAATCCTGGGTTCTATGGGCCGCAGGGACGGCAGCTGCGCGCTCCTGTGCAACGAACAGACTACCTGGACCTTCTGGCTAAATTCTGGTTTGACGGGATGCAGATTGTCAACCTGGAAATGGAAACAGCTGCTATTTACGGGTTGAGCCAATTGCTTGGGCACGAGGCACTTTCGTTGAGTGTAGTACTCGCCAACCGGGCAGACGGGAGTTTTAGCACCCATCCAAGAGAGGACGTCCAAAAATTAATTGAAAAATCCCTGGATCTGATTATTGAACCATAAGAGGATGTCTAATTTCATTTCACACATAAAAAATCAAGGTATGCGTAAATTGATACTCATTTCCCCATTGCTGTTCATCTTATCTATACTACAGGCTCAGGATACCTTTTCCATAGTTGCTGTTGATACCATCACCGGTGAAATCGGAAGCGCCGGAGCAAGTTGTCTGGACAATATCCAGTTTCCGGGCAGCAACGGAGCCATCATCATCAGCGATATTCTTCCCGGCCGCGGGGCCATCCACACCCAATCTTACTGGAATGCCACCAACCAAAACAATGCCCGCCTAAAAATGGAAGAAGGGCTCTCCCCTACCGAAATTCTGGATTTCTTGAAAAATAACGACCCAACCGGATTAATCGGTGCACAAACCCGTCAATACGGCATTGTTGATTTCGATCCGGACGGACACCCCCGCTCTGCCTCTTTCACCGGCACCCAATGCCTGGATTGGAAAGGACACCATACCGGAGTAAACTATGCCATTCAGGGAAACATTCTCCTCGGCCCTCAAATCATTGACAGTATTGAATCCCGTTTTATAAATGCAACCGGTACACTCGCCGACCGCCTGATGGCTGCACTTCAGGGCGCAAATGTAGTGGGCGCCGATTCGCGGTGTACAGACAACGGCACCAGTTCCCTGTCTGCATTTCTCCGTGTAGCCAAACCCGATGACGACGATAATAACCTGTACCTCGATCTCAATGTGCCATCGCTTCCGGCAGGAATGGAACCCATCGACTCGCTGCAAACCCTGTATGATCAGTGGTTGACTACATCTGCTGTTGAGCCTACTCAATACAAGGTGTCTATTTTCCCCAATCCCGCATCTCAATCCGTGACAATTTCCAGTCCTCAGGCCGGAATGGTTCGGATAGTTACCGCAACCGGACAACTGGTGTTCACAAAAAAGATTCAGCAAGGGAACAACCAACTTACCCCCGCGCTGCACACCGGCTTGTACTTCATCCAGACCCAGTTGAAAGACGGAAGCAGCGGATATTCCCGACTGTTGTGGCAGGAATAAAAAGGTACCAGGCCACCTTAAGGGCGTAGCCCTGCTATCTTCATATCTGGATGGGAATAGCTATTCTGAGGAACATACCCACAATCCTACTAAGAGCATCGGGCTAGCGGTCCATCAAAAGCGGGCAAAAAGGAAAATCGGTATGTCATTTTGTCATACATCCTGTAAAAAGACCGTATCTTTGCGGGCTAAAACAGAATCCTTAGATGTACGACAACAATCCGACACTTAGCGGGCTCAAATCAATGGATGAGTCCAAGCAAGGCCAGGTTTTCAGCAAAGACCAAATTGATCCGGGATTAAGCCCCGGCTTGAAACGGTTTTACATTGAGAGTTATGGCTGTCAGATGAATTTCAGCGATTCGGAAATCGTCGCCTCCATTTTAGGCGAGGTGGGCTATGTTCCTACCCGGGATGTAGAATCCAGCGACCTAATCCTGATCAACACCTGTTCAATTCGGGAAAAAGCAGAAGAAACCGTGCGTAAGCGCCTGCGTTTTTTTGAAGAAATAAAGAGCAAACGCACCGGAACAAAAGTGGGTGTGCTAGGCTGCATGGCCGAGCGATTAAAAAAGCAATGGCTGGAGGAAGAAAAACTTGTGGACCTGGTAGTCGGCCCGGATGCATACCGCGATTTGCCCAACTTGCTGGGTGATGTTGAGGAAGGAAGCCGCATGGTAAATGTGCTGCTCAGTCGGGAAGAAACCTATGCCGATATCAATCCGGTGCGGCTTGAAAGCAATGGCATCACTGCATTTATTAGCATCATGCGTGGTTGCGACAACATGTGTTCATTTTGTGTGGTTCCGTTTACCCGGGGTCGTGAGCGGTCGCGTGATGCATTTAGCATTGTTGCCGAAGCAAGCGATTTATTCAATAAAGGTTTCCGGGAAGTAACCCTCCTCGGACAGAATGTGGATTCATACAAATGGGTCAACCCTGAAACAGAAACAACGACAGATTTTGCAGATTTGCTGGAGATGACCGCTCAGGTGCACCCAGACCTGCGTGTACGCTTTAGCACCAGCCACCCAAAGGACATGACCGATAAGGTGCTGGAAACCATGGCGAAATACGAGAACATTTGCAAATACATCCACCTTCCTGTGCAGTCGGGCAACAGCCGAATCCTGGATTTGATGAATCGTACCTACGACCGGGAATGGTACATTCAGCGCATGGAAGCAATCCGCCGAATCATACCGGACTGTGCTGTTTCATCGGATATCATCGCAGGATTTTGTACCGAAACAGAAGAAGAGCATCAGGATACATTGAGCATGATTGAATGGGCAAACTATTCCATGTCCTACATGTTCTATTATTCCGAACGTCCGGGGACTTTAGCAGCCCGTAAGTTGACAGATGACATCCCTGAGGAGGTAAAGAAAAGAAGGCTCAACGAGATCATTCGCATGCAAAATGCGATTAGTCTGGAGCACAACAAAGCGGATGTAGGAAAGACCTTCAAGGTGCTGATCGAACGGGATTCCAAGAAATCAGACCAGGAACACTGCGGAAGAAACAGCCAAAACAAAATGCTGGTTTTCCCGAAAAAGCCAGGCCTGAAGCCTGGTGATTATGTCCAGGTGAAAGTCCGCGAAGTAACCTCAGCTACCTTGTTGGGAGATATTGTAGCCTAAACCATTAACCCATATATTTTCAAGTTAGAATTTATGAAAAAAACCATTGGAATCCTCTTGTTGTCTGCACTTATGTCGTGCGGTGTATCGGAAAAAGACAGCCAAACAACTGCCGAGTTGATTGGCGATTGGCAAGGGTTGGAATGGCTGGTCTTTGGTGAGGATGGCGGACAGGATGCCAGTTCGGTTTCCTTTGCATTTGAATCTGATAACCGCTACACTGCCCAGTATGGAGATCAAAAAGAGGCCGGAACCTTCAAGGTGAAGGGGGATAAACTCTATACTACAGCAGAGAATAAAATTGAAAAAATGGTAAAAATTGATGGTGCTATCAATGACACCCTCAAATTGCTGATGAACCGTATGGGACAGGAAGAAAAACTGATCCTGTTGCGGAAGTAAACGCTTAGAGCGGGCCTAATGGCCACAGTTTTTGTGTGTAACCGATTGAATCCATGGCAAACAATTTGCAATCTATAAAAGCCCGGTTTGGAATCGTGGGCAGTTCCCAATTGCTGGATGCTGCACTAGAAACAGCTACCCGGGTAGCTCCAACCGACCTGACCGTCCTGATCACAGGAGAAAGCGGTGTGGGTAAGGAGGTTTTTTCTAAAATCATTCACGCCCTCAGTTCCCGTAAACACAACGAGTTTATTGCTGTCAACTGCGGCGCTATCCCGGAGGGCACCATCAACTCCGAGTTGTTCGGGCACGAAAAAGGTGCATTTACCGGTGCCGCCGGCGATCGGAAGGGATATTTTGAAACGGTAAATTCCGGTACGATTTTCCTGGATGAAATTGCTGAAATGCCCATGGATACTCAGGCCTACCTGCTGCGCGTTCTGGAATCCGGGGAATTTATCCGGGTAGGCTCATCCAAGGTGCTGAAAACCGATGTGCGCGTCATCGCAGCAACCAACGTCGATCTTCAGGAGCGGGTAAAACGCGGGAAGTTTCGCGAAGACTTGTACTACCGACTGAATACGGTTCCCATCAAGGTACCCGCATTGCACGAACGCAGGGAAGACATTCCGGTTCTATTTAGAAAATTCGCGCACGATTTTGCAGAGAAATACCGCATGGCACCGGCCCGTTTGGAACCGGCCGCCGAACAGGTATTGCTGAACTACCGTTGGCCAGGAAACATCCGTGAACTGAAAAACGTGGCAGAACAAATATCCGTCCTTGCAGAAGAACGGAGCATTTCCGTTGAAGCCCTTCAGCGTTTCATGCCTCAGTTGTTTGCGCGGAGTTTGCCCATTCCGGTGGGTGAACACGGACAAGGCACCGGCTCCAATGGAGGCGATTTCCAGGAAAGAGAATTGTTGTACAAGATTCTCTTTGACATGAAAAACGACCTCAACGATTTGAAAGGCCTGGTTTACGATCTGGTTCGCAACAACGACCTGGAAATGCCCGACATGAATGTGCTGCGGCAACTGCAACCCGGATCCGGCTATAGCAAACCCACCCACGACTTCCAGGAGGCCAGTCCGGCTTCCAATAGCCCCATTATCATTTCTTCATCCAATCAGGGAGGAGGCCATTATGCAGAGGAGGAAGAAAATGCGCCGTTGGCAATGGATGAAATTGAAAAAGACGCTATCCGTCGGGCGCTGAAAAAGTACAACGGCCGCCGAAAAGAGGCTGCCGAAGAGTTGAAGATTTCCGAGCGTACCCTGTATCGAAAAATCAAGCAATACAATCTATAGACCTGAATTAATCCGTTTTGCGACACATTCTGATGAAAGCTGTTAATGAAGTTTTAATGCTTAGGCAGACTGTGCAGCAGATTCGATATTTGTCGTCTCAATACATGGAACGCCTTTGCAGGCATGCTTAAAATTCCTTATCAAAAAATCTACGTTCAATGAATCGCATTGTATCGATACTCTTTCTGCTTTTTTTCACAACATCCCTTTTTG
Source organism: Saprospiraceae bacterium (assembly GCA_041392625.1). Classification (GTDB taxonomy): domain Bacteria; phylum Bacteroidota; class Bacteroidia; order Chitinophagales; family Saprospiraceae; genus M3007. The sequence continues at coordinate 34,521 of JAWKLR010000012.1, read as the reverse complement.
CTCATGAAGCACCGGTGCCAAAGGGACACCAAATCAAAGTTAAGCTCACCAATTATCCGGAAAACAAATTGGTTCTTGGTTTCCACTACGGCAACAAGCAATTCGTAAAGGACACCGTCGAACTGGCAGCGGATGGCTATTTCCATTTTGATGCCGACACCCTCCTGCCCTGCGGTGTGTACCTGTTGGTACTCATACCAGACAACTCCTTCATCCAGATGCTTGTACCGGAAACAGATCAGGAGTTTACCGTCACCACAGATGCCAAAGACAATGTGGCTAAAATGCAGGTGAAGGGATCTAAGGAAAACGAGCTGTTCTATGGATACCTGAAGTACCTGAACGAGCGCCGTCCAATCGCTGATTCACTCAAAAACCAGATCACCGAATTGCACGGAACCAGCCCCCAGGATTCTATTCGCCTTTCCAACGAAATAAATCAGGTAGATCAGGAAGTAAAGGACTACCAAAACAAACTCTTAAAAGAACATCCGGACAACCTGGCGACCAAGGTAGTTCGTGCGGCCATTGAACCTACAGTTCCGGATTTTGAAGGCGACCCGGTAGATGTACAAAAGCGCAAGTACTATTACTACCGCGACCACTATTTTGACAACATCGACCTCGCCGACGGCTGCATGCTGTATAGCCCGGTTTTGTATAGCAAACTGGATCAGTACGTAAATAAAATTACCCCACAGCACCCCGATAGCATTTGCAAAGCCATTGATGTGGTGGTAGATAAGATCAAAGATGCACCGGACACCTATAAGTACTACCTCATTCACTTCCTGAACTATTTTGCAAAAAGCAAAGTCGTGGGCATGGACGGGGTGTATGTACACATTGCAAAAACCTATTACTGTACCGGAAAAGCCCCATGGGCTAACGAGGAGGATTTGGAAAAAATCTGTGACAACGCAGACCGCCTTGAGCCCATTTTGATCGGTAAAACAGCACCAAACCTCACCGTAAAAGATCAGAAAAACCAACCAATTTCATTGTGGGATGTAGACGCTGATTATACCGTGCTGTTCTTCTGGGCTCCGGATTGCAGCCACTGTAAGAAAGCCGCTCCACACATGGTTGAGTTTGCTAAAAAATTCAAGGACCGCGGTGTGAAAATTTTCAACATCTGTACTGCTGTTGGCGAAGAAGCAAATGACTGCTGGGAAGGTGTGAAAGAAAAAGAGTTCAGCGACTTCTATTTCATCAACACCTGGGATCCCTACATCCAAAGCAAGTACAAGACACTCTATGACATTCGCTCCACCCCACAGATCTTTATCCTGGATCGCGAACATGAAATTCTCATGAAGCGCATCGGAGCCGAACAAATCGAAGAAGTAATGGAACAAGTAATGCAATTCCAAAAAGATAAAAAGGCGAAGGAATCGGGTAATTAAACCCCATCTTTCGGACACAAAAAAGCCTCCTGCATGAGTTATGCAGGAGGCTTTTTTATTACTAAGACGTACGCCGTTCTACACCACCGTAATCAACGGCCCTTCCTGCTCCATCATCATGCCAAAGGATTGCAGGTGGAGGCCCAGGCGGGCTGCTTCGGCCTCAAATTCGGCTTCATGGCCGTGTTCAACGGCAACCAGAAGTCCACCGCTGGTTTGTGGATCTGCCAGGATGAAACGTTTATCGTTATCCGCTCCGGCTACCAGGTGGCCATAACTTTCCCAATTTCGGTTGGTTCCGCCGGGAATGCTTTTTTTATCCAGATAGTATTGAATCACTTCGTTATCGAGCACCGGCACTTCATCAAAATGCACCACTGCACTGGTGTTGCTTGCGCTGCACATTTCGGATAAATGGCCAAGTAAACCAAAACCGGTTACATCCGTCATTGCCTGTACATAAGGCAAGGTTCCGAACAGAGCACCGGGCTTATTGAGCGCTTTCATGCTGTCGGGCGCCATCTGACTGTGCTCAGGAAGCAGTAGCCCTTTTTTCTGCGCAGTGCTTAAAATACCAACCCCTAGTGGCTTGCTCAGGTAGAGCCGGGCGCCCGGACTGGCGCCCCCGTTTTTCTTTAAATGTTCGAGTTTCACCCGACCGGTAACTGCCAGTCCGAAAATGGGTTCCGGACTGTCGATGCTGTGTCCACCTGCCAGGGGAATCCCGGCTTCAGCACATGCTGCCCGACTGCCCTCAATCACCTCATTGGCTACTTCAGCCGGAATCGTATTAATGGGCCACCCCAGAATAGCAATTGCCAGCATCGGCGTTCCTCCCATGGCATACACGTCTGAAATGGCATTTACAGATGCAATCCGACCAAAATCAGCCGGGTCATCCACAATCGGCATGAAAAAATCGGTGGTGCTGATGATGGCGGTTCCATCACCCAGATCGTACACCGCGGCATCGTCCCGCTCTTCGTTTCCGACCAACAAATTGGGATTGGGTGTGGCTTTAATTCCCGATTTCAGGATATTGTCCAGCACCATAGGGGCAATTTTGCAGCCGCAACCTGCGCCGTGTGAGTACTGGGTTAGTTTGTATTCAGACATTCTGTGTTTATTCTTTTGGATTCCGTTTTAAACGGGTTTTGTCCTGTTTATTAAACGCGATTAGACCAGGCAGTCTCTCCCGATTCAGGAACCTGCAGGTGCTTTTTGTCTTCCAGATACAGACCAAGGGCAAAGCCGGCAGCCATTTCGGCGGTACCTTTTTCGCGTTCCATGATTTGCTCCGGTTTGTAGTATTGGTCTATGAATTTGGTATCAAAATCTCCACTTAGGAATGCCGGATGGTCCATCACAAATGCACCAAATGGCAAGGTCGTTTTCACGCCTTCTACCTCAAAGCCTGCAATAGCCTCGCGCATCCGTTGAATGGCCTCATCTCTGCTGGCTCCGTAAGTAACTACTTTTGACAACAATGGGTCGTAATAAATCGGCACTTCCAGTCCTTCTGCATAGCCATCATCCACCCGGATGTTTTCACCGTGAGGTGGGCGATATTTGGTGAGCGTACCAACCGATGGAAGGAAGTTATCCAGGGGATCCTCTGCGCATACGCGGAGTTCCATGGCATGTCCGGTAATTTTAAGGTCATCCTGGGTAAACGGAAGCGTTTCGCCGCGTGCTACCCGGATTTGCCACTCTACCAGGTCCAGCCCGGTGATCCACTCCGTAACCGGATGTTCCACCTGGAGGCGGGTATTCATTTCAAGAAAATAAAAGTTCAGATCTGCATCAGCAAGAAACTCCACGGTACCTGCTCCAACATAATTGCAGGCTTTGGCAACACGCACTGCTGCTTCTCCCATTTCCTTCCGCAATTCCGGAGTAAGCACTGAACAAGGTGCTTCTTCCACAACTTTCTGGTGACGGCGCTGAATGGAACATTCGCGGTCGAACAGATACACGATGTTGCCATGTTGGTCGCCTAAGACCTGGATTTCGATGTGGCGCGGTGAGGTCACGTATTTTTCTATAAACACGGCCCCGTCGCCAAAGGCAGATATTGCTTCGCTGACCGCCCGCTTCATTTGTTCTTCCAAATCTGCTTCCTGTTCAACAACGCGCATCCCTTTTCCACCGCCACCGGCCGAGGCCTTGATGAGAATTGGGTAGCCCACTTCACGACCAATTTCTTTTGCTTTTTCCAAATCGGTAATGGCCTCTTCAATACCGGGAACCATGGGTACTTCAAACTTCTTTGCTGCTTCTTTTGCAGCCAGTTTGCTCCCCATCATTTCGATACTTTCCGGGCGAGGGCCAATAAATGCAATTCCCGCAGCTTCTACTTCGCGTGCAAAACCGGCATTTTCACTCAAAAAACCATAGCCGGGGTGAATTCCTTCCACACCTTTTTCCTTGGCGATTTTCAGAATCAGATCGGAACGCAGGTAACTTTCAGAGGAAGGAGCCGGGCCCAGACAATAGGCTTCATCGGCGTATAAAACGTGCGGACTTTTGCGGTCTGCTTCGGAATAAACAGCGACCGTCTTGATTCCCATTTTGCGGGCAGAGCGCAAGACCCGCATGGCAATTTCGCCTCGATTGGCTACCAGAATTTTTTGCATTAGTACTGTGTTTGGGTTGGCAAAATCCAGTACTGCGCACGAAATGAAACAGGCTAAAAATAATGTGCACGGAGGGCTTCAGCGAATGCCTGGGTTCGATTGGAAGGAAAACTCCGTTGGCCAATTCGAACAACAGGGCGAATACCCTGAACCGCATTGCACAAAAAACATTCATCGCTTTGCAGTACCATGGCGAAAGTAAGGGGATTCTCACGAACCACCAAGCCCTGGCTTTGCGCAAATGCACAGATTATTTCTCTGGCAACCCCGGCAACACAACCCGACTCCAAGGGTGGCGTAATTAAGGTGTTTTCAATCCAGCAAAATACGTTGCTGGAACTGGCTTCAGCCACCTCATTTTGGATGTTTTGAATAAATACATCATCCCAGCCCTGCTCCCGCGCCTCCTCCATAGCAACTACATACCGGGATGCATTGTGTGTTTTGTATCGGCCTATCCTGTCGGCTGGAATTCGGATATCCGCAGCCAACCCCATTTCCAATCCGCGATCTGGCCAACTCCATGCCGGGGCTGTAAGCGGACTCACCTGGACCAATGAATGCACCCCTTTTTGGCTTGCCTGATAATAGCCTCCCGCAGCACGCACTACCAACAGGCGAATTCGCGCATTTTCAAGCTCCAGTTTTTGAAATTCATCCATCCAGAATTCCACATTCCAGTGGTCCGGCCAAAGCATGCCCTGCGCCTTCACCCCGGCATGCAATCGATTAATATGATTCGATAAAAACGGGATTTTCCCTTCAAAGCAAACCATGCTTTCGAACAGCCGGTCGCCATACAACCAGGCCCGCTCCAACAGCGAAGCCGGGATATCAGAGTATGGCATCAATTTGCCATCAAAAAGCACGATGGGTTCCATATAGCGGTTTGTATTTTAAATTCATGCACCGGATGCATCCGGTCGATCCGATAAATCATCCGGGATGCTGTGGTGTTGGCGGTATGCGCTGGGCGTCAGTCCGGTATCTTTTTTAAATGCATTATTAAAAGAAACCTTGTTGTTAAAGCCCACTTTGTATGCGATCTCGATGATATGCATCTGACTTCGGTCGTATTCCGTAAGCAATCGCTTGGCCTCCTCGATTCGAAAGTGGTTGATGTATTCAAAAAAACTTTTGCCTTCAAATGCATTCAACACCTGCGATACATGGTGCTTGGAAGCCTGCAATTCATCTGCCAGTCGCTCCAGGCTTAGGTCCGGTTCGGTATACAACTGCTCTTCTTCCATCCGGGATTGTAAGCGTGCAAGCAATGACTTGGCTGCTTCATCCGTCAGGCCCGAATTTCGGTATTTTTCAGGCAGCAACTGCTCCCGAATCGAACGCCCATCCAATACCAGCGGGTAAAGGTAGGCATAAAGCGCTATCAGATAAATAAATACGGTCATGGCCACAGATATCTGGTAATCCATTAACAGCGTAAAAAATGGAAATCGAACCAGAATGAAATAGGAGGCATAGGCCAGGGAATAGCCCAGAAATGAGAGAACAATAACCCGTGCCCAGGCAAACAAGGCAGTTCCGGCAAACAACTTGCGGATCAACATCCAAAGTATAAAAGCATACAAAAGCAAATGCCCGATCCGCAGCCACACTACCGAGCGACGCAGCCACAAGGGATAGTCTGGCCGCAGCTCATGCATCATGATAGCCACTTTTGTTTCAGCGCTTTGTCCGTACCAGGGAATAAATACCAACACAACCAGCATGAAGGGCAACAGGTGTTTCAAAACCAGGTTGCGTGGCAAGGGGTCGTTTTTTAACAAGATAAAATAAAACAAAAGCAAAGGTCCCATTAAAAACGGGAGCTGTGAGCTGATGTCCATCAGATGGGGCAAGCGATAGATGTAATTGGTCCACCAACACACATATTCCACCAGGGTTATGGTGAAAATGAGAAGCAGGGCTGCCAGCATTCTGTTGGCGGCTTGCTGTGGGCTTTTTTTAAGAAAAAAAACCAGTGCGATAAACAGGGCCTGGGAGGCGGCAAGCAGAAAAATTACCTGCCAGGTATCAACGTTCGTTTGTGGCATGTTTCAAAAATAGGAACAATACCAGGTAGCCACCTCGAAAGGAGTACAAAAAAAGGGAAACATTGATAGGGATTGACTTAAAAACGGGCGCATGCAGGCATATTTGGATATCTCTTAACCCACGGGAATAACCCGAACACAATTAAAACACAGAACAACATGAAACAGATTTTCCTATCCCTGTTATTGCTGGGTATGATGCCAAACGTGCATGCCCAAGTTCAATTTACTAAAGTAATTGATCCCGATAATCCGGCCACCACATTCAACAATGTAGGCGGTGCCTACAAAGGCGTGGGCTGGATCGACCTCGACGACGATAATTATACCGACCTGTTTGTCAACCCGCACTTTCTATTTCGCAACCTGGGCAATGGAAATTTTGAGCAACTGGAGAATCTGGCCGGAGCCGGGACCACCGGCGCATCCGGTGTTAGTTGGGGCGACCTGAACAACGATGGGTTTCCGGATGTAATTACCTCCAGTGCACAAGCAGCTATTCACCTCAACAACGGCGACCAAACCTTCGATGCCAATGCCATCACCTTGCCGGGCTTTGGCACCTATGCAGCCTGGGATTGTGCACTGGTTGATGCCGACAACAACGGACTGCTCGATGTGCTGTATGTACATGCCCGAAATTTTCATCCCATTGGTCCGTTCCCCTGTAAGTTTTATTTGCAAACCAGTCCCGGTGTCTACACTGCGGTAACAGGCTATGAATTCACCGATACCATTGCGCCATATACTATTCCAGTCTGGGCAGATTTCGACCTGGATGGTGACATGGATTTGTTTATCGGTAGTGGACCAGCAGGCGTGCAGGGGCCAGATTATTGTTACAAAAACGAGTTGATTGAAACCGGAAGTTTTTCACTCACACGGCTTACCGATGCACCCTTTGATCAATTGCAGGACGGACAAACCTATAACTTTCCGGATGTCGACAACGACGGCGATCTCGACATTTGTCTGACCAATTACAATGGGGCAAAAAACCGATACTGGATTCAGGAACCTGCCGGCGTGTATACGTTAACCCAGGCGCCCTTTTCGCTAATCGGTGGACATCTTAGCAATGTGTGGGGAGATGTGGACAATGACGGCGACCTCGACATGCTGCTGAGCAGCGATGGGAATACACTGGTTCGATTGTACAAAAACAATGGCGACGGCAGTTTTGAGCCACCCAAGCAAGCAGGCTTTTCCGATGCAGGGGTATGTGCTATTGCACTGGCAGACTACGACAACGACGGCGACCTGGATTTTTATACCAACGGGATTGGAAGTTCACGGGCGCTCTTCCGCAACGACGATCTGGCTGAAAACCGGAACTGGGCTGCATTTAAACTCCAGGGCACGGTTTCAAACCGATCTGCAATTGGCGCAACCCTCAGGCTAAAAGCTGACCTCGGGGCAGGCAGTGTATGGCAAGTGCGGCAGGTAACCGCACACAACACCTTTGGCGGGCACAGCGATCTGCGACAACATTTCGGCTTAAACCTCGCTACAACAATTGACTCTGTGGTTGTCCGATGGCCCTCCGGCTTGATGGAATACTTCACCGATTTAAATCCAAACAACTTCTATAAACTCGTGGAGGGAAATGGGATTTCAATCATAACAAAAGCGGAGGCTCCAATACAAAAAACGGAGGTACGGGTTTATCCAAATCCTACCAGCGGGGTGCTTTTAATTGAAACAGAAAACACACCGCCAGGCAAATGGAAAATCTTTGATTTAACTGGAAATCTGGTGCAAGAGGGCTCTGGAAGTAAGGCAGATGTTTCACAACTTCCAGCTGGGAAATATATTATTCAGTTGGGCGGAGAGAAGCGAGTGGTTCCGTTTATTAAAATTTAGTAGCACGTAAACAAGAAGCAGGTCGGAGTGCTGTATATCAAACTTTCGACCTGCTTCTTTTTTTTGTTGTAGAACTCATGCCACCCAACTGATCAGTGGGAAACAAAAATCTTTTGTGTATTTACCCCTCCAAGAGGGCTTTGGATAGAAACCAGGTACAATCCATTCGGAAGTCCGGATACATCGATTTCCCTGGCATTCCCCTCCAGCCTATCAATCAGCAGGGTTTGACCTTGCAGGTTACTCAGCACAATGTTTCCCTGGAAATTATTGGATAAACTACCCAGAATCTGAATGGTCAGCATTTCAGAAGCCGGATTGGGAGCAAACGAAACATCAAGTGTCACATCGAGTGTTTGGGTTGGTAAGATGGTTGCAAAATCTTTGCACAATTGATTGTTTTCAGCATCCGCATCCGTTTTTTCATCCGGCACGGTTACCCAGAAGCATAAATTAAGTGGACTTACATCCGATAGCCTTTCTAATTGTAGATTGGTGGCTAAAACTACTTCAAGCGATTCACCCGGATTGATTGCAACTGAAAACACCTTAGAAAATTGCATTTCAGAATAACAGACATTCATACAGCTCGGGAAGGTCCCATTAATCCTGAATGAATGGACCGTAGTAGTTCCGTAGTTGGTAATCGTTGCATACAAGGAATCGATAAGTACAGTGATTCCTGGGGTGTAGGCATCACATGGAACGACTTGGTATACTGGCATTTGAGGTATGCGCAGATCAGCCAGAGCAAGGTCTGCTGTCGAATTTATCACTGGATTGTTTATAGATTCCGATTTTAGAAACACATTTTCATTTTTATGTAAATTGGATTCTCCACTTAAAAACAAAGTTTCATTCATAGCGGCAAAGATCGACTGAAACCGGTAATCTGTAGATGAAATATAGGTCTGCAGCACGTTTAGCCCAGTATCAACCTGAACGATAAGAGCCTCTTCCTGACTAGACTCTGCTGCAATCCAAAAAGCCCCATAAGCATACTCCAGATCTCTGGCATTTTCAATAAAATCCAAAGGAAGTTCCATCATCGGTTGATAGGTATTAGTTGTCTTCCATAGACTTTGCTCTCCCAAAAAATCCACTCACCTGACGCTAGTTGAAGCCCATCTTTCAATTTGTCGGGAAAATCAATTGGGATCAGTTTTGAAGCCAATTCGTAGAAGCCACTTTGTAATCGCCTAAGGCAAGGTATCCCCCATTATAGCGGGGAACGATGTTATTCCAGTTAAACTCTTCTTCCCAGGTGTACAACTCTTGGCCATCGGGTTTGATCTCAATTTGAAACTGGTTCGTTTGGAGCATTACATTGCCATTTGGCAATTCAAGGAGGAATATTTTGGTAGGGTAAGTTCCGTAAACATCCGTTTCATGAAACTGGGATAGAGAACCGGTGGAATCAATAATCCCCCAACTTTCTGGTCTTAAATAATCACACGCATCACCGACATCTGCAATGAAGTACGTTCCGTTTGACAGGGGAAGAATATCAATATCTTCTATTATTTCCTGAAATAAGTCCGGATAAATGTTCCTCCAAATGAGTTGCCCCCCATCATCTATTCGAATTGCAAACGGCACCGAATATGGATAAACAAAGTAGGTGTCAGTATGGCCAACGCCGATCCAGCCGCTTCCATCGGGAACAGCATGCCATTCTTTGATTGCACCTTCATAAAGAAAATGCCATTGATAATCTGCGTTCTGGGCGCGCAGGTTTTGAAATAAAAAGAGGAAAAAAAATACCGGGAAAAGTGTTTTACTGTTGTACTGCATGGCTTTGGTGTTTATGAGAAAATACATCCCAGGCAAACTGCCTTTCGTGCACCTCTGAAAGATACACACCTTAGCCCCATTTATGTACTATAAATGAGTGAATGAGACTGACAAGTACAAGCCAAAAGCCTGATTACTTCTTTTTAGAAAACAAACTATCTGATTCATACACCTTCGTTTCCCCATTAATGCAGACGGTATAGTTGAATCCGGGCTGTAGGGCGAAACCGCCAAACCGGCCTTTTTTGTCCATTGCAATAAAACCAACCTGATTCTTCTTTGCTTCTTCCGGATACTTCTCATAAATGCGCCGAACCGCGATTTCTGCCGCCTTGCGCGGGTGGCGCCCGCGGCGCATTTCTTCAACGGTCAGGAAACTACCGAGAGTTCTGAGCACCATTTCGCCTAGTCCGGTTGCAGCAGCAGCACCAACAGCCGAATCGGAGAACATACCGGCACCAATTACCGGGCTATCGCCTACCCTGCCGTGCATTTTATAAGCCATGCCACTGGTGGTGCAAGCGCCCGCGATTTTTTGGTTTGCATCCATTGCAACGATGCCGATGGTATCGTGCCGTTCGATGTTGATTACCGGTTTGTACTCCGATTTTTTGAGCCAGTTTTCAAGTGCTTTCTTTGCCTTTTCAGTCAATAAATCTTCCAGTGGGAAACCCTCCTCAACAGCAAATTGCTGTGCCCCTTTTCCAACCAACATCACGTGCGGTGTTTTTTCCATGACCCGACGGGCCACCGAAATGGGGTGCTTTATCTGTTGTAAAAAACAGACCGAACCGGCATTTCCATCTTCATCCATGATACAGGCATCCAGGGTAACATTTCCGTCGCGATCAGGGAAACCGCCGTATCCAACACTGGTATCATCCGGGTCGGCCTCCGGAACACGCGCTCCGGCTTCTACAGCATCCAAGGCGCGTCCATTTCTTGATAAAACTTCCCAGGCTGCCGAAGTTGCTCCCTGGTTATTCCAGGTGGCAATCACCATGGGCTTGCCCCCGGAATCCACAGATCCGGAATTTAATATTTCATCAATACGCGGTAAAATAGAACCGAACGTAATCCCTCCAAATAGGGCATTTCGCATAAAATTTCTTCTTGAAGCCATATATCTTGTTAGGGTTAAAAAGAACGCAGGTCGAACTGGTGTTGTCTATATCAAAAGGGCCTGCATTCTTGTCAACAAATGTTTGGGTGGCAATTTACGGAAATAAGTAGTAAGTGATAAGTAGTAAGTGGTAAGTAGTAATCTGTCCTAAAAAAAGTTTACTTTAGATATTATTATTATTATGTGTTTCTTTTTGCTTCTTTTTTCTTTGTTAAAACTAACAGTAAAAATGTTGAAAACCCCAGTTTTATGTTGAAACCAATGTTTCATGATCCATTCGTTTCTTATAGTAATTCTTCCAGGTTCTTTCAATTCTCCATTTTTACAATGTGCTTGGCTCGGTGTTAGCATTTCAATACTTGAATGCGGCCTTTGATTATTATATATTTGAATAGCCCTTGGTTATAAAATTTTCGCCTCAGATAACGATTCAAAATTTCCATCATACAGCCATTCTACTTTAAAATACCATTAACTCTTTCAGCGATCGCATTTTCCAAAGGATCTCCATTCTGAGCCATACTAATGTCTATTTTCCATTTTGTTAGCAGTTTAACGTACTCATTACAACAGTACTGAACACCTCTGTCTGAATGATGAATAAGTCCTAGCAGTTGTCCTTTATAGTCCTTTTAAAGCCATCTGTAATGCCTCTACAGCATGCTTTGCTGTAAGACCTTCAGCAACTTTAAATCCAACTATTTTCCTTTGAATAAGCATCGGTCACTAAAAATAAGTACACAAAGCCTTCTTTTGTTTCTACATACGTAATATCACTAACCCATAGTTTATTGGGAGCCTTCACCTCCAGACTCTTTGATCAGATTAGGTATTTTCTAAACCAATGATTGCTATGAGTCGTAACTACTCTGTCTGTTTTCCTCTCGTATCAGTAAATTATTGCGATCCAGTATTGCAAACAACTTATCTGTCCTACATCTATACTTGATCCAATAGTTTAAACTAACAGTTTTCTGGTTCCGATCTTGGGCATAGATATCCGTTCCTTTCGAACTGCCTCAACTATGACACGTTCTTCAATTGCTTGCTTTATAAACACTTTTTTCCTTTTGTAGTACGCCTGTTTTGTTTTGCCAAACAATCCACACAGTTCTATTTTGGTACTTTTGTGAGTGCTCTTTATTTTTTGACTGTTTGGCTCCAGACTTTTTCTGATCGAATCTTAAACTCCTGCTCTGCAATATCAATCATAGTATCAAAGGCTTCACTCTTCTCAACTTTTCATATTCCAGTTGGTGTTTAAGTTGCTCAATCTCTAATTTGAGTTCTTCTACCGTCTTTCTTTTGCTCATTCATAAATAAGCGTTTAGGAACTGAGTCTTCAAATTTTTTAACCCAGGTTGCAATGGTACATGATCCGCTTATCCCATACTTGTGCTTATGTGCTCCGGGCAAATGTTGCCCGAAAGTACATCATTGTTAACCACTGTTTTTTTGAATTCGTCCGAATAGCGTTTTACTTTTTCATCTTGTCCTGATTTTTAGTTAACTTTTTTGTCAACCTATTTCAGACGAGTCAAGTCAGTCAACAAATCACACTTACTACTTATCACTTACTACTTACCACTACTTATAATTGGGCACCCCGGCTTTATGCCATCCAGAATATTTGTTAATATTTTGCCAGGCAAAGATTATTTTTCTACCTTTGAGAAGGACAAAATAGAATTGGAGCAACTCCTTGTTTTTGTCTTGGCCGCCAAATCAAATTTTTCGAACTATGAAATCCTTGCACCTGCTCCTGTTTGCAGCAGGGTCGCTGTTTTTCCCTTCAGTTGCCCGAGCCCAAAATGACCTACAGGTTTTGGGGGATGCTGTCTTTACTCCCCTGGAAATAGCAGAAGGGGCTTCTGCTTTGTATTTCATACGATTTCAGAACGTTTTTTCCGATACAGTACACCAAATTGTCATTCGCGACACCCTGGATGCCAGGCTGGAAGCCAATTCATTTGAAATGGTGGATGCATCGCATGCCTATGAGGTATTGCGGGATGGAAGCAATGTGGTGCGCTGGTATTTTACCGATATTGAACTTCCCGACAGTGCAAGTGGCGGGGCTGCTTCACTGGGTTATATTTTGTTTTCGGTAAGTCCTAAGTCTTTTTTGGCTCCCGGACAAACCATCCCAAACCGGGCTTGCTATACCTTCGATCAATACCCGACGATGTGCAGCAACCAGGACTACATCTGGATTGATGCCGATGCCCACACCAATGATCCTGTGGAAGATCGCAGGTTTCAGGTGGTACCTAATCCCAATTACGGTCAATTCCACATTGTTTCGTTGCAAGACAATGGAGGCAGTAACCCACAGACCGACAAAACGGAATGGTGGATTACGAATATGAATGGAAAAACCATTTGGGATGGGAAAGCAGAAAGTCCTGCAGCCGCCGGCTATCAGGTGCTTTTGGGTAAACCCGCACCCGGCCTATACCTTTTATGGATAAAATGCGAAGAAGGCCTCAAGGTCGAGCAGTTTGCCATCATCCGATAGCATTCAATGCCTATCCTTTTGCCTAAAGCACTCCCTGGCCAGTCTATTTTGTTTCAATAAGCAATTCCTTACTTAGTTCTACCGGCTCCTTGAATGGATGTCGGGGCTGCCATTCTTCCACAGGCTTCATGTATTCCAACACATGGCCTGTCAGTTTGTTTGTGATATTGTTTTGATGCCGCAGGTAGCAATAGTATTGGGTTGGCAATGCACCAATGGAGCTTTTGATCTCAAGGGCTGTCCTTGCCAGCACCAAAACTTCTGACTTGAGTTCAATACCATGCCGCACAATATCGTAGAGGATATTCAGATACAATTGCTTGTCGTGGTTCTGCTCTTTGTCGTAGCCAAGAAAGTGGGCTTCCAGTTCGTGGTTGTTTTCAATGATGGTATAAAAAGCGAGCAGATTATCTCCTTCATAATAGGCAAACATGCGGAATTTATTGCCCAGTCCAGCCTTTAAGCCCGGCAAGTAATCCCTGTTTAGGTCTACCATATTGAATCCGGCATTTTCTGCAATGTCCAGGTACAAGTCATATATTCTCGGAAGTTCCCGCTGAATATCTGCCAGGGTCATTTCCCGTTTCTCGATTCCCTGGGCCTTTTTGAATGCACGCTTGGCCCGGGTTCGGTATTTGGTCGACATGGACTGCAGGTACGCATCAAAACTTTCGAAGGGCAAGGGCATGGCCATACATGGCTGTATCTCAAACTGAACAAATGCCTGTTGCTGAACCAGTTTGCTTTGCTCTTTGTGATATTCGGAAATATCCTTGACCAGAATCACGGGCATTTTCACGTCTTCTTTCTCTTTAATCTTGATCAAATCCTTCCAGGCTTCATCCAGGATTGCAATCTGTTCTGCTTCTGAAAGGGTATCAGGTAAAAACCGAAAGCCGTGTTCACCTGAGAGCAACATGTTGCCGCTGATCAAAATATCAGCGCTCATTTTAGTAGCAACCCACTTTCGGAAGCCTTTTGCAAGCCCTGTAAAAAAGCAGGGATTCTTTGCGCTCTCCTTTTCATCCCGGATATTGGTGTCGGCCCGGAAGTTTTTGATTTGACAATAGGAAATACCGATTGGTTGTTCATTTTTATAGAAAACCAAATAGGCAAACCGCATATCGTCCGGAGGATAATTTTCCAATACACGCAGGTAATCCCGTTGTAAAAAAATATTATGAGGAGGAGCAACCGCATCCCAATCTGTTCCCGCAGCATCAATGCTTGGGAAGTAGGCATAACGGAAAGAGGCATCCCGGTTAAGGAGAACTTGAGATTTTGTGCAGGATTTAAGATGGGTCATATCAGGTATTCTCTTTGATGATTGAATGCCCTACTGTTTTTGCATTCGAATGTATTCTATTCAGGTCGTTGACCTGGCTACCATGAATACAGGGCTCTTAAAACGCGAAACAATCTTCTCTTGTTTTACGTTCGGAAAGACCCCTATACAAAGAAAACATAAATTCGTTCACAAGGTTGGATTTCTTTCGACAAAAACAAGGCAATTGTATTAAAATATCCTGATCCGGACATTTTAGATTTACGCTGCATCCATTAGAAATTTGAATTAAAAAGCGTAATTAAACGCCCGGATCAAAGCGCTTCCATCGCCTGTTCCAAATCCGCCCAAAGCCACTCCGGGTCTTCCAGACCGATATAAAACCGACAAAATGTCCAGGGAAGCGGTGAATCCTCTTTGCCGGGAATATCGTAAAATCCAACGGTTGGCAACATCAGGGACTCATGCCCTCCCCAACTTACTGCCATCAAAAATCGCTTGATCCTGCGAACAAATGCCTCTACATTTTCTTTCGAAGAAGATTTGAACTGAACCGAGAACAGGCCACCACATCCACGCATTTGGTTCATGGCCAGATCACGTTGTGGAAAGTCTTTGTGGAAGGGATACCAAACCTTCTCCACTTTTGGATGTGCATCCAACTTTTCTATAATCCAGCGTGCACTTGTATCGCTTCGCTCCATGCGCAAAGGCAAGGTGCGCAATCCGCGAATCACCAATGCGGCATCGTGTGGGCCAAGGATTGCCCCCAGGGTCATGAATTCAGATTCAAAAATCTTACGGACCATATCTTTCGAGCCACACAATACGCCAACAACAACATCTGAATGGCCATTCAGGTATTTCGTACCCGAATGCAGGACAATGTCAACTCCAAACGCTGCCGGATTCTGGAAATAAGGCGATGCATAGGAGTTATCAATCATTGTTACTATTCCGTGTTTTTTAGCCCATTCAGAACAGGCTGCAAGATCCTGAATATCGAAAGTCAGGGTATTCGGACTTTCCAGATAAAGTACTTTGGTATTGGGTTGCCGGGCTGCTTCAATTTCCTCCAGATTGCCAGCATCGACAAAGGTGTGTGTCACACCAAACCGGACCAGAAATTTCTGCAACAATGCGTTGGTCCAGGAATACGGTCCTCTCTGACAAATAATGTGGTCGCCAGCAGAAACATTTCCAATCACTGCTGCTGCAATTGCCGCCGCACCACTTGAGAACACCAGGCAATCTTCCGTTCCTTCCAGAGCAGCCAGTTTTTTTCGCAAAATCTGAACAGTCGGGTTGTTGCCCCGGGTGTATAAATGGCTGGATAGTTCATCACTGAAAGCCTTGCGAAATGTATCCAGGTCTGGGAAAACAAAATTGCTCGATTGAATTACCGGAGGAGATACGGCTTCAAAATATTCCGCACGGTCTTCCCCCAGGTGAGTCAGGATGTCATTTAAGTCCATTGCATTGATTTTATAAGTAGGCAGCGTATTTTTTTTATTCTGTCCAGACAATAAGAATCGTTAAGAAAAGGTTAAAAGAAGAACGGTGCACGCATAGGCATCATAATCCGGGCTTTTTCATGATTTTTATTAAACGTTCACTCTGGACAGGACAAAAGTGGCTCTTTTTCCTGGTAGGTTCGCTTTTTCTTTCGGGTAATTTCCCGTTGGAAATCCCCGATGCTTCTGATTCCAATTGGGAACAGATGCTGCGGCATTGCCTACAAGAAGAGCGCACTGTACATCACACCATACTGGATACAAACCCAGAGATGTGCAGACCACTTGCAATTGTTGCTCCGGAGTTGATCCGGTACTCGCTTTTCCGGGACTATTTTGAAACAAGCGCTCTTGAAGCCTTGTACATTCAATATGGAACCGACGGAGCGGACTTTTCAATTGGAAAATTTCAGATGAAGCCCTCATTTGTGGAGCAACTGGAAAAAGCAATTCTGGATGATAAGGCATTACTAAGCAAATACCATGCAATCGTGTGCAACACGGGAGATCTGAACATGGATCGACGCAAGCGTTTGGATTTGCTTAAAAAACCAGAAAGTCAATTGCTCTATGCCAAGGCGTGCTGGGATGTGCTGGAAAAAGCCTATCCGGCAGAGAATTTTGCCAACATGGAAGAACAGGTCCACTTTTTTGCAAGCGCCTACAACCTTGGTTTTTATAAATCAGAAGCAGAAATAACCGCATTTCAAAAACAAAAAGCATTCCCTTTTGGGCCGCTTTCGCCGGATGAACAAACGGCATTTGGTGACCTTGCGGTATATGCATACTTGACACTCAAAACAGGTGAATCAAACAGTGTTTCTATGAATTGAACTGTACCTATCCAATGGTGAACAGACCATAATCTACTCTTAACCCCATTGCCTCTGCATGTTCGCGCACATGCAGGGTCTGGCCCGGATTGGACCTTAATTTTCAATCAAATTGCTAAACACATGAAAAACTACACCTTTCACCTTTTTGCTTTTGTTTGCCTGACTGCTCTGCTAACTGGCTGTGCCACGCAGGAGAACCAGCCAATTGAACCGGCTCAATCGTTTGTAAACCCACCCATCCCGGCGCTTGATCCCGGATTTGAATCCTTTACAATTCAGGGGAATGGAGAACAAGAAGTACTAACCGAATCCGGAAGTATTATTCGAATTCCGGCAGGTGCGTTTGTTACCGCCAGCGGACTTGCCATTTCCGGGGAAATTGCGCTGCATTACCGGGAGTTTCAGGATATCCTGAGTATTTACCTGGCCGGTATTCCCATGGAATACGGAGGCGGCAATTTTACCACTGCCGGTTCATTCGAATTGCGTGCTGAACAGGGCGACAGCACCCTGCAACTTGCCAACGGAAAAACCATTGAAGTGCTCATGGCAACAGAAAATGGGGAGCCGGGCTACGACTTCTTTAAGTTGGATGAGTCAACCGGTCAGTGGGATAGCCTCGGTACCGGCAATGCCTTTGCAAACAAGGAGAAAACTGCCTTGGAGCAAAAAATTAAGCGAATGAAAAACAAAGCATCCAGGTATTTTGTAATGGATTACCTGGCAGTTTTGGATGTGATGTATAACCATCGACTCGATCAGGCAAACAAATCAGAAGTAACCCGTAAAACCCGGGCTTATGACCTGGGTTGGGCAGGAATCAAATCGTACCAGAGTCTGAAAATTGACGGCAAATGGGAGTTTGCACCATTTATGGTTTGGGAAAACATGCAGCGCAAGCACATTCCAGCCTGGACCACCGACCGCCTCGGCTACCTGGAGCACGTCGAAGCCAGAAACTTTGTTTTACATGTGTACAATCAGGACAGTACCCGCCACTTTACTGCTCCGGTTCAGGCAGTGATGCCACTGGATAAATTGTTTGCATTGGATCCAGGCATGTGGAATAAGGAGAAAGAACAAGCCATGGCACTGATTCGGGCAGAAGAGGCGCGCTGGAGAAAAATGAACAGTTTCTACCGTTCATTTGAACTACAGGAAATGGGAATTCATAATTGGGATCGTGTACTCAAAAACTCAGGAGAGCCAATCTTTGTAGAGGCCGATTTCAATTTCAATGAAAACATTGATTTGAACATGCATGATCTGGAGGCAGTATATTTCTCTGCCGATGGAAAATCCATGATCAAACTGCCTGAAGAGTCCTGGGGCCGCATGACCATTGTATCTGAAAAAGGTGGCAAACTTTTTGTCCTCCTGCCTGGTGACAAGCCTGCACTCTACACCGCAGAGCAATACCAGGCAATTCCTCGGGGTGAGTTAAAAAAGATGGAAAAACCCGCATTCACCTTCGATATGACCACCACCGGAAAACCCATCGCATCCGCCGAAGAATTGCGGAAAATGCTGGAGATATAACTTAACGGTCCACATAAACACAAAATTTGTTGCTCATTAATAGGTTGCTAAGCACGGGTAAGCAAAATTAGCAACCACCGCCCCTCCGTGTGCACGGAGGGGCTTTTTTGTGGATACAGTTCTTGATCTTATTTTTTCCGCTTCTTATTTTTGCTTTTCTTAGGTGTTACGAGATTCATTTCATCAATCAAGTGCCCGGCTCCGGCATACTTGTCGATAATGAACAGGATGTAACGCACATCCACCATGATGTTTCGGCAGATTTCAGGATCGTAGTTCAGATCACTCATCGTGCCTTCCCATACCCGGTCGAAGTTAAGTCCTACCAGGTTTCCATACGCATCCAATGCCGGAGAGCCTGAATTCCCACCAGTAGTATGGTTTGTGCCAATGAACCCAACAGGTACACGGCCAGTGGCATCTGCATAGCGACCGAAATCTTTATTTTTATAAAGTTCCAGCAACTTGGCAGGCACGTCGAATTCGTAGTCGCCCGGCACGTACTTTTCGATTACACCATCGAGGTAGGTATGCGGAAGGTATTCAACAGCATCCCGAGGCTGGTATCCGTCTACTTTTCCGTAAGTGATTCGCATGGTTGAGTTAGCATCCGGGAAAAACCGCTTTTCCGGGAACACTACCATTTGAGCAGCCATGTACTGCCGCTGCAACAAGTCGATGCTTGGCTGGATCTCATTTACCTTAGGGGCCACTTGGTCCCGGTATATGGCACTCACGTTTTTAAAGAAAACTACGGCAGGGTCGCTTGCGATTCCGGCACTGACAATCTCGGGTTTTTCAGAAAACAGGTTATTGGCTTTTTCTTTATTTGCAAAAATACTGTTTGAGAAAATGTATTGTGCAAAATCCTGGAAACTGCCCTGGTTATCAGCCTGTGCTTTCACTAGGGCTCCACCCCACTCTGCCTTCACATTTTCCGCGTACAGCTCCATCAAGCCAGCAAATACCGCCTGGTCAAGTGCAGGATTGTAACTGGTATAGAAACGCTCTAAGCGGGCCTTGTAGTCGGGCAGATTGGAGGCAAATGAACCCGGATTAGATTCGCTGATATTGGCCCAACGCTCAAGTGTTGATGCGAGGCTCATTAGTTGACTGTTGCGCAAAAAGACTTCCGAGTAGTAATTTTCAGCATGTTCGTAAGGTGCAATTTCCTTGTAATATGCATTGAGTTGCGGCAGGATGTTTTTGTATTTGACATTCCAGTTGGGATTGTTTTTGAATCCGTGTGTAAACTCTCACGGCCTTTTTTCTCAAGATGCACCATAGGCCCGAGGCCTTGCATTTCTCCCAGCCATTTTTTCCAGCCATTTGCAATGGATGCGTAATGCAGCGATGTAATTGATCTGGTTTCCAGATCAGCACGCATGTAACCATCCATAATTTTGAGGGCGCGATCGCAGCACTCTGAACGCGTTGGATCTACAACCTCTGCAATTTGCTGCACTGGTTGTTTAGGCAGATACTCATCCGTACGTCCGGGCTGCACACCATAGTAAGTCGCTCTTTTCCCCACTCCAGCCAATGAAATTGGGAGAAAATGGCCGGTGTGGGTTTTGTTTGTTGTCTTCAGCATAATCTGCCGGACGGTTGTCCTTATCGGCATAAATCCGGAACATGGAAAAGTCGCCGGTATGCCGTGGCCATACCCAGTTGTCGGTGTCAGCGCCAAATTTGCCAATACTGCTTGGAGGGGTCCCAACCAGGCGAACGTCCCGGTAGGTTACCGTGACAAACATAAAATATTGGTTGCCTTTGTAAAACGGGCGCACCTGAATGTCCTCCCATTTTTCAATTTTGGATTGTTTTTTTATGTCTTCAATGTTCTTATCAATTTGGGATTGCCGCTCGCGCTCGCCCATCAAATCGGTCACTCCGCTCAGTGCACGTACCGTCACATCTTCCATCCGGCTAACAAACATAACCGTCAGGCCGGCGCAGGGCAATTCCTTGTCGCGAGACATGGCCCAATAGCCGTCATCGACGTAGTTATTTACTACACTCGACAAGCGCTGGATGGAGCCAAACCCACAGTGGTGGTTGGTAAGCAACAGGCCTTCAGGAGAGATGACTTCTGCGGTACATCCGCCCCCAAACATGCAAATTGCATCTTTGATGCTTGATTTATTGATGTTGTAAATGTCATCGGCTTCCAGTTTGGAGCCCATTTCCTGCATTTCTTTTTCGTTGAGTTTCTCCAGGTACATGGGTACCCACATACCTCCTTGTGCTTTCAATAAGACAGGAAGCAGGAAGAGTAAGACAAGCAGTTTTTTCATGTTTAATTTCTTTTGGATAAAGCAAGATAAAATTGGTCGTATGATGTCGGCTGCTAAATGCGTATTAGAAATGCATTCAACCGGCGCAAGCAAATGTAGCAATGTTTCCACGAGCCTGAAAACACAAGAGCCACTCCTTTGTGGGGAGTGGCTCCTGAAATTGTATATTCTTACGTAATTCTAAAAGATTGCGCCAATTACTTCGCTACAACCCACTGGATAGAAGCAACACCTTGCTTACCCTGAAGAACCACGCGGTAAGTACCGTTAGGCAAGTTGAAAGACTCCAACTGAGTAGTGTGCATGCCTGCAGCCAGGTCACCCAAGTGCTGCTGTGCAACCAATACACCGAGGTTGTTGTAAACAGACATCGCGATTGACTCAGGCTGGTCGATGTTGAAGCGCAATTGAGCATTGCTTGAAGATGGGTTTGGAACCACCTTGAATTCGCTCAAAGGCAACAGAGCAACTGTACCAGAAGTAACAGAAGAAGAGTTGATGTTGTCAACATACAGCATGTTACCGTAACCAGAAACTGCGCGGAAACGAACCATCAGTTCAGATCCGTTGTAATTAGAAACATCTACGGTGTCAGAAACCCACTGGCTTGCGTTAGGAACGAAAACAGCAGTTTGTGGTGGAGCAGTGATCAGTCCGTCACCGATTTTGTCCCACAAGTTGTCCCATGTAGCACCACAGTCAGTAGAAACTTCCAGAATCAACCGGTCGTCGCGGTAGTTAGGAGCACTGTAGTAGGTGTGTGCGTGATCCCAAGTGATCATGCTTGCACCCGTTGCAGAAGTAAGGTCTACAATTGGCATGTACAAAGAAACTGTCTGACCATTAGTCAGTGCATAGAAGTTACAACGTGCAGAGCTTGGGCTTGCACCGTAACCACCTGCAGCAGTTGAAAGCGTCCAACCAGTACCAGCTTCGTTTTTCACACCCCAACCAGCTGCTGGGAATGCACCACTTTCGAAGTCGTCACCAACAGGAGGTGCAGTTGGATCAATCAGAGCAACAACAGTAATTTCTGTAGCAGCGTCAACCTGGTTGATCTGCGCACCGTTGTTGGTGTTTGTGATCGCAATTGTCAATGTGTTAGTTCCACCGTCAGTAAATGTAACATCAGGCAATGTAACTGCAGTTGACTGGCCAGCCATAAGGCTACCGCTCCAGTCGTATGTTGCAGAAGGATCGTTGTTGATCCAGTAAGATACAGTTGCGCTAGTCAGTTCATCTGTTCCTACGTTTTTCAGGATGAAAGCAGGAGCAAGAACTGGATCACAAGTGATTTGGCTAGCCAATGCAGCGTTCACAGAAGCGCTAACAAAGTTTCCACCAGGGATAGAAGCATTTGGCTCAGAGATAGCAGACTGCCAAACTCCTTTGGTGTCATCATCCTGCAGCCATGCCACAACCTCAACTTCGTTCAGGTCGTAGAAGTTTTTCATCTTCCAGGTGAACGTGTACGACTTTGTTTCGCCAGCAGCAAAGTCACCAGTTTCGGTACCGTCTGCGCTAGGAAGCATTTTTTTCATTACGTCATAAAACTCTTTTTCACCGTTTGAACCAGGAGCAGTTGCAAAAACAATTTCGCGCTCTGCTACTGCTACGCGCAAACGAAGGTTACCGCTGATTGCATCATCAGATGTTACATCAACAGTTACAGTTACATTTTCGTAAGCAGCATCAAAAGAGTGATTTACTACGATGTTTACAGGAGTCATGCTGTTGTAAACAGCGTCAATGCTAGCAGCAGAGTAAGAACCTGGGTAGAATTCAGTTGATCCAGACTCGATACCAGCAGGTACACCAGATACGTCGTAGTATGCAACGCGGTTGTCAACATCGGGGGTGTTGTGCAGGTACATTGGGTCAAATCCTGGCCACCATACCTGGTATTTCAATGGAGTTACCTTATCCGCATTCGCAAAAAGCGTAGCATTGAAGGAAGGGTTTGCAGATGCGCAAGGACCACAGGAAGCCTGGGTAAATTCTTCTACCATTACGCGGCGGTTGTATTGCTGGGCAGACAATTGAAAGGAAATCAATGCCAAAGCAAACAAGAGTGTAAGTTTTTTCATGTGCAGATGGTTGAGTGTTCTACAGATTGGTTGAATAAAAATAGATTGAATGCACAAATGTCGAAAAATGAATTGAAATCTTATAGTTGTTTCGACAAATGAAAATTATTTGCAAAAAAAAATGGCAAAACCCTGAACAAACAACAGTTTCTGCGCTTGATCCAGCGAATTTACGCCGTACATATAAGCAAAAGGCCCTTCCCGTTCGGTTATCTGGGAAAGGCCTTTCGTATTTATTTTATTTTTTCAAAAACAAGATTACCACTGCACGGTCATACTCAAACTGGGCAGGATTGGCAATTGATTCACACGTTCTGCACGAACACGATCGTAATAGAAAATATTGGGACGGTCATACACATTCGTTGCAGAGGCTGTGATTTCCGCACTTCCATATTTTCCAAAACTCAGGGTGCGCTTCAGGGATATGTCCATCCGGTGGTAGTAAGGCAAGCGGCCCGAATTGCGGTCATCGGCATAAATGATTCCAAGATCGGCATTGCCGCTGTATACATCAGAACCAATTCCTTCGTCAAAGGCATAGCTGGTATAATAGCCTTGTGTAAGGGTAAACGGAAATCCGGATCCCAGGTTCCAGCGAAGGCCAAACTCCCATTTTTTGTCTGCATCCAAGTAATATGTACTCACCACATTCAGATTGTGGCGGCGGTCAAACACAGGCGGGTAAATTTGCTCACCATCATCCCGGGTAACTTTACCCAGCGAATAGGCCGTCCAGATATACGCCCGTTTGCCCTCCCACTTCAAGGTCAGGTCAACCCCTTTGGCATCACCGGTTTCGATAACAAAATTTGGATCCTGTGGCAGCAATTTATTTCTGTTCAAACCAATCAGCTGTGTGAAGTTCTTGTAGTACGCCTCCACATTCAATTCGATGTTTGAACTCAAATCAAACTCAAAGCCAGCAACAGAATGAGTTGCTTTCTGCAAACGGTGGTCGATCCGCTCGGTTGTTCCGGGCTTGAACACCTGATCCTCCGGACCAGAAAGGAAGCCCACAAACAGGTTTACAATATCCCGGTCGTTCACCGTTGAAAGCAAGTTCTGCGAATACAAACCACCTGCAGCCTTGAAACGGATGTTGTCGTTTATGTTGTACTTCAAGCCAATTCGAGGCTCGGGAGAAACGTTATTAAGTGATTGGTAATACTGCAAACGGAAACCAGGCTCAATAATCAGATCCCCCAGTTTACGTTTCCAGCGCAGGAAAAAGGCAATTTCTGTGGTATTCTCATTTTGCTCGATCGTCTGTTCCCGGAAATTCACAAACTGAAACTCCGTCCGGAAGCCAGTCAGCTCAAGCCCATACTTTACTTCATCGTTGCGACCGTAGTTGGTAAAATTCAAACCAGCATAATAGCCATTGATCCCACTGGAGCGCGGACGGCGATCTGCTTCCTCGATTTGAGACTGGTAGTCTGAAAACGTAAACGTACCACCTACAATGGTGTTTGAGTTGCTGGGCACCAAGGTGAAATCCATTCCACCTCCTTTGCTGCCCCAGCCGAATTGGGTAATCGGGTAATCCACAGCATCCTGGTAATCAAAACCAAAGAAATTCAGTTTACTACCATTTCCAGTCAACAGAGAAATTTTGCCATATACATCGCGGTAGGAAAATGGAATCCCCACTGAGTCATTCACATAGGGATACAATTGCTGTCCGGTGTTTTCAATCAGCGATTTTTTTCCGGTTAAAACAAAAGAAACGCTGGCTCCACCTTCTTCTTTCATAGGTACAAACGGCCCTTCCAGAATCATTTTAGCCTGGAATGGGCTTGCAGACGCAAGTCCCGACAAGCGTTTCCGGTTTCCTTCCCGGGTTTTTACATCTACAATTGCTGAAATCCGGCCACCGTAATCTGCATTAAATCCACCGGTCAACACATCTGCACTCCGGATCAATTCTGTTTCAAATACAGAGAAAAAACCGATGCTGTGGAATGGGTTGTAAATCGTCATTCCATCCAGC
This sequence comes from Saprospiraceae bacterium, assembly GCA_041392625.1. Classification (GTDB taxonomy): domain Bacteria; phylum Bacteroidota; class Bacteroidia; order Chitinophagales; family Saprospiraceae; genus M3007. The sequence continues at coordinate 9,576 of JAWKLR010000012.1, read as the reverse complement.
ATAATCCGGTTCTGTACCGGAGAACCACCCCGGATATATAACTGGCCGCCCTGGTCGCCGGTAAAGATTACACCGGGAAGTACGGTCAGGTACTGGGCAATATCCGCCTCACCACCCGCAGAGGGCAGGGAGCGGATTTGTTTTGGCGTCACAGTCAACTTTGAAACCTGGACCTCATTTCGAGCCTGCTCCTTTTTACCGCTAATAATAATTTCGCCCAACTGACTCCCCCCTTCACTGAGGTAAATATTGAGAAAAACAATCTCGTCTTCTTTGATGACAACAATCTCCTCATGGTCCTCATAACCCAGATACGTCACCTTAAGGCTATACGTTCCCGTTGGCACGTTGGCTATGGAAAAAAAGCCGTTGATATCGCTGGATGCTCCTATCAGCGCTTCTTCCAGTTTTATGGTTGCAAAACCAATTGGCTCAGCCGTCTCCTTGTCGTAAATATTTCCGCGCACAGTCCCTTTTCCGGTACGTTGAGCAGTAGCCAATGCTGGTGCAAGCAGACCAATAAAAATAAGCAGTATAAATCTTCGCATGTATTTCTGTTTGAGGGGGGCAAATATATAGGAATCAAAGGATTTTCCCGGCCTGTTTCAGATTAATCTGTTTAAATGCTAATGTGGACATTATATGAGTTGTAAGTTGTAAGTTGTAAGTAGTAAGTAGCAAGTACTAAGTTTTTAAATCATACTGGACCTCCTCAAAAAAGTAGACACTAAGATAAGTTTAACTAAAATCAGGACAAAGATGAAAAAAGTAAATCGCTATTCGGACGAATTCAAAAAAACAGTGGTTAATGATGTACTTTCGGGCAACTTTGCCCGGAGCACGCTAAGCACAGTATGGGATAATCGGATCATGTACCATTATGCAACCTATAGGTTAAAAAATTTGAAGACTCAGTTCCTAAACGCTTATTTATGTATGAGCAAAGAAAAGAACGGTAGAAGAACTCAAGTGGGAATTGAGCAACTTTTAAACACCAACTGGAATATGAAAAAAGTTGAAGAGCAGAAGCCTTTGATACTATGAATGATATTGCAGTAAGCAGGAGTTTAAATTCCGATCAGAAAAAAAGTCTGAGCCAAATTTCCAGTCCCCAAAAAATCTTTTGAAAGAGCACTCTAAAAGTACCAAAATTTCCATTTGATGGAATCTGTGTGGATTGTTTGGCAAACAAAACGACGTGCTACAAAAAGGAAAAAAAGTGTTTATAAACAAGCAATTGAAGAACGTGTCATGAACAGGCAGTTCGAAGGAACGGTCTATCTATACCCAAGATAGGAACCAGAAAACTGTGGTTAAACTATTGGATCAAGGTATAGATCTGTGGGACGAGACAAGTTGTTTGTACGGATCGCAATAATTTACTGATACGAGAAAACAGACAAGAGTAGTTACGACTCATAGCAATCATTGGTTTAGAAAATACTGAAATCTGATCAAAGGTCTGGAGGTGAAGGCTCCCAATAAAGTGTGGGTTAGTGATATTACGTACGTAGACCCAACAAAAGAAGGCTTTGTGTACTTATTTTTGTGACCGATGCTTATTCAAGGAAAATAGTTGGATTTAAAGTTGCTGAAGGTCTTACAGCAAAGCATGCTGTAGAGGCATTACAGATGGCTTTAAAAGGACTAACAAGGACAACTCCTACGGACTTATTCATCATTCAGACAGAGGTGTTCAGTACTGTTTGTAGTAGGTACGTTAAACTGCTAACTGAATGGAAAATAGACAATAGTATGTCTCAGAATGGAGATCCTTTGGAAAATGCGATCGCTGAAAAGAGTTAATGGTATTTTTTAAAAGTAGAATGGCTGTATGATGGAAATTTTGAATCGTTATCTGAGGCGAAGATTTTATAACCAGGGCTATTCAAACATAATAATCAAGGCCGCATTCAAGTATTGAAATGCTAACACTGACTTAAGCACATTGTAAAAATGGAGAATTGAAAAGAACCTGGAGAAGAATTACTATAAGAAACGAATGGATCATGAAACATTGGTTTCAACATAAAACTGGGGTTTTCAACATTTTTACTGTTAGTTTAACAAAGAAAAAAAGAAGCAAAAAAAGAAACACATAATAATAATAATAATAATATCTAAAGTAAACTTTTTTTAGGACGGGTCACATACTTACTACTTACAACTTACCACTTACCACTTACAACTTACTACTCATATCCCTACCTTTGCTGCAATGGAAAACAAGTACGATGTAATTTTGATTGGTGCCGGGGTCGTCGGCCTGTCCACAGCGCTGCATATCCAGGTTGAAAGACCGGATTTGAGCGTCTTGGTGCTTGAAAAAGAACAGGAGGTTGCCGGGCACCAAAGCAGCCACAACAGTGGGGTGCTGCACAGTGGGATTTATTACAAGCCGGGAAGTCTGCGGGCAATCAATTGCAAAAAAGGGTACGACCGAATGCTTGCTTTCTGCCAAAAACACGACATACCGCACGAGGTATGTGGTAAAATTATCGTGGCCACCAACAAGGCCGAAGCAGAACGATTGGGAGGGATTCTGGAGCGCGGACAAGCAAATGGACTTACCGGCATCCGCCGCATATCCGGTGAAGAAGCCCGGGAAATCGAACCCAATGTACAGGCACTGGAGGCTATTTGGGTACCACAAGCCGGAATTGTGAATTACGAAACTGTGGCCCGGAAATACAAGGAGTTAATTTTAAAAAACGGAGGGGCCGTACACGTAGGAAGTAAGGTGAAAAAAATAATTCCTCAGGCCAATATGGTCCAGGTGGAAACATCAGAACGCAGTTATCAGGCTGCCTGTCTGGTAAATTGTGCCGGCTTATATTCCGATAAAATTGCACACCTGGCAGGTTTGCGGCCCCAAACCCAAATCCTGCCATTTCGGGGTGAATACTACGAACTGAAACCAGAAAGCCAGCATCTGGTGCGCAACCTGATTTACCCGCTTCCTAATCCCGCATTTCCGTTTCTGGGTGTTCACTTTACCCGCATGATCGAAGGTGGCATTGAGGCTGGCCCAAATGCTGTATTTGCATTTGGGAGAGAAGCCTACCACAAATCCAACATCAACCTGCCTGAGTTGTTTGAGAGCCTTGGGTTTCCGGGGCTGTGGCAACTGGCAAAAAAATACCATAAGGAGGCCTGGCTGGAGTTTCAGCGCTCCTATTCAAAAGCCCATTTTGTAAAAGCACTACAAAATTTGATTCCATCTATTCAATCTTCCGATCTTGCGCCCGGAAGAAGCGGTGTTCGGGCCATGGCCTGTGCTCCAAACGGCGATCTGCTCGATGATTTTTTATTTATCGAAGTCCCGCGCATGGTCCATGTACTCAATGCCCCATCGCCCGCTGCAACCGCTTCACTGGCTATTGGTGAAACCGTTGCAGAAAAAGTGCTCAAGCAATTTTAAATGATCCAGATAGAAACACAGGGAACGTTTAAGCCTGAAAAAAAATGGATACTCGAAGTGCTGTTCCGGCAATTCCTGGGACTGGATTTTGAACTGACATTTACCGATACACCCTCTCCCATAAAACTGCACCTCCCAAATGGAAACACGCTGGAAATTGCCGATATGTTTTGGTCGGGCATTCAGGAAGGTCAAGCCTATACCACCGATTGGATTCCATCCACTACTTCCATCTTGAACAATCCGTTCCAAACAGGCGAAAACCTGATTGTATTGTACGGGAACACGGAACTGCAAGTCGAAGAAAATCGCATTGTCTGCGGAGCAGATTTGCCGGGCGCGGCCTTTTTTATGCTCAGTCGCTGGGAAGAATATCAACGGGAAGAAGATGGCCGGTTTCCGGCTGATCTGTCCCTGGCGGTCCGCGCAGCATTTATCCAACGCCCCATCGTTGATGAATACGCCCGTTTTCTGGCGCAATGCCTGCGGCACCTGGGTCTGGAAGTGCGCTATCCGCAACAAACGCCCAAGTTATACCTGAGCTGCGACGTGGATCATCCGCAACTGTGGTGGGAGCCCGACGACCGGTTCCGAACCCTTGTTGGAAGCCTGGTTAAAAGACGCTCCCTCTCCGAGTTTCTATACTGGATTCGGGGGCCGTTTTGGAAGGAGGATGACCCCTATGCAATATGGGATGAGTGGATAGATATGGCAGATAAAAAGGGACTCCGATGGCAGTTCAACTTTCTTGGGAAGCGTCCCAAAAACGCTGATTGCTACTACCCGATCAATCACCCCGAAGTAAAAGACCTGATTGGCGACTTGCGGGTTGCCGGGCAGACCATCGGTTTTCATGCTTCCCAGGCCGCTGCCACCGATCCGGAACGATTCAAGAAGGAAATGTTGTCGGTAAAAAAACAGTCTAAAAAACTCGTCGGTGGCAGGCAACACTACCTCCACTTTTCCGTGCCACACACCTGGGCGTTTTGGAAAGAAAATGGGTTTGATTTTGAAAGCAGCATGGGGTACGCAGAACACCCGGGCTTTCGCTGCGGCACATCGCAACCCTATCCGGTATTTGATTTTATCCGGCGACAGCCCATTGGCCTCATCGAGCAGCCCCTGATCGCCATGGATGTCACCCTGGCCCTGTATCAAGAATTAAATCCGGACAAAGGCTATTTAGTTTTGGAAAATCTACGCGAGCACGTAATCGCACACGGGGGCACTTTCACCTTACTTTGGCACAACTCCTCCTGGAATACCCACCAATGGGAGCCATGGAAAAAAGTGCTTCAGAATTTTATCGAAACATGGGAATACGACTAAAAGCAGCCAGCCTGTGCCTGGCTTTCCTGTTGGCTACCTCCGGGTTTGCTCAAACCGGTTTCGCCCCCATTCACAGCGAGGCCGCATACCAGGGCAACCGCCTTTCCCTTCAGAATGGCGGGGATACCGAATTCCACCCGGAAGTTCGTAATTTTCTCCGTTCTGACCTGTTTAAAATCGGCTACAATACCGGATATACGAACCCAATAGACTCAAATTTCCTTGTTTATCTTTTAAACGAAAACAGCGAATGGGAATCTGAGCCAAATCCATCAAGAAAGCCCGTTTTAAAACATTTTTTTAAAACCCCTGCCAACCTGTTTGAAGTCCGCACCAAAGACTTTCAACTGCTGGTCAACCCCATGCTCCACCTGGGGTATGGATCGGATTCGGGCAAGCCTTTGTTTGTAAATGAGCGTGGACTTTCGATCCGGGGCTGTATTGATAACAAGGTGTATTTTCATACCAGTCTCCTCGAAACTCAAATTCAGCCACCCGCTTATGCGGCGGATTGGATTTCGGAGAAAAAAGCCATTCCCGGAGCCGGTTTTTACAAGGTTTACCGGAGCAAGGTGCTCGACCTGGACCGCGCGTACGACTACAACGTAGCCAACGCCGCATTGGGAGCACAGATTACACCCCATATTGGAGTGGAAATCGGGCACGGACAACATTTTATCGGCAACGGGCACCGATCCCTGTTTTTATCTGATTTTGGATCCTACTATTTTTACCTGAAATTTAACACCCGCATCTGGAAACTCCAGTATCAAAATCTGTTTATGGAGTTGTCGCCGGTTTCACAAGCCGTGGTTGGCAACAACGACCTCCTGCCAAAAAAATACGCCGCTGTTCATTATTTGCATTACAACATCACCCCCCGACTTGGAGTCGGATTTTTTGAGGCGACGGTTTTCAACCGAAGTCGACAATTCGAGTTGCAATATCTGAACCCAATCATTTTATACCGCTCGGTAGAGGGCCTGATCGGCAGTCCCGATAACGTACTGGTAGGTGTTGACTTCCGCTGGGACATCGCCCGAAAAGTCCGGTTATATAGCCAATTGCTTCTGGATGAATTCCGGCTTTCAGACCTCTACAAGCCCGAACAAACCGGATGGTGGGGCAACAAATACGGCATTCAGGCCGGGGTTCATTACATCAATGCGTTTAATATTAACCAATTGGACTTGCGCGCGGAATACAATCTGATGCGCCCGTACACCTATTCGCATTTTGACTCCCTGAACTCCTACCAACATTACAACCAGGCACTCGCTCATCCGCTCGGTGCGAATTTCAAAGAATTGTTTCTGGAGGCCCGAAAACAAATCCTGCCACAGTGGAGTGCCCGAGTGCACTATTTGCATATTCAACAAGGACTGAACAGTCCGGATGCAAACTGGGGTGCAAACCCTACCCTGCCCTACACAAGCCGCATCCAGGAGTACGGGAACGTTATCGGACAGGGCATATCAAACCAGGTTCAACTACTTGGAATGCAGTTATCATACAGTCCGGCACACAATGCATACATAGATTTGCGTTTTCAATGGAGAAAACAGGAATCAGATTCCGGCAGTTTTATTCAATTGGGTTTGCGATACAATGTATGGCCCCAAAATTTTGATTTTTAATATGGAACATGTGTTCATCCATCCAAGCGCCGTAGTAGATGCAGGCTGTCAGATTGGTCCCGGCTCCAAGGTCTGGCATTTTTGCCATTTGATGCCCCGCGCCATCATCGGAAGCAACTGCATTCTGGGCCAAAATGTATTTGTGGCCGACGGTGTGGTTTTGGGAAATGGAGTGAAAGTGCAGAACAACGTTTCGCTGTACACCGGCGTCCATTGCGCCGATGAAGTGTTCATTGGTCCATCCGCCGTTTTTACCAATGTGATCAATCCGCGCAGCGGCATAGAACGCAAAGACCAATTCCTGCCTACTCCCATCGGAAAGGGCGCCAGCATTGGAGCCAACGCCACCATTATATGTGGCAACCGGATTGGAGCATACGCATTGATCGGTGCCGGCACTGTCGTCACCAAGGATGTGCCCGACTTCGCCCTGGTGGTCGGCAACCCGGGCAAGCAAATCGGATGGGTCAGCGCCGCTGGCCACCGCCTGCAGTTTGACGAACAAAACCAGGCGCGATGCCCGGAAACTGGTGGCGAGTATATACTGGAAAGTGGACTTGTGCGGGAGATGTAAAGATGAAATAGCAATCCATAAAAAACCAACCATGAAAAAACTACATGCAAAATTTTTGCCATTCATTTTCTGTTTGCTCGCGCACTCAACAGGTGCACAGCAACAGGAAACCAGATCACGACAACTAACAGAAACACCAGAAAATCTTAGGCACTACAAAGACAAGGCATTAGCAAGAACTGGAAGTGCAGTTTTTTCAATTACTGAAGCCATAGATTCGGGTCAAATCGAAATTACTGAAGTCTATAAAGGCACATTAGTATACACCTATTCTCCTTTAAATGGGGTACCATACAAGCAGAAATTACAGTATTTCGACAGCACCTTATCTGAAGTCATCCATAGTGTTGATTTATTAGAAATGAATCCATTTCTAATAGACTCATCGACTCACCTTGCTTACCTAGACTCGGAGGAGATGAAAATACCCTCACCCATAGATTCCACTTGCCAATTTCCTGAGCTCCCTCCACCAGCATCCAGCTTTTCTAATTGCTTCATGTACCCAATTACTACAAAGGGGTTTATACCAATTAGTTTTGAACACATATTTTTATCAAAAGATCAGACAGTAGTGGATTGGGAGCAAGAGTTTATTGTGCTTGATCCCCGGGGGCGTCCTGTGTTCCAAAAACGAATGGATTATTCAATCAAACATCCAACCATTACAACAGATGGAAAATACCTCATTTACCAATACGGTGGAACCGATGGGAGCAATCCATTTGACCCCTGCCATGAATATTTTGAAATCATTGAATTAGAATCTTCAAAAATAATCTTTTCGCAAAAATGTTGGTATTTAGAAACCGTGAGTTCGCCGACATACCGCAACGAAGATCTGTTTATTCACGTATTCAATAACAGAACAAACCTCCTTAAACAGTACCGCATCAACCTGAATGATCGCACGATCTACTTGTATAAATACGTTCCAGAATGGGAACTTCTCCCAAACACGGAAGACTATCTCAGATTCCTAGATGCCCTACCCTATGAAACCATTAAATTTTAAGCGAGGCACCTTATTTTACCCTGGCTGATCAGGATATGCTTCAAGTATTGGTAAACCCCATTGAAAAAGCCATTCATTACAGAAGGCTGGAATATGACCCAAATCCTAAGGTGGATTTTGATGCATTGGATTTGTATGAAAAAAGGACTATTCCTAAATCCTGAATTCGGTATGAATGTACAATAACCAAGGAACTGTTTATCCCTCCCGTGTGTTCTTCCCGAACCAATGCACCTATACAAATTAAGTCAAATTGGAGAATTCCACGTTAACCACAATGAAGATTACCTTGTTTCAGAGGAAGTAGGAAAAAACAGGTTGCTGCTTGCCGTGATGGATGGATGTTCAAGCGGCACAGATTCCCATTTTGCAGCGACTTTAATTGGGAAACTGCTCCGAAAATTAGCCCGACAGGAAGCCTGTCTGGAGTTTGCCCGACAAGTAGAAAAACCACTAAACCAATTGCTGGATGACCTTGCGCTGCAACTCTTTACAGAACTCGGAGGTTTTAACCGACAACTGGACCTCGCGCCAGATGAGCTTCTCTCAACCTTAATTCTTGCCTTGATTGATACCCGGCAAAAACAGGCTGAAACCCTGATTGCGGGAGATGGACTCGTACACATAAACGGCAATACCAGCGAATACGAAAACGACAACAAGCCGGACTACCTCGGATACCACCTGCAAAAGGACAAGCAACACTGGCTCCACAACCATACCACAAGAAGATCGGACACCAACATTCAGGATTTTTCCATATCGACTGATGGGATTTTTACGTTTAAAAACGTGGATGGAAAAATCTACCCTCCTATCTCCGAAGCAGAAATTCTGAGCACGTTTTTGGATGATATCTCCAGGCTTGAAAACCCAAACAAACTGAAACGCGCCCTGATTGACATCCAGGAGACGTACGGGCTTCGCCCCAGCGATGATTTGACACTTATTCGGATGGTGCTAGGGTAAGGTTTGTTAGCTATTTGGATAAATAATCTAAAAATTAATTCCATCTTGACATCTAGAAAAAACAAAAACACCATGAAGCAAATTTTCCTACTTCTCCTAATCAGCGCAGCGCTTTCCAGTCAACTGATTGCACAGAGCCCGAACAATGTAGTCACGACCGATATTGTAAACTTTTGGGAAGCCTACGATTTAATTCAAAATGAATCAGACAGCATCAAAAAAGTACAGATCCTGGATTCACTGTACATCCAGAGAGGAACCGTGGGACTGAAAAAAATCATGGAGGTCCGCAACTATACCGTGGGCGAGTATGTGCACTTAATTAACACCTATCCAAAATTTTTCGAATCCATCCGTCCCAATACCTTTAAGTCACGGGACCTGGCTAATAAGCTCAATGCGGGGATTGACAAACTTGCCGCATTGTACCCGACTTTAAAACCGGCAAAAATTTATTTTACAATTGGGTGCATGCGGACCAATGGAACAACCCGGGATAGTTTGGTACTTATAGGCAGTGAACTTGCCATGGCAGACCCGGGCACCGATATTTCCGAGTTTGAAGGATCAACCCGGGAATGGCTGGCTGGCTATTTTGGAACCAACCCAATTGATGGACTGGTGTTGTTGA
>JAWKLR010000011.1:0-133400 GCA_041392625.1 Saprospiraceae bacterium | reverse complement strand
TTAGTATCCCAAATGAAGTAAAAGGAAGTGTATCTATTCGAATCAGTGATACACTCGGGAAGCCAATGTACCAGCAACACCAGGTATCGGCTGGTTCAGGAATTCATGTTCCGGTAGCCCATTGGCCCGATGGCCTGTACCATGTCTCCTGGCAGCAGGAAGGTCAGGTCTTCACCGCCTCATTTGTCAAAAAATCCTAAACCCCAAAAAACAAACTACATCGCAGTGTGCCGCTACATTTCGTGTCTGCTGCGATGTCTAAAATGAAAATACCCCATGAAAAATATACTTTTCTTGACCATGCTTTTTTGTCTGGGATTCCAGGCTGCATACGCTCAGGAGCCGGCGCCCTGCGACCCTCCGGCATTTGTTCCTTACAACCCCAATCCACCGCACATCAATGTTGGCGGCCCTGTGGGCGATCCCCCGGTGCCCGATAGCATTCCAGGGCCTGTCATTGATGGATTGCGCGGCATTTATTTCCTGCACGGACTGGGTGGAAACGAGAACAGTTGGGCGCTGACGGCGCAGGCAATCGAACTCGGCGCCACCGATTTTCCAGCCCGAAAGGCTGTTACAGCCCTGGTTCCGGAATATGTACACGTAAGCCTGGAATCTGCGGCCCTGGATGTGAAAAACAAACTGCCCATGTACGATGCAGCATTTGCTTCACATGGCATTACGGACCACTCTCAGAACTTTGTTATTGCCCACAGTCAGGGCGGGCTTGTTGGCCGCGAATTGGATATGATCTACGATGTGCTTCCGGATAGCGTACGCCGCTTCAATGGCATGGTGACGTTTGGTACGCCACACAATGGCGCGCAAATCCTGTGGAGCAGGGATAGCTCAAACTTGGTAAATGAGATGATTTCGGATATGTGTACGGCCTATCTCACCACCCAAGTTTTGGGTATATTGGAAGATGCTCCTGAAATATTGAGTTTCTTTATTAAACCCAACTCTGTAGTTTCTACGATTGGAAACGTCTGTGATACATTATCTGAGAGACTCCCGTTATTTCTGAAAAGTTTGTATTCGGGCACGTCTATGGATTACCCTCCGTTTAGTCCAAAAGTCAATGAACTAAACGGCCATGGCAACCCATACATTCATAAGGCTGCATTTTATGGAGTCGAATACGATCCGGTGGAAGATGAGGATTCTTTTGATCCCAAACAGTTGATTTGGCGCGTTGCCAGTTCGGCTGGGGATCCCCCTGGGATTGGACCTTTCGAGAATAATATTGATACCTCTAAGGTTAGTCTGGCTAATAAAGTTTACGAGAAAATGCTTATGAAAATTGAGTATTGGCAAGGAGAAGTGGAATCATTGGAAAACTATCCATTTATTCCCTGTGATGGGCTTGCCTGGTTGTTATATCCAGCACAGTGTCTATTTTTAATGCCAAAGTATAATAATGCCAAGCAAAACTTACATGAATACCGAGTGGCCGCTGATACCTGGAATCGCTTAGATAGTCAATGGAAAATAGTCATTGGCGCAAAAGAAGCAGTTCCATCCGGCGAATATCAGTGCGATTGTACGACCTACAATGGTCTGGAAGGCTGGACAATGGAATCTTCCTTTACGACCAACGGTGCTTGGGAGTGCGAAAACTATGAATATCCGGATCTCAATACCGAAACCTGGTGTAGTTATGTTCCCCTGTTTCAATGGGTAAACAAAGAATCCGATGGTGTTATCACCGTAGAGACACAAAGTGGCTTCCCGGGTGTAAGCAACACTTGGAGAATGGATTACAATAACCATTTTCAGGAGAGAGGATCTGCCCAAACGAAGGACTCGTTAATTAAACTCTTTTCAGGATATGCTGGCGATAAGTGGTTTCGTACAAGCATAAAGTAATTCGAAATGTCCCTAGGTTGGATTTATTCCAGCCTAGGGCCTTAAAAAATTAAATGATGAAAAAAATGCTAAGCCCCATTTTACCCCTGATTCTATTGACCTCCTGCTGCAAGGAACCCCTGCCAAACACACCACCACCAGAAGAACCTGCAAATGCACCAAAGTTGGAGGTGTTGTGGCAACAACCGTTGCTGCCAGACACCTCCGAACATTCTGCGGATGCCCACATTGTAATTGACAATCATGTAATTAGTACTGTTAATTTTCTTTCTCCAAGTGCAACTGTCTATGCGCGAAACGTGGAAACAGGCGCCCTTGATTGGACCTTTGATAATTTTGTAACGCCAGTTGATGGATTCGGTGATAGTCAAGTTTTTGGAGTTAATCCGCAGACTTTATTGGTTAACAAATGGAATCAAACCTACTGTCTGGACCCAGAAACCGGGAGTGTCCAAGTGCAGACAAATGTTAGCGATGTAGGGGGCTGGAGCCCACCGCAAGCGTATGTTTTTGATGAGTATATTTACAATTCCCATTATTCTGGGGGATCTCCTTATTCCGATTTCGATGCAATCGTCCGAAGACATCATACTTCCACTTCTTGGGATACCTTACAATCATTCCATTCAATGGGTGATACCTTATTTCCAATTACTAACCCGGTAATTCCTTGGGTCAGCCCATCCGGTGATACCATTTTACTTACACGAGTTACCTATTTGTCCAAAGGCATTCCACCTTTGAATGGCCGATTGAATCGGGCGCATTTATACGCCTATAACCTGCGAACCCAAAGTTACGAGTGGCAATTCAAAGACTTTGTTCCAGGAGGAAATATGTCGGCAGAACCACCTACTATTGATGGAGATCGCATGTACCTGATAGGGTTTCCGGATTTGTATTGCATTGATTTGAATACCGGGAATATACTTTGGAAAAAAGAGTATGAGGAATCTCCTGGCGTATGCTCGACTATTCATGAAAACCTACTGATTGTACTTTCCTCTAACCGTGGCTGTTGGGGGCTTGATAAATACACCGGTCAGGAAGTCTGGTTTCAACCGGATCCACCCGGTACAGCCACTAGGTTGAGATATTTTGATGGCGTTGTTTATTTTAGTACTACCGGTTCCGGCCGCTTGTTTGCGATCAATGCTTCCAATGGAGAGTTAATCTGGAATGAAAAATCGCCCAATATTGGGAAATATTCGAATGTAGGATTTGATTGGAATCAGATTGCCATTGATGAAGAACGCCGGGTGCTTTATGCCTGTGACCGCTATTTCATCATGTGTATCAAACTTCCCGAAATCTAGCAATTAGGCATTTTTTTCAAGCCCGGTGGCGCATTTTTGGGTGTGCTGCCGGGTGTTTTTTCTGCTTTGTTTTGGGCAAGGCCAGTTAGCTAAATACCTTTTCTGATGCGAATTTTAATTGTATTGTTTTTATTGGGCATGACCTCCTGTTGCAAGGAGCCTACACCTGATCCACCACCCCTACCGCCCTCAACCAATGAACCTAAATGGGAGGTTCTTTGGCAACAACCGCTTTTGGCTGACACTTCCGAACAATCATCCAGTGCACAAGTAGTAATTGGCAATAAAGTAATTAACGCGATTAACTTTATTTCGCCAAGTGCAACAATTTATGCCAGAGATGTAGAAACGGGTGAAATTGCATGGTCATTTGATAATTTTGTGACACCTGTTGATGGTTTTGGGAATAATCAAGTTTTTGAAATTAACCCGCAGACACTATTGATTAATAAATGGAATCAGACCTATTGTTTGGACCCAGAAACCGGGAGTGTTCAAGTGCAGACAAATGTTAGTGATGTGGGCGGGTGGAGCCCACCACAAGCGTATGTTTTTGATGATTATATTTACAATTCCCATTATTCTGGAGGTTCTCCTTATTCCGATTTCGATGCAATCGTCCGAAGACATTATGCTTCCACTTTGTGGGACACATTGCAGTCATTTGTTTCCCTTAGCGATACCTTATTTCCGATTTCAAGAATTCCCACCATTTGGATTGACCCTATAGGTGATACAATTTTAATCACCCGCGTGACCTACCTTTCCAAAGGCATTCCACCGTTGAATGGCCGATTGAATCGGGCACATTTGTATGCATTTAATCTACGCACCAGAACGTATGAATGGCAATTAAAAGACTTTGTTCCAGGTGGAAATATGTCGGCAGAACCACCTACCATTGATGGAGATCGCATGTACCTGATAGGATTTCCGGATTTGTATTGTATTGATTTGAATACCGGGAATATTCTTTGGAAAAAAGAGTACGAGGAATCTCCCGGCGTATGCTCGACTATACATGAAAACCTACTGATTGTACTTTCCTCTAACCGCGGCTGTTGGGGACTTGATAAATACACCGGTCAGGAAGTCTGGTTTCAACCCGATCCACCCGGTACAGCCATTGAGTTGAAATACTTTGATGGGATTGTTTACTTCAGTACCACAGGTTCTAGTCGACTATTTGCCATCAATGCGGCTAATGGAGATCTAATCTGGAATGAGCGCTCACCAAATGTAGGGAAATACCCCAATGCTCGTTTTGACTGGACCAGGATAGCCATCGATGAAGAACGACGTGTTGTATATGCCTGTGATGGATATTTCATCATGTGTATCAAGCTTCCCGAAATCTAGCAATTAGGCATTTTTTTCAAGCCCGGTGGCGCAGTTTTTTAGATGTGCTGCCGGGTGTTTTTTCTGCTTTGCTTTGGGCAAGGCCGGTTACCTAAATATCTTTTCTGATGCGAATTTTAATTGTATTTTTTTTATTGGGCATGACCTCCTGCTGCAAGGAACCCTACCAAACACACCACCACCAGAAGAACCTGCAAATGCACCAAAGCTGGAGGTGTTGTGGCAACAACCGTTGCTGCCAGACACCTCCGAACATTCTGCGGATGCCCACATTGTAATTGACAATCATGTAATTAGTACTGTTAATTTTCTTTTCTCCAAGTGCAACTGTCTATGCGCGAAACGTGGAAACAGGCGCCCTTGATTGGACCTTGATAATTTTGTAACGCCAGTTGATGGATTCGGTGATAGTCAAGTTTTTGGAGTTAATCCGCAGACTTTATTGGTTAACAAATGGAATCAAACCTACTGTCTGGACCTCCAGAAACCGGGGAGTGTCCAAGTGCAGACAAATGTTAGCGATGTAGGGGGCTGGAGCCCACCGCAAGCGTATGTTTTTGATGAGTATATTTACAATTCCCATTATTCTGGGGGATCTCCTTTTATTCCGATTTCGATGCAATCGTCCGAAGACATCATACTTCCACTTGGGATACCTTACAATCATTCCATTCAATGGGTGATACCTTATTTCCAATTACTAACCCGGTAATTCCTTGGGTCAGCCCACTGGTGATACCATTTTACTTACACGAGTTACCTATTTGTCCAAAGGCATTCCACCTTTGAATGGCCGATTGAAGGGCGCATTTATACGCCTATAACCTGCGAACCCAAAGTTACGAGTGGCAATTCAAAGACTTTGTTCCAGGAGGAAATATGTCGGCAGAACCACCTACTATTGATGGAGATCGCATGTACCTGATAGGGTTTCCGGATTTGTATTGCATTGATTTGAATACCGGGAATATACTTTGGAAAAAAGAGTATGAGGAATCTCTCTGGCGTATGCTCGACTATTCATGAAAACCTACTGATTGTACTTTCCTCTAACCGTGGCTGTTGGGGGCTTGATAAATACACCGGTCAGAAGTCTGGTTTCAACCGGATCCACCCGGTACAGCCACTAGGTTGAGATATTTTGATGGCGTTGTTTATTTTAGTACTACCGGTTCCGGCCGCTTGTTTGCGATCAATGCTTCCAATGGAGAGTGTTAATCTGAATGAAAAATCGCCCAATATTGGGAAATATTCAAACGTAGGATTCGATTGAATCAGATTGCCATTACGCATGAACGCCGGGTGCTTTATGCCTGTGACCGCTATTTCATCATGTGTATCAAACTCCCAGAAATTAAAATTTGGGCATTTTTTTCAAGCCCGGTGGTGCAGTTTTTTAGATGCTGCCGGGTATTTTTTCTGCTTTGCTTTGGGCAAGGCCAAAGTTACCCTTCAATTTTAAACAACACGTATTGTATGAAACATACCGCTTTTTTATTCGCTATTGTATTTTGGTCAGGTTCATTGTTCGGGCAAACCGAGAAAAAACATGGTATATGAGTTTACATGGCTTTGAACCTGCTATTGCAACAGTAGGCGCTGACAGCAAGATTTCCAATATGGGGATTTGGGTTTTCCTTTGGCAAAACAACGATTGAATCCAAGGAAAGAACATTTGATCTGAATTACGTCTCTACGGATATTCTTTGAGCAGGGCTTTTTGTCGTCGAAACCTCTTGTGTAGGACTAGATATTAAAACATATTACTACAAACAAGATGGCTACTACCATTTTATTGATGAACAGGCTGCATTTTCAACTTGGCTAGGGCTTCATTTGTTGAAATACTTTGACAAAGTCACCGAAAAGTTATGGATGAAAGGAGATTGTGCTTTCGGTATGGGCGGTTCAAATTTAGAGAACTCAATTGTGGGCAAACCCGGTAAGTACAAGTCCTATCAATATCAACAGTACGGAGTAGGTTCAGGCCTAAGTTGGTTTTGGGGGCTCAAGAGTATCATTGGATGTCAGCCATATATGCTACATTTACAGTCGAATGCAAATTATCTGGAGATTACGGAAATAACAGATCGGGTAACCCAAAAGTGGATCTACAACCCAAATTGGGGTCTCCGTTTTTCTCTAAGTCCACCCACGTTCGTGTTTTTTATTCAGAAACCTGACTTATGCTAAAAGTATGAGTTGATTGTGAAAGGCGGTTCAAGTAAGTTTACAGAAACAAACACTCAGTTGTCTTTGAAAAAGGCCCAAGTGAAAAATCAAAAAAAACGTAGTGGCAAAGTATTCGACAGGCATGGATATTTGTAGGGTCATTAAGACAATAACCCTTTATTTATTTACCCCAAAAAACTTCATTCAGTATGAAAAAAGTGTTTTTGTTATTCGCCCTGTTGGTTTGTGGCCAATTCACATTTGCTTCCAACCCGGTTCAAACCCTGCCTGTTTATTCTGATTTGACTGTGGATTCGAATTCCATTCCTACGGACATACATGTATCAATTGAGCCAGAAGAGGAACCTGATCTATGCTGGAACTGCGCCACCTGTGAAAATGTGCTGATTTGCGTTTACTGCATTTGCACCAACACAGAAGATTGTGCAGATTCGTATGATAAACTGTTCAATCTGTTGTGTGCCGCAGGGTGTTGCTACAACGTTTCACCCGATTAAATTTTTCCGAGCATGAAATTTGTAATAAGCATTTTAGTTCTGCTGTTTGCCTGGCCTGGCCAGGCAAACAGCCAAAGTGACAGCATTCCGATCGGCCGTGTTGTTTATGCCCGAACGGTTGACCTGCCCGGCACACCAAGCATGCGTTTGAATGGAAAAACTTCCTTGCTTTTTAATAGCGTTCGTTCCCTTTTTATCCATCATGGTGCTTTTGCGGGAGATACTTCTTATCAGGATGATCAGTACGTCTTTCCCGTACACATCAAAGGTGATTCTGAAGGCTTTCCAATTTACAAACTTCACCAGGAGCGCCGGATGTTGTCAAAGTTTTCCTGCCGACAATCGGATGCACATTGCATCGTTTCCGATACCCTTGGGCATATTAACTGGAAACTGCATTCCGATCAAAAAGACTTCGGACCTTATACTTGTCAAAAGGCAACCGGCGTATTCAGAGGACGGGAATATGAGGCATGGTATGCACTGGATATCCCAATTCCGAGTGGCCCTCACAAACTGGGAGGGTTGCCCGGACTGATTTTGGAAGCCCGTTCCCTGGATGGTGTGGTGGAATACCGGTTTGCTGGTATCGAAATTTCAAATAGGATGAAAGGCATTTTGCAACCGCCTTCTGGAACCCATTTGGGGATAAGTTATACCGAGTATATGGATTCGGAAAAACAGTTCTTTGAAAACCTTGAAAAGGAAGCACGGGCAAGTGGAATCAACACGACGATCAGTTTTTTGCCCGATATTGAATTGAGTTGGGAACGTTAGCTCATATCGGAATAACTGCCATTAAAAAATGAATTGTTCCCCAGCCCAACCAGGGTAGGGAAACAATTCATTCAAATCCCTGGATTAGGAACACGTATTCAATTTGATTGGAGCATCAAATGTAGTCCGACGACTAACTATTAGCCCATGCGTACAATCTCGTTAAAACCGCAAAAAACAGAAATCAAATGGGAAAAGGTACAACCAGCGTTTTTTGGCTTTTGATCCTGTTTTTTTACCTTGAATCAAGCCCTGTTGAGGCCCAGACTATCCATGGGATTGTTCGCGACTCGACGATGAACCCATTGCCATACTGCAGCGTTGTGGTATCTGGTTGCGACAGTACAGAACGTGTATTGGGGTTTTGCAACAGCGATGACAAGGGCTTCTTTTCCATGGCTGTTGCGTCGGAATGTGATAGTTTGACCCTGGCGGTGCGGGCTTTGGGTTATAAAAAAGAGGTTCGAAAAATAATGTGGCCGGCCGATTCTGTCAGTCAGAATTTTTACCTGGTCTCGTCGGTCTTACAGGAAGTGGTGATCAAAGGGGAAGTGCCCCCCATCCTAGAACGAAATGACACAACCGAGTTTCACCTGGCGGCTTTTTCCGACAGCACGGAGTTTTCGGTGGAGGATATTTTGAAAAAATTGCCCGGCATGCAAGTAGCCGAAAATGGCCGGATTCACTTCAATGGGAAGGAAGTGGAAAAGGTTTTTATTGACGGCGATGACCTCACCGGCTCGAACTATCAGCTCGCAACGCGGAATGTGCGTGCAGATATGTTTGCAAAAGTGCAGGCAATTGATGGTTATCAGGAAAACCCGCTGCTCAAAAAACTGGAAAATTCGGAGCGACTGGTTTTAAATCTGAAATTAAAAGATGAAAAAAGGCATGCGCGTTCTGGAAGTGTTACCGGTGGAATTGGTACAGATGGTAACGGCCTTAAAGCTTCTGTTCATACCAATTTATTCCTGCTTTCGCGAAGCGCGAAAACCATTTTGATTGGTGATGCAAACAATACCGGAATCCCTTCCAATGCCGATGCACGAGCAGCGAGTTTGGGTTATTCCCGAAACCCGTTTGTCAGGCAAACCTTAGAAACGGGTTTATTGGCGAGCCCTAGATTATTGACCCCATCGGAGCCTACAACGCTTGGTTTACCCGCAGCGTTTACCACTCAGAATAATTCAGGCTTACTTTTGATTGGGCATATTATCCCGGTTTCAGAGTATTTGAAGGTTAAAATTTCAGGCTGGTACAGTTCTGAAAGGCTGGATCAAGAAAAACGCGCTCAAACCACTTATTTTTTGCCTGATGAATCCCTGGAAATCAGCGAAGACGTAATGCTTGTGGATGTGCCAAAATCAACAACCATCCAGGCACATGCAGACTATTTTCCGCAAAAGGGCAATCAATCACTCCGGGTTCTTGCGAAGTACCGACAGGATTGGGATGCCAATCGCCTGGCAGTACTTCGTGGGCAAAATGGGCTTACGAAGAACTCCGTCGGACAAAATACTGCTGGGAAGGAATCTGAAGGATTTGTTGCCCTTGAGTACACCTTTAAGCCCGAATCGAGCACCGCATACCAGGTTCTGTTTAAGAATGATTTTATCAATAGCCGCCAGGAACTAGCAGCCCAATACGATTATTACTATCAATTGTTTTCACTGGATTCAATGTTTACCAACTTGAATCAGGATGTTGAGGTACAAAACAACCGCGGATTACTGCAGTTGACGTATTTAAAACAGCTTGCTTCATTCCGGTTGCAGACGGCTGTTGGCACCCAATGGGAAACGGGAACTTTGCACACAAATTCCGCGCTGACAGGCGATGGGGGATTGCAATTTATGCTTCCCGATACATTTCAAAATGCAACGCATCTATTCGGATGGTCCCATTTCGGTCGGGTGAATGGAACCTTGGAGTGGGGGCGATTATCCAGTGTGTTGCAGGTGCAGGCGAGTGTTTTACCCACCCGGTATACGGAACAAGATGCAGTCGTTTTTTCCAAAAATCTGATTGCTGTGGAGCCTTTATGTAAACTCTATTTTAAGGTAACTGAAAAAAACAATCTGGTGGCTCGATATCAGCTTCGGCAAAAGCCTCCGGGCCTAACCGATTATTTCTCCAATCGATTATTTACAGATTACCAACAAGTTGTTCAGGGCTTGCCTGAACTGTTTCTGACCAAGGGGCGGAGTGGCAGTGTTCAATGGATTTTTCGAAATCAACGGAAGCAGTTTTTCTGGAATGCCAGCATTGGCCAGCAACACTATTCGGGAGGCACCGGGGGCGCTGCTACAATAAACCCTTTTCTGACTATTCGGAGTCGGTTTAGACCGGTGGAGTCTCAAAACTGGACGATCAGTGCTTCAGGTAGTAGGTATTTTCCAAAAATTGGATCGCGCTTCAGCTTGGGGGTGAGTCTGATTGATCAGCAACAGAAAGGGTTTGTCAACGAAGTCGTATTGGATTTGAATTCCCGGATAAGCACCTACTCGGCAGAATATGGAACAGCATGGGATACGTGGGTAAATGTAATTCTGAAGGGGGCTCTGGTGCAGTCGGTATCTACCGCTAACTCAGGAGATACCAACCGTTTGTCCTTTCTACAAAACTCCTATCGGATTCGCATTAAGCCACCAGGAAATTTTCATGCTGAGGTTAATTTCTATCAAACAAGCGGCCGTGGTTTTGGCTCGTTTTGGGCAGGGCAGGCTGAGGGTATGTTTAACCTACCAAACAGAAAGTCCAGCATTGGATTTCGGGCTGTCAATTTGTTGGGCACCCAAAACTATGTGCAACAATTCAACGATCCCGTTTTGCAAACCCTACACGCAGTTAATGCGATTTCCCCGTTTGTGGTATTGAGTTGGGATCAGCGTTTTTAATTAAACAAATCGCCCATGTCTGGATCGTCGTCGTCATCAAACTCACCGGCGAGGTAGTCTTTGATAACCCATTTGCCCATGAGGTACTCTTTGTTGAGGACTTCAAATTCGGAGAGCCCGTGCAAGGCGAGTTCCATAAAACTGTTGAGGTTTTCCCCTTTGGGCATGGATTTTTCCACCAGTTTTTTCAATCCGGCAACTTGTTCCAATTGCTTCAGGTATTCTTTTTGAGGTGTTTCATTCCAGAGCTCTACAGCATTGCCAGCCGCAAACCAGGCTTTAATCACTCCAAATGGATCGCTCTCCTGTCCTTTGCGCAGTTTGGATGGATTGGGGAAATATTCCAGGAACATTTTTTTCATTGCAGCCCCAATGATGTTTAGGGCAACGGCATGCGGGCCTTCCTGTTCGCCTTCGTACACCATTTCTACTTTTCCTGTGATGGCCGGAATTACCCCCCAGAAGTCGGTGATACGGGCAGTGGTTTTACTTTCTCCGTTGCGCAGCATTCGGCGCTCCGCGGCAGAGTACAGGTTTTCATAGGCACTGATGGTGAGTCGTGCAGAAACCCCGCTGTTGTGGTCCACGTATTCCGACTCCCGGGCCGCAAAGGCAATTTCTTCGATCAGGTTTTTCAGTAATTCCGGGATTTCGATCCGATCTCGTTGCGCCGGACTGATTTTAGCCTCCTGCTCTGTGATTTTTCTGCTGATTTCTATAGTAGTAGGGTAGTGAGTTGTGATTTGGCTTTCAATCCGGTCTTTCAATGGTGTGATGATAGAACCCCGGTTGGTATAGTCCTCCGGATTGGCTGTAAATACAAATTGTACATCCAAAGGCAGACGCAGTTTAAATCCGCGAATCTGGATATCACCTTCCTGCAAGGCGTTGAACAAGGATACCTGAATGCGCGCCTGCAAATCCGGAAGTTCGTTGATGACAAACAAGCAGCGGTGGGCACGTGGAATGAGGCCAAAATGGATTACGCGTTCATCCGAGTAGGGCAGACGCAGGTTGGCGGCTTTAATGGGGTCCACATCTCCTACGAGGTCGGCAATGCTCACATCGGGTGTGGCCAGTTTTTCAATATATCGTGCATCGCGGTGGAGCCATTCGATGGGCGTGTCATCGCCCTTTTCTGTAATGAGTTCGTTGGCGTACCGACTGATGGGATGGAGCGGATCGTCATTCAATTCACTGCCCGCTACAATGGGTGTGTATTCATCCAAAAGGTGTATGAGCATACGCGCAATCCGGGTTTTTGCCTGACCTCGGAGTCCCAGCAGCAAGATGTTGTGTCGACTTAAAATGGCGCGTTCAATATCGGGCAGTACGGTTTCATCAAAACCATAAATGCCGGGGAAAACCGTTTCTCCTGCCTCAATTTTTCGGATGAGGTTATTGCGGAGTTCTTCTTTGATAGACTGGTGCTTGTAACCGGAAGCTTTGAGTCCACCGAGGGTGTGGATATGCGGGATTTTGCTCATGAGAACGAAACAGCGAGAGCCAGTTTAGGTTCAAAAGTGAAGCCCAGTTATTCCAAAAAAATCGCAACTGAAATTGAAAGACAGGAATCGCTGAATCCGATTAGCGCATAAACCGGGAGTTCGGATCAGATTTAGGAACCCGGGTTTGATCCTCCGGCATTTTGAGCATGGCTTCGGCCTTGCTTTTGCGCCGTGCGCGCAGTACGACAATGCTGGCATTGAGCTCAAATCCGATTAAGACAATCATGCAGTTGATCTGGAGCCAAACCATCATCACGATCAGAGTACCAATGGACCCATACACCTTATTATAGGTGCCAAAATTATCTACATAAAATGAGAAGCCCCAGGAGGTGATTATTGAGAACAGGGTGCTCAACATGGCGCCTGGATTGAAAAACGGAATTTTTCGCCGGGTGGAAGAACCGTAGCGGTAAATTGTGGAGATGCCCGCATAGAACAAGGCAAAAATGACGATCCATCGGAAAGCGAATACGGACCAGCGGGTAATAAAGTCAACCCGGACAAAGGAAAAAAGAGTAGACAAGAGGGTGTTGCCAAGAATAATGAGCAATACGGATGCCACCAAAATCAAAGCAAGCAGGAAGGTCAGCTGGATTGCGATGAGTCTTTTTTCAAGTGCATTTCTTCTTTTGAATGCCTCTTTATATCCCTTTTCCAAACCACGCATCATGGTGAGCATGCCATTGGAGGCAAACCAGATTGCCAGGAAAAAACCAAAAGAAAGCAAGCCACTTCGCGGAATGGTTGCGATATTTTCTATGGTTTTGAAAAGCATATTGCCCGCATTACCGGGCATAATTTCTGTGATGGAATTGCGCAGTACGACATCGAAGTTATCGTACAGTGGTGTATACGCCAGCAAGGTAAAAAGTACGATGATGGCCGGGAAAATAGACAGGAAAAAACTAAAGGCCATGCTGTTGGCCCGGATCACCAGCGCATCGTTTTTGAGTTCCTGTTGGATAAATTTTAGAATATGGTAAATTGGAATTCGTTGCAAACCCGGGAAAGAGTGCGCCTTCATCCAGTCCAATACTTTAGTCAGTAATGGGTGTTCGTTAAAATAGGCTATTAGTTGTTCGACGTACTTTTTTACCATACACGTTAGTGGACAGGTTCCTTAAAAGAACGGTTGGAGTTTTTCCATTAAAAAATCAGGAGCAGGGACTACCTTTTTTGATGAAGCATGAAAAAAACAAAGTCGCACCGTACCTCCGTTTACCTTCTTACCCTTTTCGTTGAATAAGTCGGTGTGAAAGGTGATGTACTCATCGGGCAATTTACGAATTTCAGAATGAATGGTGATGAGTTCATCGTAGTAGACGGGTCTGACAAATCGCATTTCCATACTCACTACCGGGAGCCAGATCCCGTGTACTTCCTCCAACTCCTTATAACTGCAGCCCAGAGAGCGGATGGTTTCAACACGTCCAACTTCAAAATACTGCGCGTAATTTCCATAGTACAGATAGCCCATCTGATCAGTTTCGCCATACCGGACTCTTAACTGCGTATCAAATGCGTACATATTTGGTGTTATCGTTTTGAATGAAGCATGTGAATTGGCATCAGCAAGCGGTTCGTCCCGATATACTGAAAATCAACTATGCTTCAGGTTTATTTCCAGACCATAGGTTCCCGTTCGATGGGGCAGGTCATGCAATGCGAGCCCCCGCGTGCCCGGGAAAGTTCATTGGACGGGATGGTGATGATGGTATTTTCAATGGTATCTGGTGAGATTTTTCCGGATGCAACGTCCCGAAGGAGCTTGTGCGCGCTCATTACCTTGTAGCCATGCTCGCGGAAAGCGCGCTCAGTTACCGGATTCCGGTCGTAGCTGATGGCTACACCGGGTTTGAGTGTAATCAGGTTGCAGCCGTCAAACCATTGTTCGCGTTCCTGGTATGGGCTTTCGCCACCGCCGGCCCAAATGAATTCCATGTTGGGGTTGACTTCTGCAAGCAGGAAGTCCTTCAGGCTGGCATATTCAATTTCTTCACCGGTATCGCGGTGTACATCGACAAAGGATCCGAGGCCATCCTGAACGATGGGTTTGAAGGCTACAAAGTGGTTGGTATTAATTTGGGTGAAAATAGTGTCTATGTGCATGTAACTCCGTTCTGCGGGGATATTCACCTGAACGATGTTTTTGACAATGCCGCGATCAAACAAATAGCCTTTGAGCATTTGGAAAGCGTAATCGTTGGTTCGTTCTGAACAGCCAATCAGGAGGTAGTCGTTGTTGAGAATCATTACATCTCCTCCTTCAATACTAATGGTTTCTCCTTTTTTAGACGGAGGAAACTTGTCAATCCGGTTTAGGTTGATGGTTTTTCCATCTGCCTTTAGTCGGCGGAAAACCGGGTGAGAGCTAAAGATGAGCCGCGTCAGGAAGTTTTCCCGGAAGCGGGCAGTTTTGGCCGCTTTTGTAATAATCACATAGTCGCCAACTGTAACAGCGAGGTCGCGGGTAAAAAGCAGATTCGGGATGGGGTCGAATAGTATCCGGTCTTCGGGCTCCAGGTACCCGGTGATGAGGGTGTCGGCCAGTTGTTCCGGGGACAGGCTTGCCAATCGAGGAATGAAGGAGTAGGGGAGTTCTTCAAAATCTGTGATTTTGTTGATCACTTCGTATTTGAATTCTTCTTCGCGGGTGCTTTCTGCGAGCAGGTCGCGTACTTCCAGCACATTTTCTTTTCCGAGAAAAGCCCGGAGTACATCCATGAACAGATCGTGTTCTTCCTGCATATTGGGCAGGTGCACGATGTCATCGAAGAGCAGTTCACCGGCGCGTTTGGGGGTAATCCGCGCGATACCCGAGTCCGGGCGGTGAACGATTACTTTCTTTAGTTTGCCGATTTCCGAATCGACGTATATGCGGCTGTTGGCGTCCATTAATTTATTTTAATAGCAGGGGTGGTTGGAATGATTGGCTAGTGCACAGGCAAATATAGGAGAACTTGGGTTTAGCAGACCAATTTTTCGCTTCTGTAAATGAAAACCCGGATTTCAAGGTGCTAATTGGCGGGGCTCCTGGAAAAATTCTGTTTATCAGATGGATAAAATCTCCGGAAACTTTAAGACCTTGGTTTCAGGAAAGGCGGAGCGCATGTGCCCCCTTTTCAGGCTATAACCAGTAGAAAACCTTTTTACAGAATGCCTGTCGCGGTCGGGATGGAGAACTGATTGGCTTGAATCTGCAGATTTTTAGATCGGTTTGAAGTTTTTAAAAACAAAATTTCAAATTTTTAACAAACAGTTTGGAAAGCAGACGGCCTTGGCTACCTTTGCGCTGTTTAACGCTTTATTAACGTTTGAAGCAGGTGAAATAGTTTAGAAGCCTTCTAAATAAAACCTTCATTTGCTCCTTATGTTTGGAAGATTTAAAGCCGTTGGTATTTTTGCGCCGACAATTCTGTGACAATTCGAATAACCTAATAACCAGAAAAGGCTGCTGTACGATTTCAGCGGCTTTATTTGGAGAACATCAACCACTGTTATTATATGTTGCTGAAACGCATAAGCTGGTTACTCACCATTTTGCTCGCCGCTTCCACAGCGCTTAGTGCGCAGGGAACAATTGAAGAAGGGAAAGCACTTTTCACTTCGAACTGCGCTGCTTGTCATGCTAAGGACATGAAAAGCAAACTGACCGGTCCGGCACTCGCTGGTCTGGAAGAACGCTGGGCTGAATACCCACGCGAGGATCTTTACGCCTGGATCCGCGGCTCACAGGCACTCATTTCAACCGGCCACCCTCGCGCCGTTGAATTGTGGAATGAATGGAAGCCAACCTTGATGAACAACTTCCCGGGCCTTACCGATGATCAGATCGAAAGCCTGATTCTGTATATTAATGATGTTGCATCTGGTCCTAAGGACCCACCAGGTGGGCCAACAGCTGAAGTTACCGCGTCCAAAGATTCCGGTAATTTCTGGTTATTTGTAGGCATGGCACTTGTATTGGGCTTTTTGGCCTTTGCATTGATGCGTATTGTTGATAACCTGGGGAACATCACCCGTGTACAGCGCGGAGAAGAGCCGGTAAACAAGACACTTGCTCAGACCATGACCAGCAAAGGCTTCATTGCTTTTGTTGTTTTTGCTGCTACCTTGATTTTTGGTTACAAAACGGTGGACAATGCGACGCGCATGGGCCGTCAGCAGGAGTATATGCCGGAGCAGCCAATAGCATTCAGCCACAAACTGCACGCAGGTACGAACAAGATTGATTGTCAGTACTGCCACGATTCGGCTCGCCGTTCCAAGCACTCTTCTATTCCTGGCACCAACACCTGTATGAACTGCCACTCTGCAGTTAAGAAAGGATCTACTACCGGTACCAGCGAAATCACAAAAATCTATGCATCAATTGGTTACGATCCAATTGCTGGTAAATACATTGAAGATTACGACAGTTGGTCTGAAAAAGACATCGAGGAATTGTACAAGCGTTGGATTGGACAGACCTATGTTGAAGACAAGAGCCTGAAGTCAATGGATGATGCTGGTCGCATTGAGGTTGAAACCCAATGGGATGGCATTGTGAAGGCATTGAAAGATGACTCTAATGGTAAAATTCAGGGCCCAATTGAATGGACCCGTATTCATAACCTGGCTGATCACGTGTACTTCAATCACTCACAGCACGTAGTGGTTGGTAAACTGGAATGTCAGCAGTGCCACGGTAAAGTGGAAGAAATGGAGGTTGTTCAGCAGTACTCTACTCTGGGTATGGGCTGGTGTATCAACTGCCACCGGGAGACTAAAGTGAATTTTGAAGACAACGCCTACTACGAACAGTACGAGCGTTACCACCAGGAAATCAAAGACGGTACCCGCAGCGCGGTTACAGTTAAGGATATCGGTGGCTTGGAATGTCAAAAATGCCACTACTAATAGCCTTTCAGTAAAACAGGCAGTAAAACTCCGAAGAACACCAACATTTAAATTAACACACATACTTTATAATATGCACCAGGAAAAAGGTATTTGGGTAAGTACAGAAGAACTCAACCAGGAGGAGTCTTTTCTGCAATCAGCAGAAAAAGAGTTCGTCATGGAGGATCTTGTAGATTCTGATGGCGCCTGGACCGCCAACCGACGTGATTTTCTTAAAATGCTGGGCTTTGGCCTCGGCGCCGCAACCATTGCAGCATCTTGTGAAATTCCGATGAAGCGTGCGGTACCTTACGTAACCAAGCCGGAAGAAATCGTACCTGGCGTAGCAAATTACTACGCATCTTCTTTTGTTAATGGTGGTGACTACTGCGCTGTTTTGGTAAAAACACGCGAAGGTCGTCCTATCAAAATCGAAGGAAACACCTTAAGTAAGGTAACTCAGGGAGGTACCAGCGCACGCGCTCAGGCCTCTGTACTTGACTTGTACAATACCCGCCGCATTCAATCTCCGGGAAGCATCAGCAACGGTGAACTCACCGAGATGGACTGGAATCAGTTGGATGAAAAAGTAAAAGGCCAGTTGGCTTTGGGCGGACAGGTGCGAATCATTACCAATACCATTCTTAGCCCAACGGCTAAAAAAGCATTGGGTGAATTTACTGCCAAGTATCCAAATGCACGTGTAGTAAGTTACGATCCTGTTTCCAGTGCAGCGCTGTTGAGCGCCAATGAGCAGTGTTTTGGTGTAAAAGCCATTCCAAGCAACAAATTTGACGAAGCAAACGTGATTGTTTCTTTCGGTGCCGATTTCCTCGGAACCTGGATCAGTCCGGTTGAATATGCCCGTGCTTATGCCAAGGGCCGCAAAGTTGATCCTAAGAATCCACGCATGTCTCGCCACTATCAGGTGGAAAGCCACATGTCGTTAACTGGATCCAACGCCGATAACCGCATTTTGGTGAAACCAAGCGAGCAAGGTGCTGCTATTTGCGCACTGTACAACGCGGTTGCTGCACTCAAAGGTGCTGCCAGCATCAGCGGACCGGCTGTGAACGACAAAGCCGCCGCTGCGCTGAAAAAAGTAGCACGCGAGTTGGTTGACAATCAGGGCAAGTCACTGGTTGTAAGTGGATCAAACAACATCATGGAGCAGGTTATTACCAATAAGTTGAACGACTTGCTGGGCAACCTGAACCAAACTGTTGACTTCGGAACGCTTTCTTACCAGCGTCAGGGAGATGAGCGCGATGTAATGCGCGTTGTAGAAGAAATGAAACAAGGCCAGGTTGGCCTTGCAATCATCTGGGGTGCCAACCCAGCATATGAATTGCCAAATGCTGAAGCATTTGTTGAAGCATTTAGCAAAGTAAACACCCGGATTTCCTTCAACGGAGTAATGGATGAAACAACTAAGGTGTGTACACATGCGGCTCCTGCAAACCACTTCCTCGAATCATGGGGTGATGCAGAACCAAAAGAAGGACACCTTAGCCTGATCCAGCCAACAATTTCTCCATTGTTCAATACCCGCCAGGCAGAATTGTCGCTGCTCCTTTGGGCTGAAAGCGCCAACCTCAACCTGGAAGATGAACAACCATATTACCAATACCTGAAATCGAATTGGGCTTCTGATGTATTTGCAAAGCAAACTGCATACAGCACACCAACAGCATTTTGGGATATGAGCCTCCACGATGGTATTGTTGAACTGCCTGCTTCCGGCCGCACTGTTTCCTTCAATGAAGGAGCATCGCTCAACGGCTCAGCAGTTTCCAAGCCTGGTTCTTCTGACGTGGAGATTTCAATGTACGAAACCGTAAACCTGGGCAACGGCAGCTATGCACACAACCCATGGTTGCAGGAAATGCCTGATCCAATCAACCGTACCGTTTGGGGCAACCACCTCAACATCCCGGTAGAGTGGGACGGCGTAAATAAAATCAACGGTTGGAAAGACCTCAACGATGGTGACAACGTAGAGGTAACCGTTAACGGAAAAGGTGTTACATGCACCGTAGTAAAAACCTTCGGCCAAATGCCTGGCACCGTTTCCATCGCTTTGGGACAGGGTCGCATTGAAGGTGGATGTGGAGTTGGATATGGTGTGAATGCCAATCCTTGGCTTCCAGTAACCGGTGGATTGGTCCAGTACGGCGCCGGCGATGTCACTGTTGGTGAAAAAGTTGGTGAAGACAAGCATTTTGCCTGTGTTCAGCACCACCACACCATGGGTGTAACTGCTATGAGCACCAAGGAAGAGGCCGTTGTAAATGCCGATGAAAAAGTAATTGGAATGGATGGTTCTTTGACCGACCGTTCAGTAATATTCCAGGCAAGCCTGGCATCTTTGCCTGCATTGCAGGAAAAGATGAACGAATTCCACGAGGAGTCCGATCACCTCAACCAGCAAACCCTGTACCCAGACCGTACCGATTACTTCGGAACTGGTGTGAAGTGGGGGATGTTCGTTGATCTGAGCAGCTGTATCGGTTGTGGTGCTTGCCAGGTAGCCTGTGTAAGCGAAAACAACGTACCAGTTGTAGGTAAAAACGAGGTAAAACGCCACCACGAAATGACCTGGTTGCGCATCGACCGCTATTTCTACGGCGACCTGGAAAATCCAAACGTGGTTTACCAGCCAATGATGTGTCAGCACTGTGATAACGCACCTTGTGAGAACGTTTGTCCGGTAAATGCTACCAACCACTCTATGGAAGGCATCAACCAAATGGCTTACAACCGTTGTATCGGTACTCGTTACTGTGCAAACAACTGTCCGTTTAAGGTGCGTCGTTTCAACTGGCTCGACTACACAACTGCAGATACCTGGCCGGCAAACGAAGAGCAGGTATTCTGGGTAGAAGGAGAAGACAAGCCATACTACGCTGATAACCTCGTGCGTATGGTCCTCAATCCGGATGTTACAGTTCGTAGCCGTGGTGTAATTGAAAAATGTTCATTCTGTGTCCAGCGGATCCAGGAGGGCAAACTAACAGCGAAGAGCGAAGAGCGTGCAATTGGTGACAACGACATTCGTACCGCTTGTCAGACTGCCTGCCCAACCGGAGCGATTGTCTTTGGAAACATGAACAACGCAGACAGCGAAGTAAACCAGAAGATTGAAGGAGCCGGTGTACTGGCTTATCAGGCTTTGGAAGAAATCAACGTCCGTCCGGGTGTTCGTTATGCAGCCAAAATCAATAACAGAAACGAGGAGTTGAACTCCTAATTAAATAAAAATACAGGCAATGCCCTTCGGAGGGCCATCACCTGAAACCAAAATTGCTTAAAGCATTAATCAGTAAAATATGTCTCAAGCAGTAGCGCCTGTAAGGCACGTGTTAATTGAAGGCAACAAGTCGTACCACAACATTACGGAAGACTTGTGCACGCCAACTGAAAAAGCGCCATCGCGCGAGTGGATCATTGCGTTCACTCTGGCGGCCGCTTTAGCAGGCTTGTATGTTTTTTCCGTGGTTTGGACCATTTGGAAGGGTATTGGTTCCTGGAACCTGAACCGGACCATTAACTGGGGTTGGGATATTACCAACTTCGTTTGGTGGATCGGTATCGGTCACGCCGGAACCTTGATTTCTGCCATTCTTTTGTTGTTCCGCCAGCGTTGGCGTACCGGTGTAAACCGTTCAGCAGAAGCGATGACCATTTTCGCGGTTATCTGTGCAGGTCAGTTCCCGTTGATCCACATGGGCCGTTTGTGGCTTGGCTTTTTTATCTTCCCATTCCCCAATACACGGGGACCATTGTGGGTGAACTTTAACTCACCCCTGCTTTGGGACGTTTTTGCAATCTCTACCTACTTCTCGGTATCCCTGTTGTTCTGGTATACCGGTTTGGTTCCGGACCTCGCCACTGTGCGCGACCGGGCCTCGGGCCTCCGCCGTAAGTTGTATGAAACCTTCTCTTTCGGATGGACTGGCAGTGCGAAGCACTGGCAGCGTTGGGAATCACTCTCCCTCATCCTGGCAGGTATTTCTACACCGCTTGTACTTTCCGTACACACCATTGTATCCTTTGACTTTGCTACTTCCGTAATTCCAGGTTGGCACACCACGATTTTCCCTCCGTACTTCGTTGCGGGTGCGATTTTCTCCGGGTTTGCCATGGTACAAACCCTGATGGTAATTGCGCGTAAAGTGCTTAAACTCGAAGAGTACATCACACTCAACCACATCGATTCGATGAATAAGGTAATCGTACTTACCGGTACCATCGTAGGTGTGGCTTATCTCACAGAGTTGTTCATTGCCTGGTACTCCGGCTATATTTACGAGCAGTTTGCCTTCTACAACCGTGTATTCGGTGTGTACTGGTGGTCTTACTTCGGTATGATGTTCTGCAACGTGGTTAGTCCGCAGTTGTTCTGGTCGAGAAAAATCCGCCGCAGCATTTGGTGGACCTTCTTCTTGTCCATTGTAGTGAACATCGGTATGTGGTTCGAGCGATTTGTAATTATCGCCACCACCTTGGCACGTGATTATATTCCTTCTTCATGGTCTTACTACAGCCCAACCTGGGTGGAGATTTGCATCTTCATGGGAACCATTGGTCTGTTCTTCGTACTCTTCCTTGGCTTTACCCGGATTGCACCGGTGGTAGCGATTGCAGAGGTAAAAGCCATCCTGAAAGTTGCTGGCGACCAGTATGTTGGCCCAAAAGCAAATCAGGCTCATGGCAAGACTGAAGACGTAAAGAAAGAAGACTAATCTCTGAACGTCCCATTTAATACCTGAAATTAAAAACGAATCTATCACCATATCCAATAATTCAAACGGATGGTTTCTGATAACACAAAAGTCCTGTACGGACTGTACAACGACGAAGAAATTCTAAAGAGTGCTGTGGCTACTGCCACGGAATCACACCTTGATATCATGGATGTGTACACCCCATTTCCTGTACACGGGCTGGATCCTATTTTGGGATTGAATGAAAGCCGACTGCACATTGTGGGTTTCATTTTTGGAGCCATTGGATGTTTGTTTGGCTTTGGCTTTATGAGTTGGGTGTTCACCACCGATTGGCCGATTGTATTTGGCGGTAAGCCATACTGGTCTGTACCAGCATTTATTCCAATTACTTTCGAGCTTACCGTATTGTTCTGTGCATGGGGTATGACCATCACGTTTTATACGATCTGTGGTTTGTGGCCAGGTGTAAAAGCCAAATCACTTGACAATCGGATCACCGATGATAAGTTTTGCATTGCTTTTGATGTAACCGACGCTTCTGATAGCGATGTGGATGCACTCAAAGGGTTCTTCTCCAAGACATCTGCTGAGGAGGTGAACCAAAAAGAAATGTAAAAAAAGCAGTACCATTAACGACTAACCGCTCACGAACTAATAATTCAATCGATGAAATACGCAATTGGTGCGATACTGGGAATTGCTCTTTTCGCCTGGCTTTTCTCATTATGTTCTCCGGCTGGAAAGAACAAGACCGGACACGAGTACATGCCCGACATGGTCCATGCTGTTACTTATGAAGCCAATGTCATAAGTGATTATGAATGGAATACCTGGGATGAAAAAAGCACATTTACTAAATCCGAGTTGTCGCGTCCGCGCAATTCAGTAAACGGCACCATCGCGCGTGGCTACACCGGAGTTTCCTACACCGGTGAAGAAGCGCTTGATGTGGTACGCGGAAAGAATGCGCCCAATGCCATTGCAACCCCGGTGAACGGGAAAGCGCCATTTTATTATGAAAATAATGAAGACGAGCGCCTGCGTTGTGAGGCTGAAATGACCAACCCATTCGAATCCGATGCTGCCGACCTGGCTAAAGCCAAAGAATTGTACAATGTGTACTGTGGTATTTGTCATGGCGATAAAGCAGACGGACAAGGCTGGTTGGTAACTATGCCGAACTCCAAATACCTTGCTCAGCCAAAGAATCTGGTTGAAGAAGAAATGGTTAATGCAGGCGATGGTCGCTACTACTTTGCCATCATGCACGGAAAAAACGTGATGGGAAGTTATGCGGACAAACTATCCTACGAAGAACGCTGGCACGTGATCAACTACATCCGGTCACTCCAGAAGAAATAATAAGATCAGGTAACACCACCTGGAATCCTGTTTGTAAACAAAAAAATCCGGCTCAGTCCGGCATCGTGATATGAATCTGAATACTCAATTCGTATTTGAAGGCAAACTCAAGCGTAACCTTATTATCGGAATGGCGATAGGGGTTGTTTGCCTGATCCTCTCTGCAATGGGTGATGACGACTACCTCACCCGTTTTTGGACCAACTACCTGCACAATGCGGTATTCTTTACGGGTATTGCATTTACCATGATGTTCTTCCTCGCGGCGAACATCACCGCATTTGGTGGATGGATCACCACATTCAAACGTCTGTGGGAATCCATGAGCCAGTTTATGTGGGTAGGTATCCTGCTCATGATTCCATTGGTTGCCGGTGTTTGGGGACATTTCCACCACCTGTATCACTGGAATACTCCAGGAATCACCGATCCAAACAATCCAATCTATGATCGGATAATTGCCGGAAAATCTGGATTCCTCAACCCAATGTTTTACACAGTGGGTGTTATTGGCTTCCTGGCTATTTGGTACTACTGGGCAATGAAATTGCGCCAGACTTCTGTTGATCAGGATACCATGGAGACTGCCTCTCTGGACTACTACAAGAAACAGCGTAAATGGGCTGCAACCTTCCTTCCAATCGGAGGTTTCCTCAGCACCGTTTTCCTTTGGGAACTGGTGATGTCTATCGACTCGCACTGGTATAGCACCATGTTCGCATGGTATGCTACCATTTCTGTGTTCCTTGCAGGACTTACCCTCACCGTAATGCTGATCATTTACCTGAAAGGCAAAGGCTACATGCAATATGTAACCCGTGAACACATTCACGATCTGGGTAAGTATGTATTCGGTATCAGTGTATTCTGGACCTACCTTTGGTTCGACCAGTTTATGTTGATCTGGTACGCAAACGTTGGTGAAGAAACAATCTACTTCAAAGAGCGTATGGACCACTATCCAGTGCTTTTCTGGGGTAACTTGTTGCTCAACTTTATCCTTCCGTTCTTTATCCTGATGCGCAACGATACCAAGCGTAAAATGGGTACCATGTTCATCGTTGCAGCATTTGTTTTCTTTGGCCACTGGTGGGATTACTTCTACATGATCAAGCCAGGTGCACGCATTGCTGCATTTGAGGCAAAAGAACTCGCTGAAGGTAAACACAGCAGCAACCACGAAGCTGCTCCTATTCACGAAGGTGAAGGCGACCATGCAGCAATGACCCACGAAGGAGAGAACCACGAAGCTGCGGGTGAGCATGCAGATGTCGGACATGGAGAAGAGGCCTCAGCAGCAGTTGCTCATGGCGGCCATGAGGCTGAAGGACACCATGAAGGTGGTGAAGATCACCACGGACATCCTACTCACTTCCAAATCGGATACACCCTTCCCGGCCTGGCTGAGATTGGAGTTATGATTGGATTCTTGTGTGGATTCCTGTTCTTCCTGTTCAGCCATTTGCAAAAGGCATCTTTGTTGCCATTGAAAGATCCGTATCTGGAAGAAAGTTTGCACCACGAAACAGGTGTGTATCCGGATAATGAAGAAAAAGGAGACAGCCACCACTAAATTTCAGGCGGCACTTTAAATAGGTATTTTAGAAACCGAAGCATTCAAACAATAACCCTGAAAATGGGTTTTAAGAAAAAATAATTCAATGACTGCGCTAATTATTATTCTTTGTGTCATTCTTATTGCCATTGTTCTGGTTCAGATCGGTAAGGTAACCGAGCTGACTGCACAGATCAAAGGCCAAGAAGAGGTAATGCGTGACAGCAGCAAGTGGAACGGAGGATTATCCATTGTTTTCCTTGTCGTCTTCCTCGTTGGTGTACTTGTTTCCGCATGGAAATTCCGCAACGAAATGCTGGGATACGGACCTTTGCAGGCTGCATCTGAGCATGGTGGCGCATTGGACAGCCTGTTCAATGTAACCCTGTTCTTTACAGGTATTGTATTCATCCTTACGCACATTGCGCTCTTCTTTTTTGTCTACAAGTATCGTTGGCAAAAAGGACGTAAATCTTTGTTTATCTCCCATGACAACCGTCTGGAAGTTTGGTGGACATTGATCCCTGCTGTAGTAATGACCGTATTGGTAGTTCGTGGTTTGAACGCATGGAATACCGTGATGGATGACATCAAGGATGGCGAAGATTACATTGAAATCGAAGCTACTGGTCAGCAGTTTAACTGGATTATTCGCTACCCGGGTGCTGATGGAAAACTCGGTACACGGAACCACCGATTGACTACAGGTACCAACCAGTTGGGTCAGGACTTTACCGATCGTAAGAACTGGGATGACTTTATTCCCGATCAGGAGTTTTTGCTTCCTGTAGGTAAAAAAGTGCGCGTGCGTATCACTGCCAAAGACGTGTTGCACAACTTCTATCTGCCACACTTCCGTGTTAAGATGGACGCAGTTCCTGGACTTCCGACATACTTTGTATTTACTCCAATTAAAACAACTGCGGAATACCGCGAGGAATTGCGCAAATATCCTGAATACAATCAACCCAACAACCCGGATGAGCCAGATGGACCAAAGCGCTGGGAAGCCTTTGAATATGAGTTGGCTTGTGCAGAGTTGTGTGGAAAAAGCCACTACTCCATGCGCCGTGTATTGCGTGTTGTTTCTCAGGAAGAATACGATGCGTGGTTGGCTCAACAGCCTTCTTACTATTTCTCACAAGTACGTGGAAAAGAAGGTGAAGATCCAAACATTGGTGAAGTATTGGATGTAGAGGTTGGAATGCGCGCTGCTGCATTTAAAGAAACCATTCAAACAGCACTGGATTCAGATAAGCCAGAAGACAAAACTAAAGTCCTGGACTACATTTGGTACGAATCAGGTTCTGCTGCTTTGACTGCAAATAGCAAATATGAATTGGATAACCTGGTAACTGCGATGAACGAACACACTGGAATGGTGTTGCGTATTGGTGGCCACACCGATAACACCGGTGAAGCAGAAGCCAACATGGCATTGTCTGGTGCACGTGCATCCAATGTAGTACAATACCTGATTGACCGGGGAGTTCCTGCTGGCCGTTTGCAGGCTGTAGGCTATGGAGATACCAAGCCTATTGCTGAAAACGACACAGATGCAAACCGTGCAAAAAATCGTCGAACTGAATTTACAATCATTTCGCAATAATAGAATAAAGCACTCCGGATACGTCCGACCGAAAAAATATATAACACACCACCATTAAAAAATATTCTGGCTATGGCTCACGCGAATACCGTTGCCGAAACACTAGATGAAAAATTGACCCAGGAACTTGGTTATGATGACCATTTTCATGAGCATCCCCACGGGGATAAATTCCGGTCGAACTTTCTGACTACGTACATTTTTAGTCTGGACCATAAAATCATTGGCCGTCAGTTCCTGATCACAGGGATTTTCTGGGCATTTATTGGTGCAGCAATGTCTATCATCTTCCGTCTCCAACTCGGTTTCCCGGAAGCCGATATGGCATGGCTTCAGCCATTGCTTGGAAAATGGATTCAGGTAAACGAAGCAGGCATTGGTAAACTCGATCCTGAGTTTTACTATGCATTGGTAACAATGCACGGTACCATTCTTGTATTCTTTGTATTGACTGCGGGCCTTTCCGGAACGTTTTCAAATATTTTGATTCCGTTGCAGATTGGTGCACGGGATATGGCTTCGCCCTTGCTGAATGCCTTTTCTTACTGGGCATTTTTCCTCGCAGGTGTAGTTATGTTCCTTTCACTTTTCCTCAGCACTGGACCATTCTCAGGTGGTTGGACCGCTTATCCTCCTCTGAGTGCGCTTCCGCAGGCTTCTGACGGATCGGGTGCTGGTATGACCATGTGGATCATTGCAATGGCCTTGTTTATTGTATCTGCGCTGTTGGGTGGTATCAACTACATTACCACTATCCTGAACATGCGTACAAAAGGTATGAACCTGTGGCGTATGCCTTTGACCATCTGGGCGTTCTTTGTGACTGCAGTACTTGGTGTATTGTCTTTCCCTGTATTGCTTTCCGGTGTGTTGCTCCTGATGTTCGACCGCGGTATGGGCACTTCTTTCTACCTCAGCGAGATCGTGGTAGGTGGTGAAATCCTGGATCGCGTTGGTGGTAGCCCGATTTTGTACCAGCACTTGTTCTGGTTCCTCGGCCACCCTGAGGTATACATCATCATTCTTCCTGCGATGGGTATTGTTTCTGAGGTTCTTTCAGTACATGCCCGTAAGCCAATCTTTGGCTACCGCGCGATGGTAATGTCTATTCTTGCGATTGGTTTCCTTTCTTTCATCGTGTGGGCGCACCACATGTTTATGTCTGGGGTGAATCCATTTATCAGCAACTTCTTTGTAATATTTACACTGATCATTGCGGTTCCATCCGCGGTGAAGGTGTTCAACTGGATATCTACTATTTACGGCTCTAATATTCGTTTGAATTCGCCGTCATTGTTCTCTATTGGTTTTGTTTCCATGTTTATCTCCGGTGGTCTTACCGGTATCTTCCTGGGTAACTCTGCCATTGACATTCAGTTGCACGATACCTACTTCGTTGTAGCCCACTTCCACATTGTAATGGGGGTTGCGGCATTCTTTGGAATGTTCGCAGGGATCTACCACTGGTTCCCAAAAATGTTTGGCCGTTTCATGAATGAAACCTTGGGCAAAATCCACTTCTGGGGTACAATGATTGGTGCGTACATGGTATTCTGGCCAATGCACTATACCGGTATGGCTGGTGTTCCACGTCGTTACTACAGCATCGACACATTCAACTCCTTCAAGCACTTTACAGAACTGAATAAGTTTATCACAATTGCAGCGATCCTTGTGTTCTTCTTGCAAATTGTGTTCATCATCAACTTCTTCTATTCAATTTACAAAGGCCGTAAGGTTACTGAAAAGAACCCATGGGGTGCTAATACACTTGAGTGGACTACTCCAATCGATACCGGTCACGGAAACTGGCCAGGTAAGATTCCAACCGTACAACGTTGGGCTTACGACTATGGTAAGGATGGCGAAGAGTTCATTCCGCAGTACATTCCTTTGAAAGAAGGAGAGCACGATCACGGAGGACACTAATTGAAAATAGGATAAAAAGCATTTCAAGTTACAAGCAATGCAGCACAATCAGGTAAAACAAGAAGTAGTTCAAAAGTCGGCATGGAGCAATGCTCTTACCGACCTCGGCCTGCTGGTCAAGTTCAAATTGAGCTTGCTGGTCTTGTTTTCCGCGTTGATGTCGTACCTCTTTGTTGCAGGTTCACACATTGATTGGGCAGAGTTTTGCATGCTTGGACTGGGTGGTTTTTTCGTCACCGGAGCTGCCAATGCCCTCAATCAGGTATTGGAACGCGACTTGGACCGGCTGATGCCTCGTACGATGGATCGCCCATTGGCGGCCAATCGGATGCAGGTATCACAAGCGGTTCTCACTGCGGGTATTATGGCTCTGATCGGAATTACCTTGCTCACACTCCTCCATCCTTTGGCAGGATTTCTGGGCACCTTGTCGCTGATTAGTTATGCTTTTATTTATACCCCTATGAAACGGACGTCCATCATGGCAGTGGTTGTTGGGGCTATCCCCGGAGCACTTCCATTGATTATCGGACCGGTTGTTTTCGAAGGGTACATCAGTGCAGCGGCTTTGATGTTGTTTACCATGCAGTTTTTTTGGCAGTTCCCGCACTTTTGGGCGGTGGCCTGGCTGGCAAACGACGATTATAAAAAAGCAGGCTTTTACATGTTGCCTACTCCCAATAGCACTAAAACGCCATTGGTAGGCAGGTTGTCACTCCTGTTTTGTCTGTTGCTGATCGGAAATGCAGTACTTGCCTGGTCGATCGGACTGGTAGGTACGGTTGCATCGGTCGTATTGGTAGGAATAAATGGTTATTTTGCATATACTGCCTGGCGCCTGCAAAACGAATGCAGCACGGAGGCAGCACGCAAACAGATGTTTGCTTCATTTATGCATTTACCTATTTCACTGATCGTACTGGTTCTCGATCGTTTGATTTAAAAAATAAGCCCATTGGGCAAAAAATATACAAATGCGTTCTGTAACGTCTGAATACAATCAAAGTAAGATACACCCACTGAAGTTGGCTTTGTGGGTAGGTATCGCCGGCATCATCATGATGTTCGGAGCCTTGACCTCTGCCTATGTGGTACGGCGGTCAGCAGGCAATTGGTATGAATTCAAGTTGCCGGATATTTTCTTTTTGAACACCCTTGTTATTTTGGTGAGCAGTTTGACCATTCACCTTTCTTACAAAGCATTCAAAGAGGGCAATGAAAAAATGTACAAAGGCTTGTTGCTGACTACGTTTGTGTTGGGATTGGCTTTTGTTGTATTACAATACCAGGGTTGGGAAGCGCTCAATAGCATTGGTGCTACGTTCACAACCAATCCGTCCACTTCCTTTGTGTATGTAATATCAGGAATCCATGCGGCCCACGTATTGGGTGGAGTTGTAGCCCTGATTGTTGCATTGGTTTTTGCGTTTCACCTGCCGTACAAGAACACAGATCGGCGGCGTGAGCGTTTTAGCCTGGTGGTACACTACTGGCATTTTGTAGATATCCTTTGGGTTTACCTGATGATATTTTTTGTAATCCAATCATAGAGTAACGTAGCCCTGAATGAAGGGCCACACGCTCACAACAAAACGAAAGAACATTATTCAAGCTAATAAGGTCGCAGTTGACACTTCGGTTTTTTTAGTTTGATTCTAAGACTCTAATTCTATTTTTAATTGAACGTTTTATGGCAGATACTTCTGTAGCCCACGGACACGATACGCACGAACCAGATACCCCCATGTGGGATGGTGCTAACGAGCCCTTTAAGGCGAGTTATGGCAAATTGATGATGTGGTACTTCCTGGTATCCGATGCATTCACATTTGCCGGATTCCTGATCGCATACGGTGCGTTGCGTTTCAGCATGCCTACCTGGCCTGAACCTGATTTCGTATTTGCGTCCTTCCCGTTTGTAACGGGCCACTGGCCGCTGATCTTTGTTACAGTAATGACCTTCGTCCTGATCTTTAGTTCGGTGACCATGGTGCGTGCGGTACAGGAAGGCCATAGAGAAAATCAAAAAGGAGTTGTTTTCTGGATGTTCCTTACCATTTTGGGTGGAGCTACCTTCCTTGGTTGCCAGGCTTATGAATGGACAACGCTGATCGTAAAAGAAAACATGACTCTGGATGTGAATCCTTTTGGCCGTCACCTTGCTGATGGCGTGTATCTGAATGCAGATGGCTCTGAGGCTGTCGGCGAAGATGGTGCTGCCAAAACTTTTGCTCAGGGTGATAACTACCTGTTGCATAAGCACGGTGGAGAGTTTGATGTGCCAATGGTAAAATACACCTCTGGTCCGGATGCCGGCCAAACAATGCAGGCCGCTTTTGGTCCGAAACAGTTTGGTGCCCTGTTCTTCTTTATTACAGGCTTCCACGGTTTCCACGTATTCTCCGGGGTGTTGTTCCTTTCGATCATTGCAATCAATGCTGCGGGTGGAGTATATGCCGCTCGTAAGAATGGATATGAGATGGTTGAAAAGATCGGCTTGTACTGGCACTTTGTAGACCTTGTCTGGGTATTTGTATTCCTGGTATTCTACCTGCTCTAATTTCACCCCTTTACTGCAATTAAGAAAAATATCAAATTCGAATAAAATGGCTGGACATCAGACATATGAAGAACAAAAAGCACTGGTTTTTAAAGGACTGATGCTTTTGGGAGTAATTACCATCGTAGAGGTACTCATTGCCTTGTTGGCTAAAGGACACCTCATTGAAGGTGTTCGTTTTACGCACGGCTTCGGACACTACATGTACATGCTCCTCATGATCTCCTTTTCGCTGTACAAAGCATACTTCATCATCTTCTTTTTCATGCACATGGCTCATGAGGTACGTGGCCTTATGCTGAGCGTTTTGCTGCCAACACTGCTGTTGGTTTGGGCAATCATCGCCTTCTTCCAGGAAGGTGGATCCTGGGGCGCTCGTCGTGAACTGATCAAACAGAAAAACGAAGAGATCGTGAAGCCTGCTTCAGGCGATAACAAACAAGGTTCCTACTTTATTCCAGGAGCACCTGTTTACGGAAGTGATAAAGGCTAAACCCAAAAGAGAGGTGCGCCTCTACTTGGTTTGCTAAATACTGATTCGAAGAATTAACGCTTTATGGCGTGGTCCTTTTCGTTTCAATAAAAAGGCGAGGCAACAAAGCCTCGCCTTTTTTGTTTTTACAATCGAACCTGCATACCCACCTTGTTCTCTTTGAATGGGATGCAGCCATATTTCAACAGAAATTATCCAAGCATTTA
Source organism: Saprospiraceae bacterium (assembly GCA_041392625.1). Classification (GTDB taxonomy): domain Bacteria; phylum Bacteroidota; class Bacteroidia; order Chitinophagales; family Saprospiraceae; genus M3007. Next base: position 101,656 of record JAWKLR010000011.1, on the reverse strand, counting down.
AATCATGGAAAAATCTACTGATAAACCGAGCCCACAGCGGCGTATTTTCGTAGTTGTAGCGCTCTTAATTCTCCTTGTTGGGTTCCCACTTGGATCCTGGTATTATCTCAAAGGCGGCGTTGAATGGCGGAAAGAAGCCCTGGCCGAACTGAGAGATTATGGAAAAATCCGGGCTGTACACATGGTGTTTCCCGGGAACGACAGAATCAATCGGGTAGGAGAGAAAGTATGTGTAATACACAACTTTGGCGAAAACCCGGACCTCACAGAAGAAAATCGGTTTATCCTGAATACCGGACAACGCCTCTTTGAACAGTTTGGTGAGAACCCTTACTTCCGGTTTGTAGTGATCAAACGTCAGGGAACTGCTGCCTTCAAATCCCACATTCAAACCTTGCCCAGCATCGACTACGCTACCTGGGTTCAGCACGGGGCTTTGGGTTCCTGGAGCACCATCCTGAACAATGGCTACGATAAGTATTGCAAGGATGAAGGCATTCGCCCAACGGACCAGTTCTATGCATTGTGTGATACCACAGGAACCATACGCAGGTTTTACAATGCGCTTGATGATAAAGAAATTGGCCGTATGGTCGAACACATTGCCATTTTGTTGCCCCCTCCGGAATAGGAGCAGACTTAAGCAAAAACAAACAACAATTTCCCCTTAGTATGGGTATTGATTTGGCCTCCCTTGCCTTCGGTACCCTTTCAAATTTATCTTTAATATGTCAACTGAACAAGCAAACCTGGACTTAGCCAAAAAACTGAATCGATGGGCTTATGCCGTATCTGCCGTGGTTTTATTGCTGGTAGGCCTGATGCGCCGCGTAAAAATTGATTTGGGCATCGACTTTAGTTTTTTACCCCCGGTGCACGCTAGTTTGAATGCGCTTACAGCAGTTATTTTGCTGTTTGCATTTTATCAAATTAAACAGAAAAATGTAGAGGGGCACCGAAAAGCCATCTATACTGCAATGCTGACTTCGGGGTTATTTCTGCTCTCATATGTACTTTACCACTTCACAACGCCTGAAACACGGTTTGGAGGAGAAGGTACCATTCGGGTGGTGTATTTTATCCTGTTGATTTCACACGTGGTGCTTGCCGCGCTTATTTTACCGTTCATCTTTTTTACCTTCATCCGGGCCTACACCGGTCAGTTTGAGCAACACCGAAGGATGGCGCGTTGGGTATTCCCACTGTGGCTCTATGTGGCTGTTACCGGCCCTATTTGCTACCTGATGCTTAAGCCCTATTACTAGGCACGTGGTTAAAAATCAAATATGCGGTTTTGATTGTAAGATTCCTGATCCGATATATAGGAGTCCTGCGGGAAAAGCCGCATTTTTGCATCAGAGATACGTTTTAGAAAAAATGTAAACATGAAATACAGTAAACTGATTCTTGGTTTTGCCCTTGTTTTGATCCTGGTCGTGCTCATTCCTTCGGACGTGCTTGCGCAGTGTCCCATGTGTAGAATGTCAGCAGAGTCGAATTTGGCAAACGGTGGAACCGCAGGGCGCGGACTGAACACCGGAATCCTGTATATTCTGGCTATGCCCTACTTGTTGGTGTTGAGCATTGGAATTTGGTGGTACCGCAACCGTAAAAAAGAAGCAAACGCCTGATTTGAACAGGGCTTCTGCTGAAACGGTGCGCTTATTTTTTCAGGATCAACAGCTTGAGCATAAAGCGCAACCATTTCACCCAAAGAAAGGCTAGTATAGGCGCTACGATGAATGAAAGCGGGTTGTAATACGCCGCACTTTCAAAATCGAGGTGACTGAGGTGCTGCATGGCACGGGTCATTCCACAGCCATAACATTCAATGTTGAAAAAGCGCATGGAAGGGCAGAGAGCCTCACCTTCGTTGAAGTAGTCCTTCGGCAGGAGCAGGGCTACAATCGGGCCAAAAACCAGGATAATCAGCCAGGCCCATTCCAGAATTTTGCGGATACGCATGTGTAAAATACTAGGTGGTGTTGGACAGTAAGATTAGAAAACTTCTGTTCTGGAAACTACAGGTGTTGGATAAAAAAAGAGTCATCCAAATTTTCAGAGAGAAAATCGGGATGACTCTTTTTTATAAAAAGCACATGGGCGAATGCAATCTATGCAATTCGTACCAGATGCTCATGGAATTAACCGTAGTAGTCGTCCATTTTCACTAATGCGTGGATGAGTCCAGGCAACCAGCAAAGAACAGTCAAAAGCAGGTTAACAAGCCAATCGGAACCACTCCAGTCGGAGAAAATTCCCATAGCAACCCAGGCAAGACCCAGAATTGCGAGCAGGATGTAAACACCTTTTGAGATATCGCCAGTGTCAGCAGCACCCATGTAGCCGTTTTTCTTCAGGTCTTTTTTCACGCGTTTTTGCGCAACCTTGAGAGCCATGGCATTTTTTACACCCATTTTTTTGCCAGTCATGGCTTTAAACTTTGCAGGAGTGAGGTCGAGGAATTGCTCGAGGCCCATATCCATCAAAGCAGGGTCAATTGCGCTGATCTCGGTCGACTCAGCGAAGTTGCTCACAGGAACCCCTTTCAGGCTTACCTCGGCACGCAGGCCTACTACAAAGAGCAACAAGCAAATGATTGTTGAGGAAAATTGTTTCATAAAGACATTTTTTTGGTTAATGCCTACTCTTTCAGAGCTTTTCGGCCAGCGCTCAGAACAACAGACTGGGCAGTAGTTCCATCGTAAAGGTATGTGATTGACTTTTTTTTCCAAAAAAACAAATCATAATTTCATTTACTAAAAGGTTAAATTTTCATTTTGGGTGTTTATTGTTGAGACAACAGGCACTCCGGTCAATATTAAAAACACTAAATCCAATTGTGTAAGTGCCGATCTGGTATTTTTGTACTAGTACCCTTGTAGGTTTCGTGTACTTGGCTATATTTGCTCATTATTCTATTTTTTAACCAAAACATACCGATACGAATTATGAAAGCATTTAAACTCTTCCTTGCTGTTTTATCCTTTGCATTGCTGGCTCCGGTAGCGTCCCAGGCTGCTGTTGCAAGCACTGAAGCTCCCCAAGCTGCCATCGAACGCAGCGAAGTGAAAAAAGAAAAGAAACTTTTCAGTGAAGCCAAGATGGCTAAAATGGAAAAGAAGCTTGCCAAAAAAATGAAGAAGATCAATAAGATCCTTGGAAAATCCGGCAACAGCGTTGACTTTAACGATCCTGTTGATAAGTGGATGTGGTTCTGGATCTTTGGTTGGGGTGGTGCGATCCTGATTTCCGTACTTTCTGTATTTACAGGAGGATTTCTCTGGTATCTCTCATACCTGTTGTGGACTGCCGGTACTGTATGCCTCATTATCTGGCTTGTAAAGAAATTTGGCGGAGACCTGTAAAAGAAGTTTAGGATATGGAATGGCATTGGCACAGGATATACTGTGTCAATGCCATTCGTTTTTTACCCAATTGGCCTATTTCTCCCAATTCGGTTAATTGGGCAGAATGGTATGTACAGGGTTAGGCAATTCATCTTGTTTTTCTCTTTCTTATGTTTTTCTTAGTTGTACTTTTATTTCTAACTGTTTTTACTGCATAACTGGGTTAGACGCGAAGCATCGCGTCTCTACGGTGGTTTCATTTTGCAGGCTGCCCGAAAATGCGGAACTTCGCGGCAACCAAACCTTGCTTATGAAAATTGCGGTATTCCCTGGTTCATTTGATCCCATCACTACAGGCCACACAGACCTGGTGGAGCGGGCACTTCCGCTGTTCGATAAAATCATTGTAGCCGTTGGCATCAACAACAGCAAACGCTACCTCTTTAGCCTGGAGCAGCGACTTGAATGGTTGCAACAGGTATTTGCGCACGAACCCAAAGTTGAGGTGGGGCATTTTGAAAACCTCACAGCCCATTACTGTCAGCGAATAGGTGCGCGTTATTTACTTCGGGGACTCCGCAATGGATCTGATTTTGATTATGAAAAAACCATTTCCCAACTCAACCATATCGTAGGCGGCGGGATTGAAACGGTTTTTTTGATTTCCCAACCTGAGTTTTCCCATATCAGCAGCACCATTGTGCGGGAAATTATTGTAGGCGGCGGTGATGCCAGCCCGTTTGTTCCCAAGCCAATGGTCATTCCACCTCTTGATGAAATTCGAAAAAACAGAGAAGGGTGAGGCCCGAACCTTGGCCTGCCTTTTTTGTTTTATCATAGCCCTCCTTAACCAATTCCATATCTACCAGACTAAATAAAATACCAACAATGACGGACGCTATTTTTACCGTACCCTATCCTGTTAATGAACCCATCCTGAATTACGCTCCCGGCTCCTCCGAGCGGACATCCCTCAAAACCGCACTGGCCGCTCTCAAAACCGAAACCATGGATGTACCCATGTACATTGGTGGGAAGAAGGTATACACCGATGAAAAAGTGGCCATGCACCCACCACACGAGCTTGACCACACACTTGGTTACTATTCACGCGGTACAGCACAACATGTGCATGCGGCGATTGAAGCAGCATTGGAAGCGAAGCCGGCATGGGAAGCAATGCCCTGGCAAGACCGTGCGGCAATTTTCTTGAAAGCAGCCGATCTGCTTGCCGGACCGTACCGTGCGAAAATGAATGCGGCAACCATGCTTTGCCAATCAAAAAGCCCCTTCCAATCGGAAATTGATGCTGTGTGCGAACTTGCCGACTTCTGGCGTTACAACGCACATTATATGCAGGAAATGTACAAGCAGCAACCGCTCAGTACACCAACTACCTGGAACCGCCTCGACTGGCGTCCGCTTGAAGGGTTTGTGTTTGCACTTACCCCATTCAATTTCACTTCTATTGCGGGTAACCTGCCGACCGCTCCGGCTATGTTGGGCAATGTTGCGGTATGGAAACCTGCAGAATCTCAGATTTATTCTGCTGCAGTGATTATGGAAATCCTGGAAGAAGCGGGACTTCCAGCCGGTGTTGTTAACCTGGTTTACGTCGATGGGCCTACCATGGGCGATGTCGTATTCAAGCACCGCGATTTTGCCGGAATCCATTTTACCGGGTCCACTGCTGTATTTCAGACTATTTGGAAAACCATTGGAGAAAATATCCACAATTATAAATCTTACCCACGGATAGTAGGGGAGACAGGTGGTAAGGACTTTGTCCTGGCACATCCAAGTGCTAAAACCCGGGAACTGGCTACTGCCCTGGTTCGGGGTGCGTTTGAGTTTCAGGGACAAAAATGTTCTGCTGCCTCGCGCGCCTACATTCCCAAAAGTCTCTGGCCCGCAGTAAAGGAATACATGTTGGCCGATTTGGCTGAAATTAAAATGGGCAGTCCTGAAGATTTCTCCAATTTCTTCAATGCCGTAATCGATGAGCGGGCATACAACAAGATCAGTGCATACGTTGACAATGCAAAAACTGCAAAGGGTGTAAACCTGGTTGCCGGCGGTAACCACAGCAACAAAGAAGGCTACTTCATTGAGCCAACGGTATTTCAGGTGGAAGATCCGCGGTATGTGACGATGTGCGAAGAAATTTTTGGTCCGGTGCTGACGATCTATGTCTACGAGGATGCAAAATGGGAAGAGACACTTGACCTGGTAAATACAAGTTCTCCATATGCACTTACTGGTGCAATTTTCAGTCAGGACCGCCAGGCAATCATCAATGCTGATGCCAAGTTGCGTCATGCTGCGGGTAACTATTACATCAATGACAAGCCGACAGGTGCCGTAGTAGGGCAACAGCCTTTTGGTGGCGGCCGGGCTTCCGGTACCAACGACAAAGCCGGTTCTATCCTGAACCTCTATCGCTGGGTATCAGCCCGAACCATTAAGGAGAATCTGGTGCCACCAACCGATTTCCGCTATCCATTCATGAACGAAGGATAATCTGATCGGGTACCATGATGGAATTGCCTAAACTGGCTATTGCTGATTTTCAATATCCGCTCCCGGATGAGCGGATTGCTAAATATCCCTTGCCTGTGCGCGACCAATCCAAATTGCTTGTTTGGCAAAATGGAGCGGTAGCGCACAGGCGCTTTTTTGAATTGCCTGATTTACTTGAAGGCAATGAAATTCTGTTTTTCAACAATACACGGGTTATCCCCGCCCGGTTGTATTTCCGAAAGGAAACCGGTGGGCTTATCGAGGTCTTTCTGCTGAGTCCCTCTGAGCCAGCCCTGGTAGAACAAGCCATGTATGCAGGTCCCGGCTTGCGCTGGCATTGTACCATTGGCAATCTCAAGCGTTGGAAGGATGGACAGATTCTTCATCGGGAGCTCAATCTTAACGGCCAGCAGGTCGAATTGCGAATTGAGTTGATTGACCGGGAGCGGCAGGAAGTTCGCTTCGATTGGGACCAGGCTGATTTGCCTTTTGTACAACTCATAGAGGCCGCTGGCAACTCGCCGATCCCTCCCTACCTCAATCGACAGGCTGAAGAACGGGATAAGGATACTTACCAAACGGTGTACAGCAAAAAGGAAGGAGCAGTGGCTGCACCTACAGCCGGATTGCATTTTACTCCGGAAGTGCTAAGCCAGCTTGATGCCATGGGCTGTCGGCGCGAAGAACTGACCTTACATGTCTCTGCAGGCACATTCCGGCCGGTGAAAGCAGAAAATGCTGTTGATCACGACATGCATTCCGAACAAATAATCCTGACCAAAGCAAATTTGGAAGCCATCCTGGGAGATCAGCGAGTTGTATGTGTCGGTACAACCTCCATGCGTACTCTTGAAAGCGTATATTGGTATGGGGTACACTTGTTGGAGGATCCCAATGCTGAATTTGTTGTTGAAAAACTCGCACCCTATCAATATGGAGCGCGCGTCACGCCGTCCCGGTCGGAAGCTGTAGGCGCGGTGCTAAAACGTATGGAACAAAGCGGACTTGATCGCATTCAGGGGAGTACTGAGATTTATATTTTCCCGGGATACACCTTTCGGGTTGTTGATGGGCTGATCACCAATTTTCATCAGCCGGGAAGTACTTTGCTTTTGTTGATAGCAGCATTCACCGGGGGGAATACCTGGAAAGAAATTTATGAGGAGGCCATGCATAACGATTATCGTTTTCTCAGTTATGGTGATTCCTCTTTCTTGTTGAGGCAATAATTTGAATCCTACGAAAGACATAAAAAAAACGCGCTCTGGAACCCCAAAGCGCGTTTTTTTTATTTAAAAATCAGACTATAAGTGATCGATAAAGGCATTCACCCCAAAACTTATTCCCAGGCGCTGGTTGGAATACGTATCGTTTTTGGGTTTAAACGTCGAATAACCTAAAATTCCTTCCAATGCAACATGTGGATTGAGGAAAAAGTCGACTCCGACTCCAAGGCCGGCACCAACGCCAGAAGTGCTGGAGTCATTTACTTTGTATTTCATATAACTGTAGTCGAATTCAGCCTGTCCGAAAAACAAGATATTGGATTGGCTATTAAAGTAATAGCGGACTAGTGGGCTCAATCCAAAGGTGGCGTAATCCCCTGAATCACCAAATCCGAAACCCAATGTGACGGTCCCCCCTATAGCCAATTGATCTGCCACAAAAGCACCTATTGAGGGTTGAAGGTAAAGTGAGGATTGGGTGGATTTGTTGCGACTAACTGTGCTCAGTGAAGCGGTGCCGCCAATAAAGGCTGCTCCTTGCTGGACTTGTGCCTGCACGGCAACAGCCAGACACAGAAAGATGGGGAAAAGGATTTTTTTCATGGTGAAAAATTTTTGGTGTTATTGAATTAATTGAGGTAATGCAGTTGTATAGTAACAACGGCAGTGTATGCAACTAAACGAATTCATCCCGTATAATGTCCACATTATTGGATGGATTTTTCGTTGAGCAATTAAATGTAGTGAAAAACTAAATACCCAGAGATGCTTTACTCCGGTTTTTTCCATTCCCGTTCGTAAAAAACAAATCCGTTTTTGCGGTACAGTTCGTGTACGTCCGGAAGTTCGGGAAGATTTTGTTGGTTGGTAACTTTCGTAACAAAATATGCCTTTTTACTTGGAGTTCCGGTGGTCAGATTTGGGTAGTCATCCAGGGTATAGTTTTCAGTTAAAGGAGGCTTCTCTGTATAAAAGAGGTGACCAAAACTTTTGAACCCTGCGGGACGAACATAGCAGTCTTCATTGGATTTTTTTTCATAAAACTCAATGGCTGCTGCCTGAGAATAGGCCTCTATTTTTTTGATGTATAAAATAAGCGTAAATGCAACGCAAATGGCCCCGGAAAGCAAGGCCAAACGAGCGCTGTGCCATTGATTTTTCTGCTTCCAATACCACCAGCCAGCCAAAGAGCCCAGTATCAAAACAACACCCGGAAATCCTTGCCAGATATGCCAATCAGGTCGGGCTTCAAGATTGCCCAATGCAAATGCATCTTTACTGAACAGGGGCTTCAACCACTCAGGGTGCATGCCCACATAGGGTACGACTGCAATAATACTACCAATCAACACTCCAAGAATTGGGAGCAAATACCCTGGAATGGCAGGTATATTGTTCCAACGGGCTGCCCGCCAGATCGTCAGAGCACCAAGATAGGTGAGCGGGAAATAGGCCAAAGAGGAGTAGTGTACGATTTTTGTTTTTACCAGCGTAAACAAGATCAACACAACCCAGAACAGAATCTGCATCAGGGTGGTAAAATCAGAGCGTTTGCAGGCCGCGAGTGTGTCGGACTCCAGGACCTCCTCCTGCGATTGGCGGTCGCCCCATAAATTGGCAACAGCAAAAGCCGAAATTGGGAAACAGCCAAGCAACAATACCACAAAATGATAGCCAAAGAATCCGCCATGGCCCGCATCTGCGGTTTGTAAAAGTCGGATCTGATATTTTACAAACTCGGTTACAAACCAGGTGCCGTTCATGGTCACCTCAATTCCAAACCAAGTCAAGGCAACCAAGGCAGCAAACACAGAGAAAATAACCACGTGTTTGACATAGCCTTTATTGCGGAACCGATACCGGGCAAAGTACACGAACAAAACCAGAAACGTAATCAGGTAAGCCGTAGGGCCTTTGGTAAGAATGGCAAGTCCGAGCGCAGCCCCTCCCAAAAGAAGGGGTTTATAATAGGCCAACAGGCCTGGCCGGTTTTTTAAGGTAAAGAAATGCCAACGGAATTTGATAAATCCGTAAAGCCCTAAAAATATCAGCAGGTTAAACCAGGGATCGATTATTCCGCTCCGAAAATACAAGTGGGGGAGGATGCTGCCCAGCCAGGCAAGTGCCCAGACCCAACCAAAAAACCGATCATATAAAGTCCGACCCAGATGGTAGGCTATAAGCAAGGTGAGGATTCCACAAAGTGCATTCGGGAATCGTGCTGCAAATTCATTGATGCCGAATAAGTGCATCGATGCAGCCTGCATCCACAAAAAGAGCGGTGGTTTTTCCCAGAATGGTTCATAATCAATTTGGGGACGCATGTAATCGCCCGTGGTAATCATTTCGCGGGCGCATTCAGCAAAGTTGATTTCGTCCCAATCAAACAGATGCACTCCTCCCAGAAACGGGATGAAGAAGAGTGCCCCTAAAATGGCAATCAGTATGTATTCTTTGTCTAGGTTTTTCAACATACGGTCGTCAATAGATTGCAAAGGTAGCAAGCATTTTTTTAGGGATGCCCGGAAATCGAGTTCTGGACAACAAATCGGTTACAACAAATCAGAGTTTGATTTCGAATTTTCAGGCTAACAGTTTCGGCAGATTGCCGAAGACCTCCAATCATGTAAACAGAAGGATGCCCTTTGTGTTCACGAGTGCTTGCCCATTCGTTCCCCCAGGTAGTTCAGACTAAGTACAGTAATCCCGATTGCCAGTCCGGGTGGGATCGCCAGCCACCAGGCTTCCCGGTTCCGCACGATGCTTTGAAGCAGGCTGCCCCAGGAAATTCCCTGAAATTCCGCACCGCCAAATCCGAGGAAGGATAGGGCCGCTTCCAGCAATATGGCAGAACCAACCCCCAGCGCAAACAAAACCCAAATCGGTTTTAAGGCATTCGGAAGCGCATGCCTCACCAAAATGCGAAAATCTGAAAGGCCCAACACCCGTGCAGCCGCAATGTAATCGAGTGACCGCACGCGCAAGAGTTCTGCTCGGATAAACCGGGCAACGCCAGCCCAGCCCAGAAGCCCAATCATGCCGATCAAAACCCAGGTGGATTGTCGTTTAAGCATGGCTGCAACAGCGATAATTAGTATAAGGGTTGGTATCGAAGAAAAGAGCTCAGCCAGGCGCATGGTGATCAGGTCGGCAGGCACCAGCACCTTCTTTTTCAAAACTGGAATCTGATTTGTCAGCCGGGCCAGCAAGATTAAGCATAGAATGAATGCAGGGAAAAATAGCCAGGCAAATCCATCTGGGAAAACGGCCCGATGTGTTTGTATGGGGATGAGAACCAAAGGCAATGCAAGCACCCCAAATATGGTCGTAAATATGGATCCTCTGCTGGCATATAAACGATCATCGCCAAAATAGCCTGCAGCACTCCCCAGAAGCAGTCCGATACTCATCGACATTACCATGGCAAGCAGTCCGGTCAGCAGGGCAATGCGTGCTCCAGATATCAGTCCGGCACAAACGTCCCTTCCCTGGTGATCGGTACCCAGGTAATGCACAAAGCGTGCGGGCAATTCAGGATGCTGACCTCCGGGAGGGAGCAGGTTAGCTGCGGGGCGGGCCAGCCATTCACCCGGGCTCCAGGGGATCGGAGCGAAAACTGCGGATTCATACGGATAGGTTTTCCACCGGACAGGGTTTTGAATGAGTGAATCAAGCACCGCTACCTTGTAAGGACGTGCTTCATCCGCCCATATAGACCGCAAGCCCGGATAATAGGTCTCTCCTTGTATTTTGCAGTATAACGGCCTTCCATTGGCAAGGATATCCCGGCCAAGAGCAAGTACCAGTAGAAAAAGTATCCACCACCAGGCTTTATTTTTTATTAATTCGGCTCTCCTCATGTGCTGCTTATGCCGTTTGGGTTGAATTAAATGGGAAGGTCAGGGGATAGGCACCTGCAAAATCGATTGCGGTTTGTACATCTTTTGCAAAACCCAATATAAACCCACCGCCTCCGGCACCGCAAATTTTTAGTGCAACATCCTGACGATTTAGGCTTGTCTGCCAAAGGGATCGGAAAGCCTCCGGTATCATGGGCTGCATGTATTCAGCCTGGAAAGCAGAAATTCGAAGCAAGGATTCCCAGAGTATTTCAGGCTGGCTTCCAAGCCACGAGTGAATAGCCTGAAGGTTAGCGGGCAGTAACACAGTTTCCAGCCGTTCCTGATACTGAGGAGTTTCTGTTTGTTTTAAAAACCATTCAACCAAGGGGCCGGTTTTTCTGGGAACTTGGGTATCTAATAAAAACAAGCAGGGCAAATCATCCCCTGGATTCCATGCAACGGGCACCACTTCTTCGAAACTTTGTATGAGAATGGCTTGGTTCAGGTAACTGGTAAGTGGGTCAATGCCTGAACTTTTTCCATGAAAAAACGCCTCCATGCCTGCAAGTAACTGTTGCAACTGTCTGGGGTCATTGGTTTTGTGCTCTGCAAAGCGGTCGTAAATAGCAGCACACAATGCACCGGAGGACCCCAATCCGTAACCCATAGGGATGTTGGACTCAAAACACAGCCGTGCATCCTGAAAAGCCTGACAATTAACTCCGGCACGCAGAAGCCCCTCAAAGTTGTAGATACCTTCTGGTAAAGGCATGGTACATGGATCTTGCCCGACCGTATGCCAGGATCCCGAATACACCGGGAGGGGTATCGATAAGGCAGGCGCTCCTTTTAATAAGGCGTACTCTCCGAACAAAATGAGTTTGGCTGGATAAGACTTCATCTAACGCGAAGGTCGGAAATGTTGAGGAAAAAATACAGCGACTATTGAGAACAGCCGGATAGTTCTGGGAATGGATTTTAAATACAGTTCAATGTATTTGTGTGAATTTCGTACATTCGCGGTGGCCATCCGAAATGGATTCTCAAGAGGAACTTTTGCAGAAAAACTTTGTTTGCTGGAGGAGTCCTGAGTAGGCCAATTCTGTTTAAACCTAACCACACTTTTTGTTATGTTGCACTTTGCACATCCCGACCGGTTTGCAGACCGGCATATCGGCCCGGACGCGGCTGAAACCAAAGCCATGTTGGAGGAATTAAACTGTTCAAGTCTGGATGAGTTGATCCATCAGACGGTTCCGGATCCCATCCGTCTGAGCGCTCCGCTCAACCTGCCTCCCGCACTTTCCGAATATGAATATCTGAGCCAATTGAAGCAAATCGCGGAAAAGAACAAATTGTTCCGCAACTATATTGGTTTGGGCTATTATGGCACCATTACGCCAAGCGTTATTTTGCGAAATGTTTTTGAAAACCCGGGTTGGTACACCCAGTATACACCCTATCAGGCTGAGATTGCCCAGGGGCGTCTTGAGAGCCTGCTGAACTACCAGACTATGGTCAGTGACCTTACCGGACTGCCCATTGCCAATGCTTCACTTCTGGACGAAGGCACCGCCGCTGCAGAGGCTATGCATATGTTTTATGCTGAAAAAAATAAACGGGCAAAAGGCGATGATGTAGCCAACGAATTTTTTGTCTCAGATAAGGTGTTTCCTCAAACAATTGATGTACTCCGCACCCGTGCACTCCCTCAGGGAATTGAGTTGGTAGTCGGCAATTTTGCTGAATACGAATTCAATGATAAAACCTTTGGGGTACTGCTCCAATATCCGAACATGGATGGTGCAGTGGAAGATTACCGGGCATTTACAGAAAAAGCAAAAGCCAACGATGTATTTGTGTGCGTAGCTACAGATTTGTTGGCCCTGGCATTGTTGACCCCTCCGGGAGAATGGGGCGCAGATTGTGCTGTAGGAAACAGCCAGCGTTTTGGTGTTCCTATAGGCTTTGGCGGTCCACACGCAGGATTTTTCTCTTGTACAGAATCCTTTAAACGCGTAATTCCCGGGCGGATCATTGGGGTTTCTGTAGACAAACACGGAAACCGTGCATTGCGTATGGCACTCCAAACACGTGAACAGCACATTCGCCGTGAAAAAGCGACTTCCAATATCTGTACAGCACAAGCCCTTTTGGCAAATATTGCCGCAATGTACGCGGTGTATCACGGTCCTGAAGGAATTAAGGGCATCGCATCCCGCGCGCATGCCATGGCTGGTGCATTGGCTGAGGCCTTGAAAAAAGCGGGACAGACACTTGCTTCAGATCATTTTTTTGATACCCTGGTTGTAAAAGCAGATGCAGCGGCTATTCGGCCAAAAGCAGAAGCGGCAGGGATCAATTTTGCTTATTTGGGAGATGGAATTCACATCAGTCTGGATGAAACTGTTCATCTTCAGGACTTGCAGGATATCGCAGCAGTTTTTGGTGCTTCTATCAGCAAAGAAACTCCGGCAAATTATTTGCCACAGGCTTTGCAACGTGAATCAGAATATCTGACCCACCCGGTATTTAATTCATACCGGACGGAAAGCGATATGATGCGCTACATCAAGCGATTGGAGAATAAAGACCTTTCCCTGGTGCACTCCATGATTTCTTTGGGGTCCTGTACCATGAAGCTCAATGCCGCTACCGAGATGATCCCTGTGAGCTGGGCTGAATGGGCAAACATGCACCCGTTCGCTCCGGCTAATCAGACCGAAGGGTATAAGCAAATCATAGAAGAACTGGAATCGTACCTGTGTGAAATAACCGGATTTACTGCTTGCTCGCTGCAACCAAACTCCGGAGCACAGGGTGAATACGCAGGCCTCATGACTATTCGTGCCTACCACCTCAATCGGGGCGATAAGCACCGGGATGTGGCACTGATCCCATCTTCCGCACACGGAACCAACCCTGCAAGTGCTGTGATGGCCGGAATGAAGGTTGTGGTTGTTGCTTGTGACGAACGTGGAAATATTGATGTTGCTGACCTGAAGGAAAAGGCTGAAGAACATGCAGCTTCGCTGTCAGCGCTCATGGTTACCTACCCAAGTACGCACGGTGTTTTTGAAACATCCATCAAAGAGATTTGCGATCTGGTACACCAGAATGGCGGGTTGGTTTACATGGATGGAGCCAATATGAATGCGCAGGTTGGACTGACCAGTCCAGCCGTAATTGGAGCGGATGTATGTCACCTGAACCTCCACAAAACCTTTGCCATCCCACACGGTGGGGGAGGCCCGGGCATGGGACCAATTTGCTGCAATGATAAACTGGCACCGTACCTGCCTGGTCACGTTTTCCAGAAGACTGGTGGTGAAAAAGCAACTCCTGCTGTAAACGCAGCACCATGGGGTAGTGCGAGCATCCTGTTGATTTCATATGGATATATCCGTATGCTGGGTGCTGAGGGACTGACCGATGCTACCAAGTATGCCATCCTGAATGCCAATTACATCAAAGCGCGTTTGGAGAAATCATACCAAGTATTGTACTCAGGTGAAAATGGCCGCTCAGCCCATGAACTTATTGTGGATTTGCGTCCATTAAAGTCTGCTGTTAGCGCGGAAGACGTAGCCAAGCGTTTGATGGATTATGGATTCCATGCACCGACGCTATCATTCCCGGTTGCAGGTACGATCATGATCGAACCAACTGAAAGTGAAAGTAAGGAAGAGTTGGATCGCTTCTGTGATGCGCTCATTGCAATTCGTTCAGAAATCGATGCAATTGCTGCCGGAGATGCGGATGCCGAGGACAACTTGCTGCACAATGCACCCCATACAGTTGATGTTGTTTCAAGTGATGTTTGGGAGCACCCATACAGTCGGGAGCAAGCCGCATTCCCATTGCCATATTTGCGCGAGGGGTATAAGTTCTGGCCAACGGTTGGCCGGATTGATCAGGCATATGGCGACCGGAATTTGATCTGTATTTGTCCTCCGATTGAGGAATATATGTAAGTGATGGCCTTGGTGTCAAATTGAGTATTGTACTTCAATTTGAATACCAGGAAACACTGAATAACAAACGCCCGGCCAGGCATTCGCAATCAACTGGAAACAGTCTTTGAGCGAATGTTTGGTCGGGCGTATTTGTTTAGAGGTGAAGTGGCTCTACTTGGCCTGCATTTTTACTATGATGTCTTCGTTCTTTAAAGTAAGTTTCGTTGCGCTCAATTCAACAATGGTGTAGGGAGGGAGACTTGCGAACATATTACTGCTGACCAGATTTCCTTCTTTGTCAAACTTCATCAAAGGAAAGGTAGCGCCTTGATCAAAGTGTATACTTCCATTTTTTAAGGTAAAAGGTACATCAACACTGGCCCCGGATGTTATGGTGGTCCGAATCCCCTGGTTTTGGGCGCCGCCTTTTTTGAATAAATACTCATTTTTGTCGGCTTCGATATTGGGGGTTGATCCCATATCCGATTTCAGGGTAATCACCGTATCCACCACCCACGATTTGTATAAATCATTGTAGTTAATCGTGGAACTACCTTGGGTCTTACTTGTGGTTTTACAGGAGAATGCAGCAACTGCGATGAGTGCAATTGTGCTCAGGTAAAAGATGTTTTTCATACCATGTTTTTAAGAAGTGTGAAGTACTGAATCCAGGATTGAATGAGGGCTTTTACCGGACAAGTTCGCAAGAAAAGTGCTAAAATTTGTTATTGTGGTAAACCATGTTGTTTAGTGAACAGGCCGTAGTTATCCATTGGTATTTTATTTAGCATAAATGGATTGTCTGTATTCAATACCCCAGTTTGCCAGCGCATCAATTAATGGGGCAAGCGTTTTCCCATGTTCTGTAATGGAATAAATAACGGTAATGGGTTTGGTGTCCATTACAGTACGGTTGACCAGGTGATTCATCTCAAGATCCTGCAGTTCCTTTGAAAGCATTTTGGTGCCTATTCCATCTACTTCCCGCATCAGCTCCATAAACCCTAATTGATTGCCTTCAATAAGGGTTCCCAGAATTTGAAACTTCCATTTTCCGGATAAAATGCTCATAGCATCGCTAATTGCTTTCATTCGTATTTTACAGATCGGGGTGTTGTTGATCAGCGCTTTCTTTTTCATCGTTTTAAGTATTTAGTTGCAAGACGGCCGGTTAGTTTCATAAAGGAAAGTACTTTCTAAAAGGAAATTAGTGGCAAATATATAGCGCATTTGCTTTAGGTTTGCTTTATGAAACATGCGATTGCTTTCAACATCTTGTCCATGTGCCTGCTATTGGTTCTTATCAGTACGGGCGCTTGTCAGGGACAATCAAAATTAGATTCTATGGAAAAAGAAATAACTTCCGGTAATCCGCTTCTATGTGATCCGGTCATCGGCATCTGCGAACTGCCGGGAACAGGAAAGGATAGTTTGTCAACCGAAAATACATCCGCTGGAACAAAAAAAGTGAAACTGATTTATTTTACCGACCCAATTTGTTCCTCGTGTTGGGGAATTGAGCCACAGCTTAGGAAATTGAAGTTGGAATACGGACAAAACCTGGAGATTGAATACCACATGGGCGGTTTGCTTCCTGACTGGAGTTATAACAGTGGTGGAATTAGTAAACCGTCGGATGTTGCCCATCATTGGGATGAGGTGAGTGTGCATTACG
This sequence comes from Saprospiraceae bacterium, assembly GCA_041392625.1. GTDB lineage: Bacteria > Bacteroidota > Bacteroidia > Chitinophagales > Saprospiraceae > M3007. Next base: position 85,087 of record JAWKLR010000011.1, on the reverse strand, counting down.
ATATGCCCATTGATGGAGATGTGTGGCTTGAAGATCCCTTGGATTCTTCTTTCCCGCCTTCCATTGCTTTCAAGGCTGCTCAACTTCAGGACAATGAAAAAGCCCTTCTATTTTTGAGAGAAATGCGTGAAATGGTTTTTCTCAGAAAAATCAATATTACCAGGTGGGAGCACATTGCAGCAGCAGCCAAGTCTGTAGGATTACAGATTGAGCAATTCAAAGCTGATTTTGAAGGCAGAGCAAAAGACTTATTTGAAGAAGATCTGAGGCTTTCCAGAGCATATGGGGTTAGAGGCTTTCCAACCATATTCTTTTTAGATGATTCAGGAAATAAAGATGTGGTATATGGTTCGAGGCCTTACGCTCAATATGAAGCAGCCATATTGAAAGTCAATCCAAATAGTATAAAAAAGGAATACGAAAAGTGGAATTCCCACTTTTTTACGCGTTTTCATTCCTTAACCCTGCGCGAATTTTCAGAGATTTCTGAACGAACAGTGAAAAGGAGGAAATGCCAAGAGATTCTCAATCAGCAAACAGACCTGGGGTTACTGGTAAAGTTCAATACAAAAAACGGATCTATTTGGTACCGAAAATAACATCGTCTTGTTCAGTCTGCAATCACCTGTGAGTTTTCAACCTGTGGTGGATGTATATAAAATAAAAGCCGTCTGATTTTTCAAAGTGAAAAATCAAACGGCTTTTTTGTTGCTGTTAATTTGGGTGCTTAACTCTTCGGTCGCTTGCCCGCATTCAAAAACTCCTGATAGGCTTTGAGGTTGTCCCATTCGCCATTGGCGGCAAGGAGCGCTTGTGCCGACCAGGTTCCCGGGTCGTGCATAGCAAAACGAGAACCTGCATCCAGCAGGATGTCTTTTAGTCTGTTAACCGGTGTGCGTGCCAGTTCGGTATAGGTATGAATACCGGCATTGTAGAGTTCTTCAATTTAGGACCTATCCCTTCTACGATTTTGAGATCGTCTTGCGGGCCTGCGATGGTAGTTACCTGGAAATCATCCTCGGAGTTGTCGTCTCCATCCTCGTTTGTATCCAAGGTGCTTCAACCTTATTGTTTTCTTCGAATCGAGAGGTTTCCAGCCTGGTCTTCGAGTCGTTTTTCGATGCTTGGTTTAGCAAGTCTTCTTCTTCCAGTCCAATTCCGGCTGGCAGGTTTCTGATTCTTCTTCCTGCAAGAAGGGCAGGGCAGCGCCCAATGTGTGTTGTGAAGAGCACCGAGTGCACGTGCAACCAGGTTGTCTTCTCCGGCATTATCGATGTCTTCGAGTACTTCATTGACTGCCTCATCTGCCAACAGGGCCTCATCGGGCGGTTCTGGTAATTCAGCCACTGTAAGAGGTGGAACATCGGTGAACTCTGGTTGATCCTCGGGTTCGTCGCTAGACGGAGCCTCAATTACCTCTAAGGGAGGTGTGGCTTCATCGCTAACATCCGGGGCAGGGCTCAGGCCCAATTCTATTTCCAATAGCCGTTTGGCTTCTGTTGTTTGTTGAAGATCCTGTTCCAAAACCAACATCCGGGCACGAAGTTCATTGCCTTCATCCTCTTTCATACTCAATTGCCGCTTTAGCTCCGTGTTCTCGGCTTCAATGCCGGTGAGTTTGGATTTGACTTCATCAGACTCTGCGCGCAGGGCATTGGCCGTTGCACTCAGGGAATCGTATTCTAGGCGCAGTTTCTCTGCCGTTTGCCGGTAGCGGCTCCACAGCACCCATCCCAGCCACAAACCGAGCAGGAAGGCAACACCCAACATGATGAGGATTTCAAATAAGTGGGAGGAAAAACTGGCGGTTCCAGGCCCCAGGGTAATATCTTGTTCGAACATGACGGTTGTGATTATGGATTTAAACGTATTTCGACGCGGCGGTTCATGTACCGACCACGGGGCGTGTCATTGCTGGCAACCGGTTTTACCTCTCCTTTGGAGCTGCATTGGATTTGATTCGGTTGCACGCCTTTTTCCGTAAGAATATTTTTGATATGCTGTGCCCGTTTTAAGCCCATTTGCTTGTTAAACTGGCGATCGCCAATCATATCGGTATGCCCAACGATGTAGACGGTACCTCTGCTTGCGATCAATGCACTGGCAAGCCTGCTGAGGTAGTCATCCATTGCAGCGTTGTCCTCTCGTCTGGTAGAGTTGTAGGGAAAGTGAATAATGGCATGATCTTCCAAGGTTTCAATCTGTACACGATCGAGGTTGTCGGGCGTGGTATTGATGTGCTCGTCCACTGTCGGAAGGGTGGTCAGTGGTTGGCCATCGGTGTAAAATTCACTTGAATCGATGCCCAGACTATCTTGAGGGTAGCCCGGTTGTACAACATTGGGTGATTCAATCTGGGTGGATTTTCCACACACTCCCTTGATGTTGCACACATACCAATACGAACAAATAGCACACCAGATACCAAAGGCTATTAGGATGAGGATTCTGGATGACATATTAAAATGGTAGTGAAAAAAAAGATTTTTCGGGGTGAAACTACTACTTACATCATATTGTTCCAAATACTAAGCGGCTTTAATTCCTATTTTCGTGTTAAATTAGTCCAAAAAACTGGGCAAGCCACTTTGTCATTGCGATTGCCTCCTCGGTAATCCATTGTACAACTCAATTAATTTTACACCTGCTTTAATGTGATCTAATGATAGAATTCGATGATTTTCTCAAGGTTGATATGCGAATAGGGACCATAATTGCTGCCGCAGATTTCCCCAAAGCCCGAAAGCCGGCATACCAACTGGAAATTGATTTTGGTCCGGAATTGGGTGTCAGAAAAAGCAGTGCTCAGATTACGGACTTCTACGATCGGGAAAACCTGATCGGGAAGCAGGTGATTGCCGTAGTCAACTTTCCAACCCGCCAAATTGCCAATTTCTTCTCCGAAGTTTTGGTGTTGGGTGCCGTTCAAGACGCTGGGGTAGTGTTGTTGCAGCCAGAACAATCGGTCGTAAACGGGACGCGAATCAGTTAGAGCCTGTTTGGGATTTTGCTTTTTTGCAAAGCAAGCGTTGTCATGGTCCGGCTGTCTTCCACATTGACAGTCTTGAACGGATCCAGGTATGCCAAGCCCAAATTCTGCATCAATTGATCCAGGATCGGCTTCTTTAGCAAATACCGTTGGCTCCCATCCGGCAAGGCATGTTGACCAGTACCAAGGTCAATTGCCTTGCTGGCGAATGTATGGGCACTGGTCATCCGAATCCAGAGTATCCCCCCTGGGCGAAGCACCCGGACGTGTTCTGCAAACCACGCCCTAAACTCCTCATCGTTGTTGGCAAAATGCAATACCGCACTGCTGATAATAAAATCAAAGGAAGCATCCGGGTAGGGCATACTGCCGATGTCACCTGTTTGAAATCGTTTAGTGTCAAAATCCGGATTCCAGGATTTTATGTTCTGATGGACTGCAGTTATAGCCTCGTGATTCCCGTCAATACCCCGTATGTCTGCATTTTCCCGGATAAACCATTCGGCATTTCGCCCGCCGCCACATCCTGCATCCAGGATTTTACTTTTTAAATTGATTCTGCCTCGTTGAATTTGGTCAAGTAAATAGATATCGGTTCGATTGCCCTGAAGTTCTTGTATCATGTTGCATATTGATTTATAAAATATCGAGGGAGGGTTCTTTTTTCCCATTGTGTTTTCTGTCTGTTATTGCCGAATCATCCTAAAATTCAATTCGCTAACATTTTGTAAATGAATATATTAAAAAAATATATACTGTATTTGACTGGCCTGAAGTCTGTTTCTTTTCGACCTGCGCAGGAAATTTACCGATAAAGAAATAGCCAAAAATTCCTCGAATTTAGACAGCAATTGCGAGATTTGCGCCATGAGTAACAAAGATGAGGAAAAGAAAAGCCTCTCGATGGATAGCCTGCGCGAGGCTGTCAAGATTTTCGAATTTATCCGCCCGTATAAAACCCATTTTATCATAGGGCTTGTTTTGCTCTTTCTATCCAGTTCGGTATTCATGGTTTTTCCATACATCGTGGGTGTCATGCTGGATGTAGCACAGGGGGAGGAGACGATGGCTCATATGAGCCTTTCCAAGATTGCAGTTATCCTGGTTGTAGTACTTGCATTTCAGGGCTTAGTCTCTTATTTCAGAGTTACCGCTTTTGCCCAGGTTAGTGAACGCGGAACCGCGGATATTCGAAAAGCATTGTACAAGCGCATCATTTCTCTTCCAATTGTATTTTTTGAAAAAAACCGGGTGGGTGAACTCGTCAGTAGATTGACCAATGATGTTGAAAAACTGTACAACACTTTTTATTTTGTGCTTGCTGAGTTTCTGCGGCAGGTAATTCTTCTGGTTGGTGGCGTAGTTTTTTTGGCCTGGCAAACTCCAAAACTTGCTGGCATCATGCTGGCCGTTTTTCCAATTATAGTTGTAGGTGCTATGGTATTTGGCCGGTACATCCGGAAACTCTCTCGCCAGCGTCAGGAAGAACTGGCACAAACAAATACCATCCTGGATGAAACCCTGCAATCCATTCAGGCTGTAAAGGCATTCACCAATGAGCTCTTCGAAATTGGTCGATACAAGCAAACCAATGATCGGGTGGTAAATGTGTCGTTAAAATACGCATCCGGTCGTGCCATATTTGCAGTCTTTATCATCACCGTGCTGTTTGGAGCCTTGTTTTTTGTTATTTGGATGGGTATGAGCATGGTACAATCAAAAGAAATTACGGCAGGCCAGTTGATTTCTTTTGTAACTTTCACAGCAGTCATAGGTGGAGCAATCGCAGGTCTTGGTAACTTTTATTCCGAGTTGGTAGGTGCAGTAGGTGCTACCGAGCGGATTCGGGAGATATTGCGTACCAAACCCGAAGACGAAGAGCGTCCACAGAGTAACAAAATGGTCGACCGACTGGATGGAGATATCGAACTGGTTGATGTTCGGTTTTCATATCCAACCCGAGCAGATGTTCAAGTCCTGAAAGGGATCAATATGTTATTTCCCGCAGGGAAAAAGGTGGCAATTGTAGGCCAAAGTGGTGCAGGGAAATCAACGATCATGCAACTGTTGTTGCAATTTCACCAGGCAGATGCGGGTGAAATAAAGGCATCCGGTCACAATGTACTGGAGTACGATCTGGAGGCATACCGAAAGAATTTTGCCATCGTGCCTCAGGAGGTGATTCTGTTTGGAGGAACCATCGGGGAGAATATTCTGTATGGAAACCCAGATGCCAGTTTAGAGGCTGTCAAAGAGGCCGCTATCAAAGCAAATGCGTGGGATTTTATTTCCGGATTCCCGGAAGGCCTGGATACGCTGGTCGGTGAACGGGGTATCAAATTATCCGGCGGACAGCGTCAACGTATCGCCATTGCCCGGGCTATCCTGCGCGACCCATCTGTTTTGTTGCTGGATGAAGCCACTTCTTCCCTGGATGCTGAAAGTGAAAAACAGGTACAGGAAGCCTTGAACAATTTGATGGAAGGCCGGACCAGCATTATTATTGCCCACCGGTTGGCGACTATCCGTGAAGTGGACAAAATCTTTGTCCTGGATGGAGGCACAGTGGTAGAAAGCGGAACCCACGATACACTGAGCGCCATGGAAAACGGCATTTACAGCAGCCTGGCAAAACTTCAGTTTGAACCCTTGACTTCTTCTTCTGTTTAGAGCACTTATCTTACCTTTGCCCTCGGCAGGGCACAGATTCTGTTACTCCCAATTCGGACTAACAGACGGATTGGCTTTCTTTTGCGCTTCCCTGAAAAACGCATTGTACTTTTTTTATGACAGGACCAACTGGAATTCTCCTTGTGAATCTCGGCACTCCGGATGCACCCGAACGCGGTGCAGTGTACCGGTATTTGAAACAGTTTTTGCTGGACCCCCGGGTTATTGATATCAATCCCATTGCCAGAAACCTGTTGGTGCGCGGGATTATTGCCCCATTCCGTTCCGGTAAGTCGGCCAAGGCTTATCAGGAGTTGTGGACGGAAGATGGTTCCCCCCTCAAGTTTTATGGTGAGCGACTGGCAGAGCAGGTTCAGGATATTCTTGGCGCTGAATACCGGGTACGCCTGGGAATGCGCTACCAAAACCCTTCGCTGGAATCGGCAATTGACTCGCTGCTTACGGAGAAAGTAGAGCGCCTGGTGGTGTTTCCTTTGTTCCCTCAATACGCATCGGCAACGACGGGTTCGGTACACGAAGAGGTGATGCGGATTTTGTCAAAAAAGCAAAATATCCCGGACTTGAAATTGATCAATTCCTATCCGACTGCCCCGCAATTGGTTGAATTGTTTGCTGTAAACGCCCGGGCTTTTGACCTTGCGTCATACGATCATGTCCTGTTCAGTTACCACGGCTTACCGCAGCGGCAGTTGCGCAAGGCTGATATGTTTCAGCATTGTTTGCAAAAAGAACATTGTTGTCAGGAATTAAGCCCTACAAATCAGTTTTGTTACTCGGCCCAATGCCATGCTACGACACGAGCAATTGCGGCGTCCCTGTCGATTCCTGAAAGCAAATACACCCTCTGTTTTCAATCGCGTTTGGGTCGTGACCCCTGGACGCAGCCTTATACCAGTGCGGTGATTCAGGATTTGGCGGCAAAAGGGCATAAGCGGGTGTTGGTTTTTTGTCCGGCCTTTACAGCAGATTGCCTGGAGACCACCATCGAAATAGGGGAGGAGTACCGGGAAGAATTTATTGAAGCGGGTGGCGAAGCATTGGATCTGGTACCGAGTTTGAATGATCAGGCGGCCTGGGCCCATGCTGTGGTAGAATTGATTCAATAGCGTAAATTTCTTAATTATATTCAGTATAAATAAGATGAAAAGCAGTGGCAATCGGCTATAATGATTAATTGAATAGCTAGTTTTGCATTTTTCCTGGAAATTATGTTGGAAATTACTGCATAGTTTCATTCTTTTGCGCCAAATTTAAATGCTTATGTCTAATGGTCGCAACGTTCGCATCAACCGCGGATACGACATCAAATTAATCGGAGCTGCTGCAGCTCAATGCGTTGACCTTCCCGTTTCGGACCTGGTAGCCGTTAAGCCCAGTGATTTCCGGGGAGTTGTCCCCAAACTGTTGGTTAAAGTTGGGGATGAGGTTCAGGCTGGTCAGCCTGTGTTTTTTGATAAAAACCGGGAAGAACTGAAATTTCCTGCACCTGTCAGCGGAGAAATCGTTGATATTGTTCGTGGAGAAAAACGCCGCATTCTGGAAGTGCGTATTCTTCCCGACAAGAGCAATGTGAAGTATGTAGATTATGGCAAAAGCGATCCTTCAAAAATGGATCGGGGTGCTATCATCGAGCGTTTGCTCGAAAGCGGTGCCTGGAACTACCTCCGCCAGCGTCCATACGGAGTTATTGCAAATCCGCAGGATGAGCCAAAAGCAATTTACGTTTCCTGTTTTGATTCTTCACCACTTGCACCAGACATGGATTACGTGCTTTCTAACGAGGCCGATAATTTCCGTGCTGGTTTGGAAGTACTCCGCGTGCTTTCCGGCAACAAACTCAATTTGGGTGTTCGTCCTGGACAAACTGTTCCAGGTGCTTCTGAAATGAGTGGTGTTACGGTTCATACTTTTAACGGACCACACCCTGCCGGTAACGTAGGTATCCAGATTCACCATACCGATCCGGTAGGTTCAGGTGAAACGGTTTGGACTGCCGCTCCACAGGATGTTGTAATCATTGGCCGCCTCTTCACCGAGGGGCACTACAACCCAACACGAGTTGTTGCCGCTGCAGGTTCTTGCCTGAATGAACCAAAATACTACCGCATGATTTGCGGTCAGCAACTTTCTACTTTCCTGAATGATCAGATTAAGGATGACAATTGCCGCATTATTCAGGGCAATATCCTTACTGGAGCCAAATCTTCCAAGGAAGATTTTCTTTCCTTCTACTGCAATCAGGTAACGGTTATTCCGGAAGGAAACCACTACGAATTCCTTGGCTGGTTGATGCCTGGCTTCGACAAGCTCAGCCTTTCCCGCACATTTTTCTCCTGGTTGAACAAAAACAAAAAGTACAACCTGGATACTAATTTGCACGGTGAAGAGCGGAATTTTGTAATGACCAATCAATACGAGCAAGTTTTGCCCATGAATATTTACCCGGTATTTCTTTTGAAGAGCATCATGGCCCGCGATGTGGAGCGCATGGAGCAACTGGGGATCTACGAGGTGATTGAAGAAGACCTCGCTTTGTGCGAATTCGTTTGCACATCTAAAATTGACGTTCAACAAATCATTACCGAAGGCTTGGAGTACATGCGTACCGAAGCTTAAGGCCAACTAAACACATACGGCGTACTTATGCAGTTGTTCAGACGCTTACTAGATTCCGTAAAGCCACATTTTGAAAAGGGCGGTAAACTGGAGAAACTTTATCCGGCTTACGATGCGTTCGAGACCTTTTTATTTGTACCAAACCACACAACAACCCAGGGTGTTCACGTGCGTGACGCCATGGACTTGAAACGGACCATGATCACCGTTGTTCTCGCAATGGTTCCGTGTTTGTTGTGGGGGATGTGGAATACGGGTGCCCAGCACTATATGGCTTTTGGCATGGAATACACAACCATGCAAGCCTTCATGTTTGGCTTTTGGAAGGTACTTCCAATCATCATCGTTTCCTATGCAGTAGGTCTTGGTGTTGAATTCGCATTTGCGGTCAGCAACAAGCACTCTGTTAACGAGGGCTACCTTGTTACGGGAATGTTGATTCCTCTTATCATGCCTGTAACTGTTCCTCTGTGGATGGTTGCGCTTGCTGCCATCTTCTGTACCCTGATCGGTAAAGAAATCTTCGGTGGAACGGGTATGAACTTTATGAACCCAGCCTTGCTTGCTCGTGCATTTCTCTTCTTTGCTTTCCCGGCGTTTATGTCTGGTGAAATCTGGACAGATTTGACTCCCGAAGCAGGACATGCCATCCTGGATGGCTGGTCAGGTGCAACCAACCTGGTTACATTTGACACCGATTATACGGCCCTCCCTTCGGCCTCAGATATGTTTTTCGGATTTGAGCAAGGCTCCATTGGTGAAACCAGCGTGTTGGCCTGTTTGATTGGCGCACTCATTCTGGTTATCAGTGGTGTCGGAAGCTGGCGGGTTATTGTTTCTGTCTTTGTAGGCGGATACCTCATGGGTCTGCTTTTCAATGTATTGGCTCCTGCTGACAACCTGTTGCATGCAATGCACACACCAGCACATTACCACTGGTTGATGGGTGGTTTTGCATTTGGTGCTGTGTTTATGGCAACCGACCCGGTTACAGCCTCTCATACCAATACAGGAAAATACATTTACGGCCTTCTCATCGGAGGCTTTACGGTCATTTTGCGTGTATTCAACCCGGCATATCCGGAAGCAATGATGCTTAGCATCCTGCTGATGAATGTCTTTGCGCCATTGATCGACGAAATTGTTCTCAATCAACACATTAAATCCCGTTTGAAGCGTGCATAGTAATTTTTATACCTTCGTATACGCCGCAGGTATCTCTGTGATTACCGCGATCGTACTGGCATTTACATCCGAAACGTTGAAGCCCAAGCAGGAGTACAATGTTGCCTTGGATAACAAGAAGAACATTCTGCGCTCTGTGCGTCTGGATCTGGCCGATCAAAACAAGATCGAGCAGACCTATTCTGACCACATCGTTTCCATGGTTATTAACGACCAGGGCGAAGTGATTGAGGGCGTTGACGTGAGCGATGTAATCATGAAAAAAGAAGTGGCAAAGCCTTACGGCGAGCGCCGCCTTCCTTTGTACGTCTTCACTGCTGATGACGGCAAAAAATGTTACATCGTTCCCATGTGGGGCGTTGGTCTTTGGGGCCCAATTTGGGGCTACCTGTCCATCGAAGACGATTTCAATACCGTGTATGGCTCAAACTTTGACCACAAAGGGGAGACTCCGGGTCTGGGTGCTGAGATTGCTGAAAAATATTTCCAGGAACAGTTTCAGGGTAAAAAAATCCTGGATGATTCCGGAGCATTTGTTTCAGTACGTGTTTTGAAGCCTTCCGAAAAATTCGATGGAGGTGAGGCGCACCGTGTGGATGGTATTTCTGGTGGAACCATTACATCCCGTGGCACCGATGCCATGTTGATGGACTGTGTTAAGCCGTACCTAACCTATTTCGAAAAACAAAAATCTGCTGAATAATGAGCAATGTAGAAACCGCTGCTCCTCCTCAAAAGCGGGAGCCACTCTTTTCTAAAAAGAACCTGCGGACCCTCCGGGATCCTCTGGATGATACCAACCCGGTTACCGTACAGGTCTTGGGTATCTGTTCTGCCCTCGCCGTTACAGTACAGGTTAAGCCTGCGCTCATCATGACCATGGGGGTTATTTTCGTAACAGCATTTTCAAACCTGATCGTTTCCCTGATCCGGAATACCATTCCTACACGGGTACGTATTATTGTCCAGCTGATTGTTGTTGCATTGTTGGTAACAATCGTTGACCAGGTATTGAAAGCCTACATGTTCGATGTCAGTAAGAAACTTTCGGTTTATGTAGGTCTGATTATCACCAACTGCATCATCATGGGTCGTTTGGAGGCCTTTGCGTTGGGACAAAAACCATGGCCTTCTTTCCTCGATGGAATCGGTAACGGTCTGGGTTACGGTGTGATTCTGGTTACAGTAGCCGCTTTCCGCGAACTGCTAGGTGCCGGTAAATTGCTCGGATTCCAGGTTATTCCACAGTGGGCATACGACATGGGCTATGTCAACAACGGCTTGATGGTATTGCCTCCATCTGCTCTGTTCCTCATCGGTTTGTATATCTGGTGGCAGCGCGGACGCAATCCTAAATTGAATAACGTATCGTAAAAACTTTTTTCATGGAAAATTTGATCAACATTTTCATCAAGTCCATTTTCGTGGAAAACGTGGTTTTTGCGTTCTTCCTCGGAATGTGTTCTTTCCTCGCTGTTTCCAAGAAACTGAAAACAGCATTTGGTCTGGGCCTTGCGGTTATCTTCGTGATGGTGCTGACCACTCCGCTTAACTACCTGATCATCACCTACATGTTGAAAGAAGGTGCTTTGGCATGGATCAGCCCTTCGTTGGCTACCGTAGACCTTACCTTCCTTTCGTTCATTCTGTTCATCTCGACAATCGCCGGGGCTGTGCAGTTGGTAGAAATGGTAGTAGAAAAATTCGCTCCTGCGCTGTACAGCGCATTGGGTATTTTCCTCCCACTGATTACAGTAAACTGTTCCATTCTTGGAACTTCCCTGTTTATGCAGGAACGTGAATACAACTTTTCTGAAACGGCAGTTTTCTCCGTTGGATCCGGAATTGGTTTCTTCCTGGCCATCGTATTGCTTGCAGCCATTCGGGAACGTTTGCGCTATTCCAATATTCCGGCCCCGTTGCAGGGACTGGGCATCGCTATGATCATCACAGGGTTGATGGGAATGGCCTTCCTGAGTTTCTCAGGTATTCAACTATAACCCAATTTTTTCACCTCGTAACTTTCGGTTATGATTCCGGTTCTAACGAGTAGTATAGTCGTTTTTATATTTATCATTCTTCTTTTGGTCTTCCTGATTCTGACGGCCAAAGCCAAACTCCTTCCTCAGAAGGATGTATCCATCGTGATCAATGGCAAAACAGAAGAACCACTGATCGTAAAGCCTGGGGCGACCCTGCTTTCCGTATTGTCTGATAATGACATTTACCTCGCCTCCGCATGCGGTGGTGGTGGTACCTGTGCCATGTGTCGCTGTAAGGTGTTTTCTGGTGGTGGTGATGCACTTCCAACAGAAACCAACCACCTTAACCGCAAGGAAGTTGCTGAAAAAGAGCGTCTTGCTTGTCAGGTAAAGGTTAAAGAAGACATGGAAATTCAGGTTCCAGATGAGGTGTTTGGCGTTAAGAAATGGGAATGCGAAGTTGTTTCCAATGACAACGTTTCTACCTTTATCAAGGAGTTTGTTGTAAAACTTCCTGAAGGTGAATCGCTGAAATTCCGTTCTGGTGACTACATCCAGGTAGACGTGCCGGAAGGCGTGATCAATTTTAAAACAGATTTGTACAAAATTGATGACGAGTACCGCGACGACTACGACAAATTCAATATCTGGGATTTGAAAACGGTTATTGATGAGCCGGTATTCCGTGCGTATTCTATGGCCAACCACCCGGCTGAGGGCAATATCATCATGCTCAACATCCGTATTGCCACCCCACCTTGGGATCGTGCAAAGAATACCTGGATGGACGTAAATCCTGGTTTGTGTTCTTCTTTTGTATTCTCACGCAAACCTGGTGACAAGGTAACCATCTCCGGTCCTTACGGTGAATTCCATATTAAGGATACCGATTGCGAAATGGTATACATTGGTGGTGGTGCCGGTATGGCTCCATTGCGTTCTCAGGTGTTCCACCTGTTCCATACTCTGAAAACAGGCCGTAAGGTTTCTTACTGGTACGGAGCACGTAGCAAGCGTGAAATCTTCTACGAAGACCATTTCCGCGCAATTGAAAAAGAATTCCCGAACTTCTCATTCCACATTGCACTTTCTGAGCCATTGCCGGAAGATAACTGGGATGGACCTGTAGGATTTATCCACAAAGTTGTTCTGGACAACTACCTAAGCAAACACGAAGAACCAGAAGAAATCGAATACTACCTCTGTGGACCACCGCTCATGCTTGATGCGGTAGGAAACATGCTGGACAGCCTTGGCGTTCCACCAGAGAAAATTGCATTCGACGACTTCGGTAGCTAATAGCAAGATCGAAATGAACAAAAGCTTGTTGAATATCCTTTTCACAAGCAGCATATGGTGCCTTGGACTTTGCAGCCTGCTGTTTGAATCCTGTGACTCACCACAGGACGCATTCATTCAGTTGGAGGGCAAAGCCCAGGGCACTACCTTTTCTATCCGCTACCTTGATTCAAAATCAAGAGATTTTTCCAAGGAAGTTGATAGTTTATTCCGTGCAGTAGACCACAGCATGTCTACCTGGGATACCGCTTCCATTATTACTGCATTCAATGCCAATTTGCCTGCCCAGGCTGATGTACACTTCATTCGGGTATTCGAACGCGCCCATGCAATTTCTGAAGATACCAAAGGCATTTTTGATATCTCAGTTGGCCCGCTCGTGCGCGCCTGGGGTTTTTCATTTAAGAAAAATTTGCCTCCGCCAGACTCGGCCATGGTTGATAGTCTTCAGCAACTTATAGGGTATGAAAAAATCCAGTTGGTAGAAGGTAAACTGGTAAAATCCAACCCCGCAATGCAAGTTGACATGAATGCCATTGCACAGGGCTATACAGTCGATGTAATGGCCGAATTTCTCGAAAGCAAAGGGGTAGAACGATACATGGTAGAAATTGGCGGTGAGGTGCGCACTGCAGGCCTAAACGCCTCGGAAACTCCCTGGCAAATTGGGATTGACAAGCCCGTCGAGCCAGATGCACCGCGTACGCTACAAACTGTGGTAGGTCTCAGTGACCGTTCGCTGGCAACATCCGGTAGTTACCGAAAATTCATTGAGCGAGACGGGCACAAGTACAGCCATGCAATTAACCCGATCTCAGGATACCCGGTAGAACACAGCCTGTTGAGCGTTTCGGTGCTCGCAGACAACTGCATGGATGCAGACGCATATGCAACTGCTTTTTTGGTTATGGGCCTCGACCAAACAATGAAACTCGCAGCACAAAAAGGCATGGATGTATACTGCATATATGCCGACTCCAGCAACCAGCTTCAGGTTGCAACAACAGAGGGCTTTCAACGCCTGCTCCAGGAAGTTGAATAGAATACAAATGCATGTGCTGAGTGCTCAATTGAGCACAGCCTCTTAAAGCAATTTTACCAACTTATTTTATACAGGAATCGGGTTCTACGGCGAAAATTTTAACGAAGAGTAAAACAAAATTTCCGGTTGCAACCCAAACACAAATTCCCAAACAGGCTCTAAGCCTTGTTATCGGCACACTCTTCGCCAGGCTTACGGCCGCAAACGCCGCAGGTAGCACCTTCTTTCACCAACATGGGGTTGTTGTTGGCACAGGTCCCGCGGAACGTGCCGTTTTTAACCAACAAAATTCGGAGGCTGAACATCAAAAATGCGATGAAAACCAAACCGATAGAAAGCAAAATTACAGTGTACATAGCCTGAGCATTGATTGAATGAGGGAATGTCTTCAAAAGGAAGCATTCCTTGAGACCGCAAATTTACGGTGCATTTTATTTAAAACAAACAGAACCGAAACAAATCCGGCATTCAAGCAGACAAAGGAGTTTGTCGGAGAATTTGAGATTTGAAACGGCTTGAAAATTAGAACAAGTCTACAGCCACTTTGTTGTGTCGTTCCATGTGCAAAATGGCGTTTTTTGCTACCTGAACCCAAAAAATTAATCCATACAAAGCAACAGGGCCACGATTAATTAAATATCTTTGGCCCGCAATTTTCAACGGCATACTACCCATTGATATGCTCCATTTTTTTCTGATGGATTTCAGTCTGTTTATGGGTGTTTTGCTTACTAACGTTTGCCAACTTAAATACCTGTACTATTATGACTATTCTTATTGTTGTAGCATTTATCATAGGCTACCTCATGATTGCCCTGGAACACCCGCTGCACATCGACAAGGCGGCTTCTGCAATCCTGACTGGTGTCGTATGTTGGGTTGCTTTGGTGATTGGCCTGGATGCCATGCCATTGACAGCAACCGCTGAAGGGGCAGAGGCTATACGCGATGCGCACTTCCTCGACCATCATCTGTTGGAGCACCTGGGAGAAATTGGTAGCATCCTGTTTTTCCTTCTTGGAGCAATGACCATTGTTGAATTGGTTGACGCTCACGACGGCTTCCGCATTATTACCGACCGGATTACAACCGAAAACCGGGTGCGTTTGCTTTGGATCCTTTCCCTGGTATCATTCTTTATGTCAGCGGCTTTGGATAACCTTACCACAGCAATCGTAATGAGCGCCTTGATTCGGAAATTGGTCACTAAAAAAGAAGATGTTTGGCTGCTGGCCGGTTTTGTTATCATTGCGGCGAATGCCGGTGGCGCCTGGTCGCCAATTGGTGACATCACCACCATCATGCTCTGGATCGGTGGACAAGTTACTGCCGGAAACATCGTAATGAAAGTATTCCTTCCATCTCTTGCAAGTATCCTCATTCCTTTGATCGTTGCTTCTTTCTTCCTGAAAGGCAATGTATTCAAGCCAGATGAAGCAGAAGAAGAGAAAGAATCCCTGACAACACTTGGTCAGCGAAACCTCATCTTTGGACTTGGTGTAGGAGCCCTGTTGTTCGTTCCAATCTTTAAGAACCTGACCCACCTGCCTCCATTTATGGGTATTTTGCTCGGGCTGGGTACACTTTGGTTGGTAACTGAAATTTTGCACAAAGGAAAAGATTGGGAAATTCGTAAAGAACTTTCTGTGACCGCTGTACTCCAGCGTATCGACACACCTAGTATCCTGTTCTTCCTCGGTATCCTGCTTGCTGTTGCATCTTTGCAAACTTCTGGCCACCTGGCCCTTCTTGCGCGCACGCTCGACAATACCTTCGGAAACATCTATGTCATCAATATTTTGATTGGTTTGCTTTCATCTATTGTCGACAACGTTCCGCTCGTAGCTGCTGCAATGGGTATGTACCCCATGTCACAATTCCCTGTTGACCACACGTTCTGGGAATTGCTTGCTTACTGTGCCGGTACCGGTGGTAGTGTATTGATCATTGGCTCTGCTGCAGGTGTTGCTGCAATGGGCGTATTGAAGATCGACTTTATCTGGTACCTCAAGCGCATCAGCTTGTATGCACTCGTTGGCTATTTTGCCGGTGTAGGGGTGTATTTTTTATTGAATGGAGCAGGCTAAGTCCTATTTCAATATACATCCAATCGGATGAATTGATCCCAAACAAAACCATGCGTTTTGTTTGGGATCTTTTTTTAGGAAGACTCCTACTCCATGTTTTCAAAATAATAATCGTTCTTTGTTACGCATTTGTAAATAGTACAGGTCGTCCGAAACAACTGGCACGATTCCTGCGTTACATGCACGGAAGAACGTTCGGAATTGTTTTCCAATCGTTTTTTAAACAAAAGCAGATCGAATCCCTCATGAAATTTAACTTTAAAATAGTTCAAATCCTCTTCTTTTTTGTCTTTGCATTCTCAGTAAATGCGCAGGCCCAGCAGAAGAACTGGGAGTTGAAAAGTGATAAAGAAGGCGTCAAACTTTATCTACACGAAACACCCAGCCTGTATGAAGTCAAATTGGTAACTTCAATTAAGACAAAGATGTCGGGCTTATTGCACTTGTTTAATGAGGTTGAACGATACCCACAGTGGGGCTATAAGGTGATGGAATCCCGATTGATTGAGCGGATTTCAGATACTGAAATGATTTATTATTCCCGATTTGATTTTCCATGGCCAATGAGCGACCGGGATGTTATCATGCACTCAACCCTGACTCAGGATCCGGTGACCAAGGTAGTTACCACCGTTTCAAAGGCAGAACCCTGGCACGTTCCACGGAAAAAGGATGTCGTTCGCATAACAGAGGCATCTACCTCCTGGAAATTGTATCCAAATGATTCCGGTTGGTTGTATGTTGAGTACTATATCTATTCCGATCCGGGTGGTAATTTGCCAGACTGGCTCGTAAATCTTGCCGTCGATGTTGGGCCTCTTGAGACTGTAAAAGCCATTCGAAAAATTCTGAATGAGCCTGAATACCAGCGAGTCAAACTGGCGCACATTATCGATTAATAGTTTGTAAAAATAATACAGGACGTGTTTGAAACCATTCGGCTTCAAACACGTTTTTGTTTTTATGAGGCTGATCTGGACAATGCTGTTGCATTATGCCGTTTCTTCAGGCTGCAATCGATCATCTTTGATACCTTTATGGCATCGAACCTTTCAGTCCACTGTTAACTTACTAAGGCAAAAGAAAACCATGGCGTATAAAAACTTGCGTGCTGCAGTTCAGGATCTGGAAAAAAACAACATGCTGCTCCGGATCAAATCCGAAGTTGACCCGGATCTTGAAATGGCGGAAATTCACCGTCAGGTATTTGATCAGGGTGGTCCTGCAATTCTGTTTGAAAATGTTAAAGGTAGCCCGTTTCAGGCCGTTAGTAACTTGTATGGAACATTTGAGCAGACGGCGTTTTTGTTTCGTTACCAACTGGAGGCCGTTAAGCGCGTGATTGAATTAAAGAAAGACCCAACTCAGGCTTTAAAACGCCCCCTTCGCTACCTGAAGGCCCCGGTTGCAGCCCTCCATGCACTTCCTATGCGAAGTCTTGGCAGTGCACCGGTTGCTTATGGCGAAACCCGCATCGACCAACTGCCGCAGGTGAAAAGCTGGCCGATGGATGGAGGCGCTTTTGTGACCCTTCCTCAGGTATTTACAGAAGACCCGGACACACCCGGTATTATGCAATCCAATCTTGGTATGTACCGTATCCAGCTTTCCGGGAACGACTACCTGCCCAATGAAGAAATTGGCCTGCACTATCAATTGCATCGCGGAATTGGCGTGCATCATGAAAAATACAACCGACTCGATAAGCCATTTAAGTGCAGCATTTTTATTGGAGGTTCTCCAAGCCATGCATTTTCTGCAATCATGCCCCTCCCGGAAGGGCTCAGTGAACTGACCTTCGCCGGAATGTTGGCTGGAAGGCGTTTTCGGTATGCCCGAAAAGATGGCTATGTCCTGTCATCCGATGCAGATTTTGTAATTACTGGCGAGATAATAAAAGGGCTAAAAAAGCCGGAGGGCCCCTTTGGTGACCACCTTGGCTACTACTCCCTCACGCATGATTTTCCGGTAATGAAAGTGCATAAAGTCTTTCATCGAAGGAATCCGCTTTGGCATTTTACGGTAGTTGGTCGTCCGCCTGCAGAAGACAGTAGTTTTGGCTGGCTGATACACGAATTGGTGGCCCCACTCACACCACAGGAATTTCCTGGCTTAAAGGAATTACATGCAGTAGATGCCGCGGGCGTTCACCCGCTCCTCCTTGCGATAGGCCATGAGCGGTACATGCCTTTTCGCGAACGGGTGCCTGAAGAAATCCTGACGATTGCAAATCACATTTTGGGGTCTGGCCAAACCTCACTGGCCAAATACCTGTTTATTGCCGCAAGTGACGACAATCCAAACCTGGATACACATGATATTCCGGCATTTTTCCAACATATCCTGCAACGTGTAGACTGGACCCGTGATTTGCATTTCCAAACTAAAACCACCATTGACACCCTGGATTATTCCGGAAGTGGTTGGAATGCGGGTTCCAAACTGGTAGTTGCCTGTCGGGGTGAGGTGAAAAGAAATCTCAGTACCCAATTGCCTTCCAATTTCAAATTGCCTACTGGTTTTTCCAATCCGCAGTTTTGCATGCCGGGAGTATTGGCTATTCAAGGTCCAGCGTACAAGGCCATTGAGCCAGCCGAACAGCAAGTAAGAGAATTGATCCAATATCTGGAGCCATTAGACCTAAATGAAATACCGTTTATTGTATTGGTTGACGACAGTTCCTTTGCCGCAGCAAGCACCAATAATTTTGTTTGGACCTGTTTTACGCGCTCCAATCCAAGCCACGATGTGCATGGGGTAGGGGCTTTTGTATCTCACAAACACTGGGGCTGTAAAGGGCCGTTGGTGCTGGATGCCAGAAAGAAACCCCACCATGCCCCCGAATTAATTCCTGATCCCAAGATGCAGGAGCGCGCAGCGAGGATTCTTGATCAGTCTGGATTCAGAAAATAAAAATTTCCGGGGGCGCAGTCCTTCAAACTTTGTAGCGCAATCTTATAACAAAATAAAGGGGCGCTAGCCTTGACATTTTAAGGCTAGCACCCCTTGTATTTTGTGCGCGATTGAGATTTTGATCAAAATCCGGACTAGTACCGGATGCCCCAGAAATAGGGCTCCTTCGCTTTCCGTTTATCCTCAATATGTTGCTTGACAATGGCATCGTATTCAGCCTGACTGACGTGTTTGCCTTTCAGTTTTTTAGGCAACTCCATTTCCTGGTCCACGTTTTTTTCTTCAATCAAGTCTGCACTCATAACCATTGCCCCGTTATTGACATCAATCTCCAGGATCATACCAGGAAGGCCGCAGTACTTGTCGGGCCCGCCGCTCAGTGGAATATCCAGGGCAAACCAGGCAATCACCGTTTGTTGCTTCAGGGTATCCACCCATTGGGCGTTCATACAAATATGCCCTGCGACCTCTTTCATGTCGTTCAGGATTTTCCAATCCTGAGTCCACAGGGTATCCTCAATGATGTAATTTTTGCCAAGGGTATAGATGCCGTCGAGGATGGTATTGTTTTCAAAATCCCGGGTCTGAAAGTACATTTCTTTTCTCCAGGAGTAGCCATAGTCATCGTCTTCGGCAGACTCTTCTGAGTTTTGAAATTTTGTTTTTTGGCCGGAATAAAACAATTCGGAATAGGATTTCCATTCAGATCGGTTTCCCCATGTAGGAAACCCGGTCTTTTTCCTGTTGACTGATGTAATCTACCGAAGCCATTTTTTTGCCCAGTTGTGTACAACCAGATAACGAATCCTTCCTTCGTTCGACTGAGAAAAACTAAAGGTGGTAACAAAAACGAGCAGGAGGCTGAATATATATTTCATAAAGAAGTTCTTAGAGTGTTTGAATCAGGACCTGTCCTTCCAGTTGAACGACAGGCCCTGGTACTAGGTTATACAATTTGAATTACCAGCCGCGGTTCTTGACAGTGGCTTCATAGCCGCGTACATTGTAACTTACGCTGAGCATAAAGTAGCGCGCAAGTGTACCTGCGACCAAGGTAGAGACATAGTTTTGGTTGGCATTCTGGTTGATGTACACCCGTTGATTAAGCAGGTCAAATACAGCCAGACGGGCTTCCACCTTGTTTTTCTCTCCAAACAAACGCCGTACAGATGCATTCCATATCGGAATCCGCTGATCAAATCCAAATCGGTCGTTTTGGAAAAAAGCGTAATTGAAATTGCTTTCAAAAAAGAATTTGGGAGCAAACTGCCATTTTGCGTTAGCAGAGGTATTGTAATTTCTGATTTTCTGATTTTGCTCGGATTGGATGGAGTATTCTGTATTGGTAAAACTCATATATCCATTGATGCCGAGTACCAGTTTCTGACTGGGGGTGATGTTCAGTCGGGCACCCATACCAATCCGGTTGCTGGTTGTTTCGTTTTCAATCCCATTTACAAAAGCGGGTGAAATATCCCTTGAAACATTTGCATTCAGGCTAAGGCTCAATTTGGTTTTGATGATGGGGATACTCGACCAGCCATAACCACTCAGTCGGTTTCCTCCGGCCACGTTATCCGGCCGGGATGTTGTTCGGAAGCCAATGCTGTCGATTGCTTCGGTAATCTGATTGTACACGATCCGGTTGTCAAACTGGTTGTACCCAATACCGATATTGAAATTGGTAAAATTGGCTGGATTCCAGTACCCAATATTGAAATCGAAAGAGTGCGAACGCTCCGGGGTCAGGTTGGGGTTGCCCAGAATGCGGTAGGCTGGGTTGTTGATGTTTGGTATGGGTTGCAGATCGTTCAGACTTGGCTCCTCCACATCGTATTCGTAGTCAAACTCAATGTCCATGTTGTTGGAAAACTCGTATCCGATTTCGAAGTAGGGAACCCAGTTCAGGAAGTCCCGGTTAATTGGGTCTGTAAGCAGTGGTTCTCCTTCATCCTGTGCATAACTTCCCTGCAGGTTGAGTTGTTGCAATGCAAGTCCTGCGGAACCATTCAGACCGTTGTGTGCATAGCGGATGCTGCTACCAACCCGGTTGTAGGTAAGTCGGTTATCATAAAACACACTCAAACTATCAATTCGAATCTCGTTGTTTTCAAGGTCGTTTACCTGTCGGTTTACGAGGTTTTTAGATTGACTGAAGTTGTAAAACGTCTCGCTAAACCATTTTTGAGAAATCGGTTCGGTGTAGAGCGTACTGGATTTAAACTGCTGGGAATTGTTGTTTGAATTGTTCAGCAAGCGGATTTGCTCGGTGTAGGTGAGTGCATCAAAAAATTCATTGATGGAAATGTTTCGTTCAATTCCATCGGTTTGTGAGTTGTTGTAGCCGGCACTCAATGCCCAACTTCTGCCTTTTTTCTTGAATTTATGACGGAAAATTGCCGCACTTGTAATTCTCCAGGAATCCTGGTTTCCGGAGTTTTCCAGGTCCAGGCTATTTACCGGAGTTTCATCTCCTGCCTTGAAAAGTTGGGCGTTCAGTTGGTTGTCATCGGCCATACTGAATCGAAGGTTGGCCTTTACAATGAGCAGGTTGCTGGAATCGAGTTCCTGCTCCAGTCGGGTAGCGATGCTGTGATTGGAGCGGAAGTCGGTGATGTTGGTGGTGTCGGTTTTAAAGAAGGTGCTGTCAATCAGGAAGGTCTGCCGAAAGCCGGTTTGGTCGACGGTACGGTCAACCTGATTGTAGAAATAGCTGAGGTTGTATTTCGTTTTCTTATTGTCGAAATTGTAGTTCGCGCCGCCACCATAATTTTCGGTAAATCCGCGTCCATCGAATTGGTTAATTGGGATATCGCCACCGCCGTTGAAATAAAATACCCGGCCGCCGCCGCCGCCAAATCCAAAGTCGCCGTTGTCGTAGTTGTTGAAGGCGTTTTGTCCACGGAATTCACCGTAGTCCTCCCAGTTTACTCCGGTTTCATTGATGTTGTTGGCGTACCCAATGAAAGAGAGTTGTTCTTTTGAATTAAATCGGTTGTACTTGCCACGCGAGGCCCATCGTTCCTCGGTACCGGCAGCCACCGTTATTTTTCCAAAGGAACCTTTTTTATACTGCTCTTTCAACTCCAGGTTCATGGTTTTTTCTTCTTTTCCATCGTCAATGCCTGTGAGTTTGGATTGCTCGGATTGTTCGTCATACACCTGAACTTTGGAAATGGATTTCGGCTCCCAGGTTTTTTGTAGCCTTGGGGTCATCGCCAAAAAGGTTTTACCATCGACATACACCCGTTTTACATCTCGTCCTGGGCTTTGATATTGCCTTCTTCATCGAGTTCGATTCCGGGAAGCCTGCGCACGAGGTCTTCCACCGTAGAACCGGGTGGAACTTTAAATGAGGAGGCGTCGTATTCGACAGTATCCCCCGGATACTTAAAAGTTGCTTTGGCCGTTTTAATCACTACTTCCATCAACTCCTGTGAAATGGGTTTTATCTCAACATTTCCCAGGTTGTTTTCAAGTCTGTGGATTCGGGCAAGTCTATTTGAAGGGCAGGTAACCCAGATAGGATACCTTAAACAGGTAGTGTGTTTTTTACTTTGCTAAACGAAAAATTACCCTGCTCATCGCTTCGGGTAAAATTCACGAGGGTGGAATCCTCTGGGGTTAACAGCATTACAGTTACAAAGGGAATTTCCATTCCCAGGGTATCCGTAATGTGGCCAAAAATTGTCACCCGATTGGGATTCTGAGCCATCAATGAGCCGCTTAACAGAAGAAAAAGCAGGATGATGAGTGGATAGTTCTTCATACAAAGTAGTTTTAGGGATGCAGAATTATCCGGTCCAATTTCCTTATAAGGCAACTGGGCTGGAGACTTGCAGCCGGTTTGGATTGGAAACAAAGCGAAAGGGAATCGGTTGGAGGGCGCTTTGACTTCCAAATCAGTAGTGTGGTTTATTCTTGATTTGGAGGATTAAAAAAGCAGCAGGCATGCTAAAACATGTTCCTAAAACGAAGGCATTCCGTGCCTATTGCAGTCTTAACAATAAGTCAACGGAATGAAACCAGCGTTTGCTGCTATAAAGGTGCATCCAAAAAAACTAGCCACACAAACAATTCGACGAAAAGCAGGATATGTCACCCCCAAAAACAAGAGCCACTCCGTACATTCGGAATGACTCTTGATAAATCGGGTATTGGTCGGATTACAATTATTTCAGTTGGAAGGCGCCGCTACCTACTTTGTAGCCTTTGTTGTACACTGCTACGGTGTATTTGCCTTTGCTGAAGCTCTGTCCTGGTTCCCAGGCGCCACAAGCCTGTACTGGCTCGTTTGCGTAGTTTACAGAAGCAACAGTTGTGTAGCGGAACTCTTCGCCTTTGCGCTTGTCAGTTACGATACCTGAACCGAGTGTCTCAAGGTAAAGTGGAACGCCTGTTGGGTCGGTTACGATGATGAAGAAGTTTTCTTCACCAGATTCAACTACCTCGTTGGCTTCTGCGGTGAAGCAGATATTCAGGCGGTCAATCTTCTTTGCACGAGATTTAGTCTCTCTTTACCGCTGCTGGTTACTGCAACTGCTTTTACCTGGATGTTGCTCACTTTTACTGCAGAAGCAACATCTACTTTTTGTGACAGGTACTGGCGCTCAGTTTCAGTTGAGTTTTCAGAAATCAAGGCTGCTTTGCTGTATTGGTTTTCTTCCAGCTGGCTTTGAGTTTCGCTCAGGTTGGTAACAAGCAGTTCATTTTCAGAAGTCAACTGCGTGTTTTGCTCAGTCAGAATACCGATTTGTTCTTTCAATTGCTCCAGTTCGGCGAGGTACTCGTCTTTCTGAGTTTTGAATTTGTTCATTGCAGAGCGGTAGTTCTGCTTTTCGCGGATCAAGGTTTCGATTTTACCTTTGTTTTCTTCCAATTGAGCGAGTTGCTCGTTGATTTTGGCGTCCAACTCGGCATTGATTCCTTTCTGTTGTTCCAGTTCAGTAACTGCTTCGTTGAATTGGGCGTCCAATTCTGCGAATGCTGCTTTTTGCTCAGAGAGTTCAGTTTGAGTACCGCTGAGTTTTTTACCTGTTTGGTAGCGGCTTACGAGAAGGAAGATGCTGGTCAGTAAAAGCAGACCAATTACAACACCCATGATGGTGATGGTACGCTTTTGTGGATTTTCTCCTTCGGAGCCGTAAGGTGCAGGATTCGGTTGGTTGAAATTGCTGGGAGTGCTCATACGAAATTGTTATTGATGGTTAAGAATTTAGTTAAATGGATGGTTTAATGTGGGTTGTTTTGGTTTGTTTGATTGCTCAAAAGTATGGGATTTAAACCGTGGAATGCAAATCATTATTGCAAAACATATGCGAATTTTCTATAAATTCAGGGTTTTCCCTAGCGCTGTTTAGTTGGAATTCCGGAGCGTTTTCTATCAATTTTCTGTGGCTTTTCTTGAAAAAATACATTCTGCCTAAAGCGAATTTTTAGGCAACAGGGCATCTGGCTCAATCTACTTGAGTACCTTTGTGCAACTAAGCGGTACTACTATGTCATATCTGGATACTTTTGATCTGTACAACATTCTTTTTCTCGATATCGAGACGGTCCCTGCAAGCCAGGACTTTGACTCACTTCCCGAATCCATGCAGGAACTTTGGGGGTTGAAGTGCCGGTCGTTGTTGCGCAAACCCATGGAGGAAATCAGTTATGACGAAATGGTTGGAGCCTATGATCGGGCCGGTATTTATGCCGAGTTCGGGCGGATCGTTTGCATCTCTGTGGGCTTTCTCACTAAAGGGGGCGGAGATGATAAGCCCAAACTTCGGGTGAAGTCATTTGCCCACCACGATGAAAAAACGCTGTTGAAAGAATTCAATGAGTTGCTCGACAATTATTTTAACAGCCCGGATCGATTTGCCATTTGCGGGCACAACATCCGCGAGTTTGATGTTCCATATATTTGCCGTCGTATTATGGTAAATCAGTTGCCTTTTCCCCGCTTGCTGGATATAGCCGGAAAAAAGCCCTGGGAAACCAAGCACCTGCTGGACACCATGGAATTGTGGAAATTTGGTGACATCAAAAACTATACATCCCTAAAACTCCTCGCTGCGGTCTTTGGCTTCCCTTCACCCAAAGACGATATTGATGGTGGGGATGTTGCCTATGTATATTGGGAGGAACGGGACTTGGAGCGAATTGCAACCTATTGTGAAAAGGATGTCGTTGCCACCGTACAGTTATACCTTAAAATGAAACGTCTTCCACTCCTAGACGCCGACCAGGTAATTCCGGTCGGGCGATGAGTGGATTGTATAGTTATCAAGATAGATAAAACCTAGCCAAATTTATTATGAGAAAGCATTTGATTGCTCCCAGCCTGCTGGCTGCAGATTTCACCAAACTGGGAGAAGACATGGAAATGGTGAATGCCAGCGAAGCAGACTGGTTTCACGTTGACATTATGGATGGCCGCTTTGTGCCAAACATCAGTTTTGGAATGTTTATCGTTGAGGCGATGAATAAAGTTGCCAAAAAGCCGCTGGATGTCCACCTCATGATTGTAGAACCCGAGAAATACATTGAGGCTTTTCGGGATGCCGGTGCAGATGTGATTACTGTGCATTATGAGGCTTGTCCGCATTTACACCGAACCATTCACCAAATCAAGGAATGTGGCGCCAAAGCCGGAGTAGCACTTAACCCGCATACACCGGTAAGTGTGTTGGAAAATGTAATTGAAGATTTGGACTTGGTACTGATCATGTCGGTTAATCCGGGCTTTGGTGGACAAAAGTTCATTTACGGTACCCTGGAAAAAGTGCGCCAGCTTCGCAAGATGATTGACACAGCAAATTCCCCAGCTCTGATTGAGATTGACGGTGGAGTAGGCTTGCAAAATGCAGAAACCCTGCTTCAGGCAGGTGCCGATGTATTGGTTGCAGGAAGCAGTGTATTTAAAGCAGATGATCCAAAGGCAACTATTTCTGCGCTCAAAGCGTTTAGTCCGGTGTTTGATATGTAATTCGCGGAATAGTTACCCCTATAACTTGTAAGGCCAAGTGCCTTTTGCATTCATGAAGAAAATAGATAAACTCCTTCTTAGCAGTTCGTTTGGCCCGTTCATTGTCTCGTTCGGGATTGCCTTGTTCGTACTGGTAATGCAATTCCTATGGTTATACATAGATGAAATTGCCGGGAAAGGGGTGAGTATTCTGATTCTCATTGAATTGATCAGTTACCTTTCGGTAGCAACATTCCCGATGGCTTTGCCCATTGCCGTATTGCTTGCTTCCGTGATGGTGATGGGCAACCTTGCTGAGCGCTATGAGTTGTCTAGCATGAAGTCAGCCGGGGTTTCAGTGCTTCGGGTGATGCGCAGCCTGATTTTTGCAGCTGCCGGTGTAGCGTTTTTCTCTTATGTCTGCTCGGATTATTTGATTCCCATTGCCAACCTGAAGTTTAAGGCGCGATTGTATGATATCCGGAAACAAAAGCCGGCACTTACGATTGAAGAGGGCGTTTTCAATGAGGACTTCCGACAATTTGTGATTCGGGTAGGAGATAAGAAGAAGGACGATGAAACCATCACCGATGTGATGATTGAAGATCAGACCCGGAGTGCCAATGCGCGGTTTAACCAGATTCTGGCAGACAGCGGTCAAATGTTTACTACAGCCGACAAGCGTTTTTTTGTCATGAACCTCTTCGATGGGACCCAATATCAGGAGCCCAACCAGACACCGGGGAATTCCAATAATGCCAAATATCCGTTTGTCCGCACCAACTTTAAATCCTGGACCAAAGTCTGGGATTTGGGGGAGTTTGATATGAATCGGACGGATGAAGACCGGTTCAAACAACAGCGATCCATGCTCAGCATGAATCAATTACGCATGCTGAAAGATTCCCTGCGCGATATGATGTTGGAAGGGCACTATCAGATTGCAGATGATATGTTGATCAACATCCGACGCGTACAAGAGCGGAGGGAAGTACAGGAAAAAGCAAAGGAGGAAAACTCCACCGACTCTACGGGTATTTCAATAAAAAAAGATGGGGAAGCCATTCGGCAAATGCGTATGATTTCCGAGGTGCAGCAGCGCCTGGAGGCTGAGGGTGCCAAATCCATTGTGCCGGCACAGAAAGACAGTCTTAAGTGGTCGTCTTATTCCTCTTTTTTGGAGTCTTTTGATAAAAAAGATCATATGCGTTTGCGCCTGGAAGCATTTAACCGGGCAAAGACCTCAATCAATGCCTTAAAAACACGAGAGTCTCAAATCGAAAGCAGAAAGAAAGAGTACGTTAAAACAGGCTATGAACTGTATATCAAATACAGTTATGCGCTGGTCTGTCTGGTATTTCTGTTTATTGGTGGGCCAATGGGTGCCATTATCCGAAAAGGCGGGTTTGGTTACCCAATTCTGGTCTCCATTATATTTTTTGTCATATTTGTCATGCTCAGCATTGTCTGTAAGAAACTTGCTGAGTTGTATATCCTTACGCCCTTTTGGGCGGCCATGACCCCATGCCTGATTCTAATGCCCTTTGGGGCTTTACTCACATGGTTTGCCAGCCGCGATCAGTTTAGCTGGAAACTATTTATTCTAATGCTTGTATGTCTGGTGATAGTATTCCGGGGAATCGGTTATCTGATGAATTTCCTCAATTAAATTCAAACAATGGTTGGTGGGCAAATGGGTGGTTTGTGATCCCTGTGTTGATGTTATTTAATGCCGGACTGCTGCTCAATTTGTTTGTTCCGCCGGGACGGGAAATCATTTTTTTCAATGACTTCCGGCTGGAGCCCTTGAATACCTTTTTTAAATTGGCTACTCAACTGGGCGAGCCAACTGCATTTGTAGTGGCTTTTATCCTGCTTTTGTTCGTTCGGTATCGATTTTCCGCACTCATTCTGATTGGCGGTCTGATCATCATTCCGGTATCTTACCAGTTAAAGGACAAAATCGGAAAAGACCGGCCAGTAGTGTTTTTTGAGAAAACCGGACAACTGGATTCAGTAGTTTTTGTACCGGGGGTTAAGTTGTATAGTGGAAGGACAAGTTTTCCAAGTGGACATACCACGGCAGCCTTTGCCCTGTACAGTTTGCTGGCTGGAATGGCATTGATCATGCGAAAAAAGAAAACCGGACTGTTCCTGGCCGGATTGGGCTTTTTAGTTGCGCTTTCCCGAATTTTTCTGGTGCAGCATTTTCTGACCGATGTACTCGCCGGTTGTGTATTGGGTCTTAGTCTTTCTGCACTGGTCTGGTGGATCAACTGGCGCTTCCTGAATGGACTGAGTTGGTTGGATAAGGCCGCTGCATTCAATCGGTAGTGAGGGATTGAATGTACCGGATGATTTCTTCCGTATCTTCCGGGTGAAAGGCTTTCCATGTACCGTATTTTCGAAACCAGGTTGCTTGTCGTTTTGCATAATTGCGTGAATGCTGTTTGATTTTATCAATGGCTTCTTCACGACTTGTTTTCCCATCAAAAAAATCAAACCATTCCTCGTACCCGACGGTCTTTAGGGCAATCTGGTGGCGATGCGGAAGCAATTGTCTGGCTTCCTCCTCCAGGCCTGCTTCCAGCATGGCATCTACCCGGTCATTGATTCGTTGGTACAGGGTTTCCCGTTCGACATCAAGCAAGATGTAAATAGGCGTAAAAGGACGGGCCGGTTTGTCTTTATTCAAAAAATAGGAATAAGGCTGTCCGGACTCAATACAAACCTCCAATGCCCGACGAAGGCGAGCAGGATTTTGCTGATCAACCTGCTCAAAGTATTCCGGATCGTATTTTTTCAATTGATCCTGCATCCAGGATAAACCACCTTGTTCCATGCCGGTTTCTACGGCGTCTTTTGTCTCCTGACTAATTTCCGGGAATTGGTCCAGTCCTTCGCAGACTGCCCGGATAAACAGGCCGGAGCCGCCTACCAGGATAGCAAACCGATTTTTAGCAAACAGGGATTCAAGTGTTTCCAGGGCAAATTGCTCAAAAGCCCCGACGCTGTACGGATCCTCAACAGAAAGTGTATTGATGCCGTGGTGGGGTGCCGCTGCCAATTCCTCCCTGTTTGGCTTGGCCGTGCCAATTTCCATTTCCCGGTAAAATTGCCTGCTGTCTGCCGAAATAATCTCTGCACCAAAGTGCTGAGCCAGCTCGATAGAAAGCCTGGTTTTTCCGGTTGCTGTGGCACCGCCAATTACGATGAGGTAGTTCATGCTTTTTAAGATCCGTTCAAGGGCCTGCAAATAGCGAAATTAATCTAACTTCGCGATTGACTGCAATTTTAGAAAAAAAGGGTGAATTGTCTGGTAGTTTCATGTGCTTGCAGACCCTTTCTGAGTGGAATGCGACAGGAAAGTACTCAACAAGCCAATGCAGGAACCCTAAACGGATTAATATGAAATGGAGTTTATACCATAAGAGTGACGGGAAAGCCTATATGGTTTTTTCTCAAACACTTCGCGTGATGTTTGTGGGCTTTTTCCGCAATGTGCACATCGACCGGTTGACAAAGATTCCGGAAGATAAGCCCGTGCTGATTGCAGCCAACCACCCAACTGCTTTTCTTGATCCGGTTTTAATGGGGGTTTATTTTCGCCCTCCGGTGTATTACATGACTCGGGGCGATGTGTTCAAAAAGCCCTTTTTTCGAAAACTCCTGGAGAGTGTAAACATGTTTCCGGTATATCGAACCCGGGATGGATACACCGGGCGCGACCGCAATGATCAGGTTTTTGATTACTGCCGCAAGCAACTGGTCGACCGGAAAATTGTAACCATTTTCGTGGAAGGAGAACACCACCTGGATAAACACGTCCGCCCAACTCAGAAAGGCATAGCCCGAATTGCATTCCAAACCTATGAACAGGAACAACTGGAAGAACTCCAGGTGTTGCCCATCGGATTTAGTTACCGGTACGGTGATAGGGAACGGGAGGTAGCCATGGTGAACATCGGTGAACCCATATACATTCGGGATTACTGGGAGCAATACCAGGATAGTCCGGCAGCCGCAGTGCGTACACTTTGCCTGGATATTCACGAAAAACTCAAGGTGCTGTGTTGCCATGTCGAGAATCCGGACTATTGCCCGGTAGCAGAAGACATGCTTACCCTGCACCGAAACAATTTGGTGGAACGATTAGTCCCGGTAGTCCATTTCAATAAAAAGGCATTTGATGGTGAAAAAGCCATCTGCGATCAGATTAACGTCTTGGACGATCAGGTTCCGGCGTTGGGTAAAAAGGTCGAGGCGTATTTTGCCCGCTTGCAAAAACTGGAAGTAGATGATCGCGGACTAATGCATCCGGAATATTCTTCATTTCTGCGGCTATTGGTTTTGATTCTGGTATTCCCATTTTATGCACTGGGAGGAATCACCAGTTGGCCGGTTCGTTATTTGTCAAAATACCTGACCAGAAAAAAGGTGAAAAAGGTGGAGTTCTATTCCAGTGTTTTGATGGGGATTGGCCAGTTTATTGGCTTGGTGTATTACGGACTGCTGTTTCTCATTGCCCTGATTTCATTCAATCCAGTATGGATAGGCATAGCCTTGTTGTTGCCCCTGCTGGCCTGGGTTTATGCCTTGTATAAATCATTCGCCCAGGCCTGGGCTTTATCCTGGAAAGCCAAACGGCATCCGGAACGGCAACAGCTTCTGATTGAGCGCGAAGCCATCTGGAATGCTTTTCAAAATAAGTAACTGACTCCAATCCAACACATTAAAAGTAAGCCTGATTCAGCATGACCTTATTGATCGCTTTTTTTCTTGTATCTATTATTTTCTCGTTCCTGTGCTCGGTGTGGGAATCGGTGCTGTTGAGCATCACGCCATCGTATATTAAACGCAAGGAGCAGGATGACCCACCCACTGGAAAGTTGATTTCCAAATTAAAAGCGGATATCGACAAGCCGCTTTCGGCCATTCTTACCCTGAATACCATCGCCCACACGGTCGGTGCGATTGGTGTCGGTGCGCAGGCAGGCGAGGTTTTTGGCGACCATACAGTTACCATTTATGGTTTTGAACTGTCGTATGAATCGATCATAGCTGCCTTGATGACTCTGGCTATTCTGTACCTCTCGGAAATTATCCCTAAAACCATTGGTGCAAACAATTGGAAATCCCTGGCACCGGTAACCGCGCGTTCCATCAATATTTTGGTACTGGTGCTCCGTCCATTTGTTTGGCTGAGCAATCGCCTTACCAAATTGCTCAAAAAAGACAAGGAGAAAAGTGTATTCAGCAAACAGGATTTTGCTGCCATGGCCGATGTAGTGAGTGAAAGCGGTGAAATCGATCAGTCGGATTATGAACTGATCAAAAATGTCCTGCGCTTTGATGATCTGCAGGCCCGAGACATTATGACTCCCCGAACAGTGATGGTCATGGCCAGTGAGGATGAAACGCTGGAGGAATTTTATTCTAAGAATAAACCATTTCGGTTTTCACGCATTCCACTGTATAAGGAAAGCCGGGACAGTGTGTCTGGTGTCTTGTTGAAAGATGACCTGCTGCAAGCCATGATTGATGGCAACCGAAAGACGCATTTGAAGGATATTCAACGCGAGTTGACCTTGATACCCGAGACCATGAATGTGCGCAAACTCTTTTCCCTGCTAACGGATAAACGTGCCCACATGGCAGTAGTGGTAGATGAATACGGCGGCTTGTCGGGCCTGGTTACCATCGAAGATATCATTGAGACCCTGATGGGAATGGAAATCATGGATGAAACCGATTCGGTATCCGACCTCCAGGCTTTTGCCAGAAAAAAATGGGAAGAACGTGCAAAGAAACTGGGGCTGATTGAATAAAATCCCAAACAGGCTCTAAGAGCCGGACTATATATGAATGAAGCTAAATCAGACTTTTCAATAACTACTCAGG
This sequence comes from Saprospiraceae bacterium, assembly GCA_041392625.1. Lineage (GTDB taxonomy): Bacteria > Bacteroidota > Bacteroidia > Chitinophagales > Saprospiraceae > M3007. The sequence goes on along the minus strand of JAWKLR010000011.1, from coordinate 53,427 downwards.
ATGCCATACATGTACTGAATACAGTTTATGGAATGGATGGCTCCGCCACTATCCTGCCGGGTGAGCTGGATGCAAATTTTAAAATAGAAACTCGAGACGGGCATACGTATATTTTGAAAATTAGCAGACCCGGTAGCGAAGCCAGCCTGCTTGCTTTTCAAGCTGCCTTGTTTTCCCATCTTGCAAAATATTCGGACATCCGGGCTCCCCAATTTATTGCTCCCCAAGCGGGTGAATCCTATTCCGAAATAAAACTGGCCACCGGACAACTCTGCCGTGTCTGTCTGCTTAATTGGCTGGATGGCCGGTTGTGGTCAACTGTTCATCCTGTTCGAACACCTTTATTGGAAAGTTTGGGTCGGGAGGCTGGAAAAGTAACAGCAGCGCTTCAGGGTTTTGATCACCCACATGCCCATCGCGTTCTGGAGTGGGATTTGGACCAGGCAAGTTGGGTCTGTGATTACCTGGACTTATTTGAGGACAGTCAAAAAGAACTGCTCCATTTTTTCTATAAAAAATATGAAGCGCATCTGCCGCGGATTGGTCAGTTGCGCAAAGGGGTAGTCCACAACGATGTAAACGACAACAACATACTCGTTTCCCCCGATTTGGTAGGCCCCAAGGTGGCTGCATTGATCGATTACGGAGATGCGGTTTGGACCTCACAGGTTAATGATCTTGCCATTGCTTTGGCGTATGCCGTGATGGAGCAGCCCGATCCTCTTTCAGCAGCATTGCCAGTCGTACAAGGCTATCACCAGCTGTTTCCATTGGAAGAAATGGAATTGGAGGCATTGTACACACTCGTTGCTATGCGTTTGGTTGTGTCGGTTGTCAAGGCGAAAATCAATCAGGAAAAAGAGCCTGAAAATACCTACCATCAAATCAGCACCCGGGCTGCCTGGGATGTATTGGAAAAATGGCAGTTGGTGAACGAACAATTTGCCCATTTCGCATTTCGTACTGCCTGTGGACTGGATGCCCACCCGGATTATGCTGCATTTGTATCGTGGGCAGCCGGACAAGAAGCAAGTTTAAGCACCCTGTTTCCATCGGAGGAGGCTAGCACTCCGGCTGCAATCGATATGTCGGTCTCCAGCCTCTTGGTAGGCAACGTTGCGGAGTTTGCGGATTTTGATTTTGTCGATTATAAAATCAATAAACTGCGTTTTTCCGAAGGAAGAAAGTTGCTGGTCGGTGGCTATCAGGAGCCGCGGGCTTTTTACAGCACCGCGGCATACCAAAAGGAAGGCAATACCGGTCCGGAATACCGAACCATCCACCTGGGGATTGATGTATGGTTGCCTGCGAACACGCCCTTGCATGCTCCTTTTGCCGGGGAGGTTTTCAGTGCATTTGATAATGCGGGCGACAAGGATTATGGTCCCACCATTTTGCTCAGGCACAATTTTGGTCCAGGCAGGTATTTTTTCACATTGTACGGGCATTTGAGCAGGGCCAGTCTGGATGTAGTAAAAACAGGCCAGCGCGTTGAAGCCGGGCAGTTGATTGGCTATTTGGGTGCACCGGAAGAAAACGGGAATTGGCCGCCCCATTTGCATTTTCAAATTATGCTGGATATGCTGGGCAACGATCGCGATTTTCCAGGTGTAGGCTTTCCGGCACATCGGGAGATTTGGAAAAGCCTTTGTCCGGACCCGGATCTGCTTTTTTCTTTTATTCAAAAAACAAACACACCCGGCCCGGATTCAGATGCCATGTTGGAGGTCCGTAAAGCGCATTTGGGCCCAAGCCTTAGTTTGTCTTATGCTGATCCGCTGCACATTGTGCGAGGTCAGGGCGCGTATCTGCTTGATGCTTCCGGCAGAAGGTATCTGGATACAGTAAACAATGTTGCCCACGTGGGGCATGAACATCCCTTGGTGGTTAAGGCCGGTCAGGAACAAATGGCAGTGCTCAATACCAATACCCGGTATTTGCACCAAAACCTGACGGCTTTTGCAGAGGAGTTGCTGGCTACATTCCCGGATGAACTGGAGGTTGCCTACTTTGTAAACTCCGGCAGCGAGGCCAATGAACTGGCGCTTCGAATGGCAAAAACACTCACCGGTGCGCAGGATTTCATTGCATTGGAGCATGGGTATCACGGCAATACCAATGCCTGCATAGATGTAAGTTCCTATAAGTTTGACGGGAAGGGCGGAAAAGGTGCTCCGGAGCATACCCATATTGTACCCATTCCAGATGTATTTCGGGGGCGGCACCAGGGACCGGATTCAGCCGCAGCGTACGCGGCGTACGTGGATCAGGCGGTACAGGAAATCTCGGCTAAAGGCCGTTCAGTCGCCGGATTTATTGCGGAAACGATTGTGAGTTGCGGCGGACAAATTGAACTTCCTCAGGGCTATTTATCCAGGGTGTATGAGCGGGTTCGCGCTGCTGCTGGCCTCTGTATTGCCGATGAGGTTCAGCACGGTTGCGGTCGAGTAGGCAATACTTTTTGGGCCTTTCAGGGGCACGGGGTTGTGCCGGATATTGTCACCATTGGAAAGCCCCTGGGCAATGGGCACCCGGTTGCGGCAGTCGTTTGCACCCGGAGGGTGGCAGAGGCATTCAGCAATGGGATGGAGTACTTCAATACCTTTGGAGGAAACCCGGTTTCCTGTGCGATTGGCCGGGCAGTATTGCGGGTGGTTCGCGAAGCGGGATTGCAGCAGCATGCGCTGGAAGTTGGGATGTATTTAAAAACAAATTTGGCTGAACTGGCGACACAGTTCCCCATACTTGCAGATGTGCGGGGCTCCGGCCTGTTTTTGGGTGTTGAGTTGGCGGACGAGCACAAAATACCCCAGACAGCAAAGGCCCGATATCTGGTAAACAGAATGAAGGAGTTGGGTATCCTGATGAGTCTGGACGGACCGGATAACAATGTACTTAAAATCAAGCCGCCACTTATTTTCTCGCGCGACAATGCAGATGAATTGCTGGGCAGGCTGGAGCAAGTCCTGAAAGAGGATTTTATAAAATAAAGCAGCTAATCAAAATAGTAACATACGATGCAGACCAAACACAACAAGACTACCGGGGATTACTTCAGCGAATGGGCACTCAACGGCCGGGGTGATTCGATGGCAATGGGTCATCAGTTATTGGTTGACGCCATACTTGAAAAAATAGATGTGCAGGGCAAATCCATCCTGGATGTGGGCTGCGGAGTAGGGGAGGCCCTGGCTTCGGCATCCCGGGCAGGAGCAAGTCAAATTGCCGGGATTGACCTGGCATCTGATATGATCGAACTGGCACGCAGCCGCCAGCCCCAGGGCGATTTCAAGCAGGGCTCTGTGGAGGTGCTACCCTGGCCGGATGCACAATTTGATCTGTGCATTTCGGTGGAGGCCATGTATTACTTTGAGCAGCCATTGGATGGGCTAAAGGAAATATACCGGGTGCTTCGCCCGGGCGGGCAATTTGCTTCGGCCATCGAGTTTTTTGAGGAAAACGCCGGATCCACAGTTTGGGCTGATGAATTGCCCATGAACATTTGGTGCTGGTCGGAAACCAAATGGAAGCAAACTTTCGAGGCCGCCGGGTTCAAACAGGTTGCATGCAGTCGGATCATTCGCAAGACCTTTAAATCAGAATCGGAGTTTGTACCCAGCAATTTTTTCCCGGATTACGCCCGCTATTTGGATTATGTGCAGCAAGGAGCGCTGTTGGTTGTGGGGGAGAAGGGGTGAAAACAAAAAAAAACCGCCGTTCAGTCAAACTGAACGGCGGTTGAAGAAGTAGCGCGAGGCGGGCTTGAACCGCCGACCTCATGATTATGAATCATGCGCTCTAACCAGCTGAGCTACCGCGCCATATAAGCGGGTGCAAAGATACTATTTTGTATTTCAAAAATCCAAGTGTCTTTTCCCGGAGTGGTAAAAAAAATGAACTTTTTTTCCTCGGCGTGTATATAACGGATCTTTCTGCTTTTTTAGGGCTCTGGGTAAACAGGCTCATTGATTGTCATCGGGGACGAAGCAGTCGAAAACATTTTGTTTTAAAATATTGAATGTAAGAACAAACATTCCATTTTAAATACTATTTTTGGCTCTTGAGCGTATGTGGATTTCTGTTCTAAAACTCCCAACCACGCTCCAAATCTAAAATGCTTATGGCAAGTAGTAAAAATCAAAGTGGATTCGGATTCAAAGCAGGCATTTTTGCAGTATTAGCAGGCCTTGCGTATTGGTTATTTACCCAATTCGGCGGTGGGGGAGAAACACAGCCTCCGCCTTTGGAGCCGGGTAGGGCAGAACTGGCTTGCCAGGTTCCCGATGAGCTAATTCCGGCCAACAGCCAGGGGCAAATTGTGCGCAACACCTGGTATGCGCTCTCATATGTTGAAGCACACGAACAGGCTGAGTGGGTGGGCTTTGAACTTACCCGCGACCACCTCAATATGCCCTGGCACGACCGTCCCGATGGATTCCAGCCCGATACCGATATCCGAACCGAAAGTGCAGATCCCAGGGATTATTCGCACAGCGGATACGACCGTGGACACCTGTGTGCCGCAGCCGATCTGGCGTTCAGCGAAGAAGGAATCGCCAGTACCTTTCAAATGAGCAACATTTCGCCACAACTCAAAGAGTTTAATGGCGGTATCTGGAGCAAACTGGAAGAACAGGTGCGCTATTGGGCCAAGAAAAAAGGCAGGCTCTATGTGCTTACCGGTCCGGTACTGACAGAGCCAATCATTGAAAAAATCGGGCACAATGGAGTAAGCGTTCCTTCCGCATTTTATAAAATTGCCTACGACCCCGACAATGGCCACGGCATCGGATTTGTGCTCCCACACGAAGTGAGTGATGCGCATTTTATGGACTACGCCTGTTCAATCGACGAGGTGGAAGAACGAACCGGGCTGGACTTTTTTCCCGTCCTCCTAAATTCCCGCGATGGAAAATGGACTGAAGCCGCACTGGATAAAAGCCAGTGGCGCGTTAGAGGTTATGTGCCGCAGGATTGAGATGAACAGCCTATTTCTCCCATTTTAGGGTCTCCACAAGATGGTCGATGTCTTTTTGTACGAACTTCAAGACCGGAGCCAGGGAGTCGGGCTTAGCCTGTGTTTCAAAATACAGCGCACCCCGGAAAAAGTTGGAAGTAGAGTCGCTTAAGAAAAACTGGTAGGAAGACGCTGCCGGGCCTTCAATCCGAAAGATCATTCCGTGGATGTGGTCCTCCGGGCGGTGAACTGGATCCTCTTCTATGTAACTGGCTTTGATGTTGTGTTTGGTTGCCATGGTAAACGCGTCCTGCACCAACTCATCATAACGTGCACGACTACCAATCGGATAATAACTGCAATGAACCTGCGCATTCAGATCCGGTATTTTCATGTTAAACCAACAATCACTTTTGGCTGCTTCTTCAAAAAATGTGGTATCGCGCTCGATCATAGCGTATTTTGGCATCTCAAAGGTGAAACCGCAATACGATTCATTGAACGGAACATATTCTTTTTGTGGATAAACTACACGCGGGTAGGCTCTTGGTTTGGGAACGGGAACAAACTCCTCACAGGCACTGAACAGAACACCGAACACGATGATGAGCAAAACCAATTGATGCTTTAAGGTCATTATTGTCTTTTTTAAACAGGCTTTCAATCAAAACGCAAATTTCGGTTTTTTATTCGAGTCGCAAATCTACTTCATCCGTAATCGGGTAGGCAATGCAGGTATTTACGAGTTGTCCGGCACCCTCCGTTTTATTCATTTCAGAAAACTCCAGCCGAACTTCTCCCCGCGTACATCGGGCAAGGCAACTAAAACAAATACCTGTTTTGCAATTGTAGGGCAGGGATATGTTTTGTCTCAAGGCGGCATTCAAAATCGTCTCGTTTTCATAGGCCTCAAAGTGCACTGTTTCATGCTGATTGCTCACCTGAATTGCGTACCGTACCTCCGGATTCAGCGGCCGGCTCTTAGGGGCCTGTCCCGGAGTGAACTGCTCCATGTGGATGTGCGTATCCGGCACATCATTGACCCGTGCGTGCATGGCTGCCAGTCGCATCAGAGCCAATGGGGCGCACAAAAAATAGTGGGCTTTGTTCCAGGCTTTTTTCCCTAAAAACTGTTGAACAGTCTCCTCAAAATAAGATGCATTGAGGTGCTTTCGATCTTTTTTGCTGTAGAAATACCGGCATTCAAGTTGGTCTGAATACTGTTCCGCCAGCCGGTCCAGCCGACCTTTAAACAAGGTGTGCTCCGGATCGGGAGTGGCATACAATAACAGCATGCGTATCCCTTGCTCTTGGGTACAAATGGTTTCAATCAGACTGATAATGGGTGTAATGCCACTTCCCCCGGCAATAAAAACCAGCTGAGCGGGTAATTTGGCTGGCAAGGTAAACTGTCCAAAGGGCTTGCTTGCTTCCAGCACGTCGCCTTCCTGCACCTCATTGTACAACCAATTGGAAAACAAGCCGTTGGGAATTCGTTTCAGGGAAATTTGGAGGCCTTTATCCGGATTTTGGCTAAAAGAATACGCGCGTCTTTTTTCCTGTCCAAACTCCGTTTTTATCAGGTTGAGGTATTGGCCGGGCAGAGCCTGCGGATATGCGTCCAACGGCTCCAAGCCTAGGGTAATTGCATCGGGAGTTTCCTGAATTTTAGAACGGACTTTTAGCCGGAATCGCTTTTCAATCATCCCTTACTTTTTCTTTTCCTTTTTGGGAACCGGGTCTATAAACGGATGCGTACTCCAGGGGTGGCAGCGCATAATCCGACGGGCGCCCATGTAGGTGCCTTTAAAAATCCCCCATTCTTTGATAGCCTCCACGGCATAGTGCGAACACGTAGGCTGGTAGCGGCATTTATTAGCTCCCAGCATGGGTGAAATCAAAATTTGATATGCCCGGATAGGGAGGATAAACAGAAAGATGAAAAACTGTCGGATGTATTTCATAGATATAAAACCATAAAAGCGAATTCTGGTTTACGTCATATGCTGTAAAGGTACGTGCTGCCGCGGAAAAAATGAAAACACAAACGGCCCCGTACTGTTTTACTTTGGGCTTAAAACCTGACTATTTGCACCTACACAAATACTCTTTGCTCCCACGATTTTTTCTGTGATGGGAATCACCTACTTTTGCACATAAGTGGATGTCTAAAATTCAATTTCTGGGCTGCATTCGGCAAATTTGGTTTTTCTCTACGTTAAATTTTTCGCCGAATTACCCGTATGCGACTGCAAAATTTGCCTTAATAAAAACAAAATTTGCTCGACTTCGCCTCAGAATTGAAATTTAGACATCCTCTTAGTGGTATTTTGTAACCAAACACGTACTCGTATGAAAACAGGATTTCTCATTTATGGTGCAAATGGATTTGTTGGTCGGGAAATCGCTTTTGCGGCGGTCGAGGAGGGCTTTCTTCCGATATTGGCCGGACGCAACGAGCAAACCATCTCACGGCTCGCTAATCAGCTGGGCCTGGAGTACAGGGTTTTTGATCTAAATCCGAATGCTCCTGAGTCAATGCCTCTGGAAGATATTGCAGTGGTGCTCAACTGTGCCGGTCCATATAAATACACATACAGAGGGATGGTTGAAGGCTGTCTGTTTCATGGAGCACATTATCTGGATATTACCGGAGAGATTCCGGTTTTTCAAGCCATTCAGGCGATGGATGCACAGGCTCAAGAAGCTGGCGTGATGCTGATGCCCGGAGTTGGATTTGATGTAGTGCCAACTGATTGCCTGGCATTGTATCTAAAAGAAAAATTGCCCAATGCAGATCAGTTGCGCCTGGCTTATCAGACGGAAGGGCCCGCCAAATTACCACCCGGGACTGCAAGCACCATGTTTGAGTTGCTTCCTCATGGAGTGTTGCACCGTAAAAATGGAAAACTGCAAGCTGCACCTGGTGGCCATATAAGCCGACAGATTGATTTTGGAAATGGCCCATTGCAAACTGCCCGAATTAGTTGGGGCGATGTGTTTACAGCCTATTTTACAACGGACATTCCCAACATTGAAAACTACCTGTCTATGCCCGGAGGCTTGATAAAGCAAATGCGTGTTTTAGCCCGTTTTCGCTTTTTATTCCGTTTTGCATTTGTTCGAAATTATTTTAGAAAAAACATGAAAGTAGGCTCTACATCGGTAGAGCGTGCAGCATCCCGCACGCATGTGTGGGGAGAGGTTTCTTCACCAGATGGCGGTCGGGCTACAGCCTTGCTTTTTGGCCCCGAGGCAGGTGTAGAATGGACCACCCAATGCGCCTTGGGTGCTGTCCGCAAAGTGCTGGAGGGGCACCACCCGGCAGGATATAAAACGCCTGCAGCCGTATTTGGTGCCGATTTCGTATTGGAAACCCGAGGGGTTGTGCGGGTAGATCGGTAAATTCAGCCAGGCTGGATCTGGGCAATTTTTTATACAGAGTTGAATTCAAAGACTGCTGTTTGCCCGCTTAAAATTCAGCGTTTAGACCGTTCCTTCTTTCCACTTAATACATGGTTCACAATGACTAGATGCTTGCTGCATGCAGGTGTCAGGCGAGGGTTGTTCGTGTTTGTATTGTTAATAATAGATTAATAATACATTTACTTTCAAGTAATAATAATTTCGGGTAAATGTGACGAATTTGGTATCTTTGCGTCTGAAAGTGCTATAAAAGGCATGCTATTATGCCTTAATTGAAGTTTTTTGCTTCCTCTCCATTCTTTCCAGCACATCCAGCTTCCAATACAAATCATGTCTTTATCCTATTTGCTGCCAGGCAAACAGGAAGGGGTGTCTTTCAATAATTCATATAAACTTAACATTAACTTAATACAGAGTTTACATTGGGTTCGGGTGCAGCGATCTACTTTTGTGTCGTAATCAAGAGCAATCAAGAACAAGAACTACCTCGCTCGTTTATTCTTCCTATTACCAAAAGCCTTCAAGTCTATTTTAAAACCCAACCTTATGCCATCGCATTGTGGCGAAATACTTGTCATAGTTGGACTTCAGCTAATAGAATAAAAATTGAATTCTCCTGCTACTTTATGCACTCAAATACTGGAGCTGCCAATTGAATCGGTACTAAACCGATTTAGGGGCGTAGCCCTGATAATCTAAATAACTAGGTGTTGTATTTCTGAGGGGCGTAGCCCCGACATCTTAAAATGCTATTTTTTGATAAAACTTAACTGGGCAAATAAGCATCTTTGTGCCCAGCATTAAGATGTCAGGGGGCTACGCCTCTCAAAAATGGTATAGTATCTATAGTGCTACTAAGATAATAGGGGCTAGCGCCCCATATTAACCGGATTTAACTGGAATGAGATAGATCTGGGAAAAGAATATTTAAATTTTTAAACATCTAATTCCCAACATGGAGGGAAGTGATTTAAACTTTTAGGACTTTATCAGATCCATTGAATGATGCAAAAATATAATGCCACGCGGTACCAACCAGATTGATTTACCAAATCTCAATACAGCTGATCGCTGTTGTCCATCTAGGCATTTGTTCGTTCAATTTTATATCGTTCTTCAAACATAAGTTCATCAAATACGGTAAATCATCTTCTAAGTCTTTGGCCCTTCGGCGATTATGCGGTGCATTTAGTCTCTATTTTCAAACTGATTGCAAACTTGTCTCAAGGCCTTCACATTCTGAACGCTTTATCTGCGTTTAACCATAAACCTTTGAGTTCTATTTGCGCGTTATGAAAAAAATTAATTACATTTCCCTGAACCGCTTTTTAACATCGAATGCATCATGTCTGTTCCTATATTGAGGCAAAAAGTAAATAAATTCAAACTTAAGGACATCAGTTAACCAGTGTATTGGTTGATTTGATCTTTCGCTCACATAGTTACTCACTTCATCACCGCTTGTTTCGAAGCAAGTGGAATAGAGTAGCGTCCAGAAAGGCTAAACTCTAAGTCCAAGGGCCTTGTGCTTTTGATGAAAGTTGCTACTCAAAAGCTCGTTGCCAAGAACCATCTTTTGACCATTTACGGTAATGATGATGACAGCCCTACTTAATCTTTCAGTTCGTTAATCAATGATTTAATAGGGAGTAGTAAATGCTATTGAATACCTGCTTTGAACTTGTGCTAAAATTGCGTTTGTTGATTTCCCCACAACGGTACTTTGCTAGCATAAATCCTTCGAAGAGCCTTTGTATTTAAATACGGTAAAATGAATTTATTTATGATACTTTTGTTTAAGATTCGAACTTGCGGCTACCGATTTTAAAGGATGTGTCGTAATCCCTAACATTCGTAGCCATTTTATTTGCTTCAAAAGTTTAAATCACTTCAAGTTCAAAATTTAATAAACTCCCTTTTTTTTATACACAACAGGTACATTTTTGAGTGTTCCCTTTGGCTAAAGTCCCGCTTAATTCATTCGGCTAAAAACCTATTCCGGTAGCGGTGTGCGGTTCCAGATGTCCAGGTAGATTTTCCATTCTCCGGGTGCGGTTTGTCTCCAAACTGCGACATACTTGCCCGTCCAGTGTACTTCCGTTCCATCCTCATTGCGGGTTGTTCCTTCGTATCGGCCCCAGTCCCAGGCTTCATCGCCTTCTACCTTGATTTCCTCCGGGGTGATTTTATGGAAAACAGTGCGTGAGGTCCGCGAAGGAGGGGGCGTATAGTATTTGAGGATGGCTTCGCGGCCGGAAAGTACCTCCATTCCCGGTGGGAACAGCTTTGCATCTTCGGTGTAGGACATGCTAGCCCCTTCGTAATTTTGTGCCATGATGTGCGCTGAAAATTGCTTTGCAGCAGCCCGTATTTGCATTTCTGCAGAGTCCGTCTGAGCATAAACAGTACTGTGCGTAAAACACAGAAAGAGGAGGGCCAACAGGGAGTTTGTATTTTTCATAGCAAGGTAGGTTTAGAGCGCCAATAATTCTAACGCCGTTTCTCCCGATACCGGGTACGTGCCTGTAAAAATAACAAAATCAATTGGAGCGAAACCCAATAGCAAAAAAGCGCAATGGGAACGGCGAGCACCAGCCAGCCCAAAAAACTGTAAAGCAACTCCCGCCATAAATTTTGCACAGCCATCCAAAAAGAAGCCTCAAACTGTGCGCTGATTTCCGACATGGGAATTAAATGCCCATCTCCAAGACTAATGTTTTTTCCCAACCTCAAAAACGGGATGAAGAGCCCTATCTGTAATGGAAATGCCAGATAACTGATGGAGATCATGATGGGCAAATTCAGGCGGGATACAAAAGCCAACCCGGTTAGGAGCAGGGTAGTAACCCCCAGAAAAGGGAAAATTCCAAATACCAATCCAATGCTTACGCTCCAGGCCATGAGTTGCGGACTCAGCCCCTGGCTAAACAGACCTGCTGTCTTCGAAAACACACTAAATTTTTTCAGAAAATTCCAATTCATGCAAATGCCCTTGCCGTTTAGGTATGCAAGGTAAAATAATCCCACCGGGTCGATTTAAACTTAATCTTAATTTTTCCCTTTTATTTAACAGGAAAAGCCAGGATGTTGTTCTGTTCGTGCAGTGCACTGCAGCCTGGATATTGGGATTCAATCTCCTTTAAATCCTCCTCGCTGGCATCGGGCGGAATGTGGGTTGCGAGCAACATTTTCGGATTGATCAATCGGTCAACCAGGGCAGCACTTCCGGTTTTAAGCAGCATCCAATACGGGATAATTGCCACATCAATTTGTCTTTTGGCGATGGCAAAGGCTTCCAGTTTTGGCTCAGCTTCCTCCCAGTCGGTATCACCTAAATGCAACAAACGGAATCCGTCCAGGTCTACTAAAAAGCCAATGTTCAATATTTCTATATGTCTTCCAGGACTGGCATGCGGAAGCGCGAACCCTTCAAGTTCAAAACCATTTGGTTCGATGACATGCACCTGCTCATCAAACGGAATAGAGTCCGATTGGTTCTGCAGTATATTGAGGCTGTCAAGCACCGCAAGGGTATCCAGTATTTGGCTGGAGCCGAACAAGCATGTAGTTGGGTTTGCTTTTAAAAAAGCATGGGTAAGGGCTGGACTAAAGTGATCTCCGTGCATGTGCGAGTAAAAAAGTGCCTTGACTTTTGGAAAGTCCTGGTAGTTGCCTTCCTGGAGTTGCTGGACGGTTTTTTCGGAAGGGTAGTCGTATTCCTTGCCATAAAACTCGTGCAACCCATCAAATAAAACAGCCTGGGTATCACTGGCAACGAGCACCCCCATGTTTCCGATATAGGCTATACGAATACCGGATTCCGACCGCACTTTTCGCTGCGATTGAGGCGCATAGCAAAAAGCAAGTGAAAAAAGGAGTACAATGGCAATCAGTCCGGCTGGTAGTTTCATTGCAAGCGCTTATTTTTTCTTAAAAATTCCAAACAATTCTCTTCCCTGGCGGGGAGGGATGGAGTTGTGGCATGGTTCAAAAACATGGGTGTGGAAATGTGGCTTAAAATAGGTTTCATATTCCTTTTTACTTCCACCAAATGGCCGTTTTTCCCAATCATCCACCAAGGGGAACTCAAACCAAACACCTGCCAGTTTTCCATTTTCAGTCAACAAGCTATTCATTTTTTGTGCGTACACGTGTCGATTTTCAGGACTTGGGTAAAACGAACAGAAAAACGTTTGCTCCAGAATCAGGTCGTATTCGCCTTCGTGTTCAAAAAAATTGGCCTGAATCAGTTGCTGTTCCGGAAATTCGGGTACCCGGGTTTTAAATGCCTCCAGTGGTTGTTCTGCAATGTCGAGCACGGAAGTATTCAGAAAACCTTTTTCAAACAAATACTGGGCCTCGTAGGCGTTCCCGGCACCGGGGATGAGTATGCGCAGGGATCGGTCTTCCAATTGATCAATATACTCAGCCAATGGGGTAGAGGGGTAGCCAATATCCCAACCCATTTGGTGGTTCTCGTACCGGTTGGCCCAGTAGTCATGTTCAGTTTTTGTATCGTTTAATTCGTACATGTCTAAGAGTTTTTTAGTGCCCAGGCCACTTTTCGGAAGAGAAAATTGGTGTATGGATCACTTTTTTTGCCCAATCGCACAAAGATCATATTTCGTTCCGGCATCACATACACTTCTTGTCCAAATACTCCCAGGGCAAAAAAGTCTGGTCCGCAATTCCTGATAACCCATTGGTCGGAGTCTGTAGCATCCCGCTGTATGAATTGGGTAGGCAACAGGGGCTGCTCGGCTGCTAATAACGAATCCGGGAACCGCATGATTTCATAGTTACCCTCTTTTTTGACCGATTTTGTGTACCTATTTCCACTGTACCATTGGTTTTGGTAGCATCCATTTATCCTGTTTGGGGTAATGGATTCGTGCACCCAACTTGAATCCAGGATTTGAACACCGTTCCAATTTCCGTGGTTCAGGTACAACCGGCCTAATTTCGCGTAATCTCTTGCGGATGCATTGAGACAACAATAGGCTTTAGGTGCCTGGTGTTTTTTGCTGTCTATGCTCCAGAAGCCGTCCGATTCCATGCCGAGGGGTAGCCAGAGTTTTTCATGCAAGTAGTGGGCCAGTTTTTTGCCCGTAGCCCGTTCCAGGATAAAACCCAGGATTTCTGTATCCAGGCTGGAATAATAGTGAAACGTTCCGGGTGGGTGCGCAAACTGTGCCTTTCGCACCCATTCAAAATGGTCTCGACTAATGTAGAAATTGATGATGTCACCAAAAGGATTGGAATATGAATCTTCGTCAAACCGGATCCCGGAGCGCATGTTCAACAAGTGCTGAATGTGCAGGTCTTTCCATTCCGGAGCGGCATCGAGCAATTCGGGTAGATAGGCAGTAACCGGGTCATGGACAGACTGGATTTTTCCTTCCTGAATTGCAATGCCCACCAGCGCCGAAACAAACGATTTAGCTACGGAAAATGATGGTAAAGGTGCATCCTGATCAAAATGGTCAAAGTACTGTTCGTACAGGATTGAATCATTTTGAATGATTAAAAAAGCAGTGGTTTTTGTCTCTTCGCGCAGGTATTCTTCCAAAGAATAGTTTGGGGCATTCGGGTTGTTAAACCCATTGGGTTGCACGTTCAGGGATGCAATCTGAGTCTGCATTTCCTTGGAGCCCAGGTGAAATGCAAAGGGTGTTTCCGCACCGGGAAGGTCAATTTTATCAAACTTCTTATATCCTTTGTATTCCGAAAAATTGTACGTGATTTTTCGCCAGGAATTGCAGGAACTAAGCAGCAGGAATAAAAAGAAGCATCCAAGAATGCACACGCCTTTATGCATTTAAAAAGTGTTTTTTCATGAAAAAATCAATGACGATAGCAACCACCGCGTATGCTGCAAGGTAAATTGGGTATAAAAACAGGTATAAAATGCTGTATCCGTGCCAACGCCCTGCTTCCGTGCCAATCACCCCATCAATCCATTCATAAGATAAACTGCGTACAAGTAAAAACAGGAAGGGGGCAAGAAAGATGCCAAGTAAAGCAACCCAGGAAACACGCGCCTGTGGCTGTCTTTTTCTATATGCCAACATCGCTACCAGGTGCAGGCAAAAAAGCAAGAGCCCAAAACTGTATGCCATGCCGTCGGGGCCTATTGAAATGCATGTCTTGGCCCAGGAACTGATTGGCGGGTCATAGTAAAGCTCCAGACTATTTCCAGGCAAGCTGTCGAATTTCCAGCGCGCCTCTCCATTCAGGCTTCCGGAATGAGCTGCTCCCAGATTGCAGGTCAGTGTTCCCGGGGCGGTGTTTTCTTCAACGATCACCGTGAGCTCTCCGAAGGACTTCCAATGTTTGGCGGGGGAAAGGCTGTATCGGCTGGTGTAGCGTTTTACCCAATCGCTTCGGTCAACCCAGGAACGGGCCCGATATCGAACACGGATGCGGTGTTCTCCAACTTCCAGCGGCATTTCAAAAAACCGGAGGTCGGAATACGCGCATTGTTCCCATTCTCCTTGACTCCAGTGTATAGCAACGGTTTTGCTTTCATTTTTATCAAACAGGTATTGAAAATCCGCCAGACTGCTGTCTTGTTCTTCAAAATACTCCTCTGGGAGCTCACTGGTTTCAATTTCATTTCCATCCAGCCAAACCTGAAAATCATCCTTTAAATCAAAAGCATAAAAAAGCAATGGGATTTGCTTGCCCGGTTTTTCAACTAAAATACGGTACTCCACTTCATAGATTGCTTCCCTGAAAGATGGAGCGGGTTTGATTCGCAGCTCTTCTGACAGAATATGTACATACCTTGAGATGAATGGCGAGGCACCATTGGATCCCGGATCGATGGGCGAAGCCATGTTTGCCCGCAAGGAAGATGTTGCAAAAAGTAGAAGTATTGCGATCGATAGAATACGGGTCTGCACGAAGTGAATTTAAGTTGGTTTATAAATCGAGGGGGTAATCCCAAAAATAAAAATGATGTTCGGTATCCAGTGTAAAGCCTGTCCGTGGGTAAAGTTGGTTCCCAATGTCATTGCTTTTAGCCGTCTCCAGCATCAAACCACATCCATTGGTTTGCGCACAATGGATCTTGGCCTGTTCGATCAGTTGAATAGAAATTCCCTGACCCCGAAAATCCGGATGAACAAACAAGTCGTTTAGCAACCACAGCCTGGCCATCCTGGTTGAGGAGAACAATGGATATAACTGCACAAAGCCCGATGCTATTTTGTTTGTGTAGGAAATAAACACGACGGATTCCCCATTTTCTATCCGCTCCTTCAGAAATTGGTGCCCACGAATGGGATCTGACTCTTTTTCGTAAAAAACACGGTAGGCATCAAATAGCGGACTGAGGTCAGACAGGTGCTCTATGTGTACTCGTTCCAGGATCGTTTCAAGCATGCAGTTCGTTTTTCAATTTTGACAAAATACTAAAAATGGAGGAGGAATTGCAAAACTCCCACTCCATTTTTGAAATGAAATAAACCAGGATCTACTTCTGAATAATCAGTTGTTTTCGGTGTTGCCCTCCTTTTGAATCCGTAATCTGTAGGTAGTACATACCATCAGGAATTTGTCCCGGGTGCAGAGTGCTTTGCAGGGCATTGTTTAAATCCAGGGTTTGAATCAACTGACCGGTAGCATTGAAAAGTTGCACGGTTTGCAAGGGCAGATCTGATTCTATCCGGACGGGCCCTGAGCCCGGGTTTGGGTACAGCTGTATGTGCTGTGATTCAACTATCCCATGTGTGCTAGAAGGAGTAAATCCTACCAAGGGCAGTTCCAGTCTGGACGGATAACTGGTGTTTACATAAATGGAGTTTTCGGCTACAAGCGGAGCTACCAGGGTGTCAATGTTCAGGTTGGGGTACATTTCTCCTCCTGTATTCATGTTCCGGTTAAAACGCGGATAATTGGAGCCGGCAATGATCAACCGCAATTGGTGTCCCTCCAGAAAGGTATGGGTTAGGGCGTCCAGCTCGATGGTGATCGGATAGACTTGTCCCGGACTCATAAATGCCGTGTCTGCTACCGTATATCCATTCCGAAAGCGCATGCGTTGAATTCCTTCTCCAAACAATATGCTTCTGCCATCCGGGTAGACATCCGTAAGCCGGACGCTGATATCGGTATCCAACTGGTCGGAACTGACATAAAGATGGACTTTTATAGTTCCTTTTACCTCCAGGTCTTGAGTCAGGACGGGTGTAGTGAAAATCAGGTTGTCGACTCTGCTTTCAACCTCGGGCCCTTGGTCGAACGGTCCTTGATCCAAGCCGGGGCTCAAGGTCTTTCCACCAATGGTTGGTGATGGGTCTTCCGGATCATAATTGAATGAAAAATTGGCATTGACAAAGACGGGCGGGGTCTCCTGGATGGATAAATCTTCCCGCAGATACAATTCGATATTGGTTGGCCCATTGGGAGGCCAATTGGTGGTGGTGTACCAATTGTTTTCACCCATTTGGAAATAGTGATAGGGCGCCAATGTGTCCCAGGAATTATCTATTCCGCGTAGGTAGTAGTCAAAAAAGCGCATCCCGAACTCGATGTTTTTTCCTTCGGCTTCCGGAAAGAATAATTCTCCCTGGAGGGAGCTGCCGACATGCGCCGGGCCGGTGCCGCCATGCACCCAAGGGCCCATGAGCATTTTGTGTTGTTGGCTCACTGGTGATTGGGCACGCAGCCCGTTCATCATCTGCAGTACGGCTGTTGTATTGTGATCAAACCATCCACCAATGAGCAGCATTGGTACCTCAATTTCTTCGGGATACAGTGAGCCGGATTCAGCAATTTGCCAAATGAGGTTGTAATGCGGGTTCTGAAAAACGAGGTTGAAACTGCCAAACAGAACGCCCAGAGTTTGCATGTGTTCAGTAATCAGGGAGCCTCCGGGGTAGTAATAGGCATAGCGCTGCTGTGGTGAGGAAACCTCGGGCATGGCACAAACCAGATGCGGTGGATGTTCGCGAGCCGTTTCATATTGTACATTGCCCAATGCAGAGGGGCCCCAGGTTCCTATGTTGCCATCGCACCAGTCCTGCTCTGCAATCCACTCAACGGTATCATAACCATCTTCGCCCCGGTTTGCATTGAGTACGCAGGCCGGTGCTGATCCGTAGAAACAACGCCAGTCAACTATTACAAAGGCATAGTTACTACTGGCAAGATTGTTTCCGATACCAAGGGGGAGTCCGGTTAGCTGATACAGATTTTTGTTGTAGGGAGTTTGAATGAGGATGACCGGATAACTATTGATGGTATCCGGACGATACAAATGCCCCGCAAGAAATTTGCCATCCCGCATTGGAATCTGTACCGATTCGGGGTTTAATAACTGCGCAGGGAGGACTTGGCTTAAAAGGATAAAAAACAGGCAGGAGAGGATTGACTTCATTAGAATCAGGTTTTGAATGAGAAGGGGATGCAGTGAAATGTGTAGCAGTAAACCATAGATTTAGTTGTACCTACAGACACAAATATAATCCCTCTCCTTTTTGATACCTGAAAGCCTTAAGGGTTTAACTTCTTGTTGAATTTTAACTTAGAGCATGCTATATGTAAAATGTGTAGTTTATAAAATTTTATACCGCTATGTTGGAATTGGATGTTTAAAATTTAGTCTACTCCATCCTCTGATCTATCTCATTCCTGTTGAATCATGCTTAAATGGGGCGCTAGCCCTATAATCTTAGTAGAATTATGGATACGATTCGATTTTGAGGGGCGTAGCCCTGACATCTTTTTGCCTTTAATCCCAGGGCATTGCATACAGATGTGTTCTATTAAAAGATTGCATTTTAAGATGTCAGGGCTACGCCCCTCAGACTTGCTATCCAGATCCATCTACGAAGATATCAGGGCTACGCCCCTAAATGGGTTTAGTATCTAGTCAATTGGTTACTCAGTATTGAGCGTATAAAGAAGAAGAAAAAAACATTTTTTGTTCTACTTGACTAGGGTCTAACTAAAAACGTGTTTAGGGTTTAGCCTCATTAAAAAACTAAACCCCAAACACGCTCGTATTGATTGTATGTGTATGCGTTTTACCCCTTAGTGGAGAATAAGGGTTCCTGCAAACTGTTGGTTGTTCGTGAGCAGAATGGTAAAGAAGTACTGCCCATCGGGTAAGGTGCCGCGTTCAAAGCGGAATGTTTCCGCATTGGGCCTGGCTACTTCAATTACCTGTCCAATGGAATTGATTAGCTTAAATTCCTTAATTGCTGCCAAGTTTGTTTCAAATACAACAAAATCAGTTGCGGGGTTTGGGTACAGGGAAATGGCATTTTCGACAGCCTGGTCTTTCCAACTGACGGAAATAAAATGATCTCCTAGCGTATGAAATGCTGTATTTGTAATCACAGGATCATTAAAATCAAAGTAGATGGCCGCATCGTTTTGAATGACTGAGCCCAGCGGGTTATTTGCTGTCTGATCTACTACAAACTGGATAAATCCATGAGAGCCAGGTTCATTTACATTGCTGTCGGGCAGCATGATATTTTCAAAGCGGAATCGAAGTACTCCACCGTCCAACTGTTGATAGGAATACGGATGGCTTGCTGCGCCGGGACGCACCGTTGATCGATCCAGGAAACTGGAAAGTGTATCGAGTATTTCAACAGTGAAGGCAGTGTCTGTTCCAGTGTTTTGGAAGCGAATGTGGTAACGAATAGGTGTGCCTGGCTCGATCAGGTGCTCTGGCCCGTATCCAACAGGGAACGCCTGTTTGTCATTAGGATCGTACGAGCCAATATTTTGCATGCAAAAAATGGAATTATACGGATTGGGAGAACCAACTGAAAGGATGTTCAATACCCCCGGTGTGTTGATTCCTCCGCATCCTTCGATTGCAATTGCTTCAGGTCCTCCATAGGGGTGCCCTTCAACCTGTTCGGCTTGCAGGTGCCAGGTCGCTCCATTTGCAGGAACGGTCAGTTCCGTTTGGTTTCCAGAATCCAACAAAAATTGCCCTTCCTGATACATGATCACATCCTCGACAACGATGAAGTCAAGCAGTTCGGTCATATTCCCGGGGCCGTTGTTCAGGATGTGTAGCCGCACGCTGTCTCCATCACATTGTGCGTTTACCCGTACATCAGCACCTTGCCAGGCGCCTCCTTCAGAACAAAGTGTGTCGGGGAAAATATAGGCTTCGGCGCAGTGTGTTTCACCAAGCGCGGCAAGGCAACTCAGGGTGCCGGTAATTTCAATTGTTTCGCAATGCCCTGGAGGGAGGTTTCCGAGACTAAACTGAAATACATTGCTTCCCAATGCCGTTTGTGGATGACTAAACTGGGATGGTGAAAACCAGCTATCGAGGTGTACTTCTACATATACATCTGGAACCGTTTCTGTACTTAAATTACAGGCCTGAATGTAGTAGCTGTTTTCAAAGCATCGCCGCAAAAGTGGAGCGGATATATCTACAGAAAGTAATGGGCAGTACGAAACCAGACGAACCGGAATGTCTTTGTGGAGTGTATCACCCAGGGTATTTGTCGGACTGGAAAGAAAAATGGTGTCAACTCCCTGGCAATTTTCACTGTAATCGTATGGCTGGGTTAAATAAATTTCAATGATGGTGTCCTGAGCACACAGCCCAAGCAGGTAGTCGCCATTGAAATCTGTGAAGGTGTTGTAAACCCGTCCACTGGTCAGGCTTCGTGCTTCTACTTCCCAGTTGTCGAGTCCATCTTCTTGTGCGTCCAGGGAACAGTTTAATACATCTGTATCCAGAAATACATTGCCCTGAATAAACCAATCATAACACTGTGTGGATTCCAGTACCTGAATCAGGGCCCAACAGGTATTGGAATTTCCTACGCTATCCGTGACCCACAATACTGCCTGAAAGTTACCGGGTTCTGTCAGGATTACTGCCGGAGTATTGGGCGGGTCTTGTGACGGGTTTCCAAGTTCAATTGTGAGCTCAACCGTGGAGCACTGGTCCCAGCTTCCATTGTCAACATCTGCAGCCCACAAAATAGTTTGCCCTGGCCCGTCACTTCCCAACTCAACTACCAGCCCAGCATCGCATACTGCTATAGGAGGATCGGTATCATTGGTACAATCGTATTCAGTGACGACTAAGGTACTGGTACAAATATCAAAGTTGCCCGCTTGGTCTATTGCATACAGAAAGATCGTTTTGCTGCCCACAGTTGTGAAGGTTAATTCCGTTGTGGCTGGCGGGGTGCCGGTTGGGATTTCTGCAATGCGAAAATCCAACGGACCGGGGAAGTTGTCGTAACTGCCATTGTCAAACAGTTCGGCTGAAACTGTCACAGTTCCGTTGCTCAAATTCGCAAAGATGGAATTTTCATTACATACTGCGAGTGGGGCAAGTGTATCAAAATAGGGTGGGTCGTTGGTAATCTCTACATGTGTCAGACAGGTGCTCCAGTTGCCCGCTGCATCACCAACCCAAATGACCACCTCATGATCATCGGATGAGGTGAAGGAGTAGGAAACATCGGTTGGAGGGTCGTTTGAAGGTGTGTTCCCAAGTTCGATTCTGAAATCCAGTTGGTTTACTGGCGTGCAAAAGTCAAAGCTTCCGCCATCCAGATCGGTGCTCCAGATGGTAGTTGTTCCGGGTCCGGATATCCCAAGTGGGAATTGCAGCCCGGCCAGGCAATTGGCCGTTGGGGCGTCCACATCCGGGGAGCAATTTTGGGCGGAGGCGGAGAACGTGAAAAGCAGTCCAAGAATACCGATCAGACTGTACCGTGTAAATAGGATTGATTGCATTGTCGTTTTAGTTTCTATTTTTAAAAACAGGGATTAAAGAAGGAATAAACTGCCAAGGACTCTGTGCAGAAACCCTGGTACAATGCAAAAGTGCCCCAAACAAATAGGGGCTGCAATATCAAAAATATATATTTGTAGGGTTGGTTTTGGTTTTTATTTGATTTAAATACCTTAAAATCAATACTTTATATTTTAGTATGTAGATAATTAAACTTGATTTAGTTTAAATGCCTATTTGATTTTAGGTGTATTCCTATTAAAATGCTAGCCATGCACAAGGCAGATAGGTAAATACACTTTAATTTTTCTTGTATTTATCGTGTAAGCCCAAGCCAGAAAGAATTATTGGAATTGATTTCTGAATTCTCCGTTGCTTAGTGGCCTCTTGTTTGGCTTCAGAAATATACTCTGCGTATTCCCGTTGTTTGCCGGGGGATAATGATTTGAATGCGGCCTGAAGTTCCGGGTTTTCATCAAGTGCGGCTTTGAAGATTGGATCCAGAACAATTAGCTTGTTACGTTCGACTTCAACTTCTTTTCCCGCTCTTGAATTGGCAATGGCTTCCAATACATACTGCTTGATCAGGTTCGGGTCAATTTCTTCAATAGTTGCAAACCGCCATTGGCGCATTGCCTTGGTTTTTCCTTCTTGTGCATTCAGGAGTTTTTTTGCCGGGTCTTTCAGAAACACTCCTTGATAAAACCACAGCCCGACATACGATTTGAAGGCTCCCAATCCAACCACATTTTTGCCGGCAATGGAATAGTTGGGTGCGCCCCATTTTATTGACTCTTCCAATTCGGTTTCCAGTAAAATAGAGCGGAGTACATTGAGTGCATCCTCCCATTGTGGGTTAGCAAGGATGAAGGCATCCACGGTTTTTGTTTTTTCCATTGTTCTAATTTTATAAGCAGCAAAACACCTGCTTTTAGGCTAAACGATGTTTCTTTCCTGCATTACATGTACCATATCCCGAATAGTTTCGGAAAATGGGCGGTAGATGAGTCCGAGGTTTTCCCGGCTTCTCGTTGTATTGTATGCTATTGGATATCCTGCATTCCTGCGGATGTATTTCCAACTCAAGCCAAAGGCCCAACCCAGTACATATAACAGAAGTGTCGGTGTGGTAGATGTAGGTAGTTTGAACTGTTGGTTGAATTCAGATTCAATTGTGTTTGCCAATTCCAGCATGGAGTGCGTTGATTCAACTGTGATGTGCCGGCCTTCCTGTACATCTTCTTCCATCGCCAGGATATGGGCTTTTGCAACATCGCGCACATCAACAAAGCCAAAATAAAAAGGTGCCGCTCCGGTTTTATAGGCACCTGTCAGCATGCGCTTCATGAACAGGATGCTTTCTGAATCCGAGTTTTTTCCTAAAGGTGGTCCCATAACGAATGCAGGGTTTATTGCAATCAGTTTCCATTGCTTTTGGGTTGCATGCAAATCCCAGGCAGCTTTTTCCGCCAGAGTTTTTGAATAGGAATAGGGTTGGTGCTCCAGGTTGCTGGTCGTATTCCATTGCGCTTCGGTAAACTCCTTCAGGTTTTGGTCGGCCATGTCTTTGGCATCACCAAATATGGAAACGACACTGGATGTGAGAATCACTTTTTTAATTGTGCCGGATTGACTTGCTGCACGCAGAACATTCAATGTTCCTTTCTGGGCAGGATCCACCAAATCCTTTTGTGCGTCTTTTACTTTTAAGATAAATGGAGACGCTACGTGCATGAGTACATCTGCGCCTCTGGCGGCCTCATCAAAAGAACCCTCCTTAAGCAGATCTGCTTCCCAAATTTCCAGCTGGCCGGCTTGTTGCTCTTGGACTGCCTCCAGATGGGCAATTTTTTCCCGTTTGCTTTTATCGCGAACGGTAAGCCGAACGATATGGCCGGCTTCCAATAAATACTTTGTGATCCAGGAGCCAATGTATCCACTTCCTCCAGTAATAAGTACCGTTTTTTTCATGCTTTTAATTTAAATTCATTTCAAAATGTGGACTAATCCAGCGTGCTCACTTTTCCGGAAGTACTGCGCTTTGTCCGTTTAGCAGTTTCCATCCATCCGCTCTTCGGATACAGGTGCCCGATTCGATGAGGTGCATGGCATTGATATTTCCGCTGGTATCCCGCATAGTACCCGAAACAATTCCAGAGTAACTGGCTAAATCCCGGGAAAGCGGATAGATCGACAGCGTTTCCCAGGACAAGGAAATGGAGTCTATAGCAGGTGCAGTTTGCTTCAAAATAGTTCGCACCGAGTCATAGGTAAGTGTGCTGGTATACCCTGGTGGTACCCAGAAAAAATCATCGGAGTTGTCCAGGAAGTCAAACTCTGCTTCCAGACCGTTGGTTTCCATTGCCTGGTGATAACTCTTGAGCATGTTGCGCACCTCCTGTTCAACTTCAGATTGATTGAAAGCAGGTGCTGTACAAGAGATAACTGCTCCAAGAAGCAGGGTAAGGCAAGGTACGATTTTCATTTAGTGTGTATTTTGGATAGTCAGTTGATTGGCATTGTAGCGGATAATTACTGTGCCTTTTGGTATTTGGATTTCTGCCTCAAATGGCGAGGCGTGTATCGGATCTCCGTTGGGGTACCAGTTCTTGTTTTTAGGATTTACCACAATGAACAATCCGGTCTCTGTTCCAATTGCGCAAAAGCTATCAAAATTACCACTGTACTTGCTTAACCCCAGCTCTTGTTTTACCTGGTTGTAAAATGATTCAATACTGTCATGCGAAACCCCAATTTCGGAAATTGAAATGAGTGAGGCAGGGCCAAAAGTATGTTCACCTGGGATGTTGAGGTTTTTTCTGTCAATAAACTCAACAATGTTTTTGTCCGGATCGTAAAAATAAATGGCTTTAGCATTCCAGGATTCAAAGTTGGCGATCGGACTCCCATCTGCCAATTCAATCACTACTCGGGGTTTCAGCCAGTTGTATGCCTGCTCTATCTGTTCGGATGGAATATTGAATGCAAAATGGTAGGGCCTAGAGTTTTCTGCCTGCATAAATCGCAATGTGGATTGGCCAATTTTTACAGAAAATGAATCTGCAGTGGCATCAAGTACCGGTATCTCGAGTGTTTCTGAATAGAAGGCCTTCATGGCTTCCAGGTCAGAACATGTTAATTGCAGGGTTTTTATTTCCATGGTAAGAGGCTGGTAGGGGCGCATCACTCAATACGCCATAATTTTAAAAAGAGGGGGAAGGAAAAAGAGCGGATCGCATCCGGCCCCCATGTTGCTTGTAATTCTAACAACAAATCGGGTAGGGGGTTTAGGCCTGTTGTTTTTATGTAATGCCTTAATGCAGACCAGGTCCCCAGATATCCTTTTAAGTCTTCCAGGCTCCATTGTACATTGATATAAAAATCTGACACCACAGTTTCTTCCTGAAATGAAAATCGGATGTGTTCATATTTTTGGTCGATGTGCCTGCGCTCATTGTCCCAGAAAGGACCAAGGACCTCCTTGTAATATTGGTCGATGAGCCGATCAACGGGACTGCCGGTTCTGGGCAATGAATACCCCCAGATAGCAAGCAAGCCACCTGGTTTAGAAACCCGACTTACTACCTTCTCAAACAACTCAAGATGAAACCAATGCGCAGCTTGTGCCACACAGATAAGATCAAAATAGTGATCCGGAAAGGTGGCCTTTTCTGCTTGCTCTGACCGGTAGTGCACGTTGGGTAGGTTCGGTGCCTGGTCCAGTTGTGACTGACTCAGGTCCGTAGCCTGGATTTCTTCAAAAAAGGGAGCAAGTGCCACTGCAACCTGTCCGTTTCCGGTTCCGCAATCCCAGCATCGTTGGCTTGTAGAAACCCGTGATAAGATTGCGTCGTATAACTCCTTGGGGTACACCGGTCGGAAGGCCTTGTATTGCGCAGAGCCTTCTGAAAAATTGTCTTTGGGTGTATCCATTGTGAAGGGGTGTTTTTATGAGGATGTCTAAAATTCAATTTCTGGGCTACATTCGGCAAATTTGGTTTTTCTCTACGTTAAATTTTTCGCCGAATTACCCGTGTTCGACTGCAAAATTTGCCTTAATAAAAACAAAATTTGCTCGACTTCGCCTCCGAATTGAAATTTAGACATCCTCTAAGAAAGATATACTCCAAGTGTAAGCAATGCCATGGAAAGAACCAGTAAAATGCCAACCAGCGGCATGACAAATCGAAGCCACTTATTGAAGCCCACCTGTACCATCCCTAAAGATGCGAGGATTAGCCCGGTTGGATTGATGAATGCAAACAATCCCATACCATACATGTAGGCATTTACAACCTGTTCGCGGCCGACACCCACTACATCTGCAAGTGGAGCCATTATTGGCATCGTCAATACTGCCATGCCGGATGAAGATGGGATGAAAAAGGAAAGTCCGGAATATAAAACCATCATGACATTTACAAAAATCCCTCGGGGCATTCCGTCAACGGCATTGCTCGCGTAAAACAGCATGGTATCACTAATGAGCCCATCATCCATTAAGACGGTAACTCCGCGGGCTATACCTATGATCAGCGCGACTCCAAGCAGGTCGTTGGCGCCTTTGACAAACTCCCGGACAAAAACTTTTTCAGAGATGCGTGCAATCAGAGCAAGCAGGATGGCGCCAACAAAAAATACCGTGGTCATTTCAAGGAACCACCAGTCGAGGCGGGCAACCCCATAGATCATAATCACAAAGCATGCTGCAAATCCAAGCAGGATGAGTTTGATTCGGGTATTGTACTCCGCTTTTTTTCCGTCTGTTTGATGTAAGAAAAGCGCCTCAATTTGCTCTTTCTGATCGGCTATCAAAGACTTGGACGGGTCATTTTTTACCTTTTGCGCATACCGTATGATGTACCAAAGACAAATGCCTACTCCCAGCCCCAGCATAGCAAAGCGGCCGTAGATTCCGTTGATCCAGGTGGTTCCTGCTGCATCTGAGGCAATGATGGTGCTAAACGGATTGACTGTGGATGCCATAGTGCCCATAGAAGAGCCCAGATAAATAGCTGCTAAGGCTACCATAGCATCGTATCCTGCTGCTAAAAATACAGGAACCAAAATGGGATAAAAGGCAATGGTTTCTTCAGCCAATCCAAAGGTTGTTCCACCGGCTGCAATGAGGCATGTGATAATAACAATCAGCCAGGATTCCCGACCATTCAACCCTTTGGCCAGACCAGCGATTCCGGCATCAAAGGCACCCGAAAAATTAACGATGCCGATAAAGCCTCCGATGATCAAAACGAATAGAATGACATCAATTGCCTCCATGATGCCTTTTAGAGGCGATTGAACAAAGGCTGTCAACCCCTGGGGTTTGGAGTCCAGTTCCTTGTAGGTGCCCGGTATTGCGACAGGTTTGTAGATGTCGCCATTTACAAACTTTTCCAGCGGAATTTTTACACCCAGGGAATCCAGGGTGGCCTGGTTGGCTGGCAGGTTGGAACTCCCTTCATGGCTGCTTCGTACAAACAGCTTCTGGTCGCCGTCATAGGCTAATCGATCAAACTGACCGGAGGGAACCAGCCAGGTAAGGCCAGCTACCAGGGCAGCGATTAAGAGTAAAACGGTATGGGCAGTTGGGAAACTTCGTTTTTTCATAGTAGTGTACATCGTGATGAACGTGCTCTTTCCAGAGGATGGAGGCAGTGCCAAAGAACTGACAAAATATACACATGCGCAAATAAAAATGGCAGAGAGCGTACGCTCTCTGCCACTAAAACAAGATAAAACTCGGTGCAATCCTGGGCTTATGGATGGACGTGGAATTCCACCGTAGCAGTCTCTTCCTGCAGCCCATCTTCATGCCCCCATACTTTGGCTTCAAGCACCCAATCGGTATGGGCGGTTACTCCATTTGCATTTGAAAGAATAAAGTCATCGTGGAATGCATAGCTGCCGCTGGTTGCGTGTACATGTGCCTCCGTAGGCATGTTGTACACTTCGGTCAAATCCGCTTTGTTGTAGATGCGGATATTCACATGGTGAATGGTCTCCATGGAATGGCTTTCAAAATCTACGTGAATGTGCATGGTATCACCAACGTGTTTGTCATCTGCAGTTGGGGCGTTGATGTGGGCATGGTACTGGTAATCGACAGTATCGTCTGTTTTTTTACAGGCAGATGCGTACAGTGCAGTAGCAATTACGGCGAAAAAAAGTAGTTGTTTCATGTTTGTGTGTTTTTAATTAGTTAGAATAGATATGCGATTTGTACTGAAAACCGGTCGGTAGCCCTGACTTCTCCCGCTGCATAGTTTTGAGTCAGCGGATGTGCATAGGCCAAGCCAAGCATCCAGTTTGAAAATTTTGAGTTTAATCCGGCTTGAAAAAACGTCCCTTTGCCACCGGTACCCACAGCACGTGTTCCGTTTGCAAAGTGTTCTTCTCCGGTTTCTTCCAATTGAAAGCCTACATGAGGTATAAGGGTCAAAGAGTTGGAGAGTTGGACCTGTTGGTATATACTGGCCTGTAAACTCAGCTGATTGCCGAATTGATAGCCTGACCGGGATGCCCCAAGGCTTGCGTACTGCCCGGAAAACAACATGCCGCTTTTTTTACGACTCAGGACTAGTGTTGGTTGAAGCAACAGCCCCCAACTCCCATTGCCAGGGTTGAAACTGGCTGGTAATTCAAGATCATACAGGTTTGCCTGGTATTTTCCAATCGGAATGTGTACACCACCTCCCAACTCAAAAAAGAGTTTGGTTTGTGGTGATAACTTTTTGTCGTTCAGAATGGTGTAACTAAGCACCACACGGCTATCTGTCCAGCCGCTGAATGCGATTAGTTCTGACTGCTCAATCTCTCTCAGGTTGTATTGAAACCCTTGGTTGAGGAGCAGTTTGAACCGATCGTTCAGATGATACCGGATGTTGAGATTGCCAGCGTGGAAATAGTCCTGCCCCGTGGTTCCATGTTCTGTTGCCAGGTGAAAATGGCGATACTGCCAGGCTACGCCAATAAAATTATTGCGAAAGCCAGTCAACATACCCACACCGTTGCCTTGTATGTTTGCACCGCAAACATCACAGGCAATCAGCCGTACACCAAAAAGCAAGAAGAACAATGGAAAAAGAAGCCATCTTTTTTCCATTTTCTAAAGCTTGCCACGTCATGGTCCAAAGAGCCAACGACGCGCGTTATAAAATAAATGAAAACAGTTAAGAGAGAAGACGGTCTGATATCCAGACACGTTCTACCTGCTGGCAGA
The DNA here is from genome assembly GCA_041392625.1 of Saprospiraceae bacterium. Lineage (GTDB taxonomy): Bacteria > Bacteroidota > Bacteroidia > Chitinophagales > Saprospiraceae > M3007. The sequence goes on along the minus strand of JAWKLR010000011.1, from coordinate 25,086 downwards.
TAATTTAAAAGGTAAATATTAGAGGTGGTGTGGAAGTCAAATCCACACACAAATCAAGGGTGCAAACCAAATGCATCCAACTCTAATGCCGATGCATTAAAACACATCGGATCCATAAATTATCCCCAGTTTGAGTGCCTTGGAGGGCGGAATACTCCGGATCGATTATGTTGAGGAATCCAGAATTGCGCGAACACAGGTATTCTGGAAACAGGATCCGAAGTGATAGGTAAGAATAGATAAACGAACTCGTGAATCAGGTTGGTTTTAGCCTCATCGTCTTTGAGGTTTGGTGCCTTTTCTTCTGTTTCCTGACTCTGCTTGATGGTCTTTTTCAAATAGCATTTACCATCGCATTTGAGTGCAGGGCGATCTTTGTTCACACAAAAAGCAGAGGTGATATAGGCCTGGTTCAGTTTGAACATCCCGTATCGCCACAAGTTTTTTGTGGAGAATGAAATCACCAAAAAGATGAAAAAATATGGCAGTACCTTTTTCACTGCTACAAAGATACACGCAAAGGGAATAGGCTTGAAGGATTTCGTTGGATTTGCTAATACAAGCCATGAAAAAAAACAGCGGTTCAAATTGCTATGTCCGTTTAACAGGCTGTCGAAGGATGGTTTTCATTTTTTCCGGTGCAGATTTTCGAGGGTCCGAAAGGTAGATCTCATGGTGTGGGCCGTTTGGGACTAATTGGTTTTGCTGCATGAATGTCTGAATGCGATCAAGCGTTATGTGCTCGGTGCTGTACGGGCCAATATGGAGTACCTGTACGCATTTCCCTTCCGATAAATTCAAAAACTCCACATCCTGAATACGCGGGTTCTTTTTCTTTTTAATTGTTTCTTCCCTGCTTCGCTCAACAATACTTGCTTCGACATAGTCAGGCAAGCGAATCAACAATTGCCACTTCCAATTTGAACGATCCTCAGGATCTGAATCAGCTACCCACCAACGTGCTTCCAGTTTGGGTACAGCAAAGTCTTTTCCAGCAAGTTTGTAGCTTTTTTTAATGCCGTAGGCCAACGGAATGATAGACTCCACTGCGGAGGTAAATGCATCACCGCCAGGTGCGCCCTGACCTGGAAGCGAAAGGAATGGGTGCTGATCAAAGGTTCGGATATCCGGATCAGGAAGTGCTGTGTAGTAGTACTTATCCTTTTTTACCAAGTCAAGTTTGTCCATAAAGTTGGGTTTTATGTGTTTTGAGTCTGTCCCTTAATCCGAATCAATGGAAAATGTTGGATTGAAAATGATGCCGAGTATGTTGTTCCATGGATCTTTAACAGTAGCCACGACAATATCACCCCCTACGTTTTGTGGCGCTTCATGCTCGGTTGCCCCGAGAGTTAGTAGCTGCGCATAGCAGGACTCAACATCGTCTACTCCCCAATAGGTCAGAACACTGTCTCCTTTCTCGGGGCTGGGACCATCCTCTGGTAGGAGGCCCAGTTCAAAGCCTTTAATGGAAAAGCCCACATAGAAAGGCTCGTCAAAATAAGCTTGGGTATCAAACACCCGGCTGTACCAATTTTTGGCTTCCTCCAGATTAGATACTTTGTAGATGGCGGTTCTCAATCCCAGAAAGTTGGATTTCATTGCAGCAGATTTCTAGAGTGTTTGGTTTTATTTCCTTTCCCAACTCAATAGGGGAGTTTGGGCAGCATGACGGTTCGAACAGTACCGTCTTTGCTTCTTATTTTAAACGAAATTTCAGACGGCATGGTATTCCAGTCCAGGGGATTTTGATACATCGTGCAGAGTTCTGAATCACTCAGGTTCAGGTACTCTACGCCGTTGATCGCTTCTACAACGTCGTCCATTTTTATCTTGGATTTCTTGATCGTGTCAAGCTCGTATAGACCAGCGATCGTGATGTTGTTTTTGTCTACGCTAAATTGTATTCCTGGAGAAGATCTTCTTAATACTTTTGGATGAGAGTCGTATGGAGTGAAATAAAATTTATCCGAAATAAAGTCCATCGTCAGCGTGCCGTATTTCAGTAAGCCAGAGCCCACTCTTGAACGACTTTTTAACGTTATATCGGTATAAAATGTGTCAAATCGAGCGGAGCCTATGCGCAAGGAATCCACATAAACGATGTATGCATCCGAAGCTTTTGGTGCTTGTGCGGAGATGCCCATTGAGGCTTTGCTGTGAATGGTGTATATGTTTTTTTTGTCTATTCCTTTTTTCTTTTTTAATTGTTCTACTGACTTGGTTTTGAAACTGAAAACTTTTGGGGAACCGGTATCGATGCAGGTTTTGACCTTTACTTTTTGATTCATCCTGAGTGTAATGTAGGGCAAGCCACCTTCGTAATACATTTTCAACGGTTCGGTTGCTGCAACGTTTGCCGGTATTTTTGCTGCCTGGTCGGTCAGAATTACCTGTTTGTTTGTCATATCCATGTGGAGGATCAGGTCTTTTAAAAAATCCCGGCCTATCATACCGTCTGCCTCCAGGCATTCTCCCGGGTATTTATCTGTAAACCCCGATACCATTGCCGGGTAGTCCTGAAACTTCAGGTCGCCCAGTTGGACCAATGGGATTTTTACCTTGTCGATTGTAATGGAAATGCCGTTGACACCGCTCACCTTCATGGTGCCCAGTTTTTCAAAATTAAACTTGTCTTGCAGCCGCTTGGAGATATCAAGTTTACCCCCGGAATCCAGAATGAATTTATAGGTTTCACCCTGGATGGTTACGGGAACCAGGATTTTATCCCGTATAACTTCAAAAGGAAGTTCCTGATAAAAGTTGGTGTTGAGCAGGCTTCCCTTATTTTGACAATTAACAAAAAACGGAAGGAGGAGCAAAACCAGAGTACGTGTCATTTTTTGAATTTTAAGGTCAGGAAAATGTTTGAAAAGAAAAGACACACGCGTAGGAGTAGTGTGTAAAAGTAGGCAATCCGCTGAACCTAAAAGGCAGAAGCGCAATATTTCGGCTTAAAGTAGACCCACATTTTGCCAATATTTACCATCTTTGGCTTTCACAAAAGACAAAAAAATGAGTGAGCAAAAGAAAATCAGCTTGAAGGAATTTCCCAAAACTTTTTGGGCGGTAAATACCATGGAGATTTTTGAACGCATGGCCTGGTACGGCTTTTTTGCTGTTTCTTCCCTGTACATTACAGGTAAGGTTAGCGAAGGAGGATTGGGCTTTTCAGATGAGGATCGTGGTGTATTGCAGGGGGTGGTTACCTTTTTCCTGTACCTGTTTCCGGTAGTTACCGGTGCACTGGCCGATCGCTACGGGTATAAACGCATGCTGTTTTCTGCTTTTCTGGTTCTGACACCTGCATACTTCCTGTTGGGGCAGTTCAAAACCTTTCCCACATTTTTTATGGCTTTTATGCTGGCGGCAGTTGGTGCTGCGATGTTTAAGCCGGTGGTAATTGGAACCATTTCCAAAGTAACCTCCGACCGGACTGCATCCATGGGATTTGGCATCTTTTACATGATGGTTAATATTGGCGGTTTTGTAGGGCCAATTGTTGCGGGTATAGTCCGCGGTTGGGATTGGAATTACGTGTTCATTGCCTCCGCGTGTTGGATTGCGATGAACTTTATCATTGTCACCTTCTTTTTTGACGAACCGACTTCAGAAAGCCAGTCTGCCAACCCGCGCTCGCTTAAAAAAGTGCTTTCAGATATGGTGGAAGTGTTGGGCAATGGCCGCTTTTTTTTGTTTGTCTTTGGCTTGCTCGCATTTTTGGTTTTGGGATCAAAATATTCCAAAGGCGACGGGTTTACCTGGAACCACATTGCGATGATTTCAGCCGCCTGGGTTGGATTGAACGTAGTGGTGGATTTGTTGCTTCGCTCCAGGCCCAATGAAAATGCACCCTGGTTTTTGCAGCCCATGAAATTGGGCGATTGGCGGTTTGGATTGTTTCTCCTGATCATGTCGGGGTTCTGGACCTGCTTCAATCAGATCTTTTACACCCTGCCGTTGCACATACGCGACTTTACCGATACCTCTGATGTCTTGGGTGGTTTTACTTCTTTCTTGAGAGGAATCGGCTTGAGTTCTGCAGCAGACTCACTGAGTGGCTCAATGGCTGTTGAGGGACAGGTCAATCCGGAATACATGATCAACTTCAATGCGGGTGCAATCATCTTTTTCCAGGTGCTGGTATCTTATTTGGTTTCCCGTCTGAAGCCATTTACGACCATATTCTGGGGGACGCTGATTACTGTGGTAAGTTTCTCCATTCTAGTATTTGGAACAACCGGCTGGATTGTGTTTGCTGGTATTTTGGTGTTTTCATTTGGTGAAATGATGGCAAGCCCAAAAGCAAAGGAATATACCGGCCGGATTGCACCGCCGGATAAGGTTGCCATGTACATGGGCTACTTTTATTGGTGTGTGGCTTTGGGCAATTTGTTTGGCGGTATTTTGTCTGGTCAATTGTATGCAAAATACGGGGTTGACGGCATGCAGCGCCCGGACATCATGTGGGGAATCTTTGCCGGCCTGGCAGTTTTGTCTGCCCTTGTTGTATTTCTGTATGACCGCATGATTATCAGTAAAAAGGAAGCATAAACTCAGTCCCGGTACGTATGATTCAGTTTCATCCCATTGACTTTGGTACACCTGAGTTTGATCAGGCTGTGCGTTTGCGGCACATAACCCTCCGGGCCCCATTGGGAATGGAGTTTGATCCGGAGCAGCTCGCCCAGGAATACGATACCATTCACCTGGCGGGTTTTACTATGCGCGGTGAGTTGGTTGCCTACCTAAACCTGGTGCCACTCAGTGATTCATTGGTAAAAATGCGTCAGGTTGCGGTGTCGCCAGACCTACAGGGGAAAGGCGTAGGGGCTCAATTAGTAGCCTACTCTGAAGCCTATTGTCGGACGCATGGCTTTTCAAAAATTGAACTCAATGCCCGAGAGGCCGTCCTCGAGTTTTATTTAAAACTCAAGTACTCCAAGGAGAACGTTTTGTGGAGGTTGGGATTCCCCATTTCAAGATGGAAAAGTGCTTTGATGCCGTTCTTGCCAAGTACCTGATTAGTTCGGCATATTTTGCAGGCGTTCCGGATTGAGCACGGAGATAACTCCGTCTTTGATGTCGATCAGTCCTTCTGTTTTGAAGTCCGTAAGGGTACGGATGACTGTTTCTTTGCGGTGCCGGAAAGCGAAGCGAGGTCTTCTCTAAGCAAATGAATTTCAGTGAAGCCTTGTTCGTGCAATTGGCTGATGGTGGTTGCCACGCGGCGGCGGACTGAGTTATAGGCAAGATCCAGGAGTTGCTGTTCCTGTTCGGCCATATTATTGGCCATGAGTTTGATAAACTGGGCGTTTACATCCCGATTGCCAAACACCAGGGCAAAGAAGTCTTTTTTAGGTATAAGGCGCAGTGTAGTTTCTTCCAGTACGGTAGCATTTTCCGGATACTTGCTGTCGCGCAGCAGTGCCATGTATCCTACAAAATCGCCCGGGGCAGCGACGCGTACGATGAGTTCCCGCCCGTCGTCGTTGGTTTTAGCAATTTTTACGGCGCCTTTTTCAACAAAATAAAGCCAGCGTGGAATTTCACCTTCCTGATACACCGGATCTTTTTTGCGGTAGTGCCGGAGTTCGCGGTTGTCGGAAAGAGATTTAATGGCCTCCATGGCCAATGCCTCGTTGATGAAATGTTCAAGGCCTTCGGTGCTTGCCTGGTTGGTAGCCTGTCGAAGCCGTTCTGTTTTTTTCAGCCGGACTTCGATTGTTTGCAGCAGTTGTACATCATCAAAAGGTTTGGTGATGTAGTCATCAGCGCCCATGGACATACCTCTGCGGAAGTCGTCTTTTTCCGCCTTGGCAGTCAGAAACAAGAAGGGGATATCAGAAGTTTTAGGGTTTTTACTCAAAATATGAAGTACGCCAAATCCGTCCAACTCTGGCATCATCACATCGCATAAGATGAGATCGGGCGGGTTTCCCAAGGCTTTTTCCACTCCGTCTTTTCCATCCTGTGCAGTGCCAACTTCATAGCCTTCCAACTCAAGAATCTCTGCCAGGTTTTCCCGCACATCGGGATTGTCTTCAATGATCAAAATTTTCTTCATGACGAGGATTTGTGTATTCCGCCCAAATGTAGTGAAAATGCGGCAAGTCCAGCAAATACTTTTTAACCCAAGCACAGAACAAAGGTCCTTTTTCATATTGACCTTTACGCAAGGTTTCAAACCGAGGCTTGCCTGGCAAAGCGGTGTTACAACCGCTGACCACGGAATTGATAGAGATCAGAGGGGGGGCTGAGATACGTCATTCGGTAGAATTCAGAACCACAGCATTTTTGCAATAGATAAAATTTCAGAAGGAAGAAAAATAACTTCTTCGTTTTGGATGTTTGATTTGAGTTGGTTTTGAATCCCGGGGCTGAGGCCCTGTTTTCAATCAGTTTAAATTCAAACAAAATCCGAACAGATCGTGTTTGATTTTCATTTCTGAAACACCCAACAAAAACAAATTCTCCTCACTTCAAAAACAAAAAACATGAACACCTTTGCACCAGTCTCCTCTTTGATGACCACCAAATTGGTAACGGTTAATCCGGAAGACAGCTTGTTGGTAGTTAAGAAAATTTTTGACGAGCACTCTTTCCACCACCTTCCGGTAGTCCGGTTTAAAACGTTGGTTGGAATTATTTCTAAAACCGATTTTACCCACTTTATGGGAGGTATGAGTGAAGCATCCGAAGATCAATTTGTCAACGAAAGCAAAATGGGTAGCACGCATGCTGAAGCCATTATGACCACAGGCTTGGGTAAACTGGAGCCAGATGATCGCATCAATGTGGCATTGGAAGTTTTCAGCCGCAACTGGTTCCACGCATTGCCTGTAATTGACAACGGCGAATTGGTTGGAATCATTACGACCCAGGATGTGATCCGGGCAATTCTGGACGAGAAACCCGATCAGCCTCACATGGTATACGATCAAAAATAAAACGCTAGTAGCGCGTGATTCCCGGAGTGAATCTGGTGTGCTTTTGCAACACTTAATCCAAACTGGTATGACCAACATTCAAATAATTGGAAATGGAGATGCTGACATGCGTGCATTGCGGCATAACCTGGGAATGGCCTTGTCGCACTTCCCACTCCATGGCAGTATTGAAGAAGTCATGGAATCTCAGAAGATTTCCAGTCTTGGGATACAACACACACCGGCAATCATCGTGGATGGTGAAATCCTGAGTGAGGGCAATGTGCCTACTGTTCAGGAATTGGAAAAATTGCTGTGCAACCGCGAATTGTTGCACAGCAATTTATATGCGCTCAGTCATGTGCTGGTTCCGGTTGATCTGAGTCCAGCCTCTGAGAATGCACTGCTTTTTGCCTGCCATTTGGTTCGGCATTTGGGTGCTTCAATGGAAGTGGTCTATGTAATGGACAGCATCTTCCAGGGCAGCAAACCATCTCCTTCCGGATTTTTATCGGCATACCGGGGAACCATGCAGGATGAACTGGATAATTTTGTTCGGGGCGTATTTGAAAAGTCAGGCTCGGAGTGTCCGATATTGCCTGCTGGCTTGAGCAAATCGGTAGAAAAGACTGCTTCCGGTCAGCCCATGATTCAAACCCGCATTGATTTTGGTTTTCCCGAAGATGTGATCAGCAACTTGTCGAGCCCGACAGGCTTGGTGGTCATGGGTACAACCGGTCGTGGAAACATAAGCAGAAATTTGTTTGGTTCTGTTTCAATTGCAGTCTCCAAAAAAGCAAAAGGACCCGTGTTGTTGATTCCCCCTCAGGCAACGTTCAAAGGGTTTCAGGAAATGGTGTATGCCAGCAATTTTGAGTCGTTGGATCAGGAAGTAGTTAAAGAAACGGTTGGTTTTTCCCGGAGGTTCAACAGTCAGATCCATTTTGTCCATGTAGGTGAATCCGAAATGGAAAATCTGGATTTGGAGCGCCGCTTGTTTGGTCTCAATTATCTGTTTGCCGACCCGGAGAAGCCGTTTATTTTTCAAAAAATAGAAGGCGAGGATTTGGTGGATGCACTCCACGAATATGCCTTTATCAACCGGGCTGATTTATTTGTATTTGTAACACATGAACGCACGTTCTGGGAGTCTTTGCTCCACAAGAGCATGTCAAAAGAAATGTTGCTTCACACCAGTGCTCCGGTGCTGGTGATGCATACAGAAGGGTAGGGGAGACAGGCTTACCCCTCAGCGTATACGTCCCTGATTTCGGTTCATCCCGGAATCGGGGATGTTTTTTAGGGGCAAAAAAATCCCACGAACCCGGCCTGTAGCCGAACCCGTGGGGCGAAAAGTTCGTTTACAAATGATTAGTTTCTCGACGGGAACGTACCATTTACACAAATTATGTAGCGTATCCCCAGACTGGGTTGCGCAATATTAAATGGCTGGTTGCTTCCGGTATTTGAAATGGTTGCAGATGCCGCATCCCCGCGAAGCGTGGTGGAATTGGCTGCATCGGTGTAAATAGATGATTGAGCAGCACCACCACGACCACGGCTTGAAAGTACATTGCCAGTTGCGCTCGGGGTAGTTTCACCGACAACATTGGCTGCATTCAAGCTTACCGTTGCAGCGTGGTTGTGAGACGGAAGGTTCGTGACATTAAGTGTGGTTTGATTGCTTCCCCACATTTGACCTTGGTTTACACTTGCCAATCCCGGCCGTTGCCAATGCCAACTGCGGTTCTCCCGCGCAAATCAGGAAGGGCAAAAGTGGTACGGCCATCACCTCCGTACATGGTTCCTAGAATGGAAAACAAGGCCTGGTTTGAAGCAATTGAAAGCAATTGCCCGTTGCATTCCATCCAGGTGCGTGGAGCAAAGTTTCCTGCAAATAGTTTTACCTCACCAAGCATGCCTTCCTGGCTATGGGGCTCAAGCACAAAATCATTTTCTTCCGAAGAGCCAGAACCAGCAAAAAGGGTTCCGGTGGAGATTTGACCTGCTGCAAAGAAGATGAAAGCCGCCAGGCTTAGTTTGATAATGTTTTGAAATTTCATATTGTTTTAAGTTTTGGTTCGGTGTAAATATAGGATTTAGGTATATTGTTTTATAAAAAACTTTTTTTGCAGGTTGTGATATAAAAGAAATACCCAGCCAGGTGCGGATTACCTGGCTGGGTATGTATTTACGCTAATTTATCTCCTTGTTTACCGCAACACCTGTAGGGGACCTTGCCCAAGCACGTGGCTGTTTTCATCCAGTGCACGGATGATGTACAACCCGTTTGAGAGGTGGCTGAGATCTAAAGCGCCTTGAGTTTGTTGTTGCAATACCATTTGCCCCAAGGAATTGAAAAGCACCAACTGCTGTGTACCCTCCGGACGTGTTACCTGCACCCGGGAGGCAGCGGGATTGGGTTGTATGTGTAGCCTCTCTATGGCATTTGGCTGTTGGGTTTGGCTGGATGGAAGGACTGTTGCACGTTGATAACTTACTCCGTTCAAATCATCGGCATATATTAGGTGAGCCACTCCATTTCTGTAAGCAAGTTTGGGAAATTTTTGCTGGCTGGTTGCCGGATTCACATTCATCGTATTGGCTGCAAGGCCAAGGGTTCCAGTGGTAGAAAAAGCACAGACAATGTCCTGTCCGGTCCCCTGAAATCCAGACTCTTCCCATACGACTACTACTGTATCCCCGCTGCTCACTACATCCGGGTGGTTTTGATTGTACAGTCCGGTGCCCGTAGAGCCGGGGAACTCAAACTCCCACGCTTTTTCCATGGTGTTTTGATGCAGTGTGGAGCCATATACACGCAAATCTCCAGTTCCCTTAGACATCCAAACCGCCAGGATACTATCCCCTGGAAGTGCCGTAATTGAAGGGCCACTAAACGGACAAGCCTGGACCATCCAGTCCTGTGCATCTACATCGGTAGCAGCATCAAAAAGTGCACCGCCGTTGGCGCTTCGTGTTACCCACATGTCCCGTAGGTTGGACCGGTTCGAACGGAATCCCACAAAAATTTGCTCGTTGTCCAGGGGTAAAATGTCTTGATAGCAGCATTCGCACACTTCGTCTCCATCTGCTGGTGCACTGGCTTCGGCTCCCTGGGTAAAGCTACTGCCCTGATCAAACGAACGGGTAAGCCATACTACGGAATTGGTTTCGTTGTTGTTCTGTAATAAAAACGATATCATGGGATTTCCGGTTTGATCGACTTCAATGGATGCCAAAATTCCGGTCATGCCATTGGACGGTGTATAGACCACTACAGGTTCCTCCCAGCTTTCTCCGGCATCAAATGAGCGCAGGAGTTGAACACCTTCACCCAATGTTTCATACACTATATACAGAGTGGAGTCAAAGGAAGAAATCCCAAGTCCGGCAAAACTAAATACTTGTGGTAGGCTTGTGCCGGTATTCAATGGTACGGGTGTCCGGAAGGTATCATTCTCCATTTTTGAAAACCAGATTTGGGTGAATGTGCCCCAAACCAGCGCAGGGGAATCATCGGGAAGCAGACACAAACGCGGACTGGAAAAACCATAGTCTGATGTCGAAACTGCCTGTGGAGCAGACCAAAGCAATCCATTTTGGGCCTTAGCTAAACCGAGGCTGAACAGGATAAAAATGCTGAGTGTAAGGATTTTGTTTTGCATAAAGGAGAGGAGGATTTGCGATTTACGATTACATGAAATCCGATTGTTGATTTGATTTCTGATGTTCAATATAAAAACAAAATCCAACATTTTGGGTTAAAGGGGTATGTCCAAATCAAACAAGCCGGAAGCACCTGTCGTTCTAGTAGAAGGAGAGGACTATTACTGGGAAGGCGGATACATGGTATTTACTGAAAAATACCACCTCAAGCGCGGATCATGTTGTGGCAGCGGGTGCCGCCACTGTCCGTATAGGAAGAAGAAAAAAGAAAATTGAGTGGGTTCCGGCCTGTTCTATTTGAGGCAACTAGTTAATGCACCCATTTTTCCATTTTGACCAGTGGTTTTGGATAATCACAGGCCTGGTAGGTTTCTTTCTCTGTACTGGAGAGTTGGTCTGGCCTGTGAATTACTTCTGAAGGAACGTCCTTCAGCTCCGGGCACCAGATGCGTACATGGTCGCCCTTCGGATCGTAATTTTTTGCCTGCGTAAGGATGTTGAAGTAGCGATCTTCCCGCGGATCACTGCCTACACCGGCCACATAATTCCAGTTTCCCCAATTGCTGCATGGGTCGTAGTCCAACAACTGGGATTCGAAGTACTCCGCACCCATTTGCCAGTTGATATTGAGGTCGCGCACCAGAAAAGATGCGGTGTTTTGTCTGCCTCGGTTGCTCATCCAACCGGTAGCATTCAGCTCCCGCATATTGGCATCAATGAAAGGGATGCCGGTTCGGCCTTCAGCCCAGGCTTCAAAAACGCTTCGGTCTTCCTTAAGCGATTTGAGTTTCTTGTTTTGGGTTCCCCCTTTCAGGAAAATACAATCTCCGTATTTTTTGCCCATCAAGCGGAAAAAATCACGCCAAAGGAGTTCGAAGAACATCCAGTAGGTGCTTTCATTTGAAATCCGCTCCTGTTCGTAGCGTTTGATTTCGTGGTAGATGTATTTAGGAGAGAGGCATCCCTGGGAAAGCCAGGGGGAAAATTTGGAGCTGTAATCCGGACCGATCAGGCCATTGCGAGTCTCCTTATAGTGTGCAATATCGTCGTTGTCCCACAGGTAATGGTGCAGGCGTTTCAGTCCTTCCGTCTCTCCACCTTTGAAAGGCAAAACGGAGCGGGGATCCTGCTCAAACGGAGTATGGCCTAAATCCTGTATGCTAGGCAAGGTTCCCGGATTAAGTCCGGAAGGGAGCGTATTCATGGATTTTGGGCTGGGCAGCGGAAGGCGAATGGGGGTAATGTTTTCGTTTTCTTTCCGGAATTGGGTAAAAATATCCGGCGTGTGCTGGACCGGCATCGGGAGGTCCTGGGTGTGGTAGAGCATTTTTCCCCGATAGTACAGGAGCTCCACGCCAATTTCCCAGAGTTTTTGTTCCAATTTATCCTGGACGATAACCTCCTCTCGTGTGCGTTCGCGGTTGCACAAAACCCAGGAGCATTTGAACTCCCGTGCAATTTCTGTGAGGAGGTATTCCGGTTTGCCGACACGCACAACCAAATCCGAACCAATTGCCTTTAGGTTGTCTCTGAGGTTTTCTACAGATTCCAAGATAAATTGGGCTCGATATTTTCCGGTTTTGGGAAATCCGAATCGGGTTTTTCCCATAAAAATTCGCTCATCAAAAATATAGACCGGAATAATCTCATCGGCCATGCGCAATGCAGTATTCAGGGCTTCATTGTCGTGAAGTCTGAGATCCTGTCGAAACCATACAATTGCCCGATGCTTGATCATAGTTTGTTGATTGACCGAATATTTTTAAAATTCTATCTCTTTAGAACCTGCCCGTTGAATACGGAGCGCAAAAGTACATTTTCAAGTTCGTGTGAAGCACAAATTGAAAAAAAAGAATGACTGGTCTGCTAAACACGGTTCTTTAACCGTAATAAACTTCTGTTGGCTACTTTTGTTCTTACGCAGGTCTTCAAAATGCGTTAAAACTTCTGGCAGCTCCATTTTTTAGGCCATTTTCTAAAAAATGCTCGTAGCATTGCCCCGACCACCAACTTTTAAAAATTGAGCATATATGGCTATACCTACCAACCCGATTACTTCCAGAATTCCCAGATTGATTAAGTCCAAGCCTGTTGTTGAGGAACTGGGCTTTGGAAAGAATGTGACTGTTGCCGGCCGCATGATGAATGCAGACGGCTCCTTCAATGTTGTTCGCGAAAGCGAAAGTTTCTGGAGCAACTCATACTACCATTTGGTCACCATGCCCTGGTGGCAGTTTCTGGGATTGTGTTTGCTGGTATACCTGACGTTCAATAGCCTGTTTGCCCTGGGCTATTTGGCTATTGGTATTGATAGTCTGGCAGGTGTGAACCCGGGCAGTTTTGGCGACAACTACCTGGCGGCTTTCTTTTTCAGCACACAGACTCTGACAACAGTGGGCTATGGAACCGTGAGTCCGGTAGGTATCCCAGCCAATATGTTGGCTTCCTTTGAGGCGTTCTGTGGATTGCTCTCTTTTGCGCTGGTGTCCGGCTTGTTGTATGGGCGTTTTTCCCGGCCTAAGGCCAAAATCTTATTCAGCGAAAAACTGTTGGTAAGTCCTTATCGCGATGGTAAAGGAATCATGTTTCGCATGATGAATGCACAGCGAAGTGAACTGATTGAAACCGAGGTGAAACTCCTGCTGGCAATCAATCAAAAGGAGGATAACGGAAGTTTGGTGCGCCGTTTTTATACCCTGGACCTGGAAATATCCAGAGTTTCATTTTTCTCGTTGTCCTGGACAGTGGTGCATGCTCTGACGCCCCAAAGCCCTCTACACGGATTTACAAAGGAAAACATTCTGGATTCCAACACGGAGTTTCTCGTATTGGTTAAAGGAACAGATGAAGCCAACCAACAATTGGTGCATGCCCGACGATCTTACACGGGTGATGACCTGATTTGGAATGCGCGTTTTTCACCGGCTATCAGTAAAAATGAGCAGGATGGAATTCCGAGGGTACAGACCCGTCATATAGGCCGGTACGACATCTTGGAGGATGAATAGTTTGCCCTTGTCAGGAAAATCGCTCCAGGTCTTCGGGTACATCCACGCCATAGGTTTCCAGTTCGGTTATTCCTACCTGAATTCGGTACCCGTTGCTGAGCCAACGCAACTGTTCTAGCGATTCATGCTGTTCCAATGGAGCAGGAGCCAGGTTTGCAAGGATATGCAGGATTTCCGACTGAAAGCCGTACAGGCCAATGTGCTTGATATGGACCCCTTGTGTTAACCAGGCCTCTTGATCCGTTCCCCGCAAATACGGTATTGGATTCCTACTAAAATAAAGGGCGGTTCCATCCTGAGCACGAACCAGTTTTACGACGTTTGGATTGAAGAGTTGTTCTTCCGCTTCGATGGCTTTGCCCAGGGTAGCAATTGGGTGGGCCGAGTTTACCAGTGTTTCAACCAGCAAGTCAATTTGTTCTGGCTGGATGAACGGCTCATCACCCTGCACGTTTAGTACATACCGCGCATTTGGAAACTGCAGGGCTACCTCTGCGCAGCGGTCGGTACCGCTTTGGTGGTCGGCACGTGTCATTACGGCCTTTCCACCAGCTTGTTGCACATGATCCAGGATGCGTTGATCGTCTGTAGCAACCACTACCTCATTTACTTTTTTGGCTAAAAGGCATTGCTTGTAAACCCGCATGATCATGCTGGTTCCCTGGATATCAACGAGCGGCTTTCCGGGAAATCGGGTGGATGCGTAGCGGGCGGGGATGACGGCAAGTACCATGGTTTAACAAATAGTTGACAGTTAATGCTTTAGTGTATTTGATTAAATGGGCTTGATCTATTGAATTAGCGTTTGTTCAAACTAAGCAATATTGAAAAATAGGCAAGTACAAAATAAGTATTCTTGAAATAACATCCTGTTGCCGAAGTTTAGTGCTGGATTCAATCGAGTTTTTAGCCTAAAACAAAACCGCTTTCGGGACTTTGAGCCCGAATTATATAGTAAATTTGCGCTAAGATACGTTCTTAAGAGAAAACCCATATGCAGTTGAAAACCCAAGGATTTTTTACCCTTTTACTTTGTTTTTTGTCTACAACGCTCCCAGCGCAAACCTCGAATCCTCTGTATTTACTCAGTTCCAAGGATTCGGTATTGCTGACCGTGGAGTATGGTCAGAAAATGTTGTACCACCGGGTTAAGCCAGATCAAACGCTGTATGGCATTGCTCAGTTTTATGCACTGTCGATGGAAGACTTGTACACCTACAATCCGGAGTATCAAACGGATTGGAACTGGAGGTAGGTGCCCAGATTCGGGTCCCCATTCCCAATCGAGCCATATTGCGCTATAAGGTGGAGGGCTTTGATGAAAAAGCATACACGTATTTATTACATCGTGCAGCAGGGCGAAACCCTATACCATATTTGCAAGCGGTATTTTGATATGCCGGTGGATACCATCATGGAACGCAACAAGCTAAAAATGCCAATCTTACACCGGGGCAATTGCTGTTTATGGGCTGGATTGGCATTCAGGGTGTAAATCCGGAATGGCGTACAAGTACCCCGGGAACAGCCGGAACCCTTCGCGAGCAATTTGAAGCGAGTAAACTGGATAAGGAACTGCAAAGCGAACAAGGCGTGTGTTTCTGGCACAAGGACAGCGAAGAAAAAGGTGATCTGTACGCCTTGCACAATTCGGCGAAGCCTGGGACAGTGATTGCCATAACCAATCCTATGGGCAACCGAACGGTTTATGCCAAGGTAATTGGGGCAATTCCATACGGATATAAAAGCAATATCAGTTTGATTCTTTCTCCAGAGGCTGCCCGGCGATTGGGCGCCCGTGACCCACAGTTTTTTGTGCGGATGAAATACTACAAATAGCGGACTTCCAATTTTACAATGGCAATTTCTGAATCACCCAAATTTCGCAACTCTCCTATGACCAAACTGGGAGTGTTTCATGGTGTTCAGGTGTACATCAAACGGGATGAATTGCTGCACCCGACTATATCGGGGAATAAGTGGCGCAAACTGGCACCGGTACTCGAGGGTTTTTCCGAATCCGGATATGCAGGTATACTGAGTTTTGGGGGGGCTTTCTCCAACCACTTGCAGGCACTTGCAGCGGCTGGAAAGGAATATCAAATTCCAACTGTTGCCATTGTTCGAGGAACAGCAGCAGACCTGTATAATCCAACCTTACGTTTTATAGTAGAATCAGGCACCCGAATTCACCGAATTACAAAGCAGGCATATGATCAGGGACCGGGACATCCGGAGGTGGATGCAATTTTATCTTGTATCCGGGCTATCTGGTGCTTCCTGGGAGGCGCATCGGAACAGGCTGTACAATTGTCGCGCCATTGCCACCGAGGTTTTGGAAAACCATACGGTGGAATCTCCTTTGTTTATTGCAGTTGCGGCGGGATCGGGAACTACAGCTGCTGGCATTGTTGAGGGCCTCGGTGATCGGGGTAGGGTGCTGGTCTTTCCAGCCACTGCATCAGGGGTTCAGGGTTCAACTATATCCAGGCATTTAAAACAGGGCGGCTCGTTTGATCTGATCTCTGACTATGACCTCGGTGGATTTGCTGTCTATACACCTGAGTTGATTGAGTTCATTCGGAACTTTAATGCTCAATATAGCATCCTCCTGGATCCCATTTATACGGGCAAAATGCTGCTGGGGATTTTTGACCTTATTGAGCAAGGGTATTTCCCTAAGTCTTGCTCTCTGGTCGTTGTGCACACTGGTGGTTTGCAGGGCTGGAAAGGCTATTGCCAGCGGTATGGTTTGGAGCCAATCACAGGCTGATCTTTACAAGAATCACGTGCATTTGCCTTCTGTTTTTATCCTGCTGTTCTTTGGTGCAAATTATGGGTCAAATGGTGACATAGATCATGTAGTGCGCTGCCTGAAATCACTGATAAGCAGGTGATTATGTATTGTTTTTTACATGAAGCCTTATCTACATTAAGATTATTTATAAATAGAGTATCCTGCTCTAAAAAGAGTCTTTCTCCCTTTATTTAGATCTGATTTAACGCTAAATTGTAGCATCATTTTTATAAATGATATGAATGGGGTACGCTTCCCCTTTCAGGATCAAATTCTTGTAGAAAGCGACTTGTAAAGTGCAAGTGTTTTTAGACATATTTTCTTTTGCCATATTGCCTTTGTGGGCAGGGTTGACTGCTGCGGCAATTCACGTGTTGACAGGTCCGGATCATTTGGCTGCGGTGACTCCGTTGGTATTTGAATCCAAGAAGAAGTATTGGAAAGTGGGCTTTTTTTGGGGACTGGGTCACATCAGTGGAATGTTGGGCATTGGAGTATTGCTCCTCCTTTTCAAAGACCTTATCCCGGTAGAACAAATTTCTGCACACAGCGAGCACCTCGTAGGGCTCCTGTTGATATTGATTGGTGGGTGGTCATTTTACCGGATTTTTCATAAACCTAAATTACACGTTCATCCGCATGTGCACCATGGCGCACATTCATACGTGCATATTCACCCCCATCAACACCATGTACATACACACCAGCATACGCACCCTGAAACCAACGTAAAAAACGACAAGGCGGCATTTGGGATTGGAGTGATTCATGGCTTTGCCGGAATTGCTCATTTTATTTTGTTGTTGCCGGTTTTGGGATTTACCAATATGAGCAGTTCAATGGCATACATCATCGGATTTGGAGGGGGCTCAGTTTTGGCTATGTCGACCTATGCGCTGCTCATTGGAAGGGCAAATATTTTGGCAGGAGTAAGTGATCAACAACATGCCTATAAAACCCTGCCTTTTTGGGGTGGTGTTTTTGCAATTACAGTAGGCATTTATTGGCTGACAATATGAAACAACACATATAACAAAATACAGTTGTTATGGCAAATCGAAAAAGAAGAGATACGTATCTCGAAGCAATTGTTAAACAGGGGTATTCAAGACGTGACTTTATGAAGTTCGCTACCTATATGGCGGCTTACATGGGTTTGAGTACAAAGGCTATTGGGCAGATTACCCAAAAGCTGGAGACCACACCGCGCATCCCTGTTATCTGGGAGCACTACCAGGAATGTACCTGTTGTAGTGAGTCCTTTATTCGCTCGGATCACCCGATTGTTGCCGACATAATTTTGGATAAAATCTCCCTGGATTATACAGAAACGCTGATGGCCGCTGCCGGAGATCAGGCTGAAGCCGCAAAGCATGCTACTATGGAGAAATACCATGGTGAGTATATTTTATGTGTTGAGGGCTCGGTTCCGCTCGGTGACGACGGGAACTATTGCGTCATTGCCGGTAAAACCGCTATCGAGCAACTCAAGGAAGCCGCAGAAGGCGCCAAGGCAATTATTGCCTGGGGTAGTTGTGCTTCCAATGGCTGTGTACAGTCTGCCTATCCAAACCCAACGACTGCCACACCAATCCACAAGATTATTACCAATAAGCCGATCATCAAGGTTCCCGGTTGTCCGCCAATCGGTGAGGTTATGGCGGGTGTGATTGTTCACCTCGTTGCATTTGGTCGATTGCCTGAACTGGACCGAATCGGTCGGCCAAAGGCCTTCTATGCCAAGCGGGTTCACGATAGCTGTTACAGAAGACCGTATTACGATGCGGGTTTGTTTGCAGAAACATTTGATGATGAAAATGCAAAAAAAGGATACTGTCTGTACAAGGTAGGCTGTAAGGGGCCGATGACGTACAACTCCTGTGGCTCCATGAAATGGAACAACGGTGTAAGTTATCCGATCCAGTCTGGCCACGGATGTATTGGTTGTAGTGAAGAAAACTTCTGGGATAGCGGCCCATTGTATGAGCGCCTTACCAATTTGCCAGGCTTTGGTATTGAAAGTACTGCTGACAAGATTGGTAAAGTTGCACTGGGTGCGGTTGGTGTTGGTGTTGGTGTCCATGCGGTTGCCTCGATAGTGGCAAAACGCAAGGAAGTCAATTCCGAAATCGAATCGGGCCGGAAGAATGAAGAAAACATAGAAGCATAACATCTAAAATACTAATAAAATGGCAGAAAGAATAGTTGTCGATCCCATCACACGAATTGAGGGGCACCTAAGGATAGAAGCCGAAGTAAAAGATGGAAAAATAGTAGATGCCTGGAGTTCCAGTACCATGGTTCGAGGCATTGAAAATATAGTAAAAGGACGTGATCCCAGAGATGTTTGGGCATTTGTACAACGTACCTGTGGTGTTTGTACGACTGTCCACGCGCTTGCTTCTGTACGGGCGGTAGAAGATGCCGTTGGCATTGTAGTTCCACCCAATGCAGAACTTGTTCGCAACATCATGGCTGCAGCACTGTATATGCACGACCACGTGGTGCACTTTTACCATTTGCATGCACTTGATTGGGTGGACGTAGTCAGTGCACTCAAAGCAGATCCGGTTGAAACATCCAAACTCGCCCAGAGCATTTCAAACTGGCCAAAGAGTTCCCCAGGATATTTCTCCGATTTGCAAAAGCGTTTGACCCGCTTTGTTGAAAGCGGACAGCTGGGCATTTTCGCAAATGGCTATTGGGGACACCCCGCCATGAAGTTGCCTGCCGAAGCAAACCTTATGGGCGTAGCACACTATCTGGAGGCGCTCGAATGGCAAAAGGAAATGGTTAAGGTACATACCATCTTTGGTGGTAAAAACCCACACCCCAACTATTTGGTAGGGGGGATGGCCTGCTCCATCAACGAAAACGATCCAGGTGGGTTGAATGCTGAACGCCTGGCCTATGTTCGAAGCAAACTGGAAGAAGGAAAACGCTTCATCGATGAAGTCTACATTCCTGACCTGCTGGCTATTGCTTCCTTCTACAAAAACTGGGGCGCAATCGGAAAGGGCTTTGGAAACTACATGAGCTATGGAGAATACCCAACGGCCGGTTACAACAGTCCGGACATTGGTTCCTTTAAATTCCAGCAAGGCATCATTCTCGATCGCGATATATCCAAAGTAATTGATGTCAACCACCGCAATGACGATATCCAGGAATTTGTGAACAACTCCTGGTACGATTATTCCGGCGATGCCAATGGTGGCAAGCACCCATGGGATGGTGAAACCAACATCAACTACAGTGGCCCGAAACCACCGTATAAGCATTTGGATGTCGACCAGAAGTACAGCTTCATCAAGACTCCGCGCTGGCAGGGTATGCCGATGGAAGTTGGTCCGCTGGCTCGCGTTTTGGTTAATTACGGACGGGGTGACAAAGAAACGCAGGACGCTGTTAACTACGTTTTGAAAACCCTGGATGTGCCTGTTGAAGCCTTGTTCTCCACGCTTGGCCGGACTGCTGCACGCGGTATTTGTGCCAAACTGAGCGCTGGTTGGTCGCTGGAGTTTTACGATCAGTTGATTGAAAATATCAAGAACGGCGATACCCGTATGGCCAACATGGAAAATTGGGAACCTGAAACCTGGCCAAGTGAGGCAAAAGGAGTTGGTTATATGGAGGCACCACGGGGTGCACTGGCACACTGGATTAAAATCAAGGATGGTAAAACTGAAAATTACCAACAGGTTGTTCCTTCCACCTGGAATGCATCACCAAGGGATCCGAAAGGGCAGCGCTCTGCCTATGAATCCACCTTGATCGGTACTCCGGTAGCAGACGAGAAACTCCCATTGGAAATCCTGCGAACCATCCACTCCTTTGACCCGTGCATTGCCTGTTCTGTGCACTTGTACGACGAGCATGGCGCGCACATTTCCAAGGTAGATAACATCTCAGTTTGCACCATTTAAAATGAAATTATCATGGTAAAGAACCTAGAATTTGTCAAAGTCTATGTCTGGGAACTTCCGGTGCGAATTTTTCACTGGATCAATGCACTTGCCATTTTGGTGCTGAGTGTCACTGGTTACATCATAGCGAAGCCTCTGGCGATTCAATCCAGCCATGAAGCGTGGAATTCCTACTGGTTTGGCACCGTGCGGGCAGTACACTTTGCATCGGCATATATCTTCTTGACAGTTATGGTATTGCGTCTGTATTGGGCCTTTTTTGCAGGCAATCAGTTTGCAAACTGGAAGGAATTTATTCCATTCAGGAAGAAAGCCCTTCAGAACATGGGTTATGTCTTAAAGCACGATATATTGCTGATTCCACACAAAGGTGAAAAGTTCTCGCAGCAGCAACTTTCCCATATCAGCATCGGACACAACAGTCTTGCAACTGCAGCCTACCTGTTCTTATTCATCTTAGCACTTGTCATGGTATTTACCGGCTTTGGTTTATATGCCGACATGGCTACCTGGTGGTTGCCCAAGATGTTTAAATGGGTTGTCCCTGCAATGGGTGGCGATTTTATGGCTCGATCTATTCACCACGTTACCATGTGGCTGATGTGGTTGATTATTGCCATCCACATTTACCTCGTATTTTTCCACGATTGGCTGGAGGCACGGGGAGAAACATCATCCATGTTCAGTGGATTTAAATTTGTCTGCAAGGATAGAATTAGAAAAGGCTAGTCAGGCCGATTGATAAAAAAAACCTTGTTGATTCAGCAAGGTTTTTTTTATCAATGCCGATCTTAGAGCACGTTTACTAACCTAGGAGTTAATACATTATGAAAAAGGAAAACAAACAACTGGAGGATGCACTTGTTTTTGGGGCTGATAAGTCCGACAGTATTTTGATTCTGGGTATCGGTAATTACCTGATGGGGGACGAAGGTGTGGGTGTGCATCTTGTGCAGGAAATGGAAAAAATGGAGTTGCCTGATTACATTGATGTGTTGGATGGAGGAACCGGAGGCTTTTTTTTAATGAATGTTTTTGATGTGTATGGCACTGTCATTTTTGTCGATGCAACCATGGATGGACAGCCAGCCGGAACGCTAAAAACGATTAAGCCGCGTTTTGCATCCGACTATCCCAAGACCCTGAGTGTCCATGATGTAGGATTAAAAGACATGCTGGAAGCGCTCTATTTGCAGGATAATTTGCCGGATATGCACCTTCTTACGGTTTCCATCGAAAGCATGATGCCAATGACGGTTGAGATGTCTCCTGAAGTGCAAGCCTGTCTGCCCAAAGCCATTGATACGTTGATCCAATGGGCCACTCAATTGTATGAAGCCCGTGTATGAGTTGTATTCACATCCATATTAAGGGAGTTGTTCAAGGGGTTGGGTTTCGACCATTCGTGTATCAGTTAGCCCTTAAAGAAGGTGTGAATGGATTTGTAAAAAACACCACAAACGGCGTGCATATTTTCCTGGAATGCAGTAAGAATGAGGCAGAGGCATTTGTGCAAAAAATCATAACAAACCCTCCTCCGCTGGCAACAATTACCTCCTGGAGCCTTCATGCTGTAGCCGATCAGCATTTTTCCAGTTTTTCCATCCGCGAAAGTGACGATCAGGCTGAACGGGATTTGCAACTTACCTCGGATGTTGCCTTGTGCCCCGATTGCCAAAAGGAATTGCATGACCCTTCAAATCGCCGATACCACTATCCATTTATCACCTGCACCAATTGTGGCCCGCGGTATTCTATTATTCAGGCATTGCCATACGACCGGGAGCATACCACCATGGATGCGTTCAATATGTGTCCGGAATGCCAGACAGAATACACAGACCCTATGGATCGGCGGAATTATTCCCAAACCAATTCCTGCCCGAAGTGTAAAGTCAGCCTGACTATCTGGAATCGTGGTGTTGAGATTCCGGGCGATGAGAATCTGGATGCAATCATACAGGCATGGGAGGAGGGCGAATTGGTAGGAATAAAAGGCATTGGCGGGTACTTGCTTACCTGCGATGCCACCAATGCTGCGGCCATTCGACGTCTGCGTGAATTGAAAAACCGCCCATCCAAGCCCTTGGCACTTATGTACCACGATCTGTACGAACTGGCCGAGGATACGGAGATTGATATTTTTGAAAAATTGGAACTGGAATCCAGGGCCGCTCCGATTGTTTTGCTTTACCTCAAGGAGGACCGTATGACTCCCATCGCAGTCGATGAAATTGCACCCGGGCTCCAGCAACTTGGAGTGATGTTGCCCTACACCCCCTTGTATGATTTGTTGCTGAAAAAGTTTAAAAAACCCATTGTGGCAACCAGTGGAAACCGGAGTCATGCCGCAATCATTTTTGAAGACCAACAGGCAATTCGAGAACTCACTCAAATTTCCCCGGTGTTGTTGATGAACAACCGAAACATCGCCACTCCACAGGATGACAGCGTTGTCCGGTTCAGTGCCCTCAAATACCAGCGCATCGTCATTCGTCGTGCACGTGGCTTGGCTCCCGCATACATCAATCCATCTCTTCGGCTACCGACGCAAAATATTTTGGCCATGGGGGCCATGCTCAAAAGTGCTTTTGCTTTGGTATGCAACCAAAACATCCTGATCAGTCCATACCTTGGAAATACCGATGCCTTTGAAGCCCAGTTGAACTATCAGCATAGTCTTCGGCATTTTTTGGAATTGTATCAGGCAAGTCCGGAAGTAATTTTATTGGATAAACATCCGGCTTACCCGACGACACAGATCGGAAAGGAAATGGCGGAGCAAGCCAAGGTGCCAACGTTTGAAATCCAACACCACAAAGCGCATTTTTGTGCCGTGCTTGCTGAGAATGATTTGTTGACCATTGAAGATAAAATTCTGGGGGTGATATGGGATGGAACCGGACTCGGTGATGACGGGAACATATGGGGCGGAGAGTTTTTTAGCTATAAAAAGGGCAACATTGAGCGCATAGGGCATGTACCGTATTTTGACTTCATTTTGGGCGATAAAATGCCACGTGAACCGCGCATTTCTGCATTAGCCATTGCGCATAAAATACCGGAAGCACATGCGCTTTTGAAAGGGAAATTCAACGAGCAGGAATGGGGGATATATCAAAAATTGTTGAGTAAGGACGATAATTTGCAATCTTCTAGCGTTGGACGTATTTTTGATGCAATTGCTTGCCTTATTTTGGGGATTGACAAACATTCATTTCATGGCGAGGCTGCAATGCTTTTGGAAAACGCTGCACATCGGTATTTTCATCACAACAGGCCCACACTTTACTATTCCTACCTTAAAAACCACGATGGCTCAGCGATAAATATTTCTGAATTCCTTGTTCAAAGCGTTTTGGAGGATTTGTCGAAAGGGTATGATTCGGAATTTATCGCAGCAAAAGTCCACATAAGTCTGGCCGATTATATCAAACAGACTGCCGAGTCGTATGGAATTAAAAAGGTGGCCTTCAGCGGAGGTGTGTTTCAAAATGCCTGGCTCACCGATTTGTTGATTTTATTCATGGGAGATGATTTTGACTTGTATTTTCACAAAGAACTTTCTCCAAATGATGAAAACATAGCCCTGGGGCAACTGATCTATTACGTGTACTGCCAACCACATTCAGCATGAGTGGATTAAAAGAATTCTTACAGCGAAGAAGTGAAAACCTGCAAAAGGAGCGAAACCAAAATTCTGAGAATGAGAATTTGTCGGACGATGAATTTTGGGCAATCATGAATGCATTTGGACAACAAAGCAAGGAGTTGGCCGAAGATGAAAACCCGGTTGATTTGTTGGAAAAAATACTGGAGCCCTTGCCCTTGCAAAAAGTCATTCAGTTTGCAGAAAAGTTCGAGAAATTGAATTCCTAAAACAACGATGCCATGAAGTTTTTAACCGAATACCGGGACCCCGAACTGGCCGCCAAGGTGTTGGAAGAAATAAAGCAAACGGTTACCCGGCCCTGGTCGATCATGGAGGTATGTGGCGGGCAGACCCACAGCCTGGTAAAAAACGGAATATTGGGTGTGCTTCCCGATGAAATCACCATGGTGCACGGCCCGGGCTGCCCGGTTTGTGTGACACCCCTGCACCTAATTGATAAAGCCATTTATCTGGCTGAGCAGGATAATGTGATTTTGTGCAGTTTTGGAGACATGATTCGGGTGCCGGGTAGTGCAAAAAGTATTTTGGAGGCAAAGGCGCAGGGAGCAGATATCCGCATCCTGTATTCTCCACTTGAGGCAGTCAATATTGCCAAGAACAACCCGGATAAAGAGGTGGTGTTTTTTGCAGTTGGATTTGAAACAACCGCACCCGCAAATGCACTATCTGTGTTGCATGCACATAAGTTGGGTTTGACCAATTATTCCATTCTTGCCTCTCATGTACTCGTTCCGCCAGCCATCGATGCCATCATGAGCGATGAAGAAACCCGAATTGATGGTTTTCTTGCAGCTGGCCATGTTTGTACGATTATGGGTACGGAAGAATACCATCCTCTGGCAAAAAAATACCAGGTTCCAATTGTTGTGACCGGTTTTGAACCTCTGGATATTTTACAGGGAATTCTGATGGTGGTCAGGCAACTTGAATCCGGACGCGCGGAAGTTGAAAACCAATACTCCAGGATGGTTAAGGAAGAAGGGAATATTAGCGCAAAGGAAATTATCAATCAGGTGTTTTGTGTGCAGGATCAGTTGTGGAGAGGAATTGACGTAATCCCCGGGAGTGGATGGGGTGTACGCAC
>JAWKLR010000010.1:102500-166302 GCA_041392625.1 Saprospiraceae bacterium | reverse complement strand
TACAATGATTTGCGGCTCCGTTTATTTTTAGGACCAGGCGAACAGGCTCTTAGAGCGTGTTTGGGATTTTGGTTTGAGGCGAAAGCGAGCAAATTTTGTTTTAATTGAGGCAAAATTTGCAGTCGTAGTCGGGTTCTACGGCGAAAATTTTAACGAAAAGTAAAACAATATTTGCCGGTTGCAGCCCAAACATAAAGTCCCAAACACGCTCTTAGTTCATTGGCGGAAGGAAGCTGTACTCCTTACCGTAGCGCAGCATCTGCTGGATAAAGTCGGTTTCAATCTCAACTTTTACATCGGTGATCTTGCCATCGGCATCCATAACCGGAACCAGTTTGGGCTGAACAAATCCGCTGTATGCTTTGGTATTCAGACTGGCATACCGGCTTTTAACTTCTTTCACGGCTTCCGGATCTACTTTCACACCGTAGCCTTCCACGAGCGCCTCAGCGGCTTCGTAATCGCCTTCCGATTTGATGCGCTGAATTTCACGCAACAACTCGCCGAAAATGACGCGAAGTTTCTCGTAGTCCTTGATGTCGTAGTAGGTTTTTCCATCCCGACTTTCTTTTGCAATAACGCCGTCGGCTGCACCTTTTTCAAAGGCCCAGGCTGCATTGAGTTGGCGGTTGCGCATGTGGTCTTCCTCCAGGTCGTCGCCCGGATTGATGCGGCGGTACTGCTGGAACAATCCGTTGCGAATGTAACTGTCGTACTCCGCTTTGTAGGCTTCCCCGTCGGGCATTACTCCCCACTCAATGAGTTTCGGATCGGGCATGAAGTACAGTGCAACCAGGTCGGCACGGGCTTCTTCCAGGGTGCTGGAGTACTGCTTGAGGGTGATGTTCGGTTCGGCAATGCCGTCGTTGAGCTGGCCGCTTGCGTGGCCGATTACCTCGTGCAGGGCCGTGTGCATTTTACC
This sequence comes from Saprospiraceae bacterium, assembly GCA_041392625.1. Taxonomy (GTDB): domain Bacteria; phylum Bacteroidota; class Bacteroidia; order Chitinophagales; family Saprospiraceae; genus M3007. The sequence goes on along the minus strand of JAWKLR010000010.1, from coordinate 165,380 downwards.
GCAGGCTTCGCTGTATTTTTTAGCCCGTTGAATCTCGTCGTCGTCGTTGGCAAACTCCTTGGTTGCCATCGCACCACCGGCCTTGTTGTAGGCATTTTCGATGTTGTTGAGGCTGATTGACTTCGAGCCTGCTTCCTGACGAATCCAGTTGGAGTTTGGCAGGTTGATACCGATTGGCGTTGAAGGGGCACAATCGCCTCCTTCCATGGCTACGTTGATTACGCGGTAGGAAACGCCTTTTACTTCGGCTTTCTTGTGCTCGTCCATAATCGGACTGTTGTCTTCAAAGTACTGCGCATTGCTGCTGATGATGGCCATTTTTTCGGTTGCATCCGGGTCATTGTACTGGACCACTGCTTCCCAGTCGGCCTTGATTCCCTTCGGGTCGTGGTATACCTCAATGAATCCATTGATGAAATCGATCTCGCCTTCGGTATCTTTCACCCAGGCGATGTTGTACTCATCGAATTTTCGCAAATCGCCAGACTGGTAGTATTCAATCAGCAGGCGGATGGCTTCTTTTTGCTTGTCATTTTCAGCAAACGGAATGGCAGCCTCCAGGTGCATGATGATCTTGTCGATGGCCGGGCCGTACATGCCGTCGCCCGCTTTCCACACCAGTTCTTTGAGTTTGCCGTTTTCTTTTACCAGCTTGGAGTTGAGTCCAAAAAGCGGTGCATTTTTACCGGCATTTTTCAGCATATCGCCGTAGTATTTTTCTACCTCAGGCGTGCTTACCCCATCGTAGAAATTCACGGCAGAAGCCGCAACGATGTCCACATTTTTATCCTTATTGGTACGCTTCGCCATGAAGTCTGTATCGTACATCACTTTCATTGCGGTAGCGACAAAATCATCCATAGAAGCGCCATTCAGTGGCAGGCTGCCTTCCGGACAGGCTTTGATCAGGCTGGTAAAATATTCCTGAGAACATTCCGGAATCATCTTCACCTCATTGTAGTGGTGGTGGATGCCGTTGCTAAACCACACGCGTTTGGCGTAGGTCTCGAAGGCATCCCATTCCGCGCCGCTGCGTTCGCCTTTGTAGTCGGTATAAATTGCTTCAAGGGTTTTGCGGATGGTGAGGTTGTATTTGCAATGCTGGTCGTAAATGATGTCGCGACCTGCCAGTGTGGCTTCCGACAAATGGTAGATGAGCGTTTTTTGGCGCAAATCCAGTTTATCCCAACCCGGCAAATCGTAGCGCAGGATTTGCAGGTCGGCAAACGTATCAAGCAGGACCTTTGTTTCCGCTCCTGTCTGTGCATCGGCGTTTTGGTCGTTGGCCTCCGGCTTTGATTCCTGACAGGCAGCAAACACACTGATGCTGAGCAGCAGGAGAAAGAAAAATTTAATTTTTTGCATTGTGATGTATTGTTTAGTGAAACTCCCGACTTGATAAAACGGCATACCGAGAAAAATCAAGGGCATGCGTTGGGAGTGCTTAGAGAACAATTCCTAAGAGTGCAAAAGTACATCTTCCCAAAGAGTACCAGTAGCCCTTTTAGCATGTAGAAGGCTGTTTGCGTCGATTTTTAAATCCCATTTTTTAGAATCAAATCTTATTCTGCATCTGCAGACAGGATATCCAGCAGTTCGGATGCAGCGCGAGCGATCACGGTTCCAGGGCCGAATACGGCAGCTGCTCCGGCTTGGGTAAGAAAGTCGTAATCCTGCTGCGGTATCACCCCGCCAACCACCACCAGAATATCTTCCCGGCCCAGTTCTTTCAGGGCGGCCACTACTTGTGGCACCAGGGTTTTGTGGCCGGCAGCCAAGCTGGAGACGCCGAGAATATGGACATCGTTTTCAGCGGCCTGTCGGGCGGCTTCTTCCGGGGTTTGAAACAAGGGGCCCATGTCGACATCAAAGCCCAGATCGGCGAATGCAGTGGCGATGACTTTGGCGCCGCGGTCGTGCCCGTCTTGTCCGAGTTTGGCAACCATAATTCGGGGGCGGCGGCCTTCGGCCTCTGCGAACGCGTCGGCTTTTGCCCGGGTTGATTCAAAATCTGCGTTGTCGTTCATTTCTTTTGCAAATACCCCCGATACGGTTCGGGTGGTGGCTTTAAACCGGCCAAAAACATCTTCCATGGCCAGGGAAATTTCCCCGAGTGTCGCCCGCTCACGGGCGGCATCAACGGCCAGGGCCAGCAGGTTTCCGGATTCGGAACGGGCGGCCTCGGTTATTTTTTCCAAACAGGCTTGCACCTTTTCTTCGTTTCGGCTGGCACGCACCTGTTCCAGGCGTTTTATCTGGGATTCCCGCACGGCGGTGTTGTCTACCTCCAGGATTTCAAACGGCGCTTCGTCCGTTACCTGAAAAATGTTGACTCCGACGATGCGTTCCTGTCCGGAGTCAATCCGGGCCTGCTTGCGGGCTGCGGCTTCTTCAATCCGAAGTTTGGGCAGACCTTCTTCAATCGCTTTTGCCATACCGCCCAGCGACTCCACCTCTTCAATCAGCGCCCAGGCTTTTTCCACCAGTTCCTGGGTTTGTTGCTCTACAATGTAGGAGCCCGCCCAGGGGTCAACGGTATTGCACACGCCGGTTTCTTTTTGAATATACAGTTGGGTATCGCGGGCAATCTTGGCGGAGAAATCAGTCGGCAAGGCAATGGCCTCATCGAATGAGTTGGTATGCAGACTTTGTGTACCACCCAGCACCGCGGCAAGCGCCTCCACACAAGTACGGGCCACATTGTTGAACGGATCTTGTTCGGTAAGGCTCCATCCGGATGTTTGGCAGTGGGTGCGCAGCGCCATGCTCTTTGCATTTTCCGGATTGAATTGTTTTACCAGTTTAGACCAAAGCAAACGGCCGGCCCGGAGCTTGGCAATTTCTCGGAAGTGATTCATTCCGATTCCCCAAAAGAAGGAAAGGCGCGGAGCGAAATCGTCGATTTTAAGTCCGGCTGCCAAACCGGTTTTGATGTATTCCAGACCATCTGCCAGCGTGTAGGCCAGTTCGATCTCGGCAGGAGCCCCTGCCTCGTGCATGTGGTAGCCGGAAATGGAAATGGAATTAAATCGCGGCATATTCTGGGCGCAATAGGAAAAAATATCACCGATTAGACGCATGGATGGTCCGGGTGGATAGATGTAGGTGTTGCGCACCATAAATTCCTTGAGAATGTCATTTTGAATGGTTCCGCTCAACTGCTCGGGCGATACGCCTTGTTCTTCCGCAGCGACGATGTAGAACGCCATAATGGGAATTACCGCGCCGTTCATAGTCATCGACACGGACATTTCGCCCAGGGGGATTTGGTCGAACAGGATTTTCATGTCCTCCACCGAGTCGATGGCAACACCGGCTTTTCCAACATCGCCAAGCACGCGTGGGTGATCGGAGTCGTAGCCCCGGTGCGTGGCCAGGTCGAAGGCGACGGAAAGTCCTTTTTGTCCGGCAGCCAGGTTTCTCCGGTAAAATGCATTGCTCTCTTCCGCGGTAGAGAAGCCGGCATATTGCCGGATGGTCCAGGGGCGGCTAACATACATGCTGGAATAGGGCCCGCCGAGGTAGGGGGGCAGTCCCGCAACAAAACGCATACGGGGTCCGCCGGGTTTGGGACCATTAGGCCGAAGTTGTGCATTAAAAGAAATAGAGGAAAAATCTGGCGCTGGCATAAAAGAACTGATTAGAAACACAAGATAGGCAAATGTACAAAGCCTGAGCAGAGAACATCAAACCAATTTTACGACAGTAGATTGTTTGATTCTTTTGTACTATTACAGCATTACGAAAAACAAAATTTTACATAATAAGAAAGTGAAAAATATTATATTGATTTTACAAATTAACAATGAATCTTATTTTACGTTTTCAACAAATACCTATATTTGCCTTGCTTCAAACAAATTTAAAACACGTCCCAACCTTTTTTTTATTCTTAAATTTTCATCACCATGAAAAAATCCTTATCCGTTTTAGTCTTCTTGTTTCTGGCCGCATCGATGGCATTTGCACAATCGACCAAACCAGTTCTCGGGAAGAAACACCCTTCATTTGTCAAAGTAACCGACCAAATCAGCCTTGACCAGAAAATCCCGCAAATGCAGAACCTCCTGCAGATGACGGGATACGACGAATTGCGACTACTCAGAACTGAAACCGACGAAATTGGCTACACACACGAAAAGCATCAGCAGTATTATAAAGGAATAAAAGTCGACGGAGGAACTTATACCGTACACGCTAAAGACAATCAGATCAAAATGTTTTCCGGTGATTTCTTTGACATCGGAGACCTAAATGTCAACCCCTCAAAATCGGCTCAAATGGCATTCGGCGCGGCACTTAGCCACGTAGGAGCCATCCAGTACGCCTGGGAACCTGCCGTAAAAGATGGGTACCCGGAGTACGAAAAACCCAGCGGAGAGTTGGTAATTGTAGCCGACCGCGATGCCAAAACGCCCGCCCGCCTGGCCTGGAAATTTGACATCTATGCTGCACAGCCCCTGTACCGGGCCTATGTATACATTGATGCACATTCAGGAGCATTCATCCGGGAGGACCTTCGTATTCACGATACCAACGTGCCTGCAACCGGTAACAGCCAGTACAATGGCAATGTGGGCTTCACAGCCGACTTCACCGGCTCCAGCTACCGCCTGCGCCAAACCAGCAGTGGAAACGGCGTAGAGACCTACTCACTCAACAACGGTACTAACTACAACAATGCAACCGATGTAGTGAGCAGTGGCAGCAACTTTACCAACGACAACACCGCTGTATCCGCTCACTGGGGTGCAGAACGCACACACAGCTATTACATGACCAAGCACAGCCGGAACTCCTATGATGGAAACGGCGCCGTGCTAAAATCGTATGTTCACTACTCCAACAATTATGTCAATGCTTTCTGGGACGGCATTCGCATGACCTACGGAGATGGTGACGGATCCAGCTACGGCCCATTGGTATCCCTGGATATTTGTGGACACGAATTGACACACGGCGTAACCGAATACACCGCCAACCTGGTGTACAGCTACGAATCCGGTGCACTCAACGAATCCTTCTCCGATATCTTTGGAGAATGCATTGAAGCCTATGCCATTGGTAGCAACGACTGGCTCATGGGCGACGACATCGGAATTGGTGGAAGCGGCGCCTTCCGTTCAATGGCCAATCCAAACCAATTTGGCGACCCGGACACCTACGGCGGCACCTACTGGTACACCGGCTCCGGCGATAACGGCGGTGTACACATCAACTCCGGTGTGCAGAACAAGTGGTTCTACATCCTGACCGTTGGTGAATCTGGCACAAACGACCTGGGCAACAGCTATTCTGTAGCCGGATTGGGTATGACCAAGGCTGCAGCCATTGCATACCGCAACTTGTCTGTTTACCTCAGCTCCGGTTCTAATTTTGCCGATGCACGCACAGGCGCCATTCAGTCGGCCATCGACCTCTATGGTGCAGGCTCTGCTGAAGAAATTGCTACTACCAATGCATGGTATGCAGTTGGTGTTGGTGGAGAATACGGCACTACTTCGTACTGTAACTCGCAGGGCAACAACTCTTCCTACGAGTGGATCAGCAACGTGACTGTGGGCTCATTCAGCAACAGCTCTGGTGCTGCTGGTTATACTGACTTCACCGGCCAGACAGTTAGCGTAAATGCTGGTGACTCGTATGCAATTTCCTTGACTCCTGGTTTCTCCGGTACCGTTTACAATGAATACTGGAAAATCTGGGTTGACTACAACGGAGACGGAGACTTCTCTGATGCCGGAGAATTGGCGTTTGACGCCGGCTCGCTCAGCAATACAACCGTAACCGGTACACTCAACATACCTTCCAATGCATCGGGAACAACGCGCATGCGTGTTTCTATGAAATGGAATGCATCACAAACTGCCTGTGAAATCTTCTCCTATGGTGAAGTAGAAGATTATACCATTGATATTGGAACCGGCGGCGGAGACACCACGCCTCCTTCTGTTCCTGGCAACCTCCAGGCCAGCAATACCACACAAACCTCTACAGACCTATCATGGGCAGCATCTACAGACAACGTAGGTGTAGCCGGATACAATGTGTATGTGGATGGTGTGCTGGATGGACAAACAACCAACCTGAACTACACCGTTTCCGGGCTGTCTCCAGCGACAACCTATACCATGGGTGTAACAGCATACGATGCAGCCGGAAACGAATCCGGAGCAGCAACTGTGAACGTAACAACGCTCACTTCCGGTGGCGGTGGTGGCACAACCACCATCATGGCGCACTACTTTGAAACCGGCTGGGATGGCTGGGCCGACGGAGGTTCAGACTGTGCCCGCTACAGTGGCAGCCGCTCCTGGGAAGGAAACTATTCCATCCGTATTCAGGATAACTCCGGCGTTGCCTCTTCCATGACCTCTCCATCGTTCGATGCAAGTGGATACGATCAGTTGGATATTGAATTTTACTTCTACTCCTACAGTATGGAAACCGGTGAGGACTTCTGGGTACGCTACTACAATGGCTCTAGCTGGACCACCGTTGCAGCATACGCACAGGGAACCAGCTTTACCAACAACAGCTTCTGGGTAGCAACCGTAACATTGACCAACGGCTCGTACAACTTCCCAAGCAATGCCCAATTCCGTTTCCAGTGTGATGCCAGTGGCAATGCCGACAATATCTACATCGACGCGGTTACCATCACCGGTACTTCAGGCAGCAGCTTGCTTGCCGGACAGGATGGCAATACCATCAAACTCGTTGGTAGCCTGGAAGATCCAATCAGCAACAGCCTGTTGGATGAAAACGTGGGCTCAACCGTGAAACTGTATCCAAACCCAACCAGCAGCCTGTTGAACATTGAGACTGAAAACCTGATTCAATCTGTTCAGATTTTCACCATCGACGGCTCATTGGTTCAGCAGGAAACAGCACTTGAGCGTGGAAACAGCCTGAATGTTGGCAACCTGACACCTGGTCTGTATTTCATTTCTATCAAGACAGATAAGGACACTGTAGTACGCAAGTTTATCAAACAATAAACGGTAAACGCGTTTATTCTAAATAGACCAATCCCGGGCTCAGGCAGTTGCTGAGTCCGGGATTTTTTTATTGTAAAAATGAGGCTTTGTTTAAACCGATTGGCTAAACAAACGCCCTTCGGGTTGTTTGCGCCAATAACGCGCATCAAAGGCCATACAAATATTGCGCAGGAAGGGCCGTCCGGCTTCCGTGACCCGAACTTCCATCGGAGCAATTTCTATTAATCCATCTTCCAACATGGGCTGCAGGCGCGGCAGTGCCTGTTCCAAAACCGGATCAAAATCTGCAGGATCAAACCAATTGGTCGAGAAGCGGGTCATGAGCCGGAGAATGTGCTTCCGAATTCGCTGATCCTCATCCGTTAGGGCATGACCGCGAAACAAGGGAAGTTGCCCTGCACCTACCAATTCCTGATACTCTTTTATGGTTTTTGCATTTTGAACAAAGCCATCCCAGGAATCGGCAATTGCCGACACTCCGAGTCCCAGCATCAATTGGGTTTTGTACGGGGTATAGCCCATGAAATTGCGGTGCATGGTTCCACCGTGCATGGATTTGGTAAGCCCATCCGAAGGCAGGGCAAAGTGATCCATTCCAATTTCAGTATACCCCATTGCCTCCAAGCGGGCTCTGCCAGTTTCGTACAAAAGTCGTTTTGCTGCGCCTGTCGGTAGGTCCTCTTCAGAATAGGCGCACTGACTCCGTTTTAGCCAGGGCACATGGGCATAGGAATAAAAGGCAAGTCGATCGGGCAATACCCGCTCAAGTATATCGGCATCTTTTCGGATATGCTCCGGAGTTTGTTTTGGCAGGCCAAAAATCAAATCGTAATTGACGGAGGTGTACCCCAACTCCCGTGCCGTATCCGTACAATGCAAGATTTCATCCAGGGTTTGGTGGCGGTTAACCAGCACCATGAGTGCATCATCGAAATCCTGAACACCAATGCTGATCCGGTTGAAGCCCAGTTTGCGAAGCACTTCCAGGTGGGCATCGGTGGTGCTGTTTGGGTGGGCTTCAAAACCCATATCCGCATTCGGCAGAACCTCCAGATCCTCCAGAATAGACTCCAGCAACCACTTTAAATTGTCGGGATGAAAAAAGGTGGGCGTTCCCCCGCCAAGGTGGATTTCCTTCAACAAGGGCGTGCCCGGTAATTGGCTGCGGTACATCTTCCACTCGGCCAAAACGGCCTCCAGATACGGGCGTTCCAGATCGTGGTTTTTGGTGATGTGCTTGTTGCAGCCGCAGTAGGTGCACAGGCGCTCACAAAATGGGAGGTGTATGTACAGACTGATAGCCGGGTCGGCCTGGTAGGCATCGGTGACTCGGTTCATCCACCATTTCGGATCAATCTGGGTATCTGTCCAGTACGGAACGGTAGGGTAACTCGTGTAGCGCGGGGCCGCTACATCGTATTTAGCAAGCAATCGAGGGTCCATGTTTTTGTTTTTGAGGCTGCAAGGTCCAGCTATGCTCATTTTTCAATTATGAGAAAAGGCATGGTGTGGACTGATTCCTGTCAACCGCCGGATGAACCCTAACCTAAAAATCCTGTTTTCTGATGGTACCCGATCCGCTCATTTATGCACATCCAACCCATTACAACACTCACCCTTTTCCAGTTTGAAGGGCGCTCCAACAAGTTTTGGGCATTCAAACAAATGGGGGTAGCCGCTCCTTTTTTTGAAAAAATACCGGGTCTGGATTTTTTTAAATTATTGGGGACCGGCGGTGGAAACGGGTTTAGTCTTCGACCCAATTTTTCACAATACGGCTTGTTGTTTGTTTGGAAAAGTGAGGAGGATGCCAAGCGTTTTTTTCAGGAAGACCTACTTTTTTTGTCGTATAAAAAACGGGCTGCCTCTTTCCAGACCTATTACCTCTCGCCCAGTATGTGTCATGGAAAATGGGACGGAAAGGAACCCTTTACCCCGGCTGCAAAATTTGATGACGATGCACCGGTGGCGGTGATTACGCGCGCCCGAATCCGGCTCAACCAATTGATTCGCTTTTGGCGTTTTGTGCCTTCAGCCAGCAGGGATGTGCACCAGCAACGGGGCCTTCAACTGGCTGTGGGTATCGGCGAACTTCCATTTATACAACAAGCCACCTTCAGCCTGTGGGAGGACGGAAAAAGCATGCTTGAATACGCATACAAAAGAAGGGAGCACGCCCGGGTAATCCAACAGACCCGCAAACACAATTGGTACTCGGAAGAGCTCTTTGCGCGCTTCCAGGTGCTCAGTGTGGAGTCAAATTAAAGTGTTAGTCTGGGATTTTATGTTAAAAATTATCCTGCACCTGTATCAGATCAATCGCATCCCAGTGAAACCAGGTTTAATTGGGCGCTAGCCCTATTATCTTCGTAGTTTTAAGAACAAGCAAAGGGCACAAGGGGCGTAGCCCTGACATCTTAATGCCTGTAATCCCAGGTTCTTTTAGCTAGACAGGTTAGCTCATAATATTGCATCTGAAGATGCCAGGGCTACGCCCCTCAAACTAACTATCCTGATCCAGCTACGAAGACATCAGGGCTACGCCACTATTTTGCTTTGCTGTGAATAAGCTAGCCGACACGTTTTTGAATTTGTCAAGAAGCAAGAAAGTCCAACTAAAAAGCGCGCTGAATCTGTCGATTCAACGCGCTTTTTAAAAATTTTATCTTAGAACCAGTTGCTTAATTGCAGCCCAAATCTTCCTGTGAAACAGGGTCGTTGTTTGGGAAACAGAAACCGGAAAGTACTTGTTCCGGCACGTAGCGCTGGAGGTGTGGGTCGCGCAAACCATCGCGGATGAATGCTTCCAAATCCTGCAATTCGGTATCCGACAAGTTCAACGGGTGGAAAAAGTCTGACACCTGGCTGGATGGCACCCGGGAGTTTTCAGGAATTCCATTGTTGAAGTAGTGGATCAAATCGGTCAGGTTTGACTTGCTGGCTCCGTGGAAGTACGGGCCACCATCACCCATGTTGTAAAGTTGGGGTACCCGGAATTTGTATTCGTCTTCGCTTCTTCCTGTGAAGAATGCACGGCCCAGATTCCGGCGGTCATCTACAGAGGTATTCAGACCACCATTTTCAAACAGGTCGTCCACTGCGAGTGCGTGAAATTCCATAGAGCCCAGGTTCGGTTCATAGTGGCAGCGGTAACAGCCTGCTTTTCCGAAGAACAAAAGCGCACCGCGTTTTTGCTCATCAAGCATGGCATCGTAATCGCCCTTCAACCAACGCTGGAAAGGTGCTTCGGTACAAAGCAGGGTGCGCAAGTATGCAGAGATTGCAAAACTTGCGGTCTTTCTGGTGTAACGTTCTTCTTCCGGTACATCCGGGAATGCTGCATCAAAGTATTTGTCGTACCCGTAAAACTCCACCAACTCGCGATTTACAAGCAAACGGTGAAGTTCCAGGCCTTCGATATTTTGTCCTTCGAGAGAGCCAAAACGCTCATGGTTGATCTCAGAAATATCCAAAACCTCTCCCCATATATCCTCCGTTCCAACATTTACACCCTCATGCCCAAATGCGCCACTCCACAAAGAATTGACAACGTAAGCCACATTAAGCATACTCAATGGGCGCACGCCCTGCGCATCAATTTCATTCTCATTATAATCCAGACGCTTGGTACGGCCTTCTCCATTGATTCCAAAACCCTGACCGCCATCGGCAATCCCCTGGTTTCGGTTTGGACGGAATCCTGCCGTTGGCAAATGGCAAGAGGAACAAGAAAACGTAGCCATCCCGCTGGTGCGCTTGGCTTCAACACCGAAGCAAGATTCGTAAAACAACATACGGCCCAACGTAACCTTCTCCTGTGTGATTGGGTTGGAAGGAACTTGCGGAATGTTTGCAAAATCTGTCTCGTCCGGAAAAATAAAATATTCCAGGTTGCCCGTTTGTGAACGGCTGGAAATCATACTGGTCATATCCTGATCCAGATTTGTAACCAGGGCGTCGTGTTTGCAGGCAAAAAATACCAGCCCTGCAAAAAGCAAGAAAATGTAGACTTTATTCATAAGATTACTCAATTATACCTGGCAAACACGCCAGAATCACACAGATTAAACTAAAGGTTTTCATTCGCAAAAAGTAGGCCATTGTTGACAGGGTTTATCAATTGCTTGCAAAGATCGTGAAAAAATGAATAAGTTGGAAACAATAGTTGTTAATAAAACAATGATTTTCGTCTGCTCCCGGAAAAAGACGCAAAAAGTGGTCAGTATAACGGGTTGAAAAAAACTGACCACTGACTACTGACCCGCTGACCACTAATTTCAACAAATCATCCTAGCCCCGCCAGGGGCGCATCATCAAATCATCAATTCCCTTCCCATTCCTTGTTTTGACGCACGCGGTAGAGACGCATGATCATGCGTCTCTACTCGAGGCTGGATGTATTGAACTCAATAGGATTGTCTTTGTACAGGAGGGAGCCCACCATCATAATTACGCCGGTGGCGAGGATGACAAAAAACAACACGCCTTCGTCAAAGGCATCGATGCGCTGCCATTCGGGAATTTTGTAAAAAAGCAGGATCGTAATCAAGCCGCGTGGGATGTATAGCAACTCCGGCAGCAGGGAATATTGGTGTAGAATTCGAAGATACACATAGCGCAGTCCCAACAAACCGAGTACAATGAGGGAGCCCACAAAAATCACCTGCTGATCCTGGATAAACGCAATATCAATGTTATAACCAAAGATTACGAAAAAGAACGTCCGGATAAGAAACGAAGATTCGGCGGTGATCGACTTCAAAAGCAAGCGCACATTTTCCACGCTTTCATCCGAGAAGTACCGTTTGAGCGGACTCCAGGTAAACAACTCCCAGTTGTTGATAACAAGCCCGAACATCAAAATGGTAATGAGCGAGGGCAAATGCATCAGTTTTCCACCCACATAAATCACAATCAGCACCGCAAACGTCAGGAAGAATTTGATATTTACCTGGTTGTTGAGTAGCAAGAGCATCAAGCCAAAAATGACACCGATAGACAGGACGAGCGCCACGATGATACTGCTTCCAAACCACACCACATCCTGTCCGGAAATGCTGGTATCTGCTGTAAAAAAATTGAATACCATAATCCCCAAGATGTCTGAAAAGGAAGCTTCGTAGATCAAAAACTCCTTTTTTTCTTCACTCAGGTGGTGTACACTGGGCAGCACAATGGCACTGCTCACGATACTCAGGGGAATGGCATAAACCAGGCAGTTGATAAACGGCGTCTGGGGAATCCACCAATACAAAATACCTGCGACCGAAACGGCCGAAACAATAAAAATGGTAAGCGCAGAAAGGAATGAACTTCGGATCAACTGGAGTTTATCCCGGGTAACTTCCAGGTCCAAACCCGCCTCCAATACAATCATGATCAAACCCACCGTACCCACAAATTCCACAACGGCTGGCGGCATGTTCAGACTAAAGCCAAAATTATCTGCCAGGTAGCCCAGCAGCATCCCGGTCAGCAACAGCAACAATACAGACGGAATCCGGGTAATCCTGTTTAACACAGAAAAAAAGTAGGATAAAATAATCAGGCCGCAAAATGAAAACAAAACCGTGTAAACAGACACTTCCCCCATATAAGACTCCTTTAGGTTTGATTGCAAGGATGCAGAAGGATTGTCCGTTTTTATCCGGATCAAAACCCAAGCCCGCTCCAAGTAGTTGGTTAAAAATACAGCGTTTATTTAAAACGCATATATACAAACACAAAGGAAAGGCGAATCCACGATACGCACTCTGTTTTCGTGCTTTGTTATTTGATTGTTTAAGCCTGTGTTTAGAGGATGTCTAAAATTCAACTTCTGGGCTACATTCGGCAAATTTGGTTTTTCTCTACGTTAAATTTTTCGCCGAATTACCCGTATGCGACTGCAAAATTTGCCTTAATAAAAACAAAATTTGCTCGACTTCGCCTCAGAATTGAAATTTAGACATCCTCTTAGCGCATTTTTGATACACCCTGGCAACTCTCCGACCTACCCGGGCACTTGTTATCGCGCATTATTTCCGTAATTTAGTCGACTTCAATACCTTGTGCACAGGCAATTTTGAATTTGGCAAATAAACACCGGCCTGAAAGGCCACAAAAAGGTAACAACCAATTCCCGCCTCCGGTTTATAGGATGTCTAAATTTCAATTTCCGGGCTACATTCGGACGCTTGTCAGTATATTAAATCAAAAGCAACAATGAACACAATTCAAGGACCAGCCATTTTTCTGGCGCAATTCATGGGCGATGAAGCGCCGTTTAACTCCCTCGAATCCATCTGCACCTGGGCAGCCCAACTCGGCTACAAGGGCGTGCAAATCCCCACCTGGGAAAGCCGCCTGATCGACCTGGAAAAAGCAGCAGAAAGCAAGACCTACTGCGACGAACTGAAAGGTCGCATTGAAGCCTGTGGGGTTCAAATCACCGAACTAAGCACCCACCTGCAAGGACAGCTGGTTGCCGTCCACCCGGCCTACGACCTGATGTTCGATGCATTCGCTCCCAAGGAACTGCACAACAAGCCACAAGCCAGAACCGAATGGGCTATTCAGACCTTGAAAAACGCCGCAAAAGCCAGTGAAAATCTCGGACTAAAAGCCCACGCCACCTTCTCCGGCGCCCTGATCTGGCATACCATGTACCCCTGGCCACAACGGCCTCAAGGACTGGTAGAAGCCGGATTTGAAGAACTCGCCAAGCGCTGGAAGCCCATTCTGAATGCTTTTGAAGATGCAGGCGTGGATCTGTGTTATGAAATTCACCCGGGTGAAGACCTGCACGATGGCATCAGTTTTGAACGCTTTTTGGAAGCCGTGGACAACCACAAGCGTTGCAACATCCTGTACGACCCATCGCATTTTGTGTTGCAACAACTCGACTACCTGCAGTTTATCGACTTTTACCACGAACGCATCAAGATGTTTCACGTAAAAGACGCTGAGTTCAACCCCAACGGGAAAAGCGGCGTCTATGGAGGCTACCAATCCTGGGTTGACCGACCCGGGCGCTTCCGTTCGCCCGGCGACGGACAGGTGGACTTCCGCTCTATTTTTTCCAAACTCTCCCAATACGGCTTCGATGGTTGGGCTGTGCTCGAATGGGAATGCTGCATCAAATCGGCAGAGCAAGGCGCCCGCGAAGGCGCTCCGTATATCCAGGACCACATCATTGAGGTGACACAAAAAGCCTTTGACGATTTTGCCGGTGTAGAAACCGACCGAGCCCTGCTGAACAAACTGATTGGACTGGATCCGGCCTAAGAGGATGTCTAAACGGAATCCTGTCTCTAGCCCGCCGCCGCAAAGTCTGGAACGCAGATTTTGCGGCGGCACCAAATAAACTTTTAAATCCTTGTTATGCGCTTTTTAATTGGCCTGTTTTTTCTATTCACTTTTTTCTCCAGCTCCGCACAACTCCCTGAGGGCCTCGCCTACTACCTGCCCGCAGATGCCATGTACAACAACGAGATTCCCAGTCCGAGCGAATTCCTGGGCTACGACATCGGCTTTGGAAGGCATGCCAGTCACGACGAACTGATCGCCTACATGAGCCTGCTTGCCCAAGCCAGCGATCGGATCGAAATTCAGTATTACGGCAAAAGTCACGAAGGCCGCCGGCTCGCTTGTTTGCTTATCAGCAGTCCCGAAAACCTGGAAAACAAAACGGCCATTATGCAACAACGCCAGCAGATGATTCAGCCCGGCCAGGCTGCGGATTCCGGGCTTCCCGGCGTGGTTTACATGGGTTACTCGATCCACGGAAATGAAACCAGTGGCAGCAATGCAGCCTTTCTTTTTGCCTGGTATTTGGCGGCCTGCGAATCGGAAGCCTTACAGAATCAATTAAAGCACACCGTGGTGCTACTCGACCCCTGCTTCAACCCCGACGGCATGCAGCGGTTTTCATCCTGGATAAACAGCCACAAGAGCATGTCGACCGTAAGCGACCCCGCCGCCGATGAGTACCACGAACCCTGGCCCGGCGGGCGCACCAACCACTATTGGTTTGACCTGAACCGGGATTGGCTCGTAGCGCAACAACCGGAAAGCCCCGGGCGGGTTGAGATTTTTCAAAACTGGCTGCCCAATGTACTGACCGACCACCACGAAATGGGGACCAACTCCACCTTCTTTTTTCAACCCGGCGTACCAAGCCGCGTAAACCCGATCACCCCACTTGAAAACCAGGAACTGACGGCAAAAATAGGCACCTACCACGCCCGCTATTTTTCAGAAAAAAACATCCTTTTTTATTCCGGAGAAAACTACGACGACTTTTACTACGGAAAAGGCTCCAGCTACCCGGATGCCAACGGGAGCATCGGTATTTTGTTTGAACAGGCAAGCAGCCGGGGCACGGTTCAGGATTCAAAAAACGGCCCGCTCCATTTTGCATACACCGTCCGCAACCAGGTGATCAGCTCTTTCTCTACCCTGGATGCCGTTTCGAGCATGCGCACTGAACTCAACGAATACACGCGCAGTTTTTACCACAATGCAATCAAAGAGGCCGAAAAAGATCCCGTACAGGCCTATGTATTTGAAGCGGCGGCAGACAACCAGGCCGCCCGGGAATTCATTCAAATCCTGCTGCGCAACCGGGTGGAAGTGCACCGGATCAAGTCGTCCCAAACACTTCAGGGGCACAATTACGATAAAACGGAAGCCTTTGCCGTTCCTACCCGACAAATCCGATACAAACTCGTCCGAACAATTTTTGAACGGCCTACGGCCTTTCCGGACAGCGTTTTTTACGACATATCCGCCTGGACCCTGCCCGATGCATTTGGACTGAACTGGAGTCCGGCCAACGCCCGAATTTCCCTGGGAGAGCGACTCAAATCCGCGCCGGGCTTGCAGGTAAAAAGTCAGGTTAAGCCGGGGGATTCAGCGCCTTATGCCTACCTCATTCCACCCGAGCCCTATCTGCTTCCGAAGTTTATTTATCAACTGCAACAAATTGGCACCCGCCTGGATGTGGCAACCAAACCATTTACTTCGGAAGGTCGGGATTTCCCGGCGGGAACCGTCATCCTGCCGATGGACCGGCAGCCAGCCGATCGGGATGCCATGCAACGCATCCTCCGGGCGGCCCCGGAAATGGGCGTTTCGGTCTACCCTACCAGCACCGGACAAACCAGCAAGGGCCCGGACCTTGGCAGCAACAACATGCTCAATTTGCGGATGCCGTCCATCCTGATTGTCACGGGCCCGGGCATGCCTCCCACCGATGTTGGGGAAGCCTGGCACCTGCTCGATCAGCGCTATGGAATCCCGTGTACGCTCATGGCTTCCGACCGACTGCGAAATGCCAACCTGAGCCAGTACAATGTCATTATATTGGCCGATGGATCACCGGGATCGCTGCCCTCCGAAAAGATTCGCGGTTTTGTCCAGGATGGAGGAACCGTTGTCGCCACCGGCTCAGCCCTGCAATGGCTCAGCAACCGGGGCCTGACCAATTTAAAATTCCGGAATGCATCCAGTCCTTACTCCCGAAACACCCGAAGAGTATATGCGCAGCGCAACGAAGATGCCGGCGCCCTCCGGCTCCCCGGAAGCATTTTTGAAGCCTCACTCGACCTCAGTCACCCCATTTGCTATGGATACCAACGCACTCAACTCCCGATATTCTTGAGCGATACCATCTTTATCGAAACGGCTGAAAACCCCTACGCCACTCCGGCTGTATTTACCGAAGCACCCCTCCTCGCCGGGTACATCCACCCCGGACACAAGCAACTGGTCGGCGGCTCCGCTGCCATTGTAGCCTGCGGCATCGGAAGCGGCCGCATCATCTGTTTTGCCGGCAACCCCAACTTCCGAGGGTTTTGGTACGGCACCAACCGCATGTTCGCCAATGCCGTGTTCTTTGGTAATTTGATTGGCTGGAATGCGGTGGAGAAGTAAGGGGGGGGGACAACATAATGTAGTATGCCCGTGCCTTCTTTTCCGCCTGTTGCCCGCAAACCCACTTTGATAAACTTTACAATAAAATATTCTGAGTGGCCTGACAATGAGCGTGGCTGTTGAGCGTTGCTGTTTTCTAGTCTGCTGTTAATTCTTTAGCAATCATCTCCGCTTGTTTTAATACTGTTTCTGTCGCCAGTTTTTGCATGTCTGGTGGATAGCCGAATTGTCTTAAGGTCCGCTTGATAATTACTTTTAGTTTTGCTTTTACACTTTCTTTAATCGTCCAGTCGATGGATGCATTTTGCTTTACACGCTCGGTTAAACTACTGGCCAATTCTCTCAACTTTTCTTGCTGCATGAAGCGTTTGGCGGAGTCGTTATTTGCTACCGCTGTGTAGAAAGCATATTCAAAATCAGTCAACCCTAGTTCTTGGGCTTCACTCGTCCATGCTCACGATTTCCTTACTCAACCTGATGAGTTCGTCCATTACTTCGGCTGCCGTCAAAATCTTGTTGTGGTATTTCTTGATAGAATTTTCCAGCATTTCTTTGAGCACTTCATTTGCACCAAGTTCTTTTGGGAACGTGCTTTTATCTCGTCAGTCAGTAGTTTTTTCAGAACCTCTAAAGCCACATTCTTGTGTTCCATTCCTTTCAGCTCCATCAGGAATTCTTCGGATAGAATGGAAATATCTGGTTTCTTAATTCCTGCAGCATCAAAGACGTCAATCACCGGTTCGAAACTAGGGCTTGGTCTATGACCTGACGAATGGTGGTTTCAATTTCTTCATCGGTTTTGCCTGAACCTGTAGCGTCAAACTTGGCTAAACGTGCTTTTACGGCTTGGAAAAACGAAACTTCATCTTTTACGTCCATCGCTTGCTCATGTGGAACTGCAATAGCAAAGGCTTTGGACAAAGCGGTTACTTCATTGATATATCTTTTCTTACCATCTTCCAGTCCGAGAATGTGTTCTTCTTCTTGCTGCAAGAATCATAGAAAGTTTTTGCCCTGTTTCGGCTTGGAACAATCTTCATACGGGAAACCACCCCGCTTCGGGCACCCCTCCATCGGAGGGGATTTCATTGTACATCTGTGAAACTACTTCCAGTTTTTCCAGCATTAATTCAACCGCTTGGGCTTGGGCTATGGTCGGGTCGCCTTTACCACCTGCATCTGAATAGAACGATAATGCTTTTTTCAAATCGGAAGCAATACCTAAATAGTCCACTACCAAACTAATTCGGCTTGTCTTTGTACACTCGGTTTACCCTTGCTATGGCTTGCATCAGGTTGTGGCCTTTCATTGGTTTGTCAATGTAAAGTGTATGCATACTTGGTGCATCAAAACCTGTTAACCACATATCCCGAACAATCACCAGTTTCAATTCATCGGCTGGGTCTTTCATTCGGTCTGCAAGTGTTCTCCTTTGTTGTTTAGTGGTGTGATGATTGGCAATTTTGGGCCATTCAAAGAGGATGAAGTCATCACTACTTCTTTATCACTCCTTTGTCTAAATCGCCCGAATGCCACTCGGGTTTTAGTTTGATGATTTCATCATACAACCAGCAGCAATTCTTCAGAGATACAATACAATCATTCCTTTGCCTTCAAAGACTTCCTGATAAGACCAAAATGCTGAATGATGTCGTTGGCTACATTCTTAATGCGGTTTTCACTTCCGATTACAGCTTTCCAACTGTGTCCATTTTGCTTTGGCTTTTTGAGTTTCAGTGAGTTCTTCTCCGTCCAACTCATCATCCAACTCTTCTACTAGCTTTTGCCTTCTTCACTCAGGTTCACTTTCGCCAATCGGCTTTCGTAGTAAATGCGGACGGTTGCACCGTCTTCTACCGCCTGGGCAATGTCATAGACATCAATGTAGCTTCCGAAAACGGCAGGTGTGTTTACACTGTGTTTTCTTGCAATGCCTTCTTGCTCGTCTTTGTCATCAACTGTTTTTGGCCAGCTGCATTGGGTTCAGGCTTCATCGGCAATCACCACAATGTTTTCTCGTTCCGATAGCGTTTCATACACATTGCCCTCTGGGTGAGAACTTGAATGCAGCGGGTAAAATCTCACACCGCCAGATGCCACTTTCAGCTTTTTCCTTTAAGTCGTTTCGGTTTCTAACTTGTTTGGGCTCTTGTCGCAATAATAAGCCGAAGAAGCTAAAGGTGTCAGTTGGTCGTCTAAATCGTTTCTGTCGGTGATAACCACAACGGTAGGATTATCCAAGGCCAATACGATTTTACCTGCAAAGAATACCACATGGACAGTGATTTTCCACTTCCTTGGGTATGCCAAACCACACCACCTTTTCGATCGCCTTTTGGTTGCGAATTAACCCCGGCCACCCCATAACTCTCCGGAGCTTCCATCACCCAATTCCCCTCCTCCGAGGGGTGCCCGAAGGGCGGGGTGGTCCCCCTCTAAATGTGTCTTCATGTTCATCTTCGGCCCCTCTCGTACTCCCCTTTAATGAGGGATTCTCGTCCTCATTAGCCCCCACAAAAGCCGGGTGGTCATGCAACATATCCATAACCTCAGTCATCTGTTTATAACATGCACGACTGGGAATATGAATCACCGTAAGTCCTAAAGACTTTAAATAAGCATCTCTGCTTCATCATATTCCACTTTATCATCACACCGCCACCGACCTCGACTACAACACCACAATTTGCACAATAGAAATCTACAATATAGTTACCGATGGTTTTCTGGCGGTCAAAGTCAAACCTTTGAATTGTTTATTTTTTACTTGATTCCAGAAAAGGACTTCTGGAAGGGTTTCCTGCTTTACGTAATTCTTTTGCTCGTTCCTTAAGTTTAGGGTTATATGGAAGGAAAGTAGCTTTTTGAGTTCGGAGCCTATTTCCTTCGATTCTTGGATTAGGACTGTCTTGTCTGACCACCCTCCAAAGGAGGGGATCATAGCAGTCGCTCTCATGGCAGATTCCATCGCTCGGTTTATTATGTTGCATTACGATATGCCGCTAATTTCTTAACAGTTGAATGTAGTTACGCTCGTTTTGGCATCTTCCTTTTTCGATTTTTCAAACACGATGAAATGCCGAACCAGATCCAGCAAGGCTTCTTTGTTGAGCATGCCATTGATGAGCGTTTCCAATTGACTCACCAAGTGCGATGCTTCTTCTTTTCCGTCACTGGATTTGGTGTCACAAAACGGCTCATGCCTGATGAAAGCGTTCCTGCTCGGGCTTCTAATCCGTCAGAA
Source organism: Saprospiraceae bacterium (assembly GCA_041392625.1). Classification (GTDB taxonomy): domain Bacteria; phylum Bacteroidota; class Bacteroidia; order Chitinophagales; family Saprospiraceae; genus M3007. The sequence continues at coordinate 145,219 of JAWKLR010000010.1, read as the reverse complement.
ATAATCAGTGAACGCATTGTAGGTAAACAGACTTAACGACCGCTTGTGTTTCTATCTGGCGGAATGCGGATTTGATAGTAGCGTTTTCATCTGCTGCATTTTCTTAAGTTCGATGACCACCAAAGGCAACCCATTGACAAAGAGAATGACATCAGGGCGTTTGTTTACACCATCTTCTACCACCGCAAATTGATTACAAACAACAAAATCGCTGTTTTCGGGCGTGTTGAAGTCGATTAACCAAACCAAATCTCTCTTTGCTGACCGTCTTTTTGATAAAGCCGACTTTAATGCCTTCGGTCAATAAGCGGTGAAAACTCTTCGCATTGTTGGTCAATAACTCAGGCGAATGGATCCGCTGAATCTCTTAATGGCTTCTTCTCTGCAGCAGGTGGCACGGTAGGGTTAATTCTACGCACTGCTTCTGCCATGATGAGCGAGCAGGATTTTCTTCATAGGAACTGCGCTGGTCTTGACCACCCCGCCCTTCGGGCACCCCTCCATCGGAGGGGAATTCTGGGGCAATGCTTGGGGCGTAGATGTATTCATAGCCCAGGTGCTCTAGTAACTTGATGGCGAAATCTTCAATGCTATGTTCGGTGATACGGGTCATTTCATTTGGCTCTTAAACACCAAGGTTATAGTGTTTTTTTAGTATGTTGATCATTTGGTCATGATGTGCCGTTATAGCCCCAAGAGTCCAATCTGGTTTTTGCATCACCATTAAAGAATTAGGGAATGATTCTATGCTTTTCTCAAAATACTTTTTCTTCTTTTCATCAAAGTCAAGTCTTCCTTGGCTAGTGTTTTTCCTTCTGCTGATTAAGACTAGGTTACCTAAACGATGTGTCCATTCATTGCGTTGTTCCTGTGTAAAATCTACTAGCCATTGACTGTCTTCTTTGGGAGTTTGCGGTAATACGTGTTCCACGGACATAGTGCTATATGAGTTCCGTCTTTCAGTATGCAAGGGTTCATCCAATAAAAAATCGACTTTTCGTAGTAAATACCTAGCAAAACGCCTACCGTAAACCGTCCCATCTTTGATTTGCATCAAAAACTCAGACTCGTTAAAATCGAACATTTCGGATGTTAGCAAGGTCTCGATTTGGAAATCAACATCTTCCTTATTCTTCGCCTTATCCTCAATCTCTTTGATGATATTATTCATCCCCTCAATTCGAGTTGTTGGGGTTTCTCTGGCAATCCAGTCACCAGAAAACTTATTATCAAGCTTTAATAGAAAATCATACAATCTCTTACTACCAAAATTCTTTCGATATGAAAGCAACGGTGGTATCCAAATATCTGAAAGTGCAGTGTCTTGAAGAATACTAATGAGATTATCAAAAGCCCAGTTATTCCTTAAATTATAATTATTGCCAGAAAACAGTTGATCAAAGTGTTCCTTGTAGCTTTGGATAAATTGAAATGTCTCTTCGCCCTTCTCCAATAATGGCTTTTTAAGAATATATTTCTTAGTTGATTGGTCGAAAGCTTTTGGGTTGTAAATATTGTCTTCGAACTCCTTTAATAGGTTGTGTCTTGCCTTTTCTTTTACAAGGATAGTTCTCAGATATGATAGAAATTGATCAAAGTCTTCACCTAATTCTCCCTCCAATTCTTCCCAAAAAAGGGCATACTTACTTTGGGTTTCATTATTTTCTATTTCACTAAGATTACGTGCCTTTAAAATATCGCTACTTCGGAGTTTAATTCCACGATCATTTAACACAGTAAATAGACGAAAAGCATCTTCCAATTGACCACTGGCTACAAAAATTAATATAACCTTAGTTCTTAGGTAAGGGTATAGTTTGTCTATGTCCAAGTTATCATCATTCTGCAACCATCGCCTAATCACTATCAGGGCATTTGCCATATTTCTGATTGAAACATTACTTGAAGTTTCAACAAGTTCCTTCAGCTTTTCTTCTTCGAGTGTTCCACCTCCCTTCTTAATATAATTGTCCACAAAACCAGCAACATCTGCTCTTATCTCGAACTCAAGTCTCATACGCTCTGGAATACCATCATCAGGATCGCCTTCCTGAAAAATGGTTTCCGAACAAGACTTCCTTCGCTTATCATTGTCCGTTAGATCTCTGATAATTGCATGTAGCATGTAAAGCGTAGTAAGTCGCTGTTGACCATCAAGTACCGAGTTTTCCATATACTCGGTATCATTCTTAGTCCTTTTTGAGCAATGTAAGACCAGAGAGCCAAGGAAATACTGTGCATCTGGAGTGTTTTCTGCGGCATAGGAGATGTCATCAAGCAAGGAACTTATTTGATCCTCTCCCCAAACATAAGGTCGTTGGTAGTTTGGAATACTATACCACATATCCTCAGCAAAAGTATCTCTAATGGTAATCTTGCCTGTAGCAATCTGATTTCCTGTTGTTTCGATCATTTTGTTTGTTTTAGTTTATCTCAACCCGCACCTCCCCACTCATCAACTTCGGCAACAGCGTATCCCGCAGGGCGGTTAGGGTGCGGATTTGGGTATAATTTGCTTTAATTTTCTGCATCATAGGGTCAACTTCTGCATGAAACCTATCAATGTTTTCGTTCACAGAAATTTCCAAACTTTTGATAAGAACCTGACTAATGTTTTGCTGAGCAGAGCCGACTGCTCTACTTTTTAGTTCATCAACACTTGCTTTGATTGTGTGGTAAATAAATGTGTATGGGAATTCATCATTAGGAAGACAAGCACAAATAGCTTGATTACATGTGGCTTCCTGACCAATAATTGCAAATTGACCTACCGTAGCCCCATACATTGCAATTAATACACTGTTCTCAGGCAATAACTTCGCACTTGACTTTTTCAGTGCTTCTAATGTGATTTTTTCTTCTGTATCCAAAATGTAGCCACCGTTTAGCTCTTTGGATTTGACCCATTGGTGTATACCACCTTCGTAGAAATCCATTCTTTTTCTAGATGGCGTACCCCCTGATGTTGTTCTAATACATTCACCTAGTGGAATCAATTCTGACTCTTCCTCCACAAACCACTGCCGAAACAACGTCTCCGCCATTTGCTCTAGGGTTTGGTTTTGGCGGTGCAGTAGGTCTATTTTGTCGTCTAGGCTGGATAGTACGGAGGCAATAGCACGTTGTTCTTCTAATTCAGGAGCATCAAAAACATGTTCTTTTACAACATCTGTTTGCACCCTTTGTCGTCCAGAACTTCCAGTCATCGACTTGATGGCTGTAAGACGAATAGTTGGTGAAATCGCTAAATAATAGAGGAAATGTTTATCTGAAATGTGTTCCTTTTCTCGTAGAACAATAAATTCTGTAGATCCAAAACCTATTTCATCTTGATCCAGAATATCGACATAGGAAGTTTTACCATTTTCAAGGCTTGGGGTAATCCTAGCCATCAAGGTATCACCATTTCGAAACTTGACACCACCTTTATATTCTTCCAGCGAATAATCAGGTATTCGTTTAGTAAATGGTTGAATGAGTTCCATTGGAATTTTCTTTGCGACAGTTCCTTTTGGAATACTTTCAGTTGGATTAATATCCGCAAAGTCCTTCAGCATATATTCTTTCCACTCACTCATCAATTTTCACTTTTTGAAGGTTAGCGGCAATGCGTTCATTGAGTTCGCTCTTCTTTGAGTTGTGCTTCAAACTCGGCTTTCAGACTGGTAAAGCGTTCGGCAAAGTCGAAGTCATCTTCTTCCTCTGCCAAGCCTACATAGCGGCCTGGGGTGAGTACATAGTCTAGTTCGGCTACTCGTTCTTTGGTTACTGAGGCGCAGAAGCCTTTTATGTCTTCGTATGCACCCTCGTCGCAACCACCCCGCCCTTCGGGCACCCCTCCGGAGGAGGGGGAATTTGTTGCGCCAGTTGTGGTAGGTGGTGGCGATGGTCTGGATGTCTTCCTCAGAAAGCACTTTGGTTCTTCGATTAATCAAATGCCCAAGGTTGCGGGCATCAATAAAAAGACTCCCGCCCGTTCGGTTTCGGTAACTCTCCTTTTGGAGGGGTGCCCTTTAGGGCGGGGTGGTAACTCCCTGCCTTATCACGGCTCATAAACCACAACGAAGCAGGAATCTGCGTATTCAAACAACTTGGCAGGCAGGTTTACAATGCAGTCAATCAAATCGGCTTCCACCAGTTCTTTTCTATCGTCGCCTCACCGCCACTTTTAGAAGTCAAGGCTCCTTTTGCTAAAACAAACCCGCTTCGCCCGCTGCGCCAGGTGGTACATGAAGTGTTGAATCCAAGTGTAATTGGCATTTCCTGTTGGTGGTGTGCCGTATTTCCAGCGGCCATCGGTTCGCAGCAAATCACCGCTCCAATCGCTTACGTTAAACGGTGGGTTGGCAATGATGTAATCGGCTTTCAGGTCTTTGTGGGCATCATTCAAAAATGAACCTTCGTTGTTCCATTTTACCTGTGAACTGTCAATGCCTCTAATGGCCAAATTCATTTTTGCCAGTCGCCAGGTCGTTTGGTTGCTTTCCTGTCCGTAAATAGAAATATCATTGATTCGACCTCGGTGGCTGTTACAAATTCTTTCCGACTGGGTACAAACATGCCCTGAGCCACAGCAGGGGTCAAATACCCGCCCTTTGTAGGGCTCGAGCATTTCAACCAAGAGTTCAACAACGCTTCTTGGGGTGTAGAACTGTCCGCCCTTTTTTACCTTCTGCCAAGGCAAAATTCTACCCAAGAAATATTCAAACACATGACCCAAAATATCTGCACTTCTGGCTTTGGCATCAATCTAAGGCAATGTTGCCAATCATGTCTATGAGTTCACCTAGCTGGTGGGGTCAAGGTTTTGTCGGGCATACACTTTGGGCAAAACCCCTTTCAGCGATGCGTTTTCCATTTCAATGAAGTCCATGGCATCATCTACAGACTTGCCAATGGTGGGTTGTTTGGCTTGTGAGAGCAGATAAGACCAACGGGCTTTCTCGGGCACGAAAAACACATTCTCCGCTTTGTATTCGTCTTTGTCCTCTGGGTCGGCACCTGCATATTCGCCTTCTCCAGCCTTCAGCTTTTCGTAGAGTTCCTCAAAGGCATCTGAAATATATTTCAGGAAAATCAGTCCGAGTACTACGTGTTTATACTCTGCAGCGTCAATATTTTTTCTCAGCTTGTCAGCCGATTTCCAGAGTTGTTTTTCCAACGGTTCTTCCGTTCCGTTTCCGTTCTTTTTTGCCATTTATTGTAAGTTCATTATATCAGTTTCAAATTATGTCTTTTATTGTTTTGACTATGTTTTAGGCGTGTTGGGGGATTTTGGGCGTTGGGTAGAGTTGGGGTTATATGACACACAAGGATCTTGAATATGTGGTGCTAACAGATTTTTCTGGGCATGAACATAATATACAAATGTTATTCCAGTGTTAGTAGTCAAAGTTTTTGTTTACAATATTTGATGAGCTACAACAATTTTCACCAGAAATAGGAATGGGTGTTGTAATACCTCGTAGAGATTCTCCTTGTATCCACAGGTTTTTGTCACATTCAATAGTATAGCTTATTGCAACATTTGGAGGTAAACTTTCTTCAATAATTTGACCATTAATCTTTGTACCATCGTTTCTAAAACCTTCACAGACATAGACTATAAGATTCTCATCTGTTGTATTCCTAATTACATACTTTGTTCCATAATTACCTTTCAGTCCCGAGTCGCAATTGCTATCATAACGATTTGGTAGAAACCTTCTTGCACAATCCTTACGGTCGATATTTGAGGGTGGTGCCAACTCTCTATAACTATTTAAACATTTATTGTAGCGTTCAATTTCTTCTTGACAATCACCACAATTATTTCTACAATTCTCGATTCGGCTTTCTAGTTCAGCAAGGCATCTTCTTTTATTGGCTCTCGCTACTTGTTGGCATTCGCGAGATCTGCCCCTAGCATCATTCTTACATCTTTTTTTTATCCCTTTTAAATTCTGCTTGCAATTTCTGAAGTCTTTCCTTGCACCTTTTTTACATTGTCGTTTAGCTCGACCTCTAAGTGTGCGATTACACTCATCAATTGTATTTTCTTTTATTTGTTTACATTCCTCCTTTCCACTCTTTTTGGCATCTCTACATTCTTTGAATTCATCACGTTTCCTATTTCTACATTCTCCTGATTCTGCCCATTTGGATCTAAAACAATTCATATTACTTTCTCTGCAATTCAATTTGCATTCAGATAAGTTATTGATACAATTGTTACGAATTGTTTGCAACTGAATTAAATCGCAATTTAGTCTATTCAAAGTTTCCTGATCAAAGTCCTCAGTCATACAACTAATGTACCCAATCCAATCATCCTTCTTTTGTGAATGGCATACATTCAATGCCAATAAAAAGATAAAGGTTGTAATAAAAATCTGCTTCATGATCTTGATATTAATATGATTTGATATATCTACTGCAAACTCTACAAGTATGGCATTTACCTCCAACTATTAGCCCATACCCCACAATCTCCAAACCACTAAACTCAGACCTGAAAGCTTACACCTCTCCAGCCTCAAATCGAGCCAGAAACCAAAAAACCCAATCAAAAATAATCCCAGGTAACTTGTTTTCATTTCGGAGAGATGGCCTTTGAGTTTTGTATAGATGGGGAGCCTAAAGGGGTTTACTACAAATATATTTCATTTTTTCAGATTTCCAAATTAATATTCGGAAGGGGTGTGACGGGTTTGGGAATTTGTTGTTAGGTTGTGATTGGATGGACTAAAAATGGAACAGCCGGTATGTGCATGTGCGCATACCGGCTGTTTGTTTTATCGATAAATCCTTCGGTTAATCCAGTACCAGCAGACTGCGGACTGCGTAGTCGGAATCGGTGGATAGGCTGTAGTAGTAGACTCCTTTGCCGGGGAAGGTTGAAACGGGCAACTGAAGTTGGTTGTAGCCTTTGCTGTAGTTTGCTTTTTGACTGTATATTTTTCTGCCCGTTTGGTCGCTGATTTCCAACACGCATTCGGTGGCCTCCGGCAGGTAGAATGCGATGTTGGTATGCTCCACCACCGGGTTGGGCGTATTCTGGAACAAACGCAGGGCTTCGCCCGCGCCGCTGTTTTCAAAGCGCAAATGGGCCGGCATTTCCTCCGCAGCACCACTGGTTTGGCGGTAGGCCATGGAAGGCGTGGGCTCGGATATCAGGGTTAACAACTCCGACAGCCAGGCGTCGCGCGTAGCGCGGACCGTGAGTTGCAAGCCTGTTTTGGGGGCTGCGCCTGTACGCGACCAGGCTACACTGAGCAGGCCCGGATTGTGCAAGGCCAACTCTTCACTTTTGAGGCCCCCATAGGGCGCCAGATCCAGGATTTCAAGGTCGGTGCACGAGAGGGCAAACTGAAGCGCATCCAGGTTTTCCGGAAAGGCCAGTTCAAAATCCAATACCTCGTGTTTGCTGAGGTAGCGGTCCTCCAAAGACAGATAAAACGGCGTACGCGTATCCGCCCGAAAGGCATTGTTGTTGGGCAGGGCACTGCCGTTTACATCGCCGATTTTGATACCCACAAATTCCTGATCGGGCGGGTTCGATTGGAGGTCGTACAAACTAATGGACTCCGGGAACGGGAATGCAAACGGATTGTTTGGGTCGGCAAATGAATGCGCCGCATCTACAAATCGCCAGGAGTCGCTGTCGGGCAGGTCGCTGTAAATCCCCAACACCAACTTGCGCAACTCGGCAACATCGTAAATGGTGATGCTGCCGGAATGGTTGGCATCGGCCGCAATCATGTTGTACGGACCATCCAGCGGAATCTGTCCGAGAATGTGTTGATTTATCAAAACCAAATCGTAGGTAGAAACCCCGTTGGTGTAATTATCATCTTTAAATGGAATCAGCACGGCATCCGATCCGTAGGGAAGTGCATTTTGGAATACAAACAAGCCCGTACCCGTGGAGACGGTCATTTCATCCGAAAGCGGAAGCTGCGGGTGACTGGCTTCCATGGTTACAAATGCCTCCTCGATCCCGGCTTCATCTTCTGTGAGCAGGAAGCCCGCCACACTAACCGGATCTGCGGAGCACATGCCCAGGTTGTCCTGCACTATCACGTAAGTTTCACATTGTCCGCTGTTTCCTTCGTGGTCCTGCACCCAAAGGTCGATTTCCTGAACGCCGGTCTTAGAGCAATCAAATTGGATACTTTCAAACGGGTTGCCCATGGAATCCAATGGGAAATCCAGATAGTCCAGTTCAGAGGCTACAATGCTCAGTTCCAATTCGGCATCTGGTGTACAGTTATCCGCAACATATACAATCAGATCGCTTGGGTAAATGGTTACCGTTGAGGATGGCTGAATGTTTACACTCAAGCCGTTCAGACAAATAATTTCTGGCTTCAGACAATCCTTGATCGTCAACAAGTACTCGCAATAGGTTTCATTGCCACAGGCATCCGAAACGATCCATCGGATTTTATGTCGCCCGAAGGGCAACTCCGGGTTGACAAAAACATTTGGATTGGCCTGAGTAGTCCAGCGCAGCATCGCCGTTTTAGTCGGCCCGCCTGTAAAGTACTGAATGGAAAAGCCGTATTTCTCTTCGGGCGGTACCGGGCGTTGGTCAAACTCCCGAATTTCGCCCCCTTCGTAATTCAGGGTATTGATGTTGTTGTAGTGAATCTTGTTGTATCCCGGGAAATTGGTGCTGCTCACAACGGTTTCGGTGGAGTCATCCCCGTCCAAATCCAAAAACAGGAGGTAGCGAATGTTTACCTCGCCTTTTGAACAGGCATCTTCGCCGGTTACAGCCAGATTGACGCGGCCCTCGCATAAATCCCAGGTCGTGGAATCGCCCTGATTTCCCCAATACGGTGCATTCCAGAGTTGGGCATCGTTGTCGGTTTGATCGCAAAACTGCAAGGGGAAAATCAAGGGACAGGAACGAATTTTTGGCGGCACTTCATCCCGAATATTGATGATTTGCTGATACTCGTATCCATTGGCATCCTTATCCCAAAAATCGCTGTAATCGGTCAGGTCCGGATCATCCGGATTTACCCGAATGATGGTGGCAGAGGGGGTATTCCCCGGAGGCGCAACGAGGGGTCCGGGCAAATTGTAAATGCTGTTTAACTCCGGGTGCGGCGTTGGGTTTGGCACCTTTATCAAAGGCAAATTGGGGTCATAGGAACACCAGTTGATGACCTTCCAAGTGCGCTCAATTTTTACGCAAGCCTCCGGTGCAGCCTCAAAAAATTCGTCGGTGTACGAAATGCTCATTTGCTCACAATCCTCGCCAAATATTTCCGGTCCGGGACTGTAATATCCGGTTGTATCACAATCATTGATCAACAAATCATCCGGAAACTTGAGGTAGTAATACTGGTCATTTTCAAAAACAACCCGTTGGGTACACTGGCTGGTCTGACCGTAACAATCGGTCGCCTGAAATCGGCGAATCAAAGTTCCCCGGTTGCAGATCGTATCAAAGAGGGTGTAGTTTGGATCCAGTTCTTCCACAGAAACCAGGCAGCAATTATCCGCCCCGGATGGCACACCATACAACCAAAAACTTGGGTCGAAGGTGGCGCAATCGGCCAGATCCACATGGTCTGGTGGCAAACAAGCCGGCTTGATTTTATCTTTTACAAACACCTTCACCACACAATCGTTGTTGTGCGGCTCGCCGTAATCCAAATCCACCGGACCGCTCACGATCGGGAAGTCCAGTACACGCAGCACTACCAAAATTGTATCGCCTACATCCCCACAACAAAACTTCACCTGATCGTGGAACATGTTGTGGTCCTGGCAATCATTTGCCTCCAGTCGACGCGCTTTGAACTCCGGAACCACGCAATTGTCCCAGCTGCCATCGTCGAAGGTAGCGGCATTTACAAGCGCCTCGCCATTGATTCCGATACTCACCTGCGTGTCTTCGTCGCAGGCAGCCAATGGCGGTGCGTCATCGCGAACGGTCAAGACAAAGGTGCAGGCACCCAGGTTTCCGCATGCATCGTTGGCAAAATAGGTGATGCTATGATCGCCAATGGGAATGTTGGTTGCCAGGGGCAAAACACCGAGCGTATCGGGATTCCAGAGATTGTTGCCCGGGAAGTCACTAAGGGTTCCCGGAATGCTGACCCCTACCCCATTCTGCTCCCAGGCTGCCCAAAAATCTGCGGTTGTCGAACAGCCATCCATCAGGTGGATGTCTGGCAGATCGTAATCCGCATAGCAGGTAAAAGGATTGGCATTGATGGTAAGGTTGGGAGGGCACAACAATTCGGGCCCGAGCGTATCGCTCACGGAAATAATCTGGGCCTGCTGAACGGGATTGAGGCCGATCTGCGGGCATTCATCCCACAAGATCCAGGTGCGAAGTACGGAAAATGTATTTCCACAACTGGGGATGGAGACATCGGTATAACTGAGTCCAAAACCCCAGCTGGTATTATCTAATTGAAGTTCAACCGGTCCGGCCGGGCCTGCCCAACTTGGAAGTCCGGTATTGGAAGGACCAATTTCAGGGGCGGAACAATCCAACTGAACATCCGCCGGGAAATCAATATCGTCGGCATGCACCCGGGTCACCTTGATGGTCTGCACGCAGCCTCCAACATTTCCCGAAGGGTCGGTTGCGGTCCAGGTTCGGGTAAGAATTCCAAATAAATCACCGGGGATTCCACAATCAAAATACTCCCAGGAATCCGTGTACGCGGATTGGGGGTTGGAGCAATTATCTGAAATCTGGGGAATGGCTTCCGGTATGCTAATTTGACTTAATAAATATCCGGGAGAAAAATCAGGCAGCAGACAAGGAATTGTAAAATTGGAGCAATCGACAATGGGCTTGGTATTATCCACCACCTTGAAGGTGCCCTGGCAATAATTGCCGGTCGTAGTATCGGTAATGGTAGCCACCAGATTCAGGCCGATGTGCGAAGCATTCAAATCGTTGGGAATGGGCTGGCCGGTGCTTGTCGTTATTTTTACGGTAAATAATGACAAATCATAGGTGCCCTCCAGAATCATATCCGGAAGGATTGTCAGGGAACAATCTTCATCGAGTGAAAAAACAACTGCATCATTACATACCTGAGCCTGAGCCTTGGCAGCAAAAATTGCTAAAAAGAGAACGGACAATCCTCTTAAATGCAGTAATCGGAACATGGGATGCATAAACTGCACCATGGGCGGGTATAGCAGAGAAGCCATGAGATTAAATGATTACAAATGAAGCATCACCGTTGGATGAGTTAAGATCAACGGGGGGAATAGCCGGGATTAAAACAATCAGTAATTTGGATTAGATAACATCCTCATAATCAAAGGATGGCTACAAAAATAGGGTAAAGTATTTCATTTTTTTACCTAAAAAATGTTAATGGTACATTATTTAGAAAAAAATATACCCAAAACGTAGGATTTGAGCATTTTCATACAACCTCAAAAATTGGGTTAATTTCAAGATAAAAAGCCCGGATTTAGTGCATTCATCTTTTCTGCAGGGCAAAAAAAATCCGGACTCTGATCGCTCAAAGTCCGGATTTTGGTATTCTATTCAGGCGCCTTTTTAGCGCATCTGTATCATCTTGTGACTGCTTGTTCCCTGGTCGCTTACCAGTTCATAGTACAGAACAGCGGTCGTATTTACATCCGATCTGTTCAGCGTGAAGGCATTGTATCCGGCTGCAAAATCAGCCTTGTTTTGGTATACAAGGCGTCCACTTTCGTCGTACACATTCATCTGAACCGCTCCTTCTTCTGGCAGGTAGAAACCAATTTGCGTTTGATTCACCCACGGGTTTGGAATATTCTGGTATGCTTCAAAAGCAAGTCCCTGAATTTGTTCTCCATTGAATCGCAGCGCCAGGTTCAGCAACTGGGCATCGGTAGTGTATGCTTCTGCTTTGGTAATCCGGTTGGAAATGCGAACCTGCTCACTCAGGTTGCCAGATACATGGCTCTTGAAGCGAACGGTAAACCGGCCGGATAGCTTGCCATCGTATGAAGTAGTAATTGCATCCGATGGAGCGCCTGGATTGCCAAACACAGCAAAATGTTCGGCAGACATGCCCTCGCCAGGTACAATTTCAAGCACTTCAAGTCCATCCAGATTCAGGGTAAACTGGTAGCCCAGCACCGTTTGATCTGCAACAAATTCCACCTCAAATTCTTCGCCCTGAGCCAGCGTGCGATCCTTCACATCAAAGAGCAGGAAGCCGGCACCCCGGTCGTCGGAACTGAGCAATGAGTTGGCAATTACCGAGTTGTTTACATCACCCACTTTGATTCCCACAAAGTCTTCACCCAGTTGGTGTGACTGGATATCCGCAATGGAAATATTTTCAGGATACTGATCTACAAACGGGTTGGTGTTGTCCGTAAAGTTGAAGGACTTATCCACAAAGCGCCAGCTGGTATTGTTTGGCAGTTCGTTGTATATACCCAGAATCAACTTTCTGAACTCGACGATATCAAATGTGGTGATTGAGTGCGAATTGTTCGCATCCGCAGCAATCATTTTGTACGGGCTGTTCAGTGGCTCCAAACCAAGGATATGTTTGCTGATCAACACCAGGTCAAAGGTGGTAACACCATTCAGCGGGTTATCGTCCTTCAATGGAGTGATTACCATATTGCTGGCAACAGGAACCGAGTTCATGAACTCGTACTGGCCTGCATTATCTGTCAGATCAAACGCGGTGAAAGGCGCTCCGGCCGGGAAGGTTGCATCCAGTTCTACAGATGCTTCCTGAACCCCTTCCTGTGTTTCTGTTGCGAGAATACCTGCAACACTCAGGTTGTTGGCTACGCAGTTGCCCATGTTGTCCTGAACAATTACATAGGTTTCACAGAAGTCTGCATTTCCGGCAGCATCCATGGCCCACAATTGTACAGGTTGGGTACCGAGTTCGTTGCAATCAAATGTGACATTCAAAATCGGATTGCCCAAAGCGTCAACCGGGAAAGAGCCCGTGCTCTGATCGCTTTCAACTACTCCGTAAACCAGTTGGTTAGCCGGTGTGCAGTTGTCTTCTCCGTACTGGAGGAAATCACCGCCCCACAGGGTAATCATACCGCCAGGCATGATGTTTACGCTGAGGCCATTCAGACAAACAACGGTCGGCTTTTTACAGTCTTTAACTTCAAAGGTGTATTCACAAATGGCTTCGTTTCCACAGCCATCTTCGGCAATCCATTTGATCTTATGAACCCCATAAGGCAGTTGCGGAACTACGCCTTGCAAGGTGTTGTCGTTGAGGTTAGCAGGCTGTTGGAGCCAGTCCCAACGCACACAAGCGGTGCGCGCATTTCCGGTGGTTGTCCAGTCAATGGCAAAACGGTATTTCTGATTGGCTGGAACTGGGCGGTTGTCAAACGCCGTGCCGCCCAGGTATGGGATGGTGTTTGGTGCAGGCGGATTCGTACTTGAAATTTCCGTTTCCATCACACCGTCACCGTCCATATCCAGGAAGAGGATGTAGCGTACATTCACCTCAGGTCCACCACATGAGTCCGTAACCGTAATGCAGAGTTCGCTTGGCGCTTCACACAAATCGTGGCTGCCAATGGTTGCATCCCAGTATGCCGGATCATTCCAGAACAGGTTGTCGTTTTCAGTCAGATCGCAAACCTCTACATCATCGGTTGGACAGTTGTCAAACACCGGATCTTCGGTGTCGATGATTTTGATGATTTGCTTGTAGCGATACCCGTTTGCATCTGCAAACCAGTAGTTGCTGTAATTGGTTGGCAGCGGATCCGTCGAATTGATTTTCACCACTGTTGGAGCCCAAGGTTGCGCAGTGCCCTGTGGAGAAACCACGGGACCTGGGAGGTTCGATGGGTGGTTCGTTATCGGGTTGGGATTTGGGTTCGGTACAAAAACCAATGGAAGGTTCGGGTTGTACGTACACCAGTTTATAATATCCCAGGTTCGTTCAATTTTATAACATGCATCCGGCACTACCGTGAACACCTCATCTTCAAAGGACACACCCAACAGTTCACAGTCTTCACCGAAGAACGTAGGCTCTCCATACACGCCCGATCCATTGCACTCATTTACAATTACATCGTTCGGGAAACGCACATAGTAATCCTGCTCGTAGTTGACCACAATGCGCTGCGTACAAAGGCTCGAGTTGTTGTAGCAGTCAAATGCTCTAAACGTACGCAAGATGGTCCCCTTGTTACACAAGGTATCAAACATGGCATAGCTGGTAATGGTCGTCACCGTATCCATGCAGCAGTTGTCTGCGCCTTCAGCCATACCATATGCCCAAAGGCTTGGGTCGAAGTTTTCACAACTAACCGTGGTATGGGCCGGTGGCAAACAAACCGGTTTGATTTTATCTTCTACATAAACCTGAACCATACAATCGTTGGAGTGCAGTTCCTGGAAGCTCAGGCTAACCTGTCCGGCAGGCACATCCATAACGTCGTATACGCGCATGATCACATTTACGGTATCGCCCACATCCGAGCAGCAGAACTTCACCTGATCGTAGAAGAAGATGCTGGACTGGCAACCGCCAGAACTCATTCGGCGCACTTTAAAGTTGGTAACTCCACAGTTATCGTATGACCCGTCATCAAAGGTTTCGGCATCAATAAATGCTTCGCCACTGATTCCCAGAGAAACCTGCGTGTGTTCGTCACAGGCAACAACCGGAGGCGACAAGTCTTTTACAACCAACTCATAGTTACATTCACTCACGTTGCCGCAATCATCGGTTACATAGTAGTAAACGTGGTGTGTTGCGGAAGGCAAGCAAGGGGTATAGCCGAAGATAGCCATGGTATCCGGATTCCAGAGGTTGTTTCCAGGGAAATCACCTGCGGTACCCGTCATATGGAATACCATAAAACTATCCTGCGAGAAATAATCAAAGCTGGTAAAGGCAGCAATGCTAGCCTCTACGCTGGCAATGCGGGAACAGGCATCCGTAACAATTACGTCTGGCAGGTCGATGGTTCCGCAGCAGCTAAATGGATCCACGGATACGATCACCTCTTCAGGACAATCCAGCAGTATCGGTGGTGTATCGTCTTTAATTTCAATTACCTGAAGATGGTATACCGGGTTCGGGTTTGGTGGATTTGGATTGGATGGCAAGCACCAATCGTAAATGGTCCAGGTCCGTAAAATCTTGGTTGTTCCATCGCACACAGGCAATTCCTGATCGGTATAAATGGTCTGCAATTCACAGTAGGTATTGTTTGGATACAAACCAAACTGCAAGCCAAATTCCATCAGGTACGGCATGCCCGTCACCGTCGGATCGATGTTTGGATTTTCACAACTAACTGAGAAATCCGGTGGCAAAAGCACATCGTCAACATGGCGACGAACGAAGTAAATGAATTGGTTGCAGGTGCTCAGGTTTCCGCTTGCATCGCTGGCAACCCATTTACGCAGAATGTATGCACTCAAATCCTGTACCCCGTTAATTGTACCATTACAGCCCAGATCAAACCAGGTATCTGTATGGCTCAGGGTAAACGGAGAACAGTTTTCAATTACGTTAGGATAGGCCTCGTTGATGCCCAGGGTGTTTTTCAAATAGTCTGGATTGGTTTCCATAATAGCGCAGGAAAGGAAAATATCTTCACATTCCAGCACCGGAGGAAGTTCATCCTGAACGGTAATTTGTCCCCAGCAGTTGTTGCCACTCACCTGGTGTGTTACGCGGACAGAATAGGTCTGCCCAACGTCCGATCCATCCACGATGGCCGGAATCCACGGGCCGTTACCCAGAGGAAGGGTTACGTCCATTTCTACAATATAATCATCGAAGCAACCATAGGTTCCCTCCAGAATCATATCTGGGGTAATCTCCTCAACACAGTCTGCATCCAGGGCAATTTGCACCAGGTTGTTACAGCTCAGTGTAGTCGGCGTTGCCAATACATTGACAATTGTCTTGAGGGTAATTTCACAGCCTGGATCATCTGGTCCGAATGCCTTTGGCTCACCACCATCAACGGTGTAAGCAATTACATACTGACCAACACCCATCATCGGGTCGAAAGTTGTGGCAGGAACACCATTGATGGTGAAGCCTGCGCTAACGATGTTGTCATCGCCAGGAGTACCAACCAAATCAACCGGATCAGAGAACAGACAGAATGTACCTGCCAGATCGCTCAGGATTTCCGGGTTTGGATATGCACAGCTGTTGCCGATTTCAAGTACAACTCCAAATTGGTTTACCACTGTAAGGGTATAACCAATGTCATCAATGTGCTTTCCATTCAGGAAATAATCACCGCTTCCAACCGGCATTTCAGTGAACGTAGTTCCTGCCAAAATCGGGGTTGGTGCCGCCGGTGGGTTCGGGCCGCCCGGCTGGTACAAACCAGTCACCTGCGTAATGGTCCAAACCAAACCGGTGAGTGATTTGATATAAATTTGCTCGCCAAACTGACCGTTAGTCAGGGTGGTCGCATTATTCAAACAAATACATGGATCGGAGATAGAAATTTCCGGAGTACAGCGATCCAAGTCCGGAACAGTAACATCCAGCGTACAGGTTCCGATGTTTCCACATTCATCTTCTACAGAAATGGTAAACGTGGTGCCGGCATCAATGTCGTCACAATCTACTGTCAGAGATGCTGGCAACAGGGTAAGCGCCGATTCAGGGCTACATGCATCGGTTGCACTCCAGGTAATATCGGCTTCCGTGATTGTTACCGAACCATCAATATCCAAAGGAACAGTAATTGGATCACAGGTAACAACCGGGCCATCGGTGTCGGCAATGGTGATCACCTGCTGGTGGGTATTCATGTTTCCGCATCCGTCTTCTACCGACCAGGTACGGGTAATGGTCTGACCATAAATGCAGTTCAGATCCGGAGCAATTGTCTCACTGAATTCAACAAGCAATCCAACCTGAACAAGGTTAAACGCCTGTCCCGGGTTGATGTCTCCCGGAGACTCCGCAGCAGGTGGGTTCCAGGCAAAGTCAGAATACATAGTACCTGTTCCGGTCAATTGCAGCGATTCGCCAATAGGTGTAGATGACGTTTCTTCCACTCCAATATCGGTTGAAGTCATGCCGTTCGCAGGACCGCCAACAGCCATGAATGAACCTTCGTAGCTGAGGAACTGAACCACCATACCGCCGTGCACCAAAGCAAGACCGTCAGGGGCTCCGTTCTGAAGACCATTTACAGGATATGAGAAAGAAACTGCGCCAAATCCATTGCTTTCATTGTCAATAATCCCGGATAAAGGCATTGATCCATAGGTTCCGCCGTTGGATCCATTATACAGGAAGATGGAATAATCGCTCAGGTCGGTTCCGGCAATTCCGGCAACTTCAACAAATTCGTTGACATCCGTGCCGGCATTGTCGTAGTGAATCTCATTGATCCACACCATAGCCATGCCTGAATTGCCATCATCGCAGTTGTCCACTGCAAGCAGATCATCTGCCGGTGGAATCGGATCGCCACAAGTCAAAGTAAGGTTTTGTGGCAATGGTGGTACAAACTCAGGTGCTGTACCATCCGTCAGGGTTATGGTAATCATGTGGGAATCGGCATTGCCACAGGCATCGGTAGCCGTCCACATGCGCTTAATAATCATTTCGCCCGGACAGTCGCCCATCATCATGGTCTCCATGTAGGTAGCAATGATTGTTCCGGGAAGGGCTTCGATTATTTGTCCGGCATTCGGTGTTCCTGGGCTTTCAGCCAATGGACCAGCAGGTAAAGTCGGTCAGCCACCTGACCGGTTCCGGTCAACTGCAGCGACTCGCCAATGGCAGTACCGGTGCCTTCTTCCACCCCAATATCCGTAGAGGTCATACCACTTGCCGGGCCATTCGTAGCCAGGATGGTTCCTTCATAACTGAGGAATTGAACTACTGTACCCGACATATCCACCAGAGCAACACCATCTGGTGAGCCATTCTGGATTCCATTGGAGGGATAAGCAAATGAAACTGCACCAAAGCCTGCACCTTCATCATCAATGAGGCCCGACAGGGTCATGGCGTCGTATTCAACACCACCGTTGCCATTATACAGCACAAGGGTGTAGTTTGATAAGTCAATGCCTGCAGTTCCGGCAATCTCAATGAATTCGCCTTCATCGGTACCAGCATTGTCGTAGTGGATTTCATTGATAAAAATAACCGGAGGAACCTGGCCCGGATCGCAATTATCCTGGGCGGTAACCTGTACAGGCAGAGGCACCATTCCGTCACAGGCTATGGTTTCGTCTTCAGGCAACGGCAGGTTGAAAACCGGAGCCAAATCGTCTACAACCTCAATCACCTGAACATGCTGGGTTTCGTTTTCAGAAATATCCGAAGCGATCCAGGTGCGGGTGATGGTATATTCTTGAGGACAGTTCCCCGGAGTAATATCTTCAAAAAACTCGACAAAAGGATTTGGGTCGCAGTTGTCTGTAGCGGTAAGCACTGCTGCCGGAGGTACCATTTCATCACAAGCGATAGTCATGTTTTGCGGCAGCGGATTTTGGTCGAACACCGGATCTTCATCATCCTCATCGTACAGCACTGTGGCGGTAGCAGAGGAGCCACAATCCATTGCATCTGTCACCAAAACGGTGTAACTGCCGGCAGAAAGATCGGTAAACAAACCGGTTGTGTTCATTACGCCATTCAGGTCGTAAGTATACGGTGCTGTACCATTACTTGCCGTAAACTGGATAGATCCCAGTCCGTTACAATCTTCGTTGGTCACATTATCAACCGACACAATTAAAGCACAATCACAATCCGGAGAAAGAATCAGAAATGCAGTAGCAGTATCTGTACAGGTTCCGGCGTCCGTTACGGTTACCATATAAAACCCCTGGCTCAAACCGGATTGATCTCCTTCTGTTGGAGCCAGACCGGTACCAGTTCCAGTCCACAAATACGTAAAAGGACCTTCGCCGCCGGTAATGGTGAGTACAATGGTTCCGTCGTTGTCGGCACAGCTTGGGTTCGTTCCCGATGCACTGGCAACAAGATCACCAGGAGAAACAATCACGCTGACAGAGCCTACAAGGCTGGTTGCCTGGCAACCGGCTGCATCCGTCACAGATACCAGGGTATATGTTTCAGTTCATAAACGGCAAAACCAAATGTATCCCCACTGTTGTTGACAGTTCGGGTAAACTGATTGCCGTTTGAATCTTCAAAAATTACAGTAAACGGACCAGTTCCACCGTCTGTTTCGAAGGTAAAATCAACATTGCCTTCAGCACAATATGCACCGAATCCGTTAATTGATGCCGTGTATGGAGCACATCCACAAATGCTGGCATGTGAACCCAGTCCTGTGAAATCATTGTTTGCAAAGCCCTCCCACTCGATGGCCGGGTCAAATACATCCGAACCATCAGGATCGCCTGCATCAATGGAACTCATGCGACGAATGGTATTGTCCTGGGTGGAGGTCAAGCCTGCGCCCCATTCGGAACCTGGGTCAAATCCGATCTGACCAATCACATCGATAGCCAGGCCGGTATTCACGTTGTAGAGTTCAATCGCATCGTCACCATTGAAAAAGCTGGCAGTAGATTGTTGATCTGCAACAGCCAAAATCAAAGGGTCAGAACTATCGTCGCACACAACAAAAACATCGTTTGAGTTAATAGTTCCTGTAAGTGCAATAGTAGTAGTGGCAGAAGTGCCTCCGTTAAAATAAAAACGCAACTCATAATTACCGGTTAGCGTTACGCTTGAGCCGGTTGGGTTGTAAATTTCAATCGCTTTGTTGTTGGAAGAACCTTCTACGTATTCAGAGATAAACAATTCGGAGCAGCCTGTTGACAAGGGGCAAGCGGTGCTGCTGTATGTACCCAAATCGGTAAAATCATTGTTGTCAAAACCATCCCATTCAGTAGCCGGGTCAAACACATCCGAACCATCGGCATCGCCCATGTCAATGGCAGTCATACGGCGAATGGTGTTATCCTGTGTAGAAACCAGGCCGGTCCCCCATTGGGATCCCGGATCAAACCCGATCTGACCGATCACATCAACAGCCAATCCCGTATTGACATTGTAGAGTTCAACTGCATCATCCCCGTTAAAAAAGGTGGCAGTAGATTGCTGATCTGCAACAGCCAAAATTAATGGATCAGAACTATCGTCACACACAACAAAAACATCATTGGAAGTGACAACCCCCGTGAGTGCAATGGTTGTAGTGGCAGAGGTGCTTCCATTGAAATAAAAGCGCAACTCATAATTGCCGGTCAGCGTAATATCCGAGCCGGTTGGGTTGTAAATTTCAATCGCCTTATTGTTGGAAGAACCTTCTACGTACTCTGAAATAAACAGCTCAGTACAAGAAGCCATTGCGGTTCCTTTTGGTGCATAGACCGGTTCTCCGGCTGTTGCACTACCTGGTAAAATCAGGAAAGAAAAAAGGAATCCTAACACGTACGGGAAACGCACAGGACAAGGTGTTAACCCAAGGATATTTCCTTGTGTAAAAGTTAAACTCATGAGATGATTTGATTAGAATAAAAAATAAAGGTCATCAAAGGTAATTTTTTTCACTAAAAAAATCTAGCTGACTTTTGTATTAAAATAACATTTATATATAAAAACATAAATAACAAACCATTGCCAGTGTTAAGTTTTCTGCACACCTAAAAACCACCGGAATTGGACTGCATATTTCATACCTTTGCATCTTACCTTAAAAATGCTGGTCCATGCGTACGGTACTTTTGTTCCTTATTTCTATTGTTATCCTCAGTTCCTTTTTTTCCTGCATCCCACCCGAACAGGGCAATCAGAGATCGAGCGATAAAATCGAACTAAATCTCACCGATCCTACGGTTCAAAAACTGTATGATTTTCGGGATAAAAGACTAAGCGATAGTCTGGCGAAGTACTTCACCAACCAAGATGCAACACTGCGGTATTTGGCTGCCCTGGCATTCGCTTCATCCGGCGACTCCAGTCAGATAACCGGCCTTGCACAACTGCTCCAGGACCCCGTTGAAGATGTGCGCATCGCCGCCGCTTTTGCCCTGGGCCAGACCAAAGCAGCCGCCGCGGAGCCCCTGCTCACCGCAGCATTTGACGGGAAAGACAGCCTTTCCAACCACCAACGCTTCAATGCTGTAATTCTTGAAGCCATCGGGAAGTGCGGCAACCTGGAAAGCCTGAAGCAGATGGCCGCCATCACCACCTACGAAAAAACCGATACCCTCTTGCTCGAAGGCCGCAACCGGGCTATCTTTCAATTTGCACTCCGCAACATCACCGACCCAACAGCAACCGAAACCATGTTGCACAATGCGGCCAACGACCGCCTTCCCAACTCAGCACGCCTTATGGCTGCCCACTACCTGGCTCGCACTACCGATTTTAAACCCGACAGCCTTCAGGCAACCCGACTTGCTGCAGCATACGTGCGCGCCACCGACCCCGATGTCCGCATGGCGCTAGCCACCGCATTGGGAAAATCATCCGCAGACCCTGCTTTTTCCATCCTGACAAAAGTGATTGAAAACGAACGGGACTGGCGGGTTACCTGCAACATCATCCGGGCACTTGGGAAATTTGAACCGGATACCGTACTGCGCCTCCTCACCCCGTATTTATCCGATCCCAACCCACATGTTTCCAGAACAGCAGCCGAGTTTTTTATCCAACATGGTACCGCCCGCGATGCAGATGTGTATTGGCGAACGGCCCGTGATTTGCCCAAACTTCCCTGGCCAACCCGCGTTGCACTGTATCACGCCTCCAACAAATGGCTTACTCAGGTGTACAAACCCGATTCAAGAGACTATGTCGTGTACCAACTTCGCGAACAGTTCTTGCAATCTGACAATCCCTACGAACGGGCAGCATGCCTGAAAGCACTCGCAGAGACCGGGTGGCAATTCCGCTGGATTTACTCCAAAGGAATGGCAGACTCGCACCCCGCAGTAAAAACAGCGGCCGCAGAAGCCCTTGCGGCTATTGCCAATAAAAAAGACTTTTTCCAACATTTGGGTGAAGGTGCCGGAGGTGCCCGCCGGGAAATCTACAACCACCTCCGCGAAGTAGTTGCATCCGGTGATCCCGGAATGATAGCCGCTTCCGCAAATGGCTTTATGGCCCCGGCTCTCAACTACCGAAGCCTGCGCGATACAAGCCGAATCCGGGATTTCAATGCCAGCCTCGCAGCCCTCAAAATGCCGCGCGACCTGGAAGCGTATATGGAGTTGAAAAAAGTGATCGCATTTTTTGAAGAAAAACCGGAACCAGCTCCCTACGTGCCGCGGTTCAACCACCCCATCGACTGGCCCCTCCTTACCACCATGGAAGTAGGCCAGCGCGTCCGGATGCAAACCAACAAAGGAGCCGTTGACCTCGAGCTCTACCCACAATGGGCTCCCGGTTCAGTGGTCAATTTCATCAAACTGATCAACGACGGGTTTTACAACGGAAAAACAACCCACCGGGTCGTCCCCAACTTTGTAGTACAGGGCGGCTGTCCACGGGGCGACGGATACGGCGCATTGGATTACACCATCCGAAGCGAAATTGGTCTGTGCTGGTATGATCAGGCAGGCTACCTGGGCATGGCCTCCGCTGGCAGGGACACGGAAGGAACCCAGTGGTTTATCACCCACTCTCCTACCCCACACCTCGACGGGCGTTACACCATTTTTGGAAAAGTTGCCGAAGGCATGGACGTGGTAAACACCCTGGAAGTGGGCGACCGAATCGAGAAAATTGAACTGGTTAAAAAATAAGCCCTAGCCTTTTCGCCAGTTCAGGAACACCTGCTCCATTTCGGGTCCATCCCATTTGGATTCAATGTCGGGGATAGCGAGTATCTGCCGGAACAGTTCGTCTTGTGAAGTAGTTTCCGCCCAGGCATCCCGGTATGGGATGTGACTGAAGGAAACCATGGAATACACCGGCAGAAAATCCGGATATTTCTCGTGGAGGTAGGTGGCAATTTTTTTGCGAAGCAAAAACTTGGGATCCCCTACCAAATCACGCATTTCAATGAAATTTCGAAGCGCCAGTTCTGCAATGGCATCCCCGTCGGGACGGCGGTCTTTTGCGAACGCAGGAATGATCTGTTCCCAGTCGTGGTCATAGGTGTCAACTAGTTCATCCAGGATGGTACAATCTTCAAAACCCGCATTCATCCCCTGTCCATAAAACGGCACGATGGCGTGGGCGGCATCACCCAGCAACAGGATGCGCTTGTCATATTGCCAGGGATCACAGTTGACCGTAACCAATGAAGAACTCGGGTTATTTCGGAAGTCCTCCGAAAAGGTGGGCATATGCTCCAGCGCATCGGGGAAATACTGCTCAAAAAACTGACGGGCAGCAGCATCGCTATCCAGTTTTTCAAAGGATTCCGGCCCTTCAAATGGGAGGAAGAGGGTGCAGGTAAAACTGCCATCTGCATTGGGTAGGGCAATCAACATAAAATGTCCTCTTGGCCAGATGTGCAGGGCGCTTTTATCCATTCGAAAACCTCCGCCTTCAGCCGGTGGTATGTGGAGCTCCTTGTATCCGTGTTCCAGGTACCGCTGGCGGTAGTTGAAGCGGTCGGTCCGCTGCATTGCGCCACGCACTGCTGAAAATGCACCATCGGTTCCAAAAATCAGCGGGGCATCCAACTCAACAACTTTGCCTGCTTTCAGGTCTTCAAAACGGATTTTGGCCTCATGGGTATCAACATCCACACAGGGGTGGTCAAAATAAAATTCAACATTGGGAAATTCCGAGGCAATACGCATCAGTTCCAGGTTCAATCCGCCCCGGCTCACGCTGTAAATGGCTTGCCCTTCCAGCCCGTATGGCTGAAACGAGAGGTTTCCATCCACCGCATGCATCATGCGTCCGGGCATGGGGATGGCAACTTTTTCGATATCGGAGCGAATACCCGCTTTTTCAACTGCTTTCCAACCCCGTTCACTCATGGCCAGGTTGATGGAACGCCCGCCGAGATAGCCTTTTGCCCGCATGTCCGGACGGCGCTCAAACACCTTCACATTATATCCTCTTTTTGCCAAAAAAACGGTCCAAAGTGAGCCAACCAGGCCGGAGCCCACTACAATTGCATCTCGATTTTTATTTGCCATAAATCTACTATTTTACCGCCTGGAAGCGATCTGTACATCAAAGACGTTTACATTAAACTGTTGCCCAAAAGTAAGAACTTGTTTTGTTATAGTGGTCAGTGGTATGTGGTAAGTGGTCAGCCTGTTGGGTGATGCACATTAATACCAGTGCTTTTACATGTAAGAGGATGCCTAAATCAACTATTTTTTATGAAAAAATACCTGTACCCGATTCTCCTTATTCTTGTCTGTGTACAAATGGGGTTTGCACAAAAAATCATGCAAATCGAAACGGTAAACAAGGCGCGTTCCATTCGGTTGCATCAGGGTGAGACCCTGGTTTTTCAATTGCGCGACCCCAATCCGATCTGGGAAGAGGCGATTATGAATGATTTTGATGTAGAAAAACAAACCGTTACCCTGGGATTTCAGGAATTTAAAATCAGTGAAATTGCAGCCATCAAACTTCCCAAACACCGTTTTGCTCAAGTCATGGGTGCACAATTCATTATTTTTGGCATTTCCTGGACGGCTGCCACTGCTATTGGTGACTTCTGGTATAAGGACGATGTAAATTGGACCACCGCTGCCATTATTTCCGGGACGAGCATTCCGCTGGGATTCCTTATGCTCCGACCCAAAAAAGTGAAATTGGGTAAAAGAAAACGATTGCGTGTGCTGGATATCAGCTATCCCGGATCGCCGGAAGACTTGAATTAAGCCGATTTTTCAAGATTTTTTCTTGATAAAATTTGTTCAGTTTTGAGAAAACTTGCATGCAACACTTGCCTTTTTAAGATAAAAAGGATGAACTTTGTTGGATAACCCCATTATTTAATCGCACATTCCTAAACCGAGTCCCATGCGTATTGTATTATTTGGCCTTTTACTGGCCATTGCTGTGCCTGTACAGGCCCAAAACAAATATTCCTACCACCCAAAACGGCATTTTGTAGAAGCCGGGCTGCTCTTTGGAGGCACCGCTTATTCCGGTGATGTAGCAGAAAAAGCAGTCGATCTGACCGAGCTACAAACGGGCTTTGGCCTGTTTGTGCGCTACCACGTCAATCCCAACTTATCTTTAAAAGCCCACCTGTACGCAGGCTCTATCAGTGGCGACGACCGCAACTCGCCCGATCTGGCGGAGCGAGGCTTTGTATTTGGCACGACCTTCTATGAGTGGGCCGGAGTTGCCGAATGGAATTTCTTTGCCAAAGAACGCTTTTCACCTACTGGTGTGCACAAAGTGCACTTGTCGCCCTACGTCTACCTCGGCGTAGGCATGACCATTGCCGATCCCAAAGCCCAGTATGTCGGCACACCCGACAAGCGGGATATCTACCTGAAGGTCCCCTTCCCGGAGGAAAACCTACAAACCAACTTTGTCCTGGCCCCTATGGGCGTAGGCTTGCGCCTCGATCTGCTCGACCGGCTCATCCTGGGTGTGGAAGGAGGATGGCGCCCCGTATTTTCTGACGACCTCGATGGCGTCAACATCAATGGAAATCCGGACAGCGGCGACTGGTACTATTTCTTCGGCGCCAGCGCATCGTTTATCCTCAACAATCCCAATCAAACGAGATTTTAAAATTGTTTATTCGGCCCTGCGGGCCTTGTTTATTCGGGACGCTGCGCTTTCCCTTGTTTATTTGTTTATAGAAAATGATGATTTGATGATACGCCCTTCGGGCTAGGATGATTTGATGAAATTATTACTCAGAATGATTGATTGAAAAAAACTGACTACTGATCACTGACCACTAGAATAAACAAGGCCCGCAGGGCCGAATAAACAGGTAAAGAGCGTACCTTTAGCCAACTATGTTGCTCGGGTTTATTTCTATTTATTTGATGCTGACATTCGGAATCGGATGGTGGGCATCCCGGCGGGTGAATTCCTCAGCCGATTTCGTGGTGGCAGGGAGAAGCCTTCCTTTGTTTATGGCGGCCTGTGCACTATTTGCCACCTGGTTCGGATCGGAAACGGTGCTTGGAGCCTCAGCGGAATTTGTTGAGGGTGGAGTGCTGGGAATTATCGAAGACCCGTTTGGCGCTTCACTCTGTTTGCTGCTTGCCGGTTTGCTTGTAGCAAGGCCACTGTACAAGCTCCAGTTGCTGACCTTCAACGATTTTTTCCGGATCCGATTCAACAAGACTTCTGAAATTATCTCGGCGCTTTTTATGGCTCCCTCCTATTTTAGTTGGATCGCAGCCCAGCTCGTTGCACTCTCCATCCTGCTTCATGTGGTGGCCGGTGTGGACCGGGATTTGGGCATCATCATTTGTACCGTGGTGGTATTGAGCTATACCTACATTGGTGGTATGTGGGCTGTGGCTATTACCGATTTTGTGCAGACCATCATTATCATTATTGGCTTGCTGGCCTTGGTAATTGATATTGTCTGGCAAGTGGGTGGAGTGGGTGTTATGATTGAGGCTGCCCCGGACGATTTTTTTCAATTTTTTCCCGAGCCTAAATCAGGCCCGATCATTGCGTGGATTGCTGCCTGGATGACGATTGGTTTGGGAAGTATTCCACAACAGGATATTTTCCAGCGGGTCATGTCGGCAAAAAGTGAGCGCACCGCCATCAATGCCTCCTATTTATCTGCTGCCATGTACCTGAGCATTGCCTTCATGCCGCTGATTATTGCGCTTGGTGGCAAAATGCTGTATCCGGAACTGGCCGAAGGCGACAGTCAGTTGCTCTTGCCGGCCCTGGTTTTGCAACACAGCGGCCTCGGCATGCAGGTGCTCTTTTTTGGTGCCTTGCTATCTGCTATTTTGAGTACAGCAAGTGGAGCAATGCTGGCACCGGCAACGGTTATTGGTGAAAACCTGGTTAAGCCGCTAATGCCGCATATTTCAGATAAAAACCTGTTGCGGGTAATGCGCGGGGCTGTAGTTTTTGTGGCCCTGGTTACGGCTGCAATGGCACTTTCCCGCGGAAATATTTATGAATTGGTTGGAGAGTCTTCGGCTTTTAGTCTGGTCTCTCTTTTTGTACCGCTGATTGCGGGTATATACTGGAAAAAAGCCAGCCCCGCCGGGTCCATTTTGGCCATGTTTGTAGGCTTGATAGTCTGGTTTTACACCCAATGGCTGGGAACAGGATTGGAGGATGCTTCATCCATTCTTTGGCAAATTCCCCCCTTGATGTATGGGCTTTTCGCCAGCGCCATAGGCATGATTGCGGGAAGCCTTATCTGGAAAAGGCCAAGCATTCAGGAACAAGTTCGAAGTGAAATACCCGCAGCCTAAAAGACCTTTACGACAAGCAAATAAACATGACAAAAGATAAAAGTATCGCCTTAAAACTGGGCCTCGAATTGGTTTGGTGGATTTTCACCGCACTGGTTGTATACATCATTTTACGACCGATCCATAAGGCCATGCATGTGTGGCCCTTCGAAACATCCAACATTGTTTTCATTGTGGTGCTGATCACCTTTGCCCGGTACACTTTCCTCTTGCCCTATACCTTTCTGGCCCGCCAACAATTGATAAAAGTTGCTTTGATCCTGGCGATGTTTCCCCTGGTTTTTTCACTTATTGGCATGATCAACGGCTTTCTGGTTTACATTGAAGACAACACCTGGGAAGCACTCACGGGACATTTACCCCTGGATCGCAAGGCTGGAATGGAGTCGTATCTATGGAATGAAATGATCTTTTTCGGAGCAGGCAGTGTGATCACCTGTCCGGTTCTTGCCGTACGTTTATTTCTTTCTATTTGGCGGCAGCACAACCGGGGAACAGTGTAGAGCGTGTTATTCAGCTGATTGGCCCCAGTTCTGAATTTCATCTGCATTCCATAAGGCAGGAAAAAACTTTCGCTGCTGGAATTGGGGGTGCAAATATTTTTTCCATTCAGAACCACCGGTAGCGGCTTTTTGCTCCCCTTTTTTATCCAGGTAATGCTGTGCTGTACTCAGATGCACCATTGGCCAATCCACATTGTATAGCCGATCAAACGTTTTGAGTTTATCCAACAATTCTGCTGAAGGGTTGGAAATGGTAGCAACGCGTTCTTCAATGGTTCGCCCCTGAACTTTTTGTGCTAAAAACATAAACTGGTCCTGGTATTTTGCCTCAAACTGCCGGAGGGTCAGTGTCTTTTCTCCGGTTGTACGGTTGGTCCCTGCATCTTTCCAGTAAATGTGTTCGAAATAGCTTGGGATATCGGGATTTGTTCCAATTCGTTTTTTCCCCGCTTCATTGATCAGGTTTTCCAGCCGGGTGCAGTAAATCTCGATTTCTCTAAACTGGGCACTCTGAAATCCACTGGCCGGGGTAAGCGTGCTGCGAAAGGTATTGTAGTCGTCGTAGTCCATCCCGTCCTTCATGATATCGAACGAGTTGATCAGCATTTCGGTATACCGGTTTAGGCGGTTCATCTTATTGACCAAAAAGGCATCGCTCAGGTTTTCTTCAGCCACGATTTGCTTGATTTCATGGAGCATCAGTTTCAGGAACAACTCGGTTACCTGATGGTACATGATAAAAATTTCTTCGTCCTTAAAATCCGTGCGGGGCTTTTGCAGTGAAAGCAAGGTTTCTACTTCCACATAATCCCAATAATTTATCGGGCGGGCCTGCAACAAGCCCTGCAGGTAACTGTCCGGATTTTCCCCCAGTTGCCGGTATTTGGCATTGATTGCCTTAATCGTTTCTTCCTGATGCATACGAATTGGATTTTATCTTGGTTTTTCAATTGCTTACTTTCAAAAAAGTCAGTCCATCCCGGTACTCCTCCGACAGCTTGCGGATGTTTGTTTTTTCCAACATATCCCGAAGTCCATCCCGAACAACTTTAAACTCATGGTGCACCGGACAGGGCTGGCGCGCGTTACAAGCCTTGAGTCCTAAACCGCAGGCTTCGAATAAATGCGTACCATCAATCGCACGGACAATCTGACTCAACGAAGTATCATCCAACTGTTTTTCATCCATTTCAAATCCTCCTCCTGCTCCTTTTACAGAGTGGACTACCCCAGCCCGCACCAACTGCTGTAGAATCTTCGCGGTAAATGCCTCCGGCGAGCCAACCTCCCGGGCTATCTCCTTCAAACTAACCCGCCGACCATCCATTGAGTGTACCGCAATGTGGATTGTTGCCCGGATCCCGTGTTCACATGCTTTTGAAAACATCTGGTTCAATTTGCAAGTAAAGGTAGGGATTTTATTTAACAGGACTTATTTGTCCGATTTAATCCATTGCCCTTCGGGTTGTAGAGACGCATGACCGGGTTGTAGAGACGCATGATTGGGTTGTAGAGACGCATGATTGGGTTGTAGAGACGCATGATTGGGTTGTAGAGACGCATAATCATGCGTCTCTACGTCGGGATTAAAACCCATGCCGGCAGGACTACATCAACAAATCATCCTAGCCCTGCCAATGCATAACAGGGAGTTGATGATTTGATGAAATTGTTTATTCGTTTAGTTCGCCACTGCGTGGCTCTGTTTATGTCAGTAGTCGGTGGTAAGTTTTTTTTAAATAATCAAATTCTGACTGCTGACCACTGACTACTAATTTCAACAAATAAACAAGGGTAAGCGCAGCGTCCCGAATAAACAAGGCTCGGAGAGCCGAATAAACATCATTGAATCATCAATTCCCTGCCAGGCAGGCAGGGCTACATCACTGACCGCTCAGTTTAACCATTTGGTTAAAAAATTTTTCAAAAATTTGACTTTCTCAAAAAAGAGTACTTACATTTGCGCTTAACCAAACGGTTAAACTATATGGATAAGACACCACAAGAGAAAGAAAGTACCGAACAGCGCATCTTCGAGGCCGCCCGTGCCTTATTTGTTGAGAAGGGAATGGCGGGCACCCGCATGCAGGAGATTGCAGATAAGGCCGGGATAAACAAAGCCCTTTTGCACTACTATTACCGCTCGAAAGACAAACTGTACACCGCAGTGGTCAAGGCGGTTATCAATGTGGCAATCCCAAAAATCATCGGAATTTTTGAAAGCGATTTGCCACTCAAAGAAAAAATTGAGCATTTCCTGGATGTCTACATCGGGCTCATCAGCAAAAACACCTTTTTGCCGCTCTTTATCCTGACAGAACTCAACAAGCACCCGCAAGAGTTCATCGATTCTGTGATGCCCAAAGACCTGCCAAAGCCCGACCAGTTTTTCAAACAGGTTGAAGATGAAATTTCAGCGGGCAACATCCGCCCCATCAATCCCAGGCACCTGATTGTAAACCTGATTTCCATGTCGATTTTTCCATTCGTAGCGAAGCCAATGGAACAACTGATTTTGCAACTTTCAGAAGAGGAAATGCAACAGTTTTTATCCCAGCGAAAACAAGAAGTACGGGAGTTCGTATTTGCCTCGCTGCGACCATACTAAGTTCTAACATCCCCAATTATCAAGACATTCCAATCTGCAATTTATTCAAGTCCTATGTTTAAATTCAAGTTATTACTACCCGCGCTCCTGATTTGGAGTGGCCTGTCGGCTGCCGACACACTAGGCATCGAACAGGTGCGTGCACTGGCGCGCGCCAGCAGTCCGCTGCAACAAATAAAGACGCTCAACGCCAGTTACAGTCTGCTGGAAAACCGGCAATTGAAAAGTGACTTTTTGCCAAACATCCAGTTTCGCGGACAAGCCAGCTATCAAAGCGATGTGTTCACATTGCCCATCGATAACCCCTTGTTTCCCGTTCCTGAGATCCCTAAAGATCAGTACAACCTGAGTGCCAACATCACCCAACGGATTTATGACGGTGGTGCTGCAAAACTCACCCGGGTGCAAAATCTGATTCGGGAAGAACTCGAATCCGCGCAAACCGATGGAGAGGTGTACAAAATTGAAATGCTGGTCACCGAACTCTATGCCAATGCCCTCCTGCTGCAGGAAAGCATCGACGCACTCCAATCCGCGGAGACCGACCTCGTTCGCAGAAAAGAACAGATTGATGCTATGGTGCGTGAAGGCGTAGCACTGAGAACCGCAGCAGACGAAGTACTGATTGCACAACTCAAACTGGAAGAACAAATCCAGGCGCTCGAGGCCGACTTCAAAAGCCTGAAAGAAGTGATCGCCCTGTGGACCAACCGCGAAAACGCAGATTTTGAACTTCGAATGGATGCTGTCCAAGAAACCAGCATCGATGCCAGGCCGGAAATGCGACAGTTCACGCTGACAGAAAAGCAAATTCACTCCTACTCCGATTTATTGAGCATAAAAAACCAACCCAAACTGGAGGCCTTTGCACAAGGGGGACTTGGAAGCCCAAACCCACTCAATTTTTTTGAAACAGACTTCCAGCCCTACGCTATGGTCGGACTTCGCGCCGTATGGACACCCATCCACTGGGGAAATACCAACCGAGATCGCCAACTGCTTGAAATCAAATCGCAGCAAGTCTCCGCAAAACGGGATGCTTTTGAAAAATCCTATGCAGCCAATAAAAAGTCAAAAACCGATCAGGCCGCTAAGTTTCAAAATATGGTGGAACAGGATAAACGCATCATCGAACTTCACCAGTCCATTCTGGAACGCGCTGAAGCACAGCAAAAAAACGGGGTAATCACCACCACGGAATATTTGTCAAAATTTGAAAACCTGACCCAGGCCCAACTAACACTTCGCCAACACGAAGTACAGGCCTGGCGCGCCAACCAACTCGCACAACTGTAAATCCAATTAGCATGAATACTCAACCCACCCGCCGCAACAGCTTGTATTTGCTGGCATTTGTCTTTCTCCTGGCCGGCCTGTCTGCCTGTACCGAAAATGGCGCGCAAGCCGATGCATATGGTAATTTTGAAGCCGACGACCTCCTGGTGAGCGCCGAACTTCCCGGAAAAATCATTGAATTCAATGTGGAAGAAGGGCAAGCCCTGAAAGCAGGTCAGCAAGTCGGCCGACTTGATTCTACCCAACTGGTATTGAAAAAAGAACAATTGCTGGCTGCAATCCAGGCGATCAAATCCAAAAGCCCGGCCATTGCTGCTCAGTTGGCAGTATTTGAAAAACAAAAAGCAAGCACCGAGCAACAGCTATCCACACTCGATACCGAAAAAGCACGGATAGAGCGCCTGCTCAAAAGCGATGCAGCTACCCCCAAACAACTCGACGACCTGACCGCTCAAATGGACCTGCTGCACCGGCAAATAGCCGTAATTAATGAGCAGCAACAAGCTGCTGAAGCCAATTTATCCGTTCAGAAAAACGGCCTGTTGGCAGAAGTGCTTCCGCTGCAAAAACAAATTGATCAGATTGAAGATCAGATTGAACGCTGTCGAATTATCAATCCGATTGAGGGCACCGTTTTGAATACCTACGCCGAACGGGGCGAAGTAACCGCTCCCGGCAAACCACTTTACAGAGTGGCCAAACTCAACCCCATTGTGTTGCGCGCCTATTTTGGTGGCGACCAATTGAGCAGCATCAAGATCGGTCAGACCGTGCGCGTTGCCGTCGACGGGCCCAATGACAGCATGAAGGAATTTACGGGCACCATTTCCTGGATTTCTGAAAAAGCCGAGTTTACTCCCAAGGTAATTCAAACCAAAGACGAGCGGGTAAACCTGGTGTATGCCTGCAAAATTTTGGTAGAAAACGATGGCAGCCTGAAGATCGGTATGCCCGCCGAAGTTTACGGCTCCGCGCCTGCTGAATCCACAGAGGAAAATTAAAAAACACGCGATGATTTCCATCAACAACATCAGCAAATCCTACGGAAAAGTCCAGGCACTTAAAAACATCTCCCTGGAGATCAGGCCCGGTGAACTGTTTGGAATCCTGGGCCCGGATGGAGCGGGTAAGAGCAGTCTGTTTCGGATCCTCGCTACCCTACTCGATCCTGATCAGGGCTCGGTTGAAATGGCGGGCTACGATCTGATCAAATCCTACCGGGATATCCGAAACATCATTGGGTATATGCCGGGAAAATTTTCCTTGTACCAGGATCTGACCGTTGAGGAAAACCTGCAGTTCTTCGCTCAGGTTTTTGGAACAAGCATCCAGGAAAGTTATCACTTGATTGAGGACATATATGTGCAAATCGAGCCCTTCAAAAATCGACGGGCCGGAGCACTTTCCGGAGGCATGAAACAAAAACTTGCGCTCAGCTGTGCACTCATCCACAAGCCAAAGATTCTATTGCTCGATGAACCCGGGACGGGCGTGGATCCGGTGTCCCGAAAAGAGTTTTGGGATGTGCTCCAGCGACTAAACGAACACGACATTACCATCCTCGTAAGCACCCCCAACATGGATGAAGCGGAAAAATGCGATCGGGTTGCACTTATGCAAAAAGGGGAACTGCTTGCCACAGACACGCCCGAAGGCATCGTGAAAGGCTACCCGCATCCACTGTTTGCAGCCCGCTCTGACAACATGCATCAACTGCTATCGGATTTACGCCAGTTGGATGGCGCCAGGGGGTGCTATGCCTTTGGAGAATATGCACACCTCTCGCTTTCATCCGATGCAATTACGGAACAGGATATAGTCGATTTTTTGAAGCAAAAACAACATCAAAACATTGAAGTGCAGGCAATTCAGGCCAATATTGAAGACTGTTTTATCGAACTTATGTAAGGACCAAAACATGAATGCAATCATAGAAACCAAAGAATTAACCAAGCAATTCGGGCAATTTACCGCGGTGGATGCCATCAGTTTTGCGGTGAATAAAGGTGAAATATTCGGATTTCTGGGAGCCAATGGTGCAGGAAAAACTACCGCACTTCGGATGCTGACCGGACTGCTTCGGCCCACCAGTGGCATGGCCCGGGTGGCCGGGATTGATGTCTTCAAGGAACCGGATGAAGTAAAACGGCGCATTGGGTATATGAGTCAAAAATTCAGTTTGTACGAAGACCTGACGATCCGAGAAAACATCCGCTTATACGGTGGAATTTACGGACTGAGCAACGCCCACATTGCATCCAAAACCACCGAATTGCTGGAGCAACTCGAAATGGAAACCATGGGAAACAAATTGGTAGGCTCCCTTCCACTGGGCTGGAAGCAAAAACTCGCCTTTTCTGTTTCTATGCTGCACGACCCCAAAATTGTATTTCTGGACGAACCAACTTCCGGAGTTGACCCCTTGACCCGCCGCCAATTCTGGGAATTGATTTATGCCGCCTCTGCACGCGGCGTCACCCTGATGGTAACAACCCACTACATGGAAGAGGCCGAATATTGTCACCGGGTAAGCATCATGGTGGATGGACAAATCCGGGAACTGGACACGCCCCGCAATATGAAAACCCGATTGGGTGCAAACGATATGGATGAGGTGTTCAGAAGACTAGCCCGCGAAAACCAGTAAGTAAAACAGCCAGCTATTTATTATGAAACAACTCCTCGCATTTATACGAAAGGAATTCAGGCACATTCTTCGGGATCGCCGAACCCTGATGATCCTGTTTGGAATGCCCGTAGCACAAGTCCTGCTGTTTGGGTTTGTACTCACAAACGAAATAAAGGATGCCAACATCGCGATCCTGGATCCATCCAAGGATGCACAGAGCATTGCCCTGAGCAATAAGCTGCTTTCCAGTGGCTATTTCCATTTGGCAGAATCCATTCAATCACCCAAAGAACTGGAGCCTGCATTTCGGAAGGGAAGCATCAAACTGGCTGTGATTTTCCCCGAGCAATTTGGTGAAAATCTGGGGAAAGGAGCTCCTGTGAGCATTCAGTTAATCAGCGATGCAACCGACCCCAACACAGCGACCACCCTCATCAACTACGCGCAGGCAATCATTCTGGATGCACAGGCTGCCGGGATGCCCATCACCGCCGAAACCCATATGCGCTACAACCCCGAACAAAAAGCGGTTTTCAACTTTGTTCCCGGTGTAATGACGCTTATTCTCATGCTGGTTGCGGCAATGATGACTTCCATAACCCTGGCGCGGGAGAAAGAACTCGGTACCATGGAGGTATTGCTGGTTTCACCGCTCCGACCCTATCAGATTTTATTGGGTAAAACCATGCCCTACCTTGCGCTTTCGTTTGTGAATGCGGCTTTGGTTGTGTTTTTGGGAGTTTACGTATTTGGTATGCCGCTCAACGGGAGCATTCTGTTGCTGGCGCTGGAGTGTATCCTCTACATGTTTGTATCGCTGGCCCTTGGAATTTTTATTTCAACCCGGGTAAAAGATCAATTGGGGGCCATGCTGATCTCGGCAATGGGCTTGCTCATGCCAACGGTTTTGCTATCGGGATTCATTTTTCCAAGAGAAAGTATGCCCATTCCTCTGCAGGTCATCGGCACCATCATCCCGGCAACCTGGTTTAATCCCATTATCAAGGGAGTTATGATAAAAGGCCTGGGGCTTCGCGGGCTTGCTATGCAAACCGGTGCCCTGGGGTTTATGGCCCTCTTTTTTATGGTCATCAGTATACGTGGATTTAAAGACAAACTCAACTAGGTATGCGCACCGTATTTTTCCTTATTCAGAAAGAGTTTTTGCAAATCTTTCGCAACCGAATCATGTTGCCCTTCCTGTTTGTGATGCCGGTAGTGCAGACCATGTTGCTCTCCTTTGCAGCTAGCTATGAGGTAAAAAACCTTTCACTTGGCCTGGTCGACCACGATCATTCGGAAGCATCCAGGGCACTGGTTGACAAGTTTACCGCATCCGGATATTTCAAATTGTATGATCGGTTTCCTTCCGCCCGCCAGGCCGATGTGGCTCTCGCCGAAGACAAGGTAGACCTCTCTCTGGAAATTCCACCGGATTTTGAGCGGCAGTTAATGCGCGAATCGCATGCTGGTATTTCGCTGCAAGCCAATGCCATAAATGCGGTAAAAGCCGGGCTGGCCGTTGGGTATGCAAACCGGATTTTAGGCGATTTCAACCAGGAGCGCATAGCAGAATCGGGTCGGCAATTTCAGGGCCTGGACATCCGCTACTCCAATTGGTACAACCCCAAACTCGATTACAAAACCTTTATGGTTCCGGGGATTTTGGGCGTGATTGTATCCCTCATCATTTGTTTCCTGACAGCTCTGAATATTGTTCGGGAACGCGAAATCGGCACCATTGAGCAAATCAACGTAACCCCGGTAAAACGCTGGCAGTTTATTTTGGGAAAAATGTTGCCCTTCTGGTTCTTGTCTATTCTGATGATGGCTATTGGCCTTACAGCGGGTTGGCTGGCCTTCCGGATTCCAATGGAGGGCAGTTTGTGGCTCGTATTTCTTTACACTATGTGTTTTACTCCTTCTATGCTTGGAATTGGCTTTTTGATTTCCAACTTTTCAGAAACCCAGCAGCAGAGCATGTTTACCGCCTGGTTTTTCATGATCATCTTTATCCTGATGTCGGGCTTGTTTACACCGATTGACAGCATGCCGCAATGGGCTCAATACCTGGACCGGCTCAATCCGGTTCGGTACTTTGTGGAGTTTATGCGACTTGTACTGTTGAAAGGTGCCGGGTTTGCCGAGATAAAAAACAACCTGTTCTCGGTTTTACTCTATGCGGTGGCAGTGAATTCACTTGCCGTCTGGACCTATCGGAAACGAGGCTAACAAGCCTATCGGACCATGCGCATGAAGATGTTGGAAAACCAGCTTGAATCCGACTTAGTCAGGGCATCCAGGGTTTGATTGGCTTTGTGTGAAAACACTTTGATGTCCTGGATGGTTTCTGCGAACCGTTGGGAGTGCGGGCAGCTTGGTTCCACTACGGCTACCTCGTCGAGCACTTTGAGCATGGGCTCCAACTCTTTCTTTTTCCGGTGTACAATGATCTGCCGTACGACCGTCCACATGTCTTTTTCGGCATAGAAATACTCCTTGCGTTCGCCGGGCTTGAGTTGTTTGTGTACCAAGCCCCAATCCATGAGTGCGCGCAGGTTCATGTTGGCATTTCCACGCGAAATATTCAATTCTTCCATAACCTGGTCGGAGCAGATGGGTTCCGGAGAAATCATCAAGAGGGCGTGTACTTGAGCCATTGTGCGATTGATTCCCCAATCGCTGCCCATTTTACCCCATGATTCAATAAATCGTTGTTTGCCTTCCTGAATGTCCATAATTCTTGTTTCGAAAATTCGCGCAACAGACAACTTGGTTTGTTGCTTTGGTATTTCCAATAGTGTGATCAACTACATAAATACAAAAGCGGGAATTTTGTTTTCAAAAATAATTGAAAACTGTGAAATGTTGCAGGTTTTGGGCAAAACAAGCAACATTCAGGGCGCTGATATGTTAAAAATTAGACACCGGGCGCGGAGGAGTGCCGGGTGTGAGCCAAAGGATATGAAAAATGAAGCAGATATAAACGCCCCGGAAAGCCTGAAAAAAGGATCGGACGAGCAACTCGCCCGGCTTATTGGAGACGAACACCAGGACAACAGTTCGCTTGTTCTTTCTCTTATTGAGGGCGTGGAGCCTACCAGTCGCTCGCTTGGAATCCTGTTGGGGCTTGCTGTTTTTCACAAAAACCGGCAAACCGCTGCACGTGCAACCCGGATCATCAGGCAACAGGAGGGAGAGGACATGGCCCAGCTCGCCCAACGCTTCCGCGAAAGCGCTTCCTATTACTACAACGAAGCGGCTTTTTTCGAAAAATACCATCAGGAAGATTTTGACCTGTTTGATTTTATTCTGACGGCAAAAATGTGTTTGTGGCATCAGGGCGGTGGTGGTCAGAGTGCCTATTTTGTCCAGGGGCACCAAACACTGGATCTGACCCATTTTGCAGGGGAAGTACTTCCTCCATCTGTTTCGGGGTTGCATTTTATAAAATATCTGAGTCTGCCGGCAAGTAAATCCTTCCAATTGGAAGCCTCATTTCCATACCTGCAAGCACTTCCAATTGAAGCGGTGTATATTGAAAATACGCGGTTGTTGGAGTTTCCAGTTGTTTTGTTTCAATTTCCAAAATTAAAAACGCTGCAGATCAAACGCGGCACGCAACGCCCCAGAGAGCCCATGTTGGTTCCGGAGCAGGGTCCGTTTGGTTCTGACTCGCTCGAAGTATTCCAGATAGACGGTTATCCGATTGAAGGAGAAGACAGGCTGGGGCCATTCCCACAGCTGCGCGATGGAAAATTTGTAAAATGCCGCATGCACAGCCTGGATTTTTTAAAGGAATCCAGAGAACTAAATTTGTTGCATGCATCGAACAATGAGTTCAAAAGTACTCCTGCTTTTCTTGCTTCGTTTAGCCAATTGGAAGAGGTAGATTTGCGTGAGAACCCATTTGAACAAATCGAACTGCAGCTTTCAGATTTGCCCCTACTCAAAAAATTCGACCTTTCGATACGCAGGTAATGAACGCCCTTGATCTTCCAGTCGGCCGTGTACTGAATGAACTTTCCAGCACAAGTATTTCGCTTCTGCTGAAGGAACCTTTTTACGCACACATGCTGGGCAGCATCAATAAGGAAGTGGTGGGTCCTGCCCATCCGGTTGATAGTCTGGCCGTAGGCGTTACTCCAAACGGATTGACGCTTTTTGTAAATGCCCCATTTTGGGATAAAGAATTGACCAATCCGTTGTATCGGCAGGGTGTGCTCAAACACGAAATGCTGCACCTGGTTTTCCGGCACCTTTCGGTCGACCAGTCCCACTATGACTCCCAATTACTCAACATTTCCTTTGACCTTGTTGTGAATCAATACATCGATCGGGGACAACTTCCGGAAGACAGTATTTTCCTCGATTCGTTTCCTGATTTGCGTCTGGAGGCAGGTCAGACCTGGTATTATTACTACAAAAAAATGGAGACGCTCAAGCAGGAAAGCAATGGGGCGTTTTCCGGAACACCCAGCGCGGAGGAACTCGATAAAATCCGTTCGAATTCGCATGGAATGGAGCGGCATCAGCCCTGGCGGGAAATTCGTTCCCGATCGGAAATGGAGCGCCATGCAGTTGACATGCATCAGGAGAGTTTACTCCGAACTGCTCACCAGCGCACAAGTACTTCGGCCTGGGGCAATCTTCCGGGCCTGGTCCGAGAACATTTGAATGCACTCATACATCCGGGGCAAAAAGGCTTAAACTGGCGGGTATTGCTGCGTCTTTTTGCCTCCAGCGCTTCCAGCACCCGGCTTCAAAACAGCATTCGCAGGCCGTCGAGAAGGTACGGAACCAATCCGGGTATTCGCATCCGGCGGCGGAAACGGCTGTTGTTGGCCATCGATACTTCCGGAAGTATTGGTTCAGAAGAATTCCAGGCATTTTTCAGGAAATCTATCAATTGTGGCGCTCAGGTGCAGACATCACCATTATAGAAAGCGATACAAAAGTCTACCGCGATTACCCCTATAAAGGAACCACACCTGAGTTGGTTTATGGCCGGGGTGGAACGGATTTTAATGATGCCATTCGCTGGGGCAACCGGTTTCGGCCGGATGCATTGATTTATTTTACCGATGGATACGCGGCAACACCGGAAGTTCCATTGCGCATGCCCGTTCTGTGGGTTATTAGTGCCAGGGTATTGAGCAGGGGCAGGAGAGTTGGAGAAAATTGCCCGGACGCAAGATCAAAATTGGGTAAAATCCAATAAAAAAAGCCCGAAGCGCGGTACGCACTTCGGGCTAGGTATATTAGGTTGGCACCGACCTACTCTCCGGGACATCTATCCCAGTACCATCAGCATGGTGGGCTTAACTTCTCTGTTCGGAATGGTAAGAGGTGAGCCCCACCGCCATAGGCACCAACATGTCTTTGTGATCCGTAGATCACTTGTCTTTTATTGACAAAAGCTAAGGAAGGAATAAAAATAAATATGTAAGTCCACTGTGTCCAAAGAACGTCTAACAGCCTGTGTATTTCAAGTAATTGACTTAATTGTCACTACCCAGGGAAGATACTTTCAGAGTGAGGTTTATAAAAAAAAGGAAACTACGGGCTATTAGTACGGCTTGGCTGAGTATGTCACCACACGTATACCTACCGCCTATCAGCTGTAGTCGTCTCCTACGGCCCTTAATCGGAAAATTCATCTTAGAGTAGGCTTCGCGCTTAGATGCTTTCAGCGCTTATCCCGGCCGAACATAGCGCACTCTGCACTGCACCTGGCGGCACAACAGATACACCAGCGGTTCGTCCAACACGGTCCTCTCGTACGAGTCTCAGTCTCCTCAATTTTCCTACGCCCACAACAGATAGAGACCGAACTGTCTTGCGACGTTCTGAACCCAGCTCACGTGCCGCTTTAATGGGCGAACAGCCCAACCCTTGGGACCTTCTCCAGCCCCGGGATGCGACGAGCCGACATCGAGGTGCCAAGCCTCCCCGTCGATATGAAGTCTTGGGGAGATCAGCCTGTTATCCCAGAGTACCTTTTATCCTTTGAGCGATGGCCCTTCCATGCGGAACCACCGGATCACTTTAGCCGACTTTCGTCCCTGATCGACCCGTCAGTCTCTCAGTCAAGCACCCTTATACTAATATGCTCTACGCATGATTACCAACCATGCTGAGGGTACCTTTGCAAACCTCCGTTACACTTTAGGAGGTGACCACCCCAGTCAAACTACCCACCATACAATGTCTCCCGCATCTGCGAGATTAGGACTCAAATAGGCAAAGGGTGGTATTTCAACAACGCCTCCCCAGAAACCGGAATCCCTGGTTCATAGGCTCCCACCTATCCTACGCATCGAATATTCAAGCCCAATGTAAAGCCGTAGTAAAGGTTCACGGGGTCTTTTCGTCCCGTTGCGGGTAATCGGCATCTTCACCGATACTTCAATTTCACCGAGCTCATGGCCGAGACAGTGCCCAGATCGTTACACCATTCGTGCAGGTCGGAACTTACCCGACAAGGAATTTCGCTACCTTAGGACCGTTATAGTTACGGCCGCCGTTTACCGGGGCTTCAGTTAAGACCATGGATTGCTCCTAAGCCCTTCCTTAACCTTCCGGCACCGGGCAGGTGTCAGACCCTATACTTTGTCTCTCGACTTTGCAGAGTCCTGTGTTTTTGCTAAACAGTCGCCTGGGCCTCTTCCTGCGGCCCCCAATCACTTGGGGCGTCTCTTCTCCCGAGTTACGAGACCATTTTGCCTAGTTCACTTAGCCATGATCACTCGAGCGCCTGAGATACTCTCCTCGACTACCTGTGTCGGTTTACGGTACCGAGCTGTATATACCTGAAGTTAGTGGCTTTCCTGGAAGAAACTTCTGTACACTATCACGGTCCGAAGACCTTGGCATACTATCACCGAAACTTTTAACGCACTATTCCGTCAGTGCGCGATACATCCAATCTCTTCGTCCCACATCGCAGTATATACAGGCGTAGGAATATTAACCCACTTTCCATCGGCCTCACCTTTCGCTAATCCTTAGGTCCCGGCTAACCTGATCCGATTAACGTAGATCAAGGAAACCTTAGTCTTACGGCGATGGTGTTTTTCACCATTTATCGTTACTTATGCCTACATTTGCTTTTCTGTTCATTCCACGGAAACTCACGTTCCCGCTTCAACACGACAGAATGCTCCCCTACCACTCTTGCAGTCCAAGAAGCTCGGTACATGGTTTATGCCCGAGTATTTTCCGCGCAGGAACGCTCGACTAGTGGCTGTTACGCACTCTTTAAATGAATTGCTGCTTCCAAGCAAACATCCTGGCTGTCTATGCATTCCCACCTCGTTCTTGCAACTTAACCATGATTTAGGGACCTTAGTATGTTGGTCTGGGTTGTTCCCCTCTCGCCCTGTGACCTTCGCACCCCAGGGCTCACTGCTGCTACTATGTACCGGCATTCAGAGTTTGTTAAGGGTTGGTAGGCGGTGAAGCCCCCTAGCCTTTTCAGTAGCTTCACCTCCGGCACATTACACAACGCTGCACCTAAATGCATTTCGGGGAGTACATTTGAAGCTATCTCAAGTTTGATTGGCCTCACCCCTATCCACAGGTCATCCGAAAATTTTTCAACATTTACCGGTTCGGTCCTCCAGTCCGAGATTATCGGACCTTCAACCTGCCCATGGATAGATCACTTGGTTTCGCGTCTACCCCACTGACTAACGCCCTGTTAAGACTCGCTTTCGCTTTGCCTGACGTTCCTGAAGAACTTGAAACTGCCAGTGAGGTGTAACTCGTAGGCTCATTATGCAAAAGGCACGCCGTCATCCGCCGAAGCAGACTCCGACCGCTTGTAAGCGTATGGTTTCAGATTCTATTCACTCCCTTGCTTAGGGTTCTTTTCACCTTTCCTTACGGTACTGGTTCACTATCGGTCTCTCGGTAGTATTTGAAACACCAGATGGTGCTGGTAGATTCAGACAGAGTTTCACCGGCTCCGCCCTACTCCAGGATACTGCTAGGTAATAAATTC
Source organism: Saprospiraceae bacterium (assembly GCA_041392625.1). Taxonomy (GTDB): domain Bacteria; phylum Bacteroidota; class Bacteroidia; order Chitinophagales; family Saprospiraceae; genus M3007. Next base: position 102,895 of record JAWKLR010000010.1, on the reverse strand, counting down.
CTTTCACTTACAGGACTTTCACCTCCTTTGGTTGGCCTTTCCATGCCATTCGGTTAAAAATTTATTCGTCCACAACGCAGTCCTACAACCCCAACGAGCACGCTCGTTGGTTTGGCCTCTTCCGTGTTCGCTCGCCACTACTTACGGAATCACTTTTGTTTTCTCTTCCTCCTCCTACTTAGATGTTTCAGTTCAGAGGGTTAGCGATTATTTCAACTAGACTTCATCTAGTTGGGTTTCCCCATTCGGACATCTACGGATCAGGGTCGTTTGCACCTCCCGTAGCTTTTCGCAGCTTACCACGTCCTTCGTCGCCTCCGAGCCAAGGCATCCCCCATACGCTCTTGATTCGCTTCCAACTCATAAACAACTTGTTACAGTTGTAATCTCGTGAC
>JAWKLR010000010.1:0-100000 GCA_041392625.1 Saprospiraceae bacterium | reverse complement strand
TTTCTCAAGCCCCTTCAGAGCGTACCTGAGCCGCTTCCTGTTGCAAAAACCACTTGGTTGTTCCTGGCCGAATCATGCGTTTGAACGGTGGAGGTAAAACGGGAATATCCCGAATCGACTTCGGCAAACGGTCTTCGCCGTGCCGGTTGTACAAACTCACCTTATAGCTACCATCGTTTCGCTCATATAGCACCAGCGTTGGAAACTGCCGAAAGAGGTGACTGGTGAGCCGATACAACATTGCCTCATTGACCAAGGGCGCATACTGTGGCCGGAGATGCAGCATGTGCATGCGAGTCAATTCCGAGGCGTGAACCTCAAACATGTCACACAAGTGGACTGCCTTGATTTGTAAACGGGAATGACGAAGCGCCTGTAGGGACAAATGCAACACCAACGACAAGTTAGTTGCACCGCCCACGTTTTCGAGGGGTACTGATTTCATGGGGTTTATGGTTTTTAATAGCCGCTACCTCCTGATGCAACGCAACAGTGGTATTGGCCTGGGGTTAATGGGCACAATCGCCCACCTATATATATAGGTAGCAGACTGCGTCCGGTTTTTTGGTTTCACCACAAATTAAAACCCTTTTATGGAGATTGTCAACCGGGTAGTATGCTCTACACCCTCTTACCCAATGCATAAATCCCATTATTAGTCTGCAAAGCGCTTTTTTGCCCTCATATTAACTTTATTTAATTACAACCCAGGGCTACCACTCCCATTCCACCCATTGTATTTTTGAAGAAAAAAAGATGAACCCCTACCCCAAATTACTGACCGAGCTTTCCAAAGGCTTTATCCATTTGTTTTATCCCGAGCTTTGTGTAGCCTGTGCCCGCCAGCTGGCTACCAACAAAAGCTGCTTTTGCATCCGTTGCAAACTTAAATTGGAACCAACCGGCCATCTCAATTGCGCGGAAAATGAATTCACCGAACGCTTTTATGGACTTGCCCCCGTCAGAATGGGTACAGCCATGTATTATTTCAATCGAAAAACACCAATCCAAAGCGCACTTCATGCACTGAAGTACAAAAACAAACCTGAAATTGGCCTGCGGCTCGGTAGAAGCCTGGGTGCCCAGCTTGCCACTACGCCCAACTTCGAACTTCCCGATGCAGTGGTGCCCGTGCCACTCCATCCCCAAAAAGAAAAAACAAGAGGGTACAATCAAAGTGCGCGTTTTGCACAAGGCATCGCAGAAAGTCTGCAAATCCCATTTTGGCCCAAAGCCCTGCGCCGTGAGGTACATACCATTTCCCAAACCAATAAAGGCCGGATTGAGCGCTTCTCGAATGTCCAGGCTGTATTTAAGGCCCGACAAACAGACAAACTAAAAGGCAAACACATTTTACTTGTTGACGACGTGCTCACGACAGGCGCCACCATGGAGTCATGCTGCCAGGCCCTGCTTCAGTCGGAAGTTGGCAGCTTAAGTCTGGCAACTATCGCGATTGCCGTGAACCGCAACTATTAGAACACCTATTAAGCTATGGAAGCAGCCAATCATAAAAATAATATACATGATCTGCCACTAGCTGAACCAAATAATAAGAATCTTGTTACTTTTGCGTAGAATTAATCTAAAGAAGAAAATTATGGAAACGGTAGCGAAGAATCCTGTCATGCTATATACCGAGCAAACTCCCAACCCGGAGGCATTGAAGTATGTAACCAATCGCCTCATCTATCAGGGAATTGCCGATTTTAAAGAAGCCGACCTTGCAAAAGAATGGAGCCCAATGGCTGCCAGCCTTATGGAACTCCCCTTTGTAAAAAGCGTGTATTTCAACAACAACTATGTAACCGTCACCAAGGAACTAAACTACGACTGGACGGATATCATGCTCAAACTCAAAGAATTTATCAAGGATTACATTGAGCGGGGCGATGAAGTGGTGAAAGAAGGGTTTGCAGCACACATGGAAGCCCTGAACGCAGAGCAAAATGCCGACCTCTTCTCTGGTGAAAACGGAGAAATCGCAAAGAAAATTAAAGAACTGATCGACACCTATGTAAAACCAGCCGTTGAAATGGATGGTGGAAACATTGAGTTTAAAGCATACGACCAGGGCGTAGTGCACGTGACCATGCAAGGTTCGTGCAGCGGATGCCCTTCTTCTACCGTAACCTTAAAAGCCGGTATAGAAGGTATGTTGAAACGCATGGTTCCGGAAGTGAAGGAAGTTGTTCAGGAAATGGAATAAATCCTTACGGCATGTCCCACATAAACTTTGAGGTTAAAGCAAAAACCGAGAAAACTGCAAAAATAAAAACCTGGCTTCTTGAAAATGGAGCAAACCCAATAGGTGTCGATCATCAGATCGACACCTATTTTTGTATTCCAGCGCATAGAGGGCGTCTCAAACTCCGGACCGGCAACATCGAAAACAGCCTGATTCAATACAACCGAAGCAATGAGGCCGATGCGCGCATATCCGATGTAGCATATTCCCCCGTTGCAAACCCACAAGCAATTTTGGAGACGCTTTCCCGGGCCCTGGGTGTTCATGTCGTCGTTGATAAAACCCGCGAGATTTTTTTTATCGACAATGTAAAATTTCATCTGGATTACGTGGATGGCCTTGGGCACTTTGTAGAGATCGAAGCCATTGCCAAACAATACAGCACGCCCGCTGCCGAGCTCGAACAACAATGCAGGTTTTACATGCAGGTTTTTGAAATCGACCCAACGGACATCCAATCGGAATCGTATTCGGATATGATTTTACGCACAACCCCGTAGAGACGCGATGCCTCGCGTCTAACCAATCGGAACATCAATACAGAAACCGGAATAACACACACAAACAATTCCAATCAATTGCGTCTAACCAATTGCCCCTTCACAGGGCCCTACCTTTCCGTTTTGCCGCCTCTTGTTCCCTTTCCATCACATTTTCCCGGTAGGGCGGAGACGCGAGGCATCGCGTCTCTACGAATATGGTGGTTTTGTGATGGGGATTCCGGGAGGAACCCTACATTTGTCTGCACATTGCCACTGGCCATATGTCTTCAATTAAAAAACTCGCAAGCGAAACCGCACTTTACGGACTGAGCAGCATTGTCGGCCGAGCCCTCAATTTTTTGCTGACTCCCGTATACACCCGACTCCTGATCGATACCGGCGATTATGGTCAGGTAACCGAGCTCTATGCCTATGCGGGTTTTTTGATGGTCGTTCTCTGCTATCGGATGGAAACTGCTTTTTTCCGTTTTGGAACTCAAGCCGACCAACGCGAACAGGCCTTCGCTACCGCCGGACGCTCCGTTTTCTTTTCTGTCCTCGCTATTGCCGGACTGGCCATGCTGTTTAGTCCTGCTATCGCCGATGGGCTCCACTACAGCGGCCACCCCGAATACATTCGGTATTTTATCCTGATTCTCACGTTTGACTGCCTTTCCGAATTGCCTTTTGCGCGGCTCAGACTGGAACAACGCCCCCTCCGCTTCGTGGCAGCCAAACTCAGCGGCATATCCCTCAATGTTATTTTGAACTTGTTCTGGCTGCTGCTTTGTCCCTACCTCGACGAACAAGGCCATCAGTGGGTACACCAGGTCTGGTCGCCCGGGTATCAGGTGGGGTACATCTTCCTGGCAAATGTGCTGGCCAGCGCCCTCACATTCCTCCTGCTAAGCGGACAATTAATCCGGATTTTCAAGTCCGAGTTCAATCTTGAATTGTGGAAAAAAATGATGCGCTATGCCCTGCCGCTCGTCCTGGTGGGCCTGGCCGGCATCGCCAATGAAATGCTTGACCGCGCCATCCTTACCCGCATCCTTCCCGGAACCATTGCGGAAAACCGTGCTCAACTGGGCATCTACGGAGCCAACTACAAATTGGCAATGCTCATCACTCTGTTTACTCAAGCATATCGGTATGCCGCAGAGCCTTTCTTTTTCCGACACGCCGCCGAGAAAAATGCCCTCGAACTCCAGGCGCAGGTCACCCGATGGTTTACCATTGTGGCAGCCGGAGCAGTGCTTTTTATCCTGCTTTACCTGGATATCATCAAATATTTTCTTGGCGTAAAATACCACGACGGACTCACGGTCGTCCCCATCCTGCTGGCCGCCAATATGCTGCTGGGTATTTATTACAACTTTTCAATCTGGTACCGATTGAAAGACCGCACCATGACCGGAGCCTGGATCGCACTCAGCAGTGCCATTCTCACCCTTGTTCTTCTTCTTTGGTGGGTGCCACAGTACGGATATGAAGGTGCCGCCTGGGCTACCCTATTCTGCTACCTGTACCTCAGCATTGCAACCTGGTTTGCCGGAAGAAAAATTTATCCGGTTCCCTATGCCTTGGGCAAAATGGCATTTTATCTGGTCACTCCGCTCCTGCTGTATGGCATTGCCGAATTCCTTCGCCCTATGACTCAGGATAACCAAGTCCTTTTCTGGAGTATTCGCAGTCTGCTGTTTTTGGGCTTCGCTGCCTTTGTATGGAAATGGGAGAAGGTGAAATCCGAATTTTAGTTCACCTCAACATCATCCAGTAAAAGCCTGGGGCGTCCATCTCCAAGAGGTGTGTATTCAAATTCCAGACTGATTTCCTTTCCGCTGAATTTTGAAATATCTACTGAGATAGACTCAAAGCTTCGTTTATACACTTCCGGGTCCAGGTCGTCCAGTACCTTATCCAGTTTTTCAGCCTCCTTATTGAGTTTATCAAAAACAGAGAGTCTAATTTGATCCTCATAAACTACTTCTGTTTTCCCGCCAGGATAGGCTCGAATTTTAACTATAAAATCACCTTTGATCACGCTTTCTTTATTCATGTTAAAAGAAAGCGTTCCTGCATCAGCTGGCAGTTGTAATTTTCCCGAGCGAAGCACCATTGGTTGTTTCTTCTCATCGGGCTTTAAGGCGCCAGCCCCTTTAATTAATTCCAACGTTCCGCCGGAAAAAGTCCAGCCTGTAAGTGAATCAAATGTGCCATTTTGAAACTGGCCTTGTGGGCTTTCATTTACCTCCTCTACTTTCAGTTCCTGGGTTGAGGTATTACTCGAACCAGGGATAGTATTGGGGGGAGGATTCGAAGTCAGGTATACCCGTTCGATAAGCATCCCGGCAGGCCCCTTGTCATCTTGAAATGCTTCACCGGTAAAAGAAATGCTCAACTGGCAAACCGACTTTCGAACGGCAGGATCCAAATCGATACTCAAAGAGATCGGGCTTTCATAGTCGTGTTTAATTAGAAAAAGACCTGTCTTGACAATTTGCATATCTGCATTCAATAAGTCAATCATCAGCCTCCCTTTTGATACATTCCCATTTCCGCGGGCTACAACCGTAATGGCCGTTGCGGCCTCCGGCACATAAAACGGTGTGTGCAAAAAAACTGCATCGTCAAGCAAGACCGCCTTGTCATCCACCACGCCATTCATAATTCCCCACCCGGGAATTTCAAAGTAGTTGGAATTGAATTGGACCGCCGCCTTTTTCATTGTTCCATTCAAAATCCCCATTTTTTCCAAATCGTAGTTGGGCACTGGGCTTCCGCCAATAATAGTCCGCCCCGAAGTGCCTCCATTCAATCGCGACAGTGCATACCCTCCATAATCCTTCGAACTTTTACCAAACTCCGACTCCTTAATTGTTTTGGTATACCCATCCGGTAAAGACAGTCCGGAAACAGGTGCGAGTTCAAAATTCCTGGCATTGGGGTAATCAATGATGGGGCCAGTATTTTTAAAATCATCATATTGAAGCGAAAAGTCGTAGGCAACAAACAGGAGTCGCAATAAAAACAGCCGTTTTGCAAAACGCACATCTCCCTTTCCCATGGCATCAAATACATCCTCGATGCTTTCCAACACTTGAATAATGCTTAGGTCAGTCGTACTACCCAATAGATCCCCGACAAACCGATCGGTTTCTCCAACCATTCGACTCACAACGGGAGCCTTATGCCCATATGCTTTATCTATTCTCCCTGCGCCTTCAGAAATTAGCTCGGCAAGGATAAAACGGGCAACATTTTCGGGAAAACTTGTACGCTCAAACTCACCTTTGTACAATTCGGAATAATACGTTCCCCAGATTTTAATTTGAGGGGCCCCATCCGAATATTCAACCGGTTCGAGCAGCGTAACTTGATCTACTGTGAGGGGATTGGTTTCCTGCAATTGTTCAAATCGGGCCAGAGCCAGCGTATTCACCAGGCAGCCTCGGCCTTCACCGATAAAATGGACAGCATCCAAAGGCAGCCCCTCACTGAATGTCAGCGCAAGGAATAATTCTTCGGCGGCAAGCTCGGCAGCACGCGGATCGGGGTCGAGGGAGCCGGCAGACCAATCGAACAAGACGATTTGTTCTCCGTCTTTGGGTTGGTCACCGCGCGAGGCGACCAGGTCCAGCTTTCCGGAATTTGGATTGTACAGATACAGGTTTCCCAATCCCGCTTTTTCTAGAATTGCCGTCCCCATGCGTTTGGTCCAGGTATCGTATTTTTCCGAGTAAACTCCTCCCGGGGGCATCATTCCATGGGTAATAACGGTTGTTCCGTAGTCAGGAAGTGGAACTGCAGAGCCATTGGAAGATGTACAGCAAATCGGCTCAATGCTCCGATACATTGCATCCTCATTGAACAAATAAATCCGGCCATCATTTCCAATGGTGTGAAAAACAAAGGAAAACGAATCCGGAATCCCTGCAAGTTTCTCCCAGGTTTTGCCCAGGTTCTTGGATCGGAAATAGTTTATTCCGGAAGGCTTTTTGTAGCTCGAGCCGTATATTGCTCCGCTGCAATCCGCAAACAACAAATCCTCAATTTCGGTATCAGTTGCAAGCACTTTCCAAACTTGCCCACTGTCTTTTGTAAGTGCGATATCCGGTTTTGCTGCTCCGGGATTGCTCCGGGTATAAGACGACTCCGAAGGTTTAGCCCGCCCAACGTAGGTGTTTTTTTGAATAAAAATTGGATCGTGCACATGGTATCCATGTGCACTGGAAAATGCTTCAAGGCCCGAGTGGCTGGCATCCCATTCTGCCTCGCTAACCAGCTGCCTTTGATCTTCATCCAGCCAATAAAGCGGTCGGTTTAGTGAAGTGGTAAGAATGTTTCTATCAGGCAAAAAACTCGTTTCGTACCGGAGAGGAACTTCGTTCCAGGTAGTTCCCAAATCCGTGCTTTCATAGACTTTATGGCCAAGGTGCAGTAGAATTGTGTTTTGTCTTTTCGTATTACAATACCCATTCCACTCACCGATAAACTGGACATCCGTAGTATTTATTAATGCTTCCCAGGTGCTCCCATTATCTTTTGATCGAAAAATTGTTTGTGTGCCTCCATTAACCCCATCCACCACGAAAAAAACACTATCGATTGCAAAAATTGAAGTAACAGAAATTACACCGGGAATCCCATAGTCTTTTGGAAGTTTACCTGCTATATCCTGCCAATTTTTACCATGATCATAGGAACGAAACAGGTAACTGCTGATAAAATTACTCTGCGGAGGTCGCACACCAATAAGCACGCCTTTACTATTTACAGCCAATAACTGGATTGAGTTCTTAACCTTATAGGGTTGGCTCACAAAACCACCAGTTTTACTATCATAAACCGGTACCATCTTTTCATATTCGCCAATAACGGGAGGTTCTCCGCATTTCTCAAAAACAACTGACTGAGCCTTGATTGAATTAAATGCAATGAATGAAACTAATAAAAGTGCAAGCCCTTTTTTCATTAGTATATGTTGATTTTAAATTGATTTAAATTTTGTTCTTACTCCTAAAACTCCACCAAATACCCCGCACTATTGGATGCCCGAATTATCGTATCGGTTTTGCCAATCAGACTAATGTCCCGGGTTACCCGTTCAAGTTCTTCGCCAAAGGTGTGGCTGTCAAAAATCCAGATTTTTTTCACTCCGGCTTCCCTCCATTCGGCAGCGAGCTGGGGCAGTTGGTCCGACCAGATACCAAACCGGATAAACGGCGCTTCGATTTCAAATGGCGGCTCGTGTAATTGGGTGTAAAAACGGAAAGCTGGCATGCCATTGTGGATAACATACACCGGAATATCTTTCTCAGGGTATGCCTGAATTGCCTGAATCACCGGACGGGAATGCTCCAACTCATAGGACTTAAAAAAATACGGAATTGCCGTCCGACCTAAAATACTTGGGACCATTGCCAGCAAGATCAACACCAGAGCCACGTATTTTCACTCCATTTAATTGCATAATTTTTTAAAAATAAACTCAGCCCCAAGACCAATCAAAATGAAATATAATGGCATTAAAAGAGCCCAACACGGGGATCAGAATAAACTGATGTAACATAGAAGCCAGAAAACTGGAGGCAATAGGCAAGCCGATGAGCAAGGCTTTGCCTACATCCTTTTTTACCAATACATATATACCAAGCACCCAGCAGATACTTGCCCAAATCAGTGGAATAAACGTGTGGTCGGTAGTGCTGCTCAAAAAATCCCGAAGCACCGCATATGTTTGATGGATGTTTTTGAGCGAAACAGGAAACTCCAGATAAATCGTGGTGTAATAATCTTGCAGGTATTTATTCCCAATACTCGCTTTCAGATTGACCTGATACAAGGCCGCAAAACTAGCCAGCCAAACGGTGGCCATGCTCCCCCACTTCAACAAACCCTGTACCCTGTTTTCCGAAATCCATCGTTGGTAAAAAAGGAAGCCACCCAGACCTGTCAGAACAAATACCAAGGGCATTGAAAACCAGATCCCAAGTCCGCCGGCAATTCCCAATGCAAGAAATTGCCCCCAGGTGTTTATTTTTTTTTCTAAACCAATCCACAAAAACAGCAGGGCAAAAAACACATCGGCAGCGTATTGTTTGTTTTCCGTTTGGTACCGCACCAAATAAATCGAAAACCCAAACAGCAAAATGGGATAAAGGGCTATCGGACTGTCAAACAACCGACGCACCAGGCGATAAAACAGGTACAAGGCAGCCAGCCCTAGCAGCAGCGAAAACAGGCGCAAACTGTACTCATTCACCCCGAACACCTGGGTGCACATTTTGACAGTACACGCATACATGGGCGGACAAAACTGTTCGTAATCCAGCGACCCAAACAATTCACCGTACGGCTTTTCAATGATATTCCTGCTCAGGTTGGCCTCATCCAGAAACAAACTTCGGTTCTGAAAATAAACGATCACTCGCAACAAGCCTGACAGGGCAAGAACGGAAATCAACAGGGTACGTAAACGCGGCATAGAAGTTGGGCTTTTATGGAATTGAGAAGCCAAGTTAAGAAACTTGACCAGATATACGAAGCCCACTACATAATGACGGACGTCAGCCCTTTAATCCCATTTCATCCGCTCTACTTGAACCTCCGAACCGGACCAGAACGCACAACCAATACCTGTTTGTGCTCGATTCCATTGGGCGTAACGTATGCCAACACATACAATGCGGGTGGCAGTGTTGACACATCGAGTTCGGCAAGCGTATCCTCCGGAGCTACATCCTGCTGAAGCACCGGAAGCCCATTCAGGTTATACAAAACCAGATAACTTCCTGCTTCTGCTGGCTCCGACCAGTCTACATACAAATGCCAGGAAGTCGGATTGGGACGAACCCCCAATCCGGTTCCTGCTGTTGGCAAGGGCCCATCGGGAATAAAATAAACCACCTGTGAAGTAGCGGTATTCGTCCGGATTGGATCGTTGAAATCAAAAAAGATGTCCGCAGTATTTTGGAGTGAGTAACCCAGGTCAAAACCGGCTTTAGGGCGGAGCGCAAAACAGAAGAAGCCATGACTTCCGGGTTCATCGCTCAACGAGTCGGGCAGGTTGATATCGTCAAATCGCACAACCAACACACGCCCCGGTTCAATTTCCCAGGAACAGGCATGGCTTGAGGCTACAAAACGGAAACTGGATAAATCAAAATCCGAGCTCAGGGTATCTTCGAGGATGACAAAATCGGCTGGATAACTCCCCGTATTCTGAAACCGGATGATGTACTCAATCGGCTCGCGCAAATCCGCGTTTTCTGCCAGAATATACGGTGGGTTCGCTACTTTCTCATTTGGATCGTAGGAGCCAACGACCGTTCTGTGTAACAAGTAGAAGTTATTTCCAACAAACAGGTCATTTTGTTCAGGCTGCACCCAGGCTTTGATGTGTACATCGGCACCCAATGGAGTCGACACAGGGGTTGATACCTGGATGTTTATGAATGTCATTTGGCCCGGGCCAAAGGTGCCCAGGTTCCAAATCAGGGTATCCCCTAAAATGAGATCCGGCAAAATGGAATATCCCTGAATGTCCAGGAATCCTGGTATCACGAGTTCGAGTTCGACGTTCTGAACAAAACTTAAATGGTTCACAATAGTTGTGGTTAGGTTCTGATTAAATCCGGGACGGAACGGCCCTGAGTTATTTATACCTACAGCCAGATCATGTTTGTTAGCGGGAGGCATTAAACCAAACCAGTACCCACTTGTGACTCCGCTCGAATACAGCCTGAAATCCGGATTGCTTTGCAGACCCTGCACGACGGGTCGAATGGTGTCTCCCGGGTTGGAAACGGCAATATCAAATTCTCCCTGAAAGCCAGAGAGTGCCAATGCGCCTCCGCTGGAGAAAACCGGAATGTTTACAGCGGGAGGCTCTGAGTTATCTTTAATACCGTTGTCGTTGTAATCCCAATAAACCAATCCGGAACAGGAGCCACCCGGGCCAGTCAATGCAAAATCATAACAGGTAGGCATAGCCGGGTCAAAAATATGAAAAGCAGGCTCCACTGTAAATCCGACAGGTAGTCCAACCGGCCAAATGGTATCTCCCTGGGAAATATCCGTAAGTGAATACAAACCCTGAGCATTGCTTGTGCCGGTTTCACCTGTACTGCTTAGAATCTGAATTCCCGGTAGCGCCGCTTCATGAACCTGTCGGATCCCATCGGCATTTTGATCGTGGTACACAATACCCCGCCCAGGTGCTGTATATTCAATCTGAGTCCAGATAATCGTGCTATCACAGCCATTGATGGCCGCATAAGTGACTTGGTGAGTAGCTGACTGACAAAAATCTTGATTACCGCTTGAGAGGTATCCATTTTCACAAACAAATTTTACTCCAAAATTCATTTGCATATCCGGTAGCACAATTACCGTTTGAATCACCATGCTGTCTTGCGTGCAACTTACTGAAGAGGGGTATATGGTAGAATATTGGCCGGGTGCGGAGGCCCAATCGCCCCAAGGAAGAAAGACAGGCAGGTCGCCTTGACACACGAACAAATCCGCCAGAATGGTTGGAGGAATCAAGGGCGTAACCGGGAAGGTCGTGCATTTAGGTGTCCCGGCATCGCAGGAATTATCCGGGTAGACACATACGTTGACCCCACCAGCGGAGAAGGGCAAGGTAATTTCTACGCTCAGGTTGTCGTTTCCAAACGCAGTGTAGGGTCCGGAAGCCCCATTAATTAGGCAGGGCGGATTGGTAGTCCAAACATAAACAGAGGCACCATCAACCGGTTCGCTCAACGAAAACACGTGTGGCTCCTGCACACAAATGGTGGATGGCCCGATGATATCCTGTACATCTCCCACTTCAGGCGCCTGTAGCGCGTTGGAAGGACTTACATTTATTGTAAAATCACAATAATCTCCCTGATAACCATCAATCATTAAAAAATAGGCGTGTCCGGGAATGGTAGCAACTTGAAACGAAATGGGTTCGTTGCCATGGTTAATATCACCCGGATCACAGTAAATCGGAGGCAGCGAACAATCGGTATACAAAGCCGCTTGAATGCCATTTCCATCTTCACAGTTAGATGGTGTAATGGTAAAGGTAACAGTCGTGTCGCCCGCTAAAAAACCATACCATTGATCGTTGCTGACCTGCCCGCAAAAAGAAGAAATATCGGAAGGTGTATAGCCTACCGTAGAGCCTGAAATCGGAGCGAAATCACAAATAATACATGCGTCCGCACAACTGTTTGTGCCCGGGAAATTGGAACCCGAGCAGGGAGGAGGGAGTTGGGCAGACAACACGAGCGGAAACACAGCCGCAATGAAAAATGAAATGTACAGTCGAAAGCGCATAACCTGAGTTTTAGTATTAAAAAATTTGATTTAGAGGGAAGGCACAAGAGCGTGTTTGGGATTTTACGTTTGGACATCCTCTTAAGCCCAAACACGCTCATCCTAAAACACCTGCGCTGAATGCAACTATGTAGTTGATAGTATGAGAAGCGAAAATGCTGCCTATACAATTCAGACCAGGTGATTTAAAGCGTCTGGAAATGAAAACGCCTTATGCTTCAGACTCTGTAGGTTCGTCCGGGATAGCTGTTGTTTCGGCTTCTGCAAGATGCTCCTCTTCCTTGGGCTTTCCGGTAATTCGCCGCCAGATGGCGCCCCCAAATCCGATCGCTGCAACGGCAATGAGTTTCCAAAACTTCAAGAGCAGAGCAAAAAAACCGGCTTTAGCCAGGATTTTGCCGGCGACAAGTCCACCAATAGTCCAGGCTGCTACCTGATCGACACCAGGGGTGAAATCGGCATACCGATGTCCTTCCTTGTATTCCACGCTGTTGATTACATGACCGATGCTGGACTTCACCTCTGGCAATTCGTTCATCGAGGCCACGGCATTGATCACAAATACTCCTTTCCGGCCCAAGACGCGGAGGTTGTAGTTGAGGGTATTGGTTTCAGCATCAGCAAACTTCAGTTCTTTTGCCCAGTGCAGCACTTTTTTTTCTTTATCATAATACGGCTTGGATGCCCAACCTACCAGTTCGATGGCTTCATAGCCCATTTGGACTCGCTGCTTACTTTCCTCTCGGGTTTCTTTTTGTTCGTCGGCCAATAAATCGTCGTAATCAATGTCCTCTGCATCGTCGTCTTCGACGAAACCGAGTTCATCAAAACTCAAGACAAAAACCCAACTGTCATCGGCCAGCACGCCTTTGTTTTCGGGAACGAGCAAGCCCAGCACGCTAGTGTCTGCCGGATTTCCCCAGAGATCGGAAAGGACATACATGCTTTGCTCCCGGTTGAGGTAGCGAAACCCTTCCGGAACGGTCAGCGTTGCGTTGCGTGATTCGAGTTCAATCGTGCCCGTTTCATAGTTCAACGATTGTTCAATGGCATCCAGAAACAGCTGGGTGCTATCGACCTCCTGTGCAAAAGAGGCGGTGTAAAAAAAGCAAAGCAAAAAGGGTAAAAAGATGTTTTTCATAATAAAATTTTAGGTTGAAAAATGCCAGGAGCAATTCCAACAACATCCTGAGCGCCTAATTAAAACTAAGCGCACAGCCAAGAAGCCATTACCATGAAACAGAAACTGGTTTTCATCCGGGGTACTGGTTTATTATTGGGTGTTTTTTGGAGTGGTTTTTGATTTATTCTTTCAAATAAATCCGGTTTTGTCGCTTACAAATATACGGAATATTTATTTAAAACCCGACATCGGTGATGAAAAACTCTGCTGGAAAAAACCATTGAAAATCGAGATTTTACAGGCATTATTTTTTGATAGAAAAACGCATCAAAGTCATGCCCTCCAAATCGCTTGTTTCCTCCAGATTAAATCCCATCCCCTGGATAATCTGTAGCATTTCTGATTTATCCATAACCAGGTCACAGAACGTGGGTAGATCGGATTGGGTTTTGGTAATTGGTTCATACAAACACAATTTCCCATCGGGCTTCAATGCACGTTTTATGGATTTCAACATGGCTTCTTTTTTGGAAAAATGGTGAAATGCATTGCGAATAACAATCCGATCGTAGGTTTCCAAATCCAGGCCCGTATCCGTTTTTTTTCCTTTAATTGCATGAAACTGAATGCCATCCATTAACGATCGGTTGGCTTCTGCTGTCTGCAAAAAATACGCTAAAAACCCGCGCTTTAGTTCATTTACATCTATCCGGTTGTCCTTGCCCAAGACAGTCAACAACAAACTAAAAACCCCGTTTCCTGCCCCGATTTCAGCGATTGCCTGTCCGGATTTTAGTTGAAAAAAATCAAGCTCTTCAAAAAAGGAAGCATCCGGATTTATTCCAAATGGATATTCCGGTTTTAATATTCCTTCAAGCACCAGATTTAGCAATTCGGAATTGGCCTCAAGCACTCTGATATCGGCTTCTGTAATTTCACCCAAGCGAGCACATTGCGGACACTCCCTTTTTGTAATTCGGAGCACCGTTTTCTCCGGAAAATCATATACCGCTTTTGTCGACAATACATTCAAAAGCAGCGATTCAAAAATTTCCCGATTGGAGCCCGTGACATCCCAGCGCTGTTCCAATGCCCGCAATTGCTCCACCGCTTCCTCATCGCGATTGATTACTGCATTTCGATATTCGGTAAGGCCCTGGATGATGTGCGACTGCGTAAAAACCGAATCTTGCGCCGAACACAAAAACGGGAAAAGCAGGCCAACAAGTAAGCCCATTGATTTACGTACCATAATTGCTGACGGCCTACACCTCCACCGTGTCTCCAATTGCAGGTATCGACACATCGGCAAAGCCTTTGCTGAGCAGGTAGCCGCGCCAGATTTCCTGGCGGTCCAGGGTGCCGTGTACCAGCCAGAGTTTCTTGAGGCCGGGTTGTTGGTTTTTCAGAAAATCATACATCTCCGATTGGTCTCCATGTGCAGAGAAGGAGTCCATCTGATCCACATCGGCGAGTACCTGTTTGTTTTGTCCCATAATGCGCATGGACTTGACGCCGTCCCGCAGCATGCCCGCCGGGGTGTCTGGTGGCGCATAGCCAACGATGAGAAAGGTGCTTGAGTGGTCCTCAATGTTGTTGTTGAGGTGGTGACGGATACGGCCTGCAGTCATCATCCCCGAAGCGGAGATAATTATGCCTGGCCCTTTCATCACATTCAAATGCTTGCTCCCCTCTACCGAACGGATGTAATTGAGGCCTTTGAAGCCAAAGGGGTTCTCATCCTCCAACATGTATTCGTGCAATTCTTTATCAAAACACTCCGGGTGATTGATAAAAATATCGGTGGCGTTTACGGCCAGGGGACTGTCGACAAAAACCGGAATGCGGGGCAGGCGCCCTTCGTTGTGAAGTTGGTCGAGCATGTGCACGATCTCCTGGGTACGGCCCACTGAAAACGCGGGGATGATCAGCTTTCCTTTTTTCTCCACACAGGTTCGGTGAACAATATTTACCAGGTGATCCAGTTCGAAGGGTTTGGCTTCGTGCTCCCGGTCGCCGTAGGTGCTTTCGCAAATCATGTAATCCACTTCCGGCATGGGCTTCGGGTCGCGCAGGATCGGGCGATCCGGCCGGCCAATATCTCCGGTGAAACCGAGGCGTTTGACCTGGCCGTTTTCATTTATCTCCAATGTTACGCTGGCGCTCCCTAAAATGTGGCCTGCATCCCGAAACATTACCCGAACATTGGGGTGCACCATAAACCACTTTTCGTAGTTATAACTGGAAAATTGTTCCAGGGCCCGGTAGACATCCTCCCGTGTATACAGGGCTTGCTTTTCGGGTTTATCGTAGGCTTTCTTTTTATTGTAATAGGCGGCATCGCTCTCCTGAATTTTGGCACTGTCGAGCAGCATGATGGAACACAAATCGCGGGTAGCGTGTGTGGCGTAAATATTGCCTTTGAATCCATCCTTCACCAGTTTGGGGATCCGGCCGCTGTGGTCGATGTGGGCATGACTCAGAACCAGACAGTCGATCTCTTTGGGGTCAAAAATCCATTTTTCGTTAAACTCCTTCATTTTCTGGTTGCTGCCCTGGTACAGGCCACAATCCAACAGGATCTTGGTTCCATCGTCCAGCGTAACCAGGTGGGCTGAACCGGTAACCTCCTGAGCTGCTCCGCAAAATTTTATTTTCATCTTCTTCTATTTATGTGTTTGTGGTCGGGGAACGATGCAAGCTTTAATTTTATAACAAAAAAGAAGCACACCTGGCGCTAAAGATAGCAACTATTTCAAGGCTTGCAATCCGGCTTTTTACTTGTTTGGATATTTAGTGGATGCCTGAGAGCCTGTTTGGGAATTTCTGGACTATATTTGGCAAATAATCGCACCGACATGTTTCCCGCAGGATTAAGGACAGACATTGAAACATTACTTGGAAGCCCGCTGGAGGAGGCCCGGCCCGTATCGGGGGGAGACATTCACCATGCAATGCAGTTACGTACCGAAGACAAGCGGGATTTTTTTGTAAAATTCAACAACCACGCGCAAGCCAGGGAAATGTTTCGCACCGAAGTGCTCGGACTGACTTTGCTGGGCGCCTCCCAAACCATCGCCGTACCCAAAATAGTTAAACAAGGCAGCAGCGACGACGATTGGTCTTTCCTGCTGATGGAATACATCAAGCCCGGCTATAAAAACCCCTTGTTTTGGGAGCGCTTCGGGCTCGCACTTGCCAACCTCCACGGCAACACTTCTGAGTTTTTTGGCTTTTCGCACGATAACTTCATCGGATCCTTGTCGCAATCCAATACGCGCCATGCCCGCTGGTCTGATTTTTATGCTGAAGAACGCCTTCTGGCTCAGTTTCGACTGGCACGCAAGGCCGGAAAAATGGAAACCCGCGATGGCCATCTGCTCGACTCTATTTGCCGGAAGATCGACCAAATTTGTCCGGAAGAAATCCCGGCCTTAATCCACGGCGATCTGTGGGGCGGAAACTTTATTTGCGACAGCGCAGGGCAACCGGTATTGATTGACCCTGCAGCCTGTTTTGCCCACCGGGAAATGGACCTGGCGATGACCCGCCTCTTCAGCGGGTTTGATCGCGTTTTTTACAAAACCTACTTCGAATACTGGCCCCTGGAGCCGGGGTTTGAGCAGCGCATGGAGCTGTATCAATTGTATTACCTGCTGGTACATGTCAACCTGTTTGGGGGCTCGTACATCGATCAGGTACGGCGGATACTCAAACGGTTTGGGTAAAAAGCAAAATTTGCTCAACTTCACCTCAGAATCGAAATTTAGGCATTCTATTCAATTTTTATCCATGAATCGACGAGATTTTAGCAAAAAAACGTTGAGTGCAATTTTGGCTTATGGCCTGTTGGATAGCCTGTTTGCATCCAATGCATTTTTGCCAGCCATACGGCCTATTGCCGGGAAATGGGCGATTGAACTGGATGCAATTTGTCGGGATTTAAGGTTGGAAAAAATTCCGCAAACGCTGTGGCAGGAGCAGGTGGAGTCCTTGTTCAATCGGGTTCCTCTGGAGGACATCCTACAGTTTATCGACTTTGAGCGGCTCAGCAAAGGGTTTGAATTTCCCGATTTAGGCGTGAATACACGCTATGTGAAATTTCCGCCTCTGGACGGGCTGCCCGCGCGAACGGCTTTTGCTAAAAAAATATTTGGACTAAAAAAAGACCGGGCCATTATTCCGCATGGCCACAGCAATATGTGTTCGGCACACCTGGTGATCAAAGGCTCGTTTCGGCAACGGCACTACGACAAGGTCCGCGAAGAACAAGACCACTTGCTGATCCGACCCACCATCGACCGCACGGCCCGGCCCGGCGACAGCTCCTCCATCTCGGATGAACGCGACAACATCCATTGGTTTGTAGCGGAGACAGAGGCCGCATTCACATTTGATGTGATCATGACCAATTTAAATGAAAAAGCATACGATATTCACAACCTGGATATCCTTGAAGGCGTTACGACAAAAGACGGACTCATCCGGGCCCCAAAACTAGACGTAGAAACAGCCCTCAAGAAATACGGTAAAATGCATTAACCCCGCCACACTATACATCATAAGCCTACATTCATCCCAGTATCATGATAGCAGAACTTATAAAAAAACGCCGCTCAATTTTTCCCAAAACGTATTTGGCAGACAAGCCCATCGACCGGGAAACCATCGAACAACTATTGGAAGCAGCCAACTGGGCTCCAACACATCGATTCACCGAACCCTGGCGCTTTGTGGTTTTCCACAGCGAGGAGAGCCGGGCAGAACTCGGCGATTACCTGGCAGATTTTTACAAAAAAAACACAGCCCCAGAGGCATTTTCGCAGGCTAAACTGGATAAAACTGCCAACAACCCACGGCGATCCGGAGCGGTAATTGCCATCATCATGCAGCGCGACCCGGAGGAGCGAGTTCCGGAATTCGAAGAAATCGCCGCAGTCTCCATGGCCGTTCAAAACATGTGGCTGCTGTGTACTGAACTGGGACTTGGCTGCTACTGGAGCTCCCCCAAAAGTTCCCTGCAAGCCGATGCTTTTTTGAATCTCGAGTCGGGGCAACGCTGCCTGGGCCTGTTTTACCTCGGCTGGCACGAACTCCCTGAACTCCCGGGGAAACGCGGACCTATTGCCGAAAAAGTGCGCTGGAAATAACAATTATGTTTCTATAACATTAAAACATCACAAATCATCCAAGCCCCGATTAAAAAATTTCCGATTGCCGATTACATGATATCCGATTGCCGATTGGATTTTTGATTTTCAAATAGGTGCATATTTTAATAAACAAATAAACAGAGCCTCGAAGAGGCGGATGGATCAATTGACAATTGACGATTACATGATTTCTGATTGTCGATTGGATTTTTGATTGGTAAACAGTGAGTTTGTTTTTCAATAAACAAATAAACAGAGCCTCGAAGAGGCGAACTAAACGAATAAACAAACTCAGCAAATCATCCAAGCCCCGATTAAAAAATTTCCGATTGCCGATTACATGATATCCGATTGTCGATTGGATTTTTGATTTTCAAATAGGTACTTGTTTTAATAAACAAATAAACAGAGCCTCGAAGAGGCGGATGGATCAATTGACAATTGACGATTACATGATTTCCGATTGTCGATTGGATTTTTGATTGGTAAACAGTGAGTTTGTTTTTCAATAAACAAATTCATCAAATCACCAATTTCAATAAACAAATAAACAGAGCCTCGAAGAGGCGAACTAAACGAATAAACAAACACATCAAATCATCCAAGCCCCGCCAGGCAGGGTTGTTAAGTTCTGCATATATTTGCGTTTAAAAAAGCAAATGGATATATTAATTCATTTAAGCAGGTTACCAGATAGTCGCCGCAAACAGGGGCTACGCTACCCTATGGATAAGACGATGTTACTGATGTTGGTAGGCACTCTTGCAGGCTGTAAGGGCTATCGTGATGTTGCCCGTTTTTGTAAGCGTCACGAAAAATATTTGAGCAAGGTATTAGATTTAAAACATGGGGTTCCGAGTCATGTATCGCTTACTAGCATAGTTGATAATATTGATTTAAAGGCTTTTGAGAAGATATTGATGGATTGGGGAGTATCAAAAATGGCTGTTGGTTCCACAACTCCTAGTGTGATAGCCATGGATGGAAAGGCTATAAAGTCAAGTGTGATCAAGGGGCTAAGCCATCAGCAGAATTTTGTCTCTATGGTAAATGCGTTTTGTGTATCCCAGGGGCTGGTGTTAGGGTCAATTTCTTATGAGAACAAATATGAGAGTGAAGCAGTACTTGTAAGACAGATGATCGAACAATTGGGCATTAAAGGTGCTTTGTATACACTCGATGCAAATCACGATTCAAAAAAACATTAACATGCATTGTAGCAAGTGGGAATGATTATATCGTCCAGGTTAAACACCGCAAAAAACGGCTTACTACGTTGATACAGCAGTGTGTTGTAGAAAACGCATGCATTGAACAGGCAAATTGGACAGAAAAAAATAGAGGAAGAAAGGAAAAACGGGAGTTGAGCGTATATCATCCAAGTCAAGCCTTAAAAGAGGATTGGCCCCATGTCAAAAAAGTTATAGCCCTTAGGCGAATAAGAAACGTAAAAGACCAACTGTCAGATAAAACTCATTATTATATCAGCAGTTGGGAGCAGGGAACCGCTGAGACTTTAGGGCAATGTATTCGGCAGCACTGGGCAGTAGAAAACAAATTGCACTGGGTAAAGGATGTGGTAATGCGAGAGGATCATACCAAGTTCCACAGTTACAAAACATACAAATTAAATGCTTTATATCAAAATTTTGCGTGCTCTAACATCAGATTAAACAAACAGAAATCTGTCAAATACGCCATGGAAACACTTAGAGAAAACCCAAAGAGGATAATAAAATTACTTAGAACTTAACAGCCCTACCCGCCAGGGGCGCATCAACAAATCATCTTAGCCCGAAGGGCGCATCAACAAATCAACAACTCCCTGCCAGGCAAAGCAGGGTTACAAATTGTTATATTTGCGAAAACCTTATTTTTCACCTACACAATAAAACACCGTGGCGAGACGAATCCTGGAGACGGAACAAAAAGCCCTGGAAATCAATCTGGATGACCGGCTATATGGCGTACTGGCTGAAATCGGCGCCGGACAGGAAGTCGCCCGGCATTTTTTTCAGGTAGGTGCCGCAGCGGGTACCATTGCCAAAACCATGAGCGCCTATGACAAAACAGTATCCGACGATGTGTACGGGCCGGAACTCAAAGGCCGATATGTATGCGAATCCAGGGTGTACAAGATGCTGGATCATGAGTACAGTCTCTTAAATTCCCGTCTCCGCAAGGAACGGCAGGATCAGAACTTTTTTGCTTTTGCCGATACAGTTTCCGCCATCAATTACGAAAAAACCATCAAGGGCAATGGCTGGTTGGGCTTGCGCTTTCAGCTCCATCCCGAAAAAGAGCCCAACGACCTGGTACTCCATGTGCGCATGCTCGATACCGATAACCGGTTGCAACAACAGGCAATCGGAATCCTGGGTGTCAACCTGATTTATGCCTGCTACCGATACAGCCAGGATCCTGAAACCCTGCTGATTTCCCTGCTCGACAACCTCCGGGGCCGTGTGATGATTGACATGATCCGGCTCGACGGACCCGACTTCCAGGTAGACCACCGCATGCTGTGCTTGTGGATGGTGAAAAATGAACTGAGCACAGTAGCCATGTTCGGGCCCAAAGGGAAAAACCTGCACCCCAGTGAATTTTTATACAAGTACGCCGTACTCATTGCGCGCGGCAGTTACCGCCCTCCTACCCTGGTGCAACAGGACATGACCCGAAACGCCTTCGAGCAATTCCGTTCCACCCCAGGCTCAGATCCGAAAAAATGTTATTTCCTGACCGAAATCACCCTCGATAACCTGAGGAGCGACGGCGAGCTCAATGAGAAAGATTTTATGGATCGCGCCGAGCTGCTCTGCGCCCTGAACCAAACCGTTATCATATCCAACTGCGTTCAACACAAAAGCCTGATCGCCTATTTTTCCGACTATAAAGTCAACCGAATCGGGCTGGCTATGGGGGTACGCAAACTCAAAAATATCATCTGGGAAACCTACGAACACAACCAGGACAACCTGCTCGGTGCCTTCGGAGAACTTTTCCTGGAAAATGTGCGTTTCTACATCTACCCCGCACGCAGAGAAGGAGAAAGTGAGTTGATGCAAATCAACAACATTGAAATCCCCAAAGCGATCCGATACCTGTATCAACACATCCTGGAAAACAAACACATCGTTCCGGTCGTCCAATTCAACCCCGACATCCTGCACGTATACCACAAACGGGTACTCAAACAAATTCAGGAAGGAGACTCCGAGTGGGAAGCCAAAGTGTCGCCAAAAATTGCCGGGCTTATTAAGGAGAAGCGACTTTTTGGATATAGAACGTGAGTTGATTTGAATGAATTTGTTGATGCGCCCCTTACGGGCTTGGATGATGTTGATAGGATTGGAATGCATATTATTAACCTCTAAAACACCCCCAATGAAACCCTATGGATTTGAATCTTTGCACGTGTGGCAAAAGAGTAGAAGATTAATTTCAGAAATTTATCTGATTACCAATACGTTTCCACACGAAGAACGTTACAGCTTGACTCAGCAGATTCGTAGAGCAGCAGTATCTGTTGCTTGCAATATAGCAGAGGGAAGTAGCCGAAATTCTGGAAGAGATCAGGCGCGTTTTACTGAAATTTCATATGGAAGTTTACTTGAAGTCCTAAATTTGCTCATTATTGCAACAGACCTCGGATTTCTCTCTCAGAAACAAGAACAAACTTTCCGCTCCGAAATATCTGAAATTGGAAACATGCTAAACAAATTAAAATCTTATCAAACCAAAGAATACAAAAATCAACAAATCAACTCATCACCAAATCATCAATAAAAAAGATGTCCTTAGAAGAACGAATCAAAAAAGACCTGGTGGCTGCCATGAAGGCTAAAGACGAAGTAGCATTGCGGAGTATCCGGGCAATTAAAGCAGCGATCTTGCTGATGAAAACGGATGGAAGCGGACAAGAAATTGACGAAGCCAAAGAGGTGGCATTGGTACAAAAACTGGTAAAATCCCGTCAGGATTCAATTGATATTTATTTGAAAAATGGCCGGGAAGAACTGGCCAAGATCGAGCAGGAAGAAGTGGACATACTCCGCAACTACCTACCCAAAATGCTGGAAGGTGCTGAACTGGAGGAACTCGTTCGCGGGTTCATTGCCCAAACCGGAGCATCCGGCCCCTCGGATATGGGGAAAGTTATGGGAATGGCATCCAAGCAGCTGGCAGGAAAAGTGGAAGGAAGGGTACTTTCTGAGACTGTTAAACGTTTATTGAATTCGTAACGTTGTTGCAGCGTGCGTGACACCGGCCACAAGCCTTGTCACGCACGTTCAAAACCCTTTTATCTATGATCCTTCGCGGAGAAAATCTGATTAAAACATACGGGAAACGCACCGTTGTAAAAGGCGTTTCTTTTGATGTACAACAAGGTGAAATTGTTGGTTTGCTTGGCCCCAACGGGGCAGGAAAAACCACCACGTTTTACATGACAGTGGGCTTCATCCGCCCGACTGAGGGCAAGGTCTACCTCGACAAAGAAGAGCTCACCTCCCTCCCCATGTACAAACGCGCCAAACGAGGCATTGGTTACCTACCGCAGGAGCCCAGCGTTTTCCGCAAGCTGAGTGTGGAAGACAACATCAAAGCGGTGCTGGAAATGACCAGCCTGAGCCGCTCCGAGCAAAAAGACAAGCTCGAACAACTGATCGAGGAGTTTAGTCTGGAAAAAGTGCGTAAGAGCAACGGAGACACCCTTTCTGGAGGTGAACGTCGCCGAACCGAAATCGCCCGCTCGCTGGCCTCCGACCCCAAGTTCATCCTGCTCGACGAACCGTTTGCCGGCATCGACCCCATTGCGGTGGAAGACATCCAATACATTGTTGCCAAATTAAAAACCAAAAACATCGGCATTCTGATTACCGACCACAACGTACAGGAAACCCTGTCGATCACCGACCGCGCCTACCTTATGTTTGAAGGCGATATTCTGAAGGCCGGAACAGCCGAAGAACTAGCAGCAGATGAGATGGTTCGAAAAGTGTATCTCGGTAAAAACTTCGAGCTTCGCCGGAAAGTGATTGATCTTAGCTAAAAATTGATGATTTGATGATGCGCCCTTTCGGGCTTGGATGATTTGTTGAATCTGTTTATTCGTTTAGTTCGCCACTTCGCGGCGCTGTTTATTTGTTTATTAAAACATGCACCCACTTGACGATCAAAAATCGGATATCATGTAATCGGCATTCGGAAATCATTTAGTTCGCCTCTGCGAGGCTCTGTTTATTTGTTTATTAAAACATGTATCCATTTGACGATCGAAAATCAAATCAAAAATCGGATATCATGTAATCGGCATTCGGAAATCATTTAGTTCGCCTCTGTGAGGCTCTGTTTATTTGTTTATTAAAACATGCACCCACTTGACGATCAAAAATCAAATCAAAAATCGGATATCATGTAATCGGCATTCGGAAATCATTTAGTTCGCCTCTGTGAGGCTCTGTTTATTTGTTTATTAAAACATGCACCCACTTGACGATCAAAAATCGGATATCATGTAATCGGCATTCGGAAATCCAAAAGACATAGCAAGGGTATTCTCTACAAAAATGTAACTAAGGTTAGATTATTTTAAAACATGCACCCACTTGACGATCAAAAATCAAATCAAAAATCGGATATCATGTAATCGGCATTCGGAAATCGTTTAGTTCGCCTCTGCGAGGCTCTGTTTATTAGTTTATTAAAACATGTACCCATTTGACGATCGAAAATCAAATCGAAAATCGGATATCATGTAATCGGCATTCGGAAATCGTTTAGTTCGCCTCTGCGAGGCTCTGTTTATTTGTTTATTAAAACATGCACCCACTTGACGATCAAAAATCAAATCAAAAATCGGATATCATGTAATCGGCATTCGGAAATCATTTAGTTCGCCTCTGTGAGGCTCTGTTTATTTGTTTATTAAAACATGCACCCACTTGACGATCAAAAATCGGATATCATGTAATCGGCATTCGGAAATCCAAAAGACATAGCAAGGGTATTCTCTACAAAAATGTAACTAAGGTTAGATTATTCTGACTATTTTTGTCGAACTATGATTCGTGCGGAAAACATAACCAAATCATTTTGGTAGTCGGGAAGTCCTGAAAGGAGTTGAAATTTCACATTTGAGGCGGGCAAAACCAATCTCTCATTATCGGGCGAAGCGGTTCGGGCAAGACGGTTTTTTATGAAAACCCTGGTCGGCCTGTTTAAGCCACCAGTGGTAAAGTCTGGTACGACGATGTGGATTTTACCGGACTGGATAAAAACGATGTCCGAAGTATCCGCATGAAAGTCGGCATGCTTTTTCAGGGTTCTGCACTGTTTGACTCGCTCACCGTAGAGGAAAATATCCGCTTTCCGTTGGACATGTTTACGAACATGACCTTTAAGGAAAAACTCAACCGCGTAAACTTTTGTCTGGAACGCGTAAACCTCGCAGGCAACAATAAGAAATATCCTTCCGAACTCTCTGGAGGTATGCAAAAACGGGTAGGCATTGCGCGGGCAATCGTCTTGAAACCCAAATACCTTTTTTGCGACGAACCAAATTCCGGGCTGGACCCCAAAACCTCGATCCTGATCGACGAACTCATCAGCGATATTACCAAGGAAAATAAGATTACTACCATCATCAACACCCACGACATGAACTCCGTGATGGAGGCCGGTGACAATATCTGCTTCCTGTTCAACGGTATGCTGGAATGGAGTGGTAGTAAAGACGGGTCCTGGACGCAACCAACGAAAACCTGCAATCATTCATTTTTGCCTCACCCTTCCTTCAGCGCCTGCGCGACAAGGCCCTACGTTAATTTTTTATTGGATAAACAGGGCGTGTTTCCCGTTTTTTTATCGCAAGTTTCTAAAACCTGTTCGGATCTACCAGGTTTTCCCGGACGGTTAAGGGCTTTTCCATCGTTGACATAAACGCGCGCCTCGCCCAATTAGGTGAAACTTTGGTCGCGCATTGTTTGAAAACCCATACGGTTCAGTGAAAGAATTCCCAGCAAATTCTTTATCCAGTTCCCGATTACCATTTACGTCGTGAACGAAACCACGGCATAATGTCCGTCTACCCAATCGGGCACGGGAATGCGCATACTGCCCTTTTCACGAACGGGATAAACGGCCTTAAACCACGCTTTATCCGGATCCAGAAATCCGGCCTCCTTCCTGAATACAGCCACCTGAATCGCTCCCCGGGATTCCTTGATTCCCTGAATTTCCAGATAAAGCGGTGCATTCACCGGCTGAAAAAATGTGCCCAGAACTATGAGTATCAAAAACATGCCCTTAAAAACAGGACAAAATTAATCTGGTTCATCTGCCATAAAAAAAGGGCAGCTCGTGTGTACAAGCTGCCCATAACGGGTCTTAGGTGTCAGGCTCCGTTACTTCTTGGATTGCATTTAAATAGATGCTTTAAATCGGGAGTGCGCTGTATCGCTCGATAAATGCTTGCAACTCATCCACCATGTTGGGCGAACCGATGGCGATGGTACAGCGCTGATGCAGTTCTTTTGGTTCGATTTCGAGTATGCGTTGCAACTGCGTGTTGATGGCTTTGCCACCAGCCTGCTCAACCAGCATGGCAAGCGGATTGCACTCATACAATAAACGGAGTTTCCCCTTAGGATATTTCCGTGTGCTCGGATACAAGAAAATCCCGCCCTGAATGAGTATCCGGTGAATATCGCTCACCATCGAGCCGATGTACCGGAGTCCGTAATTTTGATCTGAGCAGTGGTCGACATAGCGGCGCATTTCAAGATCAAACTTGGAATAGTATCCCTGATTTACAGAATAGTAATTTCCATCTTCTGGGATGCGCATGTTGCGGTGACTGAGGCAGAATTCGCCGATGGACGGATCGAGTGTAAACCCGTTAACTCCACGGCCTGTGGAGTACACCAACAAGGTAGACGTACCATACAACACATACCCAGCTGCAACCTGTTTTGCACCTTTTTGCAAAAAATCTTTTTCAATCGCATCGCCGGAGCTGTCGGAGGTGCGGCGGTAAATGGCAAAGATTGTACCTACCGAAACATTCACATCGATGTTGGAGGAGCCATCGAGCGGGTCGAACATGACGACGTAATTGCTGGCCTTGGAACCTACGCCGGGCACCTGGATAATGTGATCGTTTTCCTCAGAGGCGATGGCACAACACTCACCGCTGTTCTTCAGGCATTCGATTAGTTTTTCATTGGCGTACACATCCAGTTTTTGCTGCATATCGCCGGAGGTATTTTCAGCCCCGTCGGCAACGCCAAGAATGTTGACCAGGCCGGCCTTGTTTACCTCGCGGTTGATGATTTTTGCTGCTACGCCGATGTCCCGCAAGAGACCGGTTAATTCACCGGTTGCGTATTCAAAATCTTTTTCTGAACGGATGATAAATTCGTCCAGCGTGACGATTCGGTTGCCCGGAATGTTGAGTGGGCGGGAAGGGGCACTGCCATTTTCGGCTGTCTTTTTTGCTGTAGCCATGTGTGGTGGATAAATAAAACTATGGAATGGTGTGGTTAGGGAACAGCGTTTCAGAAAACCGAATTTTCAACCGGCCTGCTGAAACTGCTAATGCGGGTCAAAATTACGTCAAAAATGGCGAACCATTCCAATATTTTCCCTGTTTCAGATATACAGCGATTGATTTTGGTTTTGTATTTCTGTAAGTTTGCAGTAAAATGGAGATGGGTTTTGCTTATTACAAGCTAAAGCCCTAAGCCGTTCAAAAGATTCTATGTTCCCAAAAAAACAACATATCATCGGTTTGCTTCTTCTTTTGGCATTTACCAGTTGCCAAAAGAATTTGCCGGAAGAAATTCCGTTGCCTACCCAGGTTTGTGTCCAAACCTACCACCACCATCAACCCATCCCCGATGCAACGGTGTACATTAAATACAATGCAGACAGCTTTCCTGGGAACGACAAAACGGCGGATTACTACGACGCCGTTTTCTACACCAACTCCGATGCAAAAGGCTGTATTCAATCCGTTCCCGAAGGCCGCCACTGGATCGTTGCTTTTGGATACGACAGCCTCTATTTCCCGCACGATGTTTTTGGCAGCATCCAGGTTGAAGTTGACCTGACCCATCAAGCCAAAATTGACACCGTCCTTTATATCACCGAATGAACTATCTGCCCGCATATCGACTAAAACTCTACCGAGACTTTAAAGCCCTCGGCCCCCACGATATTTACGGGATTGTACGCTATTATGAAAAGCACGAACAAGGAATACACAGTCTAGAACTGGACGAATATTTTGATTGCACCCTGAGCTATACCGAAGCACTTTTCGAGTCGGGTCAATATCAGAAACACCTCGTTATGTGCGACCATCTGCTGGCGCTCATCATCAACGAAAACATCGCAACCTGGGGTAGCACCGACATTTATACCCGGCTTTTATACAAAAAAGCAGCCTCGCTGTATTATACCCATCAGTGGAAAGAAACCACGCACATTCTGCGCGAACTCATTAAAATGAATCCCGCAGACAAACGGTCGCATCGATTTCTGCGCGATTGCCTGATTCAACAAAAGCCCAAGTGGCTTAGCTCCATGCGCGCACTTTCCGTCTTGCTTATTTTATTGGCTGCAGCAAGCATCGCACTGGAAATTTTCGTCATCCGCCCGTTCTTTCCCGACTGGTACACCTACGCCGTATGGCTTCACAACGGCTTGCTGGGAGCCGGAGTAACTACCCTTGCGCTGGGAGAATTCAGACACGTTCTTTCATGCCGCAGCCGGGTTTATACCTTTGTAAAAGAGGCAGAAAAACGAAAAAGAAACCGACTCTCTTGAATTGTTTATTCGGCCCGCCGGGCCTTGTTTATTCGGGACGCTGCGCTTTCCCTTGTTTATTTGTTTATGAAAATTGATGATTTGATGATGCGCCCTTCGGGCTTGGATGATTTGTTGATGTTATTTATGTTTCTGGGGGGAGGGTAAGGGCAAGCCTTACCCCTACAAATGCTCTGACTACTGATTACTGACCACTGACCACTGAATTAAACAGTTTAAGGGGATTTCCCAAACAAACTCTAACTTTGCACAAGCAAATTCCAGACTATTATGTTGCGACTCATATTGTTGGGGCTGTTCCTGATTCCAGCCAGCGTTTCGATTGCCCAAAGTACTTCCACGATTAAGAAAAATGCAGACCGGGCATTTTCATATGAAAACTGGGCCTTGGCCCTGGATTTATACGAACAATACCAGCAAGCCAAACCTGGCGACCCAACCGTGCTCGGGCACATCGGTATTTGTCATTATCAGTTGCACCACGGCGACAAGGCAAAAGAGTTTTTGCAGTATGTAACTACCAAAATGAGCGATAAAGCCGATGCAGATGCCTACTATTTTTATGCACGGACATTGCACGGCCAAATGGCGTTTGCAGAAGCCATCGAAGTGTATAAACAGTTTTTGCGCAAGGCAGACTCCCGGCACCCGCTCCGCGCCCGCGTACGGGATGCGATTGTCCGTTGCCTGAATGCACAAACCATGGAAGTCAATGAATCGGTAGCACTGGTTGAAAACCTGGGGAAAGCCATCAATTCCGAAGGCGATGAATTTGCGCCCCTCCCCTCTCGCAACCACCCCAATCGGATTTATTATGCTGCCGCCCGGCCCGGATGCAAAGGTGGCAAACGCAATGCCGAAGGACTTGAAGACGAAGAAAAAGGCAAGTGGTGCAGCGATATGTTTTTTGCTGAACGCAAAACTGCAGGCTGGGAAGATGGCGGAGGGTTGAGCCCGCTCATCAACTCCCCCCGCTATGAAGTTGCTGCTGATTTTGGTGTAAACGGGAATGTCCTGTATTTCTTTCGCGGCTTTTCACTCTTTAGCGGCGACCTACTTGCCGATACCGCCCAAACCAAAGACGAATATGCCCTGTACCCACCGGCATTCGATGGCCCTATGGAAACCGATCAGGGCGACCGCGATCTCTTTTTCTTCAACGATTCTACCATCCTGTTTGCCAGTCGCCGCGAAGGCGGATACGGTGGCCAGGACCTCTATTTTTCCAAATTATCGGGCGGGCTGTGGACTCAGCCACAAAACCTGGGCCCAACCATCAACTCCGCATACGATGAGTTTAGTCCGTTTTTAGCCAAAGACGGGCGCACCCTCTATTTCAGTTCCAACCGTACAGAAAGCATGGGAGGAAGTGATGTGTTTTATGCTGTTTTTAACGATGAAAAAGCCGGCTGGGAGGCTCCAAAATCCATGGGGGCACCCATCAATTCTCCGGGCAACGAAGCGCATTTCCGCTTGAGCGGTGAAGGTCGGCAAGCCTACTTTTCATCCGACCGGCTCGACAGCTACGGGCAACGCGACATTTACATTGCCTATTTTAAAACACCGGTGGAAGCCGCACTGCACGCCAGCAAACCGGTCTTCTTTGATGCGGTCGCACCGCCGGAAGTTGTTCAGCAAGACCTGGCATTGCCCGCACTCTATTACACAAACGATCAGGATGTACTGAGCCCGGAAAACCTGCAAGCCCTCCTGGTTGTAGCCCGGGCAGCGGTTCAGTTTCCGGAAAGCAAGGTTTTTGTACATGCACATACGGCATCCAGCGGGCAGTCAAAATTTGATTTGTACTACGGAATCAAGCGCGCGGAGCTGGTCGCCAACAAGCTAAAGGAAATGGGCATTGCTCCGGAGCGCATTCTTCTGAAAAGCGCCGGAGCCGGATTCCCTGCCTCCCGCACGGTCATCGGGGCGACGCCCTATCCGGCAGGTGAGCAGTTGAACAACCGGATTGAGTTAAGTCTATCGGGAGAAACCAACACCCGCATGCAGCGCAGGGCGGTACCTGAAGCAGCCGAAGCCAAAGGTGCTGCACAATTTGACAGCTGGATGCAGGGTCTGTGTTTTAAAGTAGAAATGGTAGCTGCGAGTCAGATCGTCACTACCGATGCGCTTGCACTTTATTCCGATTTGCTCATCGATTCCAAAGGCAACGATGCGCTCTATCACTACAGCACCGGCTTTCTAAAAAACTTCGGCAAAGCCCAGCAGTTGCAGCAGGCAGTACTCAAAAGCGGCTTTCCGGAAGCCCGGATTGTAGCCTTTGTGGATGGAATAAAAATCAGCAAAGCAGAGGCGGTTTCCCAACTCAAAAAATACCCCGAACTCGCATCCTTCATTCAAAACTAGCCCGTACAGACGCCCTACCAGGGCGTCTCCAACGCAATCAAAAACCACCTACCCTTCCAAAAACGGCCGATACATCAACAGGGCGTGGTTTTCCGTAACGAACTCCTCCCGGGTTCCGGCATCTGAATGTACCAATCGGACCAGGCGGTTGTGACGGGAATATCCGCCCCAAGGTTCCTGCCGAAACAAATGATCGCGTTCCAAGACCTCATACGTTTCAGGCCAAGGGCTATCACTCAAAATGGCTCCGAGCAAATGGGTTTCATCCAATCCGACCTGCAATTGAAAAACCTGATTTGTATCATTTTTCAGTTGCAGGTCGATGTAATTATAGGCCAGCGTAGCACCGGAGCCAAACGGCAAGGTGCGGTTTACATCCGGGAAGACATCGTAAGAATGGCGCCAGCGCTCAACGACAGTTAGCGGACTGTGCAGAGCCATCCAGTAAAGCAGGTTGCCCATTTGGCACAAGCCGCCCCCAACCCCTGAGCCCACTTTTCCCGATTCCAAAACCAGTCCCTCCAGGTACCCCTTCCGGGCAGAAGGCGCACCTACCCGATACCAAAACGAGAACGTCTCGCCGGGGTGAATCAACAAGCCATCAATCCGCTCTGCGGCCAAACGCAGGTTGGTAATTTTATTGTATTGCAGTTGCATCTGCACATCTTTCAGGGGGCGAAGCAGCAGGGAGCGGTGGGTGAACACGGTGCAGGATAAAGGCGGCACCTGCTGTACCGCCCAGCGACCAGGCCCGAAATGCCATTTCAATCGGCGAAGCCCCCTGTAGACTATTTTCCCAAGGCGCCGACGCAGGGCGTGGACGGGTCGCGGGGCCTGCATCCGGAGTGGGTGCTCATTCATCTGTTCCGGGTATTCTTACAGATAGATAAACATGAAAGCACCATATACCTGGTCATTGATATCCGGCATTGGTTTAATCTCCCTGTAATCTGGGGTGGGAAGGTCATAGGTCAAAGGTTCATCAATGTCCGAAGTTTTACTTGTGCGAAGTTTTGGATGATGGGTATATCGAGACTGCAAAGCAATGGGCGCGTTTTTATCGGAAAAAATAACCCTGGCAGTTGTACCATCCGGCAGTGTTTCATTCTCTGCCTCGGCAAATGAGATTGTCGGATCAGGATGATCAACACGAAGTTCCGTCAGGTCTAGGTTGATGCGATTGATTAGGTAATATTTCCAGATGAGTTTCCTGGCTTCAAAATCAATGGTAAATGTGGGCTGTTCGTCGCCAACGGAATCCAGATGAATCTCAACGACACCCCACAAATTGTAATCGGAATGAACGAAAAAAGTTTCCAGCAAGTCATCGCCTTCCCACAAGCTGTATAGTCCAATGGTGTCAAAAGAAAGCAGAAGCTGGTTGGCGTCTGCAATGGAAGTCCGGATGACTTCTGCTCCAGCCCCATCTTTTACGATAAATTCACCCGTTTTAATTAAATCAAAAACATACACAAATTGAGTGGGTCTTAGCACCACCCGATTCGCAGCAGTAGCGAATTCTGAGGTATGCAATCGGGTAGTTCCGTTGGTGTTTTTAAAGAAAAAAACCTCCGGTCCCCCCGAAGGAACGGCCATGTTGGTGAAATTATAAAAATACACTAAATCTTTTGGCTGAATTCCGAGCAGTACTTTAAGGGGCTGACCAGTTAATCCCGATTGTTGCGGGTCATGGAACAGGCTTACACGATCTCCTTTCTGAAGCAAATTTACCGTTCGAATATCCATTTTTCCGGTAGGAAGAATTTGGAAATCCATTTCAAACCGGTCGCCATTTGTATAGAATGTATGCCGGGTCTGGATGGTAAAAATGGGAGTGAATGACGTTTTCATATCGGTGGGATTTAGTTTTTTAGCAATGCAATTACCTGTTCAATAGGCCTGCCAACTACCGCTTTATTTCCCTTTACCACAATCGGTCGCTCAATCAATTTAGGGTATGCAATCATGGCATCGATCCATTGATCTTCTGTTAAGTTTTTGCCCTTGAAATGTTCCTTGTAGTCGGCTTCCCCTTTACGGATGAGTGCCTCGGCTGGCATATCCAATTGTGCCAGTAAGGTTTTTAACTCCTCGCGTGTGGGCGGATTCTTCAGGTATTCGATGGTTTCGAAATCAAGTCCGCTTTCTGTGAGCAGATTGAAACTGTCTCTGCTTTTCGAGCAGCGTGGGTTGTGGTAAATTTTCATAAATGAGCTTGGCTAACAAATTATAAGGGCGACAAACAGGCGTTTCATCCCAACCCTCTGAAAACAAATATAGTTTAAGCGCGTGTTTAAAATTCAATTTTTAGGGGATTCTTGTATTATTGCAGGGCAAAGGCAAAAACACAACAGCAGGCCAACCCGAAAAAATAATGAATTACAAACTGAGTTACTGGGAAAAAGAGCGCTTCCTCAACGACATCGATGTACTGGTGATCGGGAGTGGGCTGGTGGGCCTGAGTGCAGCCATTCATCTGAAAAGCAAACAACCCAAACTGGGTGTCGCTGTTTTTGAGCGGGGCATGTTGCCTACCGGTGCCAGCACGCGCAACGCGGGCTTTGCCTGTTTTGGCTCGGTAACCGAATTGATGCAAGACCTGCGCACCATGCCGGAAGACGAAGTGCTGGCTCTGGTGGAACAACGCTGGCGCGGACTCAAAAATCTCCGCAAACTGGTGGGCGACCGGCACATGGACTACCAGGCCCTCGGCGGATACGAACTGTTTACCGAATCAGACGATGCAGAATACCAGCAATGCCTGGATTTTTTGCCCGAACTAAACCAGAAAGTGCGCGCCATCACCGGACTGCGTGAAGTATACCGGGTAGCCAATGATCGCCTGCCCAAAATGGGATTCAAGGGCGTTCAGAATTTGCTCGTGAACTGGGCAGAAGGACAGGTTGACACCGGAAAACTCATGCATCGTTTGCTCGGAATTGCTCAGAAAAAAGGGGTGCGTGTATTCAATGGAATTGGGGTAAAATCACTCAATGAACACCACGATGGGGTGGAACTTAAAACCAACCTGGGCTGGACCATTCAGGTACCCAAGGTATTGGTTGCCGTCAATGGATTTGCCAAAAAATTAATTCCGGATATCGATCTGGTGCCTGCCCGAAACCAGGTGCTCATCACCAAGCCTCTGCCTGCCCTACCCTGGCAGGGCTGTTTCCATTACGATCAGGGATATTATTATTTTCGGAACATCAACAACCGCATCTTGCTAGGTGGTGGCCGCAATCTGGATTTCGAAGGAGAAACTACCGATCAGTTCGGACCCAACAAACTTATACGCAGTGCATTGGTGCAATTGTTACGCCAGGTAATTTGTCCGGGACAAGAAATAGAAGTGGATCAGTGGTGGACCGGCATTATGGGGGTGGGTCCGGTGAAAAAGCCCATCATCCAAAATCATTCGCGGCATGTGGTTGTAGCCACCCGGATGAGCGGAATGGGCGTCGCTATTGGCTCATTGGTAGGAAAAGAGGGCGCAGAACTGATTTTGAAAGGATAAAATCAAACCAGATAAAAAAGAAAAAGCCAGAACGCGAATGTGTTCTGGCTTTTTTAGTGATCCCGATGGGGCTCGAACCCATGACACCTTGATTAAAAGTCAAGTGCTCTGCCAACTGAGCTACGGGATCTAAATGTATGATGCTTCAAAAGCGGGGGCAAAGATACGCTCCTTTATGGAATAAATCCAAGCGCAATTCTATTTTTTCAAATAAAAATTTTGATTGATGGTAAAAAAACGCCTGCAAATAAATTTTAGTTCCGTAAAAATCCGTGTTTCGTGAACTTTTTGATACCCATCGAGTGTTTTAACCCTACCTTTGCGTAGCAAATAAAACCATTTTTTATTCAAAACAGGTTATTTGCCGCTTCATACGAAACAAAAGAACGATGGAAAGCATACGACAGAAACAGATAGGAGAACAAGTTCGCCGCTATTTTAGCACAATCCTTCAGGAAGAAGGCAGCCTGATCTACGGCCGCGATAAGCTGGTTACAGTAACCAATGTAAAAATGACACCCGATTTTTTGGTTGCCAAGATTTACATCAGTGTATATGGCTCCGAAAACAAGCAGGAGGTGATCCTCGAATTGGAAGAAAACCACGGACAACTCCGCCGTGCGCTTGCCCGGAAGGTTGGCAAACAAATGCGCCGCGTGCCCGATATTGAATTCTTCCTCGACGATACCGTGGATGAAATGTACCGGGTAGAAGCCCTGCTCAACCGGGTAAACGATGCCGACCAAAAACCCAAGGATTCAGAATGAAAATAGGGTTGTTTTTTGGTTCGTTTAATCCCATTCACGTCGGGCACCTCATCATTGCCAATTACATGGCGAGCCAAACCGATCTCAACAAAGTATGGCTGGTGGTTTCTCCACACAACCCCCTAAAGTCAAAAAAATCACTGGCAAATGATTACGACCGCCTGCACCTGGTGCGCCTTGGTATTGGCGACAACCCGCTGTTGCAGGCTTCCAATGTGGAGTTTGACCTGCCCAAACCCTCCTACACCATCGATACCCTGACGTATTTGCAGGAGGCCCATCCCGAACATGAGTTTGCCCTGATTATGGGCGGTGATAACCTGGAGACCCTGCACCTCTGGAAAAATTACGAACAACTCCTGGAACGCCATCAGATTTATGTCTACCAGCGGCCGGGAGCAAAGGCGGGGCAGTTGGGCGACCATCCGCATGTGCACCTCCATGAAGCGCCCATGCTCGACATTTCGGCAACCTACATCCGCAAAACCATTCAGGCTGGAAAATCCATACGCTACCTCGTTCCGGAGGCCGTATTTGACTACCTGGATGGGAGTCAGATGTATCGCAAATAATAGCAGAACGCTAATTGGCAGGCAACCCACATGCCCTCATTTGCACCAAATGATCATGCGTTAAAATGCGTTCGAAAAACCGGAGTTCGCTCTGAGAACTGATCAAAATCAACCAAACCAATCATATGCTGCGTCTCTCTGCTCTTGCCTTTGTCCTGCTTTTTTTGCCCAAATTTACTGTTGGACAAACCCCTGCCGAATTTCCACCAATCGCCATCGGCGAATGGAGACAGCACCTGCCCTGGCAACGGGCGCGGTATGTAACCCAAAGCAGCAGTCAGGTATACTTTGCTACCCGGTGGGCAGTGGTTGAAATCGATAAAGCAGAGCGTTCGCCACGGTTTCTGACAAAAGTTGAAGGACTCAGCGATGCCGGCATGGGCATTATCCGGTTTAATCCGGGATCAAACAGCCTGCTGCTTACGTACACCAACTCCAACATCGACATTTGGCATCCGGACGATCGTTCGGTGACCAACCTGCCCTTTATTGTCAATAACCTCAACTTGTCGGGCGATAAGCAGATTTACAACGCGTGTTTTAACGATCAATTTGCTTACCTGGCCTGTGGTTTTGGGGTAGTCAAACTCGACATGCAGGAAGAAGAAGTGGTATTCACAACCTTCACCGGTTTGCCGGTAAAAGCGGTAGAGTTATTCGACGGCTTCATTTATGCCGGCACGGAAGAAGGCCTGTTTCGGATTCCGGTAGACGATGTCAACCCGGAAGATTTCAGTCGCTGGGAAATGATGGGACCAACCCAGGGATTTCAGGGCGGAGACATTGTAAGTGCCTTGGCAACAGCATACGGCAAACTGTTTATTGGCATAGAAAAAACATTCTCCAGTTTTGACGGACTGACTCTGACTCCAATCAGCAGCGAACCAACATTTGACCTGATTTACCTCACTACCGAAGGGGAAGGCCTTGTTATTGGCTGGGAGTTTGGCTTCAATGGCAAGGTTCAACACATGGATGCAAGTGGAACCATCAGCGATGTGCATTGGGCCTGCCAGGCAACCAAACCCATCTATGCCGTGGAGGACGGAAATAAACAGTTTTGGTTTGCCGACGAACAGGATGAATTCAGGTACTACGATGCGATAAATAATAAATGCGATCAGTTTAGCTTCAATTCACCTTACAATCATTTATCCACTGAAATAGATATTGCAAACGGAAAGGTGCTGATCGGCACACCCGGACACGACATCAACCTCGGCCCCTCTTACGCCAGAAATGGGGTTTATATCTATGAAGATGGCTTCTGGAATCGGTTTTCATATATAAATAACCCGGAATTGGTGGATGATGACTGCCAGTTTGACCTCTGGAAAGTGGCAGCACACCCAAGTGAAGACAAGTTCTTTACCGGAAGTTTTGTCGGTGGGTTGGTAGAGGTAATTGAAAACGGAAACAACACCCAACGCTTTACCCAATACAACTCCCTTCTTCAAAATGCCGGTGTTTCCGGAAATAACCGGACAGCCATTGGTGGCGTGGCATTCGACAATGAAAACAACCTTTGGATATCCAACTACGACGCCAATGCCCCCATTGCGGTTCTAAAGCCCGATGGCACCTTGCGCAACTTCTCTGCCGCACCAGTTAACAATCTGCTGCAAGTAGTGGTGGATAAAAATGGCTATAAATGGTTTGTCGTGGGCTTCAACGGGGGGATCCTGGTATACGACAGCGGGGCGGACCTCGACAGCCCTGCCGACGACCGGTACCGCCACATCACCACAGCAAATAGCGTTTTGCCCACCAATACCATCAACTGCCTGGCCGTTGATCTGGAAGGCGATGTTTGGGTGGGAACCCTACAGGGCACCATCAGCTTTGAGTGTGGAAGCAATGTATTTGACGCCTCGGTCTGTCAGGGCTCCCGGCGAATTGCCAGTGTGGGTGATTTCGGTGCCTACCTGCTTGCCAACCAGGAGATCCGAAGCATCGCCGTTGATGGAGCCAACCGGAAATGGTTTGGAACAACCAATGGCATTTTCGTTCAATCGCCCAGCGGGGAAGACCCCGAGGCCCGCTTTACAGATACCAACAGCCCGCTTTTTGACAATGTTATCACCGATATTGCCATCGACCAGACCAGTGGGGAAGTTTGGGTCGGAACAGATAAAGGCGTGATTTCCCTTCGCGGAGAAGCAACCGTGGGTGGACGTATTAATACGCGCATGCCCTATGCCTATCCCAATCCGGTTCGGCCTGATTACGACGGCCCAATAGCCATTTACGGACTGGCCAAAGACGCCAATGTGAAAATCACCGATGTATCCGGGAAACTGGTTTATGAAGGACAAGCGCTGGGTGGACAAGCCGTCTGGGACGGGCGCGACTACCTGGGTCGCAGGGCTGCCTCTGGCGTGTATCTGGTGTTTGCTACCAGTTCGGAATCCTTTGAAAATCCGGATGCCGTGATTGCCAAAGTGGTTATTTTAAATTAAGCGCGTAAAAAACTCCGCAAGCCGAATGGCCGGTGTTCCCCATGGGACCAGCCAGGGACTGAAATCCCATTTTCTGGTACAACTTATTTGCACCCTCCATGGATGCAATGGTTTCGAGGTACATGGTCTCGTAGCCTAGTTTTTTAGCTTCTTCAAATAAAAATTCAATCAGGGCTTTCCCGGCACCCAGGCCCCTACCCGCTTTCAGAAAATACATTTTTTTCAATTCACATACGCTCGCCTCGCCACCCAGAAGCGGACCAAGGCCACCGCAGCCCACCGTTTCATCTCCAATTTTCAGGACATAGAAACAGGCCCGATCATTCGCATATGCCTCATACATAGCATCCACCTCCGGATCCTCTATGGAGTATCCCGTTCCAACGGCACCAAACTCCGTCATCACCGTGCGAATTATATATGCAACCCGGACATTATCACCCGGTTGAATCCGCTCAAACCGGAAGGCTTTTTCGTTTTTCATAAATCAAAGATAGTGTAGATTGATGATTTGATGATGCGCCCCTGGCGGGGCTAGGATGATTTGTTGAAATTAGAAGTTAGTGGTCAGAGCATTTGTAGGGGTAAGGCTTGCCCTTACCCTAAAAGCCCCCCGAATAAACAAGGCCCAAAGGGCCGAATAAACATCATCAAATCATCCTAGCCCGAAGGGCGCATCATCAAATCATCAATGGTAAGGCCCAATTTAAAAAATGTGGTAACTTTAGGTTTTGACCTGAACATAAAGCGATTCCATGCCACATTCGTTGCCGTTGGAGACAATCAAAGAACAGCTCCGCAAGCTTTTGTTGGAGAACCCTGCCGAGGCGCTGAAGTCTATTATGGAGCAGGTGCCCAGCCAATCGGAGGCATACCAAACGGCTGCCACGCTGCTTGGATCGCTGAATGACACCAACAAACAACGGTTGCGGGGAACGCTTTCCAACGAAGCACTTCAATTGGCCTACAATCAGATCCGTGCCAATACGCTGGACTTGATCGAAAGCCTGACTGAAAGCAGTTTTGATGCCCAGGCAGAGGCTCCAACCACGGCGGCTACCCAAGGTGAAATTCTGTACCGCATTCCGGACACCATGCCGCTTGAGCATGAAACCAAGTGCCTGGTTCGCATTGCGATGGATGAAGAGTCGATCGTTGAAGACATCCTGTTGGATGAACACGTGACCCTCAAATCGCTCTCCCGGGTTTCCGAAGTGATGCAGGTTGAACTGCTCGATCCTTCCGACCGGGAGCTCTTCCGGATTCGAACACTGAGCAGTGCCGAGCAACTGGTGGAAAAAACAGGATATACCGAATGGCAATTTTTTGTGACGCCACTCAAGGAAGGAACCTATCCACTTATTATCAAGGTAGCCGTTATCGAATTGGCTTTGGGTAAGGAGCGCAAAAAAGAAATCATCCTGGAAGAAGCCGTGCAGGTGTTGGCAGAAGCGAATCAGGAGCCGGAGACTGCATTCAAATCTACCGGCGAGCGGATTCAATTTGGAGCGGAAAGCCCAAGTGGTTCCATACAGTCGCCGCCGGTATTCACTGCAGAGGAAACGCGCGTTCCGGAATCTCTTCCTTCTGCAGGAGGCGGTGAATACAGCCCTAAAAAGGGCCCGGGCTGGCAACGCGGAGCAGCTATGATGTTGGTATTTTTACTCATTGGAACAGGAGCAAGTTGGGCCATCGTGCCGGATGAAATGTCCTGGCTGATAACCCGCTACATCAAAGATAGTCCGGAGGCCCTGGTGGCCTACGCAGAAAAATATCCGGAGAGCCGACATACCGAAACCGCTGTGTATCGCTATGCCAGTCTGGTACAGAATACCGAAGCCTACCGGAAATACAAAGAAACGTACCCCAGTGGCCGGTATGCCCAGGCCACCAGTCGGGAGATGGAAAAACTGGAAGACCGGGCTTTTCAAAACCTGAAAGCGCGCCCTTTGAAAGAGAATGTCGTTGCCTTTTTGGATACCTTCCCTGAGAGCAATCGCCTCGAAGGCGTTAAGGAAATCGTGG
Organism: Saprospiraceae bacterium; assembly: GCA_041392625.1. GTDB lineage: Bacteria > Bacteroidota > Bacteroidia > Chitinophagales > Saprospiraceae > M3007. Next base: position 60,126 of record JAWKLR010000010.1, on the reverse strand, counting down.
ATGAACGCCCGGTACTCCGCCAGGAACTTTCCGAAACTGTTCAGAAGAAAATTGATCTGCGTGACGGAATCACCCGCAAGCCTCCTACCCGGGAAATCAAGCCTGCACAAACAACGGAACCAACAGATTCCAGTTTGATTGATCGGCCCACGCTCCGCGACAGCATCCGCCGCACATCCAAAACCGAGCTGATAGACTGGACACGGACACAAAAAATCTACACCTCCAAAGCGTATAAGGAGTTTATTAAAAAATACCCCAACAGCCGGTTCCGACCCGAGGCTGAAAAAATGATCAAGGTGTTTGACGCCCCCACCTACTAACCGTTCGATGCATCGGAGAGGTACACGCAATCGCAATATATATTGTCTCATATATATCTTTTTGGACGGGCTGCCACAGGGTAGTCCGTTCTTTTTTTGTGTCTAACATCGCCGCACAAATCAGGAATTGCTTATCCACATAATCCGTCTCTGTAGAGCTTTGTTTAGTTGATTAATTTATATGGCTTATTTCAATTGCATGCAATATATACTGCATATGCTATTTTTAGAATCCTCAAAATAAACCGTATTTTCACCGCATTAAGCCCGTTTACCATGCGAATTCGCTTCTGTTTTTATTACTCCTTTTTGGTCTTTATTTTTTCCGGGTTGACTGTAAAAGCCGGTGCGCAGCGGCAAAGACTATGCTGTTTTTTCTACGTCACCACGTTTCAGCCCCGGATGGTACTTCCTGCCTGAAACGGAAGCAGAAGCCAAAGGCTTTGAAAACTGAACTCGAGAACAACTTCGGATTCAACTTGCAAACTCAATGCCCAACCCCAGTAAAAAGCAAATTCGAGAGGAACTTGCAAATTGGAACAACCAACTCGGGCCCGATGATCAGATCCTTTGTTCTTTTCCATGCACGGCCATTACCGGCCAGCCAGCGATCTGGGCTACCTCGTTGCCGCTGATGGCAAATACGAGGACCGCTACTCGAATCTTATCTCAACTACAACGACCTTCGGCCTTACTTTTCTGAATGCAAAGCCCGGCACATTCTGGTAGCCCTGGATGCCTGCTACTCCGGCTCCTTTGGTACGCGCGAGCCATTCCGCCCAGATGCACCGGATTATTCACAGCGCCCGATTGCATTACGCAAATTTCCAATACATTGCGCTATACCGGACGGCAGTACGTCTGCTCAGGGGAATGAAAATGCCCGAACACCCGCCAAATCGGCTTTTGCTGCCAAATTCCTCAGCTCTGCACCAAAGGACCCAATGCAGAAGGCTTGTTGTTTTTGATGACCTCACCTATTGGCTCGGAAAAGTGCGCAGCCCACAACCCGAAAACGGAACCTTCACCAGGACACGACCCTGGTGGCGATTTCGTGTTCACGTACCAATGCCTGCGCATTACTACCCGACCGCGATGGCGACGGTGTACCGTTCTGCCACTGACCAATATGCCCCGACATCTGGGGCATCCAATCCAATGGATGCCCGCCAAGCACCCAACCCCGACGATACCGCGGCCGATCTGGCAGCCTGGAAAATTGCCAAGCAACAAAACACTGAAGCAAACCTACAAAAGATACCTACGCCGAGTTTCCCCGGGAGAATTCAAGACCCTGGCTAATAATGCTCTGCTCAATCTGGAAGCCCAAGCAATCCGCCGTCGGGACGAAACGGCCTGGGAGATAGCGCAAGAAAAACCGTTAGCAGGCTATCAAAAATACCTTGACCAATACCTAAAGGCAATTACCTCAGCGAAGCGAAGACAAGCAGGGTTATCGAAACTTCCTGATGACGATCTCATTTTTGTCAAAGGAGGCACCTTTAGCATGGGTTGTACCAGTGAACAACAGGATTGTATTACAAACAAAAAACCAGCACAAACCGTAACCGTCGATGATTTTTATATTGGCCGCTACGAGGTGACTCAAGCACAATGGATTAAAATCATGCACAAAAGGCACCTTCCAATTTTAAGGATTGCAAAAACTGTCCAGTAGAACAAGTCAGTTGGGATGATGTGCAAAAGTTTATCAAGAAAATGAATGCTAAATACCCAGGCCGAAACTATCGCTTACCGACAGAGGCTGAATGGGAATACGCCGCACGGGGTGGTGGGAAACAGGTGTTGTTTGGTAACGGCAAAAACGTGGCAAATCCTGACGAAATCAACTTTGATGCTTCTACTCATTACAAAAAATCCTATTCAATCACGGGAACCTACCGCCAAAAAACTGTTCCGGTAGGCAGTCTGAACAGCCCCAATGCCCTTGGTTTGCACGATATGAGTGGTAATGTTTGGGAATGGTGTTCCGATCAGTATAGTAAAGATGAATATAAAAAAATCTATTCTTATAATCCTTTCATGCCTTCGGACACAAACTCTTTCCGCGTGAAGCGCGGTGGAGGTTGGATAACCCAACCCCGAGGCTGCCAGGTTACAAGCTGGGATTTAACTGGACCAGATGACCGAGACTCTTCTACAGGCTTCCGCCTTGCCAGGACAAGTAGCCCTATAGCACTTTTACCCTTTAGGAAGGGGAAATTTGCGTGGGTTCTGTATTTGAATTTAGAGCAAAATCAATAGAATATATGCTAGAATACGGGGAGTGTATCAGGGCTTTTTATGCGAAAACCTTAAATAGTTGACTGCCAAGGCTCAAAATAAACCGTATTTTCACCGCATTAAGCCCGTTTACCATGCGAATTCACTTCTGTTTATTACTCCTTTTGGTCTTTATTTTTTCCGGGTTGACTGCTCAAAAGCCGGTGCGCAGCGGCAAAGACTATGCTGTTTTTTTCTACGTCACCACGTTTCAGCCCGGATGGCCCGCCCTGCCTGAAACGGAAGCAGAAGCCAAGGCTTTGAAAACTGAACTCGAGAACAACTACGGATTCAGCTGCAAACTCGTACCCAACCCCAGTAAAAAGCAAATTCGAGAGGAACTTGCAAATTGGAACAACCAACTCGGGCCCGATGATCAGATCCTTTATTTCTTTTCCATGCACGGCCATTACCGGCCGGCCAGCGATCTGGGCTACCTCGTTGCCGCTGATGGCAAATACGAGGACCGCTACTCCGAATCTTATCTCAACTACAACGACCTTCGGCCTTACTTTTCTGAATGCAAAGCCCGGCACATTCTGGTAGCCCTGGATGCCTGCTACTCCGGCTCCTTTGGTACGCGCGAGCGTTCCCGCCCAGATGCACCGGATTATTCACAAGCGCCCGATTGCATTACGCAAATTTCCAATACATTGCGCTATACCGGACGGCAGTACGTCTGCTCGGGGAATGAAAATGCCCGAACACCCGCCAAGTCGGCTTTTGCTGCCAAATTCCTCGAAGCTCTGCGCAAAGGACCCAATGCAGAAGGCTTGTTGTTTTTTGACGACCTCACCTATTGGCTCGGAAAAGTGCGCAACCCACAACCCGAAAACGGAACCTTCACAGGACACGACCCTGGTGGCGATTTCGTGTTCACACGTACCAATGCCTGCGCATTACTACCCGACGACAACGGGGAATCCGATATTGCGGCCGACCTGGCAGCCTGGAAAATTGCCAAGCAACAAAACACCGAATTCGCCTACAACGAGTACCTGCGCCAGTTTCCCCAAGGCGAATTCAAGGTCCTGGCCAACAATACCCTACTCAATATGGAGGCTGAATCCACCCGTCGCCGAGACGATACTGCCTGGAAAGTCGCCCAAGGAGCAAATACCTTGGCAGCCTATCAAAAATATATCAACGAGTTTCCTACAGGCCTGCATCGAGACGAAGCAAAAATCAAATTGAATTTTCTGGACAAGTCAGACAATATGGTGCTGATACAAGGAGGAGCCTTCCCAATGGGTAGTCGCGATGGCGAAGATGACGAAAAACCGCTGCATTCTGTAAACCTTTCATATTATTACTTGGGAAAATACGAGGTAACAGTTGCTGAATTCAAAGCCTTTGTGGATGACACCCAATACAGGACCGACGCAGAGAAGGGCGACGGTAGCTTTATTTGGAATGGTACAGATTGGGATAAAAAATCCGGCATTAACTGGCGACATGATACAGAAGGCAAGGTACGCCCTCAACAGGAATACAACCACCCCGTAATACACGTTAGTTGGAACGATGCCACTGAATATTGCAACTGGCTATCGGGTAAAACCGGAATGAACTACCGCCTGCCCACCGAAGCAGAGTGGGAATATGCAGCAGGAGGAGGCGCAAACAACCGTACAAATTGGGCTGGAACTTCCGATAGAAACGAATTGAAAAATTATGTCAATGGCACAGGAAGCCAAGATGGCTTTGAATTTACAGCTCCGGTGGGAAGCATGCAACCCAATGCACTTGGTTTATTCGATATGAGTGGGAATGCTCGGGAATGGTGCGCCGATTGGTATGGCACAGAATTTTACAAAAACAGCCCAACCTCCAATCCTATCGGCCCTTATACGGGAGATGACCGCGTTGTGCGCGGTGGGGCGTGGAACAGCTTACCATCGGATTATCGGGTGACTTATCGCAGCAATGGCTCTCCCGACAATTGCAGTTTCGACATTGGCTTTCGCCTTGCCAGGACCAAGTAAGCCTGCTTATCCTGCTCCTCTATGACCCATGCCCTGAGGACGAATATTTAATTACGCGGTACGTCTGGTTCCTCGTTTACAGAACGAAGGCCGCACCGCGTTTTCGCTTATATACAAACTCTAAACCCCGGATATGTGCAAACAGGTACAACATTTAAACGCTTTGCGTTTATATACATAGCATATATGCCGACCCATATATAAGATGGCTTTGTTTGATAGATTTTTATGCATAAAGAGTAAAAGGGTCATAGAACCAAAGGCCTACTTGGTCCTGGCAAGGCGGAAACCTATAAAGCCGTAGATAGCGTCAGGAATGCAGTTGAGGCGATTGGTCACCCGGCAGTTCCGTGGGGAAAGCCCCCATGACCCGCCACGGATCACACGGTCAGCGCCCGTAGCTGGGCCGGTGGGATTGGAAGTTGGGCTGTTTTTGTAATAATCATCACCGTACCAATCAGAGCACCATTCCGCAACATTTCCACTCATATCGTACAAGCCCAGAGTATTTGGGCTGTTTAGACTACCAACCGGAACAGTTTTTTGGCGATAAGTCCCACTGGTTGAATAGGATTTTTTGTAATCACTAGAAGCATCAAAGTTGATTTCGTCGGGATTTGCCACGTTTTTTCCGTTACCAAACAACATCTGTTTTCCCCCACCCCTTGCGGCGTATTCCCATTCTGCCTCGGTCGGCAAGCGGTAATTCTGGCCGGGGTATTTGGCATTGAGTTTTTTAAGGAAGTCCTGTACGTCATTCCATGAGACATTTTCTACCGGGCAGTCATCACAATTTCTAAAGAGTGATGGGTTTTTACCCATAATATCTGTCCAGAGTTTTTGGGTTACTTCGTAGCGGCCGATGTAAAAATCATCGACTGTCACGATATGTGCTGGTTTTTCGTTTATAAAACAATCCTGTTGTTCACTGGTACAACCCATGGTAAAGGTGCCGCCCCGCACCAATACCAGGCCATCATCGGGTAATACAGATGTCGTTTCGGGACAGCCTTCAAGGTAGGCTTTGCCCGCTTTATCGGGACATTTATCGCTTTTGTCGGGCACGCCGTCGCCATCGCGGTCGGGTGGCGGACAGCCCCGATCGGCAAGGAGACCTTTTTGTTGGGGGCAAGCATCTTCATGATCGGGTATTCCGTCGGAGTCGGTGTCGGGGCAACCCTGCCAGTGGGCTTGCCCTGCATCCTGCGGGCATTTATCGCTGATGTCGGGCACGCCGTCGTTGTCGCGGTCGGGGCAGCCATTCGCTTTGGCAGTTCCAAATTGTTTGGGGCAGGCATCGCGGTCATCGGGTATGCCGTCGTAATCCGAATCGATGGCTACTGTTGAGGCATCGGAGCCCGGCGGGCAGCCTGCATTTGATTTTGGTCCGTACTGATCCGGGCAACTGTCCTCAGCATTCGGCACCCCGTCGCCGTCGCGGTCATTGGAAGCCACAGTTGTAGCGCAGCCGTCTTTTTTTACAAAAATAAAATCACCAGCAGTGGATGAGTCGAAGTCGCCCTGTGTCGGTCGGGGGTTGTTGTAGGTATCCAGGTAGCCCATCAATTCGTGAAAGCCGAGCAGGCCGTCGTCGCCGCCGTTGTTTCGCAGGGCTGCGAGCCAGCGCTTGGCAAATTTGCTTTCTGCTGGTACGCGGGTATCGCCACCAGCGGTCAGGTATTTCCGGGTTTTTTGTCCGGAAAAAGCCAGGCGCAAGCGCTCCTGACATTGGTACTCAGGAGTATCCCAATCCGGTTTGGGCACACGGTCATTTTTATTATAACCAAAAACACCGGAGTAACAGGCATCAATGGCTACCAGGGTATGCTCGCAGGGGATGGAAAGTGCGATGTCTTTGATTTTTTGAAAAGAAAACCAGCTGTCGTAGGTTAGGTCATCCAGCAGGCCATCCTTTGGAACCAGAAATCCAGATGTTCCTTCCCGAACGCCGTGCATTGAAAAGAAGAGCAGAAGTTGATCGTTTTTTCCGTATTGTTTTTGCTTGTATTTGGCAAGGGTTGTACTGATTTTGGTGCGGGTCGCATCCGCTACAATTTCCACCTCAAACCCGTATCGCTCCTCCAACTCCTTGCCGATGAAACGGACCTCCTTCGGTGCAAACTCCAGTTCGGTCCACCCGTGATCAAACCGGGATGCAACAAAAAACACAGCGTAGTCTTTTCGCTGTTGATCCGGTAGAGCCGTTGCCACCAAGAGCAGGAAGCATATGAGTTTAATTTTCATGCAAAATTGCTTTTCAAATCCATACCCGGAGCCTAAAGATAAAATTTCCAACACACTAACGGTTTTCATTATTATGAAAAAAAGCCGACACCACCCGCCCCACGTAGCCGCCTAGCACGGTCTCAACCAAAGCAAACCCGGCAGTCATCTGAGCATTGCTTATGCTGGACATGGCTTTTTTCTCAATCAAAAAGATCAAGGCAATTATGTACAGAGGTATAATAAGATAAACAAAACGCACCAGCGGACCGGAGACATACCGAACAGCCTCTGATTGTGCCCGGTGGGCGCGCAGGTAATCCTCCAAAACCACATAGAGGTAGCCTGCCAAGGTAGGCGCCAGGATGCCTATAGCAGCCCAGCCTTGTTCATCATTGAAACCACCGGTACTCCAGTGGTAGCCAAAACGCCCCAATACGAGTAGTTTTCCCAATGCCAGCATCCAGAGCAGGCGTTTTTTAAACACATCCTCCCGAATCATTCGGCGCGCAGCGGCGGGGCTAGGGTGCTCAGGCAGGCGGTCAAGTGCATCAAGCAGGGCCTGCGTAAATCGGGCATGCTGGGTGGAGTATTCACTGTAATCAAGTTGGCCAGTACTCCACAACTGCCGATTTTTTTTCAGTTGAGCACTCAGAGCAGTCAAGGCATTTGTAGTTTCGGCAATGCCAGACTGCTCGGCATATTCCAGGGCGGCTTGTGCTGCAGGCGCAAGCTTGCCTTCGGCAACCAATTGGCGGATAGCATTTCGGGTCATCGTTGTTCCAGGTATTTTTTGAGTTCCTGTTTGAACTTCAGGTGAAAAGTATCGAGGTAATCCTCAAAATCCGGTTCCATATCCATGTAGCCACTTGTACGTGGCTTATACACGCCCGACCCAAATTTGCCGGTAAGCCGTCCAGTCAGGCTATTGCTGCCAGATAGGTAGGTAAATTCAAATTCGAGCCGCTCACGACGTACGTCATTGCATGGCCAACCGATCAATTCCATTCCCTGGCACCAAAGCGATTTTTGTTCGTCGGTGAGCACGACGCGACAAAGATCGGTAATACTAACCCGGAGAAAGGTTTCGGTACGATCCTCAACAAGGACTTTTGGATACCGGTCATAACAATTGGTTTGGGTATATTTTTTTCGTAAAAAAGCTTCAATTCGGTCGAACACCTGTTTGCTGGTCAGGTTTTGCGGTGTTTCTATCGTCCGCCCTTTCACCGTTTTGCGCAAAGGCAATGGCGAAAGGCTGATGGCAATGGGCTTGTCTTTACACTCCCGTAATTTAGATTCACTGCGCACGTATCCCTCTTCCTCCCAGATGGCAACATAAAAACAGGGGATGTACACCCCGTCGGAATCCAGAACATATACCTGAATATTCCCTTGTTCCGGAGGAATCTCCATAAAAGCTGCAAAGGTTCGAAAAAGCTGCTCTTCTAATGTTTGATCAGAAGAAAGCCGGACATCGTCCTGAGCCCGGCACCAAAGCGCAATGGCCGTATCGAGTTGTGTTTCGTTTAGGTGCAGCAACATTTCCAGCTCCGTGGAATCCCGTTTTAGACGCACTTTGGTTACACCAAGCGCCTGCCCCAGCCCGGTCGCATCAAGCCAGCGTTGGTAATGCTCTGATTTTTTATTGAAAAATCTGAAGTCCTCCGCTGTGAATCGGATGCGCTGGGCATCAATTTGACCAGAAGAAAAAAGGGTTAGTAGAATGCCGAGAAAGCTGAATCGGAAAGTCTTCATGTCTGTCAATTTGGATTTATGGAGTGCGTCCGGATAGCGCAAAACTAGATTTCAATTTTTAAGCTACGGCAAGTTTGAAATCCCCAGTTCCAAAGATAAAGCCTGGATTCAAAAAATAAAAATGCAACTGCCTAGCACTTATCGCTGGACAACTACATGCTCCCAGCGTTGGCTTTTACTTTTTGCCGAGCACTCCTCGCACGCTGTAAAACGCAAAAAGACTGCAACTTCAAAAACCATTTCCCATTCCCAATGTTCAATTTTCAATAATTACTGAAAATTATGAAAAGAGCGTTTATCCAATTACCTGAGCCGTCTGTTGCGAAACAATTTCTGATGGAGCAACAGGCGATGCCGCTCAATTACTCCCACCGCCTGTGTACCCAATCAGAACAGGCAATTCCGGGGTTCGATCAGGATATGCACCAGGCGCAGATCGGTGCGGGTGCGGCCGATTGGGAGCAGGCTAAAAACGCCATCCGCCAGTGGAAGATGTTTCCGGAAGCGTGGACTCAAATCTGGCCAGGCAACACGCCCATTGAGACCGGACAAAGCGTGATCATGTTCGCGCGTTTTGGCGGATTGTGGTGGCGCAATACCTGTCAGATCGTGTACACCATCGACGAGCCCGATTCCTTCGGATTTGCATACGGAACCCTGCCAGGCCATGTCGAAGCAGGCGAAGAGTTGTTTCGGGTATTTCAAAAACCCGATGGCAGCGTCTGGTATGAAATCCGGGCGTTCTCACAGCCGCGGTTCTGGATGGCTCGCCTCGCCTACCCTATAATGCGCTATTTACAAGCCCGTTTCAGACGGGATTCAGCCAAACAAATGAAACACTATGTGGCCCAGCAAAACACCGTCCCCGCCTAATCCGCTCCGCTTCCAACTTGCCTGGGGAGGCCTTCTACTTGGCATCTGGTTTTTCCAAACGCCCCCTGCCCTGCTCCACAGCAGTTGGGCCGCCAGCATTCTGTTGTTTGCTGTCCTGATTTTACTCCCGATTTATTTTAGTCTGGAAAAAAAAGAAACTACCCTGCCCCGGTATTGGGATCCAATCGCAAGCATTTCAGGTACGCTATTTTGGCTTGCCTTTTTGCTGCCCCCTTCTACCCTGGCCGGTGTGTTGGCACTTCCCTGGCTGTTTGTCGGGCTCGCATTTTTTATTTTAAGTCTTCCGACCAAAAACGAGGACATTCCCAATTTGGGCGACTGGACCCTGCTCGCCGGGCGCCTACTCTTTGCTACCGCAGGCTTTTGGGCAGTAGCCGATCGCCTGGCCCTGCAACCCCTTGGCTTTTCGCCAGATATCGTGTTGCTCACAGCAGTACATTTTCATTATGCCGGATTGTTCTTTCTCAGCCTGATCGTCTGGGCCGCACGGGAAGCCCCGAAATCCAGAATCGCGCAGATTAGTATGTGGCTAGCCATCGTAAGTGTTCCTCTGACTGCGCTTGGCATCACGGCCTCGCAGGTCTGGGGACAGTACCTTTTAGAGAGTATTTCAGCAGTTCTGGTTGGCCTTTCGGGTATGCTTACGGCACGCTTGTACATCCGCATTTCCAGGAGTGCATCGCAGCCGGTTCGTATGTTGCGCTACCTTACCGCAATAAGCCTGGTTGTGGGTATGACTCTTGCCATTTTGTACGCTATTCGGCCCATTTACCCAATCGACTGGCTGCATATTCCATTTATGCGAGCAGTACACGGAACCTGCAATGCCCTGGGAATAGCAACAGCAGGCTTGCTTTCATGGTATTTTGTAAAATGTTAAAGTTTGAAACATTTACCAAAATTTAAGACTACTCACGCAATAATATGCGGCCCCAAATAGTTTTTATTCCGATTTTACACACACAGTATTTCTTCTTAAACCCGCCTATGGAAAAAGATTACATATATGATCTGCTGATACAATTCACGTATCATGAACTTTCGGCTGACATGGCCCTGGATGTAGCCCATCTTATTGATGAACATCCGGATGTGAAAGCCCAGTATGAGGAAATTCGTACAACCAAAGTTCATCTACCGAAGGTGCAATTTAACCCTTCCAGTAACGTACTCCACAATATCCTACAATACAGCACAAAAACGGCTTTAGAAGCGCAAGTCTAACTAACCAGGACTTGTCTTCTCTAACCCAACTACTACTACTTAAGGCCATTCTGATTCGTCAGAATGGCTTTTTCATTTTATACAGGCTGAAAAATGGCTACTGATTGAGGCGCTTCCAGATCAAGTCTTTGAGTTGCTGGATGTTTTTCTGAGCGACCGAAGAAATAAAAATGGGTTCAAGATCTGCAGGCAGGGTATCCCGAAGCATTTTTTCGAGTTCGTCGTCAATCAAGTCGCTTTTTGTAATGGCTAAAATCCGGGTTTTGTCCATCAGTTCCGGGTTGAACTCCTCCAACTCATTGCTGAGGATTTCGTATTCCTCCAACAGCGAGCGCTCCGTATCGGCAGGAATCATAAACAGGAGCAAACTGTTTCGCTCGATATGCCGCAAAAACCGGTGTCCCAATCCTTTCCCTTCATGCGCCCCTTCGATGATACCCGGAATATCAGCCATGATGAAGGTTCGACCAGGCCGCGCTTCGACAATACCCAGCTGCGGAACCAGGGTTGTAAACGGATAGGCGCCAATTTTGGGCTTGGCAGCCGTCACCACACTCAACAGCGTGCTTTTTCCGGCATTGGGGAAACCCACCAAACCTACGTCGGCCAATACCTTCAATTCCAGGACTATCCAACGTTCAACGCCTTCTTCGCCCGGTTGTGAAAACTTGGGGGTCTGCATGGTGGAAGATTTAAAAAAGGCGTTTCCTTTACCACCTCGCCCACCTTCCAGGAGCACTTTCCGGTCGTCCGGCTCCGTAATTTCCAAAAGCACTTCTCCTGTTTCGGCATCCTTTGCAACCGTACCGAGTGGCACTTTTACGATAACATCCTTTCCATCGGAACCCGTTTTCATCCCACCGGTTCCGTTGCCTCCATTTTCGGCAAACAAGTGTTTGGTAAATTTCAAATCGAGCAAGGTCCACTCCTGCGGCTCAGCCACTAGAATGATGTGGCCACCCCGACCTCCATTACCACCATCCGGACCACCCTTGTAGGTCATCACATCGCGGTGGAAATGCGTACTTCCTCCTCCCCCATTCCCGGAACGGAACAGGATTTTCACATAATCAACAAAATTTTGCTCGGCCATACTTCTCGAATTTGTGGCCCGCTCATGCGGCCACCTGATATTTTGTGCAAAGATAGATAATATTAGTCGTCAGGTATTGTTTATGCGTTTAATCCGCCTCTGCGAGGCTCTGTTTATTTGTTTATGAAAAATTGATGATTTGTTGATGCGCCCTGCGGGCTTGGTTGATTTGTTGATGGTTTCGGGAGTAGGGCAAGGGCAGGGGTAAGGGAGTAGGGCAAGGGCAAGCCTTGCCCCTACAAATCGCTCACGCTATCGCCCTTGGCGGGACTAGGCATTTTTCTGGATTTTTGTGTTTATTTGTTGGCCCGGGCTTGAATCGGGTTTATTAAATTTTATAATTAAGAGCCTGTTTGGGATTTGGGTTTGAGGTAAAACCGAGCAAATTTTGTTTTAATTGAGGCAAAAGTTGCAGTCGTAGTCGGATTCTACGGCGAAAATTTTAACGAAAAGTAAAACAAAATTTGCCGTTTGCAGCCCAAACATAAAATCCCAAACAGGCTCTAAAAAAGCATTCGATGTCGACATCAACACCACCAAAGAAAAAACCAATTATCAACAAAAATGAATCGGTTTGGCTGGAAGGGCCGCGAAGTCGCCAGTTTGAATTGGGCCTGGCCTTTCGGGTTTTCTTCGAGTTTTTGCGTGGGTTTCGGGGACTTCATTTTATTGGTCCCTGCATTACGGTATTTGGTTCAGCGCGGTTTAAAGAGGGGCATCGGTATTACGAAATGGCCCGGGCGGTTTCCCATAAAATTGCATCTGAATTGGGATTGGCTATCATGACTGGTGGTGGCCCTGGCGTCATGGAAGCGGCCAATCGGGGTGCCCGCGAAGCGGGTGGAAAATCGGTCGGCTGCAACATCGAACTCCCCTTTGAACAGACGGCCAATCCCTACCTCGACAAGTACGTTACCATCCGGTATTTTTTTGTTCGAAAGGTCTTGTTGGTAAAATATTCCTATGCTTTTGTAATTCTGCCCGGAGGCTTTGGCACCCTGGATGAACTCTTCGAAACCCTCACCCTGATTCAAACCAAAAAAATCCAGAATTTTCCTGTAGTGATCATGGGAACCGAGTTTTTTGAGCCCCTGAAAAAACACATCGAGCACATGGCAAACGAAGGCACCATTTCGCCGGAAGATATGGACCTGCTCCTATTTACCGATGATGCCGATGAAGCCGCAAACCATATTCGCAAATACATTACCGAGAATTATACCATTGTAAAAAGACCGCGACCCAGCTGGTGGTTGTTGGAGCGCGCTTAGTGTATGTCTAAAATTCCATTTTGGGGTGAAGCCGAAATTTAGACATCCGCTTAGTGCCCCACCTGATAGGCCTGAATGTGCTGGGCGATGTATTTCCCAATTACATCAAACTCCAGGTTTACCCGATGCCCTTTTTCGATTTTGTGAAAATTGGTATGCTCCCAGGTGTAGGGAATAATGGCTACTGAAAATGAGTTTGGTCCGGGATCCACTACCGTCAGGCTCACTCCGTTGACGGTCACAGAACCCTTATCCACCAACAGTTTCCGGTACTCCGGACTGATCTGAAATGTGTACCGCCAGGACCCATTGGTTTCCTCCACATCTGTACACAGGCCTGTTGCATCCACGTGCCCTTGCACCATGTGGCCATCCAGTCGCCCACCCAGCTGCATGCAGCGCTCGAGGTTGATGCGATCACCAAGGTTCCAGTCGCCCAAATTCGTTTTGCGCAAGGTTTCTTCTATCGCCGTAACCGTATGGCATCCGGGCTCCAGGGCCACCACCGTCAGGCACACTCCGTTGTGACTAACGCTCTGGTCAATTTTCAATTCATCACTTATTGTAGAAGCGCAGGTAACATGCACATTCCCCTGATCTTTCTGAATAGCCTTTACCGTTCCGAGGGCTTCTATGATTCCAGTAAACATTTTTTGATGATTTGTTGATGTGCCCTTCGGGCTTGGTTGATTTGTTGATGTTGTTTATTCGTTTAGTTCGCCTCTGCGAGGCTTTGTTTATTGGGGTGGTTTAAAAAACATCAATGAGTTTTTTTCTATGGTTAAAACATAAAAACGGAGTGGAGGTTCGCGGGGAACAACAAATGAAAACCTGGACTAAAAATGCCCCAAACCAATCCATTTTTGAAATCGGGAGCAGTGCCTTAGGGGCTACACCCAATTTACACGTTATGCCTTTATTTTTGACGTTTACTAACTTATGCTTCTTTTGAGAGAAGCCATGATTTGAGAATTGAATGCAAGAAAATCGCATTGTTTATCTGATCATATTCTCTACCGCCAGCATATTATCTTCATCGGATAAGTCCCAATACCACCATTTATTGGGGTGGTTTTTCTCCGCAATAAACCTTCTCTGATATGCTCTTTTGAACAAGCTCAAAAACAAAATCAGAACCTTTTCCAACTCATATTCAGGTAACGCAATTATTTTACTTAATCTATAGTTCTCCACCCCCTTTCTTAATAAAACACATGGGGTATAAGTCACTTTTAATTGGCTTGCATCTATCGCAGGCTCAATATCATTTTGGTTTGGCTTAGACTGTTGAATAAGAGATGCGAGTAAATCAAGATATATTCTCTTTTCTTCAACACTCCGCTGCTTAAACAGACTCAAAATAGGAGAAGTATCGATTAACCCCTGTCCATATTTATTTATTGGTATTGAATCTTCTATATTAAACATCTTAAATAATTATGTTGACAAATTATTATTTATCCCTTCCCAAGAGACGGGACTTTTACCCTACTCAAAACTCATGTTTCTCATATTTTTAAAAATCAATTTGACTCTGCTCCTTTTCAAATACGGATTTATAAAGATTATCTTCCCACTGCCTGTATTCTTCAACATTTGGGCATTCAAAACTGCCTGTATAGTAGGTTCTGGTATATGGATCGACAATGAGTCGAATAATCGAGCCTTCGTAATTTTCATAAATTTCCAGGAAATAGCGGCCATTTATGCTGCTTGCTCGGGCTTGTTCATACGGTGTTTTGCTATTAGGAAATGCGAGGATTTCATTTTTGGTCCCATCCACTAAATCAACCAAAAACAAACCAACTTGTTCGGGAACGCCTCCTTCGCCTGCCCCTAAATTTAATTGTGATAAAATAAATCTACCATCCCGACTAAGCAAGTTATCATAGGTTTGATATAAATAGTTATCAGACCAAACCAGGCGTTCATTTTCGTTTGTATCTACTCGTAGAAACATCGTAGAAACCAAGACGGGGTCGTCGTAATCAGATTGATTTTCATAGAATCGTGCAACATACTCTATGATCACACCGGTAGAATAAGGTAGGATTTTCCCTTCTGGTATAAACACATAGTTCAGGCGATCCAATACGTTTTCCTCATAAAAAGGAGCAGGTGTGTTTTTTAAAAACCCCTCTAATTCTTTTCTTTGAATGGTTGAAATATCAGGAAATGAAACCTCCGGCTGTATCTTTTCTTCTAACCTCGAATTAAAAAACTGAACAAACGGATTTGCCCGGAGAATATCCGGATAGGACATACTTTTATGTACCACTCCCGTTCTTACATCTCTAATCTCAAACGAATAAGTATTAATTTTTTCAACAACAATTGTACTATCAGCCGGAACCAACGCACTGCCCGTATCTGTTGGCCTCTGTGCAATCACACCGGAGCAGATTAGGTTTAAAAAAAATAACACAGACAAGTATTGAAACGCAAAAAGCGCATTCTTGCAAGGCATTAATTTTTTCATTGGTTTATGTTTTAAGGTCAAAGGCAAGCCTTGCCCCTACAAATATTCTGCCTACGCACCCAACTCCCGGAGCGCCAGCCAGGCCATGAGGCCCATTCCTGTTTCGAGGGCGGATTCGTCGATGTCGAAGGTGTTGGTGTGGATGCCGGAGGTGATGCCGCGTTCGGGATTGCCGGTGCCGAGTCGGTAAAAACAGGCGGGCATTTTTTGTGAGAACCAGGCGAAGTCTTCGGCGGTCATGCGGATGGGAAGGGTGACGACCTTATCGGCCCCCAGGTATTCTTCTGCCCAGGCTTGGGCGCGTGGGGTCAGAGCCTCGTCGTTGTGCAACACCGGGTAGCCTTTTATGATGTTAAATTCGCAGGCACCGCCCATGCTTTTGGCAATGGCTTCGGCCATTTTCTTCATGCGGTTGTGGGCTTCGTCGCGCCAGGTTTCATCCATGGTTCGGAAGGTACCTTCCAGTTTTACTTCGTTGGGAATGACGTTGGTCGCTCCGCCGGTCGAATTGATTTTTCCGAAGGTGAGAATAGAGGGGGTGGTTGGCAGTGCATACCGACTCACCACCTGCTGCAAAGCCACAATAATCTGAGCGCTGATGGCTACCGGGTCTATGCAATCCTGCGGCATGGCACCGTGCCCGCCCCGACCTTTAATGCTTACATAAATTTCATCGGCAGAGGCCATGTATACGCCCGCTTTGAAACCCACAGTTCCCGCTTTCAGGGGTGGGTGCACATGCTGTCCAAAAATAGATTCCGGACTCGGATTTTCCAGTACGCCTTCTTCAATCATAATGCTGGCGCCCCCGGGAAGTTTTTCTTCCCCTGGTTGAAAAATGCATTTTACCGTTCCTTCAAACGAATCACGGAGGGTATGCAGAATTTTCAGACAACCGATCAGACTGCTCGTGTGCACATCGTGCCCGCAGGCGTGCATAACGCCCGGGTTCTGACTTTTATACGGCACATCATTCGCTTCGGTGATGGGAAGTGCATCCATGTCGCCGCGCAGGGCAATCACCTTTTTATCCGGATTTTTTCCTTTCACCAGGGCCACCAGTCCGTTCCCGGCCATCCCGTGTGTAAACTCCACGCCAATGGCCTTGAGTTGGGCAGCAACATACTTTCCGGTTTCAACTTCCTGGAAAGACAGTTCGGGGTGCTGGTGCAAATGCCGGCGCATGGCAATGATTTCTTCCAAATATTCCTTTGCGAGTTTCTGTACGGCTTCTTTCATGGTAATATCTTGTGTGCTGAATGGGAGTACAAAGATGATGAACTTGGACGGGATTTTAGAGCGCAGTTGGGATTTAGAGCACAAAACCGCCTCGTTTAAAACAAAAAATTCCCGCAGCGCCTAAACGGATTGCTGCGGGAATTACGGCTGGCTCTAGGAGCCAGATCGTATAAAGGAGCGATTAGTTAGCCAATACGCGGAATTCGGTACGGCGGTTTTTCGCATGTTGTTCTTCGGAACAGTTTACACCGTCTTTACAACCGTTAACCAATTTGGTTTCACCGTATCCACGGGCTACCAGACGAGCGCGGTTGATGCCTTTGGATGCCAGGTAATCAACTACAGATTGAGCACGACGCTGAGACAGGTCCAGGTTTGATTCGGCTGTACCACGAGAGTCCGTGTGTGAGTTGATCTCAACACGGATCAAAGGCTTTTCGTTCATCAGAGCCAGGAGCTTCTTGTCAATGATGTTACGAGATTCTGCAGTCAAACGCGCGCTACCCAATTCGTAAAAAATTGGCAACACGTTTGGTGTAGTGAGTTTACAGTCGATTTTTTCCCAAACGCTTACACCACCTGCCTGGATCAGTTCGCGAACAACTTCGGTACGGTATTCAGCAGGAATTACTTTTTCAACCACGGTTTCATCCTTCACCAAAACGCGGGTTTTGATGGTGCGGGTTTCTTCCGGGATAACGATTTCCTTGCACTGAGCAGGAGTAGCAATCACCTTTTTAGTAACCTGGATTTCTTTTCCGCCTTTAGAAGCTTTGGTGAAGCTTGCATCAGCAGCCAGGGTTTCGATTGGAACGGTGATTTTTTGCTCTGGGTATTCTACATAACAAAGCACCATACAATCGCGTGGGTCGTCTGACTTACAGTTTTCCATAGAAGTCTGCCACTCGTAGCGGTTGTACTTTGGCTGGTAGGTCAAAACAGTTTCGTCGGTACCGAATTCGGCTTCCTTGATGGTGATTTCGTTGTAGGAGTCTTCAACGCGTACAGTCTCTGTTTCGTTTCTGAAAACAGCAGGAATGTACTCAAAGCGCTTGCTTGCTGGTTTAACAACGACTGTGATTTCTTCGTCTTTATATTCTGCAGGAACTACTTCCAGCACTTTATATGCAGGACGAACGAGCACTTTCACTTCTTTTTCTTCCCACTCATCCAAAGTCAGACATTTGATGTAACACTGACCTGGTTCCGGGTTAGGTGGAAGGTCTTGTGAGAAGGCGGAAAAAGAAATTGAAAATACAGTTGCTAGTAAAAGAACAGTTTTTTTCATGAAAATAAGATTGGTTAAACGTTTCCGTTGAATTGAGTGTATGTATCGTGTGTCAAAAAAATCCAAACTGCCCGGCACAACAAATTTGATTTTGTTTTTGCCAAATATGCCCTAAATAAATGGGATCAGCCGACCAATCAGGTCGGGTTTTAAAACAAAATTCGCTTCGATTTGCAACAACTTTAAAAATTAACCGGCGCTTCAAATTATCGCTTGTATTTTTGCGCAATCAAAACAAATAAATCCGCGTTTGGAATTCATTGACATGCAAATGTATCAATCCAAGCGCAGAAAATGATGAAATTAATGCTAAGAATTCAAACTACTTTGCTGATTGCAATTGTAATGGTTTTGACGATCAATTGTAAGAGCGGTCACACTGCTTACAAACCCAGTCAGGAAGTCAGCCTTACTTCGCGCCTGGAAAACATCAAAATGACCGACATTGACGGGCGTCCGTTTACCCTGCATGCGCTTGGAGGGAAACCCGTCTTTCTCAACTTCTGGGCGACCTGGTGCCGACCTTGTATCAGCGAGATGCGCTCCATGGAGGAACTCTACCAAAAATACAAAGGAAAGGCTGTTTTCCTTGCCGTCACCACGGAAGATATTTCCAAAATAAAGGAGTTTAAAGCCAAGAATGATTTTCATTTCGACTTTGCCAAACTGGATGTTGAGTACATCGATGCCTTTGTAATTACCCTGCCAACAACCTTCCTGATCGACCGAAGCGGAAAGCTGGTTTACGAAGAAGAAGGAGCACGCGTTTGGACCTCGTTTAACAATGAGGAGAAGTTTAAAGAAATCATCCGCTAAGTGCTTATAATTCGTCGGGAAAATGGCATTTCAGTGCTCAAACCCAATTTCCAGGTCCGCTCTAAACAAATAGCTGTACCTTTCAACCGTATTAATCAGGCCTTCTATTTTGAAACATTTTCTTCCGCACTTCATCCAGGAAAACTATCGTGATAATGTCATGCAGGGCAGCCTGCAGGCCTGCACCATGTTTGTAGACTTGAGCGGTTTTACCCGACTCACGGAGAAACTGATGCAGTCTGGAGCAAAAGGAGCGGAAGAACTTTCAGAAGCACTGAACCATATTTTCCAGCCCACCGTTGAACTGGTCTACCGGCGCGGTGGTTTCATCCCATATTTCGCCGGCGATAGTTTTACAGCCATCTTCCCACCCCGTTCAGAAGCCGAGACCCGTAAAGAAGCCATTGATCGGGCCTGGCAGGTAATTTCAACTGCCCAGGAAACTATCCAGCGGTTTTCAAATTCGGGTGACGGCGGCGAAATTCTGGCCGACTACGACATTGGAATCAAGATCGGCATTTCCGAAGGGGTTGTAGAATGGGGCATTGTTGGCAGCCGGGCCAAGGCCTATTACTTTCGGGGAGTGCCTATCGACTCCTGCTCGCAGGCGCAAAGCCAGGCCAACAGCCTGGAAGTCGTGTGCGATCAGGCTTTCCTGAATTTTCTGCCCACTGAAGAAGCGCCTGCGGTTGCAATTGACGGGGATTTCTCCCGACTGGAAATTGAAAAAATAAACATCCCGGAACTTCCTCCCCTGCAACTCCCTCCCCTACCCGATCCGGACCCGGAGTTGATGAAGGAGTTCTTGCCGGCCGAAGTTATTCACGGCAATGCTGTGAATGAATTCCGAAGTGTGGTCAGCGTGTTTTTATCGTTTGATGGGGTTGAAACCCATACCGGCCTCGACCATTTTGCAGCCATTGTACTGGAGCAATGCCGCAACTTTGGAGGCTACTTTAAAGAAATTGATTTTGGAGACAAGGGCGGGCTGATGTTCGTTTTGTTCGGCGCCCCGGTTTCCTTTGAAAACAATATTGAACGCGCACTGGAGTTCAGTGCAGCCGTTCAGGATGAACTCCGCGGACTGGAAGACCTCACCGGTGCCCGGTACCGATGCGGGATCGCATCCGGAATTGCCTTTACCGGTGTAATCGGAAGCGAGGAGCGCTGTCAGTACGCAGCCGTAGGCGCCCGGGTCAACCTAGGCGCCCGATTGATGGCTCAGGCCAAATGGTCTGAAATCATGTTGGATGAAAACGTACAGCGCAACCGAAACTTTAAGTTTGTGCACCGTGGGGAAGGAAGTTACAAAGGATTTGAAGAAAAAATTGCCACCTATACACTTACCGGTCGCAACCTGGGTGGCCGTACCAGTTTCAGCGGCGACTATGTTGGTCGGGAAAGCGAGCTCAAAAAACTTATTGACTCCGCCCTGCCACTGCGCGAAGGAAAATTTGCCGGCGTCTCCTCCATTTACGGGGAGGCGGGCATCGGGAAAAGCCGACTGAGTTATGAACTGCGCAGACACCTTCGCGAAAGCATGATGGTAAGCTGGTTTAACTGCCAGAGCGATCAGATTTTGCGCAAGCCCTTCAACCCCTTTATCCATTTTCTCAAAAACTACTTTGAGCAAAGTCCGGAATACACCGACGAGCGCAACAAGGATCTGTTTGAATCCAACTTCCAGGAGCTCCAGCACGACCTGAAAAAGTCCACGCACCCGGAGGCAGAAGCCATTCGACGTGAGATTGACCGTACAAAAAGTGTGTTGGCTGCCCTGATTGGTATTTTTTATCCCGATTCACTTTGGGAGCAGCTGGATGCACGGGGCCGCTACCAAAATGCCCTGGCTGCAATGGCCAACCTCTTTGTTTCTGAAGCAATCCTTCAGGCGTTGGTGATTGAGTTGGAAGACACCCATTGGTACGACGATATGTCGCGGGAGTTCCTCAATCAGTTCATCCGGCGGGCACAGGCTTACCCCTTGCTTTTTTTGGTGAGCAGCCGATACGAAGATGACGGCAGCAAAAGCCATATTTTCCGGGAAAACACCCTCAAGGAAATCGGGGCCAACACCCTGGAAATTGACCTGAACTACCTGTCGCCCGAGAGCCTGCGCTTTTTTGCTGAAAGCCGGCTTGGAGGCAAACTCCACCCGGATTTGTTTGATCTCCTGCTGCGCATGACCCAGGGCAATCCGTTTTATGCCGAGCAGATGGCTGATTATTTTCAGGAGGCCAATTTGCTGAGCAAAAAAGATGGATTGCTCCAATTGAAAAATCAGGAAATTCAGATTTCCGATTCGGTAAAGCAAATCATGATGGCGCGTATCGACCGCTTGAGTGGCCTGGTCAAAGAAACCGTCAAGGCCGCTGCGGTAATTGGCCGGGAGTTTGAACTGCCGGTGCTTTCGGAAGTGATGGCCCAGCAAAGCGAATTTATCCGGAAAAACGGCGATCTGGAACTGGTTTTAAAAGAGCAAATTCAAACCGCTGAAAAATGGCAGATCTGGCATGCCATGAACGAATTGCGGTATATCTTCCGCCACTCGCTCCTGCGGGAGGCTGCCTACGACATGCAACTCCGCACCCGTTTGCGCGAGCTACACCAGGCCATTGCCAGCGCCATCGAGAAATTGTATCCAAAATCGGAAGAGCGATTCGTCGACCTTGCGTTCCACTACGAGCAGGCTGAGAATGCAAAAAAAACCAATAAATACCTGGAGAAAGCCGCTCGTTTTGCCCAACAAAACTTTCAGAACCGTACGGCACTTAAGTTCTATACCAAACTGATCGACAACTACGCGAGCAAAGGGAAAAAGAACAAGCAACTCATCAAATTCCTCCTTCGCAAAGGAACCGTTCACGAGTTGATCGGCCAATGGGAGGAAAGCGAAGAGAACTACCGGGACGCACTGAAACGGGCAAAACACCTGAACGACTGGTATCTGATCGGCCGGAGCAACCGCCGACTTGGCCAACTCCTGATGCTTCGGGGCGATTATACCGAAGCGAAAAAACACCTGGACGTTTCCATCACCTGTTTTGAACTGGCAAACGACCAGATCGGAATGGCTAAAACCTATGGAAACCTGGGCAATTTCTATTTCCGGCAAGGCAGTTATGATGCTGCAAAAAGTTGGTTTAGCAAGGCGATTGATATCAACCGATCCAACCAACGTGAAACCGAAAACGCCGGCATCGTTGCAAGCCTCGGACTCATTTTCATGAACCAGGGCCATTACGACGAAGGCATCCGCTGGCTGGAAGAACAATTGAGCATCTCGGAAGCACAACAGGATAAAAACGGACTGACCGTTTTGTACACCAACCTCGGAATCATTTATCTGGAAAAAAACAGCCTGGATTCTGCCCTCTTATGTCTTGAAAAGGGCCTCACCCTTTCCGAAGAATTGGGCAACAAACTGTTTATGACTATTTGCATCGGTAGCATTGGCTCGGTGTGGGAGAAAAAAGGAGACTACAAAAAGGCAATGGAAAACTTCGACCGCGACCTGCAGCTCTGCCAGGAGCTGGGCGACAAACAGGGAACCGCCATCGCCTGTGGACTTAAAGGGGATTTGCTTTCCATCATTGGCTCTTTTGAAGAATCCAATGAATACCAGGAACAACACCTGACCCTCTCCCGGGAACTCAACTACAAAAAAGGAATTGCCAAAGCCCTCAATACTCTGGGCGACAACTGGTATTATCTCAACGATTTTGAGCGCTCCATCAACTACTACAGGGAAGCCATTGAGTATGCCCGCGATATGGGCAACAAACTGGTACTTGGGTATTCGCTGCTGGAAAAGGGCGGGGTGCATATTATGAACAACGATGTCCCATCAGCCCGGGTACTCCTGGAAGAAGGTCGCGACATCGCCCTGGCACTCGGCAACGCCGATCTGACATTCAGCGCCAACATCCTGCGGGCTCAGGTGCTGATGGCTGAAGACAATCGGGAAGAAGCCAACCGGCAGTTGAACCAGTTGCTTTCCATGATGCGTTCAGAACGGGAGGAAGCAGCCATCCACTACGAACTGTGGCGACTTGATCATGCCAATGAGGCGAACCGAAAACGGGCACTTGAGCTGTACAACGCACTGTTTGAGCGCACACCTCAGCACATGTACAGAATCCGCCTGGAGGCTCTCCAGGCCGGATAAATTTTTCAAAGTTTATTCGAAATCAAGCAACACGCTGCCTTTTTCAACAGCCTGCCCTTTGTTGACCTGGATGGATTTGACTTTTCCTTCTCCAGGACTTTTTAGCACGTTTTCCATTTTCATGGCTTCAAGAATCAGGAGTGAATCCCCTTTGGAAACTTCCTGTCCTACCTCTACCAACACATCTAAAACCAGTCCGGGCATGGGGGCTTTGAGTTCGTTGATGTGCTGTCCACTACCCGCTTGCAAGCCCATTTCTTTGATGAGGCGGTCGTAATAATCTGCAATTTGAACGCGGTGGTTTCGACCATTTACGCGAAGCAGGTACTCCCGGGTTTTGCTGTTGCGCTCCAGGATTTCGATGTGGTAGGCAACACCATCTTTGATTGCATGAAATGCATTGTTTCCGTTGGAAATCACATCCATTGATTGCGCATCAACGGGCTGCAATTGAAAGGCATGCTGGTCATCAACCAGAAGTTGGAATGGCGAATTCTTAGACATGTACGTGTGTTTATTCTTTTACGGCGGCATGCACCCTACAGGTGAGCACGGTAATATCATCCGGATACGGCTGTCGCTCCCGGTATTTTTCGATGTGTTTGAGTAAATCCTTATTCAGTTCTTTGGCGGATTGATTGGCAATCTCCCGCACCAGGTCAATGAGGCGGTCTTCACCAAACGCTTCACCCGATTTATTGACTACATCTGTGAGCCCGTCGGTATAGGTAAAGATCAAAGCGTCATCGGTCAGGCTGACCCCTCCAATTTCCAGGAACGGCAATTCCGGAAGCCAGCCCAATACGGTACACCCGTTCTGCAGACGAACCACTTCGCCGTTCATCACGAGCAGTGGTGGCGTATGTCCTGCATTGATAAAATGCAGGGTCCGCGTCTTGGTATCGTAGCGAGCCAAAAACAGGGTAATAAACCGATCGCCCTGGGTAATTTTGAAGACGGCGCTGTTCATTTCACGCACCATTTCCTCCAGGGTTTCGCAGCGGTTCACCAGGGTGTGAAGAATAGCCTGAAAGTTGGCCATCAGCATGGCAGCCGAAACACCTTTTCCCGTTATATCTGCAATACAAAAAGCCAGTTTCCCATTGGCGAATTCAACTACATCGTAGTAGTCGCCGCCTACGGCAAAGTGGGGTTTGTAAATGCTTGAAAGTTCGTAATTGGCACCGGAAGGTAAGCGTGAAGGCACCAGGGTGCGCTGGATTTCTGCGGCCAGCTCCACCTCGCGGTTCAATACTTCCTGCCGGAGTTGTTGTTTGAACAAGCGCTTGTTTTCCAATGCAACGGCGATCACATTGGTGATGGTGGTAACAAACTGCACCTTATTGTACACATCATCTTCATCGAGGAAGCCTCCGATAAAGGCATAGGCAATGGGTACATCTTTGTGTAAAACGGGAATAACCAGATCAAACTCGCTGATCAACGGGTGGGTGGAATTGTCCACCCCTTGTTTGGTGCGGTAGCGGGTAATTTCCGGACCAAGATCCTGATCGAGCAGGCTTTCATCGATCCCGATATGGGACTTGCAATCCCAACGGCCAGTCTCTTTGAAAAACAGCGCCATTTTCCGGATGCCGATTTCCCAACGGAGGAAGGAGTTGTACATAGAATACAAACCCTCTGCAGAAACATTTTCATTGATTGCCTGCGTGATCGCAAGCAAACTGTTGATCTGCAACTGCTTGAGGTTGACTTCCCGCTCGAGCTTTTCAATGCGGGACATGGTCCGTTTGATTTCTTTTATCTCCGTCATCGTAATTCAATTGCGCTTCCAATACACATTTGAAAGCGCAACGGTCCTTGCCGAAAAGGTACGCACAATTATGGAATCCATTGGCCATTAAATGGTCAGAAACACAAATATGACAAAGAACTTTTGAACTCCGTGTCTGTGAGCGGACCTAAGCATGTGTTAAAGCGCCTGTTTGGGGTTTTGTGATTGAGATTTTATGTTTGGACTACAAACGACAAATCCAGCCTTACTTTTCGTTAAATTTTTTGCCGAATGCAGTCCAGAAATTGAATTTTATGCGGACTTTAAAAAGATAAACGGCATTTTTTGCTTATACTTAGAGGAAATCTTGTGAACTTTGCGCGCGCAAGAAGTGCGCATGCACAGGAATCAAATAAACCTAACGCAATGGAAGATTTAGAACTTAAACTTGAAGAAGCCAACATAATGATGGATTCAGCCATCGAACACCTTCAACATGAATTGGTTAAACTCCGAACAGGAAAAGCCTCTCCGGCTTTGCTTCAGGATATTTCTGTTGATTATTATGGTGCACCCACACCCTTGCAGCAAGTTGCCAATATCCAAACCTCCGATGCACGGACCCTAACAATTCAGCCCTGGGAAAAATCCATCCTCAGCGCCATTGAACGTGCTCTGATCAATGCCAACCTAGGTGTAACTCCTGCAAACGATGGAGAAATTATTCGACTCTCTATCCCTGTTCCTACCGAGGAGCGCCGATTAGAACTGGTAAAACGTGCCAAGGCAGAAGGTGAAAAAGCCAAAGTAAGTATTCGGCAGGACCGCCACAAAGCCATGGAAGAAATTAAAAAAGCCGTGAAAGATGGACTGCCTGAAGACTTGGGTAAACGAAAAGAGGCAGATGTACAAAAAGCCGTAGATGAACACATCAAAAATGTGGATTTCATCGTAGCAAAAAAGGAAAATGAGATCATGACAATCTAATTTTCCGGTCGCCTTTTCCAACCATTTTTACCTACACCCAACTCAACATCAAAGCGCTCCTGTAAAGGAGTATGGAATTATTGCAAGCTATGAATTTTGAAAAATTTCTGGTGATCTCCGGCGTACCCGGTGTACACAAACTCGTGAGCAGCCGTGGAAACGGATTGGTAATTGAAGACCGGAAGGAAAAGCGCACCCGCTTTGTCCCTGTTCGCCAAAATCAGGTTACCCCGCTGGCAACCGTCGGCATCTATGTCGACACCGACGAAGGAACTGTTGCACTGGCCGATGTATTTCAAAAAATGCTGGACATGCAGGAGGAACATCCGCCCGTAGATCCAAACTCCAAGAGCCCGGAACTTCGGGAGTATTTTACCACGATCTTGCCGGAACACGATACCGATCGCGTGCACATCAACGACATCAAAAAATGCATTAAGTGGTTCAACTTCATGCAGGAAAACGGGATTTTTGAAGAAGCCAAAAAAGAAGCCGAAGCGCTGGCCAAAGAGACCTCTGAAACCGAAGAGGTAACCGAAGATTAAGAGCCTGTTTGATTGGCTGAATTCAGAAAAACAAGGAAATCAGGATGTATAAATCCAAAAAGGTAGTCGTCGTACTGCCCGCATACAACGCAGCAAAAACCCTGGAAATCACCTACCGCGAAATCCCCTTTGATCTGGTGGATGAGGTCATTCTCTGCGACGACAACAGCCGGGACCACACCGCTCAGCTCGCCAAGGAATTGGGCATTGAGCACGTCATCGTCCACGAGCAAAACAAAGGCTACGGGGGCAACCAGAAATCCCTGTACAACAAAGCCCTGGCGCTTGGTGGCGACATCGTGATTATGCTGCACCCCGACTACCAGTACACTCCCAAGCTCATTCCTTCCATGGTCAACATCATTGGGGAAGGCTTGTACCCTGTGGTTTTGGGATCCCGTATTCTGGGAATGGGTGCGCGCAAAGGCGGCATGCCCCTGTACAAGTACATCGCCAACCGTTTTTTGACTTTTTTCCAAAACCTCCTCATTCATTACAAACTCTCGGAATACCACACCGGTTACCGCGCTTTTAGCCGGGATGTACTGGAAACCATCAACTTCAACAACAATTCCGACGATTTTGTATTTGACAACGAGATGCTCTCGCAAATCGTCTACGCCGGATTTGACATTGGCGAGGTGACCTGCCCGACCAAGTACTTTGAAGAAGCATCCAGCATCAACTTCAGCCGCAGCATGAAATACGGTCTGGGTGTGCTCCGCGTTTCCACCATGCATTTTCTGGCGCGCCTTGGTTTGGTTCGACTGGAAATGTACAAGAACATGGCCCAGGAGAAAAAATAGATTGACAATTACCCGATTGTTGTCCAAATTGGCTTAGCCCCATGTGTACCGTTACCTATCTTCCATCCAAAGAGGGATTTATCCTGACCCACAACCGGGATGAAGCGCCCGCGCGTTCGCCTCAGAATCTGGACATGGAAAAACGGAATGCAGACACCCTGCTGTTTCCAAGAGACACCGGGGCTGGAGGCAGCTGGATTGCCTGTGCAGAAAGCGGCAAACTCGCCTGTGTGTTGAACGGTGCTTTTATCAAACACAAACACCGCCCACCTTACCGCAGAAGTCGCGGACTGTTGTTGCTCGATTTGTTCGACGCGGCAGACAGCCACAACTTCCTGGCCGAACATCCACTCAATGGGATCGAGCCGTTTACCATGCTTTTTTTTGATAAAAAAACAGTCATGGAATTGCGTTGGGATGGCAGCGAACGCTACCTGAAAAGCCTGGCCCAACAGGAGCCCCACTTTTGGTGCTCAGCCACCCTGTATCCGCCTGAAATGCAAGTCCGGCGCGAAAACGTTTTCCGTCAATGGCTGGACGCCGAAACCTGGACACCGGAAGCAGCCCTGCAACTTCACCTGCAAGGCAGCGTTGGCGACCCCGAAAACGATTTTGTTATGAACCGCAACAACATCGTACGGACGGTGAGCATCACCCAGGTACTGCGCAGCCCGGATCAGTTCGACATGAATTACCGCGAATTGCTCCGACAGACCGAGCGCAGGCAGCAGCTGCCTCTCCGCTCTGAAAATGCTGAGTAGACCTCCATTCCGGTTCAGCCATTAAAATGCCGTGTTCAGCCTGATTGTCATGCGCTTCACGAACACAAAGGCCTTTATTGTGTTGTTAAAGTTAAATATTTGTAAATATGTCATACTAAGTTTGGTGGCATCCGATTATATCTGCTATTTTGTAGCCTAATTTGTAAAAAAGCCTATGAAACAAATTGTACTTCTTCTGTTTTTTGTGTTGATTGGATGCGCCCTGAATGGCCAAACAAGTGACAAATCCCAAATGTCCGTTTACCCCAACCCTACCATTGATTATATTTCTGTGGACGACCCACAGCATATGCTCGAATACGTAGCAGTGTACAACCTTGTAGGCAAGCGCGTGAAGAATTTTGAGTTTAGCGAAGGCATGCAATATTCCATTGCAGAACTTCCAAAGGGTTTGTATCTTGTTCAACTACAGGATAAAAACCGGAAAGTGCTGAAAACGCAGAAAATCCAAAAGCGCTAGCGTAGGTTTTTAAAAACGCATATCCCATCGGATCGCCCTGCGTTCCGGATATATACATGAATGCAGCCTGTCACCCCCAGGCTGCATTTGTTATTTTATAACGCCTATACCAAACCGAACTCATGAAAATTCAAATTGTGTTTCTCCTGCTCGCTCTGGTTGCAGAAATCCTGGGTACGGTGGGTGGTTTTGGCTCCTCGGTGTTTTTTGTCCCGATAGCCAACTTCTATTTTGATTTTCAGTCGGTACTCGGCCTCACAGCCTTGTTTCACCTTTCCAGCAACCTCAGCAAAATTGCACTTTTCAAAAAAGGCATAGACAAACGGCTGCTCATCTACATGGGAGTACCTGCTATCCTGATGGTGGTGGTTGGTGGTCTGCTAAGCGCCTGGTTTGATAGTTTCTGGCTTGAGATCAGTCTGGGTGTTTTCCTTATTTTGCTCAGCCTCCTCTTTCTGCTCCTTCCTTCCTTGCAAATAAAAGATGGCAATAAAGAAGCCATCCTGGGTGGCTCTGCCTCCGGATTTTTGGCCGGCTTATTGGGAACCGGCGGAGCCATTCGCGGACTGGCAATGGCAGCCTTCAACCTGGAAAAAACCGTGTTTGTTGCAACCTCTGCATTCATCGACTTTGGTGTGGATTTTTCGCGAACCATCGTCTATTTTCTCAACGGCTACATCCACGAGCACGACCTGATCTACGTGCCCTTCCTTTTCGCCATTGGCTTTATCGGCACCTGGCTGGGGCGGCACATTTTGCGGTCCATCCCGCAAAAAATATTCCGGCGTATTTCCCTACTGCTCATTCTTGCGATCGGGGTGCTTACGCTGGTTGTGGCTTTACAATAGTTGGGGGGGGACAGTTACGATCTATTGATTCGGTGCTTAGAGTGATTGGTTTCTGTGTAGTAAATAAAACAAAACCAGAAACCCCTCTAGGAGGTTCCTGGCCTGAAAAATTGATCTGTTTATTATTTTTTTGCTCTGATCAGAACAAGGCCGGCAGCAATCATCCAGCCGAGTCCAACCGGGATGATTATGAATCCCAGAGGCACAATCCCGGTGAATATAGCGACGACTGCAAGCAGGCCGGCAAGACCGGCAAGCACTCCGTGAATTGACAGCCAACGAGGCACCCAGTCAGGTCTACCGGCCGTGGAAATGATCAAAGGGAATACCCCGACAATGAGTAGGGTTGCCAGATCGTCGAGCCGAGCCCCGATCCAACCAATTACGTAAGCAGTTTCAGTGTCCGGTTGGTGGACAACCAGCGAAAACATTGCAATAAAGGCTACAATGGCAACAGGTACTGCACTCTGGATACAACTTGCTGCAACCTCGGCCAGCCCTGGTTTAGTATGGCAATGGCTTGCCATTCTTTTGCCTGCTGCTCCCATAAGCAATACGCCAATAATCCAGAAGGTTGTATTTGCAGCGAGCAGTTGTTTGGCTGCTGAAAGTTGTTCGAGGTGTTGGTCCATTTGATGGGCAGCAAGGGCTCCCCAGATGTCGGTACCCGTTGCCCCCCAACAGGCCGCACCAGCAAACATTGATACTGCACCAGCCACAGCCAGATAGCCGGTCAGTGCAGTGTTTTTCTTGTTTTCTTTTGTCTCAGTCATTTCATTAAATTTTTATTGAGGCAAAAATGAGGGAGCTGAGCCGGAAAAAATTGTACGGATGTTCCATACCCAATAAAGAATAAAGAAAGCGCAGGAGATTAGCAGAATAGTTGTCCGGGCCGGTTGGTCATTTGTTTGCGGTAGGCTCCGGGTGTCATATCCGCAAAATCTTTGAACGAACGGATAAAATGTGCCTGATCGTAAAACCCGCTTGAAAAGGCCACATCCCCAAGTTTGGCTGTGGGGTTGTGCAATGCTTCGACCGAGCGAATGAACTGCATGAGTTTCAGGTAGGATTGGGAAGAAGTACCGAACCAGATATTAAAAATCCGGAAGGTCTGGGTTCTGGAGTAGCCCATTAAGTCTTGAAGGGATTTTTGTGCGGGTCCTTGTTGGCTCAAAAAAGTATTCAGCGTTTTATCGAGCCGGATGGCCAGGTGCAGGTCAGGCGTCTCATCAATGCGTTTTAGCAGAAACTGTTCAAACCACTGAGCCCGCTCCATAAAACTGGACTTGGAGTTCAGCTGATCCTCCATCATTCGGATATTATCAAGCACGATGGCCCCTTCCACAAAGTAATCTCGAATTTCGCAGAGTGGCATACCAAAAATGGCCTTCACGGCAATGGGACGCATTTGTACCCCAAAGGTATGAAACCGCCCAAAAGAAGTTTTCAGCGGCTTGGTATGCAGCCCAGAAAGAAAACAACTGTGATTCCGAATGGGGTTTTCATCCTCAGAAATTCGGGTAGCCGAAATGTTTACATCCTGACACAAGGGGAACAACAACTCCACCTTTCCTTCGGGCAGTATGGTATACTTTCCCCCAAATGGAATTTCCATCTCCCAGATATTCTCAATAATGCCATTGAGTCTGGTAGGTATGTAGGATTGGTAGTGCATGATTTCATATAGGTGATTTAGGGAGGTTTTTACAAAAATAAGTTAATTCCCCCTGAAAACCAATCCTTCCGTAGAGACGCGATGCCTCGCGTCTCTACGGAAGGATTGGTTTATTTGAAATTAATATCCCGCGGATGTGATTGGGCATTACTACAAAATCACCCAGTACTGCCTAACTGAATTGTCTTGAAATTTCATGTCAGGTGGTTTTTGGGGTTGTGGTCTTTTGGGGTTTTGATTTGGGGATTGTGGAGACGCGAGGCATCGCGTCTCTACGGCGGGGATTTCAAACATATCCCTTTTTGTCCTTTTGCAAACCACTGGCGGAGCTGCCACAAACCGGATTCCAACTGCCGCATATTTTTTTGATATTTTTGCCAGACACACCCCAGGCCTCCTGTTTTTCAAATAAACGTTGTTTCCCATGCGCATTTTTTACTACTCGCTTTTTACCACATTCCTATTATCGCTCGGGTTTTCAGCCGGAGCACAAGACACCATTGTGGTTCAAACCCTCACATTGGACTCCGATGCCCGAGCCGGGGTGTTTGAGTTTCCAGACGGATCGCAATCCTATGAAAAAATTCTGATGCGCTACCAAATGCGCTGCCACGACGCGGCAGTCGGAAGCGGGAACGTAGGCTGCCGCGAGTGGGATTACAGCTGCAATACCTTCATCACCGATTCAACCCGTGTTGATAGCAGCCTCGCAACCCACCCCAACTACCTGATCACCAATTTCAGTGGCAACAGCTTCGAGTATACCAACTCCCCTTCCTATACCTATTACCAATACCTCCAACAGGCCGTCAACTACACAGATACACTCTCTGAAACCAGCGCTATATTGGGTACCGGAGCCGGCTCAATGGATCTCTCGACTCCCGATCAGGCGAGCAACCGACAGGTCTTTTTGCTTAGTCCTGTCGAACTCATGGCAAGTGGACTAAACGCCGGAGCAATTAGCGGTCTTTACCTCGATGTAGCCCAGGCAGGCCAGGCAATGAATTTTCTCCGCATCCGGATGAAAAACAGCAGCAGTGGCAGCCTTGATCCTGCCCAACCAGAGTTAGACGGCTTCACTGAAGTCTATTTCCAAAACACAGATTTCCCAAATACAGGTCCACAACAGTTCCGCTTTTATCAGGATTTTATCTGGGATGGCAGTTCCAGCATTTTGATCGATCTGAGTTTTACCAACAACAGCGGAGCCCCTACTCCACCACAGGTTTGGGCCGACCCCATCATCCCTGGCGAAGGGATTCAGAACAGCGGCGATGATTACAGCCTGTACTTTTCCGGGGCTGGAGCCATCTCTCCCAACATCGATGCACTTGCCAGCGTTACCAACGAAATCACGGTGGCCCTTTGGGTAAAAGGCAACCCCGACATTTACCCGGCCAACAGCACCCTGTGCGAAGGCGTGGATGCCAACAACAACCGCCAACTCAACATCCACCTGCCCTGGGGGAATGGACAAGTGTACTGGGATTGTGGCGGCAACGGCAGCAACTACAACCGCATCAACAAACAAGCCGAAGAGGCAGACTACGAAGGCGAATGGAACCATTGGGCTTTTACCAAAAATGCAACCACCGGGGAAATGAAAATCTACCTCAATGGGGAACTCTGGCACTCCGGAACCGGTATGACCAACCCGATTGACATCCAGGCCATGCAATTGGGTGCCTCCAACTCCTGGAACCAATTCTACTACGGACACCTGGACGAATTCCAGATTTGGAACAAGGAACTCGACCAAACCAGCATCCAGGAATGGATGTACCGCAGCATCGATGCCAGTCACCCGAACTACAACCAACTGGTATGCTACTACCCGTTCAATGACGGCAGCGGTCTGGTAGTCAGCGACGCTTCTCCATTGGCACTAGACGGGCTCAAAACCGAACTTCCAGCCTGGCGTGCAGAACGCGGAGCAAGTCGATTCAAAGAATTCACACACGCCACGATGCGCCCCAAATTCACCCTGATTCAAGGGGAATATGTCCGGGAAGTGGAAGACATCGCGGTGCTCGATTCGGTGCAAAACACCCTGCACCGTGTGATCGAATTTGGAGTAAACAACAGCGCGCTGGTAACCCTCGATACGTTTTACGCCTATCCGGCCGGGTTCATGCCGGTGTTTGATGCTTCGGGCATGCAGGTCGACAGCATCCTCGTCGGAGCAAACAACTCCCTGGATATTTTCAACCTGATTTATTACAATAAAATTCCGGCTAAATACGAAATCCTCTCCCTCGTAACGCCCTACGGAAACGGGCTTGACCTCGGGCAACAGGGAAAAGTATTTTTGTTTGACGTGACCGATTACACCCCCATCCTAAAAGGCACCAAGCGCCTGTCAGTTGAGTTGGGTGGTCAAAACCAGGAGGAATTGGACATCCAGTTTTTATTCATCACCGGCACCCCACCCCGGGATGTGGTAGACATTCAAAACATCTGGCCATTTGCACGCGGCTGGTATGCCAACATCCAAAACGACGATGTGTTTGAGCCGCGTACCCTTACGCTCAACCCCAATGCCGTGGAGTACTCCATCCGGTCCAGCATCACCGGTCACGGACAAAATGGAGAATTCATCGAGCGGCAACACTACATCAACCTGGATGGCGGCGATAATGAGTTTGTGTACAACGTCTGGAAAAAATGCGGGGGCATCCCGATTTATCCGCAGGGCGGGACCTGGTTGTTTGATCGCGCGGGATGGTGCCCCGGCGACCCAACCGATGTGCATCGGTTCGACCTGAGCAATGATGCCGTTCCCGGCGAACCAGTGGAAATCGACTACGGCGTACTGGGCGATTTTATGGCAGAAGCAAACTATCTGGTATCCAACCAACTGGTGAGTTATGGCTCCCCACACTTTGTTTTGGACGCTGCCGTTACGGATATCATTCGCCCAAGTCTCCGGGTGGAGCACGAGCGCTTCAATCCAGCCTGCAACACAGCCCTGATTGAAATTCGCAACAGCGGAATGGAAACCCTTACCTCCCTTACGATCACCTACTCCGTTGCGGGCGGAAGCAGCAAAACCTACGAGTGGACCGGCAGCCTGGCGTTCCTGGAATCCACCCAAGTGGAACTGCCGGTGGACGACCCCGCTTTTTACGATACCGGACAAAGCACAGAGCTGTTTGAGGTCAACATTTCCAATCCCAACGGCACAATTGATGCCTACCCCAACAACAACTACATCAAATCGGAATACAAGCATGCCCTGAAGTTGCTCAATGAAAACATCCTGAATTACAAAACCAATACACGGGGGGAAGAAAACACCATGCGGGTACGCAACGATGCCGGCGAATTGGTGCTTGAACGCAACTTCATGGAGAACAATACCGAATACACCGACCAATTGGAGCTTCCCGCAGGATGTTATACCCTGGAGTTTGAAGACACCGGTGGCGACGGCCTGTATTACTGGTATTGGGATGCCATCAACCTGAATGTGGGTTCTGGCTTCCTTCGGATCCGGCGTAAACTCAATTCGGGTATCTTTTTTACCGTAAAAAACTTCGAACCAGAGTTTGGCAATTTTGTGCAGTTTGATTTCATCGTGCCACAAGTCGTGGGCGCTGAAAACCCAATTGAGGATGCACGACTGATGAGCGTTTACCCCAACCCAACCACCGATGCCGCACAGGTGGACCTGGTGGGATTTGAGGGCGAAAACCTGCTCGTTGAATTGTATGATGCCACCGGGCAATTGCTCGAACAGCAACAATTCAAGGACGTGGCACAGCATCAACTGCTCGTTCGGTTTGAGCTTGCAGCCTACCCTGCCGGCTTGTACTATATTCGGGTAAATGATGGTAAAAAAATCCGCTCCAGCAAACTATCCCGTTTGTAAGTATGTGTTCGGGATTTTGGTTTTGGCCGAAATCCCGAACACATACTGAAGTGGCTTTAGCCAAATAGAATAAAAATTGAGTCTCCTTCCTGGCTTCTTTAGACGCTCAAAACTTGAAGCTGTCAATTGAATCGGTACTAAGCCGACTTAGGGCGTAGCCCTGATATCTTCGTAGCCGCATCAGAATAGATAATTTGAGGGGCGTAGCCCTGACATCTTAAAATACTATGCTTTGTTAAAACTCTACTGGGTAAAAACTGAGATTAAGGACAGCAAGATGTCAGGGCTACGCCCCTCAAAAATGGTATGTATCAACATGGCTACTAAGATGATAGGGCTAGCGCCCCATTTAAGAGCAGGTGCATCTTCTAGTATTTAATTTGGCTAAAGTCCATCCAAGCCTACTGCTCCATCCGGACATAAGGAATGGAATCCAGGTTCCAGTCGATGACCAGGCCTTGCGCCAGTTGGTCGGCCACTTTTTTGCCATAAAGCAGCTCGCATAAATACAAAGATGCTTCAAAGGATTTGGCGCCCCCGGCCGAGGTAATGAATTTGCCATCGTGCACAAACAGTACATCGGAGTGCACCTGCAAGTCTGGAAACATTTCCTTATACGCTGCAATATCGCCGGGGAATGTGGTGGATGCTTTGCCTTCCAGCAGACCGGCTTTAGCCAGCACAAAGGCACCATCGCAATGGGAAACTACATACTGGGCCTGTTCGGCTGTATTTTTTACAAAATTCAACATGCGCTGGTTTTCCAAATCCGAATCCAGATGGTGTTCTGCACTTGGCACAACGAGGATATCGATCCGGGGCAAGCCTTGTTCGGTATAAATAAAATCGGGAACCAGATGCAGGCCCTCAAAAGTCCGTACCAATCCAGGATTTTCGGCCACGGTAAATACATTCATCGGGCGAATGCTGTCGCGAAAAATGGTATGTTGAAACACATCAAAAGGGGCCGTCAATTCGGTATTGTACACGCCATCCATAATGAGAAAGGCGACGTTATACCGCTGTGTTTCAAGTACCGGGCGCGTTGGCTGCACTACGGCTGTCTTGTCGTGTAAACAGGCACCAATGAGCATACAAAACCCCATCAGGAGCAGGTATTTTGCCTTGGGGGCACTCATCGCCTTTTCTTTAATTCTTCCAGGTAATTTTCCAGTTCCGGCATGGAATAGTAGAGCACCTCACGGGGCTTGGAGCCCTCTGCCGGACCAACGATCCCGAGGCTTTCCATTTGGTCCATAATCCGGCCGGCGCGGTTGTACCCCAGCTTCATCCGGCGTTGAATCATGCTGGTTGAGCCATGCTGTGATTCCACCACCAATCGGGCCGCATCGTCAAACAAATCGTCGAGCTCGCTGATGCTGAACTCCTTGGATTCCGGGCCGTCTCCATCCGGATGGAACTCCGGCAGGAAGAAGGGCTCGGGAAATCCGCGCTGGTTGGAAATAAACTCGATAACCCGCTCCACCTCCGGTGTATCGATGAAGGCAGATTGTAGACGAACAATATCGCCACCTACACTCAAGAGCATATCGCCCCGACCGGTAAGTTGTTCTGCGCCCCCGGCATCCAGGATGGTTCGGGAGTCCACCTTGGAGGCTACTTTAAAGGCCACCCGGGCGGGGAAGTTCGCTTTGATCACACCGGTAATGATGTTGACCGATGGGCGTTGGGTTGCAATGATGAGGTGAATACCTACGGCACGCGCCAACTGCGCCAAACGCCCGATGGGAAGTTCGACTTCCTTACCGGCCGTCATGATCAGGTCGGCAAATTCGTCGATGATCAGCACGATGTAAGGCATGAATTTATGCCCTTTGTTCGGGTTGAGTCTGCGGGCTACAAACTTATCGTTGTATTCCGCGATGTTTCGTGTTTCCGCCGCCTTCAGCAGGTCGTAACGGGTTTCCATCTCGATGATGAGCGAGTTCAATGTATGCACCACTTTATTGGTGTCCGTAACAATGGGCTCCAACTGTTCGGGCATGAAGCCCAAAAAGTGGTTGGACAGTTTGGCATACGGGAACAACTCCACCTTTTTTGGGTCGATCATAATGATCTTCACCTGAGACGGGTGTTTTTTGTACAGCAGGGAATTGATGACTACGTTAATACCTACTGATTTACCCTGACCGGTGGCACCGGCGATGAGCAAGTGCGGCATTTTTGTTAGGTCGGCCACAAACACTTCGTCCGAAATGGTTTTACCCAATGCGATGGGGAGCTCCATTTTAGCCCGTTTAAAACGCTCGCTTTCCAGCACTTCGCGCATGCCGACAATCTGCCG
Organism: Saprospiraceae bacterium; assembly: GCA_041392625.1. Lineage (GTDB taxonomy): Bacteria > Bacteroidota > Bacteroidia > Chitinophagales > Saprospiraceae > M3007. Next base: position 23,065 of record JAWKLR010000010.1, on the reverse strand, counting down.
GTGTTTGTTTGGCACTTCGATACCGATGGTTCCTTTTCCTGGGATAGGCGCAATGATACGGATACCCAGTGCCGACAGGTTGAGTGCAATATCGTCTTCCAGGTTTTTGATCTTGGAAATCCGTACACCGCGGGCCGGGATAATTTCATACAGGGTTACGGTAGGCCCGATAGTAGCCCGGATTTTTTCCACCTCAATTTTAAAATACATGAGGGTCTGGATGATCTGGTTTTTATTGTCTTCCAGTTCCTGGCGGTCTACCTCCAGTTGCTTGTGGTCGTATTCGTGGAGCAGCTGCAGGTGCGGGTATTCGTAGCTCGATAATTCAAGGGTTGGGTCGTAGGGCTCCGAAAGTTCGGGGTTGTCTTCCTGAACAAGTTCCACCGGGGGCTTGTAGGCCGGCGCTTCATCCGGGTTGATTGGCTCCTGGCTTGGTTCCGGGAAGTTGATTTCCAATTCCGTTGCTTCGGTTACTGGCGGTGGGGGTGGCTTTTTTTCAATTTTTACATCTTCAAAAAGGGCACTTCGCTGGGCGAGGTCGAATTCCATACCAGCAGACTCGGCTTCGGGTGTTGTTTCCAGTTCCTTGACTTCAGTTGTATCTACGGTATCGAAGCCGTCTTCATCCTGAACCCGTTTGCTTTGGGTTTTGGGTTTACCCACGGGCTGTCGTTTGCCGTAATTGCCGTTGAGCAAATCTTTCCAGGCTTGTTTTAGTTCGTACTGCAGTTTGTGCCAGGTAAATTCATCGAAGCTCGGGTTATTGCTGTACACGAAAGTTGCAAGCAGTGCAAAAACCAACAAGGCAACGGTGCCCACAATCCCCAGAAAATTTTGCAGCCACATACTCACTGCCTGACCGAACACCCCCCCCACGGGAAACTCTACCCGTTGCAGGAAAAAAGCAGACACCACGGAAATGATGATCATCCAGATAACGGTCCGCTGGAACGTAATGGTCATTTGGCTCATCGGCACCCGGCGCACCAGGGCCAGACCGTATTTATAGAGCAGGTAAACAATGCCGTAGGAGGCGAGGCCAAAGCCCCAGTAAATGATGTTGTCGGCCAAAATTGCTCCCAGGCGCCCCAGCCAGTTGTCAACCTGAATATCGCTGAGGAGCATATCCCATGAGAAGCGAAACACAATATCGTGATCGTTCTCCCAGGTAAAAAAGTAGGAGGTAAATGCGACGAAAAAATAGAATGCAAGGAACAGGCAAAACATCCCTATGAGTTTGGGGATGCGTTCATCATCAAAGTTTATGCTCAGTTGTCCTTTTTTACGTTTGGCCATAAGGTGATTAACCGCCTTCGGGTTCAGTTTTACTCTTAGTATAGACGGGCTGCGCCAAAAAACCGGCAACAGCGCGTTCAGTGCATCAAATGGGATTCCAGCTTCGATCGGTCAGGAAACAGACACCTGGTTCTGAGGCGCGATGAAAGGGCTTGGCTCCCAAAATAGCAAATGGGTCCTGGCAAAAGTACGGTCAATGCACCAAAAAGTCTATTTTTTTTCGATGTATAAGCAGATCATCACTTCTGTTTTACTGGCATCCGCTTCTCCACTTCCCAATTGCATTGTTATTTGTGCTCCGGCTGCTCGCAAAACAAAAAACGCTTATCCGGCGTTACTATGAGGCTGGTGAATGCATCCAGTGATCCGGTATATTCCGAATTTGAAAAAACATGTGTATGAAAAAATCCATTTCTCTCTTTGTATTTATCCTGTTTTGCGGCATGGTATCTGCCCAATCCGTTTTGGGCACCTGGAAAACCATTGACGACGAAACGGGAGAAGCCAAAAGTTATCTGACCCTCTACGAGAAAAACGACAAGGTGTACGGGAAAGTCGCCAAGTTGTTGAAGTCGGCTCCCGACAAATTGTGCGAAAAATGTCCGGGCTCGCGCCACAACCAACCAATCCTCGGTATGGTGGTTCTGATCGACATGGAAAAAAAGGATGGCTACTACCAGAAGGGAAAAATCCTGGATCCGGAAAAGGGCAAGTGGTACACCTGCAATTTCTGGCTTCAGAAAGGCAATTCCGACGTACTTGAAGTGCGCGGTTACATTGGTCCGTTTTTCCGCACCCAAAAATGGTATCGGGTAGACGAAGAAAGCAGCAACTAAGCGCGAACAAAAAAAATGGCCATGTGCTTGCATATTTTTGTGCAAGAACATACCTTTGCCCCGCTTTAGCGATAGAGCTGGTTTTTTGGCCCATTGTGTAATGGTAGCACAGCAGATTTTGGTTCTGTTAGTCAGGGTTCGAATCCTTGTGGGCCAACTTTTACATGTAGAATCCCTTGCTATTTACGTAGCAAGGGATTTTCTTTTTGGTGGGTCGTATTGATGATTTGATGATACGCCCTTCGGGCTAGGATGATTTGTTGATATTTATTCGGCCCTACGGGCCTTGTTTATTTGCCGACTGGCTATTATAAAAATAAGCTTAAATTGGAGTGAGTTCGCAATAAAAAAAGTACTCAAGTTGTAATTTCATCCACTCTAAAAACCACCAAAAATGGACCCAAACCTGATCCTCGACGAAGGCGAAAAAGGCATCCAGCCCAGCCCAATTTTAACAATAAAAGATGTACTCACCAAAATTTGGTTGTCGCCCAGAGAGGTTTTTAAGTTTGTCATTGAACACAAATATGCAGAGTATGCAACGCTGCTGGTCATTCTCGCTACAATTGCCCGCATTTTGCACAAACAAACGGTTAATGGCATAGTCGATCTACGTTCACTTGCTATCATCACCTCAATAAGCGTCATAATTGGGATTCTTCTGAGTTGGGTTCTATACCAGATTTTAGCATCGCTAATTAAATGGACAGGCACGTGGATTGGTGGCAAAGCACTCGACTCCGAATCAATTTTTCGGGTTTTGGCTTATGCTTCAATACCTTCCGCACTGATGCTCCTTGTATTGATCCTCCAAATGAGCGTTTTTGGCCTGGAGTCCTTCTACTTCGGCAATCTGATAATTACAACGCGTATATTTCCTCACATTGTTTTTTGGATATTCTTTGGACTAAAAGCTTTACTAGGCATCATTACGCTGGTATATTCTATAGTGGCAATTTCAGAGGTCCAACAATTCAACATCTTAAAATCTATTTTGAACCTGGGTACGGCAATTTTCTTTTTAACCGCTCCAATTGCAATTATTCTATCCATTTTTATGCGACTATAGTTCGAGCAAACAATGTGCTTATTTGACAAAATGAGCACGCCTCGTTGTATTTACATATAAACGTTTTTTCGTAGTTTTCCTTGAAATACAATACCTACTACCCCTATAGTTTGTAAACCTAAATCCATTTCAGATGAAAAGCGCACACCTGTTAGCTATCGGCATCAGTCTTTTTTTTGTATTCACAACGTGTAAAAAAGAACCTGTGGATACAAAAATCATTCTGATTGCTCCGACAGACCAGGAAGAAACCCATTTTCGGAATATTGCATTCCAATGGGAAGACCCTGAAGGAAGCACCGACTTTAGGTTTCGCATTGCACAGGATGAATACTTCAATAATGTAGTTTTTGATACTACATTAAACCAAGCCGAACTGCTTTATTCAGAATCATTAGATTTAGAAAAAAAGTATTACTGGAACGTAAGTACGGATAATGATACACGAAGCACCGGTGGAACATTTTCAACCAGATCCATTTCTGGCACCTATGTGGCGAATATCCACCAACGAACTTCCTGCATGGGGCTCGGCGTACTTACCGATACAAGTTTCTCAGGAAACCTGCATATCCAAAAGTACGGAAACGATGAATTCCGAATTGATCAATATTTCACAGGATTATATGGAATATTTAGTTTATCAACCTTTAATTCATCTGGCAACAAACTATTTTACATAGCCGAAAACCCTGGTTCTGAAGGGATTACTGCTACATTTAACTTCGATACTGATTCCATTTATATAGAAAGAATAGCCGGTGGCCTGGGCTGCCCTACCACGTATAAGTACTGGGCAAAATTCGAATAAGCCAACACAAAAAATCCCCATGCCTATGGGAGGGCATGGGGCGTTCAAATTTGGTTTAGACCGTTTTCGGAAATTGGGAAATACGCGTATGATCTAAAGGTTGTTGTCGGGATAAAATTAAGAGCCTGTTTGGGATTTTACTGTTTTACCACTGGCTTGATGGTTGGCAACATTCCATCTGCAGCCACCTGAATGTAGTACATACCGGCTGGCCAGTTGCTCATATCAATTGCCTGCTGGCCGTCTTTACCCTGGATTTCCTGGAGCAATGATCCATCCTCTGCGTGCAAGGTGATGCGCGCGTTTTCTCCGGCTCCGCTGATTTCCACCTGTACTTGACTGCCTACCGGATTTGGCCAAATGGATACACTCGGGCTGGCTGCGCCTACCCCGCGTGTCTGTGCAGAGACCAACTGGGAAACGAGTGCTTTGAGTTCCTCGATTTCGGCTTGCTGTGCTTCAATCTGTGCCTGCTGTTCCTGGATCGCCTTAGTCATTGGCACCACAAATTCAGCATAACGCAGCCCGTACAGGCTTTCTTCGTTTTGTGGTACATCCACACCACTGAAATCGTAACCCAGTCCGAGTGCTGCATCCTCTACTTCCTGGGCCAGGAAGCCTGTATACAGAACTGTCTCTTTTTCACGGGTGCCTGCTTCAAGGATTTCATCCGACTTCATGTTCATCTTTTTATTCAAACCATTGATGTCGAGATGGTAGGTAACCGGACGCAGTTTCAGAATAAATTCCAGTCCGGGAACATTTTCTTTTACATCGGTTTTGTAGCGGGCATCCGAGACGTTGGTCCAGTTGGCGTAGCCGCCGATGCTGGATACAACGGTGCTACCTATACGCACCTGGTTGTTTGCAGTAATCCGGGCGCCTGCTCCAAGGGCAGTGGAGTTGGTTCTGCCAGTACTGTTGTTGTTATCGGCTCCATACCCCAGAAAAGAGCATTGGGAATTGGTTGCAGCATTGGCTGCAGTCAGGGCACCCATACCGACATTAAAAGAACCTGTTGTATTGCCATTGAGTGCATAATACCCATATCCGGCGTTGAGTACACCGGTGGTATTTTTACCAAGGGTAAAATAGCCTGTAGCAATGTTGGAAGTGCCGGAAGTATTTGCATATAAGGCTGCGTAGCCTAATGCCGTGTTGGTTCCTCCGGTTAGGCTATTGAGTAACGCATACTGACCTATAGCTACATTGTGACTTCCAGTGGTGTTGTACCCCAAACTGTATTGGCCAACTGCTGTGTTAAAATTTCCCGAGGTATTTGAGCCCATGGAAGAAAAACCCACCGCAGTATTTCGATATCCGGTAGTATTTGCACCCAGAGCATAATATCCGATACCAGTATTTGCACCTCCTGAGGTATTGTTTGTACCGGCCCCCTGCCCAAAGAAGACGCCAGCGTAGGAATTGTTTACATCAAACAAGGAGATGTTGTTGGCATTGTTGTAGATCATCAGTCGCTGAGTACCCGCTGTTCCAAAGCGGATCTTGTCTTCATCACCCACTTGTTCGGTGCGTACATAGGTGTCGCCATCCGTGTCGTTGATTGTGGTTTGAGCAGTACTGCTAAATGCCAAAAGCATAAAAAGGAACGAGTAGAAAAAAGTTGTTTTCATTGGAAATGAATTTGAGGGAGCCCGGATTTCATTCAAACATGAAAATCAAAACGCGCCCAGGTTGAAAATTTGGATTGAATACTTCACAAAGTTCAGTCCATGAATCAACCGCTCCCTCATCCAAATGGGTGATATTCAAGAACTAGTAAGAAAATACTAGTAGTAAGTGGTAAGTGGTAAGTGGTAAGTGGTAAGTTATAAGTTATAAGTTATAAGTGGTAAGCCAGCTACTTGCCGACTTGGACCTCCTCAGAATAGTAGACACCAAGTTAAGCTTAAGCAGCGATCGATTCTGATTTTTCAAAGAAGGCTTCCCAAGGCGACAATCCGTTTAAAGCGGAATGAATTCGTTGGGTATTATACCAGCCCAGATGTTGGCTCTGCCAAAGGTAATTTGCAACTGCTCTTTTGGTCTGGCACATTTTTAACGTAATAGGCCTGCCCTCCGAGGAACACCATATTGTTCCCCGCCACCTGCCTAAACCATTTACCCTTGTCCAAAAAGCGATAAACCCGCTCCAGTCTGATCATATTTTCTTCATTTTGAAGTGTGTAGAACCTCTTGGAATGCCCGGCATCTGGTTGAATAACTAGTGGGGGTTGGCTTTCATAGGAACGGCTTCCGATTTGGCAATTCAGTGTATATCTTCTTTTTTGGCACTTGTTAAAGAGGTGTTCCCAGTCCCTAAAAGGCGTAGCCCCTTAAATACCTGGTTGTATAAAATTTCATGGGACCGTTCCACCATTGCCTGGTCGGTAGGTCGACGGACCCTGCTGTAGAACAACTCTATCCCCAGGCCAACCAACCACAGATGTAACCGGGTTGGAAAGGGCGATTTGGAACTATTGTCGCTAAAAACACTTGCATGGTCCACACTTGGACCAGTTTGAGCAAACCAAACTCCATGAAGCCTAACCGAAGTGCTGTTTGATAATTATCCGTATCCGGGTGACCTTTCATGGAGGCCATCAGGGCAGGAAAACAGCCCACATAGACATGGCTAAAAACATCTTTTATATCAAGCAGGGCTATTGCGCCCACGTTCTCTACCCACTCGTTCCCCGACCGTCCAACTGCCATAGATCATGTGCCGCCTCGGGCGCAACAATGACAGGTCTAGGTAATGGGTTGTGTTTTTCATATTGCCTTGTCAGCCCCAATGACTGTAAATAGGCGGCTACCCTGCTTTGACTTGGAAGACTGTCAGGGCATAACCGTATTGGCTTACCAATTCGGCAAGTATGCTTTGGGCGCCAAAGCCACCTTCATTTTCCCGTATTTGCTTGATTAACTTTCTCAACGGTTCGGGGTGACTTGACAGAACACCTTTTACGGGACGGCCCATTGCGGAATGTAGTGCCCCCCTTTTTTGATTCGTTGCACCCATTTTCGGACTGTGCGAATTTTTATATCAAGATCTTTAGATATTGCAGATCGCGTGTCTTTCCTGCTCTAGGCAGGCTTTATCCGATACTTTTGTTCCAAACTTATTTGTTTCATTTGCTACTTTTCGCAAAGATAGCACTGACACAACGACTTTTCGAGACTTTGGCCTAAACTTATCTTAGTGTCTACTTTTTTGAGGAGGTCCAACTTACCACTTATAACTTACTACTTACCACTTACTACTTACCTTAATTCAAATTCAGCTTGTGCTTGGGGAAGTAGGCTGGCTTGAGTTCGAAGCTTTCGTCAAAAACATCCGGAACTTCTTCCTTGCCTACGGGCACTACTTCTTCTACTTCCTGGACATTGCCCTGGAGTCGATCCAGTTCTTTTTCCAGTTCCAGAATTGCACCCTCGATGGATGGCAAGGGGTTTTTGATGATGAGCCGGATGATTCCTTCCGGGTCAATGATGAATGCCAGGCGGTCAAAACCATTCATAGGGCGGCGGCCGCTGGCCATGCCATATATGCCGGCGATTTCAAAATCAAGATCCTGGATCACAGGCGACTTGAGGTAGATGCCGATGTAGCGGCGCACCTTATCCGACCAGCCATTTTGGCGAACCGGCTCATTCGATAGGGTGAGCATCTTGGTATTGCGCGCGTTGAACCAGCGTTCTTTGAGCGCAAGAAAGGTGGAATACATCCACCAGGCAGAGGTAAAGTTTGCGGGGTGTGCAAAAAATATACACCAACAACCATCGCGGTATTCCGGAAAACTGATGTGGCCCGTCTCGGTTGGCACCATGAAAAACGGAGCCGCGTCTCCTACCTGCGGTAGTTTGCTTGTATCAAATGACATGTTCAGTTGTTTGTATCGTTCTCCTGAAAAACAGGAATCGGGCCATTAAAGTATGGCCTTAACGAAATTTACCCCAAAAGTAGGTCCTTTCCAGCCATTAATCAATCTTCTTCGAGCTAAATCGTCAATTATGGCGATAATATACTACGACTGGCAAATTCCAGACAATGAATTTGTTGTTTGCAAACGACAAAGAGGCCGAACAAGTTCCTGGCTCCGGCACCTTACTGCCACTATAAACACCTGAAAACCCAAACAAGTTCTTACTTTTGTCATCCTGCTCAGCAACAACTCGTTTATGAAAAAGATCCTTCTTTTATTCCTTGCATTTATTCCCATGCTTTCAAGCGCACAACCAACCTCCGATCCACAACGAACCACCCTCCGATCCGAATGGGAGTTTCGCCAGGCCCATACGGGCGACTGGATGCCCTGCACCCTGCCCGTAAGTGCTCATACCGCGCTGCTCGAAAACGGAAAAATTGAGGACCCGTTCTACGGAACCAACGAAGAAAAACTCCAGTGGATAGAGCAGGAAGACTGGGAATTCCAAACCCAGTTCGAAGTAGATGCAGCCACCTTCGCCCGCGAACACATCGAACTTCGGTTTGAAGGCATTGATACGTATGCGCAGATCTACCTGAACGACAGCCTCATTCTGGAAACCGACAATATGTTTCGCAGCTGGCGGGCCGATGTAAAGGGCATTTTAAAATCCGGAACCAACCAGCTCCACATCTACTTTGAAAGTCCGACTAAAAAAGTTCAGGGAGCCTGGGACGAACTCGGCTATGAACTCCCGGGAGGCATCCGGGTTATGAGCCGAAAAGCTCAATTTCATTACGGTTGGGATTGGGGGCCACGCTTCGCAGGCTGTGGCATCCTGAAACTTCCGGAATTGGTGACCTGGGATGATTTTATTTTGGAAGACGTGTTTTTCACTACCAAAACACTCACCGAAGACAATGCCCGGATCATGTGCTACTTCAGCTACCATTCGGACATTGATACCCGAATCCAGGTTTTCCTGCGCAACGGAAAATCAAAGTCGATCGAAGAAAAGCCCATTTTCAAAGGCTTCCGCGAAGACTCGGTTTTCTTCGATGTCCCCAACCCAAAACTGTGGTGGTGCAACGGAATGGGCGAACCGCATTTGTATGATTTTTCCATCGAACTCAAGCGCAATGGCCGCAGAATGGAATTCGCCGCAGCCCGAACCGGCATCCGCACCATTGAACTGGTTACAGAACCCGACGACAAAGGCTCTTCATTTTATTTTAAATTAAATGGGAAGCCGGTCTTTATGAAAGGGGCCAACTACATTCCCCAGGATATGTTTCAGGACCGGGTCAGCGGAGCACAGTATAAAAAACTGATGGACGACGTCGTTGCATCCAACATGAACATGCTCCGCGTTTGGGGCGGGGGGATTTACGAAGACGATCTATTTTACCAACTCTGTGATGCACGCGGAATTTTGGTTTGGCAAGACTTTATGTACGCCTGCGCCCTCTACCCCGGCAACGGTTCATTTTTCAAAACAGCTGCCCGGGAAGCGCAAGAGCAAATCCTCCGGCTGCGCCAACACCCATGCATCGCCCTGTGGTGTGGCAACAACGAAAACAGCGAAGCCTGGCACCATTGGGGCTGGCAAATGCAATTCAACGAAGAACAACGAAAAAAACTGTGGCGCGACTACGAACTGCTCTTCCAGGAACTCCTGCCCACCTATGTTGAGAACGACGCAGGCGGTGTACCCTATTGGGAAAGCTCGCCCAAGTTCGGTCGGGGCAACCCCAAATCACTGGTTGAGGGCGACTCCCACTACTGGGGTGTCTGGCACGATGAAGAGCCGTTTTCTGTTTTGGATAAAAAAGTTCCGCGCTTTATGAGCGAGTTCGGCTTTCAGTCGTTCCCGGAATGGCGGACCATCCAATCATTCACCGAGCCTGCCGACCGCGAGCTGGAAAGCAAAGTCATGCTGCTCCACCAAAAACATCCACGAGGGAATGCCCTCATCGCCGAATACATGAAACGGAATTATCGGATGCCAAGCAACTTTGAAGATTTCGTGTACGTAAGTCAATTGCTTCAGGCAGAAGGCATGCGGACGGGTATTGAAGCCCACCGCCGCAACAAACCGTACTGTATGGGGACTCTGTACTGGCAATTGAACGATGTCTGGCCCGTGGCCTCCTGGTCGAGCACCGACTATTACGGTCGCTGGAAAGCCATGCAATATTATGTGCGCGAAGCCTATGCGCCCGTGGCGGCACTCCCATTTGTGGAAGACGGCATCCTGCACCTGTATGGGGTTTCCGAAATACAGGAACCTACTCAGGTGGATATCCGGGTACGGGCCTTGAGTTTTAATGGAAAAGTGTTGAGCGATGCGACCACCCAGGACCTGACCATCAGCCCGGATTCAAGCCGGATTGTATGGCGTGGCTACCTGAAGTCTATCCTGGATCGGCATAAATCCGATGATGCCGTCATCGAAGTAACCGTACTCGATCCCAATGGCCTGGAATTATACCAGCGATTGGTGTATTTGGTTCCTCCTAAGAAACTTTCCTTGCCTAGAACGGAGGTTGATATCAAGGTAGAAGCCGTAAACGACGGCTATCTGCTCACCGTACAAAGCGACAAGCTCGCGAAAAACGTCTGCCTCCAAACCGATGCCGATGGCTTTTTTGAAAACAATTACTTCGATCTGCTAGCCGGTGAGCGCCGACAGGTTCTTTTCAAAACCAAATCCATTCTCGACAGCCCCGAAACCGCATTCCGGGCCAAGCACCTGGCGCAAACGAATTAAAATTGATGATAAGTTGATACGCCCTTCGGGCTAGGATGATTTGTTGATGTTGTTTATTCGTTTAGTTCGCCTCTACGAGGCGAATTAAATAATTGCCGATTGCCGATTACATGAAATCCGATTGTCGATTGGATTTTTGATTGTATAATGGATAGATGTATTTGTAGGGGCAAGACTTGGCCTTGCCCTTCTCCCGGAAACATCAACAAATCATCCTAGCCCCGTTAGGGGCGTATCATCAAATCATCAACTCCTCGCCAGGCGGGGCGGGGTTACGACTAGTGGTCTGTTTTTTCCATGACTAAAAACTGGAATCGTTCCTGGCCGATTTCGAAGGTGTAGGTGTCGACGCGGCGGAAGCCGTGTTTTTCATAAAACCGGATGGCGCGTGCGTTGGCATTGAAGACGGAGAGCCAGAGCACATCGGAGTTGATTTGGCGGACTTCCTGAAAGAGGGCTTCTTGCAGGGTGCTGCCAATTTTTTTATTCAAAAAATCCTTGAGGACGTAGAGTTTTTGCAACTGGGAAACTTTGCTCCCCTTGATAAACTCGTTGTGGGAATCGATCTTGAGTTTGGCATATCCAACCGGGAGCTCGTTGACGAAGGCCAGCCAAAACACATTGGTAGGTTTCGATAGACTGCTTTTTATTTTGGCAACCGAAAAGGCTTCCTCGAAGTAGTCCAGCAAATCCTGTGGCCGGTTGAAATAATGGCGGAAAGTTTCGCCAAAGGTGGTGCGGCCGAGGAGGGCTATGAGCGCAGCGTCGTCGGGGGTAGCCTTTCTGATTACAATCTCTTCCATAGTGGGTTGGTCTGCTTGAATTGGTTTTTCAAATATCAGTAAATCTCGGCATTGTATCCCATTTTCAAAGATGGGCAGGGCATAATTTTTAACAAAAAAGTCTTTTTCTTGTCCGATCTGTTCAAATCCAGCGGCACGATATAGTGCCAATGCCTGCAAACTGGAATTTCCGGTTCCGACCCGCAGCCTGGATTTTCCCAAACGGGCAGTCTCTTTTTCTGCAAAAGCCAGCAACGTTCTTCCCAATCCCTTTTTTCGGTGGGCTGCACGTACCGCTATATTTTTTATTTCTGCCCAATCCGGGCCGTATTCCAGGACGCAAACCCCTACCGGCTCGTTTCGGTAAATCGCCAGGATGAGCGGACCAGTTGCCACATACTCACGGATTTTTTGCTCATCGGGATCGGCCTCCAGCAAGAGTGCAAGGGGAATGGTTTCATGGGCTTGTTTTAGCCGTATGACCAAACCCGGAATCATAATGCTCCCAACAGGAACTTCCGCACCATATTCAGGGCATATACACTGGTGAGCTGGATGTTTTTCTCCCGGTCGCGCCAAAAGGTATGGCGTTGTGTGACGACGCGGTCTTTATCTGCCACGGCCATCCAGACGGTTCCGACGGGCTTATCGGGCGTGCCACCTCCCGGGCCAGCAATACCCGAAACTGAAAGCGACACATCCACCCCCAGGGTTTTCAGGGCGCCTTGGGCCATTTCAATTACAGCGCGTTCGCTCACGGCTCCTTCCTTTTCCAGGGTTTCTTTTTGTACACCAAGCAAGCCGTTTTTTAAATTATAGGAATAACTCACCACCGAGCCCGGGTAATAAGCCGATGAGCCGGGAATGCGGGTGATCAGGTGGGCGATGTAGCCACCGGTGCAGCTCTCTGCGGTGCCAAAGGTTTTGTTTTGTGCCAGCAGCAGTTTTCCGACAACTTCCTCCAGGCTTTCCTGCTCAGTTCCAAAAACAATATCGGATAATTCCGCTTTGAGTTCAGCGGTTTTTTCGTCCAGCTCATCCTGAAGACTTTTCAATGCTTCGGGGCCTTGCGCATCTTCCAGAATCCCGGTTAACCGCAGGCGCACCTGTGCCAGTGACGGCAGGTAGGCCAGTTTGATGTGGGCGGGAAGGGTATCTTCAAAATTCTCCAGTCGCTTCGCGATGTTGCTCTCCCCTTCGCAGGCTGTGAGCAGGGTGCGGTGTACAATGGGTTTTCCGGGGAAACGCTCCAGCAAGCGGGGGATCACCTGCTTTTGCATGAGGTATTGCATTTCAAAAGGCACACCGGGCAGGGAAATGCAGACTTTCCCATCGCGCTCAAACCACATGCCCGAAGCCGTTCCGACTTTATTGGGCAAAATTTCCGCTTTGTCGGGCAGGGTCGCCTGAAGCGTTGCCGACTCCGAAACGGGGCGCCCAGCCTTTTCATAGATTGCAGCGATGCGCTCGTACACATCCTGTCGGTAGGACATGCCGGAGTCAAACAAGTCGGCCAGCGTTTTCTTGGTGATATCGTCTTTGGTTGGTCCGAGGCCGCCGGTGATAATCACCACATCGGCGTGTTTGGTTGCGTGTTCAATTCCATCCAGAATGGCATCCCGGGTATCGCCCACACTGCTTTTACCATTGACGGAGTAGCCGTGCAGGTTGAGTTCCTGGCTCATCCAGGATGAATTGGTATCTACGATCTGGCCAATAAGGATTTCATCGCCAATGGTCAGCAGGTGAATGTTCATGTCCTGTTTGTTTGTTGTCGGAACGCGCTGCATTCCATTGAAAAAAGGGCAGGAGGTACACGCCTGGTTTGCAGCATTGTGTGCTCAAAAACCGGTCATTCCCGCGTGCCAAATATAATAGCGCGGACAAGGATTTTGTTTTGAAATTCCTGAATTTTTATCGCGGAAGGATTCGGATGGAAACGGTGTCCTGGATTTTCTTTACCGTTTGGTCCAGTGGGTTTTTAACTTCGAATTGCATCCCGATTTTTTTCAAGCCAGGAGTATCGTATTTATATGAAAAATGACCGGTTCCATGGTTTGTGGGGATGGAGATTCCATTTATCCGGATGGTGATATTGTCCTGTCCTATATATCTGTCAACCAAAAATACATCGGCATGGATGGAATCCCCCACCCGCGGCAGCTGTTCTTTTATAGAAAAAATCGGGTAGAAATCACTGCAAATAATCGGCTCCGCGATCAACTCGTTTAATTCAAACGTATAAGTAGTTTGTATCCGCAGCAACAGCGCGTTTATTTCTTCAGAATATTGATTTTTATTCACCTTAGCGGCCGTGTACACATTGACCAGGGAGTCCACCTTTGCCTTCAATTGGGCAAATTGAGGCTGTATATCATCGGTGTAGGAAGTCTGTTTGATGAGCATGGAAATGCTGTCGACCGATGAATCTAACTGGTTTTTAAATTTCAAAAAAACCGGATCTATATCTTGTTTCAAAACCCCGTTGGAGTAGTTTAGTTTTGCCAATTCTTCCCAGGTGATACGCAGCGCACCAAACTGGCTATTTGCCTGTTGAAGCACCCATTTCACCTTATTATTTTGTTCCGACTGGTCCTCTTCGCAGGTTCCAATTATTTTTTCACAAATAAGCGCATTCCCTACCCCGGCAAGCTCTACAAATGCGCGATAGTTTTCTGCATGCGTTTTATCCTGACCTGGACTCTCTTTTTTCCAAAATAAAACAAACAAAACACCCAACGCAACCAGGTAAATCAAGTGCCAACTCAGGGGAATGGAACGCAAGCGGATCATGTGGACAAGATTTAAGCTCTATATATTATAACGCAGGAACAGGCCAATTCCATATATAGTACAAATGATACTTAAGTAGTATTTTTAAAACAAAAAGTATTTTTTATTTAAAACAAAGTGTTACTTTTGTTTTCGAAAACCTGGATATGATAGCCTACGATGAATTTGGATTTGCCATTGAAGATCCCGCTGATGAAGAGCAGGTAGTGGATCATACGCCTATTCGGGAGCTGTTTCCGGAAGCAGGAGTGCGCTACCTGGGTGGACTATCCAATGGCTGGGAGTACCGCACGGAATTTGCCGGCACCCAAATGAAATATACCTATGAAATGATCCGCCAATTTCTGGAGGAGGAAGGCTATGGGGACATACCCATTCCCAAAAATGTAGAGGAGTTAAAACGCTTCAAACAGCCGCGACAGAAACAACTTCAGTTGTTCCAGGAAATGGGCTATATCCATAATCCAATCAAGATTTTATTTCCCCTGGGCCATCGGCATCGGGGCACCCTGATCCTGTGCATTTACAATGAAAAAGCACCCGAACATTTGGTGCGGTTCCACGGCGTGTAGTATTGACCTCAGTTAAGAGGATGTCTAATCAAACTCAATGGTATCCCCCGGTTTATACGTTTTTGAGTCCTGGGGTTTGTCCGCTTCTTTTTTAGGCTTTTCTTCCACATCAGCATCCCCGAACAGAGAAGGTTGCTCTTGTACAGCATCCGGCTCCGGTGCTTTTTTCTTGGGCTTGGGTGCATCTTCTACCAGTTTGACTGCGCTGAGCAAATGATCGCTCAGTTTGTTGCCCACAGCCTTCCAGCCTTTGGGCTCCATAAAGTCGCCCAAACTGATTTCGCCGGGCATGGATTTCCCTTTGATGCGCAGGGTGTATTTAACCCTCGGATTTTCCTGCGCTGAAGCAAACAGGAGTTTCGACTTGGGGTGCTCCGTCAGGTAAGAATACCGTTCTTTCAGCTTGCTGGTTTCAATTTTGAAACGCTTGACCATCGTCCAGCCTTTATTGCCATCGTAATGCACCGCATTGATGACCAGGTCGGGCTTCATCTTGCATATTTCGAGCACTTCTTTGGGTTCGAAGCGTTGAGTCAATTCAAAGTCGGTCACCTCGTAGCTGCCATCGGTGTATAACACAAGCAGGTTGTCGCCGGTATCGAATGCGCCCACTTCCCGGCCACGCTCTTGTGTATTGAGGCGGCCAGTGATGTCATCGTACCAGATTTTCTGGGCTCCAATGGTGGATTTACCTACCTCTTTTTGTTTGATAGACCGCACCGGATACTTGGTCATGATATTGCCCTGAGAGCCCCGGCCTTTGATTGCCAGTTCACCAAAATCGTAGTCGAACAGTTTGATTTTGGCTGAGCAGCCCGGACTCAGCATGACAGAAACCACCTCGCTTTCTCCATTTGGATTGGCTGTGAAGTAGTGGACTTTTGAGCCACTGTTTTCTGATGCCAGGAAGTAGTCTTTATCCCGGGTGATGGCTGTTACGTTGAAGCGTTTTGCCATGGTCCGACCGGATTTGGCATCCACATAAGCCATGTTGTAGGTCGTCCGTTCGTCTCCTTTTTTCCAGACCGCTACATGGATGAGGTCTTTTCCAACAAAAATCTTGTCGCCAATACGGACTACTTTCATCACTCCATCCCGGCGGAATACGATGATATCGTCAATGTCGGAACAGTCTTGAACAAACTCGTCTTTTTTCAGGCCGGTTCCGATGAAACCGTCTTTATAATTGACATAGAGTTTGGCATTATTGGCCACCACTTCGGTTGCGCGGATCTCGTCGAATACTGCGATTTCCGTTTGGCGTTCACGGCCCTTGCCGTATTTTTCCAGCAGGCGCTCGAAGAATGCAATGGTGTACTCGGTGAGGTGCGCGAGGTGATGCAGGGTTTCTTCCAGCGCAGCGTTTAGTTTTGCAATGTCTTCATCCGCCTTAAAGGTGTTGAACTTGGAAATGCGCTTGATCCGAATTTCCGTCAGGCGAATGATGTCGTCCCGGGTGATGTCGCGCAGCAGTTTGAGGCGCTGTTTTTCTTTTGCATACTCCGGATCGGAAGGGGTTACGATGTACTTTTTCAGTCCCGCATCAATCGTTTCCAGAACAGCTTCCCAGGTTTCGCATTCTTCGATGTCGCGGTAAATGCGTTTTTCGATAAATATCTTTTCAAGCGAAGCAAAGTGGAGTTTTTCTTCCAGGTCTTTGCGCTGAATCTCCAACTCCATGCGCAGGAGTTCGCGGGTGTTGTCGGTGCTGATGCGGAGCAGGTCCTGCACATCGGTAAACACCGGCTTCTGGTCAACAATAATACAACAGTTGGGGCTGATGCTCACTTCGCAGTTGGTGAATGCGTAGAGTGCATCGATGGTCACATCCGGAGAAACCCCGTTGTGCAGTTCGATTTCAATATCCACCTCTGCGGCGGTTTTATCGATCACCCGCTTGATTTTGATCTGTCCTTTGTCGTTGGCTTTCAGGATGGATTCGATCAGATCGCTTACGGTAACACTGTATGGCAGCTCGGTGATCTGCAGGGTTTTCTTGTCGATTTCCTTGATTCGGGCGCGCACCCGAATTTTTCCACCGCGGGCACCGCCGTTGTAGTCTTTTACATCCACCATTCCGCCCGTGGGAAAGTCCGGATAGAGTTTCACTTTCCGGTCGTTGAGCAGGGCGATGCTGGCTTTGAGTAACTCCACAAAATTGTGGGGCATGATTTTAGTGCTCAGGCCCACGGCAATGCCCTCTACCCCCTGAGAAAGCACCAGTGGAAATTTCATTGGGAGGGTAATGGGTTCTTTTTTCCGTCCGTCGTAGGAGAGTTGCCATTCGGTGGTATCCGGATTGAAGGCTATGTCCAGCGCAAATTTGGTAAGGCGCGCCTCAATGTAACGGGGTGCGGCCGCGGAGTCGCCTGTGCGGTAATCGCCCCAGTTTCCCTGGCAATCGATCAGCAGGTCTTTCTGTCCCAAATTCACGAGTGCATCGCCGATCGCGGCGTCACCGTGCGGGTGGTACTGCATGGTCTGACCGATGAGGTTGGCCACCTTGTGGTACCGGCCATCGTGTTGATCAAACATAGCATGCAAAATCCGGCGCTGTACGGGCTTCAGGCCATCTTCAACAGCTGGCACGGCTCGTTCCAGAATAACATACGAGGCATAATCCAGAAAGTAGTTCTGGTACATTCCCGAAAGGGTGATCACATGATCGTCTCCTTCCCGGGTTCCGGTAGGCGGAACAGATGTATTTTTTTTCGATTTTGCCATACTAAACCAACATCAGGTTTTAAGAGCACAAGTACATTTCAATTACAGCCATTTGGCGCTGCGGCAAATTTAACACAAATTATTTGAAATATGACAGAAACAATTATTGAGATGATTTGATGAGTGCCCTGCGGGCTAAGTTGATTTGTTGAGGCGCCCCTGGCGGGGCTTGGATGATACGTTGATGTTTATTCGGCCCTGCGGGCCTTGTTTATTCGGGACGCTGCGCTTTCCCTTGTTTATTTGTTTATGTAGTCCTGCCATGCCGGCAGGAGTGGTCAGCGGGCAAGTAGTCAGAATTTGTTTAAGTTAATAACTGACTACTGACCACTGGCCACTGACTACTAAAAAAAAGCCCCCTCTGCTTGTGATCAAGCAAAGGGAGCAATAGGTAGTCTTCGATTATGGGATTCCCGAGGAAGCGTGTTGCGACATCTTCGGGGAAATCAAAAAATGTACACTTATCTCACAGGCAAACCTTCATCTTCCCAGGCTACAATTCCACCGTCAACAACTTTGACATTGTGGAAGCCTTTTTGGTTGAGCATGCGGGCTGCATTGTGGCTGCGGCTACCCACCCAACTCATACAGATAACGGGCTTGTCTGCCGGAAGTTCGCTGGCGCGGTCTTCCAATTCACTCAGGGGAATGTGCATCAATTTATTCAAATCGGGCTGCTGCCGGGCGGATTCGTCGTTCTCGCGCACATCCACAAACACGGAGTTGCCTAACATGTAGTTTGCATAGGCCTCTCTTGGCGAAATTTCTTTTTGTTCTAACATATGTCCTCGTCTTTATAATAAGCAATAATAAAATTTAAATACCGTAAAATGGACCACAAAGATAGCAATTATTTCGCAAAAACGCAATACTGTAATTCATAATAGCAGTCCAATTTTGAAAATCAAAACAAAATATTTTTCATTGTCTTGGTTTTCAAAATTTTTATTGCCCAAAACCAACCTTCACCCAATAAGATTTGTAATTTTATTCGTGTTAATTTTACAATAAGTATTTAGATGCGGTTCTATTTGCCTTGTTTTATCTTATTTTTTATTTAAAATGAATCTGAGAGGAATGCAGGCTTTGCGTACAAAAAACACTATCCTGTCAATTACAAAATAAAAATTGCAATTCATGCCCTCTGACAGAACGGCTCTAAGGTTCGGGAATCCGTGCAACAATGCCTAATATTGCCTTGTGTATGTGCTCCGGCATCAAGACCACCTTTTGTCTGATCTGATAAAAACTAAATCATGCTCCGATCCATCTTTCTGATAAGTTGTATTTGTTCACTCAGTCTCTACTGCACCCATAAAGCCATGGAACCCAATACCCCGACAAACAGCCCGGAACTGGGCATGGAGTATACCCCCGAAGCATCCACCATCCGCATTTGGGCACCCAGCGCACAAGCCGCCCAGATACTCCTGTATGCCTCCGGCACCCAGGAGGAGCCAGAGGAGCAATACGACCTGAAAAAAGGCACAAACGGCTACTGGGAAGCACGCATTCCCGGTGATCAAAAAGGGCGTTTTTACACCATCCAAACAAAACACAAAGGTCAATGGCTCGAAGAAACTGCCGACCTGTACGCACGGGCTGTTGGGGTAAATGGGAAAAAAGGACAAATCATCGACCTCGCAGCTACCAACCCGCCCGGCTGGGACACAGATCAGCGCCCGGAACTTAAAAGCCCGAACGACATAATCCTGTACGAACTGCAATTGCGAGACTTTACCAAACACCAAAGCGCCGGAAACCCCCACGGCGGGCAATACCTGGGACTGGCAGAGTCGGGAACCAGAAACCCGGCCGGACAAGCCAGCGGGCTCGACCACCTCCGGGTGCTGGGCATCACCCATGTCCACATCATGCCCGCATTTGATTTCCGCTCGATCGATGAATCCCTGCCCACCGATGAGCGCCCCTACAACTGGGGCTACGACCCACAACACTACAATGTTCCCGAAGGAAGTTTTGCTTCCGACCCGTACGACGGAGCCCTGCGTATTAAAGAGTTTAAAACCATGGTGCAGGCCCTGCACAAAGCCGGGATTCGAGTAGTGCTCGATGTTGTGTACAACCACACAGGTGGACCCAACGAAGAATCAGTTTTTAACCTGATTGAACCCGACTATTTTTACCGCCTGAACTCCAACGGCAGTTACTCCAATGCCTCTGCCTGTGGCAATGAAACGGCATCGGAAAAAAATATGATGCGTCGTTTCATGGTCGAGTCTGTGCTTTACTGGGCAAAAGAATACCACATCGATGGTTTTCGTTTCGACCTGATGGGCATCCACGATATTCAGACGATGAATGCCATCAGCGCAGCGCTCCATAAGGAAGACCCATCCATTTTTATTTACGGAGAAGGCTGGAAAGCGGGCGACTCTCCCCTACCCGACTCCCTGCTTGCCCTGAAAGCCAACGTGTCCAAACTGCAATCCATTGCCGCATTCAGCGATGAAATGCGCGACGGGCTGAAAGGCCATGTGTTTAGTCCGGATAAAAAAGGCTTTGTAAGCGGAGAACCCGGACTGGAAGAAAGTGTCCGCTTTGGCATTGTCGCTGCTACCCAGCACCCGCAACTCGATTACAAAAAAGTAAATTACTCCGATGCACCCTGGGCGCCCAAACCCAGTCAGTGTATCAATTACGCATCCTGTCACGACAACCACTGCCTCTGGGACCGGTTGGAAATTTCCTGCCCCGGCACTTCTACCGAGGATCGCCAGCGCATGCACAAACTCGCCCTGGCCACTGTGCTCAGCTCCCAGGGAATCCCGTTTTTGCATGCCGGAACAGAATTTTTGCGCACCAAGCAAGGCGTAGAGAACTCCTTTGAATCGCCGGATGCGATCAACCTGATCGACTGGAACCGAAAGGGGCGCTACCTCGAGGTGTACGAATACACCAAGGGCCTGATTGAACTTCGAAAAAACCACCCGGCCTTCCGGATGCCAACGAGCGAACTCATTCAGAAACATCTGGAATTTTTGCCCAGTGAAGGACATGCGAATTTTATCCCTTACATCCTGAAAGATTATGCCAACGACGACAAATGGGAGAGCATCCTCGTATTGTTAAACGGAAGCGACCAGGCGATTGACTATGCCCTGCCAGAAGGAATCTGGACAGTAGTTGTAGACCAATACCGGGTAAACGAACGCGGCATCCATTCTATGAAAGGAAGCACCGTGCAGGTACCAAAATTCAGTGCCATGATTTTGTTTAACGACCTGCATTAAGCGGATGTCTAAATTTCAATTCTGAGGCGAAGTCGAGCAAATTTTGTTTTTATTAAGGCAAATTTTGCAGTCGCATACGGGTAATTCGGCGAAAAATTTAACGTAGAGAAAAATCAAATTTGCCGAATGTAGCCCAGAAATTGAATTTTAGACATCCTCTAAGTATCAACGCATCCGCATCATTTTTCTCCGCGTCAGCATTCCATCGGCTTGTCGAATATCCAGGATATACAAACCATCCGGCCAGGAAGCAGGTATGGCCACATTCGTTGCTGCGCCCCGATACATTTGCATGCCCTGATGCCAGATTGTTAACTCCGATTCAGTATTTGCTTCTACAAAAAGTTGATTGGAAAACGGATTGGGGAATACCTGCACGGGATTGGCATAAACGGGATTTTCAGCCACCAGTTCATCCACCCGAACAAGGCAGTTTTTCCATAGGGTGTCTGCGCCGAGGTTGTTGCTGACTACCAGTCCCACATCATAATTCCCGGGGAGGGTGTACTGCACCGCGGGCGGTTCAGCACCGGTATAGGATGAAGGGTTCCCTCCGGGGAAAAACCAGTTATGGCTTGTTGGCTGAAACGAGGATTGATCATACACCTGTAAGTACCCTCCCAATCCCAGTTGCAAGGTATCAGCAGAAAAACTGGCAACTGGCGGCCGGGTTTGCCCCGCACGAAACGCTCGGTACAGACTGCCCGAACCTGCAACGACCACAATGCCCTGGCTAGCCGGCGCAACCCCGGAATAGTAATTTGTAGACACCTGGGTTTCCCACAGCAGGGTTTGCAAATCCGTAGAAAAACAATAGTACCGACCGGCAGAACCAAACCGTCCGTTGGCCACATATACTTTTCCTTCCAGATCGGCAGTCAACACCGGGCGGTATTCGGTAGAAATCACTTGTGATGTGCTATCGAGCACCGCTCCGCTCACCGAAGACGCCCGAAATATGCGTTCACCCCGGAAGTAATACAGGTTGGTATCGGGTCCTGCTACCAGGTTGCTCTCTGGTGCATGGCTGCTGGTCCAAAGCAGCGAAAAGCCCGTTCCGGTATCTTCAAATGCCATGAGATCACCTCCATCCCGGGTAATGTAAATTGTACCGTCCGAACCAATACAAAGCGGATATTCCTGATCGCCGTCACCGGGCAACGGATCGGACTCGTACCGCAACTCACCCGTATCAACATCGAGCGCGATGAGTTTTTTTGGAGTGAGTAGTGAGCCTGTCCAGTGATAATAGGTATTTTCATACAGGGCATACCCGGCGTCCGGCCCTACCGGAATGGTGTACAGGTATTCCCAAACCGTTTCACCGGTGTACCGATCGATGCGTTTTCCAATTACGATGGGGTCGCCGTTGCAGGCAAATAAAATCCCGGAAGTCCCTCCAAACATATACACCGTTTCCGGATGCTTCCAGCGAATAGAGCCATCGGCGGGATTGAGCGCATAAAAATCCTCCGTCGCGTAATCGCTGACATACACCGAATAGGAGTCAAAACCAACGGCATACAACCGGGCATCTGGCAGTTCAAAGGTCCACAACAAGGCTCCGGTCTCTATACTGCGGCATTCAATCAGGCTGGTATAACTGGGCGACAAACGCGTACGGGCATTTACAAAACGGTCGCCCTCCACCAAAATGGTATTGCCCCAGGATGTGAGGTTGGGAGAAATGGCAACCCAGGCTGTATCCAGAATATTTTCGGGCCCCGGCATCCGGCTCAGGCCATTGCGCTGGTTATTTCCACCCAACTGTGGCCAGGATTGAGCCATTGTTGAAAAGGACAAAAGCGTACAAAGCAAGAGTAAAATTAGGCGCATACCGAATGTTTTATCCCATTTTCATCCTGGGGTGATACATGTAGATGGTTTCTTTCAGGTACTCGGTATCGAGGTGGGTATAAAGTTCAGTGGTCAGGATAGATTCATGCCCGAGCATATCCTGCACGGCTTTCAGGTCGGCGCCGCCCTCTACCAGGTGGGTTGCAAAGGTATGGCGAAAGGTATGTGGGCTGATGTTTTTACTAATCCCGGCCTGCTCCGCGAGGTCTTTTATAATGTAAAAAACCATTACCCGGGTAAGCCCTTTCCCACGGCGGTTTAGAAACACCAAATGCTCATGTCCCGGCGCAATTTTATCCATATTGCTGCGCACATGCTGAATATATTGGGTGATGTACTTGATGGCGGCATTGCCAATTGGTACCAGGCGCT
>JAWKLR010000001.1:0-334915 GCA_041392625.1 Saprospiraceae bacterium | reverse complement strand
GATATACATTCCTGATTAGAGTTTTCCGCCCAAACATCAACTTATCATCCTAGCCCGGAGGGCGCATCAACAATTCATCATTTTTCATAAACAAACAAACAGAGCCTCGCAGTGGCGAACTAAGTGATTTCCGATTTCCGATTACATGATTTCCGATTGTTGATGGATGCACATTCCCGATTAGAGTTTTCCGCCCAAACATCAACTTATCATCCTAGCCCGGAGGGCGCATCAACAATTCATCATTTTTCATAAACAAATTCGCCCTTCCAAACTAAAATAGCGTTCCTTGCTTGGGAGGTTCGGGTAATGCTTCCGGCCATCTACATGAAATTTCAGGAATCTTTTTGTTTATGGTTTCTCCCGTATAAACAGCTAAATCAGGGGCCAGTAGGTTATCGGGTTCGTGGGTGAAAAAATAAAACGCATTGATTCCTTCCCGATACCAGTATCCGAGGCGGTCCACCCAATCATTAATCCGGCTGTAATCCGTTGGAACCAGTCCATTGCCCACAAACCGCACCATTACCCTTGGGGCGGTGAGCCGCATATGGCATACATCACGTCGGCCTGCAACATCGGTAATCACTGCGCAAACCTTGTGCTCGGAGAGGCAATCAAAATAGGCTTCTGCAGCGGCTGTTTGCTGAAAAAAACTGGAATGCCGCACCTCTACAGCCAGAGGTATGTGGCCGGGCCATTTGCGAAGAAAGCGGTTGAGGGCCGGCACCTGACTTGCGGAAAAATTGGGGGGTAATTGAATAAAACAACAGCCCATCCGCACTTGCAATTGGTCCATCCGCATCAAAAACTCTTCCAGCAGTCCGGAGTGCAGGCCCAAATCATGAGCGTGACTGATTCGCTGAGGGATTTTAGGACAAAACCGAAAATCATCCGGCGTTTCATCGATCCAGCGCTGCACCATAGTTTCGTCCGGGACTCGGTAGTGGGTCGTGTTGTGTTCAATGGTATTAAATTGCCGCCCATAGTGCAGGAGCATGTCCCGATCTCTAATCCCTGCCGGATACCATTTACCAATCCAGGGCTTCATGTTGTAGCCCGTCGCCCCAAGATATATATGGCCTTCACCTCCATTTCCATTCAGCCCGGAAAGCAGGTGGGCATTTCCAGCCGGTTCTGAAGGGAGAGAAAAATCCACCCGATCTATTGATGGTAGTTTACCAAATTCCATAATACAGTGGTCAGCAGTAGCCCCGCCATACCTGGCGGGGAATAGTCAGTGGTCAGAATATCGTAGGGGCAAGGCTTGCCCTTGCCCTCGAAATATAAACAAATAAACAAAGCCTCGCAGAGGCGAACAAAATGATTTCCGATTGCCGATTACATGATATCCGATTGTTGATTGGATGTACATTCCTGATTAGAGTTTCCCGCCCAAATATCAACGCATCAACTTAGCCCGAAGGGCGCATCAACAATTCATCATTTTTCATAAACAAATAAACAAGGAAAAGCGCAGCGTCCCAAATAAACAAGGCCCGAAGGGCCAAATAAACATCAACTTATCATCCTAGCCCGTAGGGCGTATCATCAATTCATCATTTTTCATAAACAAATAAACAAGGAAAAGCGCAGCGTCCCAAATAAACAAGGCCCGAAGGGCCGAATAAACATCAACTTATCATCCTAGCCCGTAGGGCGTATCATCAAATCATCAACTAACACGTGATAATCTACAGCGTAAACTTGTACCCTACTCCGCGAATGGAGTGAAAAAAATGAGGGTGCTTGGGATCCTCTTCGAAGTATTTTCTGAAGGCCAGAATAAAGTTGTCAATAGTGCGGGTGCTTGGGAAAACATCGTACCCCCAAACGGCCTGCAGGATTTGATTTCGACTTACAACTTCGTTTTTTCGTTCCACTAGCAATTTGAGGAGCATGGTTTCTTTTTTGGTCAGGGTGATGTCTTTCCCTTCCCAGGTAGTTGCTTCAAAGGTGTTGAAGTTGACCTTATTTTTTCCAAACTCAAATAACTCCACCACATCGCCTTTAAGACGTTGGCTCCGGCGCAGGAGGTTGTTTACCCGCAACAGAAGTTCCTCCAGGTTGAAGGGTTTGGTTAGGTAATCATCGGCACCTTTTTTCAAGCCCAACACGCGGTCTTGCGCCAGATCTTTTGCTGTCAGGATCAAGATAGGCACCTCGGTATTGGTCAGGCGTACTTGCTCGGTGATGGAAAAGCCGTCAACATCGGGAAGCATGACATCCAATAGCAGGAGGTCAAAATGCTGTCCGGAAATATATTCCAGTGCTTTTTTGCCATTATCGGAAGCCACGACTTCAAAGCCCTCCAATTCAAGATTGAGTTTGACTGCATCGCGGATGCTCTCCTCGTCTTCAACCAGTAATATGCGCATGGTTCTAGTGGTTTAATGAATGGCTTGGGGGCTGTAGTTGAAAAGGAATAAACTCCTTCTTTAAACATAACGTGCAGTAAGGCTGTACTGTTTCAACTTGGGGTTGGGAAAAGTTAAAAAACACCACAGGATGCATGATTACGTGCATCCTGTGGTTGGTATCGTTTAGACAAAAAACACTGGCAGGATTAATCCATTTCCAGATCAATATCGGTTTGCTCGTGCCATGGAAGACCGTCGTTTTTCAGGCATTCCAGGAATGGATCCGGATTGAACTCTTCGACGTTGAATACGCCAGTACCGCTCCATTTTCCTTCCAGGATCATACGCGCGCCGATCATAGCAGGTACGCCGGTAGTATAGCTCACGCCCTGGGTTCCGGTTTCATCGTAGGCGGCCTGGTGGCTGCAGTTGTTCCAGATGTAGTACGTGCGCGGTTTCCCGTCCTTCACGCCGCTTACCCGGCAGCCGATGGAGGTATAGCCGGTGTAGTTTTCACCCAATTCTTCCGGAGCGGGCAACACGGCTTTCAAAAACTGAAGTGGCACAATTTCAATCCCTTTGTACATGATCGGATCGATTCCCGCCATGCCGATATTTTGAATCACCCGGAGGTGAGTCAGATACTCCTGGCTGAAGGTCATCCAGAATCGGGCGCGTTTGAGTGTTGGGAAATTTTTCACCAAACTTTCCAGCTCTTCGTGGTAAATGAGGTAAGAACGCTTGGGCCCAATTTCAGGGTAAGTCAGATCCTTCCAAATTTCATGGGGCTCAGTTTCCACCCACTGACCATTTTCCCAGTACTTTCCTTTTTGGGTTACCTCGCGGATATTGATTTCCGGGTTGAAGTTGGTAGCAAAGGCCTTACCGTGATCTCCGGCATTGGCATCTACGATATCGAGGTAGTGAATTTCATCAAAAAAGTGCTTGGCAGCGCGGGCGGTGAACACACTGGTTACGCCGGGATCAAAGCCACATCCCAACAAAGCCATGATGCCCTTTTCCTTGAAACGCTCCTGATAGGCCCACTGCCAGGAATACTCAAATTTTGCTTCGTCTTTGGGTTCATAGTTAGCGGTATCCATGTAGTTAACACCGGTTTCCAGACAGGCATCCATGATGGGCAAATCCTGGTAAGGCAATGCCACGTTGATGACTAGTTTAGGCTGGAAGGAGCGGATCAATGCCACAGTCTGCTGCACATCATCGGCATCAAGTTTTTCCGTTTGAATGCGGGCGCCACCGTACTTTTCGTAAATTGCATCGGCAATTACATCACATTTGGATTTTGTGCGGCTGGCAAGCATTATTTCACCAAAAATTTCGCGGTGCTGGGCGCATTTAAAGGCAACTACTCGGCCTACGCCACCCGCACCAATAATCAATACTTTGTTGGACATGGGTACGTTGATTTCTTGTATTATAAAGTTATGCAAAGGTAGGCAGAAGATTGGTAAATTTGCCCAAACGCTAATTCCCATAAACATGTTTATTCGGCCCTCCGGGCCTTGTTTATTCGGGACGCTTCGCTTTCCCTTGTTTATTTGTTTATAAAATACATGTTTACAAGGGCAAATCTTGCCCATATAATATAAACACATAAACAGAGCCTCGCAGAGGCGGACTAAACAAATAAACAACAACTTACCACTAATTCATGAACCGCAAGACCCTGCCTATTTTTGATGATATTTCCTTCAATGAATATTTTATTGAGGACTATCTGGGTATGCAGGTACTGAGCCCGGATCTATTTGATCGGTTCTGTGCGGATGGATGGTGTTATTGGTCGGACCTGCTGTTCAGAAGAAATTACTGGCCCTGGCGGGATGAAACCACCCGGGTCATCGTACTTCGGATAGATTTGGAGGGATTTTCATTCAGTAAAAGTCAGCGCAAACGGCTGCGAAAAAACGCAGATTTGCGGGTACGGCGACGCATGCTGAAACTGGACCTGGACCATATTGCGCTTTTTCACATCCACTCCGAACGATTCAGTCACAACCGGCCTGCATCCGTTCATGGTTTTTTTAGTCCCTGGAGCCACGTAATGCCCTGCAAAGGGCAAATGTTTGAGGTGTTTGATGGTGACGAGCTGATTGCAGCCAGCTACTTTCATATCGGCAACAAGTGCATTGCCGGGAATTATGGAATCCATCATCCGGATTACGAGCACCTGAGCCTCGGCACCTATACCATGCTTCTTGAGATTGAATGGGCCATGAGCCAGGGGTATCGCTACTACTATCCCGGGTTTGTGTACGATGTCCCAAGCGAGTTTGATTACAAACTAAACTTCAACAACCTGGAATACTTTGACTGGGCCGGAAGTTGGTACCCCATCCAGCGGATGCCGGTACGTTCCTGGCGCGAAGAGCACCAGGTAGCACCACCACTCAGCGATGCTGAATGGAAGGAGTATAAGGGGGGCGGGGAGTGATCTTTTGGTTGAGAGGGTTTGCTTTTGTGTGCCTACCGCCCAACCACCACCTTTTTCAGATACCGCTGGCCGCCCCGACAACTCACTTCCAGGATGTACACTCCGGAAGGCATTTCCGGCAAATCAAAACTGTACGACCGAACACCCGATGGATGAGACCGCTCCATCACCTTTTTTCCATCCAAAGAGTATAGCCGAAGCCTGTCCGGTTGGGTGGGCAAAAAGGCCGATTCGATTACCAGGTATTCCGTTGCCGGATTGGGATACACATGCAACTCAAAATCACCAGGAACTGGGCGTACGTGGACAATTGGCGGCCCGTCTATTCCCAAACTATCACACACACTCCCGGGCTCGTCATACAACCGGAAGTTGGGATTCATTGGCGTAGCAAGCGCATAATAATTGGGCATCTCAAGGCTGTGCTGAAGTACCATACAACTGTCGCCGGGCAAATCCGGATATTCAATCGAGTGTAAATGTTTAACACCATTATTCGGAGCAACGTAGATCTTGCCATTCAATGCCAGTTGGCCCGTACCAAATGTAGTTGCCAAGGGAGGCTGCGGTGAATAAAATCCATCCCAAACCGCTACTGTATCCTTGCTTGCTTCCAGATCCGGGGCTTCCAAATCGAACTGCATCATATAACTACTGGCTGTAATGTACATATACCTCGAATTCGGTGAAATCACCGCTGCCGAACCAATTGGCAATTGGGAAGGATAGGTGATGTGGCGAAAATTACTTAACGTACCCGTACACCGGTCAAAATCAAAGATTCGGGTACCGTTCCAGGGATCGTGATCTACGTAAGTACCTCCGTCCGGAGAAAACAGATTGATTCCCCCCCCATCATAGTCCTCTTCCCAATCCGGTTTATACCCTATGTTTTGGGTAAAACTTTCCACCACCACTCCTTCTGAAAACAACAGGGTGTGGTATATCGGATACTTATATTCCGGTATAACAATCCACCAATCCCGCCCATTGGCATGCCGTACAGGGCTGGCATACTCGCTGCACGGAAACTGGATGATCGGTACATTTTTACTTATTACCTTTCCCAAACCATTGTTTGCCGACATATCTACCGTGGTCAACAGCGTCTCATTGATACACAAACCCAACGTAGTATCCACTTCTACAAACTGATGGATTACATAATAAATATCTGATTGGGTATAACTCGGTAAAATAGATAAGGTATGTCGAATAGGTGAACCTCTCAAAGGATTGGTCAACAAGGGGTACGGATTGATACCATCTCCATTCTCCATCATCGCATGTGCGTGGTTGTGAATTTGACCACCATTGGTATAAAACTGTAAATTCCCATCCGCATCGCTTATTGCTCCGGCACAACCAACAATTTCTATTCCAATTGTTGTAGTATCAACTGTTGGTGCCGGATTTTTAAAGTCCACAATATTTGATTGATACGGTGGTTCTGCGGATAGCGAATAGCCACTTACCCAATATCGGTCGTAATCCTGTGCCGAAAGACTGTTGAATGCAATGAACAAAAAAAATGGTAGGGAGTATTTGCGCATGGTACTGGTTTTTTGAGTAATTCCAACAAGGCTGAATAAATATACAAACTCTTTACCTACTACACCCCAAACGCCCTCAGCACAGCCTGTACCTGTTCGATCATTTCCCTACTCACATCCAGATGCGTGACAAAACGGATGGTGCGCTCGCCAAAAGCAGAGGCCTTGATGTTGTGTTCCATCAAGAAATCCAGGAATGCGTCGGTGCTGTGTGGCTCCAGAATGTCAAAAATCAAGATGTTGGTTTTTACCGGACGGATATTGCCCACGTATTCCTGTTCCGAAAGAGTTTCGGCCAACATGCGCGCATGTGCATGATCCTCCCGCAGTCGCTCCACCTGGTGTTGCAGTGCATACATCCCGGCAGCTGCAATGAATCCGGCCTGGCGCATGCCGCCGCCCATTGCTTTCCGCACCCGGCGTGCCTCCGCTATGAATGTCTTCGAACCAATAAGCAGGGAGCCAACAGGGGCGCCCAGGCCTTTCGACAAACAAATGGAAATGCTATCGAGCTCCGCGCCGATGGATTTGGGGGAGTCACCGGTTTCAACCAGCGCATTGAATAAACGAGCCCCATCCATGTGCAAAGCGAGCTGTTTTTCACTGCAAACTTTGCGGATTGCCCGGATTTCATCCAGGGTATAATAACTTCCACCGCCCCGATTGGCCGTGTTTTCAATTACAACAAGCCGACTAATCGGCAGCCAGTCAAAACGCGGTTTTACTGCTTTCCGAATCTGTTCGGGGTTAATGATTCCGTTGGTACCGTCCAGGAGGTTGACACCAATCCCGGAGTTGAACGCGTAGCCCGCTACCTCGTATTGATAGATGTGGCTGCTCACATCGCAGATCACCTCATCCAATGGTCGGGTGTGCACTTTGATGGCAATTTGGTTGGTCATGGTACCCGAAGGACAATACAGCGCCGCTTCGTGTCCAAACAAGTCAGCGGCATAGGCTTCCAGGGCATTGATGCTGGGGTCTTCCCGAAACACATCATCGCCTACTTCTGCAGCCCACATAGCCTCCAACATGCCCGGTGTTGGCTTCGTAACAGTATCCGATAAAAGATTAATTAATGCCATCTTAATGTATTTTAGACATCCTCGTAGGTGCAGGATCAGAAAACAAATAGTCAGGAATCAGACAGAAGCGGCTCAACAATTAGATCAACTCAACAATCGTCACTCCATCCCCTCCATTGTCTGGCTCCGGATGGTATACATTGCTGATGTTTCCACCGTATTCCTTGAGTTTGTGGCGCACCACTTTACGCAGGAGTCCGGTTCCTTTTCCATGCAATATATGCAGGGATGTGGCATTGGATAAAAGGGCATTGTCAACAAATTTTTCCAATACACTCAAAGCTTCCTGCTGGCTCATGCCGCGCAGGTCCAGCTTGGATTCAAAGGCTGCCTGCTCCTGTAGTTGAGTTTGACTAATGGAACTGGTTTGCTTGATCGGAGTAGCAGCCGGAAGCAAATCGCGCAGATTCACCGTAACGGTCAACCCGCCCATATGTACCATGGCTTTTTTGCCTTTTATCTCATCAATTTGTCCGATGGCGCCACCGGCGCGCAAGCGCACGAAGTCGCCAACCGTCAATGGCCGGGCAGATGCAGCAGGTGTATTTTGTTCTTCGAGTCGGACTACTTCGGAGTTGATTGCATCCACTTCTTCCGCTTTTACAGCACGCTCCTCTTTGAGTTGTTTGCTGAGTTCCTGCGCTTTCTCCAGTTTTTTCTCCTCCTTGATTTTTTTGATCAACTTGTCTACTTCCCGGCTGGCATTGGCATTCCGAATGAGTTCAAACTCTTTTTGGTCCAGTTTCAAACGCTTGCGCTTGATTTCCAGTTCGGAGTGCAAACTGTCGTAGGTTTTTATCAGGCGTTCCAGGGAGGCTTCTTTTTCCAAAACAGCCTGTAGATGCTCTTCGGTCTCTTGTTTTTCTTTTTGCAATTCGATCAGCACATCATCCACGGCTGTTTCATTGCCGGTACGCTTGCGGGCGTTGTCAATGATGTATTTTGGCAAACCACTTTTACTGGCAATCTCAAAAGCGTAGGAACTTCCCGGCCGGCCCACCTTGAGTTCATAGGTAGGAGAAAGGGTGTCTTTGTCAAAATGCATGTTCCCGTTGAGGACACCGTGATTCCGAAATGCAAAAACTTTCAGGTTGGAATAGTGGGTGGTCATAACCCCAAAAACGCCTTTGTTGTACAGGCCGCTGAGCAGGGCTTCGGCAATGGCGCCCCCTGGCTTTGGATCGGTTCCACTCCCCATTTCATCAATGAGCACCAGCGTTTCGTGATTGGCTTTTTCCAAAAATGCCGTTGCATTGATGAGTCGGGATGAATAGGTACTGAGGTCGTCATCCAGACTTTGCTGGTCGCCGATATCGGCAAAAATCTGTTTGAATATCCCCATTTCACTCAACTCATGTACCGGCACCAAAAGGCCACTCTGAACCATAAGTTGGAGCAGTCCGACGGATTTCATCGCAACGGATTTCCCTCCGGCGTTCGGACCGGAAAGAATCAAAATATGGTGTTTGGGGTCCAGGCGCAATTCAAACGGAATGGTCTTCCGATTGAGGCCTTTATTCTTCAGGTACAAAAGCGGGTGGTAGGATTTCCGCAGACCTATCACCGGCTTTTCTTTCAAGACCGGCATGTTGGCTCGAAGGGCCAGTCCCAGCCGGGCTTTTGCCTGTATAAAATCAAACTCAACGAGCAAATCCTGGTACCGACCGATCTGGGGGCCGTAAGGCCGTATGGTAGCGCTTAGTTCCCGAAGGATTCGGAACAACTCCCGACGTTCTTCATTTTCAAAATCAAAAATATCGTTGTTGACCTCAATGATGGCCTCCGGCTCGATAAACGCCGTGCGGCCCGTGTCGCTCTCATCGTGGATGATGCCGCGAATCTTGCGCTTATGTTCGGCCACAACCGCCAGCACCCGACGGCCATTCCGGAAACTTTCTGTAGTATCGGCCAGCCAGCCTTTTTGTCGGTACTCCTGAATTACGCTGCGAAAACGCGTATCCAGTTCCCGCTGCTTGCTGAGAATGGCTTTGCGAATGCGCAGCAGCTCGGGGGATGCATCCGGGCGAATTTCGCCGTCTTCATTGAAAACAGCAGTGATGGCCTTGATCAGTTCTTCATCAAAACTGTGCGGGCGCACCAGGTTGTAGAGGTTGGGATAAATCTCGTTTTTCTGACCGGAATTAAAGTATTTGAATACATCGCGTACCTGAATGAGGATTTGCAAAATGCGCTGAAACGACTCCGCCTGAAAGGTATAGCCTTCGATTTCCAGACGCCCCAATTCCTCCTTAACATCTTCAAAAACAGCCAATGGAAACCGGTCGTTTTTTTAAAGCGTCATTTTGAAATCACTGGTTTACCGGAGTTCCCGATCTACTTGCTGGAAATTTTGGCTTGGACTGAGTTGTGCAATGCGCTCAACGGCCATGGGGGTAAGAGCCTCCCTGGTAAGCAGTTCGATAACTTTATCAAATTCCAGTTTGCGCAAAACATCGCGCGGTTCAAATTCCAGTCTGTATGTATCCACTTTGTATCAAATGAGTTGCAAAAATACCGTTTGTCCGATGAGGGGAAAAACTTTTCTGAATGATAAAAAACACAAATAGGGAAAAGAAGTTCCCTTATTCCTAATTTGCAGCCGAATTATGAAACTTTATCTGATTGCCGGCGAAGCTTCGGGCGATTTGCACGGCTCCAACCTTGTCAAAGCCTTAATCAGGAAAAACCCCAACGTGGAAATCCGCGCCTGGGGTGGCGACTTAATGGAACAGGCCGGAGCAACCCTGGTTCGGCACTACCGCGACCTGGCTTTTATGGGTTTTTGGGAGGTGCTGAAAAACCTGCGCACCATCCTCCGCAACCTGGCTTCCTGCAAGGCAGATATCGAGCAGTTTCAGCCAGATGCGCTGGTCCTGATCGACTACCCCGGCTTCAATTTGCGCATAGCAAAATGGGCTAAAAAGCAGGGCATTCCGGTTGTCTATTACATTTCACCACAAATATGGGCCTGGCACCAATCCAGGGTAAAACAAATTCAACAGGATGTTGACCAGATGCTGGTTATTCTCCCGTTTGAACAGGATTTTTATAAAAAACACGGGGTTAATGTATCGTTCGTCGGGCACCCGCTGCTGGACGCCATTGGTCCTCCCCCACCCGATTCCGAGCGCGACCCCAAACTCATTGCCCTGCTGCCAGGCAGCCGGAAACAGGAACTAAAACGCATCCTGCCGCCCATGCTGGAAGTGACCCGGGATTTTCCAGACTACCGGTTTGTGATTGCCCGGGCCGGCTCACTGGACCAGGAGGTCTACGAAGAAGCCCTTAAGGAATACCCCGAAGTGCGGTTTGAAACCAATCAAACCTATGAATTGCTTCGAACAGCCCGGGTTGCACTCGTGAAGTCGGGTACCTCCACCCTGGAAGCAGCGCTGTTCAATGTGCCACAGGTCGTCTGTTATGCCGGCAATGCCATTTCCTACGCCATTGCCAAGCGGGTGATTCAGGTGAAATACATCTCGCTGGTCAACCTCATCATGGATGCGCCGCTGGTATGTGAGCTGATCCAGCATGAATTGAGGCGCGAAAACCTGAAACGGGAATTACAGACCATACTTAGCCCCGAGGGAAGCCTTCGGCAAAAGGAAGGCTATGCACTCCTGCGGCAGATTCTGGGAAATGCCGGCGCATCCGATCAGGCCGCAGAAATTATTCTGGAGCAAGCCGTGAAAAAACCGGAAGCGTAGGGAAGGTTGTTTATGTGTTTATAAAAAATGATGAATTGCTTGATATCTTTCGGGCTAAGATGATAAGTTGATGTTTTGCGAAAACCTATTTCAGCGACGTAAATCCAATCAACAATCGGATATCATGTAATCGGAAATCGAAAATCATTTGTTCAGCTTTGCAGCTTTGTTGATTGTTTATGAAAAATGATGAATTGTTGATACGCTCCCTTCGGGCTAAGATGATACGTTGATGTTTTGGCGGAAAACCTATTTCAGCGACGTAAATCCAATCAACAATCGGATATCATGTAATCGGAAATCGAAAATCATTTGTTCACTTCGCGAGGCTTTGTTTATTTGTTTATAAAAAAATGATGATTTGGTGATACGCCCTTCGGGCTGATGATACGTTGATCTTTTAGCGGGAAACCTATTTCTTTAAAGACGTAAATCCAATCAACAATCGGATATCATGTAATAAATCTTGTACGGAACGTCTATTGACATATTGACAATCAATCTTAAGTATGTACCTTTGGTATAGGAATTTGATTTTCAAAAGTTTATGGCTACAGATAGTAAAAAACCACTGTTATCGGGTCGGGACCAGCGGCGCAAGAAACGGGCAAAGCAATTGTCAAAAAGGGCAAAAGCAGTACCAGCTAAGCACTTTTTAGATCTTTTACCCACAGAATTGCTGGAACAAGTTTCAGAAGAATCCCAGGTAAACCGTCAGGTTAAACACCTGGAAGGGCGTTTGATGGTTTTACCACATAAGGTATCCTCAAGGACAAAGACGGCAGTCTTCGCTCCTTGGAAAGTCTTTACAACAGCCCTGGGTTTGAGTATTTTTCAGGAAAGGGTAAACACAAAACCCGCCACAGTTCATCAAGTAGATCTGCCACAATATTGAGTTGAGTTTTTCGAGCGTTTGTACGCAGAGTTTCTGTTAAAATGTCAACAGAGTCTACGGTGAAACTGGAAAAGAGTTTAAGGTTTGGCTACGTCGATTTGATTCCACCATGGTGGCCTTGAGTGCTAATCTGAGCGAGATTGGCATGCGAGTTGGCGCAAAGCCCACAAAAGGCAAGGCTGAATCAAATCAAGTTCACGGTAGGGCTTCAAGGACATACTGACAAGTGCGCGGGTATTTCACGAACAAACACATTTGTCAGAAGAACGAGCGCTGCTGCAAGTCATCGAGGAGTCCAAAGTAGAAAAAGGAGGTGTCGCTGTTTTTGGATATGGGCTTAAAAAAGCCGCAAAACCCCAAGCAATTCGCTCAACAAGGCCTTTTGTTTGTCAGCACGCCTTAAATCGCTCCTTGCTTATGAGGTGTAGGTGAACACAAAACATCAAAGGACGCCACCATGGTCAATTGAGTTTTTTGTCCGATCAAATTATACATCTGTATAAAAGTGGCGACGGGCCTGTAATGACTGAAGTGGAATACCGACTCATCACAGCAGTTTGCATTACAGGTGATCACTGTAGCCGATGGCAAAACATACTATTTCCTAAGCAAATATAATGATTGACAGCCTTTGAAATAGCAGATATATACCTGAAGCGATGGGACATCGAAATCTTTTTCCGTTTTCTAAAACACTCTCCGCATCCTGGATGCTGCCGAAAAAGCCAACTTGAATAAGCCACAAATCAAAAAACACAAATCCCTCTTTGGCTCGTTTTATCCGGGAGAACTACTTGAGTATCTTTTGGCCCATACCGAACGCCACCTCCAGCAAGCCATTGCAGCGACTTCCCAGAACGGTTGATGATTTGATGATGCGCCCTTCGGGCTAGGATGATTTGGTGATGTTTGGGCGGGAAACCTATTTCAGGGACACAAATCCAATCAACAATCGGATATCATGTAATCGGAAATCGAAAATCATTTTGTTCGCCTCTGCGAGGCTTTGTTTATTTGTTTATAAAAATGATGATTTGGTGATACGCCCTTCGGGCTAGGATGATACGTTGATCTTTTAGCGGGAAACCTATTTCAGCGACGTAAATCCAATCAACAATCGGATATCATGTAATCGGAAATCGAAAATCACTTTGTTCGCCTCTGCGAGGCTTTGTTTATTTGTTTATGAAAAAATGATGATTTGGTGATACGCCCTCCGGGCTAGGATGATAAGGTGATGTTTTGGCGGGAAACCTGTTTCATGGATGTACAATGTGTTTAGACAAGACACCAAATAAAACTTTTTCTTTATAATTTGATTTATTTAAAACATTTTCTTTACATTTGAAGCACTTATAAGTTTCACGTGTATGGATCCTGTTTTTATTGCACTCCTATTGGGTATTGTGGTTCTGTTTGGCATCCTGATTTTTTATAAAAAATCATCGGATGGTGGGCCGGGCACCGGGCAGGGTGTATCCAAAGACCTGTACTCCACCATATTGGCTCAAAATGAGATTTTGCGGACAGACCTGGGTGAAAAAGAACAGGCGCTGCGGGATGCCCATGCACAGTTGGCGGCACGCGATCAGACAGTCCAGCATTTGCAGCAACGGCTACAGGAACAAAAGGGAGAGCTGGAGCAAATACAGGTTCGTATGAAGGCTGATTTTGAGAATCTGGCGAATAAATTGCTGGATGAAAAATCCAAGCGCTTTACAGAGCAAAACAGCCACAACCTACAGCAGGTCTTGTTGCCACTGCGTGAAAAAATCAAGGAATTCGAGCAGAACATCGGACAGAAATTTCTGGAAGAAACCCGGGAAAAATCCAGTCTGAAAAAAGAAATTGAGCAACTCCGGGAAATGAATATGCAGTTGAGCCGGGGTGCCGAAAACCTGGTAAGCGCACTGAAAGGCGATAGTAAAGTGCAGGGAAACTGGGGAGAATTGCAACTTGAAGTTTTATTGGAAAAAGCAGGACTGCAAAAAGGGGTTCACTTCCTGACCCAGCAAAGCCTTCGCGCAGACAACGGCGACCTCAAGCGCCCTGATTTTATCATACATCTTCCCGACAACCGGCAATTAATCGTCGATTCCAAGGTGTCCCTGACTGCATTTGAACGCTACCACAACGAACTAGACCCGCAGCGCCGGGAACAGTACCTTAAATCGCATATTGATAGCATTCGCCGCCATGTACAGGATTTGAGCAGTAAAAACTACCAGAACCTGTACCAAATTAATTCGCCGGATTATTTGCTGCTATTTGTGCCGCTGGAACCCGCACTGAACATTGCCGCACAGACCGACAGCCAGCTGTTTACCGATGCATTGGAAAAAAACATTGTATTGGTCAGTGGACACAGCCTCTTGTCGACCATGCGAACCGTATCGCATTTGTGGAAACAGGAAAAACAAACCCGGTCGGTACTGGAAATTGCCCGGCAGAGCGGATTGCTCTATGATAAATTTGTAGCCTTTGTCGACGACCTGAAAAGCATTGGGACCCGACTAGACCATGCCCAAAATGCCTACAGCGATGCGATGAATAAATTGGTCCATTCACCCAAATACGGCGACACGCTGGTCGGCCGGGCTGAAAAGATTCGGGAACTGGGAGCCAAAGCCAGCAAGTCCCTCCCCCAGGAACTCATTGACGAAAGCAAAGCCCCCCACCACCCTACGACTTCTGTCGTGGGAATCCCACCTAGAACCGAGACACCAGACAAGGATTCAGAGCCTGATTCGCAATCCGATTCAAAGTCATAAGTCGGCCCGACACCCCACGATACTAAATCCATTTAGGGGCCTAGCCCTGACACCTTAAAATGCATACTTCGGATAGTACACGTCTGGGTATAGTTGACCTGAGGTTAAAGGCAAAAAGCGCATGTTCACATTTTTGGTAAAAAAGACATAAACAGTTGATCGTATCCCAAAAGAGGGATGCAGCACCACCTGCTTTTACCAAAAAAACTGTGAGATGATTGACACAACAAGAATCCAATCGGGGTTTGATGCTGAACTGATGATTGGAAAAAAATGGTTTCTAACAGCCATTAACACGCTGGAAGCCAACGGCGTCCTCGACCTGCCCAATGGCATTAGCATTGTTGATATTAATGTTATTGACGATCCGGATTGGGATTTGGAACTCATCACGAATCTGGGTATCCGGGTGAAAGCCAAAATGTCAATTAGCAACAACAAGTTTTCCTTCCTCACTGATTTTAACAACACCTCGTTCGAGATCAACATGCCCAACCTGGGCCGCCTGGCTGGTACACCCAGCCTGAAAAAAGTAATTGGCGACAGCGAATATGAAAATGCAATGGCACTGCTGTTTAACCTGGATATCCGAGCAAGCGCTCAGGATCTGGAGCCACTTCCACCGGGACAGCATGTACCGCGCGGAAACCCTGATGATGCACAGTCTTTTTTGCCGACCGGGCAACACATCGCCCTGGGCATACCCAGAGAGGCTTTTTTCCGCTTCGGAAACAACATTTGGCATACCCAACTAAGAGATGTGGACGGCTCCCACCCTCTGCCACAGCCTGGCGACTCAAAAAGGGGCGATTGGAAGCGGGTCAAAGTATCCGTTACCCAGGAAAGAATACGATTCACCCTGGAAGGCGAAGTACCGATTGACTTATGGCCCGATGCAAACGTGTACCTTGAGCTGGATCTCAAACCCAAACTGGTCGATGGCAAACTAACTTTTTCCATTGATACCGACCTGGATGTAGATACCGGATTCTGGGGGGATGTCTTAGCGTTTACGATTGGCGCCCTGGTCGGGCTGCTCATCGCTTTTTTTACCGGAGGATTAATCTTGATTCCAAGCATTGGATTGGGAGCAGTAATTGTGCTTGAGATTGTGGAATATGCAGCCGGAGAGATTATCGAACGCATCATTGTTGCCAAGGACGAACATGGCAATGTCATAAAAAGTTTTGTCTGTGACGACCAGCTGGTTAAACTGGCAAGCCCCAAACCCAGCGAAGGAGGTTTTTCAATAAATGTACTGGATGCCATACCAAGTTCAATCCCCATTTTTGTAGATCAAAATGACCCGCTGTTCAACCGCATGCTAATCGTTAAGGCCATTTTTGATGAAATAAAACTAAATGGAAAAGGGCTGGCCGTTGCCGGAAAAATCAGAGGCAGGCGAATTGTTCGAGCCTACAATTGCCAGATTGGTTGAAGCAATTTATGATCAGGATGAGCCAAAAACAATTGAAACATTGAGGCCCGGCCAGCAACACAGAATCCACCCCTTGATCTGGAGGAGGTAATTCTTGCGCCTACTGGCAATGAACTTCAGAGCCCGCTCAAAGGCTTTGCCGATTTTCCCCGATCCGCAATTCAAATGCCCGCTGGCAAGTTGTGCTGCCCTTGTTTACACCCAACAAATATCCGAAGAGAAAAGACCATTATTACCCGGATCAAATTTGATACTGGCCTGGTTTCAAATACTCCGATGCAATCATGCTGCAAGATCGGGTTATTTATCTGGAGGGCTTGCAACTCATTCACCCCATTGATGGCAACCCCTATTACAGAGCCCCGCAAATAGCACGACCGACGATAATTTTGAATCACTGCCCGAGTTTTAGAGCCTGTTTGGGTTTCAAATTCATGCTTCAATACACTACGCACCAGCGCATTCAGGGCTGCGTGTTCAGGATAATTCTTTCTTTGCCCTAAAGCACCTTTCATTATCCATCACTTCAAATAAAACTTTTTATTATGGAAAAAATTCTTAATCGCTTACTTGTTTTTCCTCATAGGGTTTGCCACATCCTGCGATGTAAAAACAGCCCCAAAGTAGCAGACTGGAAATTTCTCCAAACAGCGCCCATTCGGGAGAAATGGTTTTTGTCAAAAAAACCGAAGGCGCATTTTCAAACAAGTCCGACATCCAGGTTTCCATCAGCAATGCCGATGCCCCTGTTGTAGATGTTTCTGCAGATGGCCTCGTCAAAGTACTTGTACCCAATGTAAAAGCCGGATCTGCCAAGGTTCAGGTAAAGGAAAACAAGGAGGACGCCGGAGCAGGCACCCTTACTATTCTGGAAGCAGCAGCCGAACAATTGCTTTTAGAAATGAGTGAAAACGGCGAGTTCAAGGTAATCCGCAAAAAAGACGATTCGGGCGACCTGGCTTACCACTTTGCACATGGCGACATCCAGTTAAACTTCGATTTAACGGATGGCAATGGAAATGTGATTTACTCCGGCTCTATCCCCCACCCTCAAAAAACAGGCATGGAAATCTTCGAAGACCCAAATGGTGAAAAAATACACCGCGAAGCGCCCATGAAAAAGTCGGTTGTATTTCCAATACGCATACCGAAAACCAAAGGTGCCGAGTTGATTCGCTTCTATGAAGCCGGGCCAGACATGGATTTGACAACAGCCAAAGGACGTGAAGAGCGGACATTCATCTCAGAAATCAAGCTGCGCTAATCCATTTGAGCTACCAGCAAACTCAGATGACGCGCCTCTTGTAGCGCAAAACTCAACATCAATTTTAACCACAAAATTTGTAGAATGAAAAACAAGGCAATATTATTCGTGCTATTATTTTTTGCCCCAAGCCTATACCTCTCTGCGGTAAATGTACAAGGCACTTATACCACAGTGGTATGCAATGGCTCGACTGCCCAAAAATACGACATCGTGTTTATAGGCGATGGCTTCACAGCCGCCGAGCAGAACCTTTTTAACGAACGCGTAAACGACGCGGTGGATGCACTTCGCAACCTGGCCCCCTATTCCGATAGAATGTGCGCGCTCAATATCTGGCGCGTCAATGTGTTATCCAGCGAATCAGGGGTAGACCACCCGGCAGACGGCATTTTCAAAAATACCGAACTGGATTGCCGGTATGGCAACCCCAGTAGCGGGGAGGCCGAACGATGTATTACAAGCAACTCGCCAGCTAAATGCTATGAGGCTGCAGATTTTGCTCCGGCCTACGACGCCGTTTTTGTTTTAGTCAATGACACCCAATGGGGAGGCTGCGCCGGTGGCCTGGTTTTCTCTTCAATTTCAGCCGGATTTGCAGGAATCATAACCCATGAACTGGGACATAAAATTGGTAATCTGGGCGACGAATACACCTGCTATGTGTGCGATGGCTCAGATGACAACCGGTCCTATACAGGCGCAGAGCCAAGCCGGGTTAACCTTACCAAAAACACCAACCGGGCTACAACCAAATGGGGAGCGTTGATCAATGCGGCAACCCCGATCCCTACAACGGTCAACAATCCTCCGGGTGTAGTTGGCCTTTGGGAAGGAGGCATGTACTTTGCACGCGATATCTATCGCCCGCAATTTAATTGCCACATGCGCAGCACAGGAGCGCCATTCTGTACCGTCTGCAATGATGAAATGGATCGGATTTTGAGCGCACGCTGTTCCTATTGTGAGCTGAATCCCAGCTCGTTTTTCTGCATATTCCGGCTTCCGGATCGTTTCGAAATAAATTGGCAGCGCATCTGGTATATTCGCTTTCCATTCCCGCCGGTCTGCCTGACCTGCCCGCCAGATAACCTGACCTTGGATTATGAAGTCTTGTTTGAATCGGTGGTGAATCCCGGAGCGGAGGTCCGCATTCTAGACGATAGAGGCGAGGTAATTGCCAAAGCCGGAGTAAGAGAAAAAGGCCAAGCCCTGAAAGTAAAATTCTCTGGCAATCGGTTTTCCAATTATTCCATTGATTTGGATACCGGCGAGCCACAAGGAGACAAGTTGGTACTTGAGCCCAAGTTCTTTGTGAACGGGAAACAAATGAAGTAAGAGGATGTCTGCAATTCAATTTCTGAGGCAAAATGTAGACAACAATCTCTAATTATTCGCTCATAACGTGTTTGGAATTGCTTGCTTTATGTGGCAGTTCCAAACACGTTCTACGTTTGGGTTGCGGCTCAGCAAAAGCACCTGTTGACGGCTGCATCAATTATCAAATGCCGGATTCACCACATTGGAATAAATGGACCCAAATGTATAGGAAACGTTGAAATTCAGGTTGTAGTTAAACCCGGTTTGCAGTTGTCGGATTCGCAGCAGCGTTTCGTCTTTGGATGCTCCCCCGTTGGAAAGTTCGATCTGATTTTTCAACAGGCCATAGTAAGCGGAAAAGCCCAACTGAAAGCCTTTAAAAAGGTTCAGGCTTAAGCCGGTGTACATATTCAGGTAGTACAGGTTCCAATCATGCAGGTAATTTCCGCCATTCATCCCAATGTTGAAATTCCCCCAGGGAGCGATCTGATTGTACTCTGCATCCAGGCTGTGCTGGCCCAGGTTTTCCATGGTTTTGAAGTAGATGGTTTCGTCAAAATACACATTGTGTTTAAAGCCCAATCGGTATTGGAAAGTAAACTGACGGCGGGTAGCCTCGTTGTATGGGAAAACGCTGTACTCCAGCGCCGGGCCGGCGTAAATACTTTGTTTTAAGTTCCGATATTGCGATTGCGACATGCTCCCCCAAAAGCCACATCCCCAATGTTGTCCCAGTGAGAAAATTTGTGAACCTCCCAACGAGTAGTTGTTGTTTTCATAAATTTCGGTTTCACTGTCATCAAACCGGAAGGTGTTTTTCCGGTAGTCTCCATCAATATAGAAGTTG
The DNA here is from genome assembly GCA_041392625.1 of Saprospiraceae bacterium. Lineage (GTDB taxonomy): Bacteria > Bacteroidota > Bacteroidia > Chitinophagales > Saprospiraceae > M3007. Next base: position 315,217 of record JAWKLR010000001.1, on the reverse strand, counting down.
GTTTTCTGATGATCAGTAATTCGCCGGGCCCGGCCGCCACCGCCAAGGCGAATACTCTCTGAATATTCCTGGCCACTCATATTGAACCGAAGGTTCATAGAATACACCCACAATTGCCAGGGATCTTTAAGCGGTTCCTGTTCTTCAACAGTATCTTCTTCATCCAATTCCGGCATAGTGATTACGATGCGATCGGCCAAACTGGTTTTCAACAGATAAGGCAGCAAGCCCCGATCCAGGTTTTCTTTCATCGCCTCACGAATCGTATTAAATGGAATGGCTGGCTCGAGGTTGTAAACCAGGGTATCGTTCTTGCCTTCAAACTGATTTTGCCCCAAAAAAACAAGCGTCACCTGCCTGCCGCCACTGCCCGTAGTCAGTACCGTTTGCTGGATAAAAATATCCGCATCGGCCCGGTCTCGTACAAAATTGACGTACTGCATTTCGGTTTGCAAATATTGTGTAGAGCAGCCCCAACGACAGTTCAGAAAAATATTGGGAGCTCCGGAACGCGGTGCCTGGCCATACGCTGTGAACGAAGAAATAAGAGCGAAAACAAGAATGAAGAAAAATGAAAAATACCTGGATTGAGTTTGTGTTTGGGAAGGCTTTTTAGATTGCATCAGTAGTTGATTAGAGATTATGAGTCTGATTATGGCTTATTGGGTAAAGAGCGTATATGAACAAACGCATACGGGAACTTATTCAGGACACGTACTTGTTAACCTTGTCGAAACCAAATGCTGCAAAGAAAATGCGATTTTCACAGCAATCATAAACAGAGGTAAGTGAAAAGAAAAGCCTGACGTATTTTTAACACCTACCACAACAGTACAAATAACTCCATTTTGGAACAGCTACACATCTTCGGACAACCAATCATCGACGAACAGTCCATTCGACAGATTAAACGCTGCATCAGCAGCCCGGATGACCGGGCTGCACTGACTGCCGATGCACACTACGGATATGGACATCCGATTGGAGGGGTACTTGCATACAAAAATAAGATCAGCCTCTCCGGAGTCGGATTTGATATCGCATGTGGAAACAAAGCCTGCCAAACCAACATCCGTGCCGCGGACGTTGATACGGATAAGGTGATGGATGCCATCTTCAAACAAATCGGATTTGGAATCGGGCGCCCAAACCCCCAACCCATCGACCACGAAGTGTTTGATGATATCAGCAAAGCAGAATTCAAGCCCCAACGGGATTTGATGGGGGTTGCTATGCCGCAACTTGGTACCGTCGGTTCCGGCAACCACTTTGTCGACCTCTTTGAGGATGAAGCCGGATGGCTCTGGATTGGAGTGCACTTTGGCTCCCGGGGATTCGGTCATAAAACAACCACCGGGTTCATCGCCATGAGCCAGGGCAAAGGATTCCACGACCGCGCGCATGAAGGAAGCATGGATGCTCCACCAATTCTGTTTGATGCAGATAGCGCCCTCGGTCAGGATTACCTGGAGGCGATCCGCCTTGCCGGGAAATACGCCTATGCAGGCCGGGATACAGTTGTAGATAAGGTACTTGAAATTCTGGGTGCCCAGTCGGTTTTTGAAGTGCACAACCACCACAACTTCCTTTGGGAAGAAGAGCATTTTGGTGAAACGTACTACGTTGTTCGAAAAGGAGCGACGCCGGCTTTTCCGGGACAAATGGGATTTGTTGGTGCAACCATGGGCGATACCTCCGTCATTATTCGGGGAATCGATAGTCCTGCTAGTCAGGAAGGCTTGTACTCTACGGTGCACGGTGCCGGACGGGTAATGAGCCGGACCCAAGCCGCAGGGAAACGCCGTTGGAAACAAGGGAAAATTCAACAACTCAGCAAAGGCGTAGTTGACTGGATTAAAGTGAAAAAGGAGTTGAAAGCAAAGGGAATCCACCTGCGTGGTGGTGGCGCAGACGAAGCACCTGAATGTTATAAAAAACTTGAGGAAGTGCTTGCCTTCCACGATGGCACGGTGGAAGTAGTTCACCGCCTTCGCCCTATTGGTGTAGCCATGGCTGCTGCCGATACCTACGATCCGTACAAGGATTAATTCGGTAGTGATGGAGCCTTGCAATACTCGACTCAGCCAGACACCTAGGCCCTAAAAACGAAAAAGCCGCGGAGCTCGTTTGCTCCGCGGCGGTTTCCCGTATATAATCTCATGAAAAGTTTCTAATCTGTGGTTGATGTTTTTCTTCTGCCTCTATTCCTTTGCCCTTCATCAACGATACAAATGTGCGACAACTTTGATGGGCAGAAAAGGACAAAAAATCAGTTTTGTTGAACACTAAAAAACACCAAATCAGCACCTAAAAAACATAAAACATTGTTTATCAACAATTTAACATGAAAAACAAAACCACTTTTGTTGAAATAAAATACCCTAAAAGGGGTAGATTTTTATATAAAAAAAGTGAAAATTATTTTTGAGAGGGCCTTAAGAGCTTGTTGGAGGGCGTTTTTTCTCAGTCCCGCCCTTTCCTACCGCCTCTTTCCCAAAGCGATCTCTGATTTTATCCATGGCGGCCAGCAGGCGTGATTCGCGTTCCGTATCATCGAACAGATTGAGTTGACTTGAACCGGGCACCAATTCACTAAACCGAACACCCAGAAGCCGAATGGCCTGACGGCGCTCGTACAGCCGATCAAATAGATTGAGCGCATGTGTGGTTAGCAGGCCATCCTGTGCAGTATAGGGAAGTTTGGCTTGTTTGGTGAAGGTATTGAAGTCTGAATACCGCAATTTAATGGTGATGCAGGCGGTCAGTTTTCCTTTACTCCGCAGTTCGTAAGCCAGCTGCGCGGTTTGGCGGCGCACCTGATCGCGTAAAAAATGCATATCAATGGTATCGGAGTGGAAGGTGCGCTCGGTCGACATGGAATCCTGTTCCCGGTAAGGAACCACCGGGCTATCGTCTTTACCATTGGCTTTTTTCCACATAACCAGTCCCGACTTGCCAAACTCCCGTTCAAGCAAGGTGGGAGGCACCTCGCTCAGTACTTTACAGGTACGAACCCCCATCAGTGAGAGCCGCCGTTGGGTTTCTTTCCCGATCATTGGAATTTTACCTACCGGTAATGGCGCCAAAAAGCCTTTTTCAGTTCCTGCTGGAATCAGTTGAGTTCCGTTTGGTTTGGCTTCTCCTGCCCCTACTTTGGATACCGTTTTGTTTACAGAAAGACCAAACGACAGGGGAAGGCCTGTTTCACGAATGATTCGCTGCCGCAATTCCGTGCTCCAGTTCCAGCACCCAATGTATTTATCCATCCCCGTCAGGTCCAGATAAAACTCATCAATGGAAGCCTGTTCAAACAGGGGGGCCTGTTCTTCGATAACATCCCGCACCAGGCCGGAGTGTTTGGAGTAGGCCTCCATATCACCCCGCAACACCAGTGCGTCCGGACAAAGTTGCAAAGCCTGGCGCATTGGCATCGCCGAACGCACACCAAAGGCCCGGGCCTCGTAGCTACAAGATGCCACTACACCGCGATTGCTGCTCCCCCCGATAATCAAAGGCTTGCCTTTCAAATCGCTGTTGCGCAAAACCTCCACAGCCACGAAAAACGCATCGAGGTCGAGGTGTAATACAGCACGGTCCAGAAAATCAGTATGCATAGTGTTTTGGCGAATACCGGGTTCGTAGGCAAATATACTCTTTATAGTGGTCAGTGGTCAGTAGTCAGTGGTCAGTAGTGCAACACGGAAACCTTACTGACTGACTCGTCCTGAAATAGGTTGACAAAAAAGTTAACTAAAATCAGGACAAAGATGAAAGAAGAAGAAAAGAGTAAAACGCTATTCGGACGAATTCAAAAAAACAGTGGTTAATGATGTACTTCCGGGCAACATTTTGCCCGGAGCACGCTAAGCACAAGTATGGGATAAGCGGATCATGTACCATTGCAACCTGGGTTAAGAAATTTGAACTCAGTTCCTAAACGCTTATTTATGAATGAGCAAAAAGAAAAAGACAGTAAGAAAGAACTCAAATTAGAGATTGAGCAACTTAAACACCAACTGGAATATGAAAAGTTGAAGAGTGAAGCCTTTGATACTATGATTGATATTGCAGAGCAGGAGTTTTAAGATTTCGATCAGAAAAAAGTCTGGAGCCAAACAGTCCAAAATAAAGAGCACTCTGAAAGTACCAAAAATAGAGGAACTGTGTGGATTGTTTGTAAAACAAAACAGGCGTACTACAAAAGGAAAAAAGTGTTTATAAACAAGCAATTGAAGAACGTGTCATAGTTGAGGCAGTTCAGAAAGGAACGGATATCTATGCCCAAGATCGGAACCAGAAAACTGTTAGTTAAACTATTGGATCAAGGTATAGGTATGGGACGAGATAAGTTGTTTGCAATACTGGATCGCAATAATTTACTGATACGAGGAAAACGAACCAGAGGATTTGACTCATAGCAATCATTGGTTTAGAAAATACCCCTAATCTGATCAAAGGTCTGGAGGTGAGGGCTCCCAATAAACTATGGGTTAGTATTACGTATGTAGAAACAAAAAAAGAGGCTTTGTGTACTTATTTTTAGTGACCGATGCTTATTCAGGAAAATAGTTATGGATTTAAAGTTGCTGAAGGTCTTACAGCAAAGCATGCTGCATAGAGCATTACAGATGGCTTTAAAGGACTAACAAGGACAACTGCTACAGGACTTATTCATCATTCAGACAGAGGTGTTCAGTACTGTTGTAATGAGTACGTTAAACTGCTAACAAAATGGAAAATAGACATTAGTATGGCTCAGAATGGAGATCCTTTGGAAAATGCGATCGCTGAAAGAGTTAATGGTATTTTAAAGTAGAATGGCTAATATGATGGAAATTTTGAATCGTTATCTAGAGGCGAAAAGATTTTATAACCAGGCTATTCAAATATATAATAATCAAAGGCCGCATTCAAGTATTGAAATGCTAACACCGAGCCAAGCACATTGTAAAAATGGAGAATTGAAAAGAACCTGGAAGAATTACTATAAGAAACGAATGGATCATGAAACATTGGTTTCAACATAAAACTGGGGTTTTCAACATTTTTACTGTTAGTTTAACAAAGAAAAAAGAAGCAAAAAAGAAACACATAATAGCATAATAATATCTAAAGTAAACTTTTTTTAGGACGGGTCAGACCACTGACTACTGACCACTATCATAAGCAAGGCGTTCCATTGTAGTTACTTCGAAACCATGGAAACCAAAATCTGAAACCAGGCGGCCGCGTATCCGATAAATTCCACGCCCCCGAAAAGCCGCAGCACTGGCCGGGCCGGGAAAATGGACGGTATCAAAAAACCGGCCCTCCATATCCAGCCAGGTTCCGAAATGCATGAGTTGGCCTTTGATGGTTCGGGTATCTTTTCGGCAGACAGTAGCCGGTCATCGTTACCCGATGCCCTTCTTTTTCCTGCATCTCCCTGGCCATCAGGCCCGGGTTTTCTTTCTGTGCTTTTTCACTTAATAAACTGAAAGGGGAGCACAAGGGGAAGCCCAGCAAATCCATTTCTTCATAGGCCTGATCGAGTGGTCCTTCAGTGAGTTCGGGAAGCGTGTATTTTTCGGTTTCATCTTCAAATAAAACGTGCATGCCCTGTCTGTTTTCCCGGTGCAGAACCCGGCTTTTATCCCAAAGCTTAAGGCGCTCTTTTTCATTCCGGTAAATCGAAATGCACCGATGCGAATGAGCAATTCGAGTTGGGAAACGCTGCAAGACACCCGCCGTGCAAAATCCTCCAGATCGCGAAATCGCCCAAACTCCCTGCGCTGGCGCTCCAGGTCCTGCATAAGCTGGCGTTCCAGGCCCTTAACATGAGCAAAACCCAGATACACTTCTTTACCTGTTATGCGGGTCAGAACCCGACTGTTGTTGACGCAGGGAGGATGGATAGTAGCCCCGTTCATCCGGGCTTCATGCACGTAATACTCCGTATTGTAAAAGCCGCCAAAATTATTGATCACCGCTACCGCCAGAGGGTAATAGGTTTTTAAATACAAAACTCTGGAATGACTCCACAGCAAAACTGGCTGAATGCGCCTTGCAAAACGAGTAGCCCCCAAAACTCTCAATTTGTCGCCACACCTCCTGACTCAACTCCGCGGAATGTCCCCTGGCTGCACAGTTTGTAAAATATTTCTCTTTCAAGCGCTCAAATGCCTTGGAGGAACGCTTTTTCCCGGTCATCATGCGCCGCATCACATCGGCTTCATCCAGGCCCAGGCCCGCGAAATGGTGGAGTATTTTCATTACATCTTCCTGGTACACCATCACCCCAAAGGTCTCGGCAAGGTGCTCTTCAAAAACAGGATGCAGGTATTCAAAACTATTGGGTTGGTGAAAACGCTGAATGTACGCACGCATCATGCCTGACTGGGCCACCCCGGGCCGGATTATGCTGCTGGCTGCAACCAAATGCACATAATTGTCGCAGCGAAGTTTGTGGAGCAAACCGCGCATTGCCGGACTTTCAATGTAAAAACACCCCATGCAATTTCCCTTTTTTAATTGGGCGCGCACACCTGGGTCGGCTTTGATGTATTCAACGCGGTGAATGTTCACGGCTTTCCCCTGATTTTCCTGTACAATATCCACACAGTCTTTGATGTGCCCCAGCCCCCGCTGGCTGAGGATATCGAACTTGTGGAAGCCCCAATCTTCGGCGGTGTACATATCAAAATGCGTAATCGGGAACCCCTTGGGCATTTGCTGAAGTGCCGTTGCCGTACTCAAGGGCTCTTCTGAAATCAGTACGCCGCCCGCATGGATGGAAAGGTAATTTGGGAAGTCAACCAGCATGCTTCCAAAACGGAGTATATGCCGCGCCCAGGGATGCAAATTTGCATCCGTCTGCTTCTTTTTTCCCACTTCCCTCCGGAACATGTTCCGTTCGGCTCTCCTCGCCTTTTCGCCCGGCCCATGCCCAATGCCCCCTGGCGTTGGCAGCCTGATAGTCAACGATGGCATCGATGTCTTTTGGCGTCAGCCCAAAAACTTTACCCAACTCGCGAATTACCGCTGCAAACTGAAAGGTACTGTAAGTCGCCAGCAAAGCTGTATGTGCCCTGCCATAGCGTTTGAAAATGTAGTCGGTCACATCGTCCCGCTCATCCCACGAGAAATCAATGTCAAAATCCGGTGGGGAACTGCGCTGCGGATTGATAAAGCGCTCAAAATACAAATCCAGTTCGAGGGGCTCCACATCGGTAATATACAGGCAATAGGCTACGATGGAGTTGGCACCACTCCCCCGCCCCACGTGGTGATACCCAGACGACTCGGCATACCGCACAATATCCCAGGTAATGAGAAAATAGGCACAAAAGTCCAGCTCTGCGATCAACTTCAGTTCCTTCTGAATTCGTTGCAGGGCCAGTCGGTGTCCGGGCCCGTAACGGCGCTCACACCCTTTTTCGGCCAGTTTTGCGAGCAGTTTTACATCGCCGTCCTTGCTGCCGGTAAACGTTCTCCGGTTGCGAAACAGCCCCGTTTCAAACCGGATCGAACAAGCATTTAAAAGCCGTCGGGTATTTTGTATGATTTTGGGATATTGCTCATAAAATGCCACCAGCTCTTTTTCAGTATAGATGTATTCGTCTGCGTGCGCCAGCTGCATGTCTGATGGTTTGGTCCTGCTTGGGGTATTGTGATCAATGGCGCGCAACAGTTTGTGCAGGCGGTTGCCCTCCCGATCGAGGAAGGTAATGGGTTGCCAAACCAACAAGCGTTCTTGCTGGTGGCGCAAAAAGGAGGTGTACAGGGCATTAACCTGTCCGGGGCGAACACCAATAAACTCATACGGTCGAAACATCGAAATCGGTTTGACCTCCCGGGCATACACGATGAAAACATGCTCCATTGCCGGGGCTACTTCCGGCAGCGGGCGCCCGGACAATGAATGGGCAGTGAGCAAAGCCCACAGAGTGCATCAGCCTTGTTATTTGGAGCGTGCCTGTAAGAAGCGCCCCTCAGCATCCCGAAATATTACCCAATACCGGCTTGATTCCCGCCTGCTTACAAGCGCGTACAAAAGGAAGCGCTGCGGACGTGTTGTTGATGTCCGTCAGCGTCAGTGTTTTAAGGCCTTTTGCCTGGGCAGCCGCCACCAGTGTTCGGGTGATAGCGTACCATAGCGCAGGCTGAAGTACGAATGTGCATTGAGGTACATGGCTGCTCCTTCCGTAAAACAGGTGAAATGGAGGCGGGTGTTCAGGGATACCGGATTAAAATCAGGCAGCTAATTTATAAACAAAATGTATTTTAATCGATTGATTTCAAATAAAACATATTTGTTTAAATATAAAAATACAGGCCAGAACCAATATCTAAAATGACATTACCCATTATCATTGACTGGATATCTCTATTAAAAAGACTAGATTTGTATTCAAGAAACCGGCAACGCGGGCTCTTACACCCAATTTATTAACCACCAAATGTTTTCTTCTTGAAACCATTAGACTTCCCTCAAAAAACGAGGGGTAAATACCTCAGTACACACACACACACACACACGTTGCAATTGTATTGTTATTAATTTTTGCAGAGTGTGATGGTTCAAGCACAAATGGCTGGATTTTTTAGTATTCCCGCAAATGACCCTGTTTGTGACCCAACAACGGGGATTTCCCGTTGTACTATTTATTGGGAAAACTTAATTCCCAAAATGTCACTGCCTTAAATATTTCATTCTCTGTTTCAGTACTTCAACATACCTTAATGGAACACAGGGGACTACCCCTACTTATATTCACCCTCAAGTTACATCTCCGGATTATACAATTAGTTTTACAAATAGCCAACAAATATTCAACGGGCCGGCGGCTTCGATGTACCCAACAGCCCTCCGTTAGGTGGTTCCAATCCCAATCCATTAGTTATACTCGCCTTTAGAGGCAGAACCTAATACACCAATAACTATAAAGGAAGAAGGAGGAATTCTTTATAATGGGTCTTTTTATCAAGTAGGGACAGCGGAGCGGCCTGGACAATGCCTCAGGCTTTGATGCTTATGGATTAATGCGAAAAACCATCCGGGAGTGCATTTAGTTGCAACGACTTTCCCGGACTGGGAGATTTAATACCGGGAGTAACCGTTCAAATGGCACCGATAACAGTGCCGGGGTCCTCTCCCGGGTAGTGGAGATATTGCCTCGCACAGGTTGGAGCATACGATTTCTTCAATATGCAGTATGCCTCTGGGAAATCACACCCAATAAATCGGGAACAGATGCTTGTTGCGGCATCTCCCCTCGGATGTTAAATGGGTACAAGACTATGTTTTAGGCATTTTACCCAACCCGTTGTTGTGGGAAGTAATGGCAGGAGATATGAATGGAGATGATCTAATAACCACGTTTGATGCACAAATTATGTCACGGTGTGTCAACGGACTTCGTACCTACTACCATCCAACTGGGTACCATGGCGTTTCTGCCCATACACCTGTAAACCCTGCAAGTACTCCCACCTGGATCGGAAACAATCCGGATGAACCTGTCTCTCCGCTAGGTATTTCGCTTAGCAACTTTCCTAAATCGGTAACCACAAGTGTCGCCCCAGTCAATAAACTAAATGCACACTTTTGGGGAGTTGGCAAAGGGCAATAAATGGCTCATGCACGAAATTTGTGGTGGATCATCGCCAAACCCTGTAACGGCAACTTCAGATGAACGTACTTCTTCAGAGTACCAAACCATACAACTTAAAATTGATGATGATATGGCAATCGCAATGGTCAAGGAAGTAATAATACCTGTCGGTCAGAAGCGGTTGAAGGACTAATGCTTTTTTCACAGAACTGTTTTTGGACACTGAAAAAATTGAATTAGTAGAAGCCAATCATGTGGCATTCACAGATGGAGTTCGCCCTGAAAAATAATTTTTCCCGATCAAAATGGTGAAGCACTCCGTATTTCGTGGATGAATTTTGAAATCGATGGCATTGAGATAGATGACAACACCACTTTATTTAATTTGCATCTGCGGGCAAAGAAAGACATCGCTTCGTTATCCGATGTAATATGGCAGAACTTAGATAACGAAGTAAATGCAGTTGCTCTTTCCGGCAAACAAGACTTTGAAAAATATCAACTCGTCTTTGAGTCAGGAATAAATCCTGTGATGGCTGTCCGTTTAACTAAGATCAAACCCATTTCATACCAGCACCCAAGTAGAAATAAACCTCCCCCCAAACAGTTGATGCTGTTCCAGTTGATAAATTCGTTGGGCACCCCTGTATGGATGCAAAAGTCAAACTTGTCGAAAGGGACACATAGCATTCCAATTGCATCAGGAAAACCAAGTCTCCAGGGGTTTACTCCTTACATGTATCAGTCGTTTGGAGAAGAAAGCCTGCGTTTAGTCAAACAATAACAGGCTGTTTACCTACCTACATAGCGTTCCCTTCCTATGGTGGGTAGCGTAATCTTCTAATGTCAAAACCGCCATCCCGATGAATTTCCGTATTTTCTTAATTACTCTTCTGGTACTGTCAAGTATCAAAGGAAAAAATCAGTGTATATACTACACAGGGGTCAATGATCAAACAAATGAAGAATACTTGCTGGTAAGATGGTAGAGGACTGCTCAGATTCTATACTCTTCAAAATAACTCCCAATCAATATGTAACAGACATTGCGGTTTGCCCAGATGGGAATTTCTACGTTATTAGTGGAAGCAATTTATCCTTAGTGAATATTTCAGACTCAAGTTTGACAAATATTTATACCCTTCCATTCCCATCAAACTCTTTAACTTGTGATGCCAATGGAAGATTAATTGGAGAGAGGAAGTGCTTGGGGACTATTTACCTATGATACTAACACCGGTAATGCAGGCTCATTGGGCTCACTAGGCTGGCCCGTTAGCGGGGGATTTGACATTCCGAAATGGCCAACTATGTGGAACCCACACTTTCTAATGAAGCTATCCTTATTCCTGAGGACGACTTAACCCAAACTTCCGTTGTGTTTGAATACCCAATAAGACTGATTATCTGCCTGGGGTGTTGTTACCAAATCACTAATTTCCTGTGACTCCATGAATACCTATATCACAGTCACAAACACTCAGGTATTAGGAATTCAGGATACGTTAAACCAGATTTACGAAATTGACCCAATCCAACAAACGGCCACGCTGCTTTGTGAAACAGCCTTAACCATTACAGGGGCCTGTACCCCGCGTGAGTTTTTGGCTTCTGATTGTTCCATTGCAATTGATTTAGATATTGATGATTCCTCCGGGGCATCGGGCAGTGATTTTATCTCCACAGACATTTTTGCAGTACAAATGACTCCATTCCAGTTGCCGACCTGGACGCGCTATTATTCAGGATATTTTACAGACTCGCTCTGTATCCGGTTGTTGGCTCCCGCCCAGATGGTATAATGGAATACCTTCTGTATAAACAACCAACACCGCAGGACTCAAGAGTAATGGTACGAATACGCATAAAATTACATTATACCCCAACAACCCATTTGATATTAACAACATGAGAATCACCACAATGCACTTCAGTCCATATTTTGGCATAATGATGCCAGTGAGCCAACTGCAGGAATACGGACAGTTGAAGTGATTGCATTTGCTTCTGGTGGCAGGCAGGATACGGCTTATGCCTGGTTTGGCGATGCCCAATTGGGCTCAGGCTGGCCTGGATACAACTGATTGTTCTTTATGAAAACAGTCCAATTACTAACCTTGAATCATTTCTAAGCACCAATGCCGATATGGGGGGAGACTGGTCTCCACTGTTAGCATCCGGCACCAGTTTATTTAATCAACTGACTGATCAGCCAGGTACTTGTTCTATACCGTGGGTAATGGAGGGTGCCCGGATGACAGCGCATCCATCCCTGTCTTCCTTACTCCACCTCCTGTATTTACGCTGGGAAATGACACTTCGCTATGTGCAGGCAACAGTTTACTTTTAACAATTGACACGCCACCTCCAACAGAAATCATCTGGCAGGATGGAAGCTTACTACAAGTTACCTGGAAGTTGATGCCCCAGGTATATTTTAGGCGACAACGGCACAAATTCAAATCAATGTTCCTGGCAGGACGGCATTCTTACACAGGCCGACACATTCAGAGTAATTCAGCAGGCCACGCCCTGTTTATTTTGAGACCGTAGATTGGGAGGGTTTATCGTTTTCAATGGACACCTCGCTTTGCCTTACTTTTAATTCAGTTGAGGGGTTGCGACTCCATTCGTTGTTTGGAGGTGACCTATCAAACACCAGATAGTTTATTGATAACGCAAAGTATATGTCCCGGCAGTGGCGGGTTATACAATAGAGCAACATGACATTACCGGACAGAGAGTTCTTGGTAATGCTTCCATCTAATACAGGAATGTGTGACACGCTTGCTATCCTTACCTTATCAGAAACATCGCTGCCAGACCCAACACTCATTGATACAATGATTTGTCCAGGCTACTATGACTTTCTGGGCACCCAAGTTTCAAATCAGGGTTTATCGACACCTTGCAAACAACAGGAGGCTGTGATAGCATAATTACATTGACTCTTGCCCATTGGTCCTTGCCATCTTTCGATCTTGGTAGTGACACTGCACTTTGTGCCGGAAGCAACATCACCTTACGACAAATGTACCTGAGGCAATGCAGTGCCATTTGGCAAGATGGAAGCATACAAAGTGAATATGAAGCCAGTACGCCCGGAATTTACTGGGTAGAAATAAGCAACTCAAACCAATGTACCTGGCGAGGATAGTATTACCATATCTCCTGCCGACACATTTAGGATAACGCAAGAAACCCACCCATGCGCTGGCGAGAAGTATTTTCATGGGAAGGATTAAATTTTACTACGGATACCTCCTTCTGTCTTTTATATACCAATTCATATCCAAGGTTGCGATTCCCTTCGTTGTTTAAACCTGGAATCCGTCAAACCGATAGCATATTTATTCAAAAGTACGATTTGTGAAGGAGATAGTTTCATTCTTGAAAATACGAGTTTTTATTTATCAGGGTTGTATTCCGTTACCATTCCTGGTTCTGGTACTAACTGCGATACAGCCATTTTAAACTTAAGTTCTGCCTACTGTACCACACACACAGTTTAGTTCAGTATTTGCCAAGGCGCAACATTTGATTTCAATGGACAAATGCTATCAATTCGGAGGTATTCAGATATTTTACTAAAAACAAGTACAGGCTGCGACAGCATTGTAATTTTACACCTCTCAATTGGCCTAACCCTGTTTCACCAATCATTACAGGTGATAGTTTAATATGCACAGGGCAAACTGCCTCAATTTCTACATCGGGATTTAATACTTATTCCTGGTCAAATGGATTAACCAGCGACCAAATTGATGTTACCGATACAGGATTGTATTCTGTAACAGTATCTGATACCAATGGATGCGCTTCTGTTGGACAGTTTGAAGTAAACATGGTGTATCCACCAGAACTCAATTAGGCCTACGAAAACCATGTTATGGTGACAACACAGGTTAGATTAGGTGGAAATAATTAATGGAGGAAGTGCACCATTCTTGTACCAGAACAGGGTTCACTGCGAGCCCGGTCTTTATCTTCCTACCGGAGCTCCTACTCTCCCTATCCTTATTAAAGACTCCTATACCTGCCCCTACGAATACACTATACAGCTCAAAACCCCGTAGATTGGAATATTTCAATATTCCCGGATACACTCATTTTACTTGATGGGCAGCCCGGAAATTTAGAGGCAATTATTAATACTCCCGGGGCTTTTTCATTTCAATGGACACCGATATACTTGACTTGTGCAACCTGTAGCAATACCACTGTATCCCCGGGGTTTGATAGTTTAACATACATAATCCACGTGACGGATTCACTGGGCTGTATGCAATTTGATTCCGTTTTTGGTTTTGTAGAAAAAGCCATCAAAGGCTATTATGCACCAACGGTATTTAACCCAGAATCAGAAGGTGTGAATCGTTACTTTTACACTATTTCTTGACCGGACTTCTACTTCAGAAACCAACTTATTACGCATATTTGATCACTTAGGGAGAACTTTATTTGAAAGCAGGAACATCCTCCCCTCAGGAATAAACGGGCTTGGGATGGATATTATTCAAACAAAATGATGCCTCCCGGCGTCTATGTTGCAGAACTAAAGAGCATTAATGGGGATATTAAATACATCTCCGGATCATTTACGTTAATTTATTAGTAAAAATGGGCTGGCCTGAGAATTAGTTTTACTCAGCCCAGCCCATTCCCTCTACTCCTTAACCACCCGCAAAGCAAGCCTATTCCTTCCAGATTCCAGTGTAATAAAATACACACCGGCAGCGCCGTCGATATGTAAACGGACCTGTGTTCCGGAATCATCCGTTTGGCTTTGAATCAGGCGGCCTTGTTCATCTGTAATTTTCCAGGAAATACGATCGTATGCTGCCCCCAGATCAACCACCAGATGTCCGCTGGTTGGGTTGGGATAAACACGTACCTGCTGCTCGAAATTGGATTCAATAATCCCGGTAACAACAACCGGGAAACAAGAGGATGTATCAACACATCCGTTTGTACTTAGCAGGACCGCATAATTTCCATCTTCTGTTGCTGTAAAACTTTGCGCGACTGCACCTGGAATGGGTTCAAATCCATTGCCACAATCCAGCCACTGATACACATAGTCCGGGCCGGATGCTTGGGCCGTCAATACAGCACCAGCCTGTGTCACCTCAGTGTCTACTGTGTAGATTGTCAGGTCAATCGTCAGGGTGGAGTCGCAACCCGCTGCATTGCTGATGGTCTCTTCGATGATTTGCGATGAGGTATACACCGTACCATCGGGCGAAGTGTAACTACCGCAAGCCTCCACCTCAAACGCCTCACTTGTGCTGGTTAAAATGGTAAGTTGAACAGAGACAATGCTGTCGCAGCCCTGCGCAGTCTGAAAGTCGGCAACATACAAGCCAGACTCCGTTACTACATCACCTTGTGGCAATACATAACTGTCACAAGCAGTAACATCCATGAAAATCGAATCACTGTACCCAATGGTCAGGTCAATAACCAGGGTACTGTCACAACCTGCTGCATTTTGAAACACCTCAGTAATTACTTGTGAACTCGTATACGCATCACCGGATGGAGATACATAACTATCGCAGGCCGTCACTGCAATCGACTCGGTGCTGCTGTTCAAAATGGTGAGTTGAACAGTAACCACACTATCACAGCCACTGGCATTTTGTAAAGTGGTAATATAGGTTCCCGACTCCGTAACCACATCGCCCTGAGGCAACACATAACTGTCGCATGCCGTTGCATCGACTGAAACGGCGTCGCTGTGCACCACCGTCAAATCTATGGTCAGGGTGCTATCGCAACCTGCTACATTTTCCAGGACCTCGGTAATCACTTGCGAACTCGTGTACACATCACTGGATGGGGAGGTATATTCATCACAGGCCGTCAGTGCAAAAGACGCACTCGTGGGCTGGCAAGACACGACTACCGAGTAATCTTCAACCTCCCCGGTCAGATCACCACATGGATTTGGGGAAGAGCCCCAGTACTGGCTCCGTGCACGTAAAAACAAGGTGTCGCCAAGCACGGCATCCAGTGGCACGGTAAAGGTTCCGAACGATTCGTGGTCGGCATTGAGTTCGTTCATAACAATCCGCTCGTTCTCGCTAAATACCGCATCCCGGTTAAAGTCAATCCAGGCTGCAGTGGTATCCGGGTTCCAATGGTAGTTCAAATCAATCTGAATGGTATAGGTTTCTCCGCGATTCAAGTTGAACACCACATCCGTAAAATCACCATAATAATCCTGGCCCGAGTTCTGTGATACTCCGTTCAGACTCACAAAATCAATGTAATCCGATCCCGTACCGGAACTACCAATGGCAGCACAAGGCACAAACGGACGCACTTCATACATAAACTTGTATGACTCGGTGGTATCGCTGTTTGCCCCCACGGCATATACTTTAAAATAAACCTTGGAACCCGCCTGTGCATTCGCCAGAGGACCATCGCTTTGCCAGGTGCTATCCTGGATATTGGACATGGTCACCACCTGATCAAAATCGAGTGTATTGACCGAATACCGGACAAACAATTCTGTTGGTGTATCCGTATACGACACCACTGCCGTTACCTGCTGCGAATCCCCATATTTGGGTGAATCGGTATCCACTTCGCTTGAAATATCGGTGTATAAAATCTTGGGATAATCCGCCCGGTCAACCAGCGGGTGTTCCCACAAACCCCTCCCCCAGGTAGCAGCCCGCAAGGTATTGGAGCCATACATAATCTCCATTTCCCGCACAGCTACATTGGGCATATCTGAGCCAAACTGCACCCAGGTATCGCCCTCCATCGGCATGGTGTACACCCCGATCTCTGCACCCAGATAAATATTGGAAGCATCTGTGTGGTCCACTACAATTGACCGGATGGGCATGTTGCCCAGGTTGTAGGTTATGTTTTGCCAACTGGTACCGCCATTGTGCGTAACGAACACTTTTGAGCCGTCGTTTTGGTGGCGTCCATACGTCACCAAAATGGTGTTGTCGTCGTTGGGGTCACACACCACATCGGTAATGGAATAGTTCGGCAAATTGGATTTTATATCTGTAAATGTCATCCCGCCATCAACCGATTTTTTTATTGCGGAACCTCTTGCCACGACCAGTATATCCGAATTATTCTCGGCAATGGTTGCGAATGCAATGTTGTCGCCAAAACCGGGATCGCCCAGGTCGGTCCATCCGGTACCAAACGCATCACTCCGGTGCACAATCGTTCCAAACGAGTAAATACGCATATGGTCGTTGGGGTCGTATACCAAGGGAGCAATCCAGTTTCCGTCCTGGCCCGGAGGGGTTACAGTCTGTACCGTTTGTCCACCGTTTTTTGTTCTCAATCGACCGCCATATTGCCAGCTGCCGAGCATCCAGTCGTCGTTGAGCGGGTGAATTAGGCCTTCCATTCCATCAGCGCCATAAAACTCCAGCCACACACCGCGGTGCCGAATGCTGGTGCCATTGTCCTGCGAACCGCAAATGGTTCGGAAATGATTGGACTGGCTCAAGCCCAGGTTGTAATTTTCCCGGATGCCGTTGTCATCGGTTAAAATCTCCCAGGTATAGCCATTATCCGAACTTTTACAAATCAAGCCATCCGTTCCCACATAATAGACACCATTGATGCTGTACGCTACCCGAAGGTCTGCATGGATGTATTTTCCACTGGTAAATGATACCGACCCAAAACTCCACCAGGTAACCTGTTCGAAGGAGTTTCCGCCATCCTGGGAAGCGTAGGCATCCAGGTAACCGTACAACATTCGGGTTGTATCCTGATCATTCACAACAAAGCCCTGGCTGCCGCTGGAAGGATTGCTGATAAAAGTAAAATCCAATCCGTTGTTTTCTGATTTCCAGATTCCATTGCCAGAAGCAAAATAAATGCAATCGGCACAAACCGGACTCACTGACATCTTCACAGAAGTATTGTTGTTGTTCCCATCAAGGGTATTGGAAGGAGTAAAATTCAGTCCTCCATCCAGTGATCGCAACACTACGTTTTTATTTCCCCCATTGCTGTAATCATACACATACATAATATCCGGATTCGTGGGGTGGAACTCGATTTCAGAAATGCTTCCCCCAAGCACCTTAGTCCATGTTGCCAGGTTATCTTCCGAACGGTATAGTCCATTGTTTGCAGAAACAAGTACCCGCTCCGGAACAAAGGGGTGATATTTTATCTGATTGATAGCGAAGTTTGTTCCCAGGCCACCTTGTCCCAGGTTGCTTGGGTTAAAGGGAGTTGGACTCCAACTCAAGCCGCCATCCAGCGACTGATAGACTCCGTGCGACGTTCCATTTTGCGCATTGCGCACATTAATCAATACCGAATCCGGGTTTCCTGGTACTGCTGTAATGGCATTGACACCGCTTGCCGGCAGGAAATCCGTCGTGCTTCCCTCCCAACTTTGTCCGCCATCCAGGCTGCGCCAAAACCCGCCACTGCGTGAACCCAGGTAAATCCGCTGATCGTTGTTGGGGTCGACATATAAATCCTCCACACGCCCCAAACCAGCTGCATAATGCCGCGTAATGCTGTCGATAGAATACGGACCCAGATCCAGCCAGCCATTGTTTGCGGAGCGTTGTGCTACATCGCTTTGCTCAATAAAATTCTGGTATTGGTGTGCAGCAAAATACGGATCAACATTCGACCGGTCGCCACTGGGATAATACTTGTATTCATTCTCATTTTTCCAACGCTGATACCCCTTCCAACCCGATCCTTTACCTTTAGGATGGGTTTCAAAATACTGTTCAGCAGCATCCACTACATCGTAAAAATTAATGGATGGATCATTCATCATTTCCTTATAGGCCTGCCCATGCAAGGCATTGCTTAGTGGGAAAAAAAATAAGAAAGCAAAAGCCCATTTATACGGGAATCTGCCTTTCAGAATTACAGTCGGGAAGAGTTGGTTCATATTCAATTGTTTTACTTTGTTGACAAAAATACTACCCTTCAATTAAGAGTACCAGCTTAGAGCCTGCTTAAAAATCTCATCAATCCTGCTAATGCGACATTTTTTTCCTAAAAATCTTTTTAAAAGTCCGTTCATTCCATATCTATAAGTTTGCTTTTACACCTGGCCTCTCTCCAAGCACAATTACACATGCTCAATTCAACTTCTATGCTCCGATTTGCATTCCCAATTTTAATCCTGTTCTCAGGCCTTCTTTTTTCTGACTGTACAAAAAAAATGGGCGATACAAGCCCTCCTGCTGCATTTCAATATTATTCCTGGGACAGTTTCAGCATGGGTGCGGACCTATCCTATGTCAATCAAATTGAAAACTACGGTGGCACCTACACCGATTCCGGGGTTGCAAGCGACGCATTTACTATTTTTAAAAATCACGGCTGCAACACCGTACGCGTCCGGCTCTGGAACAACCCAGCATGGTATGCGGGCCTGAACGATGGCCGTATTTACAGCAACCTGCCAGATGTTGTAAAGACCATCCAACGAGCCAAAGCCCTAGGCATGGCGGTCAACCTAGACTTTCACTACTCCGATATTTGGGCCGACCCACAGCGCCAGGAAGTACCCGAAGCATGGAAAAATCTGGACCTCCCTACCCTTTCCGACTCGGTCTATCAGTTTACTTATTCCGTTCTGACACACCTGGATTCTCTGGGGCTCTGCCCGGAAATGGTCCAGATCGGAAACGAGGTAAATCACGGTATGATGCATCCCCTTGGTGCTATTACCGACCAGCAGTTTGGTCCCTTCGGCACCCTCGTGAACAGCGGGATCCGGGCTACACGGGACTTCTCTTCCGCGTCCGGCAAACCCCCACAAATCATCCTCCATTATGCACAATTGCAAGGGGTGCTGGAATGGATGGAACAGGTGACCCTTTCCGGCGAGGTACACGACTACGACATCATCGGGCTTTCACATTACAGCAAATGGTCGACCGTTCATACCATGCCGGAAATCACCGCAACCATTCGTTCATTAAAAGAGTTATACAAGAAAAAAGTCATGCTGGTTGAAGCCGGTTATCCCTGGACCGGTGGGCATGCCGACAACTACCCTAATCTGGTTTCCGACGCCGATGCCGTTGCCGGATATCCACTTACTCCCCAGGATCAATTTCGCTACATGAAAGACCTGACCCAGGCTGTAATCGATGGCGGCGGCAGTGGCGTACAAGTCTGGGAGCCCGCCTGGATCACCTCCAACCTGAGCGACTTATGGGGCACCGGATCTGCCTGGGAAAACATGACCTTTTTTGATTTTGAAGGCGAAACGCTACCCGGAATTGATTTCATGCGTGTTCCCTACCGCTTTGAATAAACGGTTTCATACCCTGAATAACAGCAACAAGAAGCCCTGGATTTTGGCACTCCAAAACCCAGGGCTTTTTTTATTTAGTTCTCCATAGCCGGAAATCCTTAAAACTCCATAAACACCTTTTCAATGATATTGCAACAGGTGTCCATTTGCTCTTCGGTCATCACCAAGGGTGGTGCAAACCGAATGATATTCCCATGCGTTGGCTTAGCCAGCAGACCATTTTCAGAAAGTTTTACGCAAATATTCCATGCGGTTTCGCTTTCTTCGGTATCGTTGATCACCACGGCATTGAGCAATCCGCGTCCACGTACCAGCGTCACCAAATCGGGGCGTTTGGCTTGCAGTTCGCGCATTCGGGCTCGAAACTGTTCTCCCAACCGTTCGGCATTGCCCGACAAGTCCTCGTCGGTTACCACCTTAAGTGCTTCCATTGCTACGGCACATGCCAGCGGGTTTCCTCCGAATGTGGAACCATGTTCACCGGGTTTTACCGTCAGCATAATTTCGTCATCGGCCAGTGCTGCACTAACCGGAAATACACCACCAGAAAGTGCTTTACCCAGAATAAGAATATCTGGTTTTACATTAAAATGGTCGCAACAAATCCGACGTCCGGTACGCGCGATCCCGGTTTGCACCTCATCTGCAATCATCAGTACATTGTGTTTGGTACACAGTGCTCGAACACCGGGGATGTAATCATCATCGGGTACAACAACTCCGGCCTCACCTTGAATTGGTTCAAACATGAATGCGGCTACATTGGGGTCCTGCAGCGCCTTTTCCAATGCAGGCAGATCGTTGTAGGGAATGATTTCGTAGCCAGGCATAAAGGGCCCAAAATCTTTGTATGAGCTGGGATCCGTAGAGGAGGAAATGGCTGCAAGTGTGCGGCCCCAGAAATTGCCTTCAACAAAAATGATTTTTGCCTTATTCTCCTCAATTCCTTTTACCCGGTAAGCCCAGTGGCGAGCCAGTTTTACGGCTGTTTCACCACCTTCTACTCCTGTATTCATCGGCAGTACTCTGTCGTATCCAAAATACTCGGTTACAAACTGGGCATACTCGCCGAGTTTGTTGCTGTAAAAGGCCCGGGAGGTAAGTGTTAGTTTCTGCGCTTGTTCTGTAAGTGCATTGATGATTCGCGGGTGGCAGTGGCCCTGGTTTACGGCACTGTAAGCAGAAAGGAAATCAAAATATTTTTTCCCGTCTACGTCCCAGACAAAAACACCTTCACCGCGCTCCAACACAACCGGCAGGGGGTGGTAATTGTGTGCATTGTACTTGTCTTCCAGTTTAATTAAGGCTTCGGAATTATTGGTTATAACATCCATTGATTCGCTTTTTTAGTTTCCAGCTAAGATACGAATCGTTTGCGAGCGCCACAAAAAAACCCGCTGGCTCGGGGGAGCCAACGGGTTGGGGTTCGTTATACCTATATTGGGCAACGAAGTTTAGTCATTATACCCTTCAAAGCGGTCGCGCTTCTTGTAGCGACCCCAAGAGAAGCCAAACTTGAGCGAAGCCTGGCCATACGCACCAGAGAGGGCATCATCGCTCAGGCTGGGAAGGCTGCTATCTGTTACAAAACGATAACCACCTTCTAATCCGATATGGAACCAACGGAATACGTTGATCTCTACGCCGGCTGCAGGTTGGATGACAAAGATGTTGTCTTCGCCTTCGCCACTGAGTTTTACCTTACCTGGACCCATGTTCAGGTTTACCATCGGGTGGATGGCGCGGTATCCCTGAAATGCATAGCTCAAATCGAGTACGCTCCAGTTCATATCAAAGTTTTGGTTTTGGAGTTGATCCCAGGTAAAATCATCGGTCAGGCGGTATTTACCAAATCCTACGAACAGGGTTTTACCGAATTCAAGACCAAAGTTGCCACCGCGGATGTAGCTGTTGGTGTTTCCAAACTGTGTGATCTGATGCTTGTATCCGCCCCAGATGCCGGTCAGACCAAAATTACGTCCGCCCATTACGGTTTGTTCTTTTTGTGAGAAGGCAGGGAATACGAGCAACAATGCCAGTACGGAGAGGAAGAATGTTTTACGAAACATAGCCAATTTTGTTTTTTGTTATTCAATACGATAGGAAGAAAAGCCCCTCTTCCTGTTCGGGTTTATACCTCAAAGACTACTGAGTAAAAAGAATGTTGCAGCAAGACACAAAAAAAACGTGAATGCCGGGTGACATTCACGTTTCTTTAATTGGTTTTTAATATTCTGCTAACAGTTTTATGGCTTCAGTACAACCAAGCGTTTGGTTCCGACGACTTTGCCGTTTTTATCCGCCAAACTGTATAAATAAGTTCCTTTTTTAAAATCTTCCAACTCCACTTTGATGGATTTATTCCCTGAAAGCGGATAGGTTTTTTTCCAAACTACTTTACCTACAATATTGAATATTTTGAGGGTATAGTCGGATGATGGCAGGTTTGTGCAATCAAAACGCACCCACTCTACTGCCGGATTTGGAAATGCTGAAATGGAAGCACGGCCCGGAGCACCAACAGTAATCGAAGGGCTTGTTCCGTTGTTTTTATAGCGAATAGATTCTGCAACCGTCCAGTCGGCATTGGCAGTCACTACTGCGATTTCTTCCTTTTCTGTTCCGCTATAAAAACGGTAGGTATTGGTGGTATCGGTTCCAAGGAAGGCTCCGAAGCCTCCACCGTTTGGAACCAGTGAGGAAAGGTCTACCCAACCAAGTACCGGCACCAGGATATCCACAGCAGTATTGGTATATTCTGAGCGCTTAAGGCGCAATACATCGTATTCTCCACCAGGGATAAAACAGGTACCCCAGCCATCCACTATGTCCAACCGTTCGGTACTAATCCGCACACGGATGGAATCTGGTACAAAAGGTGCTCCTGTAAACAATGTATCCGGCAGGTTCTCGGTAGAAAATGGCAGTGTGAGTGCACTGTTCTGGGTATTTACATCGAAGAAGTTCAGCGGTGCCCGGCGTTCAACCAATGCTGGCGAATAATGCGCGGCAACCTGAACACCCAAATTTGCCGGGTCTCCTCCAGCATATCCAAGAAACTCTACCAGGTTATTTGTTTTATGGAAAAAACTTTCCCCTTGTCCGCCAATTATTGCAAGATCGGCAGTGGGGAATTCCATGCTGTTCAATGCAGCAGAAGCAGCCACAAATACCGTTTCTGATTCGGAATCTGCCTGCAGATCGGAGAAGTCCCAGAGTTGACTTCCTCCGGATGGAGTCAAGGCGCTTGCATTGCCAGAGACATCGGTCGTGGTGGCAAAACGAAGCGTATCTCCAGCGTTGGGAAACGTTGCAGAAGTGACGGTTATTTGAGCAAAAGCGCCAAAATACATGGCGGAGAATACAGCCAGTAGCATTCCTTTCATCGGGTATTTATTTTTGAAAAAATGATTAAACATGCCCCGCCGGTTGAAAAAATGGCCCGTACAAGCACCGAAATGAGCAAAAAATAGCATCTGATTTTCATCATAAGATGCAATAAAATGGGTTAATGCTTCAAAGGTACGCCGCTTTTTTTTTAAATGCTTGCAAAAAACGGATTATTCACATTTTAACTTAAATATTAATATGTGGTCTACATTGGAGTAAGAAGTTGGTCTTACTGCCCTGCTTTCCCCATTTTACAATGCCTGAAGTTCGACCAGACGTCGGTAGGCGTTACCTTCTTTCATCAGCGTTTCGTGGGTTCCGCGTTCGATGATTTTACCATCGGCCATCACCAGAATTTCATCCGCATGCTGGATCGTACTTAAACGGTGCGCGATCACAAGAGCAGTTCGGTTTTGCAACAAACGGTCAAGTGCTTCCTGTACTAACTTCTCTGACTCACTATCCAGCGCTGAGGTTGCCTCATCCAAAATAAGAACCGGCGGATTTTTCAAAAGAGCCCGCGCAATGGTCAGACGCTGCCGCTGCCCTCCACTCAACTTGGTACCCCGGTCGCCGATATTGGTTTCGTATCCTTGTGGCAAGGCCATGATAAAATCGTGGGCATTCGCCGCTTTTGCTGCTGCTACAATATCCGCATCCGTACAAGATTCTTTCCCAAAGGAAATGTTGTTGGCTACTGAGTCGTTGAACAGCACGGCTTCCTGGCTGACAATTCCCATCAAGTTGCGCAGAGAGCGGGTTTCCAACTCACGAATATCTGTCCCATCTAAAAAGTATCCGACCGCTCGTTGGATCGTAAAATCTGGAAGTAAATCAGCTTACGGTGCTTTTTCCGGCACCTGAAGATCCACGAGTGCAATCACTTTTCCCCTGAGGCAAGCGCAAACTGTACCTCACTTAATGCATCGCGCTCGGCATTTGCGTAGCGGAATGAAACCGAATCAAACACAAAGCCCGTTTTCAATTCGCTGACGACTACCGGATTCTCCTGCTCCGCAAGTTGCATGTCTGCATCCAGAATGGTTTATACACGCTCTACAGCACCCATCCCTTTTTTTATGTTGTAAAAAGCCTGGGAAAGCGACTTCGCAGGATCCAGCACATTGAAAAATGCATATAAAAAAGCCAGGAATGTTTCGGCTGAAGATTCACTTGCAAATACCCGGCGGGCACCAAACCACAACAAAATTGCTACGATAAAAATGCCCAAAAACTCTGAAACAGGTGAAGCCAGGTCCCGGCGACGCAACAAGCGAATGAGCGCGTTTGCATACCCGTCGTTTTCTGCTCCAAAACGTTCCTTCTGGTATTTTTGCATTAAAGCCCTTGATGATGCGCAGTCCGCCCAGCGTTTCTTCAATGAGCGAACCAAAATGCCCAAACGCGCCTGCACATCGCCAGATTGCTTGCGGAGCGAACGGCCAATCAGGCCAATCAACAAACCTCCGGTAAACATCAGGGCAAAGACAAAAAGCATGAGCGCCGGTGAAACAATCAGCATAAAAGCCAAGCTTACCGAGAATCACAATGGGATCTCGGGCAATGAACTCAACTACTCCGAGAATGCTCCCTCGAACATTACATCCGTCATGGCCCTGCTCATTACATCCCCTTTGCGGGTATCACTGAACCAGGCCAATGGGAGGTCCAGGATTTTATCCACCAACTTTTTTGCGCAGGTCACGGACCACCCCATTCGTACAGGAGCGAGAAAGTACATGGAGGGTAACGAAACAGGTTTTTCCCAAAAGAAAATAATGACAAGCGCCACATACCCAGAGCAGGCCCCCTCGCGTCCCTGTGTAGCAGTTAGGCTGGGCAAAATATATACTGAGGTGATCTTCAAAATTGCTGAAAGACAGTGGACCCGGATTTTCAGGCAATGCTTCGGTCTCGGTCCGATTAAAAAGAATCTGAAGGAACGGCTGCAGAACAGGAATACTGATTACCGTAAAAACAGACATCAATATATTGCTAAGCAATGCCAGTACAATCAGTCGGCGGTAAGGCAGGTAATATCGGAGCAGTTTGAACATTGAGAGGAGATGGTCTGGAGAACTCCAGGACGGAAGGGCTGGAATTTCAGAGAGCCTGTTTGGGAATTGGTGTTCTTCTCCAAACAGGCTCTTAGAGTATGTTTACAATTCAACCTGAGTAACAATAAAACTCAATTGAATGTTGTATTTAAAATACGGCAAGTATAAAACTTAAGCCTTTGTAAAATCCCATTTGTTCATAAACCCAGTGTCGAAGTTTCCATTGCGGAAGTCTTCGTTCTGCATGAGTTTTTGGTGGAACGGGACAGTCGTTTTCACACCTTCCACGATAAACTCATCCAGAGCGCGTTCCATTTTCCGAATGGCCTCGGTACGGGTTCGCGCACGCACGATGAGTTTGGCAATCATTGAATCGTAGTACGGAGGAATGGTATATCCGGCATATACATGGGTATCTACCCGGATTCCATGTCCTTTTGCGGAGTGAAATGAAGTGATTTTGCCAGGGCTGGGGCGGAATCCATTGTATGGATCTTCTGCATTGATCCGGCATTCGATGGCATGCATTTCAGGGAAGTAATTCTTTCCGCTGATTGGAATACCAGCGGCGATTTTGATTTGCTCTTTGATCAGGTCAAAATCAATTACTTCTTCCGTAACCGTATGTTCTACCTGGATTCGGGTGTTCATTTCCATAAAGTAGAAATTCCGGTATTTGTCTACCAAAAACTCTACCGTACCAACTCCCTCGTATCCAATGGCTTCACAGGCCTTAACTGCTGCTTCTCCCATTTGCTCGCGCAACTCCGGTGTCATAAACGGAGAAGGAGATTCTTCCACCAATTTCTGGTGGCGACGCTGAATGGAGCAGTCCCGCTCAGAAAGGTGACAGGCTTTACCAAACTGGTCGCCGGCAACCTGTATTTCGATATGTCGTGGTTCTTCCACAAACTTTTCAAGATAAATCCCGTCGTTGGCGAACGCGGCTTTTGCTTCAGCGCGGGCATTGTCCCACTGGCTTTCAAACTCCTCTTCTTTCCAAACGATACGCATCCCTTTACCACCACCTCCGGCGGTTGCTTTCAGAATGATCGGGTAACCTACTTCCTTGGCCAGTTTGATCCCGCTTTTGACATCTTTCAACAAGCCATCGGAGCCGGGAACACAAGGAACCCCAGCCTTAATCATGGTTTCTTTAGCGGTAATTTTATCCCCCATATTTCGGATTTGATAGGGAGTCGGGCCTATAAACTTAATTCCATACTGGCCGCATACCTCAGCGAAGTCGGCATTTTCAGCCAAAAAGCCATATCCGGGGTGGATTGCATCAGCATTGGTAATTTCTACCGCTGCCATGATACGTGGTACATTTAAATAACTTTCCGCAGAGGATGCAGGGCCTACACAAACGGCTTCATCAGCAAACCGAACGTGTAAGGAATCCCGGTCGGCAGATGAATAAATGGCTACCGTTTTGATATCCATTTCTTTGCATGTACGGATAATGCGCAGGGCGATTTCCCCGCGATTGGCAATCAATACTTTCTTGAACATGATGATGTGATCTAGTGAGTTTGATACGCCGCGATCATGCAGGCTCTACCAGGAACAATGGTTGGTCGTATTCAACGGGTGTGGCATCTTCTACCAACACTTTTACAATTTTGCCTTTAACATCAGACTCAATCTCGTTGAAGAGTTTCATTGCCTCAATGATGCAGACTGTTGTGCCAACATCAATCGTGTCTCCCACCTTAACAAACGGTGGTTTGTCCGGAGAACCACTGCGGTAAAAGGTTCCAACCATTGGGGATTTAACCGGAACCAAATTGGCATCAGAATCCTCCTTGGGTGCAGCCGCTGCCGGGGCGGCGGGTGCTGCTGCAGGTGCAGCAGGAGGAGGCGTTGCAGCAGGAGCCTGTGCAACAGGTGGTGCCATGGTAACCAAAGGAGAAGTAGCCGGGATCATCACTTGTCCGGCCGCTTGATTCTTATCCTTAACCAGGGTCTGGTTTTTGATTGTAAGTTTGAAATCCCCATCTTTTACTTCAAACTCGGTAAGTTTGAGTTTACTGACAAGGCGGATAATTTCTTGTATTTGATTGAAATCCATGTGGAATAAGGTTTTCCGTTATCAAAAAAACAACTAATCGCAATTGAGCGTGTATGAACCGGATGCATTCCCGAACAAGCACATTGTACTCAATGGAGTAAAGAAAGAATTTTTCTTTCAAAAACAACTGCTTTAGTTGCCCTAAAATTTAAAAACCGGAACGAAATTACTTTTTAACCCGCTCCAAATAGTTTCCTGAGGCTGTATCAATTTTGATTACATCTCCGGTGTTGCAGAACAACGGCACCTTTACTTCCGCTCCGGTTTCTACTGTTGCGAGTTTCAGGGTATTCGTTGCAGTATCCCCTTTCAATCCAGGTTCGGTGTAGGTAATTTCAAGTTCTACGTTCTGTGGAATCTCCGCAGAAAGTGGCACTTCCTTACCGGAGTGGTACAACACATCTACGATATCACCTTCTTTCAAAAACTGACCGTTATCGATCATTTCATCTGGAAGCGTAATTTGCTCGTAGGATTCCTGATCCATAAGCATGTAGCCCATTTCTTCCTTATACAGGAATTGCATCTGGCGGCGTTCAACGCGCACCTCTGTAATGGTATGACCGCTCTGGAAGGTATGCTCGATGATTTTCCCGGTTGTAGTACTTTTCAGTTTGGTCCACATTTTACCACTTCCGCGACCAACCTGGAAACGCGAAAAATCGATTACTTTGTAGATGTCGTTGTTGTGTTCAATACACAGGCCGTTGCGGATATCTGCCGTCGTTGCCATGATCTTATTTGTTTTTTAGCCGAATGTCATTCGGAATTGGTTGAAAAAAGCGGCGCAAAAGTAGGGCTTTTTTCCTTGAATGCACCCCTTGATTTTCAAATTGAAGATTGCACCAGTTGAATATGGTATTTAAAAGGCAAAAACTGCCCTATTTTGGGTCATACCCCCACTTCAAAAGCAAGGACCCCCAGGTGAATCCACCCCCGAATGCAGTCAACACAATGTTGTCGCCTTTTTTAAACCGGTCCTCATATTCCCACATACACAGCGGCAATGTTCCGGCAGTAGTATTTCCATACCGCTCAATGTTGAGCGTAACACGATCCATCGGAACATCCAGCATACTGGCAACCGAGGTAATGATGCGCATGTTGGCCTGGTGGGGTACAACCCAGCTGACATCATCCACGCTGAGTTCGTTTCGTTTAAGCACCTCCTTCACGGTATTTACCATACCTTCTACAGCATACTTAAATACCCGCTTCCCTTCCTGGTACACGTAGTGTTCCCGGGCTGCTACGGTTTCCGAACTTGCAGGCTTTAGCGAACCGCCGGCTTTCATGTGTAAAAACTCGCGACCGGCACCATCGGCTTTTAACACAAAATCCTGGATGCCGGTTCCATCCTCAGTTGGTTCCAATAAGACAGCTCCGGCACCATCGCCAAAAATGACACAGGTATTCCGGTCCTGATAATCTATGATAGAGGACATCATGTCAGCCCCAACTACAATTACCTTCTTGAAGGTACCAGCCTGGATAAACTGTGCTCCCGTTGCCAGCGCGTACAAAAATCCAGAGCAGGCTGCATTGATATCGTATCCAAAAGCATTGCGGATACCAACTTTATCACATACGGTATTAGCCGTGTCAGGGAATACCATATCACCGGTTACTGTTCCGACAATAACCATCTGAATTTCATCCGGGCTGGTATTTGTTTTTTCCAGAAGTCCTTTTACGGCTTCAGCACACATATCACTTGTAGCCCATCCGGGAGTCTTCAGGATGCGGCGCTCTTTAATTCCTGTGCGGGTTGTGATCCACTCATTGTTTGTGTCAACGAGTTTTTCCAGATCGAAATTAGTCAGCCTGTCTTCCGGAACCCATCCCTGAACTCCAGTAATTGCTGCACGTACTTTTGTTGGCATAATTTAAAATTTATGCCGCAAAGGTAGATAATATTGGGAAATCCGAATACACCAATTCCAGTGGTCAGTGGTCAGAATATTTGTAGGGGCAAGACTTGCCTTTGCCCTCCCTTCAAAATATAAACAAATAAACAAAGCCTCGCAGAGGCGAATGAAACACATGAACAGACAAACAGGTTTTATTCGACCCGTGTCCAATATTGTGTACGGAAGAACGGCCCCCAATATCCTCTCAGTACAAGGGTATTGGCATCTCCAGGCTGTAACCATATCTCCACATCGTACCATTTCCCTTGTTTGGGAAAAAGCACCTTTCCGTTCTTCAAATAACCATCCTTGTATTCCAGGCCTTCAATAATTACCATGCCCAACATAGGTTGATTCTTGCGGTAGTCGGTGCACTTATCGCATAAATGATTGGCAGAGGGATGCAGTGTTTTTACCACCTTGCCATATACTTTTCCATTGTGGTCATACAGTTTGATGTGGCTTTTGGCTATGCCGGTTCGGTCGTCCACCATTTTCCATACCCCTAATGCCTTTGAACTTTGTTGTGCCCAAATAGCAAGTGGGAGGAGCAGAAAAAGGAGGTTTAATAAAACAGATTTAGTTTTCATTCAATTGATGTATGCTGATAGTTAATAGGCTGTTTTCTGTTTGGGGTCTGGTAAATTCGCAAGCAGGGATGATCGGATTAAAGGATGTCCAAATTTCCATTCTGAGGCGAATCTCAGACACCCTCTCGTATAATTTCAATGCAATAGTAAAAATTGCACACATACTTAGACGTCAAAAACACTAAAATAGTGCATTTTTGCCTCATGAAAAATTATTTATCCCTGGTCAAATTCAGCCACACGATCTTTGCATTGCCTTTTGCGCTGACCGGATTTTTCATCGCCTATACCGAGCAGGATGGAAATGTACCGATTCGGGTTTTCATCGGTGTGGTTCTTTGTATGGTATTTGCCCGCAGTGCAGCCATGGCGTTTAATCGCTGGCTCGATCGGGATATTGACGCACAAAATCCACGCACGACACAACGGGAAATTCCAGCCGGAGTGATTTCACCTTCCGCAGCGCTTACTTTTGTTGTGATTAATTGCCTGCTTTTTATTGTCACCTGCTGGTTCTTAAACCCACTCTGTTTTTACCTTTCACCAGTGGCATTGGCTGTAGTCCTGGGCTATAGTTATACCAAACGGTTTACCTGGCTTTGCCATTTTGTTTTGGGCCTTGGTCTGGCCCTTGCCCCGGTTGGCGCCTACCTTGCAGTGCGCGAATCATTTGGAATGGCCAGCATCTGGTATGGATTAGCAGTTCTTTTCTGGACTGCGGGTTTTGACATTATCTATGCCCTCCAAGATGAAGATTTTGACAAATCGCTCCAACTCCATTCGGTGCCTACCTGGCTGGGCACTGCCAAATCGCTCCGCCTTTCGGAATGGCTGCATTTAGGTACGGCGGCACTTCTTGTATTGGGAACCAGTGCTGTTCAGAGCAGCCTTCCACATGAAACGGGATGGCTGCTGTGGATTGGAACCGGACTTTTTCTCAGTCTCTTGTTTTATCAACATACCCTGGTAAGACCAAATGATCTGAGCAAGGTGAATCTGGCATTTTTCACTACCAATGGCATTGCCAGCCTCGTATTTGGAAGCCTTGCAATCCTGGATTTACTGCTTTAGTTAAATGCCTTAATGGCTATTCCTATCTGAACGTTTTCTTTAGTTCATCTTTTGAGATGCCCCTCACCCATACAATATGAAAAAGAAATCCAACTTGCCATTTTTGCTTCCGGCACCGGCTCCAATGCCCGCAAAATCATGGAATACTTTCAAGATCACCCCGAAATTGCAGTAGGCCTGGTTGTTTCCAATAGAAAAAAGCAGGTGTTCTTGAAATTGCTGAATCGTTCGGCATTCCTACCCACATCATACAGCGGGAGTCATTTTACGAACAACGCGAAATCCTGGATACGCTGTCAGAACATGGTATTGACTACATTGCCCTGGCCGGTTTTCTGGCTGATACCAGCATACCTGATCGAAGAATTCCCGGATAAGATGGTCAACATCCATCCCGCTTTGCTGCCCAAATACGGCGGAAAGGGCATGTACGGGCACCATGTGCACGAGGCTGTCAAAGCAGCAGGTGAAACAGAAAGTGGAATTACCATCCACCTCGTTAATGCAAAATATGATGAAGGGCGAACACTTTTTCAGGCTAGTTGTCCAATCAACCCGGAAGATGATCCGGATACCATAGCAGCCAACGTGTTAGCACTTGAGCACGCCAATTACCCCAGAGTAATTGAAGAATGGATGTTGGCTGATTAAGCGTGTACGCTAATTATCAAATGATTTGGGGTGGAAAACACGTGCTTTCCCATTTACCATAACCCCATAGGTTCTGTCTTTGCGTTGGGCCCGGGGATCATCAAAGAAAATGGAATAAAACATCCGATCGTGGTTGGTACAATAATCGCCACACGGGAAATTTCCATATTCCCAATCATACCCGGTTTGATCACTGAGCATTTTAAATGACCGAAACAAGCGTCGCACTGATTCCAATGGAAGTTCCAGCGTTTGAATTGACTCGGCCCTGGCACCTGAGAAAGGCCCTTGAACTGCATCGTGCAACATTTGCGACCAATGCGACCCGCTAACCCGGTCCTTGGCAATCAGATTTCCGTTATACAACAGTCCTGAAACTTCCAGCTCCATCGTTTGGCCCTGAACCTCGCGGTTCCAAACACAACCCGAGCCTGTAAGTGGGCAATACATAACAGAAAACGATACGCCCCCACGAGTTTCATTCACCACTTCATGCCATTGCAATACCGGGTGCGGATACACCAGCACCTCCTCCCCTATTTTTATGACCAGACACAGAGTAGTGTCTACAAGATATTCCGGATAGTCAATTTCCCGGTCGAGGTATATAGGCTGATCAATTGACGGAATTGCCCCTGGCAATGCTCCCTGAGCAAACAGCGCATAAGGAATCTGCCAGTTCCAATCTCCCGGAGGAGGCTCCGGAGCCTGGATATCTGCGTGTTCATACAGACTGCATCCGGGATAGAATGCGCCCCAGGCAAACCAATAGGCCATCATCCCCTGTGCAGGTGGCAATTGCGCACCTTTATCCGGACCGTGTTGCACGGTCCCCCAAACATCATAATAATTGCCATTCCGGTCTGTCAAAATAATCGGCAGGCTATCCTGAACAGCGCGAAAAACAAGTCCATCTCCCGGATGATCGCCCGCAATGAATGCCGTGTACAAACCCAGCCTGGACTCTGCAACCATCAGCAAGGATTTATCTTCAAATGTTTCACTGACCAGCTGCACCCGGGTCTGTTGTACAGCAGGTTGCACAGTAGTGGTAAAACCATCCTCTTTTTGACATGAAAAAATTAAAAGTAATAAACAAAGACTGGTTGTATAGGCTATCCGTCGCATGGTTGTTTTATTTGATCAGCAAAAAATCTAAAGACGTATTTGGAACTTAAAATCCTGAAACAAACCCAAGAATACCGAAACTCCGGCACAAATCCGCTTTTTAAGCCCTGTTTACATATAAACTGTCGGATTTCTGACCATCTTGGTTTTTACATAGCAGTGTCCTGGATCTGCATTCAATTTCTTCCAGGCGGCAAAAAAATAATTCCGGGAGAGTCCGGGTCCTAAACATTTTTTATTGATTTTTGCAACATGCGCATCCTTCATTTCTCTGACACCCACCTGGGCTTTCAGGCATTCGATCAAGTCACCACAGACGGGATCAATGCCCGGGAGCAGGATGTATATGATGCATTTCGGTATGTGATAGATCAGGCGCTGGATTTAAAACCGGATTTGATTATTCACTCCGGCGATTTCTTTCACCGACCCAGCCCCTCCAACAGGGCGCTTACTTTTGCCTTGGAGCAATTGAGTCGACTGTGCCAGGCCAATATCCCCATTGTTCTGATTGCCGGAAACCACGAAACGCCAAAGACCATTTACACCAGCCCCATTCTCAAGGCCTTCCGGTCGCTTGCTTGTGTTCACCCGTTTTTTGGCGACACCTGGGAGTGTTTCGAGTTAGGAGATTTGGCAATTCATGGGGTTCCGCACATCAACGACACCCGAAAACTCAACCAGGAGTTGGATCGGATGGAGCCCCAAAAAGACAAATTCAACGTATTGCTTTTACACACCTCGCTGGGCAAGCGCTTCCTGATGGAGGAATATGGGGAGCAGGTATTCCCTGCTGCTTTTGAAATCAAACTCAAACAATTTCAATACGTCGCCCTGGGTCACTGGCACGATTACCAATCGGTTGATCTCCATCCCAATGCCTGGTATTCCGGCTCAACCGAGCGGTTTAGCGATACGGAGCACGAATCCACCAAAGGCTTTATCCTGCTGGATTCAAGCAATGGCGCGCATCAGTTCCACGGCATCCCCACGCGCTCCTGGCTCAAACTGGAACTGAAGAAATGTCACGACCTCCAGGTTGACGAAATTCTACAACATCTTGCTGATTTTGGTATAAAAAACAAAACACAAGGAGCCATTGTATCGGTCAATTTGCTGGATATCCGACTTGAACAATCCCTTGAGATCAGTAACAAAACTATTCGCGAGCACTTACCCGACTGTTTTCATCTTATTCCACGCCGCAAAATCTGGAGCAAAGAACGCATAGCAGGCTCCATGACCGATGCCAACTTCGATAAACTGGACAGCCTCTTTTTTCAATACATTTCGGAAAAATACAAAGACGACGAATCAACGGCCAAGGCACTGCAAGACAAAGCAGCCTATTATTTCAGAAGCCTTGAATAAGTTTTCGCACACACGCCAAACCTTTCAAAACGCATTCAAGCCCAATAAGATTCAAGTTAACCACAAATGATCCTCAACGCACTCCACCTGACAAATTACAAACAGTACGCCACGCTGGACCTCAATTTCCAGGAAGGGCTGGTTGGAATTATTGGTAAAAACGGAGCGGGTAAGTCCACCATTTTTGAGGCAATCCTGTATTGTCTATACGGAAAGGACGGATTGAATAAGGAATTAATCCGGTCTTCTTTCGCCGAGCCGAAAGCCGGTGTAGAGTTGCAACTGGAATTCAGCATGGGGCCGGTGCAATACCGGATTGTGCGCACCTTGCGGGGCCGAAAACTGGATTCGGTAATGGCCGAATTATATAAAAACGATGTCTTGCTGGCCAAGGGAACTTCTGCTGTGAATACGGAGGTGGTTCGATTACTGAAGTTAGACCGCGATGCCTTTAAGCGCTCCGTTTTTTCTGGCCAAAAAGAACTTGCACAACTCTCAGACACCACCGGCACCAACCGCACCCAAATGGTGCGAAAAATGCTTGGGCTTGACAGCCTGGATAAACTTCAGAAAAATATTTCGACCGACGGGAAAGCCCTGAAAAACCAGTTGCTTGGCCAGGAAAAGTTTCTGCTCGACAAAGAGGCGCTGGATGCAATAAATAAGGAAATCAAAGCGCTTGGCAAGCAGGAAAAAACGCAGACTAAGGAGCTGGAGGCTGAGAAAAAGAAACAGGATAAATTAGAAAAAGACCGGGATAAAAAACAGGAACAGTTTGAGGCCGAAAGCAATAAACAACAGGCGTTTCATGCTGCACAAAAAGAATTAGAGACGCTGAAGGAGCGTATTGCAGGTTTGGAATCCCAGCTCAAGGAATCTGAAGAAAAACAGAAAGTGCTCTTTACACAGCAAACAAATCTGGAGGCTCAAAGGGATTTCATAAAAACACATGCATCTCGGCTCACCCAACTTCAGAGTCAGGAGAAGGCGCGCCAGGATTATGTCAATCAACATGGTTATCAGGACCAGTTAAAGGAGTTGGAAGGACCGATGCGTGATTGCCTGAAGCGTATTCGTGATTTAGAGGAGCAAACAACACAAACAAACAGTCTAAAAGAACAACTTTCTCAACTCGAAATCGAGCTGGCTGCCAAACAAGCAGTCCGCGAACAAAAAAGAAGCGAACACCAGCAAATCGAGAAGGCCCTTGGCGCACTGGATGGCCGGATTCGCGACCGGGAGACTCAACGGAACAAACTTCAGGAAATAGGCAAAGACGGGACCTGTCCGACCTGTTTTCAGCCGGTTTTAGATGCCTATGAATCTGTTGTAAATGGTCTGAATGCTGAATTGGAAACCCTGCAAAAGAACGAGCGGGCGCAACTTCAAAACAAGCAAGGTGAAATTCTGGAAGCAGGCCTGCAACTGCGGAGTGCATGCGAAGAACTCGAACAACAAATTTCGAAACACAAGGTATTGCTTGCCAAATTAGGTGAACAGGCGCAGCAACTGAAAAATGAACGCTCCCAGTTTGAGCAAATGGAAGCCCGACGCCACCGGATCCAGGTTATCCTGGATAAAATCGGAGCCGTTCAATTTGAACCGGGGATTTATGACCAGCTAAAAAAGGTAGTGGAGGCCGATGCCCCGAAATACATGCAACTGCTGAAGGAAGAAGATTACTTGAAACGGGAGATCCCGGAACAAGTCCAAAAAATTGAAGCCCTGAAACGCGCAACCGGGGATGCAGAAAAAGGCAAGTTGGAGGCTGAGAAAAAACTAAAATCTACCCGGTTTGATGAGGCTGCATTCAACCAGGTTAAGGAAGCCTTTTTAAATGCAGATCAGGCCATTCGCGCGCAGCGTACACAAACCCAGGAGATGCACACGGCTCTTTTGCAAACACAGCACAAACTGGAACAGCAAAACGATCAAATTCAAAGACACCAGCGGGTATTGGATGAGTTGGCTGAGACGCAATCGGAATTGGACTTGCTGGAAAAACTACTGGAGCAAGTCAAGCAATTTAAGTCAGAGATTTTGGATCGGGTCAGTCCGGGAATTTCGCAGGAAGCAAGTCAGTTGTTTAGCCGGATAACAAAAGGTAAGTATGAGAACATTCGGGTGGATGAAAACTTCGATTTCAGCATTGCCGACGGGGGTGTTTACTACCCTATTGACCGGTTCTCGGGTGGAGAAATTGATCTGGCCAATTTCTGTCTTCGCATTGCGATTACAAAAGCCATCATGGACCTCAACGGCAACGAACAAGCGCTCGAGTTCCTGGCCTTTGATGAGATTTTTGGAAGCCAGGATGAAGAACGTCGACACGAGATCATGCTGGCTCTAAATTACCTGCAGGAGCAATTCAAGCAAATTTACATCGTTTCACATATTGAGACCCAGAAAGACTTTTTCCCGCACATCCTGGAAGTAAAACACGTGGATGAAGGCAGCAGTGTGCGCTGGATTTAAAGACTTTTTTAAACAACTAAAGTTTTCATCAAATCATCTACCCGGCATGCGTTTTGATCAAGAATTACCGACCGTAACCAATCAAAATTTATTTGGACTTTCCACATCCGCCACACTGGCCATCAATGAACGCTCCAGGGCCTTAATGGATGCTGGCAAAAAAGTCTATCGCTTTGGTTTTGGTCAGTCTCCTTTTCCGGTTCCAAATTCAGTGGTTGAATCCTTAAGGGAGCACGCACATGAGAAGGATTACCTCCCTGTTCAGGGTTTGCCTGCGCTGAGAGAGGCTTTAGCGTCCTTCATCAATTCGCATACCGGAACCCGCTTCAAATCGTCGCAATTTCTGATTGGTCCGGGGTCGAAGGAACTGATGTTTTTGCTTCAGTTATCCTATTACGGTGAATTGGTCATCCCGGCACCCTCCTGGGTTTCTTATGCGCCGCAGGCCCAAATAATCGGCCGGCATGTTCGCCGGCTGGATACCCTGCCGGAGAACGGTTTGCTGATCATGCCGGATGAACTGGAAGCACTCTGCGAGCAGGATCCGTCCCGGCCCCGCCTTTTGGTACTGAACTACCCTGCTAATCCTACGGGAACCACCTACAGTGAAGACAATCTGCGTGACCTGGCTATGGTTGCCAGAAAATACCGGATCATTGTACTTTCTGATGAGATTTACAGCGAGTTAAATTTTCAGGATAAACGCGTTTCAATTGCCTATTACTATCCGGAAGGAACGATTATCAGCGGAGGTCTTTCAAAATGGTGTGGAGCCGGTGGCTGGAGACTTGGCTTTTTTGCATTTCCGGAAGGCCTGAAACGCCTGCAGGATGCCATGACCGTCTGTGCCAGCGAAACATTCACATCAACCAGTGCTCCCATCCAATATGCTGCAACAACAGCATTTAAAATGGGGCCGGATATTCAGGAATACTTGAAAACAGCGCGTTTTATTCTCAGAGACATAGGATATTACATGCACCGCAAACTAGTCGCAGCCGGGATTACTATGCCTAAACCCGAAGGGGGATTCTATCTTTTCCCTAGTTTTGCTGCACATAAAGAATTATTCCAGTCCCGCGGAATCGAAACCGATCGCGACATGTGTCAGGCCTTACTGGAAGAGGCTGGTGTAGCCCTCCTGCCCGGTGTGGAGTTTGGATGCAGTTCCGATTTGTTTGCTGCACGGCTTTCATACGTTGATTTTGACGGAGCAGCAGTGTTGGAAGCAGCCACAGGCAAAGACGCACTGGATGATGCTTTCATTGAAACACATTGTCCTCAAATCGCAGAAGGGGCAAAAGCCATCTGCGACTGGCTGAAAAAATAAGTTTATTTAATAAAATCCAGAACCGATGATTCGAATTACATTCACGCTGACCCTATTCCTTTTCTCACACCTGGTTTTTTCCCAATCCTGTGTTATCCAGAAGGCATATAAAGATGGGAAACTCGAATGGTCATTTGACTACGATGACCACAAGCGACTGAGCGAAATGACGCAGTACAAGCCCGATGGCGCCGAGGCGATGCACTTTTATTTTGGCTATCAGGAACAAACCAACTGGATTGCTTCCATTGCGCAGACCGATGGCACAGATTCCTGGATAAAAACTACCTACGAGCGCGATGCAAAAGGCCTGGTAACCCGAATGGATATGTTTGTCGGAACCAACAACTCCGACTATCAGGCTCACCGGTATTACGAATATACCAACGACCCAAATTCACAATTTCCGTTGCAAAAAGTAATGGCCTACAAAGCCGATGGCACCCTGTTGGAGATTACCGAAATTGACTATTTTGATCAAAATGGTTCTTCGTTCAATACCAAAAAGAACCCGGATGGAAGTTTGATCCGCACAGAGAAAAAAGTGTACGACAACAAAACGGGGTATCAACGTTGGGCACCGCTGCATTACCAAAACACCCACAATTTGATTGGAATTGAAATACGGTTACCAGATGGAAGTATTGCCCCACAATCCTATGGCTGTGTCATGTCGTACAACCCCCAGGGATACCCTATCGAAGAGCGGACTACCACCACCGACGGAACCGTAACTGTTTCCAGATACAAGTACGAGTGTAAGTAAGCGCCGGCTATTTTTTCTTTTTCTTACTGGATTTGGCCTTTGGGTTAAAATCCAGGCACAGCTGAATCCAGGAGTTCAGGTCCTGATCTTGCTCAATGCCCTCCGGATCTACAAAGAGGAAGCCTTTTA
The DNA here is from genome assembly GCA_041392625.1 of Saprospiraceae bacterium. Taxonomy (GTDB): domain Bacteria; phylum Bacteroidota; class Bacteroidia; order Chitinophagales; family Saprospiraceae; genus M3007. Next base: position 276,388 of record JAWKLR010000001.1, on the reverse strand, counting down.
ATGGGCGCCCGGTAAAGTCCATTTGACGACAGCCCTGCCGTTCCAGCAAGTCATTGTAGATTTCCGGGTCGGTGCGCACCATGAGGCTATCCTGCACGACTCCAACGCACATCTTGTCGTCGACCATGAAGCACAGTCCTCCCATCATTTTCTTTTCTTCGAAATCGTAATTTTTGCGGACCAACACATTCCGAATACGATCTCCTAAGTGTTCATTGTACGCCATACCATGTAATTTATTTGATTTTCGCTATTCGTCCAACAGTTCCTGTAATCGATCGAGGTATTCACCAAGTTGACGACCGTCTATCAATGCGTGATGCACATGAATAGAAAAGGGCATGCTTCGCCGTCCGTTTCTTTCCGTCATTTTTCCATTGGTGATTTTGGGGATGCTTTCCCGATTGCTAAATTTTCTTGCATGCGACAAACCCGTAAAGGCAATCCAGGGAAGGGATGAAAAATAGGCCACATTATCCTGTTTCTGTTCCGGGACGAGGGTACTTTCCTGTCGAACCCGATCCATTTCCTCGCTGGCAGCGGATGCGAATTTTTCAAAATCCCAATCAAACGGAATGTAACTAAAACCAAAAGTGCCGTTGGGTCGATCCACCGTCACGCCAGCATGAATGCAATCATACAAATACAAGCTGTCTTCCTCAATGCGAAGCCGAAAGATTTCGAGTTCATTCATCACCCGCATAGCGCGGTGCAAATACCAGAGAAAAAAGGAAGCCCTGGCAGCTTTGGCTTGTTGGTAGGCACGGGTACAATCCAGCGTAACTGTTACACCATGAAAGGGCTCTTCATAGGTTTTAAAGAGTTCATAATGGGCTTTTCGCTCCCAGTTTTCAAGGTCAAAAGGTGTCCGCATTGTAAATTGATGTCTAGGTCTGAATGACTCCAACTTTGAAGTCCTCCATAGGTGCTTTATCTGCTGCTTCAATTCCCATGCTGATCCACTGTCGGGTTTCGCGCGGATCGATGATGGCATCCACCCACAAGCGGGCAGCAGCATAGTACGGGGTCGTTTGGTCGTCGTAGCGCTGCTTTATTTTTTCAAATAAGGCCTTTTCTGCTTCGGGGTCAGGTGCTTCGCCTTTTTTCTTCAAGGAAGATACCTGGATTTGTGTCAAAACTTTGGCGGCCTGCTCACCTCCCATTACCGCAATTTTAGCGGTTGGCCATGCCACAATCAGCCGTGGATCGTATGCTTTTCCACACATCGCATAATTCCCGGCGCCATAAGAGTTTCCAATCACAACAGAGAACTTAGGCACCACACTGTTGGAAACAGCATTCACCATTTTTGCTCCATCCTTAATTATACCTCCGTGTTCAGAACGGGTACCAACCATAAAACCGGTAACATCGTGCAAGAAGACCAATGGAATTTTTTTCTGATTGCAATTCAGGATAAACCGGGTTGCCTTATCGGCCGAATCGGAGTAAATAACGCCGCCAAACTGAATTTCACCTTTTCCGTTTTTCACTACCTGCCGGTTGTTTGCTACAATCCCAACGGCCCAGCCATCTATCCGGGCATATGCACAAATAATGGTTTTCCCATAGTGTTCTTTATACTGGGTAATCTCGCCATCATCAACCAGTTGCCGAATAAGTTGCAGGGTATCAAATGGTTTGGTGGATTGCTCGGGAAACAAGCCTAGAAGTTCTTCACCATCGCTAGCAGGTGGCTTGGGGGTAGCACGGTCAAAGCCGGTTTGGGCAGGCTTACCCATTTTGTCCATCAGGTCCTTCACCGTATCCAGACAAGTTTGATCATCCGGCATTTTATAATCGGTCACACCACTGATTTCATTGTGTGTAACAGCTCCTCCCAGGGTTTGCAAGTCTACATCTTCTCCTATCGCTGCTTTCACAAGATATGGGCCAGCGAGGAAAACCGAGCCGGTTCCTTCTACAATCAGGGCCTCATCCGACATGATGGGCAGATATGCTCCACCAGCCACACAGGAACCCATAATGGCTGCAATTTGCGGAATTCCCGCTGCTGAGAGTTTTGCATTGTTTCTGAAAATCCGGCCAAAATGCTCTTTATCCGGGAAAATTTCATCCTGCATTGGGAGATACACGCCGGCACTGTCAACCAGATAAATCAATGGCAAACGGTTTTCGAGTGCAATCTCCTGTGCGCGCAGATTTTTTTTGCCCGTAATGGGAAACCAGGCACCGGCTTTTACAGTGGCATCATTAGCTACTACCATGCATTGCCGCCCCCGGACGTACCCAATGACCACTACTACCCCACCGGCGGGACAGCCACCGTGTTCTTTATACATTTCATACCCGGCAAAGGCCCCTATTTCAATGCGCGGACTGCCTTCGTCCAACAGATAGTCAATCCGTTCCCGGGCAGTCATCTTGCCCTCTGCATGCAGTTTTTCAATCCGCTTGGGACCGCCTCCGGCCTCAATGGTTTCAAACCGTCGGCGCATGTTGGAGATGGCTAAAAGCAGGGCATCTTTATTTTTTTCAAAAGTCAGGTCAGACATGGTTAGGTAGGTTTTATCCGGGTACGTTTGTGGTTCGTTGCTGATTTATCAGTCAAAGAAACTACTAATCCCGATAGCGTTTGGTTAGGTCTTGGTAAAAATCAATTCGTCGGTCGCGGAAGAAAGGCCAAATTCGTCGAACCTCTTCTGTCCGGTTTTTATCAACTTCCAACACAACATGCTCGGGTTTTGTTGAGTCAGCCCGGTATAAAACTTCTCCTTGCGGCCCGGCAATAAAACTTTGTCCCCAGAATTCAATGCCTCCGGTAACCCCTGTCCAATCTGGCTCGGTACCAACCCGATTGACACTGATCACTGGCAATCCATTGGCTACGGCATGTCCACGTTGTATAGTAAACCATGCTTCGTACTGCCGGCTTTTCTCCTCGGCATCATCGGTGCTTTCCCAACCAATTGCAGTTGGATAAATCAGCATTTCAGCTCCTGCCAGTGCCATTAGGCGGGCTGCTTCCGGATACCATTGGTCCCAGCAGACCAGAACTCCTAATTTACCAACGGAGGTCTGAATGGGCTCAAACCCCATATCGCCCGGCGTGAAGTAAAATTTCTCATAATATGCCGGATCATCCGGAATATGCATTTTTCGATATTTCCCGGCGATGCTCCCGTCTTTCTCAAACACCACAGCTGTATTGTGGTATAAGCCCGGAGCCCGTTTTTCGAATAAAGAGCTCACCAATACCACCTTATTTTCACGGGCGGCTCGGGAAAAAATTTCAGTATCTGGTCCGGGGATTGGCTCTGCCAGATTGAACATTTCCGTTTCCTCTGCCTGACAAAAGTAAATGCCGCAATGCAGTTCCTGCAGTACGACCAATTCAGCGCCTTGTGCAGCACAGGCGGCTATCCCCTCTAATGAAGTTTCTATATTGGCTTGCTTATCCGGTCCGCAAGCGTGTTGAACAATTCCAATTTTTAATTTCATGCGATGCTATGTGTTTCTATGGCTGTGAAATTAGCAGATATTTGCGATCCATCCCTTCAATAGCTTGATTTATTGGGATTAGAATGGGAAAACAGTCCGTACTTATAAAACCATTACAGGCCACTAAACAAAACCCAATGGATATTGCATGGTCACACAGTGCAAGGAACCATGTTGTTCAATCAGGGGGCGGCAGTCAATTCCAATAATTTTTCGGTCGGGAAATACTGTTTGCAAGGTGGAAAGCGCTTCCGCATCCTGTGGAACCCGATAAGTCGGGACTAAAACAGCGCCATTGATAATCAGGAAATTGGCATAGGTAGCAGGCAGGCGATGACCATCTGAGGCAAAACATGCATCGGGCCAGGGCAAGGGAATGAGGGTGAATGGGGTACCATCTTTTTTGACAAAACCCTTTAACTCACTTTCCATAGCCTGAAGTGCTTCATAATGTACATCCTTCGGATCGGAACATTTTACATAGGCAATCGTATCAGGAGTACAAAAACGAGCAAGGGTATCAATGTGTGAATCCGTATCATCGCCCTCCAGAAAACCGTGATTAAGCCATAAAATTCGATCCAGACCCAATAGGCGTTTCAACTCCTGTTCTATTTGCAGTTGGCTTAGGTGTGGGTTTCTATTGGGCGACAAAAGGCATTCGGTAGTGGTAAGCAGCGTTCCCTGCCCGTCACTTTCCAAAGCACCTCCTTCCAGAACCAGTCCACCGTGAACTTTCGGTGCCTTGAAGACATCCTGCTGTGCCAGCACACTTGTAATCAGATTGTCCTTGTCGGCTGCGAATTTGAGTCCCCAGCCGTTGAAAACAAAATCGAGGAGCAGTGGTTTGTCGCCATCTAATACTCCGATTCCTCCGTGATCCCGGGCCCAGGTATCATTGGTTGGGGCAATTGCATACCGGATGTTGTCCTGAGGTAAATCCTTCATCACTGCTTGCGCATACTCCAGACTTGGTGCTACAACTAAAACAGCCTCAAAAGGCAGGATTGCCCGGGCAATTTCTACGAAAACGGCCTGTGCTTCCTCAAGCATGTCCACCCAGTCTGTATCCGGATGAGGGAGGCTTAATTGAACGGCGCTCTGGGGCTCCCACTCTGCTGGGAAATGGATTGTTGCCACGATAACTGGTGTGTTTAGAATTGGTAAAAGAGTATGTGTTTAAAATATAGACGGCCGGCGAAAAACGAGTTGTTTAGTCCTTGCGTCTTTTATTTGTTTGGCAAAAAAGAAATCGGTAGGAGAACAAATAAGAAATTGGGGAAGAATACAACGAATTGATTAAAACTTGTGTGTTGATCTGGATTAAAACACCTGCTTTTACCCTAAAAGATCATCACCGGTTCTTTTCTAAACCAAATTTTTAAGCAATGAAAAAAATTACACTTTTCCTGATTACTGTCTTGACCGCTCAACTTGGGTTTGGCCAGGCGCTGAATTTTCTGAATGGAAGTTTTAACCTGAAAAGCAGCATAAGTCAGCGCATTGGCCTGACTACTGTCGAAGTTAGCCGACAGCACTGGTGGTCAAGGGCCGCGAAGGCTCTATTTGGGGTACGCCCGTCGCACATTACGGCTTTCAAAATTCGTTTTGGTACATCCACGTTGCACCCTGGCAGCGCAGGAGCAAATGAGTGTACGACCATCTCTTTTAGCACCGATGTAGAAATTGAAGGGAAGAAACTTGCTGCAGGTACCTATGGATTTTTCATTGCACTAGGAGAAGAGCAATCCACTGGTTATTTTTTCTACCGACTCCGAAGCCTGGGGGCAGTTATTTTTACGACGAACGTAAGGATGCACTGCGCGTGACCGTCCGGCCAACAAAAAGATCAAAAGCCCAGTATTGAATGGCTAAATTACTCCTCTTTGAAAATCAAACGCGGGATGCCGTGACCTTATGTTGCGTGGGAGCATAAGGCGGATTCCAATCAACATAAAAGTGGATCTTAAAGAAACCGTGATAGCCAATTTGCGAGGTTTTCGGGCGACAAAGGCTTTGATGATGAAAACTGGCTTACTGCTGCCAATTTTTGCCTCCAACAAAAACACCAATCTGGAAGAGTTTTCTGATCTGGGCCAACAATGCTGTATCGCCCCCAGTTGGCAAACCAAATTTTAACGGCCTAACGGTGAAGGCAGGGATTCTGGATGCCCTGGGCCGCACAGAGGAGGCCGATCAGGCCCGAGAGCAAAGTCTGGAAGCCGCCACGGTTTTTGAAATGCATGGTTACGGAAGACAGTTGATCGCCCAAAAAAAACCAAAGGAGGCGGTAAAGGTATTTGAGAAAAATTTCGAAATCCACGGAGATACCTGGCCAACCCATGTGGGGCTCACCCGTGGATACTCTGCGGATGGACAACTTGACAAAGCCCTGGAACACGCTAAAATTGCGTTGGGTCAGGCAAAGGATGACTTGAATAAGGCAAATTTGAAGAGCATCATTGAAACCCTGGAATCCGGGAAGCCCATTGAGCAATAATGGGAAAAGCCAGTCCGGTTTATTCGGACTGGCTTTTTTTTAATATACGCCTTATTTTGGAAGCGGTTATTCGCGTACAAATTCCAACTCCTGGTGCCTGTCGAGTCGGGCAACCGGAGAAGGTTCATTTGCCGCCTTGTCGTCGCGTCGGTGGCGGACCACATAATCCACGCCTGCGATAATTTCACTGGAAATACCGCCGAAGGATGGTGGATAGGGTTCACCTTTCAAACAGGCCGCGGTGCTAATTAACGGCTTGCCAAAAGAGGCGATTAACTCCTGGCAGAACTCATCGGTAGCAACGCGAATTGCAATGGATCCATCTGGTGCCTTCACACTATCTGGAAGGCCTTCACTTTCCGCATAGACAATACTGAGCGGTCGGGTGTGAAAAGACAAAAGGGTTTCCAATCTGGGATGTATCTTTGGGACGTATTGTTTCAGCATGTCAATCCCATCTACCAGCAGGATATACCCGGAATCGGGAGGACCGCCTTTAAGTTGATTGATTTTTTCGATTGCCGCTTCGTTCAGGGCATCACAACCAATTCCCCAAATTGTATCGGTTGGGTAACAAATAGTGCCTCCTTTTTCCAGAAGGGCAATGATTTCAGAAATGTCGTCTCGTAGCAGGAACATAGCCAACAAATGGCGGTTAAAATGCGTTTTGAATGAATGGGTTCGGGGACAAAAGTCCGTTTTTTTTTGTTAACCCACAATTTTCTGTCGATATGGAAAGCCCTTCATTCAAATTTTGTAGTTAAGAATTGACATATACTGACACTTTTCACGCATTTTTAATCGTTTGAGGCAGCATAAGAGCGCGGAATGGTATTAAAATAAATATGAAGGCTGTCCAATACACAAACTATAGAGAAAAAACAGATTGAGCGAATGAAGTTCTTCAAAATCAACTATATACTCCCCTTACTACTTGCTTTTTCCTGCACCACAGTGGGATTTGGCATGCACATCATTGGCGGAGAAGTAACTTACAAGGTCATTTCAACCGATTCGGTAGCCAATACCAACCTGTATGAATTTACCATGAAAATCTACCGGGATTGCAATGGCAGTGGAGCAGATTTTGACAACCCGGCCCCCATTGCCATATACCGTGGATCTTATGACAACAACTCCCTTTGGCAGACGTTCAACATCCCTCTGAGTTTTAAGTCTAACCTGATTCCGGACACACCCAACTGTGTAGCTCAGCTGCCGAATGTATGTGTAGAGGAAGGAGTATATATCTTTCAAAGAGAACTGCCCATCAGTACGCAAAGCTATTTCATCGTATACCAACGCTGTTGTCGGAATATTACCATTTCAAATGTTCCGAATCCGGGTGATGTAGGAGCAACCTATACAGTTGAACTTACCCCACAAGCACAACAACTCAGAAACAACAGCCCAACCTTTGACAATTTTCCTCCAATTATCATTTGCAATGGTTTTCCCCTGGAATTTGACCATGGAGCCTCAGACCCCGATGGCGACCAATTGATTTACAGTTTTTGTAGCCCATATGCAGGAGGTGGGCCCATTCTCTCTCCTCTTTCTGCCCTCCAGTCGTGCATTGGTGCTGCCCCCAACCCACCTTGTGCACCTCCATTTGACAACATCATTTTTCTTGCTCCTACCTATACCCCCGGATCACCGATGGGCGGCAATCCACCCATTTCAATCAATACAAGCTCAGGATTTATTAGTGGCACACCCAATATGCTAGGACAGTATGTAGTAGGCGTTTGTGTGGAGGAATACCGAAATGGGGTTTTGCTCTCTACCGTCCGACGCGACTTCCAATTCAATGTCGCCGATTGCAGCCCTACAGTCATTGCCAATATCTCATCGGACTCCATTGCCGGTCCGCAGCAATACGTTGTTACTTCCTGTGGGCAAAATTCAATTACCTTTCTGAATCAAAGTGTACAGCAGCAATTCATTGATGAATTTGTATGGAATTTTGACATTGATGGCACTCCATATTCAAACAGCAGCGATTGGGATCCTACCGTAGCATTTCCGGATACCGGTACATACTATGGTACCCTCTACCTGAATCCTGGTCAGGAATGCGGTGATACTGCTGAAATAACCGTAAATATCTATCCAAGCATTACAGCAAGTTATTCCTTTGTCTATGACACCTGCGAGGCGGGTCCGGTAGTTTTTACCGATGCATCCTTTGGAGACGCCGGAATCGACCGATGGCGCTGGAACTTTGGGGTCCAGGGAGGCACCAGCACCGAACAACATCCGGAATTCCTGTATCCTATTCCCGGTGATCATTCAGTGACTTTGCGGGTTTATGACAGCAATAACTGCTCCGATGACACCACCCAGGTCGTCAACTGGTATCCCGTGCCTCCACTCATCATCATCGAGCCAAGCACCTTTGCAGGATGCGCCCCTGCTGATATATTTTTTGACAACCTATCCTCCCCCATTGACAGCACCTATGATATTCGATGGGATTTTGGAGACGGTGGCACGACCTCGGGCGTGATCAGCCCCAACCATTTATACACAGAAACTGGTGTGTTTACAGTCCACGTAGAGATTACCTCACCCATTGGGTGTTACACCGAAGACACCTTTGTTGATTTGATCAAGGTTGTCCCTTCCCCTACGGCTGATTTCACCTTCAGTCCGGATACCTTGTTGAGCAACTTCAATAATACCGTCCAGTTTACCGATTTATCCAGTGGGGCAAACAGGTGGAACTGGCAATTTGGAAACGAGGGTACCACGACACAACAAAATCCCTTATTTACCTTTCAGGACACCGGCCTAGTGGCTGTACGCTTAATTGTAACCCACCCGGAAGGCTGTAAGGATTCAATTACCCAAGTGCTTGATATCGTGCCTGAGTTCAAATGGTTTATGCCCAATGCCTTTACGCCAAACGGAGACGGCAGCAATGACCTCTTCCTTGGGGCAGGTCTGTTGGAAGGCATAAACGATTTCAACATGACGATCTGGAACCGTTGGGGAGAACTGGTATTTGAGACGGACAACCCCAATGTAGGTTGGAATGGCCAGGATCAAAACAGTGGCAGCATGTCGCCCGGTGGGGTGTATGTGTATCAGGTTACATTTACCAGTCCGCGAGGAACCTTTTAATTTATAAAGGTTTTGCCACCTTAATTCGGTAACGAAATTTTGCCCATACTTTCACTGGAATTAAACCCGAACAAGGGTCTCTATCGTTCCACTTACTGTTTCGTTTGCAAACAGCAAAACAGTACGGCTTCTTTGGCATTCGCCGGGATACCGAGTTGATCGGTATGTGCAAACTGCATCTTTCCGGAAGTGAATGCTGCAATTCGTTCCATTAAAATGGGATTGTGAACACCACCACCACTTACGAACAACTCGCATGTTGTACTGCTAACTGTGAAGGGATGCAGTTGTATGCTTATGCTTTTGGTGGTTAGTTCGCACACAAACTGCGCATCAGGTTGTAAGGATTTGGCTTCCCTTGGGATACCCTGCGAGTTTGTTTTCCACCCACTTCCAGTTGAAGTATTCCTGCCCGGTTGTCTTCGCCCCTTTTTAGTAAAATAAGAATCACTTTAAAAACTCAGCCAGGAGCCATTCATCAACAATCCCTTTGCGGCGATAAGTCCATCAACATCCCACCGCTGGCCAAACTCCTTTTTGCGCAAATGTATCCATCAAGGTATTTCCAGGCCGGTATCCAAGGCACGTACAGGTTGGCTTTGATCGCCGGGTAAAAAACTGAAGTTTGCAATTCCACCTATGTTGAGCAATATTCGGTCGGTATCTTTTTTCGAAAACAAAAATGCATCGCCATAAAGTGCCAAAGGCGCCCCCTCCCCTCCTGCTGCCAGATGCTTTTGCCTGAAATCGCTCAGGGTAATTATTCCGGTCTCCCGGGCAAGGTGATCTGGTTCTCCCAGTTGCAACGTTGCGTTCGGCATATTTTCCAAACCATGCAATCGTCTGGGTGCATGAAAAACGGTTTGGCCGTGACTGGCAAGTACGTCCACCTCATTGGGGTGGAGTTTGTTTTTTGACAAAAACTGGCGGACTAGTCGGGCATGTTCCTGTGCAATGAGTACATGGAGTAAGGTGAGGTCTTGCAGGGCAACCTGCTCCCGGGCAAAGACCGTTTTGAGTTGCTCAACAAACCCAGGCTCGAATGGAATGGATTCAAAACGCTCCAAGTGAACCCTGGTCTGATATCCAGAGCCTGAGATTTTGCATAAAGCAATGTCCAGGCCATCCAGGGAAGTACCGGACATTAATCCAATAATTCTCCTTTCCGGCTTTTTCGCAATTTGGTATAATTGATGCAGGTCAGAAAACATACTCTTTATTTTTCAGTACAATCGGATTGCAGTCGGGAGAAGTTCGATTCAGGTGCACAATTGCATTTCAAAATGCGCGCGCTTCAGGCAGCGATTTAACATTTAATTGTAACTTTACACAAGATGAAGCCAAGTATTTTAATTCCTGCCCTTGTCTGGCTTGTGTTTTCGCTTGGGAACACCACGCCCAACTTTGCTAACGCCCTACCCGGTAAGCCTTCTGATTGTATTGACAGCATCCACACAAGTGTACAGGATGTGAGTTGTTTCGGATTACGTGATGGAGCCATACAGATCGATTCTGTCTTTGGAGGTCAACCACCATTTTACTATTCAATTGATGGGGTAACATTTTCCACACACCCGTATTCGACCGATTGTGGCACGGCGAATAATAATGTTTTGTAGATCCGGGATGCTCGCGGTTGCGAACGTCAACTTTTGTACTCGTTACAGAGCCTGATCCTATTGACATTTATTTGGTTGCCAGTGACACGGTAGTTCCTTCCGGCACACCTATCCATTTGGAAATAAAAGGCTGGCCAGACTCTTTGCCTATTGGGCAAATCCAGTGGCGTCCCCCTGCTTTGTTTGACACCCAACAACGGATAGAGCAATCAGTGAGTTTGAGTGAATCCGTCACCATCGCAGCCATTGTAACAGATCTCAAAGGATGTAATTCAACAGCCTTAATGGAACTGGAAATTGAAAAAGTAAAAATCTATACTCCCAATGTACTCAAGCCAAGTGTGGCAGAGGAAGCTTACTTCACAATTTTCTCAGAAAACAGCCTGGACCGAATCAAATACCTCCGTGTATTTAGTCGAAATGGCAGCATGATATTTGAACAGTCAAACTTCCCGGTCAACAACCCCGCAGATGGCTGGGATGGCAAATGGCAAGGCAGCCTGGTACCTCCAGGGGTTTATTCCTGGACAGCCATGATCGAATTTGCAGACGGCCACATTGAGCAACAACAGGGAAGCATTACCGTCATCCGATAAGCGCGCAGAGCAGTCCTAATACGTTAACTGTACGCTTTGTTCGCCTTCCAGATAAACAGCATTGGCTATTTTAGTTTCCAATGAAAATCCTTCTGCCAGCGGAAGTTTTTGTCCATTGCGAACCTTTAGGTTGTACCGCAGAACATGCTTTGCCGCATCGTATAATAAGTTCTGTACATCGAATAAGGGCCGACTGGAATTAGCAACTTCCATCTCCAGTAGCCCAAACTCTTTTAGCCCATACGTGAACGATCCTGTTTTCCCATCCTCATCCACTAATCCAAAAAATACCCAACAATAAAGTGGTGGGTTCTCCTCCGACATATTCTGGGCTGCCGTGAGGTAATAGCCCTTTGATAGCACCAACAATTGATCAGGCATTAATACTCCTATGGAGTTGCTTGTCTGTAGGGCTGCAGCTGCAACTTTGGTAAACAGCTGATACAGTTCAAGTGTTCGCCCCTCAGATCCAATCACGGATACTACCATTTGCGCCTGGTGTTCTGTAGTTTCCTGAAGTGCGGTTTTCCAAAGCCATGAAATGGCTGACGCGGTCTGGACTACATCCTTCGACGCCTGATAATCCAGGTAAGCCACCATCACAGTGGTTTGGCGGGTTTTAAAAATCAGGGTTTTGTCGTTGATATTTGAAGAATCAACCTGGACGCTCCAATCAGACTTCAATGCTTTCAATAGAGCCGAATAGTCAGGTTGTTTTGTTTCAGTTAAAAGGACCGTTCCGCTTACTACCTTGGAGCCCTGGGCCTTAAGGATGGTCCCAGATCCAAAACAAACAAAAAACAGTAGGAAACTAAACGAGTGAATCAGGTTTTTGAAATTCATGCTTACTTTTTAAGGACTAATTTAATTTGAGGGCAATCAATTGCTTTGCGCACCAATTCAATTTGTACGCTTCTTGAACGAAAGAAATTGATTTGTGGTGTATTTCAATCTGCCTTTCCCTCCATTCAATACAAATGCGAACCACCCTTTAGCAGGATGGTTCGCATTTATTCAAAACAATGTGCTACGGAAGCACCTTTCTATCGGATCAAGGTAACATCGCCTTTAAATACTTCTTCCCTTCCATCGGAGAAGCGAAGTTTCATCACATAAACATATACATCGCTGGCAGCTGCTTTTCCATCCTGCTTTCCGTCCCATCGTAGGTTGCCGGGAGTGGATTCAAACACCCGCTGGCCCCAGCGGTTATAAACTTCAAAACTGATGATTTCGATGTTGCCACCTTGCAGTCCCAATCCAAAGGTATCGTTGACTCCATCGCCATCCGGCGTAAAGGCATTTGGAATGAAATAACAACGTACAATTTCAAAGGAAACTGGTGTTGCCGTTGCGGAACAACCTTCCAGGGTTGTGGCGGTAACAGTGAATGTGGCTGACTCACCAGGCGCAACAGTAGGAACAATCACGATGCTATCGCTGGTTTGGTTTGGAATAATCTCGCCATTTTCAGTCCAGATCAATCCAACATTCGCAGGGTTCACAGTTACTGCCAATGAAAGCTCTTCGCCTTCACACAGCGTCGTTGTATCCGGAATTGCAGAAATCTCTGAGATTTCAACAGAAGGAATTACTTCAACCGTAATTTCATCCGTAGTTACACACAAGGCATCACCATAAACCAGGGTAAGTTGGTACGTGGTAGTCGTATCTACATTTACAAGCAGGGTATTACCAGTTGTATTTCCAGGTTGCCAGGTTAATGTGCCCGGAGTTCCTGTAATGGTTGGCTCCAGTGTAATGGAATCTCCAAAACAGAGGACTTGGTCCAATCCGGCATCCAGGGTAGCGATATCAACGGTTACAGTCACAGAACCGGTGGTTTGGCAAATTCCATTGTCGGCAACCACGGTGTAGGTTGTGGTAGCATCCGGAACCACTGTTGGCATGGCTGCACTGGCGGTAAATCCAGCCGGCTCAGAAGTCCAACTGTACGTGACTCCGGTTTCTGAATTGTTATTCAAAAGCACTGAGCCTCCCAGACAGATGCTGGTATCGCCAGCAAGCGTGAGTTCAGGAGCGATAAGAACAGAAACAGTAACCATATCAGTCAAGACACAATCATCTCCGAACAGATAAGTCGCAGTATAGGTAGTTGTTTCCGATGGAGAAACGCTTACATTCTCACCGTTCAATGCGCCCGGATCCCACAGCACGATTCCCTGGGTTCCAGTTATGTTGGCACTCAACTGTGCAGCTTCACCATTACAGATCGTCTGGTCTTCACTTACAGAGAAGGTTGCTGAGGCTACCTCAATGGTTACTTCTGCCTCAGAAGTACAACTTCCATTATCAGCAAGCACATGGTAGGTAATCGTACCGGTTGGTGTCACTGTCGGAGTCGGCTCATTGGAACTAAAGCCCGCAGGCTGAGAAGTCCAGGTGTACGTAACACCAGGCTGATTGACATCGTTCAGCTGGATAGACTCTCCTTCACAAAGAACCTGATTTGGAACCAGATTCAATGCGGGTGGGGGAATTACCTGAATGGTAATGCTACCACTTGCCGGACATTCGGCCTCCGGAGCCGAAACCGTATAGGTCGTGGTTCCGAGTGGATTGGCCGTTGGGTTGGTACACATGGTACAACTTAAGCTTGGATCTTCCATCCACTCAAGCGTCTGGTTGGGTTCTACGGTAGCATTGAGTTGGACTTCTTCACCCGGACAGACTCCGTTTGGAGTACCTGTAACCGTAATTGTTGGCGGTATTGCAACAGGAACCTCTATGGTTGAGGTATCCACACAGGCGTGGTTGTTGGTAATCCGCTCATAGATATGCGTTTCAGATGCAATGATTACCATGTTCCAGTTCTCTTCCGGAGTCAGCATGGTGCCAAAGACCTGCCATTCGTGGATGATATCCGGGAAACTGGCTGGCTCATAGGTTGGTGAAATGAGATAAATGGTATCACCAGGGCAGTAGATAGGCTTGTCCTCAACCCGGGCCAAAATTGAATTCGGCAGGGAATCCACGCGTATGCGCACTGAGTCTGTTACCGAACAACCGTTCACATCATAGTTTGCATAAATCGTAACCGATTCATCCGGGAAAGCAACGGTTGATGGGCCCGTTGCATTCGTTACATAAAAGGCAGGTGACCAGGTAACATCTGAACCAGTCGGTGCGAAAACCGAGTTTAAATCCAGGCTGTCACCAAGGCAAATCTCTATATATTCATCGCCTTCGATATCAACATCAGCAGCAATCACATTTACAGTGACTGTTTCAATCTGCGAACAATAACCATTTGCAGAAGTAGCCTCTAATGTATAGGAAGTGGTGACGTCTGGCAGGGCAAATGGCCCTGCACTGGAAGCATCATCCAGTCCCAAACTTGGTGTCCACTCATAAGTCGTAGACTCATTTATAATTTCTCCCAATTGGACCGGGTAGTTTTGACAAACCGTTGTATCCAGGAATTCAAATTCCGGGAAGAAGAGGGTATCAACTAAAATCGTGATGGAGTCACTTACCAAACATCCGGCAATGGAAACACTCGCAACATACGTGGTGCTTACTTGCGGAGTAGCAATAGGAGTACTGCTGTTCGGGTCATCCAAACCAGCCGCAGGGGTCCAGACCAGGTCTGAGTTATTCACATTATTGGTGGCTACTAATGGAACGGAGGTTCCCTGACAAATAGCCGTATCGGCTGTGGCGGATACGGTAATTTCCGGATCAATAATCTCAATAAACACGGAGTCCATATCCACACAGGTTCCTACTGTACCTGTAATTTCCAGCCAGATATTATCAGTTGGTGTAATGGTCGGATTTGCAATAAATGCATTGCTAACTGCACTTGGCGGAGCCCAGAAATAATCGGTTGCGCCACTGGCTTCCAACTGAAGGGTGCTTCCTGCGCAAACAAAAATGGTGTCGGCTCCGGCATTTACAGAAACCAATACATTGTCTTCGATATTTACAACAATGGTTTTGTACACTACACTTCCACAACCAAAGTCATTGGACAACTCCAAAATAACTGTTTCGGTTCCTTCCGGAATGTTGTCTGCTATTGGGAAAAATGGGAATGAAACGGACTGTTGGCCTGGTAACAAAACGATCTGAGCAGGCAAGGTCAAAATATAATCCACACCAAAAATCGCGGTGCCGGAGATATTTACTGTAAAGTAGGTCGTATCTGTAGCGGGCTGAGAAAGGGAGATCACCAATTCGTCATCCACGCCGGAGCAATCTTCAATGAAATAATCAATACCACTAGCAAAGAATACAGCGATATCCTGAGTACCACCTTTGATTTCAGAAATAAACACACCGGAGTCGAGGGAAAAGTCGCCCCGGTCAGCAACTGCCAGTTTTAGGTGGTAGGTATTACAAGGGATTGCATCTATCCGTGCTGTCAGGCTTTTTTTAACACCCATAAAATCAGAGGTGTGCCCATCGTACTGAAGTTCATCGCTGATTTGGGTATTCCGGTAGTACTCCCAGTTCAACAGGTTGTTCACGCTGTTGATCTGTACCGGGGTATTGGTTCCCGGAAGTACTGCAATGTTTTCGGCACCTCCCAATCCGGGATCGCCAACAATGCCGGGACCAGAAACAAGGAATGCAAAAATGTCATTGTATGAAGAGTTGACAAACTCCGGATATTCTTCTGATCCGAAGACATACTCAAATGTAAGTTCATCGGTGGTAACATAAACGTCCATTTCTACAATACAGGCGTCATTTGACTCCTGACCGTTTCCGGATTGGATAGATAAGAAGTCCAGGTCGGCATCACCAGGGGCATTGTTTGCGCCAGAGGCACCGGTTTGGTTGTTGGGGCCGATTGCATTAGCAGCATCACCGGAGGTCAACAACAAACCTTTCTCCAATCCCAGGCTATTTTGATCCGTTGGGAAAGAGAACGTGCCATATGCACCACTTGGACAATTGATGTCTGTAATGGTGACCGTTGTAAATGGAGTTGAAACGGCATCCACAATGTCCTGTGGATCAATCATGGTATTCACAGCCATATTTTGTGCAGGATCACATGGTTCATCACTACACTCCCAGTGTCCGGCAAAACCTTCAAACTGAACATCGGCATCCGATTGGAACTGAATAGTCAGACAGCCGCTGGTCGCCTGCACCTGGAAGCAAACACCACCGCCGGCGTCTCCAATATTTTGTCCAAATCCATTTCCAATCAACTCGGCAAGCAACGGAGAGTTGGTATCGTCTCCATCATAAAAGCTCAGAATTTCTCCCGGGTTTAAAAAGTCACCGTTCTCAATGTTGTAATAGTCCATCGTAAATGTGATGCACGCCGGTGTATTTCCCGGGCAAATCACAAACGTGTAATCTTCCCCTGCCTCGTAATCTTCATCCGGGCCTCCGGAATCGTACAGGGTTCCTTCACACAACGAAGAGCCGCCGTCATCAATATTGGAGCTGGGTGGAATCTGATCTACACACAGCACGAAATCACCCCAGTTGGGCGTTGCATTTACTGAAAAATCAGAAACCCGGATGAAATACGGGATACCCGGTGTCAGGCCCATTACATCCAAAAAGACCGTGCTGTCGCCAATATCTGCGATGGCACACAGCAGCTCGGCCAAACCATTCAATTCGCAATCTCCGCGATAAATAGCAAATTCAGGGTTGATAAGCCCGTCTACACCCACACCAGAAACAGAAATTCGGAAATCAAACAAGGTATCCGGACAGGTAAACTGGAACCATACGTCGTGCTCCGCGATGTTTCCGTTAAAACAGCTGGGGTTGTTGTCAAAACCAATATCTGAAGCTGTTGCATTGAGGTTGGTAAAAGTATCTGGCGGGCAGACCGGTGCTTCACCGAGGTCTATCAGGCCGGAACAATCGTCATTGACCGGAGCCTGCGCCATCAAACCAGCTGCACAAAACAAGGCAGCAAAAAATAGGGTACGTTTTTTCATAGGTACTGTTTGCTATTCGGGAGAATAAAACTTCGAGTTGATGGTTTTTGGGGAACCTCCATAAGAAGGAGCATTTTGTATTCAGGTTCGCTGCCCTCCATGGCCGTATATAAATGCCAAAAATAGACAGTAATGCGGGAACCGCAAACCGTAACTTTGCTTTTGTGTCGCGGTATGGCAAAGGCAAGTGTTAAAATACGAATAAAAATGACGCAAAAGGCGCTATTTCGTGTTCTTTTCACATGCCTCAAGCAGTGATTTTACCTGTCCTAATTGATAGGGCTCCATCTTATTTCCCCAGGAGTTGCCGATGTAGTTGAGCACATTTGTAATGTCAACATCCGAGAGATTTTTGTGTCCTTCCATTTCTTCCGCATACATTTTACCCTGAATGAGTAAACTATCCTTAATTCCATATCGAATAATACACGGAAGTTTATCGCGGTTTTCAGCAAGGTACTCCACTCCTGCAAGAGGGGGGATCAGTTCACCCAATCCTCGTCCATCCTCCTGATGGCAACTGGAACAATTAAATTCGTATAACATTTTACCATCGCCGTAAGGGGTTTCCTCACAGGATAGCAAAAACAAAATGGAAAGCCCAATTAAAACTAAAACACGCATGTATCTGAGGTTTATTTTTCCGGGAATTGTTCTTTTAACAACACATCAATATCGGTCATGAAGCGAGTCACCTCCTCGGGGTCAGTTCCATCACAAAATGCACGGACATGGCGGTTTTTATCCACCAAAATCAATCGGCCGGAATGATCAAAACCTCCCGGCGAATTCGGATCCTCTTTAGCAACGCTAAAGTAATCATCTGCAATTTCATAAATCGCATCGTGATCCCCGGTTACCAAGTGCCAGCGATCCGTACGGATGCCCAATTTATCAGCGTATCGTTTGAGTGCAGGAACGGTATCATTGCCAACATCAATAGAGTGAGATAAAAGCACGAGCCGTTCGTCATTTTCATATTTATCGTAAATCCGTTTTGCCTGGGCCTTCACCTTAGGGCAAATAGTAGGACAATGGATGAAAAAGAAATCAACCATATAGATCTTCCCGTCAAACGTCTGATTGTTGATCAACTGACTGTCCTGATCCATAAATTCAAAGTCCCTCACCGTTGGGTAAATCGTATCACCGTTCACAACATCGCGCTCACCAAGAATGGGAAGTTTACGGTCTGTGTCAACTTCCGATACACACTGAACAAATAGGATTGAAAGCAAAAGGGGGAAGAATAACTTATTCATTTTTCAATAATTTTTTTCCGGCATCAATCGCAGCCTGAATGTCATCTCGATTTTGTGAAATGGATGCTTTCTGTGCTTCCATATACGTGATAGCGTCCTCAATAGGCATATCTTCCGGTGCCTTGTAATTCGCCATCCAGGCCATCATATCGGTATCAGCTTTTTTGATTTGAAGCAGAACATCCTGAATGATCTGCGTGGAATCACCGTACTGGGCTTTTAATTCCCGTTTTACCCGGTTCATGTTGGCCAGGTTGGCCATCGCTTCATCGTGGATGGTGATTGTTTCCTCGGTGAGGGTTTCAAGCGTAGCCTGTCCACCACAGGAAGCAAGCAACAAAAAAAGGAAAATGCTAAGATTTCGGTACATGGGCTTAAATTTTGGCGCAAAGGTACGCTTCAAATACGAGCAAACCCAAGCCGGTTTGTCAGGAATTTCTAATTTTGCAGTTGCAATCCGCAACTCACTAAATTCCCATTATGCTCAGCGCTATTTCTCCCATAGACGGTCGATATGCCAACAAGACCAATGAACTCTCCGATTACTTCAGTGAATACGCCTTGATCCGGTATCGGGTTTTTGTCGAAATCCAGTACTTCATTGCACTTTGTCAGTATGGAATTCCGCAACTGGAGGCCTTTGATGAAGATAAAATTGATGCGCTGAATGCGATCTTCGAAAACTTCTCCATGGCGGATGCAGAATACGTCAAGACCATAGAGCACAGCACCAACCACGATGTCAAGGCCGTTGAATATTTCCTGAAAGAGCGTTTTGATGAACTCGGGCTTGGCCCCATGCGTGAGTTCGTTCATTTTGGCCTGACTTCACAAGACATAAACAACACGGCCAATCCCCTTCTTTTTAAGCATGCACTTGAAAAAGTGTACTATCCATTACTCGACGAATTGGTGGGACAAATCAAACAGGCGGCTCTGGAGTGGGCGCGCGTACCCATGCTCGCGCGTACGCATGGACAGCCCGCTTCCCCTACCCTGCTGGGTAAAGAGTTTGCGGTTTTTGCTGAACGTCTGGAGCAGCAGGTGAAATCGCTGAAAACCGTGCCGCACCGGGCTAAATTTGGTGGAGCAACCGGCAATTTCAATGCACATGTTGCTGCCTATCCTGAATACGATTGGAAACAGTTCGGAAACAACTTTGTGGGTGATTTCCTGGGCTTGGAACGCTCGCAAACAACGACTCAAATCGAGCACTACGATTTCCTGGCAGCCCAACTCCAAAACCTGGGCCGGATAAATACCATCCTCATTGATTTTTGTCGGGATATCTGGACTTATATTTCCATGGAGTATTTTAAACAAAAAACTATTCAGGGAGAAGTTGGTTCATCGGCAATGCCACACAAAGTCAATCCCATTGATTTTGAAAATGCGGAGGGCAATTTGGGCATTGCTAATGCCTTGTTTCACCACCTGGCAGAGAAACTACCGATCAGTCGCCTGCAGCGCGACCTGACCGATTCCACCGTACTTCGCAACCTGGGAGTTCCAATGGCGCATACCCTAATTGCCTTTAAATCCGCGATGAAGGGAATGGGCAAATTGCTCCTCAATGAAGGCCAACTCTTCAATGATTTGGAAGACAATTGGATGGTGGTTGCAGAAGGCATTCAGGTAATTCTTCGACGCGAGGGCTACCCGCAACCCTACGAGGCATTAAAAGCCCTCACGCGTGGAAGAAGCGGCATCACCCAGGAAGCCCTTCATGAATTTATTGATGCACTTGATGTAGCCGATGAAATCAAAGAAGAACTCAAAGTGCTCACGCCACACAATTATGTAGGCGGATAAAAAAAGCCCCGGACTTTTACAGTATCCGGGGCTTTTCTTTTTGGGTGAGCAGTCAATCTCAAATCTGGTTCACCCTAAAATTTCTCTGGGTTTACTCCTTCACAAACTTGCCGGTATACACTCCTTGCTCACCGGTCACCTTGAGTACATAGAGGCCGGGAGTTAGGTTGGATGTTTCCAACTCAAGGCGCTCGCCTGTCTGGCTGTACCGTGTTTGAACCTGCCGGCCTTCCAGATTAAATACTGCAAGCTGCTTCACTTTTTCTGTAGCAGGCAGCTGCACGGAAGTGGCATCTGAGGCGGGGTTTGGAAACAATGTTATCGGCTCAGATACTGCACTTTTTGTAGACAAAACAATTGGGTCAGATGGAGTACCACTGTTGATAATCTCACCGGTAGTGACATCTCTTACAAAAGCAAGCACATAGATTTCATCTGCATTCCAGCCAGCATCAATAGTATAGTTGTAGACAAATTCGGTATATCCCCCTTGTGGTGCAGGTAAATAATAGGCTCCGGAGGTTTCAGTCAACATATCCCGAAAAACATCGTGATGTACAGACTCACCGTTGGAAGTCGTTTGATTCACTGTTTTTCTACAACGGCCACAAACAGTTTCAGGTTGGTTGAAGACAGTGCACCCATGGTATGTGCCTTAACTGTAGCAGTGCGGGCATTTCCACTACCCGACTCTTCCACCTGCAGCCACAAATTGCTTGTTTGACCAAACTCCCCGGTGAGCATTGCCGCAGGGAGCAATTGAGTTCCGGATGGAATTAATTCACCATTTACAGCCACTCGTGGTGTTCCGAAGATATTGTAATCAGCAGCCCAGGCATTGTTTTCGGTGGGGTTTGCCAAATAAAAAACACAGGTATTATAAGGCACTGAGGGGTGGATGGCCACGTGGTGCACTTCATCCGGATACTGACTAATCAGGTTGTAAAAAGCCGGATTTTTACTGGCGCAGATTGAGCATTTTGAGTTGGTAAAATGTTCGAGTAAAACGTATTTCTGTACCGGGCCTTGTGCAAAGGCGGTTCCCAGAAAAAGGAAAGACAAGAGGAAAGTGTTTATTTTTTTCATGTTTGAGTAGATTTCTCACAAAGATGCGGGCATTTTTAGTGCTTATGCAAATTCAAGTACCCCAATTGTCGCCACGCTTACCAAATCCACCAACTGCGTTGTTCCAATACTTGTAAGCAGAAAGCATGAATAAAATGCAGCCGGCACTTTCAGAACGGTGTGGAAATTTTGAACACCTGCCGAATTGCCGTAACATTGCAAAAAAATAGCCGCACTATGTTTTTGCTGAACATCATGCCTGATTTAACATCCCCAGACACTTGGATTAGCCTGCTTACCCTGACGTTTTTGGAGATTGTTCTTGGAGTGGATAACATTATCTTCTTATCCATTATGTCATCCAAGCTGCCGAAGGAGCAACAGCCTAAAGCAATTAATATTGGTCTGATCCTTGCAATGGGCCTTCGAATCCTTTTGCTGTTTGGGATTACATGGGTCATTGGAATGACAGGAGCATTATTCTCAATCGACTTTCTGGGATTGCATGGTGATGTAACCGGCCAGGGCGCTATTCTTTTCCTGGGGGGAGTATTTCTGATATACAAAGCAACAGCGGAAATCCACCACAAACTAGAAGGCCCCAACGAAGGGGACGACCCAAAAGTGGGTACCGGTAAACAAGCCCTCAATCAGGTAATCCTTCAAATCGGATTGATTAACCTTGTATTTTCGTTTGATTCCATTTTGACTGCCGTTGGTATTGCCGACAACCTCCTGGTAATGATCGTAGCAGTAGTGATCTCCATTCTCATGATTATGTGGTTTTCGGGTCCGGTCACCAAGTTTGTCAACGAACACCCGACCGTACAGGTACTTGGCCTGTCCCTGCTGCTACTTATTGGCTTTTCACTGATTGGAGAGGCTGCACATTTGGGCCACTTTATTGAAGGAGCCATCCCAAAAGGCTATCTGTACTTTGCTATTTTCTTTTCCCTTTTTGTCGAAATGCTCAATATCCGATTCCGGAAAGTCAGCAAGCCCGTGCAATTGCATGGCCCGGGGCAGGTTGCCAATAGCAAAGGACTGATAGACGAAGATTTGCTTGATGTAGAATAACCCTTAAAATCCTATCTTATGGACATCCAATTAGACAGAGACCTGGTGTTTTTTGATGTAGAAACAACCGGGCTCAATGTAATCCGCGACCGAATTGTACAAATCGCATTAATTAAACTTCATAAAGATGATCGCCCACCAACCAAATGGGTTTCGCTCATAAACCCCGGCATTCCGATTTCGGAAGAGTCTATGAGTATCCATGGAATTACACCCAAAGACCTGGCGAACAAACCCACCTTCCAACAAGTCGCCCAGGAAATTTGGGATTTCATCGGCGATGCTGATCTGGGAGGCTACAACTCAAACCGGTTTGACATTCCCATGTTGATGGAAGAATTCGCCCGGGTGGGTATGGAGTTTGACATCAGCAAACGCCGACTGGTGGACGTACAACGTGTTTTTTACAAAATGGAACCGCGCACCTTGCGAGCAGCATATCGATTTTATTGTGATCAAGAAATGGAAAATGCGCACGATGCCCTTGCAGACGTGCAGGCTACCATTGATGTATTCAAGGGTCAGTTGAGTAAGTATGAAGGACAGGATCTGATCGATGAAGATGGCAATACAATTGAACAGCCTATAAAAAATGACATCAAGGCAATCCACGATTTCACCAACGACCTGAATTTCCTGGATGCTACTCAAAAACTGAAAGTCCAGAAAGACGGAACCGTTGTCTTTAATTTTGGGAAATACGCCAACCAGGCAGTAAAAGATGTTTTGGCAAAAGACAAAAACTACTTCCACTGGATACAGGAAAAAGAATTTTCTTCTCAAATGAAGCAGCAGATTAAAGCCATTATGCGTGAAATAGAAAAAAACTGATCGTGAATAAATCGCTTTTCTACTTGCCCCTCTTTTTTCTGCTCACACTTGCATCCTGCTATGAGCCTATTGAAGGATGCCTGGACGTAGAAGCAGTAAACTTTGATGTAACAGCTGATAAAAACTGCTGCTGCACCTACCCGGCCCTTACCCTCTCGGTTTCACAAGGGTTTGATACGCAGATTTGGTTTGCCGACTCAGCCTACCAGAACAACCTGGGGCATTGGTTTAAATTAAAAAAGGCCACCTGGTATTTTTCAGAATTCGCACTTACTCAAAACGGAAACGCCCTTACCGTTACCGACACGGTGCAACTGAAAATCTTGAATGGTACTGATACACTGGAACAAGCATTCACCGATGATTTTATTCTGGTTCGCCGCTCTCCGGTGCTGTATTCGATTGGTGATTTCAGAACCAGCGGAGCCTTTGATCGCATCCAGTTCAGACTAGGACTTTCTGAAGATGCGCGCAAGATTCTCCCTTCATCTGCCCTGAGTGGCCACCCCCTGGCTCCGCAAGCAGAAGAAATGTGGCGGGGCATAGATACATCCTATGCTGCAATCCAGTTGATTATTCAAAAAGATACCCTAAGTAGTACCATACCGGATACACTTTATTTTACCCGATACGATTTTGACAATTTCATGATAGAGGAAAGTAGTACCTTTATACATGAAACAGGCTTTGATTTCAATGTGAACCTGAAAATCAATTACCTGGCTTTGTTCGAAAATGTGAATTGGCAAAACGGCGACAAAAGCAGCTGGAAATCCCAGATCGTAGCCAACTTACCAGGCGCATTTACTGTTTCACAATAAAAGGAAACTATCTTTGTCAATGTACAATACCCATTGTTGATCAATGGGCCTGTACTCGTTTTTTTAATGAAACATGTTTTAAACTTCAATTCTTTTACCCTAACCTGATTATTCGTTAGATCATGAAAAAAATACTGTTTTTTAGTCTTCTGATTACCGGCCTTGCCCTCTCTTCTTGTAAAGATGTTCGCCCCGTTGATACCGGTGCAGACAGTCCGTTTACAATCAATTTCCAGGCGCATTATGATGGTCAAAAACTGGAGAAATACAAAGACTACAACTACGACACATATACCGTTGCATTCAGCCGTTTCAACACCTATGTTTCGGACATCACGCTCCTGAAAGGAACTGAAGAAATCCATCTTTCAGATGTTGAGTGGGTAGACTTTACTCCAGACCAGGCAAGCGATAATTTTGCAGTGGATGTTCCGCTCACCTACCAGGTTCCTGAGGGAGAATATACCGGGATCAAAGTTGGATTTGGCGTACGCCCGGATCTCAACGCAATGCGTCCTTCTGACTTTCCGGCAGGGCACCCACTTACCAGAGAAATTGAATTCTGGCTCGGCTGGAACAGCTACATTTTTACAAAAATTGAAGGTACCGGCGACCAAAACAACGACGGGATGGATGATATTTTCATGCTCTTCCATTGCGGTTCCGATGCCGTTTATCGCAGCTACACGTTTGACCACCCATTCACAGTGGGAACAGATTCTCAGATGGACATCCAACTGGACCTGAAAGATTTGTTTACCATCAACAACAGCTGGTTCGACCTGACTGTACCTGGAAATCAGTTTACATCCAACAACCCGGCAGATGTAACCGTTGCGACCATCCTGATGGACAACATCAAAAATGCGGTTCACATCCAGTAATTTAAACTGACAAGCTCCTTTGAAAAGAACCTGCCTGGTGTACCTATGATTCGATTCACAAACGGATTTTTTAAAAGCCCACACCACAGGCTATTCTCCAGGTTGTTAATCAACGCACCGGGCAGGTTCTCAATCAGGTGTTCAGTGTTTTAATACACGGGCACCTGATTCAATATCAACTAAAAATAGCCCGACAATGAGATTGCGCACGTTACCTATAGGTTTTTTACTTCTGTTTGTAACCGGTTTGAGCCTGTTCAACGCTTGTAAGCCCACTGATCCCACGCCCTCTGGAAGCAGTTGTGACCTAACAGATATCCCGTACAGCCCAACGGCTTATACGATCTTGAAGCCGGACCATTTCCCGGAAATTGCCATTCCGGCAGACAACCCAATGACCGTTGAAGGTGTGCAACTGGGACGCCGCTTGTTTTACGACCCAATTTTATCTGGCGATAGCACCCAATCCTGTTCCTCCTGCCACCTGCCTGCCGGAAGTTTTACAGATAACCTTGCAACATCCACAGGAATTGATGGTATCAACGGGAAACGCAGTGCCATGAGCCTGATCAATGTTGCCTATGCCTGGAATGGTTTGTTCTGGGATGGCCGGTCAGCAACGCTGGAAACACAGGCGCTGGCCCCAGTCGAAGACCCGATTGAGATGCACAACACCTGGACCAACGCCATGAGTTCATTGCGTAATCATGACACCTATCCGGAATTATTCAGAAAGGCATTCGGAATTTCCGGTTGCGAAGAAATGACCAAAGAAATGGCAGCCAAGGCAATTGCTCAGTTTGAACGCACGCTGATCAGCAGTGGGAACTCAAAGTTTGATCAGTTCCTCGCCGGAAACTCCTTTGCTTTGGAGGATGAAGAAAAAGACGGCAAGCTTATGTTTTTTGACGAAGGCCTGACCGCAGGGCTACAACTTCCGGATGCAGAATGCTTCCATTGCCATGGCGGATTGACCCTCACAGGTAATCAATACTTCAACAACGGAATAGACTCTGCCGGAACCCTGCAAGACTTTCCAGACTTTGGACGGGGAGGATTCAACGGCAATGAATGGGACAACGGCAAATTCCGTGCTCCTACCCTGCGGAACATTGCCTTGACGGCGCCTTACATGCACGATGGTCGCTTCCAAACCCTGGAAGAAGTGCTGGATCACTACATTTCTGGCGGCCACCCTGGCCCAAACAAAGATCCCTTCATCCACCCGCTCGGATTCCCTGAAAACAATGGAGGAACCATTACGTATTCCGGGTTTACTCCCTACCACAAAGAGGCATTGTTACAATTCCTCCACGCACTTACAGATACGACCTTTATCAACAATCCAGACATTCAGAATCCATTCTGATAAGTGATCATTTGGATTGCTTAAAAGATAGTCGGCAACCCACTAGATTCCGGGTACCGACTATCTTTTGTTTACCCCAATCCTCCCTCCTAAACAAATAAACAAGAGCAAGCAAAGCGGCTCGAATAAACAAGGCCCGAAGGGCTGAATAAACAAAAATGTACACTACGTTTTTTATGCG
Source organism: Saprospiraceae bacterium (assembly GCA_041392625.1). Classification (GTDB taxonomy): domain Bacteria; phylum Bacteroidota; class Bacteroidia; order Chitinophagales; family Saprospiraceae; genus M3007. The sequence continues at coordinate 249,847 of JAWKLR010000001.1, read as the reverse complement.
ACAGCTTGTATGAATAAATAATCGTTATATTCGCAGTTGTTTTATTAATCCACGCCCCTTATTTAATCCACCGAAACCACTCTCCCCCCGGTTTTTAGCGCATTTCAACATCCCATGTATATGCACAACCGACTTTTACTCTTTTTACTTTTGCTATCAGGTGCTGCTTCAGCACAAATAAGCGAAGGAGGCCGGCCTCAGATCCTGAATACGCCAGCCCTGTTTTCATCTGATTTTGAAACCGTCCAACTACCCACACTGGATGCTGCTGCTGCACGAGCAGAGGATGCAAAAAATCCATCCTACCCCCGTTTCGCTGCCCCGGTTTCTGCAGACATCAGCCTGGAAAATGCAGGCACCTGGACAGAAAAGCCCAACGGCGACCGGGTCTGGCACTGTACCCTGCAATCTGAAGAAGCCCTCAGTCTGATTCTTTTGTTTGATCAGTTTGACTTGCCGGAAGGTGCCCGCCTTTTTGCATTTAACCCCGTTGGCAGCCAGGTTTTCGGAGCTTACACAAAAGCCAGCTGCATCCCTTCCAAAAAGTTCACCATCGGGCCTGTATCCGGCTCAGCAGTTGTTCTGGAATATTTTGAACCAGCCTCTGTTCAGGGAACTGGCTCTCCATTCCACATCAACCGGGTGGATGTTGCCTTTGACCACAACGGAGACGATGTTCCCGAGGACTTCGGAGATTCCTACCCTTGCCACATCAATATCAACTGTCCGGAAGGAGATACCTTTCAAACGGAAAAAAAGGGAGTTGCACGGATTCTTATGGTCTTTTCCAACGGCTCCGGCTGGTGCTCCGGCTCCATGATTGCCAATACGGATGAATCCACTGAGCCTTATTTCCTGACTGGCCACCACTGTCAGTTAATCGGCCAGGCACCTGACTTCGATCAATGGGTTTTTTATTTTGACTATGAATCGGCGCTTTGTAACAACCAGGGCGCTGAGCCAGCCTTCAAATCGGTACTTGGGTGTGAACGTATTTCCTATCGGGCAGGTACGGACTTCATGCTTCTCAAACTCAACCCCATCCCATCAACCTACGGTGTATATTTCAACGGCTGGTCGCGTGATGATACCAACAACACTCCGCACTCCACCTATATCCACCACCCGATTGGTGATATTAAAAAGATTTCGTTGGATGACGACGAAGCACAAATATTCCCACAGCAACTCAACTGGGGAGGCGTTTTCGGAATTTCCGATGCGTATACCCACTGGAAGACAGTAACGGACCACGGAACCTTTCAGCCAGGTTCTTCGGGAAGCCCACTGCTTGATAAAAACAAACGCATTATCGGGCAACTGCACGGAGGGTCTGTCAACAACGTAGACCCCTGTATTGTTACGGGTGCTTATTTTGGTATGTTTAGTTTATCCTGGGATGATGGCGACTTTCCGGATGAGCGGCTCAAAGAATGGCTCGATCCCGGGAATACAAATGCCATGACGCAAAATGGGTATTGGCAACCCGCCCCAACTACTGTGGATATCAGTGGGAATGTACAAACCCACTGGGGCCAGGCTATGGTCAATTGTATGGTTGTGTTGAGCGGCGGTGCCAGCGACACCACGTATACCAATATTGCAGGAAACTACAGCTTTACAGGATTGGAAGCAGGATTGAGCTATACCGTTACTCCCATAAAAACAGGCAACGACGGTAACGGAGTTTCAACCTTTGACCTTGTTTTGATTTCCAAACATGTTCTGGGGTTGGAACCACTGAATTCACCCTGGAAGATCATTGCTGCGGACAACAACAAAAGCAATTCGGTAACAACCTTTGATATCGTGGAAGGAAGGAAACTGATATTGGAAATTTACACGGAATTCCCTAACAACACTTCCTGGAGATTTTTCCCGGCAGACATGGTATTTCCGGACCCAACCAACCCATTTTCCGGAACCTTTTTTACCAACAGCCTGACACTTGACAACCTGTTGCAATCCAACTCAGAAGTTAGTTTCAGAGCGGTTAAAACCGGTGATGTAAACAACAGCGCAGATCCAAACTAAAATCTGCTCACTTAACTGCTGTTTAAATAAACTCTAAAGAGGCTATTCGTCCAGACTTTACCGGGAATGGACGAATAGCCTCTTTTTCTTTAACAAGTTCGCTGTATCTTAGAGCCTGTTGAGTTTTCGGACATTGAATGCATTATAAGGTTTGAAATTCCGACTACTTACACGCAATTCTATTTCAAAAATTTGTTTAATTCATATGAAAAAATCGCCCTTCCAACACACGGCAACCGAACGCTTTTTAAAATACGTTACCATTGACACACAAAGTGACCCGGAAAGCCCAACCCAACCCAGCACAGAAAAACAAAAAGATTTGAGCCGGCTGCTCGTTGAAGAGCTGCATGCTATGGGGATTACCGACGCCGAACTGGATGAACATGGCTATGTATATGCCACTATCCCTTCCAATACCGACAAGGATGTCCCGGTTATTTGCTATTGCTCGCACGTAGACACTGCTCCGGATTGTTCAGGAAAAAATGTAAAGCCAATCGTTCATGAAAATTACCAGGGACAAGACCTTGTTCTTCCGGACGATACCAGCATTGTGATCCGCATGAACGAACATCCCGACCTCAAAAATCAATTGGGCAATGATGTAATTACGGCCAGTGGCACCACCCTGCTTGGAGCCGACAACAAAGCCGGAGTAGCGGCCATCATGGATGCCGCTCATATTTTAGTAAACAACCCGGATATAAAGCACGGTGCTATCCGCATTTTATTTACTCCGGATGAAGAAATTGGCCGCGGCGTAAATGCCGTTGATATCAAAAAACTAGGCGCTCAGTTTGGTTATACCATTGACGGCGAAACAGCCGGAAGCATGGAAGACGAGACCTTCAGCGCTGACGGAGCAGTTATTACCATTCACGGGGTTGCTTCACACCCGGGATTTGCCAAGGGTAAAATGGAAAATGCTCAAAAAATTGCCGGCAAGATTTTAGCAAGCCTACCCGATAGCCTGAGCCCGGAACACACCGAAGGCATGGAAGGCTTTATCCACCCTACTAATGTAGAAGCCGATTTGGAAACGGCAACAATCAAACTGATTCTGCGCGATTTTGATGATGAAAAACTCAAGCAGCACGCTCAAACGCTTCAGCAAATTGTTGATGACGTGATGAAGGGATACCCAAATTCCCGGGCGGAAATCAAAATAGCAGAGCAATACCGCAACATGAAAAATGTCTTGCGGCAATACCCGCAAGTTGCAGATAATGCGCTGGAGGCACTTTCGCTGGCGGGGTTTGAAAACCCAATTCGTGGCTCTATTCGCGGTGGAACCGATGGTTCACGGCTCTCCTTTATGGGCCTACCATGCCCCAACCTCTTTGCAGGAGAACATGCATTCCATTCCAAACAAGAATGGGTTTCCCGACAGGACATGGAGAAGGCTGCAGAAACCATGGTGCACCTTGCACAGGTTTGGGAAAAAAATGCATAAACAATTCGTGCCATTGGGGTGACCTGCTGGCAGCATTCCCGTCATAAAAACAACTTTCTTTTCGAGACCTTAAAACTACGTTTGTACCATGGAAGATCAATTCAAAAACTTGAGCGATAAAGCCAAAGACTGGGCAGAAAAAGCCGGTGAAGAAATTGGCAAACTCAATGATGCAGCCAGTGAAAAACTGGATGAACTGAGCGAAAAAGCAGAAGAAATGGCTGCTGAAGCTCGGGAGGAAGCAGCAGAAAAAGCAGCAGAACTCAAAGCAGCAAAAGAGAAAATTGCCAACCACGAAGGTGGAGCACTGGGCTTCCTAAGCGATAAAGCAAAAGAACTGATGGATGATGTAAAAGAAGAAGCCAACGAACTTAAAGAGGATGCCAAAGACTTTTGGGATAAAGCAAAAGATTATGTTGACGGAGACGACGACTAATAAGGCGCACCCAAGTACATAAACACTTAAAAGGGCCTGATCCACTTGGATCAGGCCCTTTTTCTTTAATATCCAGGTAAAAACAATTACCCGTTAACTTTCTTGTAATCTGCCAGGAAGTTGGCAAGTCCAATATCCGTCAGCGGGTGATTCAGCAGCCCGAGCATTGCACCCAATGGGCAAGTTACCACATCAGCACCTGCTTTCGCCGCATCCACAATATGAAGAGGATTCCGAATGCTTGCTGCAAGAATGGCTGTTTCGTAACCGGTAGTAGAATAAATTTCAAAAATATCTTTAATGAGCTGCATCCCATCCCAGGAAATATCATCGATACGTCCGATGAATGGAGATACATACGTCGCACCTGCTTTGGCAGCAAGAATGGCCTGTCCGGCTGAGAACACCAGCGTACAGTTTGTGCGAATACCATTTTTAGAAAAATAGGAAATGGCTTTCACGCCATCCTTGATCATTGGAACTTTAACAACAATGTTGTCGGCAATTTTTGCCAGACTTTCCCCTTCAGCAACCATGCCTGCAAAGTCGGTTGAAATCACCTCTGCACTTACATCTTTTTCCGGACCAACGATGTCACAGATGGCCTTGTAGTGGTTGCGAATATTTTCCTCTCCGGAGATGCCTTCTTTGGCCATCAGAGATGGATTGGTGGTTACTCCATCGAGTATTCCTAATTCCTCTGCTTCACGAATGTGAGCAAGATTTGCTGTGTCAATAAAAAACTGCATGGGCTGGAAAAGTTTGGCAGAATGGCCGGAATCATTGAAAAAAAAGTGCCAGACACACCGCTACAACCGCATACCCTTGCTGTGTTTCCACCCTGGGGGAGTTCTGCAGGAGCTGGTCGCCCGGCACGGCCGCAAAGGTAGTATGATTTTTTTATTTATACCCATATTAATTAGAAGTTAAACCTGATTTTTTTACCAGCCGACGTTAAAATCCAATTTTTCCATAGATGCTTGGTTCCAGAATAAAATGTATCGTCTAAATTTCTTTCATTTGCATTGGTCTATGCTATCCCGACACGGGATACAGGGCCTGGCTTTTGCACCAAGCAGGCAAGCACCAACCCAACCAATAGTACTCAGATAATACCTGCCATCGAATATGGAAAACAATCCTGCACCGATTGAATCAAACAAAAACCAAAACAGCCAGTTAGAGACACCTTCGTACAGCGGAGCTGCCCTTTCCTGGCTACAGGCAATTCCTTCCGGCCCGGATCTTGCTGATCCGTTTACGCTGGATGAAGACGATTTTGCTATACGCTGTATCCGGGCATTGGTTGGCAATCAGCCTTTTGATCTCCCCCTCAAAGCACAGCACCTTTCAAACAAAAAACTGCATCACCTGTATTTTGAATCCCGAAACAGGGAAAAGGTTTTTGGTACTAAAAACCTGGGTATCGGGTATCCCTTTGTGATGGCAAAATTGGGTGATCAGGAAGTTGTCGCCCCACTTTTCATTCGCCAACTACAGTTGGATCCGCATGCGCAACATCCGGATCAATGGAACGTCGTACACAACGACCAACATCAGATTTTCCCGAATTACCCCTTATTTCACTTGATTGATCATCTGTCAAGTACCAATTACTCGGATGAAGCCCGTTTGCTGGCAGAATCCCGAAATTTGACCAGCGATTCTATTGGGTCATTCAGTCAGAAAATTATCGAAACCCTCGACCTTACGGAGGATGGCCTTTCTCTAAGTGTACAACCTTTCCCCGAAAGCATGGAGTTGCCCGGCATTGTACTGGACGGAAGGCTCCGGTGGTCCGCCCTGCTGGGCATCTACCCAACCTTGCCCAAAACGACTATTACAGAAGCCCCGGTTGTCGCTGCTACCCTCCCGGCTGAAATGGACTGGAAGCATCCGTTTACACAACTAACCCTGGACCCAAGCCAGCGCACAGCCCTTCACGCTATTCACCACAATTCCATCACGGTTATTGAAGGAGCATCGGGCACTGGCAAAACCTACCTGCTGGCAGCAACCGTTATGAATGCGCTTTCAAACGGGAAAAGTGCCTGGTTGTATCCAAATCCATCAATGCATTGCGGCGGGCACAAAAGTTTATTGTGGATAAGGGATTTGGAGATGTCTCCTTTGTTTTACGGGATATTCACAGCGACAAACTCATGCTGGCAGACATGCTTCGGATGGCCGCAGACAACAAAGCCAAAGCCAATCTGGACGAAGAAAAATACAAGGGCCTGCTCCACCGGACGCTTCGACAGGAACGACAGCTCGATGATAGCTGGGACCAACTGCACGCTCCGATTCTCGGTGCCATGGACTTCAGTGAAGTTGTGGGTGCATTCCTGAAAGCAAACCGAATCGAAGGCAAAGAATTGCTGCTTTCGCAATTGAACCCGGCAGACTACCATTTTGATAAAGAAGAATACGACGAAATACAGGAAGCGATTCGGAAAAGCAAACCACTATTCCACGAGTTTCCGACCTTGCAACACCCACTTCAGCACTTAAGTCATGAAATTTTCACCGAAATGGATGTGGCTAAAGGAAAAAAAACCACGGAAGAACGGGTATCCGATCTGCTGGAGAAATCTACTGCAATTCATCACCGGTATATTCTCAAAACCAATGATTATGCCGAGGCACTGCAGGAACATTATGCAGAACACTTTCTGGAACTGGATCGCCTGGCACGCACCATTCGTGAAAACCTGGAGGATGGCAGGCAGCGCTTCGGCCCTGATTTTGACAAATCCTCGTCTGTTACTGAAAAGCTGTACGGTGTATTTTCTGATCACTACAAGCAAATTGTAAAGGCCAAAGAAAACATAGGCACCGGATATGAAGATTTGAAAAAAGCCTACAATGCGCGGAAATACTTTGATTTTGATTTTCCCAACGGCTTTGATACAAAGAACATTAAGAAAGTTGCTGAACTCAACAAGGACTTTGAGGCATCTCTGCGCTTGTGGCGTAAGCGAATCCCGGCAATTGTGCGGGAAGACCTCCGGCGATTGAATGGGAATACGCTCCATACGGAACTGGACTTCCGCGAGCAGGTTAAAGAATTGGAGTATGCCATGGATATATTCCTCGAAGAATTTAACGAAGCGCAACTGTATGAGCAGCCCGTCAAGCACGAAATGCTCACCATACCGAAACGACAGGAGTTTCTCGAATCACTCATTGCCAAATTAGAGGAGACCAGATTCTACCTGCGTGACTTCCCCGATTTTTATGTTTGGCAAAAACACTGGCTGGGCTTGAGCAGCAATGCACAAAAGGTAGTTCGCGCCTTATGCAAAATCAAACCTAAAGACTGGGTGGCTGCATTCGATAGTTGGTACCTGCATCATTTCCTGCAAAATGAATACTCACCGAGCATGAAATGGGGCGAAGATGACCTCAAAGCCTACTATCAGGACTTGCGAGAACTTCGAAACATTTTGCCATTCCAAATCAGTGCACATTGGCAAAACCGGAAAAATAAAGCCCTGAAAGCCTTGCGTTCCACGGATGGAAATGCATTTAAAACCTGGTTTGGAAAAAACAACCGCGCCTTATCAACAGAAGAGAACATCGTTCAACTGTTTGAAAATAACATACAGGCTCTGACAGAAACCCTGCCTGTATTATTGGTAACCCCTCAGGTAGCGTTGGATGTTGTAAACCACTCCAACATGTTGTTTGATCTGGTACTAGTGGATGAAAGTCATAACATCCCAAAACAGGAGTGCTACCATTTGTTTGATATGGCTAAAAACCTGGTAATTTTTGGCGATGCAAAACAAGACATGACCCCGCAAGCGGAAGACGATGTCCTGGAATTCTGTAAAGGAATCGGCGCACCAACCATAGTACTTGATTACCAACATCAGAACAGTGCCAAGGAATGGCTAAAGTTCAACCAAATAGCGTTCAATACCCCGGTTAAACATCTGCCGGGCCTGAAAACGCCAAAGGACATGACTGTTGTAGCCAATGTGGAGGGCCGATACGACGAAGCCAGCAAAACCAATGAATCCGAGGCGCGCCAAATAATCGACTGGCTCAACCTCATCGAACAAACTCCAGCCAAAACCTACCCAATCGTAGCAATCGCCTGCTCCACGATAGAACAGCGAAATCTTATCGCCGCCCAATTGCTTCAAATACGGCAAAAGAAAATGCCCGGGCATGAAAAAATCCACCAACTCTTTTTAAATGGGCTGGGGGTCTATCAATTTGCCGAATTGCAGGGACAACATGTAGATATCCTGATGTTGTCGATTACTCACGGATTGGTTGACAGTCAGGGATCCCTCACCAAGGACCTGCATTTCTGGAATACCGAACTCGGACTGAACCAACTCCATGTAGCACTCACCCGTGCTACACAACGTATTTTTATTGCCCACAGCATCCCGCCCGGGTTGCACACAGTGCTTTCTGCCGACCGCAACTTCCTGGGTACCTGCATCTTATCCCATTTGGCAACCTTTGCAGATCAAATGCAGGCCGGAGACCTCCAGGCTGCAAACATCCAATTGGGTAAAATGAAGCAACTGCTGCAGTACGAGGATGCGAAGTTTACTTTTACGCCTTTTGTTGAGGAAATTTTGGAAGCCTTGTCGCCAATTTGCGAGAAGGACCAAATTCAGACCAACGCAGATGTTGCCGGACTACAGACACCGGTTGCTATCCGGCCCGGAGGCTTGGATATGCGGCAAAGTGTACTGCTTTTCGATGGCTCGAATGCCATAGGAAACCGCCCGTCTTATGAATGGGAAATGAAAATCAGGCAATTCCTGGATAACAACGAAATCAACTACATCCCTGTTTTGGCTGCACAATGGTGGCGCAGCCCCAAACAAGAATTGAGGAAACTGACCAATAGTATATTAAAACAGGAAACGGTTGAAGAAATACAACCGGAAGACATTCCTGAAAACAATGAAGAATCTGTAGAAAATTGAAGTTTTTAAAATTATTCTACCACTTTTTTCTAGTTTTTATATTATTGGTATTCTTTTTGTTTAAAGGGAGTAAAATCCACTTACAATGAAAAATTTAATACTATTCCTTTTGGGCATGATTCTGTGCGCACCGACGCTCATGGCCCAAAACAAAACCTATCCCAATGCCATTCATGCCAAACTGAACTTCAACGATTTCGGAATCCCGCAAAGCCAGGATCTCCGATTGGGTGAAGGATTTGAAGTTGGTTATTTTCGCAATGTAGCGCCATTTTTAAATGTGGGCTTTCCATTGAAAATTGGTTTAGCGAAATTGCCCAACACAACCCAAAATACTGTAACAACCAGTCTTGATGCTGTATTCCATTTGGAGAACACATCGAATGTGTACAAACTGGTACCATATGCATTTGCAGGTGCAGGCATTTTTGCTGAAAAATTTGAGAACGCTCATGTTCAAATCCCAGTTGGAGCAGGTTTGAAAATCCGGGTTTCTGAATTCGCTTTTTTGAACATTCAGGGAGAATACCGCCTCGCACTGGCTGATGAGCGGAACAACCTCCAACTCGGTCTGGGCTTTGCCTACCTCCTGCATAAAACAGAAGCGCCAGCCGCACCTGTTAAGCCGGAAGAGCCCTCAGATGTGGATCAGGATGGCATTCCAGATATTCTGGATAAATGCCCTGAAGAAGCAGGAACTGCTGCCGCATTGGGTTGCCCAGACCGCGATAACGACGGAATTGGAGATGCTGAGGACAACTGCCCGGATGAAGCAGGAACCATTGAAACCGGTGGCTGCCCGGATAGCGACAACGACGGCTTTGCCGATGCGGATGACGAATGCCCGGATAAACCTGGTACTGTTCGTGGCTGCCCGGATTCTGACTTTGACGGATTTCCAGACAATACAGACGAATGTCCGGATACTCCCGGCCGTTGGAATGGCTGCCCAGACACCGATTTTGACGGTGTAGCAGACAAAGATGATAAATGTCCAGACAACCCGGGACCAGCCGAAAACAACGGTTGCCCGGAGACCAATGAGCCTAAAGATTCCGATAATGATGGCGTGTTGGACAGCAACGACGAATGCCCGACTGTGGCAGGAACACTCAATGGTTGCCCGGATAGCGATAACGACGGTGTGGCAGACAAAGACGATAAGTGCCCGGATGAACCAGGCCTGGTTGCAAACGCCGGCTGTCCGGATGCTGAAATTGAAATTGAAGAAGAAGTTGTGCCTCCACCTCCTCTTGCTATCTATGAGCCTGTCGACAGCGATGGAGATGGCGTTCCAAACGAGAGTGATCCATGCCCGGATGTTGCAGGTACATACAATGGTTGCCCGGACTCTGACGGAGACGGTGTTGCCGACAACCTCGACCGCTGCCCAAATACTGCTGGCTCTGCCAGCAACCGCGGTTGCCCGGAGATCAAAGCAGAAACCAAGCAGCAATTGTCACTGGCAATGGATGCCGTTCAGTTCAACACAGGTAAATCAACACTGAAGAGCACTTCATTTGATATCCTGGATGGTGTGGTTGAAATTATGCGCCAGTACCCTGACTACAAGCTTTCTATCAGCGGTCACACCGATGATGTTGGCGATGAAGAGCGCAACCTGAACCTGTCCAGAGAACGCGCTAAGGCTTGTTATGACTACCTGATTTTCCGTGGAGTAAAAGAGTCCCGTTTGCGTTATGCCGGCTTCGGTGAAGCCCGCCCAATTGCAAGCAATGATACAGCGGCAGGTCGTGAGAAAAACCGCCGTGTTGAATTCGAATTGACCTTGGATTAACACCGAATTCAACGTTACTAAACACATGTTTTCATGCCGGAGCAGTTCGCTGCTCCGGCATTTTTTATTTCCTGCAACAAATTCTTAAAGCATGACCAACAGGATAAAATTGTAGGCTTTTATCGAAAATCAATGAACGCGGGGAACTTTAGCGTGTACTTTTAGCGTATTGGCAGTGCGAGTTTGAGTGGATCTACCTGCAACCCGAGGCCCACTTGCTTGTCTTTCTTCTTGAATCGGCATCAAGCATTAAGTTGGTGTTTTGACAAGAAAAATGAGCCCAATAATACCAGCACCTACAGAACGAACAAACGCCACCCTAGTATGAGAGCTACCCTACCCTTCCTGTTTTCCATCTTTATTTTTTCTTCAAATAGCATTTGGGCGCAAGCGCCGTTTGAAACCATAGAGAAAAAGCAATATACCACCGCCGCAATCCAGGAAGGTGATATTGTTTTTGATGGCATGCTGGATGAAGCAGTCTGGAACACCGTTGAGTGGGGCGGTGATTTCACCCAACACACACCAGATCCCGGGAAATCCCCCGCCCAAAACACTTCCTTTAAAATCCTTTTTAGCGAAAAGTACCTTTACATTGCCTATCGATGCCATGATACCGCACCGGACAGCATTGTTCAACGCATGAGTCGACGCGACCAATTTCCAGGAGACTGGGTGGAAATAAACATAGATTCCTACCACGACCTGCGCACTGCCTTTTCATTTACCTTCTCTGTTAGTGGAGTCCGAGGCGATGAATTTGTGTCGAACAACGGAAACAACTGGGATACTAACTGGAACCCCATTTGGGATGGGCGCAGCCATATTGATAGTCTTGGTTGGACAGCGGAAATCAAAATCCCATTCAGTCAATTGCGCTATGGAAACCAGAAAAACCCGGTATGGGGGTTCCAGGTAATGCGCCGGGTCTTCAGAAAAGAAGAACGTTCCACCTGGCAATTCATTCCGCAAACTGCAAATGGCTGGGTAAGTGAATTCGGTGAATTGCATGGACTTCATGATCTACCGGATAATAAGCAAGTGGAATTGGCACCTTACATGCTGGCCAAGGCCGAACGGTTTGAAAAACAGGAAGGCAACCCTTTTGCCGACGGATCCAGAAATCAATTTACTGCGGGCCTTGATGGTAAACTTGCAGTCACCCGTGATCTGATTTTGGATTACACCATCAACCCGGATTTTGGCCAGGTTGAAGCCGATCCTGGCGCTGTACGTCTAGATGGATATGAGGTCTTTTTTGGCGAACGCCGACCCTTTTTTGTTGAGAGTCGCAACCTGTTTGACTACCAGGTTTCAAGTACTTCGGCTGGTGGAGATTTTGATTCTGACCTACTGTTCTATTCCAGGCGAATAGGGGGTAGACCGCATGGATATCCCAGTTTGCAAACAGGTGAATTTGCTGACATCCCGCAAAACTCCTCCATTTTAGGGGCTGCAAAATTCAGTGGAAAAACAAAAGATGGATGGTCCATCGGTGTACTGGAAAGCGTTACCCAACGGGAAAATGCAACCATTGACCTGAACGGAGAACGACGTTCTGAACTCGTAGAGCCACTGACCAATTATTTTGTAGGCCGGGTTTTAAAAGACTACGATGAGGGCAACACCATCCTGGGGGCGGTATTCACGGGTGTCCAAAGAGAGAAAGGGCTGGATTATATTCATCAGAGTGCCTATTCTGGTGGACTGGATTTTCAGCATTTCTGGAAAAACCGGTGGTACTTTGTTACCGGAAAAGTGATCATGAGTCGGGTAAATGGAACCCAAGAAGCCATTTTAAATACGCAACAAGGATTCGTGCATTTTTTCCAACGTCCAAATGCTCCGCATTTATCGATCGACAGCACCCGAACAAACCTGACAGGCACCGGGGGCACCTTTAAAATTGGCAAATGGGGAGGCAAGCAAGACAAGCGTGGCGGAATTTTCAAATTTGAAACAGGACTCACCTGGAGGTCTCCCGAGCTGGAATTGAATGACATCGGCTTTTTGCTTGCAGCAGATGAAATAAACCACTTTAACTGGATTGGGTACCACATTCAAAAACCCTTTTCGGTATTCCGAAACATGCGTTTCAATTACAACCACTATGCAAAATGGGATTTTGGAGGGCAGTTTTTGTACTCCGCCTTCAATACCAATGCACATGCATGGTTTAAAAACAACTGGAGAACCGGAACCGGGTTCACATACAATCCACAGGACATATCCAACAACGCACTTCGTGGCGGCTCATCCCTTCGACGCCCTTCAGGTATAGGGTACTTTGCATATCTTGGAACAGATGAACGCAAAAAGGTAGCGGCATCTGCCGAGTTCAATCTGGGAAGCGGATTCAACAATACAGTTTCCTACCGCGGTTATTTCTTTTCTATTGACTTCCAGCCACTCGACAACCTGCAAATCAGTATTCAGCCGGGCTACAGCAATTCATGGCGTAAACAAGATCAATACGTTGCGCAAACAGAATACAATGGCCAGGTTCGGACAATTGTCAGCGAAGTAAACCAAAATGACTTGTCGCTCACAAGCAGAATCAACTACAATATCACACCAAACCTGACAATTCAGTATTACGGGCAACCCTATATTTTCAGAGCCAAGTATCAGAACTACGGTTTTGTGAAAGATCCGCTACACCACGACTTCAACCAGCGATTCCACCAGTATACGGCATCCGAAACGAATTATAAAGACGGCACCTATTCCATTGATGAAGACCTGGATGGAAACACCGATTACACCTTCAACGAACCGGATTTTAATTTCATTCAATTCCGATCCAACCTGGTTGTTCGTTGGGAATACATCCCGGGTTCAGAGCTGTTTCTGGTATGGTCGCAGGGGGCCACACCCAATGCATCCTCGGATTTGAACACACCACTTGGAAACAGTCTGTTCAACAATATTTTTAATGAAAAACCACGGAATATTTTCCTGGTCAAATTTACCTACCGCTTCTTGTTGTAAGCGTTCGTTTCATCCACCAGAGATTACCCCAACCCTTCACGCAGCACCTTGAAGTGCCCGAAGCGGTGGAGTACAGAGAAATGGGAATAAACGGCGTGCCAGAAGGTTTTGTGTTCCAAATAGGCCACATTGAATTCTTTGGCTGTCTGCTTTACAATCCGCGCAATGCGTGGGTAATGGATGTGGCACACTTTAGGGAACAAATGGTGTTCAACCTGGAAATTTAGTCCACCAACATACCAGGACAAAATCCGGTTACGCTGTGCAAAATTCACGGTTGTTTCCAATTGATGGATCGCCCATTCATTTTCAATAATACCCTCCTCATCCGGCATAGGGAAGGTAGTTTCTTCTACGGTATGCGCAAGTTGGAAAATTACCGTAAGAACAACGCCGCACAAAGCGTGCATAAACAGAAAGCCAATAAGCACCTTGCTAAACTCCAGTCCTGCCCAGGCAGTTATTCCAAAAAACACACCAAAGTAGACCAGTTTCAAAACAATGATCCGGGCAAGTGCAAACCTGTTTTCCTGTTTTGAATTCTGGTTTACGCCGGTTTTAATGTATCGGGCAAATTGCAGAAAGTCTTTTACCGTAACCCAATAAAGCGTAACGATGCTGTAAACCAATAAGGCAAATACCCACTGGAACCGGTGAATTCCCTTTACCTCTGTGTGCGGAGACAAACGCAGGATACCTTTATCAGCAATATCATCGTCATAGTGTACAATATTGGTAAACGTGTGGTGCAGGGTATTGTGCTGCAACTTCCAATTGAAAACAGAAGCACCCAACATATTGATGGTGTATCCAAGCCACTTGTTTACATGCGGATTTGCGGCATACGCTCCGTGGTTGGCGTCGTGCATAATGCTCATACCGATACCCGCCATACTCAAGCCCATCAATCCCCACAACAACAGTGACCAGCCCATGCTGAACTCAAAAAAGAGTAAAGCCAGGAATGGAAGGACGTAGGCTAAAACCAAAATCACCGTTTTGAGTACGATGGCTCCGTTTGCATGCTTTGAAATGTTATTTTCCTCAAAATAAGCATCCACTCTGCTTTTCAAGGTTTTATAAAAATTCTTTTTGTCTTTGGGAATAAACCGAATTGGTGTAAGTGCAGCCATGGTATTCAATTTCAAATTTTATTGGATACAAATATACGGATTGCGGAGAATAGTTAAACCGATTTGGAATGCCTGCATTCAAAAATGAACTGGGCTTGCAAAGAAAAAAGGTCGTTCCACCCTGAACCGGCAGAACGACCTTTTTATACGTTAAAAACTCGAAGTTGCCTTAGTTCTTTGTGACAGTGTACGTGTATATTGCACCACTCAGAATAAGGTCAATTGTGTAGTTTCCATCTTCAGGAATTGCAATATTGGCAGTGCCATACTCCAATTTGAAGTCTGCACCATCATCACCAAGGTTGAGTGCCCAGTCATCGTTTGCACGGAACTTTACTTCACCTGCAACCAAATCCAGGGTGATGGTCAACTTATTGTTGGCAGCATCATAGGTCATGTCCTGATCAAAATCCCAGCCACCAGGAGTAGCTGAACCGATAAGGCCCCAATCTGTTTTGGTTACTGTGTAGGTCAATGCATTGAGATTGACATTCAGTTTGTACATGCCTGGGTCTGCAACTAAGATGTTATCGCCATTTTGATCCAGCGTTCCATCTGCACCGGTATCGCCATAGTTTACATCCCATGCCGGACCATCGGTAAATTTGAACTCCGTATTTGGATCAGTAAAATAGATATACCCTTCAAACATACCGTTGCTGCTTGCAGAGTAGATCACGGTGTTGTTATTGGATGGGTCCCACCCCTGATAAGCACCTGGAACCTGCAATTGTGGGTACACAATTACTACGGTGTATGGTGTAATCTTCAAGGTAACCGGATTGGAATAAACCGGATCAATTTCATCGCTGATTTCTGCTTTAACCCGGAAGTCCATATTGGCTTCAACTTCGCCAGGAAGTCCTTTGGTAAGCATGATGGTGTTGATTTTGCTGTTGAGCAAGTTATCCACCATCAGGGTGTTAGCAGATGCAACAGCGACTGCGTCTGCAAAATCGTTTCCGTTTACATCCATCTCCAGTGTATAGGTTACACCGGCATTGAATCCGTATTCAGCAGCAGTCCAGGAGAACCCGGCAAACAGCGAATCGGCAGTGGCCTCAGTCAGCACAAATGATGCGCCATCAGCAGGACTTGAAATTGAGGGAGCATTCCCTAAACTCAATACCGGGCCGATTTCTTTGTCGGAGCAAGATGCCAGCAAAAAGGCTGCAAAAAGGCTGAGAAAAAGATATTTTTTCATCGTTTGATTGATTTTAATTAGTACCCAGTGTTTTGGGTGAGATTTGGATTTGCTCCCAGATCCGAAGAAGGAATTGGGAACACATTGTAGAAGGAAGGACGGCTAACACCATCAGGCACACCACCTTTCCATGGCCAGCGGTAAGTGCCGTCGGTCAATTGACCGAAACGAACCAAGTCTGTGCGGCGGTGTCCTTCCCAGTAGAATTCGCGCGCGCGCTCATCCAGGATGAAATCCAGGTTCAAATCACCAGAAGCGATATTACCGGCAGTTCCGTTGTAAGCACGCTCTCTGAGCGCATTTACCAGGTTGAGTGCAGTGGCTGCATCGCCACCTGCGCCACCGCGAAGTACCGCCTCAGCGTACATCAGGTAAGCATCCTCTACGCGGAACAATGGGAAGTCTGTATCCACAAAGTCAAGACGAGAGCCAGGAACACCAGTTGATGTCAGGTTGGTGAACTTAGGAGCAGCATATCCATCGGTAAACAGTGAAATATCTTCAATTTCCTTATTCTGGCCCTGGGTGTAGAAAATTGCCCGTGAGTCAAAAATTGGATTTTCAATGGAATAGGTGTAGTCTGGTTTATCCAGATACAATTTGATAGTGTAAAGACCTGCGTTGGCAATTGCGATGTTATCGCCGCCTTCAGAAAGCAATGCGTTGGCTCCGGTGTCACCGTAGTTCAAGCCCCAATCATCGTTGGCGCGGAACTTAATTTCACCAGCCACCAAATCAATGGTGATTTCCCATGCGCCTTCAGCTGCATTGTAGGTCATGTTTTGATCTGAGTTCCACTCATCCGGAGTGGCTGATCCGATCAAGCCCCAATCAGTCTTGGTCAGCGTGTAGGTATTGGCATCCAGGTCAACATTGATTTTGTAAAAACCAGGATCGGCAATCACGATGTTATCACCGTTTTGGTCGAGTGTGCCATCAGCACCGGTATCACCAAAATTGTTGTCCCAGTTTGGTCCCAATGTAAATTTGAACTCCGAGTTAGCATCTGTAAAGTTGATGTATCCTTCGTACTGGTTGTTGCTGCCTGGTGAAGAAAGGTTGGCTGAAGTAGCCGGATCCCAGCCCTGGTAGCCACCCGGTGCATAAATTACCGGATAGTTGCTGCCTGGGTTCGGCGCTACGAGCACGCTTCCACCTGTAGCAGGGAATTTGTCAACCAATGCACTGGTAACACGGGTACCACCCCATCCACCATCTACACCGTAGTTTGCAGGAGACATATCGCCACCTACACCAGCGTGAACAAGGAATGTAGTACCGCCATACGTTTGGCTGTGAATGCCGTCAAAAGCCACAGGGAAAATAATTCCTGTTGCATTGTTGTTGTCGGCCGTAAACATATCGGCATAGTTTGCATCCAGCGTGTAGCCAGCATCAACTACTTTTTTAGAGTAAGTAATACACTCGGTGTAGTATTGACGTCCGGTGTACACTTCACCGTTCAGGTAAAGTTTTGCAAGCAGTGTCCATGCAGCAGCCTGGTCAGCGCGACCGTACTCATTCTGACGTGGAGCGATCAATTCAGACTCGATTGCCTTGAGTTCATTTTCAATATAAACGAACAGTTCGTCGGCTGAAATCTGACGTGGGAAAAATGCACCTACCGCATCCTCTTCTGTAACGAATGGAACATTGCGGAACATATCCAATGCATGGTAGTATGAAAGTGCGCGCAGGAAGCGTACTTCAGCGCGGTACACACCAATGTCTGTACGCAGTTGTCCGCTTACACCCCGACCGTCCAGTTTGGCATCGGTAGTTTCGCGGATAAATTCATTGCACAAGGAAATTTGGTAAAAAATCCGGTTGTACATCGCAGTGATGAACTCACTGTTTGCATCCCAGTCTTGCTGGTGAAAATCCTGGATTGTACCGTCGTTCCAGGCGATAACAGCCTCGTCTGTTGGTAATTCCTGTGCTTTCCAGTACTGACGAAGGTATGTTGAAAATCCTTCATCAATGCCGGAGATGTCCGGTTGCCCGGCAGGGCCTTGCTGGCCACTCAGAGCCAGACCCGCATATACCTTGGCAAGCACACCTTTGTATGAGCTTGGGTCATCGTACAAATTAGCGGATGTTACCACGTCGTCATCGATCGGAATAGTGTCCAGATCATTGAAACACGACACTGCCATAAATCCGGTGCCCAGCAAGATGAAGGCAAGCAGTTTGTTATAAATAGATTTCATTGTTTGAACTTTAAAGATTTAAAAATCGGCGTTCACCCCAATTACAATGGTGCGGGAACGTGGGTAGATATTGCCATCAATACCATTAAACACCTCCGGATCAAGTCCGGTGTAATCAGTCACAAGAATCGGGTTTTGAACTGACCCGTAAACGCGAAGACGGTTGATTTTGTTTAGTGAATTGAAGGTGTATCCCAGTGTAATATGGTCAAAACGCAAGAAAGATGCATTTTGGATAAAGTGATCACTGAAATACTCAGGGTTGGTGAAATCAATAGCTGTTGTTTCGGTAATTGCGTTTGACAAGTAGTTGGTAGAGTTGTACAAACGGTTGTAGTAGCCTTGTTCAGACTGAATATTGTTGTACATGTAGTTACCAATATTGGCACGACCACCGAAAGAGAAATCAAGATTTCCACGGGTGTAGCTGGAGTAGAAACCAATCAGGAAGTCCGGATTGGGATCTTTGAACCGGTAGCGGTCATCCGGAGTGATCTGACCGTCGTTGTTGCGGTCAACATACAAGCCTTCAATTGGAGTACCGTTGTCGTCATAAACCTGCTCGTATACAAAGAATGAGTTGGCAGGGAATCCAACTGAGTGGATCTGAATTTTGTTACCAACGCCACCTGAGATGTCACCTGTGAATACACCCTGGTATTCAGGATCTTCCAAAGCAGTCAACTTGGTAATCTTATTTTCATTCATGGTCAGGTTACCGCCAATTTCCCAGCGGGCACGATCGGATTGCATTGCAACTAAATTCAATGAAAGTTCCACACCGCGATTTTCCAAATCACCTACGTTGGTGGTGATGAAGTTGGTCAGGTTGGTACCTGCAGGAACCGGAATAAAGTTGATCAAATCACTTGTCTGGCGCACATAGTATTCAAGCGAACCGTAAACACGGGAGTTGAACATGGCGTAATCCAAACCAACGTTGTAGGTAGTGGTTTGCTCCCACTTGATGTTTGCATCGTAGCCATCCGGACGGATGGTGGTGATAAAGTTGTTGCCCAGTTGGTATTGAGCAGAACCAGTACTTCCAACATACCGTGCAAGGTATGGGTACAAGTTGTCGCTCACAGCCTGCTGGCCGGTTTCACCATAGCTCAAACGCAATTTGAGGCTGTTGAGTGCTCCGGGTTTTTCTTCCAAAATTTTGAATGCAACAGCGGCGGCTGGGAACAAGCCCCAACGGTTGTCTGGTGAGAAACGAGATGTTCCATCACGACGAACGGTACCTGTCAGCAACACACGGCTGCCAAGATTCAGGTTTACACGACCGAAGAGTGAAAGCAGGTAATACTCGCGGGAGTTTACGTCAGCTTCTTCCAGTACGGTGGTTCCCGCAACGTTGGTTACAGAGTTGAAGTCAGCAAAATCAAAATGCTGCCAGGAGTAACCACCCATGATATCCAGGGTATTGTTGCCGATATTTTTCACATAATTCAGATAAAACTCGAGCAGTTCGCTTGTTTTTGTCTGATTGTACACTTTGTCGTATCCACCATTAGTAAATGCGAAAGCAGCATTTACTGGCTCAAATACAAAACCTGCGCCTTTAGAACGATCATAACCCAGGTTGAGGTTAGCACGCAATTCCGGCAGGAACCAGAAGCGGTAATCGGCTTGCAGGTTAGTCAGGAAACGCTCTACAGAGCTTTCATCCTGGTGTTGCTCCAACAATGCAAGCGGGTTTTTAATGGCGATGGTGTTTGGATTGCCATCAGCATCAACAGAAGTATAGTATCCTCCGAATGCATCGTTGCCACTGTAAACCGGCTGGGTTGGGTCAAACGAAACTGCTGCACCGATTGCACCGCGGTTTCCAAAGACGTTTTTATTTACAACCTCTTTCAGGTTGAAATTAAGTTGGAGTGTGTTGTTGAAAAAACCTGGAGACAGGTTCAGTGCACCACTGAAGCGCTCAAAGTTGTCGGTTTTCAAAACACCATTCCGGTTGGTGTAGCCTACAGACATGCGGTAAGGCAAAATGCCAGCGCTGCCCTGGAAGCTCACGTTGTGGTCCTGTCCAATACCTTGCTGAAAAATCTCAGACTGCCAATCGGTGTTTGCAGTACCCAGAATATCGCGGGCAGGGTGTCCATCGGCATACCGCTCATTGATCAGTGCACGGAATTCATCCCCATTGTACACATCAATCTCATTTAGACGATCACTGAAAGAAACATTACCATTGTAGGAAACGGAAAGGTCTGAACCCAATTTTCCTTTTTTGGTAGTAATCAGGATGACACCATTGGATGCACGTGAACCGTAAATTGCAGTTGCGGAGGCATCCTTCAATACGGTAAATGTGGCGATATCGTTCGGGTTGATGATGTTGAGGGCGCTACGGCTTCCACCTGGAACCCCGTCATCAACAGGCACTCCGTCAATTACGATCAACGGATCGTTAATGGCACTGAGGGAAGACCCGCCACGAATACGGATGTTACCACCACCACCTGGATCAGCGGATGGAGTAACCTGTACACCTGCAACTTTACCGACAATCAGTTCCTGAGGTGCATTGATAGCACCTTTGTTAAACTGTTCCGGTCCTACTTCCAGCAGGGCGCCAGTTACATCTTCTTTTTTTACTGTACCATAGCCAATTACCACGATTTCATTGAGCAGTGCTCCGGAAACCAGAGAAACATCCATTACATTGGATGCACCCAATGTGACGGTTTGTTCGGTATAGCCAGTGTACGCAAATCGAAGTTGGTCACTGCCATCTGGTACGTTTACGGTGTAATTACCATCGATGTCTGTATAGCCACCGGTTGTTGTTCCTACAACCTGAACCGTCACACCGAGGAGTGTCTCGCCTGTTTCCGAATCAGTTACTTTACCTGTTACTGTTCTTTGCGCAGCCAAAAAACCGGGAAGAACAAGCAGGGACAGCAGTAGGAATTTTGAATAAAACTTCTGCTTCATACCTAGAGTTGGTTAATAATAATAGTGAGTGGCAGTTTGTACAACTGCCTGGTAGTTTAGTTTCGACCGCTAAGGTAATTTGAGGAAACCAAATTTCATAATGAGATTCGTCATCGGCTTCACAGATATTATACCCAAGTACTTGAATATCAGAATATTATTTCAATATTGTACTTTTTACACTAAACATGGTATTTTTCTATTGCAAAATCTTTCTATTGCAATCGAAAATTGGCCCTGAAAAACATCGCCAGAAACCTGTGAAAGGTTTATTTATAGCATGAAAATTAAGAAAGGAAATATAGACTAAGCGTCCGGGTAAGATCGGGAGTGAATTCCGGATTCATTCTTATGAAGTGCCAACCCGAAAGGGTGCAGATTCAAAACGGGCACAAAAAAAACCGGTAATCGGGGAGACGACCGGTTCTCATACTTCAAAATTGGTGGATTATTGTTTATTTCTAAACTTAAAAATTACGATTCTTCTCTTTGAAATAACCGGCATTCAGACCGATTATTTACAAAGCAAATATATGACATATTTTTTTTATTTAACATTTTTGCCATATAAATCGTACCGACTACATCACAACTACACATTTGGTAATATTATATTGAATTCCCGGTTCGTAATATTCGTAGAGATCGACCAAAAAAGCATGCTGCTAAAGCAACAAGCCCGCCCAGGAAGGCCGTAACGAGAATTAGCTCAAAGCCTCCTAAGCCACCAAATACTTCGCCCATACGCTCTGCTAATATGCCTGTATTGGCTCTATCCTTGAAATAGGCTGCAAGGCCCCAAGCCAGCAACCCACCAGAAAACGCTCCGAGTAATACCGTAAACCTTCCAATTAAAACATATCCGGCTAAAAACCCGGCAAAGGCAACGATCCACCAGGGTAAACCCAGATAACTAAGTGAGCTAAATGCCAGTACAACAACCAGCGCGTAAACAAAAGCCTTCATCGTTATTAGTTTTGAGGAGTAAACTCCATGCGTTCTGTAATGTGTTTTCCATCCGCTGAGGCATCCAGCCAAAAGTTGAGCTTCCGGTATTTCCCCGCAGCCCAATCGTCAACTAGATCATCGTAATACGGACTGCCCGGGTTTCCACTCTGTCCACCGGGATAGACACCCCAGGCAACCGGATGTTCCCCTAGTTCCACAATCATCCGAAACGATGGGCCATGATCACTGTCTGTTGCATTGGGAGTATGCCGTGTGCCATCGGTTACCACATCCATCCGACTGAAAGCCGGGATTTGTGCAGTATGCATAATTGCAAACTTTTTGAACCGGTGCCAAACCAATTTTTCAGGCTCCATTTCCCGAACAATTGCTGCAACTACCTTTAGTCCATGTGTAACCACAGCGGAAGCATCTTCAATTTCCTTCGTTGCTGCATAATCAAAGAACACGCATCCCGGATCGGACTCAAGCAGCTCTGAAAATTTCCAGATTGACGGGTACAACACAGGGATGCCTTTCATCCGGTGTGCATCCATTTCATCCCAGGTATAATTGTAGCAGGTATCCAGCCACATGGTAAAAACAGAAGGTGTGCGTTCGTCTCGAAGATAGCGGGCATCCCAGCGACTCAGTTCCTCATAAAGTTCTTGTTCATCCGGACTCAACTGGTCCTGATTCACAAGAGGAAGCATTGCCTGCAGTGCATCTCTGGCCCGCAAACTCCGGTTATCCATTTGTATGGTTTTCATACTGTCTGCTGTAATCTGATGCATGTCCTTGAGCCGGCTGTAAATTTGCCTTGCCCGTGAATCATCAAACCGGCCAGCATAGTAATATGGATAACTTGGATCCGTTGAATGTTGATTTGCTGAAAACACAAACCCTCTGGAAGGTTTATATAAGGTCGGCAATTCTTCTTGCGGAATGTATCCTTTCCACAAATTATCCCGACTATTTCCCTCCTGCAAAAAACGACCTTGCTCGTGGGCACGGATGGGGAAATTTCCCTGTACGGTTATGGCAATATCCCCTTGTGCCGAGGCAAATGCCACGTTCTGAGAAAGGCAATCCAAACCAGGAATAGCCCGACGGTAATCAGAATAGTTTTTGCCTTTATTTATCGAGAAAAAATGTTCCAGATCATCCGCAGATGGTGGATCGTGCGTAGTATATCGATATGCATAATCACACAATGCATCTGCCGAATCTTCATATACGACCGGACCAAAAATGGTGTATCGCACCGTGTCGAGGATGGTTTCTCCGCGGGCAATTTTTATTTCTTCAACCCGCAACTCGGCTTCGAGTACTTCGCCATCAACGGTGTATTTGGTTTTGGTAGCATCTGTCCAATAAATTTTATACCAATCAGCGACTTCCTGACTTACATTGGTAAATCCCCAGGCGATATCGTTATTGAATCCGATTACAACTCCCGGAACTCCGGCAACATTGATGCCGTAGGTCGTATAGTCGGGCAAATGCAATTGCAACTGATACCAAACATGTGGAAGACGCAAGGGCAAATGTGTATCGTTGCATAAGATAGGTGCGCCAGAAACAGTACGGGATCCATCAACTGCCCAGTTGTTTGAACCATTTATGGCTTCAAAGGGGGATGCAAAAACACGCTCAGGAACTTCGTTTAGCGAATAATGCAATCCGGATAATAGCCCCTGTTGATCCTTTTTGAAACCACCCCATTGCCCGGTGTCTTGTACGATGGGGATTTGCTTCGGGTACCACAGGGGAAATAAATAATCAAATGTATCCCGGCCAAGCAGGGCAAGTGAATTGGAAGATGCCAGGTCCGAATCCTTTTTGTTCAATGCATCGATCATTCCTTCAATCACCAAACAGGATTTTAGCGGAGTCCACTCCTCCGGTGCATAATTTAGCAGTTTATATTCCAATGGATAATCCGCAGGGCTCAACTCATGGATATAGGCATTTACTCCATCTGTGTAGGCTTCCATCATAGTTCGGGTAAACTCATTTTTTTGGTATTCGGCCCAGTCATCCTCAGCTGCACGTGCAAGCCCTCTACGGCGAATCATTTTATCCATGGATTTCACCCGGTCGCCTAGTATTTCAGCTAGGCGCCCTGAAGTTTGCCGTGCACTGATGTCCATTTGCCACAATCGATGGCGGGCCATAACATAGCCCTGTGCCCGATAGGCATCCGGTTCATTTTCTGCAAAAATATGAGGCACCTGCATCTCATCAAAGAGCACTTCCACCCGGCCTGTTAGTCCGGGGATACTCAAGGTGTGCGCAGGAATTTTACCATCAGCATAAACAGGGTCGGCGTTGGCCCAGAACCCGGAATAGGGATTGATGAAACCACCCAACGGAGGGAGAACATTCTTTCCTGCCGACAAAGGGGTGCTCAGCCCCCACAAAAGGATTGCCAATAGTGCTCCTGAAACAATAAGAGGAATAAACCGCATATATGTAATCATTAGGGTTAAAACAAATCACCTATCTGGTGTGCTACAGACAAGGCAAGATCATTGTCTGTGTAAATCAGAGAAAGTCTGAAATCAGGCACTGAAAACAGAGTTCAAATGAACAAAAAATTAAAGACTCTGCGTCAATTTTAGTGCAAAATTTGGCTAAAAAGGCATTTCCCGAATTTGACAGATAATAATTTAAAAATTATCAGGGTAAAATTTGTTAAAAGTGCAAGTTTGTCTTAAACTTGCGGTAAGTAGTTTTTGTGTTTATTTGTTTGGGTTAGAATCCCTTGCCGTACCGGCAAGGGATTTCTTTTTTATTCCAACCAAATCTCTGGATACAGATAAAAAAGAAAAACCGCAAGACGATGCATATTGAGATTGCTACCCCAATCCATCTTCTTGCGGTTTGCTGCCCGTTATATTGGCAGAACAGAACGCGTTGGAGCGCTCTGATAAATAGAAAAAATTAGAGCATGTTTGGGATTTTGGTTTGAGGCGAAAGCGAGCCAATTTTGTTTTAATCGAGGCAAAATTTACAGTCGTAGTCGGGCTCTACGGCGAAAATTTTAACGAAAAGTAAAACAAAATTTGCCGGTTGTAGCCCAAACACAAATTCCCAAACAGGCTCTTAAAGGCGGTTCAAAAAACCGGCCAATGACGTAAACAACAATGGCCAGGAAACCCATACCCATTCAGGCTTCCACATCAATAGAACTACCATAAATACAGCACTTCCAAGGAAAAGAATCAAATCACGGCCTTTGTTTGGTACGTATTCTTCGTTTTTACTCATGTCATTTAATTTTGTTGCTGCAAATGTATAAAAGCTTTTCGAAAATCATACCCACCGTACGGCATATGTGTACCGAAATGTAGAGACGCATGATTATGCGTCTCAATCCGGGAATGTTTATTGAAACACCTCAAGGTTGGAACAAAAGCATGGGGCGATTTGAACTTCTCTGGTATCTTTGCAGCCAACATAACCAAATACTCTCGCACTTATGATTCAGGTTTTCGTTACCGGAGGAACATTTGATAAGGAATACAACTACCTCACCGGAGAACTTTATTTTAAAAATACACACCTGCCTCAAATGTTCGAACGCGGCAGGTGCCGTCTGGATATTGACGTAAAAACCCTGATGATGGTTGACTCCCTGGATCTGCGTGAAGAAGACCGGGCCATCATAACCTATAATTGTAGGAAAACGCCATGCAACCGCATTTTAATCACCCACGGTACCGACCGAATGGTGCACACAGCGGGAATACTTGCAAAGGAAAACCTGGAGGACAAAACGATTGTTCTGACCGGCGCCATGGTCCCCTACGCATTTGGCACTTCATCCGACGGATTTTTTAACCTGGGATCTGCCCTTGCTTTTGTACAGGTGCTGCCTCCGGGAGTATATATTGTAATGAACGGACAATACTTCGATTGGGACAAGGTGCAAAAAAACACCAAAACCGGATATTTTGAAGAGTTAACGCCCTCTTCCGGGAAGTAAATGGAGATATGTGCAGAAAAGCAACTGCCTACATACCCTCCATAAACGACAACTCCCCGCCAAACAAAATCAAATAAAACAGTCCGGATAAGATCGGGCAGACAATAGATATGGCCATAACCCAGAAGTATTTTCGGGGCACCTTCGAGCGTTCAATGTATTCGGAAACAAGCGCTAGCAGCAATACACAAATAAGAATTGCCGTTATTATCACCGTTAGCAGGGTTGCCAGGTAATCATTGATCAGCCACAAGGCCAACCACACAATCATTTCTGTCAGAAACACTTCCAATAACGACAACCGAACCAACATACGCATGCGATTTTTTCTTACTCTTAGCTTCTGCATCCTGATGAGCAGCTTGATCGCTCAGGATGGTCCCGCCAACAACGAACGGGAATTTGAGGAACAATATCAGGAACGCATTACCAAAGACCGGCTTTATGGGACCTATATTCCAAAAAATCTGGACGATGCCCTGAATCAACTCGACAAACTTATTTCCCCAGATGCAAAGGTAAAAATAAAGGCCTTGCCGGAAGACAGTGTTTGCATGTATCTCCATGCCAAACTTGGGCGCTGGATGATCCTTAACTGGGGGTTTTACCAGGGTTCTCGCCTTTCACATTACCTGCGCAGTGCGGGCGTAAGTTATCCGGATGATATGGCAGACCTGCTTATTTTGGCGTTCCACAAAAGATTGAATGATCAACCCGTTGTAACACGTGACCTGATCGTTTTGATTAAGGAAAGACGACAAAAAATATTAGAGAAAGAACTTTCCAAAAAAGAAATAATCCACCAAGAAGTGCACAAACGCGAAAAAGGGCAATAACAAGATCGGCTCTTTTTTGTTACCTCTAAAAGCACATGGCTTTTGCGAAAAAAGGTAGAAATCATAAAAATTCAGACAAGTGATTACCTTTGTGCGCTATTTCCAAGAACATTATGGCTAAAAAACTACTCATTGTTGAGTCGCCAGCAAAGGCGAAAACCATCGAAAAATACCTGGGAAGCGATTTCTCCGTGAAATCATCCTACGGACACATCCGCGACCTTGAAAAAGGAAGTGACCTGGGTGTGGACGTCGATAATAAATTTACTCCACGCTATGTAATCCCACCAGATAAACACAAAACCGTTAAGGAACTTCAGTCGGCCGCTTCCAAAGTAGAAGAGGTATGGCTCGCAACGGACGAAGACCGCGAAGGAGAAGCAATTTCATGGCACCTCTGTCAGGTGCTGGGCCTGGATGAACACACCACCAAGCGTATTGTGTTTCATGAAATCACCAAACCAGCCATCCAAAAAGCAGTACAATCCCCGAGAACACTGGATTTGAATCTCATAAATGCCCAGCAAGCACGACGCATACTTGACCGTCTGGTGGGTTGGGAATTATCGGGTTTGCTTTGGAAAAAAATCAAAGGGCAACTCTCTGCCGGTCGGGTGCAATCCGTGGCAGTTAAACTCATTGTTGACCGGGAGCGTGAAATCCAGGCCTTCAACGTAAGTCCGTTTTTCCGGGTAGTCGGAAACTTCTTTGCGGCTAACAGACAAGGCAAAAAAATCCCGTTTAAGGCTGAAAGCCCCAAGCGGTTTGATTCCGGTGAAGACGCTAATGACTTCCTCAAAAACTGCATTGGCGCCACCTATACTGTTGAAAAGATCAACACCCGCCCCACCAAACGCAAACCGGCACCGCCGTTTACCACCTCTACGCTCCAACAGGAAGCAAGTCGGAAACTGGGCTACTCGGTAAGCCGCACCATGTCAATTGCACAGGGCCTGTATGAAAAAGGACGCATCACCTACATGCGTACCGATTCTACCAATCTGAGTGATCTGGCTTTGCAGGCAATTGGAGATGAGATCAACCAACAATTTGGAAATAAATACCACAAGTTGCGTCGGTTTAAAACCGGCAAGCAACTCGCACAAGAGGCACACGAAGCCATCCGCCCAACCTACATTGAAAACACCAGTGCAGGAGATACCCGGGATGAGCAACGCCTCTACGAATTGATCTGGAAACGTACCATGGCTAGTCAGATGGCAGATGCCGAATTGGAAAACCAATGTAGATATCAGCATCTCCACACAAAGCGATGCACAACTGGTAGCAGAGGGCGAGGTTCTCAAGTTTGATGGATTTTTGAAAGTCTATCTGAAAGCACCGATGACGAAGAGGACGAAGCAAAAGGCATGCTGCCTCCTATGGAAGTTGGACAAAAAGTGGAACTGGACGAACTGGTTGCTACCGAACGATTTACGCGTGCTCCTGCCCGCTTTACGGAAGCCAGCCTGGTAAAAAAACTGGAAGAACTGGGCATCGGACGCCCTTCTACATATGCGCCGACCATTACAAAAATCATGGAGGCCAACCGCGGTTATGTAACCAAGGAAAGCCGCGAAGGAGTGGAGCGCCCTTATCAGATTCTTACGCTCAAAGACGATAAAATCACACAAAAAACGGCCGTTGAAACCACCGGCACAACAAAAAATGTGTTGTATCCTTCCGACATGGGAATGATTGTGAGCGATTTTTTAAGTCAGCATTTTACCAAAATCATGGACTACGGGTTCACGGCTGACATAGAAAAACGTTTCGACGATATTGCAGAAGGTAAACTGCAATGGAACAACATGATCGAAGGCTTTTATCAGACCTTTCATCAGACCGTTGAAACCACACTCAAAGAAGCAGAGCGGGCAGACGGAGAACGGATTCTTGGAAAAGATCCCGAAAGCGGACGCACGGTACTGGTTCGTATGAGCAGTCTGGGGCGCCCGGTTGTTCAGATTGGCAAAGCAGAAGAATTGCTCCCGGATGAAAAACCGCGGTATGCCAACCTCCGCCAGGGCAGCACCCTGGAAACGGTGAATCTGGAGGAAGCTCTGGAAGGCTTTCAACTTCCTAAAACCCTCGGACAATTTGAAGGCGAAGATGTGCTGGTGAACACCGGCCGCTACGGCCCCTATGTGAAATACAACAACCAGTTCATTTCATTGGGCAAAGGTGAGGATCCATTTGATGTAAGCCTTAACCGGGCAATTGAACTGATTAAAGCCAAATTGAGGCCGACAAGCCCATTGGGCATTTTGAAGGCAAACCTATCACCAAAGGGAAAAGGCCGTTTTGGTCCATTTGTCAAATGGGAGGACCTGTATGTCAACATACCCAGAAAATACAACTTTGACACGATCAACGAAGCCCAGGCTTGCGAATTGATCCAGGCTAAAATTGAGAAAGAAGCAAACCGCTACATCCACCGCTGGCCAGAAGAGAACATCAGCGTGGAAAACGGGCGCTGGGGGCCATTCATCCGTTTTGGAAAGGCAAGTGTAAAATTGCCAAAAGTAGACGATGCGAAAATGACTTCCGAACAGGCCCGTGGACTCGACCTTGAACAGGTAAAAGCAATTATTGAAGCAGAAATTCCTGGTGCCTTTACGAAAAAGCCAGCCAAGAAAACTGCGGCAAAAACTGCCAAGAAAAAGTAAGGCATGGCCCTCCGACCATTGTATGAAAAGTATGGAGCCGAGGAATACTACAAGGCTTTTGGAGATCAATATGAAAACCCACATGAGGAGCAAGTTCGCGCTTTAATCAAGCAGAACTCGCATCGGTTTGACCCTACTGCCGTGCTCGACTTTGCTGCAGGTGGTGGAGAAGTGAGTCTTGCCTTATTGGAACTTGGCTACCAAAACATTCAGGGAGCCGATCCATTTACGCACGAATTGTATCGACAAAAAACGCAAATGCCATGCGCAACCTGGAGCTTTGAGGACATCGTAAAGGAACCGAAAACTTCGGAAACTTTTTCGTGCATCATCTGTTCTTTTGCCATGCATTTATGCCCCCAGAACCTGCTGTTTTCCTTAAGTTGGAATTTATTACAGATGGCTCCGCAACTCCTGATAGTTACGCCACATAAAAGACCCGCGCTGGAACAGTTTGAGGGAATTCAACTGGAATGGGAGGATGCTGTCTTGACTGAAAAAGGGAAACAAGTACGCTTGAAATCCTACGTACTCTCGAATAGCTAATTCAAGGCTGATAGAAAACAAATAAGATCAAATTAAAAAGCCGTTGTATGGCATTTAAAATCTATACAAAAACCGGTGACTCCGGAGAAACTGCATTGTTTGGAGGCCGTCGGGTAGCCAAAAGTCATCTACGGGTCGATGCATACGGTACCATTGATGAACTGAATGCCTTTACCGGCTTGCTTATCGATCATCTCCCCCCACTTCAGGATGTTCGTTCGTTGTT
This sequence comes from Saprospiraceae bacterium, assembly GCA_041392625.1. GTDB lineage: Bacteria > Bacteroidota > Bacteroidia > Chitinophagales > Saprospiraceae > M3007. Next base: position 219,468 of record JAWKLR010000001.1, on the reverse strand, counting down.
AATTCAGGTACAACACCGCCTGTTTACGATTGGGGCACACCTGGCTTCTGATCCGGAAAAAAAACTCCCAACGCCAGACCTCGCAGAAGAGGACCTGTTGGTACTCGAACAGGCAATGGATAAAATGGATACTGAACTGCCACCACTTAAAAACTTCATTTTGCCCGGTGGGGCTCCAGTAGTTTCTCATGCGCATGTTTGCCGCACTGTTTGTCGCCGTGCAGAACGACTGGTGGTGGCCCTCCACGCGCACTCTGAGGTGGATCCGCTTGTACTTCGTTATCTCAACCGGCTTTCAGACTATTTTTTTGTACTTTCACGGTACCTGGCACAACAAACCAATGCAACAGAAATTATCTGGCAGACTCGTAAATAATAGTGCTTATGCCTCGGCGTAAACAATTGGAAGCAGCAAATACGAACGGCACAACAAACCGGACCGGCCCCGGGCTCCCACCAATTGTCCTGATGCTGGTCTTTGCCAGCATCGCAGGCTTGCTCATGCCCTACCCTGCTCAATTTCCTTACACCTACGCAATGGGCCAGCCCTGGAATCACCCAACCTTAAAGGCGCCATTTTCCTATTTGCTTGAAGAAAATCCGGATGCATACGAAGACGCCAGCCAACAGGTTTTTCAGGATCAAACACCGTGTTTTATCCGGGATGAAGGTCTTGAGGCACAATCCAGCCAACAGTTTGATGAACTGTTCAATGAACAGCAGCGAATAAGCAGGGACAGTGCTTTTTTAAGCAATCCAGAACCTTACCAGCAGACCGGCCAGGCACTGCTTAATCAAGTTTATGCTGCAGGGATACTGCCTAACAATAGCCCTCTCCTCTCGCAGATGCCCCTGGAAAGCCAAGTTTATATTTTCACAAAACAAGGCAGAACAGAAACTACCTTTCAGAAGGTCTATACAGAGCAATCCGCTCGTGATTTTTTTATTGACACCCTTCCTTATACCAAACTTCAAAGCCCTGAAATTCTTCTTCCTGTCCTCCAACAATCCGTGAGCCCCAATCTGTTCTACAGCGATTCGCTTACCAAGCACCTGCTTCAGAAACAACTAAATGCCATTCCTGAAGAGCAGACCGTGGTCCCAAAAGGCAGCATCATTATCCAGCAAAATGAGTTGGTGGATCAGGATGCCTTTATCAGGTTAGAATCGTTAAAAAAACAAGGAGGAGAACAGCCATTTTGGAAGCGGTACATTGGCTACGCACTGCTTGCTCTGTTGGGCTTTGCAGCCCTTTGGCTTCTGGTGCTTCAATACGCACCCCTTGAGGCCAACTCCGGCCTGCGCTCGATGTTGCTCCCACTTACTATGTTGTCTGGACTTGCGCTATTAAAGTTTGCTGTCTGGGCCAGCCCGACTGCTGTATTGTTTCTTCCGTTTTATGCAGTCCCGCTTTTGTTTGCAAAACGATACGAGGCACCAATTAGCCTCGCTGCTGGCGGATTGCTCATCGTATTGAGTGGAATTGCATTACCATGGGGCGAATCCTGGATTTTTATTCAGGCCTTAGGCCTGATCAGCACCTGGCTGTTCCTTTTACCTGAGAATAAATGGCCCCAACGACTGGCAGCAAGTGCAGCGAACATGGTTGTTCTGGGTATTGTCTGGTTTGCATTGGGTATACTGGGCAAGTTGCCTGAACTCATCTGGCAAAACGATGCACTTCTGGTTTTGGCATGTTCTGCATTGATTGCCCTACTTGCCTTCCCATTACAAAGCCTGTTTCCTCCGATGGATTTGGAAGAGCAGAATGACAAAAATCATACGCTGTCCTGATAATTGCTTTCTGATAGTTCTGAATTTCGCCCGACTCTTGCGGCATGGAATTCAAGACAATTATCGAACCGTTCCGGATCAAAGCCGTAGAGCCCATCCGGGTTTCAACGCGCGAAGAACGTGAACGCTATTTACAAGAAGCACATTTCAATCCATTTCTTCTTCACTCGGATAAAGTCCTGATTGACTTTCTGACTGACTCCGGCACCTCCGCCATGAGCAGCAAGCAATGGGCTGCGCTGATGGATGGAGATGAATCCTACGCAGGTGCTCAGAGCTGGGAGCATTTTGATTCCGTTGTACGCGACCTGACCGGAATGCCCCATGTGCTTCCAACACACCAGGGGCGGGCAGCCGAGCGCATTTTGTATGGTTATCTCGGAAAACCCGGAAAGATTTTTATCAGCAATACCCATTTTGATACTACCCGTGCAAACATAGAATTCAGCGGAGCTGAGGCGATTGACTTGCCTTGCCCCGAATCCAATGACTACCGAACGGATTATCCGTTTAAAGGCAATATGGATACAGCCGCCCTTCGGGAAACAATTTCCAAACATGGTGCTGAAAACATCGCAGCGGTTATTCTTACACTCACCAACAACACTGGTGGTGGACAGCCTGTAAGCATGGCAAATGCCAAAGAGACCGCTGCTATTTGTAAGGAAGCAGGGATTCTGTTTGTACTTGATTGTTGCCGAATTGCCGAGAACAGCTGGTTTATCAAACACAAGGAGCCGGGCATGGAATCCCGGGATTATCGTGAAATAGCCCGTTCTATTTTTGATTTGGCAGATGCAGCAATCATGTCGGCTAAAAAAGACGCTCTGGTAAACATGGGTGGCTTTCTGGCACTGCGTGATCCGGCGACCGCCGAAGCCTGTACCAACCTGCTCATAATCACGGAAGGTTTTGTAACCTATGGCGGACTGAGTGGACGCGATATGGAGGCGATTGCGGTAGGGCTCAAAGAAGTCTTTGAACCCGATTACCTCAACTACCGGATTCGCAGTACCGCCTACCTGGGCGAACGCCTTCGGGATATGGGCATACCCGTTCTTTTCCCAATTGGCGGACATGCAGTGTACATTGAGGCGCATGATCTATACCCGCATATTCCGGTGGAGCAATACCCCGGGCAGGCACTGGTATGCGATTTGTACCGGATAGGAGGCATTCGCTGTGTGGAAGTGGGCTCCGTAATGTTTGGCAAGTACGACGCCGATGGAAAATTAATTCCCGCGCCAAAAGAGTTGGTTCGCCTGGCGATCCCAAGGCGTGTGTATACGCAAAGTCACATTGATTATGTGATAGAAGTTTTTGAAAAAATACTTGAAAACAGAACGCATACCAAGGGATTGAAAATCACCTACGAACCACCCTTCTTACGGCATTTCACTGCCCACTTTGAAGAACAGTCATAGAGCCGAACTTGACGAACATCACTCATTCCCCTAACGGAGCGCATCTGTCTGGGGTTTGAGGTGATTTACATTTGCATGGCCCCAATTGTTTGCTCACCACTAAAATCAAATTCACCATGCCTTTCTACCATAAACTTGGAAAATTACCTTCCAAACGACATGTTACGTTTCGGCAGCCGGATGGCTCCCTGTACCAGGAAGAACTGGTTGGAACCCAGGGGTTCAGCGGCATGTCCTCCCTGGTTTACCACCTGCATGCTCCAACACAAATTGCTTCTATGCAGGCATCCTGGAGTATTGCACCCAAAATTGCTATAGAAAATAACCTGGACCCGCTAAAATTTAACGGATTCAAGATTGACCCGGAGCCGGATTACATCAATAGCCGAAAAGTACTGTTTCTCAACAACGATATGCAGGTTGCCATGGCCGCACCATCCGAGTCCAGTGGCTATTTTTTTAAAAATGCTGATGCCGATGAAATGATCTTCGTTCACAAAGGGAAGGGCGATCTTCAAACCATGTTCGGCTACATCAACTTTGAACCCGGCGACTACCTGATTATTCCAAGAGGCACCGTATACAAACTCGATTTTGAGACCAAAGAAAACCGGCTCCTCATCGTGGAAAGTTACGGGCCCATCATCACCCCCAAACGGTACCGCAATGAGTACGGACAAATGCTCGAACATTCTCCGTTCTGCGAGCGCGACATCAAGCGCCCTGAAATGCTGGAAACCTACGATGAAGCCGGAGAATTTGAGGTTCGTGTAAAAAAACGCAATTCAATTTTCCCATTGATTTACCCAAACCATCCGTTTGATGTAATTGGCTGGGATGGATACCATTATCCATATGGCTTCAATATTAAAAACTTTGAGCCACTGACCGGACGCATCCACATGCCTCCTCCCATCCACCAAACCTTTGAAGGACGCAATTTCGTAATCTGCTCTTTTGTTCCGCGTTTGTATGATTACCATCCGGATGCAATCCCTGCTCCCTACCACCACTCCAACATCGACTCGGATGAAATCCTGTACTATGTAGATGGTGATTTCATGTCGAGAAACGACATCAAACCAGGGCAGCTGACACTGCACCCTGCGGGTATTCCACACGGTCCACACCCTGGAGCAATCGAGCGCAGCATCGGTAAAAAAGAAACCGAAGAGGTGGCAGTTATGATCGACCCGTTCAATCCGGTAATGATCACCGAAGAGGCCATGCGCCTTTCTGAAAATGACTACTACAAAGTCTGGCTTTCAAAGGGGCAGGCAATGCACGTCTAAGACAGCAACCAGTTATCTGAAACCAAATAAAAAATACCTATATGATTGATACAAGTATTTCCGAAACCAAAAAGTCAACGCAGGATTTCCTGCCAATAAATGGAACCGACTACATCGAACTCTATGTAGGAAATGCCAAGCAGGCTGCCCATTTTTACAAAACTGCACTTGGCTTTCAATCCCTGGCCTATGCCGGATTGGAAACAGGCATGAAAGACCGGGCTTCTTATGTGTTGCAACAAGGTAAAATTCGCCTGGTACTCACTACGCCTTACCACTCCAGTTCCCCAATCACAAGCCACCTGGCCAAACACGGCGACGGTGTAAAAGTGATTGCATTCTGGGTAGAGGACGCCCGTAAATCCTTTGAAGAAACCGTAAAGCGGGGTGCAAAAGTGTACATGGAACCAACCGTTGAAAAAGACGATCAGGGCGAAGTGGTTCGGGCAGGGATCCATACCTATGGCGATACCGTTCATATTTTTATAGAAAGAAAAAACTACTCAGGAGTCTTTCTTCCCGGTTTTCAACCCTGGGAATCCACCTACCAACCTACTGAAGTAGGGCTTAAGTACGTTGACCACTGTGTTGGAAATGTTGAATTGGGTGCCATGAATACATGGGCTGCATTCTACGAAGATGTATTGGGCTTTAAAAACCTGATCACATTTGACGACAAAGACATTTCAACAGAATACACCGCCCTGATGTCGAAGGTTATGACCAACGACAACATGCGTATCAAGTTCCCATTGAATGAACCTGCGAAGGGCAAGAAAAAGTCACAGATTGAGGAATACCTGGAGTTCTACGAAGGTCCGGGTTGCCAGCACATTGCCGTTGCTACAGATGACATCATCTTTACCGTTTCCGAAATGCGGAAACGCGGAGTCGACTTCCTGTATGTACCTGGAACCTACTACGACACTGTCACGGACCGTGTAGGTACCATCGCAGAGGATTTGAATGTGCTTAAGGGCCTGGGCATTATGGTTGACCGGGACGAAGACGGTTACTTGTTGCAAATTTTCACCAAGCCAATCGAAGACCGCCCCACCCTGTTCTTTGAAATCATTCAACGGGTCGGAGCAAACTCCTTTGGCAAAGGCAACTTCCAGGCGCTGTTTGAAAGTATCGAGGCTGAACAACGCCGTCGCGGAACCTTGTAATTTTGGCCTGATTCCTTAATTACCGCAACAGACTTACGTTCCCCTTTTTAACCAATTCATGCCCATCGACACATCGGACTTTTAAATAGTAACCGTATGTTTCGGTGGGCATTTCTTTTCCATTAAACGTTCCATCCCACCGATCATCAAGCGAAAAGGCTTCAAAAACTTTTTCACCCCACCGGCTATAAATCACCCAATACACTTCCTCGGCAAACCGACCTTCCAGTTTCAATTCATCGTTCTCGCCATCGCCATTTGGTGTAAATGCTGTTGGAAAAAAGATGTACGGGTCATCACACTCCGGAGATAGAACCAGCACTGTAACACTGGTTGAATTGGAACACCCGGAACTCAATTGAGCGGTAACCGTATACGTTGTTGTAACCGGAGGCATGCTCGTAGGTGCCTGTGCATTGGGGTCAGAAACCAGGTCAGAAGGCTCCCAGAAAAATGAACTTGCTCCATCAAAAAGTGCTTGCAACTGGGTAGTTTCTCCTGCATAAATCCGATCAGGAGTAGCGGTTGCTGCCAAATCACCAAAGTCAACCAGGTTGACCTGCACCATGCCCATTCGATCGCATAAGTCCGAACTCACGGTCACCTGGTACAAGGTGGAATCCAATGGAAATGCAAGTGGGTTTCCTGCTGTTGGATCAGATAAGCTCACTGCAGGGCTCCAACTATACATGTATTGTTCCGGAGCATCCGGGTATAGAAAAATACTATCCCCATAACAGATGTTGTATTCAGCCTGAAGCCCATCGAGGTTTGGAATAGCAGCAAAAAAATCAACCAGTGCAGTGTCCGGGCATCCATTAGCTCCCGAGGCAATCAATTGCAGTTGGTAATCGCCTTCATACTCCACCACAAACTGGGGCATGTGCTCTTCTGAAGATTGAGTGCTTCCATCCGGGGCAGTCAGCGTCCACATCCATGCTCCCAGTCCAAAAATAGAGTCTACACTCAGGTCCAGTGCCTGTACAGTAAGTCCTGAGGAATCGCAATCCTGAAAGCTGGTTTCCAATCCAGCTTCAATAAAGGTTTGCGTCAGCACAATTTCCTGAATCATCGTATCTGAACAGGGATCATTGGGGTTTGCAATCAACGCAACCATATAACTGCCGGTATCCGGAAAGGTATGAATGGGTGAGAATGAAGTGGTGGTCGGAGTGAGGTTGGGCCAGTCAAAATACCAACGCATGAAGGTGGCATCCGAGCTTTGATTTATAAATCGAACGGCCAATGTATCACATATAATCTCCGGGGCAAAATAGGCAGCCGTAGGCTCCCCACAGTCTGCAACATTGTATTGAAAATCCCGACGAGTGGTCGATATTACCTCCCCATCCCGGTATTCATCCACACATACACCCACCACAAAATTACCAATGGTATTTGGCACCCCGGTCATAACCCCGGTGTGCGGATCAATGGTCAGGGGGTCTCCTCCTAAGACATTTCCAAGATTGTACGGAGGATCTTTCCACTCCACTTCTAGGTATGGTCCAGGGAAAGGTGGATTCGGTGCCGGGTTGAGCGAGTCCGGTCCATTCAGTGGAGTACACAGGCGATAGACCAAGGAGTCGCCATCCGGGTCGCTGGCTGAGTGATCAAAATCAATGGGTTGATGCACGCAAATTGCTACAGGTGGCCAGTTATTGAACACCGCTCCGTTGTTACACTCCAGCAATGCATCTTCTCCAATTTCAGCAATAATACTAATCCCCGTATTCAGTGGGTCCGGGATGTTCCGTATCAGCATGTTTCTGCAACAACGTTGGTATACAATTGTATATCCACCGGGAGAAAACGGCAAATCAATGATGCGTGTATAGCTCTGTCGATGCACACAAACATCCGGCGGAACAGTCAGACATGGATTGGTCAGTTCAACCGGAATGGTATCACTGCCACCTACCAGAGGTAGATTGAGGCTTTCAATAAGACTCCAGTCGTTATCGTATATAGCAACTCGAGCGGGGTTATCAAACCAGGGCACCCCATTGTAACAATCCCGATAGACGGTCAGGGTAATCTCATATTGGTTGTTTCCCAGGCATCGATAGGTGATTTCACCACCTACAATGTGCGTAGACTTGGCCTGAGGAATCAGGAATAGAAAAAAGACAAGAGAGAGTAGTATTTGGCGCATAGTAAAAGCGAAATTAGTAAAAAACAGGCTACATGCAGCCCCGGTTAATTGGTCTTGCCCGTAAGAGCAAAATATTTCCAGAGAGCCGCAGCATGCAAAGCCTGTACAAATGCATTTTCATTCAACATAGCAAACACCGTTTCCGGCTTTAGTACCTCCACTTCGATCTCTTCGGTTGCATCCAGAATTTGGGTATGCAGGCGCTCTACTCCGTAAGCCAGATAAATCGTGCACACATTGGTATGGGTTGAAGGATTGGCACTCGCAGTGAGTAGATGTGACCATTCACCACCTGAAAACCCGGTTTCTTCCAACAACTCTCTTTGGGCTGCAAGCAAAGGATCTTCCTGGGGATCAATCACTCCGGCTACCAACTCCGGAATCACCCGACCAACTCCATGCCGATATTGCCTGATCAGAACCAGATTGCCTTCGGGTGTCACGGGCAATACGCTTACCCAGTTTGGATATTCAAAAATAAAAAAGTCGTCAATCCGGGAGCCATTTGCCAGTTCCACTGTGTCCTCTCGGAGCGTCATATACGGCTTTTTATCATAGACATACCTGCTGTCAAGCACTTTCCAGGGTTTGGGCATCTTGTTTGTTTTTTAGTAATCGAAGAAAAACCTTTCCGGATTTGAGTCATTCGAACAGACCGTTCTAAGAGGATGTCTAAATTTCAATTCTGAGGCGAAGTCGGGCAAATTTTGTTTTTATTAAGGCAAATTTTGCAATCGCATACGGGTAATTCGGCGAAAAATTTAACGTAGAGAAAAAGCAAATTTGCCGAATGTAACCCAGAAATTGAATTTTAGACATCCTCTGAAACTCTGGTCACGGAAAGATCGTGTTTGCAAGACAAATGTCCACCGAACCACCACTTTTTTTGATTTATTATTTTCCAAAAGCCCCAAATCTCAGCTCCCCAATCCGGAATTCTTCTGTTTGAGGTATATTAGCCGAAAGAAAACGAACCAACCTTGTTATGAGTCAAAAAACGAACATCCTGAATGCAGCTGTCATCGTGGCTGCACTTGGCTACTTTGTTGATATTTACGACCTCATCCTGTTCAGTTTTGTTCGGGTACGCAGTCTGACCGACCTCGGTTTTGCCGGCCAGGAACTCACCGATATTGGAATCTCTTTACTCAATTGGCAAATGGGCGGTATGCTGCTGGGTGGCGTACTTTGGGGTGTGCTCGCGGATAAGCGCGGACGCGTTTCCATCCTGTACTTTTCCATTATTTTGTATTCAATTGCAAACATATTAAATGGATTTGCCACCAACGAGATCGACTACGCGATCTACCGCTTTTTAGCCGGAATTGGCCTCGCAGGCGAATTGGGTGCAGGCATCACATTGGTCTCTGAGATTTTGCCAAAAAACAAACGCGGAGTGGGCACTATGGTGGTAGCAGCCGTCGGCCTGACCGGTGCACTTTTTGCCTGGGTTGTCAACCAATACTTTGATTGGCGCACGTGCTATTTTGTAGGTGGGGCACTGGGACTGTCTCTTCTCCTACTCCGCTTTGGTGTACAGGAATCCGGGATGTTTAAAGAAACCAAACAGGCAGATAACATTTCAAAAGGAAACTTCCTCGCTTTATTCAGATCCAGGGATCGTTTTGTCCGCTTCATTCGGTGTTTGTTTGTCGGCTTCCCTACCTGGTTTGTTGTGGGGGTGCTCATTACACTTGCACCGGAATTTGGCCAAGCCAAAGGTCTGGAGGGTATCTCTGCCGGAAATGCGGTTGCAGCCTGTTACACCGGTCTAATTCTGGGAGATATCGCCTCAGGCTTGCTTAGCCAGTACCTGCGAAGCAGATTGAAAGTCATGTGGATTTTCCTCACCCTGGATGTATTTGCCATCGCCTATTACCTGGGAGGCCATTTTGATACCGCTGCATCCTTTTACTGGGTGCATTTTATTCTTGGAATTTCTGTAGGGTTCTGGGTGATTTTCGTAACGATTGGCGCAGAACAATTTGGCACCAACCTGCGGGCAACCGTTGCTACATCCGTTCCCAATTTCGCACGCGGAATGCTTATTCCCATCGGTTTTTCTTTTAAATACCTAAAGGACCCTACTGTGGCTGGAAATGTGCTAAACGCAGCATGGATAGTGGGAGGGATATGCGTCCTCATTGCATTTTTGGCACTCTATGGCATGAAAGAAACCTTTGATGCCGATCTGAATTATACGGAAGAGATCTAGTAGCCTTGCCATGCCTGGCAAGGAATAGATCGTGGGTAGCCTTGCCATGCCTGGCAAGGAATGGTCAGAAATATATTTTATTCAAAACTGACCACTATCCCGCTGACCACTGACCACTTTCTACTATCTTTGCGGCGCCTTGCGAATGCTGGGTATTTTTTACAACTAAACGAATGCAGGCTGTGTTTTAAGCCTGGACCAAATAAATTTAGAACTATGAACTTCGATGTAATTGTTGTTGGCTCTGGCCCCGGCGGCTATGTTGCAGCCATTCGCGCTTCTCAATTGGGATTTAAAACTGCTGTTGTAGAACGGGAAAGCCTTGGGGGTATTTGTCTCAACTGGGGATGTATTCCAACCAAAGCCCTGCTGAAAAGTGCAAACGTGTTTGAATACCTCAACCACGCAGAAGACTACGGCATCAAAGCGGCTGCCCCAAAAGCTGATTTTGGCGCGATGATTTCACGTAGCCGGAACGTAGCCAACGGAATGAGTAAAGGCATCGAGTTTTTGATGAAAAAAAATAAAATCACCGTCATCATGGGTACAGCCAAATTGGCTCCAGGCCCAAAAGTACAGGTGACTGACGCTGATTCCAAAGTTTCCGAGTACACTGCCAAGCACATCATCATTGCAACCGGCGGACGTGCTAAGCAACTTCCAAACCTGCCAATCGACGGCACCAAAATTATCGACTACCGCAAGGCTATGTCGCTCGAAAAACAACCAAAACGCATGGTTGTTGTAGGAGCAGGAGCGATCGGCGTTGAATTTGGTTATTTCTACCACACCATTGGAACAGAAGTAAGCATTGTTGAATTCATGGAGCAGGGCCTGGTTCCCCGCGAAGATGCCGACATCTCCAAGGAACTCAACAAACTCTACAAGCGCAAAGGCATGAATATCTACGGCGGTTGGGCAGTAGAATCTGTTGATACCAAAGGAAAAGAAATCAAGGTATCCATGAAAGATCGGAAAACCGGTAAAGAAGAAGTGATTGCCTGTGATGTGGTTTTGAGCGCTGCAGGTGTTACGCCCAATACTGAAAACATTGGTCTGGAAGAACTCGGTGTTGCCACCGACCGCGGATTTATCACGGTTGATGATTACTACCGCACCAATGTTCCCGGAGTGTATGCAATCGGTGATGTTTTGCCTACTCAGGCACTGGCTCACGTAGCAAGTGCTGAAGGAATTACCTGTGTAGAGCACATTGCAGGAATGCATGTGGAGCCAATCGACTACAACAACATCCCCGGTTGTACCTACTGCGCACCGGAGATTGCTTCTGTAGGATATACTGAAGCAGCAGCCAAAGAGGCCGGCCTGGATATTCTGGTGGGTAAATTCCCATTCACCGCATCTGGCAAGGCAAAAGCTGCAGGTGCTCCGGAAGGTTTTGTGAAGGTGATTTTTGACAAAAAATACGGAGAGTGGCTGGGAGCACACATGATCGGTTATAACGTTACCGAAATGATTGCCGAGGTGGTTGCTGCCCGCAAACTCGAAACTACTGGTCATGAAATTTTGAAAACAGTCCACCCGCACCCAACTATGAGTGAAGCGGTAATGGAAGCGACTGCTGCCGCATATGGTGAAGTAATTCACCTGTAAATACAGGATTTACTTCTATTAAAAGAAATAGCCAGGGGGGAACCTCTGGCTATTTCTTTTTATTCACCTTTCTGATTGCCGAAGCAATCAGGAAAATAAAGCCCAGGATACAAACAGTAAAAATCAACCAATTGATCCGGGTTTTAAAAACTGCCAGAAAAACAGCGCCGGCCAGGATAATGGTTGGGAATTCATTTAATGCCCGGTAATAAATCGACGACCCGGCCGGGCCTTGAGTCAATTTCCCGATTTCCTTTTTACAAAAATAAGTGTACCCGGTAAGGGCTAGCAGGAGTAGTAGTTTTACCTGCATCCAACCTTGAGCCAGCCAGGCTGGCTGAATGCTCAGCATCAGCACACCAAATAGCCAGGTGATCACTACTGCCGCAACAATAATTACTTTGTACACCCGTCCTTCCATCAACTCATATTGACGGATCAGAACACCGCGCGTCGGCTCCTCCAAATCAAATGCCTCAGCATGATTGACCATCAAACGCACCAAATAAAACAGGCCAGCCATCCAGGACACCATACCGATCAAGTGCATGGCTTTGGAAACTGAATACCAATCCGCAAGCTCCATAGTTTATTGTATTATTTTGGGACAAAGATAGCGGCTTGGTTCAGAAGTCTTTGTTTTGGCTAGCCAGTTTATTCATCTTAAAAAGCACAAGGCCCCATCCTGCTTGGCAGGATGGGGCCTTGATTGTATATAGCTTACTTGATTTTACTTTACAAGAGCAAAATTGAGTGACAAGACCAGTCGGGAAGGGTTGTTGGAGAAGGCATAGCTATCGCCAAAGAAATTGATGTGGTCGCCATATTTATTAAAATTGCCTTCGTAGCGGAGATCACCAGAAACACGTCCGGTACCGAACGTCAGACCGGCTTGCCAGCCCCAGGTCATTTGTTTCCAACGGGCTTCGTATCCGTTAATATCTGTCAATTCAGATTTACTATTGAGGAAGTAGTGACCGACCGGGCCGCCATGTACACGGATGGGTCCGGCTGTAAAACCAACCAAAATAGGAATATCCAGGTTGTTGAACTGTTCGTTTTTCACGAGTTCGCCCAGGTCATCTGATGTGGCGCGGTAGTCGGTCCGAACAGAATTAAACAAAACTTCAGGCTGGATAAAAACTGCTTCACCAATACGTACGTACATACCGAAGTGCGTTCCGAATTTAAAATCATCGACACCAAAATTGAAGGAGGAGTCGCCGTTGTTTACCATAATTTCATCCGGACGGGTCAGTTGGGTATTGACACCTCCTTTCAAACCGATGGAAAATTGGGCAGAAAGCACCATTGGGAACAAAACGAGGGAGAGAATTAAAGGAAGATTTTTCATACTAGATGGTATTGTTGTTTTTTATTGATGTAACGCCTCAAAATCAATTTATCGCCTACATGATCCCTACCATTAACCTTTTGCTAACAGCATTACTTAAGGGTATGGTAAGAATGCAGTGTTCAAGATGCCTTGGTTTGGGAAGATGTGTGTACAAGTTCTTACCTTTGCGGCCACATGAAAATCAAAGAAGCCACATTTGTTGCCAGTTACCCTCGGGAAAGTTCCTGTCCGCCAGCCGAGCAGGCTGTACCTGAGTTTGCATTCATTGGCAGGTCAAATGTAGGGAAGTCTTCGCTAATCAACATGCTTACGGGCAGAAAGCATCTTGCCAAAGTATCCGGAACACCGGGGAAGACCCAGTTATTGAATTATTTTCACATCAACAACACCTGGTACCTTGTCGACCTTCCCGGATATGGTTATGCGAAACTAGCAAAGTTCAAACGGGAAAAACTGGCTAAAATGATTGATGGCTACCTCCTCAATCGACCGACCCTGTATCTTGCTTTTGTTTTGATCGACAGCAACATTCCACCCAAACAGGTGGACCTGGATTTTATCGACGGGCTTGGAGAGCAAGGCATTCCATTTGCTTTGGTCTTTACAAAATGCGATAAACAGAGCAAAGGAAAGGTTCAAAAAAGCATCGGTGTTTTTTTAGATAAACTCAGTGAAACCTGGGAAACGCTCCCACCCTACTTCATCAGTTCCTCCATGCACAATACCGGACGGGAGGAAATTCTGGATTACATTCAAAACATCCTTGACACACATTGAAACCTGTAAAGATATATCCGCGGGTTATAGAGCACATAGAGGACTGGCCAATCTATAAACTGAGTCAGGACCGAACCGAATTTATAAACCAGTTGGAAGCCGCCACTTTTGAACGGCTTACCAAGCAACACGGTAAGGACCTCAACGACCTCATTCTTAAAACCCTCTATCAGGAACGCATCCGGATCAAGGAGGACCCCTGGAAAGTGGATCCGCCAAACGACCGGGCATTCTGGAAAAAGGTCGGAAAGCAATTGATTAAAAAGTCGCTTGACCGTCAGGACTCGGAGTCTCAGGATTCGGCAGAACAAATCCTGCAACGCATCATCCGCCGATATGCAGAGGAGATTGTCGGGACATTCAAGATTTCTACCTTTCGGTTTGCCCAGCGTTTTCTTACCTGGCTGTTCAACCGCATATTAAATACAGCAGGTGGAAAGTCCATCCGTGGTTTGTGGAGTGGGCGCAAGCGCCTGTACGAACGGTTGAACGTTGTAGGTCATGTAGAATTAACCCGGGATCTGTTTAATAAGGGGACTGTAGTAGCCGTGCCTACCCATTTTAGCAACCTGGATTCCATCCTGGTTGGTTATGCTATGGATCAAATTATGGGGCTTCCTTCCTTTTCTTATGGAGCGGGACTGAACCTGTACAATTTTGGTCCTGCAGCCTATTACATGAATCGCCTTGGAGCGTATCGGGTGGATCGTAGAAAAAAGAACACCATTTATCTGGAGACGCTCAAAACCATGAGCAAACTCAGTATAGAACGGGGTGTCAACAGTTTGTTTTTCCCCGGGGGTACACGTTCGCGATCCGGTGCATTGGAGGCCGATTTAAAAATGGGATTGCTTGGTACTGCTGTTGAAGCGCAGCGGGCATTGGTTCAGCAAGGTGCGGGTAAAAAAGTGTTTATTATTCCAATCGTGATTAATTACCATTTTGTGATTGAGGCGCCCTTTCTTATTGAGCAGCATCTGAAGCGGACTGGTAGAGAACACTACCTTCGCCTGAAGGATGAAGGGGCAAGTGTGCGCAGTTGGCTTCGTTTTGTATGGCGATTTTTGTCTACCACCAGTGAAATTACGTTGAGCATTGGAAGACCGATGGATGTCCTAGGAAATTTTGTGGATGCTGAAGGGCACAGTTGTGATCAATATGGCAGCCGAATCAGTATTGCCGATTATTTTACATCCAACAACAAGGTTAACGTGGATGTGCAGCGAGAGGAGGAATATACCAAATTGTTGGCTGAACGTATTTTGGAACGGTATAAAGCAGAAAATGTCGTATTGAGCAGCCACTTGATGGCATTCACGGTATTCAGGCTATTGTTGATTCAAAACCCTAAACTGGATCTGTACGGTATTTTGCGTCTTCCTCCGGATGATTATGTCTTTCCGATTGAGACCATCTACAGTACAGTAGCACAGTTGCAAGAGGTACTTATAAAATGGGAAGAAGATGAAAAAATAAGACTTCACCCGGAAATCAAACTGCCTGTACAAGAACTGGTGGAGACCGGAGTAAAGAACCTCGGAATTTACCACCACAGACCACCACTTGAATTCACCAAGCAAGGTGATCTGGTTTCATCAGACTTCCGCGTGCTCTATTATTACCACAACCGGCTGGACAGTTATGAACTGGAACGCAAAATAACCTGGAAGCCTGTCCAACTCGAATTGTCACTACGAAATGAACAATAAGACCGCTGGTCTGGTTCTTACAACATTGCCTGAATCAAGTAAACTAAAAATACGATGACATACGAAAACCTAAAAATTGAAATCAGTGATGGAATTGCTGTTGTTACGATCAGCAGGGAAAAAGCACTCAATGCGCTCAACAGCCAGACCATTGGCGAACTGATTCAGTTTTTTTCCAAGGATGCACATGAAATTGAGAACTTGAAAGGTGTTATTCTGACTGGTGCCGGAGAAAAAGCCTTTGTTGCAGGGGCAGATATTACCGAATTCAAAGGGCTTTCATCGCAGGAAGGTGCGGCTCTTGCCCAACGTGGACAGGAGGCATTCTTTCTGATTGAGCGTTTTCACCGTCCTGTGATTGCTGCGGTAAACGGATTTGCATTGGGAGGAGGTTGCGAACTGGCAATGGCTTGTCATCTGCGCGTTGCCGGAGAGAAAGCCAAATTCGGGCAACCAGAGGTAAATCTCGGATTGATTCCAGGCTATGGAGGTACTCAGCGTTTGATTCAATACATTGGAAAAACCAAAGCGATGGAACTCATGATGACAGCCAATATCATTGGAGCAGATGAGGCCCATCAACTTGGCTTGGTAAATCAGATCGTACCTTTGGGCGCTGAAATTGAGAAATCAAAAGAATTGTTGCTGCAAATTGCCAGCAAGGCACCGATTGCAATCAGCAAGGTCATCGAAACAGTCAACGCCTATTATGATGAACGTGTAAACGGTTTCCAAAAGGAAATCGATGCGTTTGGCGCATGCTGCAATACAGATGACTTTAAAGAAGGAGCAAGTGCTTTTCTGGAAAAACGAGCGCCTCAATTCAAAGGAAAATAAATAAGCTCAAACGTATGTGTGGCTTGCTGAGCCATACCAATTGAATGTGTGTAAAAACACCCATGTGGTGGAGCATAAACACTCCACCTTAATTTTTACCAACCTGGGAGATTCCATTAAAGATTTTGTCCTTGTCTGCAATCATGAATGAACAAACGATTGAAACCGATATCCTGATTATCGGCGCAGGTCCGGTGGGCTTGTTTGCCGTATTTGAAGCCGGATTGCTCAAAATGCATTGTCACCTGATCGACGCCCTACCCCAACCAGGCGGACAGCTTACCGAGATTTATCCAAAGAAGCCAATTTATGATATTCCAGGTTACCCCGAAGTACTGGCAACTGATCTGGTAGACAATCTCATGAAGCAAATTGAACCGTTCAGCCCCGGATTCACGCTGGGTGAGCGCGCCGAAACCATAGAGAAAAAAGAAGATGGGCGTTTTTGCGTGACCACGCACAAAGGAACCCGCCATCTTGCCCGTGCAGTATTCATTGCCGGAGGACTCGGCTCCTTTGAACCACGTAAACCACCTATTTCAAACATTGCAGATTTTGAGGATAAAGGCATCCACTACTTTGTTCGGCAGCCCGAAGACTTCCGAAATCAGAAAGTGGTAATTGCCGGAGGAGGTGACTCTGCACTTGACTGGACGATTTACCTGGCAGAACTTGCATCCGAACTGACTCTAATCCACCGTCGGACCGAATTCCGCGGAGCCCTGGATTCAGTGGAAAAAGTAATGCACCTGGTTGAAACCGGCAAAGTAAAACTCATAACCAATGCACAGGTAACCGGTCTGAGCGGTGAAGGCAAATTGGAGCATATCGAAATCAAACACAGTGATGAAGGCACCATCCAATTGGATGTGGATGCATTTATCCCATTGTTTGGACTAACGCCAAAGTTGGGACCCATTGGCGAATGGGGTCTGGAATTGGATAAAGGAGCAGTGGTAGTTAATACATTTGATTACCAAACCAATCGGGAAGGAATCTTTGCTATTGGTGACATCAATACTTACCCGGGTAAACTCAAATTGATTTTATGCGGATTCCATGAAGCAACACTGGCCTGCCAGTCAGCCTTTAAACTGGTGAATCCAGGAAAGAAATTGTCCTTCAAGTATACTACGGTAACAGGGATTGAAGGGCTGGAAACCAACGTAGAAAGTACAAGCAATTAAATAGAAAGCCCCGGACACTGGAATCAAAACCAGTTTCCGGGGCTTTTGTATTCGAAAAATATAACCCAATGGACTCGATTATCCACATTCACCTAATCGACCGTGAAGACAAAGAGCATGACCTGGAGGCCCCAACGGATATGGGCCTCAACTTGATGGAGCTCTGCAAATCCTACGAACTGCCTGTAAAAGGAACTTGTGGAGGGATGGCACTCTGCGCATCTTGCCACATGTATATCCTCAGCGACCACGAGTTGCCAGAACCCACTGATGATGAACTGGATATGCTGGATTCTGCATTCTTTGTAGAAGATAACAGCCGCCTTGGCTGTCAGATCAAATTGCACGACGGGCTCGATGGACTACAGGTGAAACTAGCACCCGAAACGGAAGAGTAAACTGGGTTAACCCGCAAACTCCAACAACATATTGTAATCGTCAAACCGGGCATCTTCTTTTTTCATTTCAAGCAGGTGTAGCATAATGGATTCGTACAGAGTGTCCAGTTCTTCTGCATTTTGAGCGCGTCGCAGTTCTATTTTGCCTGATCTGATTTGTTCCATTCGCCACTCAAACGTGCGTTGCATGCGTTCCAGAATCCGAAGATTTACCTCCTGATGATTGGCTGTTTGCCCGGGCACAGTTGCCTCTTTAAACCCTTCGGTATTTCGGGCTATCAACTGCCCCTGTTCCAGGATAAAATATGCGCTGTGTGGCCATGGGCCATTTTTTCGCAACAATTCGCCGTATAGTACCAACTGCAAATCCTCTTCGCTGCGAATAAGGTTTTTTCGGTGATTGGCTCCACTCCACTTTAAATCCAGAATGGCTTTTTCCTCCCCGCGTTGCAGAACGAGGTCAGCCTTTCCCTTAATGGGTATACCGCAAAATGTCCCTTCCAGGTCCAGCTCGGTCCCAAGCAAATCCCATCCGTTTTGTCGAATTAATGAAAGAAGCGCCCAGGCCGCATGCTGAAGTTTTCGCTGGAAGAGTTTCCGTTCGGGCTCCCGTCCGTAGAGCAGCAGGGTTGCACCTTCTTTTTCCAACAAACCGGGTAAGGTGGCCGATACAAAATCAAAGACCATTTGCTTATCCCACTGCTGGGGTTTTTCATTGAAAAAAAGTTCAAAAAAGCGGTGTGCAAGGTTTCCAAGAAGCCGTCGATCAGGAGCAACTGCATACAATTGTACAGGAGCCAACTGAAGTTTTTTTCTAAAGAACCAGCGGTGGGGGTAATAAAAGAGGGCTTCCAGATTGGTCGGGGTTTGGTAGGGGTGCTCCAGCATACTTTCCGGATGCTCCACTTGAAGAAACAGAGGTGTCTCTTTTCGTTCCCGGATTGGAATATCCTCCTGGTTACCTAATTTAAAATAGTGAGTAAGCCGATTGCGATCCTCCGGCTTTTCAATTTGAAATTCAAGTTTATTCAAATCCTCAAAACATGCTTCCATATCTCCAGACAACAGGTGGGGAATGCTCTGTTTTCCAGCACACTGTTCCGGAATCAAAACAAGCAGTTGTTTTTGTGTATGCCGCACAGGAGAAATGCGGTGAAACAGGTTCCTGCGTCCAAGTTGTGCGGCATTTTCAATGCGTACACCTGCCTCCTTGAAATATGCAAACTCTTCTTGTTGCCAGTGGTCTACTTCTACGGTTGGGCTATCGTGAACAAAATTCCACCACAGAAGCGCATCTGTAGATGCAGCCATAGCACCCGGATGATGGATGTATGGAAGGTGGCCAAGTTCAGGCTCACTCAATTGTACCGGCGATGGCGCATAGATGGTGCGCACCATGCGCTCCAGTTCCAGGTAACTTACCCTGCTCTCTGGCAATGCCTCCATTAAATCGCGTACTCTGCGGGATTGTTCAGCCAGAACCAACAGTGAATGTACTGAGCTCCCCTGGTCCTTGTAAGTTGATTTTGCCCACTGATGGATGTAATCATACAGAGAAATAACATCGGATTTAGGTACTGCGCCATCCTGGGGGTATCGCTTGCGGTTAAACCAGAAATTGTATTGTTCCCGCTGAACTGCCGGAGTTGACTCTGCTTCAAGGTGGCCATAAATCCGCGCAAACCATGCATCGTGAAACAAGCCGGGTTTTTCGGCCAACAATCTGGCTATTTCAGTTGCAAGATCATCTTCAATGGGTTTGAGTGCGAGGGTCACAAACTCCATAATTTTCCGTACATCTACCGGCTCCCAAAGAAATGCCGGTGCAAGTTTCAGCACTTGCAGGGAAGGCCTGGCCTGAGATGTGGAGAGTACTCCCATCGCGGGCAAATGCTCGCGCAAACTGGCCTCCTCAAGAATCCGATCCATTTCCGGCAATAACACCAGAGGCTTCCAGCCAGGATTGTTTTTTTGTACTGCTGCGATGAAGGGTGCCGCATCACTATCGCGCCGCATCCGAAGCAGCAGCAAAGATCCATCTCCCTGTGCAGGTTTCTTTTCCTTGGTTTCACCCAAACACCAGGATGTAAAATGACCCAAATCCGAGTCCGCTACACCAGTGCGTTCTGGTTTGGAAAACTGTACCGAAACGGACTGAGCCTTCCAAATAGCAGCCAAGGTTTGAAAAACAGGAGCTAACAGATGCTCTGGCTCGTAAAAACAAACTGACTGGATTGGCAAGGCCAAATCTGCTAATTCTTCAAAAATCCGGACATATCGATCAGCAAAACCCTGGGCTTGAATCCGATTGGCTGGAGCATTTATTTTTTGTTGAAACCGACTTTCTACTGCTGCAAGGCAAACCAGTCGTTCAGGACTATCCGCAGCGGCCTTAAAATCCCAGCCCCCTATATGCAACTGGTCTCTCCATTCGAGCAAGGCCTGGGCAGTGGCATAGCGATCGGCTTGTAAAGAGCTGGCATAAAAAACAGCTTCGGTGCTTTCATGGACCAGTTGTTGCAATGCCTGCCGGAAAAGTTCAATCCGCAGGTATTCCGTGTTGTCCGGCAAGCCATCAAGCCCTAGTTGTTCTTCAATCCAGTGTAGCAATTTTTGAGGCCCTGCATACACATCAAATGCAGTTGGTTTTTGGGTAAAAACCCGGGAATCAAATTGGGTACTCAAATGTAACTGGAACACAGATCGGCTTTTTTTCTTTACTTTGCAGTCCACAAATATTGTCAAAAATAATGGATTCTAAAGAAGTAAAAAAGATAAGCGAAATCATGATCCGGGTTGGGCTGGATGAGGCGAATGTTCCGGTTGCTATTGACTGGGCTGCAAGCGACTCGCATGAAGAGGGGGTTTACGATGCCTGCAAAGCAATGGCAATTGCTTTGTTTGACAAGGAAAAACGGGATACCCTTCGCATTGATCTGTGGACTAAGGAGATGCAGGTTATGGAAATGGACCGTTTCATGTATCAGGTGCTCCAATCGCTGAGCCAAACCTATTTGCGTGCCACACAAAACAAGGAGATGGCGGAGGAGATGGCCAAGTTTGCACATTATTTTGGTGAACAAACTGAGATTATTCCAAAGGAAGGGTAGGTGTTTTTGACTAACTGCAAGCCCTAATCGGTGAGTAGGGCGTTGCACATCCAATTGGCGAGCGCTTGCCGGTTGGAGGTTATTACCAGGCGTTGTTGATCCCAGGAGTTCCGAATATTTGCCAATTCAACATACACGGCTTTGGGGATTACTGTTTCCCGGAGCGTCCATAAATAGCGCGGAGATACCGTCCCTTTATAGCTTTTAGAAGCACGCAACTGCTGGTATTTGGACGCAAACAAATCCCGAAATTTATTGGCTACAGCCTGGCTTTCTGAATCCTCCGGGCGGTAATAAAAAAACACATCAGTCTGGTGGTTTTGATTTCGGGAATCGACGTGAATTTCTATTAATGTTTGATGTTTTCTTCCAGCACTCAGATGCTGTTTGTACAGGGTGTTGACAATATCCGTACGCTGTTTAAGCCGTTCTTTTTGATTCAGCGGAATGGTTTTATTCCCCCAAACATATTCGTCCTTGTCGCATTTCAGGTAATTCTGATCCCGAATTCCATCATCCGGATCCCGAACGATCATATAGGCAATGGCACCATGGCTCACCAGCAGTCGAACCAGTCGCAAGGCAACATCGTATGCGTATTCATCTTCACAAAGTGTATGCCCCAGGCGTTTGCCCTGCGCACCTACGTCCGGGCCGCCGTGCCCTGCAATCACGTAATAAACTCTTCCGCTCAGTTTTCTGCTGATTAAGGGAGTCTTTTCATAGGTGCTTCCAAAAATCGGGAAGGTTCTGCTTCCACTTGCTTTTAATGGCTCTGCAGGCTCGCCTTCTTCGGTTTCAATATTGTGTACAATAGACCGGGAAGCCTCCAGTTTTGCTTCGGCCATTTCTCCGGTTGCCGGGCAGTTCAATTCGTGCCAGGGAACCCAAAGTTGCTTGCTATCGATAAAATTATCCGACCGAAGGCCCTCACTTCGCGCATTCTTATTATAAGCCTGAATTCGCAGTGCAGTTTTCCAATCATCAATCCCCAATGTCGAGCGGATGCTTTTCCCATTATAGGTTTTGATCAAAACCGGGATAAAATAGGTTTTGTGTAAAAACAGCCGATAGTCTTCTTTTAGTCCGTTTATTTTAAAAAACTGAGTAATGTTGCATTCATACTCATACAGGCCATAGCGTTTGAGTAAAACGGCCACATTGTCGTTTGGCTCTGGTTTTACTTGCAGAAACACCTCAGACTCCGAGGCAGTCTGGGCATGCAACTGCCCTACCTTGAAGCCGAACAACAGGATAATACAAAGCAAAATTTTCGGGAAGCCTTTACACTGCATGGTAGAATCGAACAGGTTAGTTTGGGTCAATCTCTGAACGCAAAATTGGTCAAAATCTTTTTTAAACGCGAAAATTGACTGCATTTTAAATTGTAAAGATGTTAATTTGCAGAAAGCCATAAATCATGCAAAACAAAATTGTCAGTCGCTATGAAAGATATTCAGGGGAGGTAAACACCCTCCTGGAAACCCTGTCTGCATATACCAATGAACAGGTTAATAAGCAGCCGGGAGCGGGCTGGTCTGCCATACAAACCATACACCACTTGATCCTTTCAGAAGAACTTTCATTCCAATATGTTCAAAAAAAACTGGGGTTTGACCCCAAACTGGAAAAAGCCGGCCTGAAACACGAGTGGAACCGATTCTTGTTGTTTTTTTACCTCAATGTTCCAATCAAATTCAAGGCACCACTAATGGTTGGAGACACCAGCCTCCCGGAGTATGTCAGCCTGGATGACACAAAAATACGCTGGAAAAAAATCCAGTCAAACTGGCACCAGTTTTTGAGTTCCATGCCAAACGAATTGAAGGACAAGGCCGTTTACCGGCATCCAATTGCTGGGCGGATGAGTTGGACCGGCATGCTTGTTTTTTTTAGCACACACTTCAAACGACATAAAAAGCAGATTCTGGCGGCTTTACAGCCCTGACAATCCCTATTTAAAAAACAAACTTATCTACTTACCGCAATAAAATGTACTCTTTTATGAAAAGAACGCTACTCATATTCAGCCTGTTTCTTTCAACAGCCTTTGCCCTCTTTGCACAAGAACCCAACAAGTACTCGCTGGAGCCCTGCGGCACGGCGCCCTACACCGACCCATGGCTCGCTGAATACCTTGCAAATCCCAACACACGCACTTTTTCACGCACCGATGACACCCTGTATGTTGGTATGCAGGTCCACCTGGTAGCCAGAGACAATGGCTCCGGCCGATTCACACCGAGTCGGCTATTGGATGCTTTTTGTACCCTAAACAACGATTATGCCCCTTCCGGGGTACAGTTCTTTTTTAAATACGATTGGAACCTGATCAACAACACATCTTATTTTGACCACGATGACATTCTCACCGGGATTGATATGATGTATGAAAACGACGTGGAAGATGCATTAAACATCTATTTCTGTAGCAACCCGGCAGGCAATTGCGGCTACAATGTACCCTATGCAAGTATTGCAATGGGTAATGGGTGTTCCGGCCCCGCCGATCATACCTGGGCACATGAAATTGGACATGCCTTTACACTGCAACATACCTTCCTTGGCTGGGAAGGTGTTTTTTACAACTTCAGTGTTCCAACCCCCGATACACTGCTGTATGATTACACCCATTTTCACGCGGAGCCGGATACCATTGTACCCGCACCGCTGGATACAGCCCTTACCGAATACAACGACTTTAGCAATTGCTACCAGGCGGCAGATAAATTCTGCGACACGCCCCCAGATTACCTGGCTTACCGCTGGGATTGCGATGTGAACAACATGAGTTTTGTAAAACAAAAAGATCCGGACGGCAATGAATTCTATTCAGATGGAACCTTCTTTATGTCATATGCAGATGACGTGTGCTCCAATCGTTTTCTGATGAGCAAATTCAAGCACTGCGTGCCAATATACTTGCGGTAAAACAGGATTGGTTGTCGGATACGCCTGGTGGAAACCCGGTTGATGGAGTTGCCAATCTGGCTAGTCCAATTGCTGGGGCATCTGCCCCTTCGTCAAATGTAAGTTTTCACTGGAACTCTGTCCAGGATGCAACACACTACCTGCTGCAAGCTTCTCGCTTTTCAACCTTTTCAATCATTGAATTGGATGTTGTTGCCTCCGATACATTTTATGTAGGCGGAAATTTTTCACCCAACAAAACCTACTATTGGCGGGTGCGCCCTTTCAATAACACCTATACCTGCACAGACTTTGGGGAAAAGGAAAGTTTCAAAACTGATTTGGCATCCCATGTTTCATCTGCAGATGCATCCGGCTTCCGGTATTATCCAAGCCTGATTCGCCGGGGTATTCCACTCACACTGGAACTTCCGGAAGCCTGGATTAACCAGGAAGTACAAATGGCTTGTTACGATCTTACCGGAAGACAAGTATGGACAGGCACTTCCAACTTTGTACAACAAACCGAACGCCTCAATCTGCCAGATGCACTTCAGGAGCCCGGGGTTTACCGACTGGTGCTGCGCACGCAGAAAAGCAAGACCATATCGCTTGTTTTGAATTAAGGACTGATTCGTCAGGATAAGTATTATCTGATCAGCAGAACAAAAAGGTGTTGGCGTTTAGCTTTTGGCAGGCTCCCAACACGCTTTTCAATTCCTATTTGTCCGGTATTGCCACAAATCCTGTTTTTAATGGGTAAAAATCAGAACAAGCCACTTACTTTTGCTATTCCGTAAGAGCCTGTTTAACTTTATTTCAAAATGATCTATAGATTTCGATTTTTACTTCTTTTTATATTTCTGTTGCCTTTAACCGGAAACGCCCAAAACTATTGTGGTACTACCGGGTACTCCAGCTGGCTTACATGGTATCACGACAATAAAAGTGAGCTTGCACTTGAGCGTGGGTCTGACACCGTCTGGTTGTATGTACCCATGACCATCCATTTTGTTGGCACAGATGCCGGTTATGGATATTATCCGAAAGAGCATGCATTCAGAATCATTTGTGATCTGAACGAACAGTATGAGGATGCTAAAATCCGGTACTATTTGCATCCGGATCAGCCCTTCATGTATCACGCCAATTCGTACTGGTACGAACACAACTGGGATGGAGGTTCTGAAATGATTCAATCGACCAAACTTCCTGCCCGTGTAAACGCCTATATCGTGGCAGATCCGGCCGGAAATTGTGGCTACTCCTGGCAGGATGCAATTGTCATGGGCAAAGGGTGTTCCGGAGCAGGAAATACCACCTGGGCGCATGAAGCCGGGCACCACCTTTCACTCCCCCACCCTTTCTTTGGCTGGGAAGGAAACGATTGGGATTTCAGCCAGCCAGCCCCCCAAACCGTAAACAACGGAATCCTGGTTGAACGCACGGACACATCAAACTGTTACGATGCTGCCGACCGTTTTTGTGACACGCGTCCGGATTACCTCAGTGACAGATGGCCATGTAACGGCGACCAGGAAAGTGTTGCCATTCAAAAAGACCCTGACGGAGTGAGCTTCCGCTCAGATGCATCCCTGATTATGGGGTATGCACAGGATGTATGTTCTTCCCGGTTTACACCGGAACAGATTGCAGCCATGCGAAGCAACTTGCAAACAGAACACAGCTGGTACTTGCAGACAGATACTCCTGAGCCAGATATCCCAGCTCAGGCCGTAGCTAGCCTGATTGCCCCAATTGACACGGCTGAAGTGCAATTCAACGATGTCACTCTGCAATGGGAAGCGGTTCCTAATGCACAATACTATGCCGTTCAAATCGCCATTGCACCTGGGTTCCCGTTTTATATTTACAACACCGTAGTTGAAAATCAAACAACCCTGAATATTACGGAGGGCTTGCCAAACAACCGGCTATTGTACTGGCGCGTTCGACCATTCAGTGACTGGGATGTTTGTATGGATCCCAACCAGGTGCAAACCGGCATTTTTGAATCGAGAAACCTAACCTCCACCAATGCTCTTGAGCGTTCACTGTTGGTAAACCTCAGCCCCAACCCCATAGCTACCGGCGTACCAGCGCAATTGCAAATTATTTCCGATGAAAAGTTGCGGGCGCAGCTTACCATCCACGATGTGCGTGGTCGCTTGTACCACTCTGAAGAGCTGCAATTGAGTTCTGGTCAGCATCAAATAGAAATCAACAACAGCGAATTTGCTGCAGGCTTCTATATTTTGTCTCTTCAAAACGAAAAAGGAGCGATTGTAAAACGCTTTGTGGTAGTTGAGTAAAATATACGATTTCTAAAACAGCAGGCCCGGCTTTGATGATTCAAAGCCGGGCCTGCTGTTTTATTATTTGGGGCTATCATTCCGTTTGGGAAAACTCTAGCAAAAGTGTTGTTTGATCGCTTCCCAGCACCTTGTCTACTTTGATAAAAATTCCAGCCTCAATCTCGAGCGGTTCACCAATTTTCATTTGAGGGCGCGCCTGCTCTATTACATCTGCCCAGGAACGAAGCGCAGCTTGTTTTGGAGAAAGTGTACTCAAAAAAGCCAATTGCCGGGTTGCTTCCTTGAACCAGAGGGAATCCGGCCAGGCCTTGAACTCATCCGTCGGACCGGGCACGGTAAACCGATACTCCTGCCGGGTATTGTCACACACTTCCTGATAGAGTTCCAGCAACATTCCGCGGTCCAGCCACATCGTCTCCAACGACTGCACTCCCGACTGTTCGTATTTATACTGTTCAATATGTGGAAGGCCTTCCTCAAAAACAGGAGATGGCTTGTATTTACAAATATGCTTGGATTCACAACCCAACAGGAGTAAAACCAGCCCTGGAATCAAATATGTTTTTATTTTCTTCATATAATTCTATTTTTCAATCACTTACGCTTATTTATTCAAAATTTAACGTTCTTCGAGACAGTAAAAACGGGGTTTCGAAAGGCAAAATTACGTACTTTGGCGCTCCAATTAAAACAAGTCTTTTTTCTATGCCAAGTCTATTGATCCGAAATATTAAACTACTGGTCCAGGTTCGGGACCAGGCTCCTGCCGTTGTTCGGGGAAAAGACATGGCCCAGTTACCGGTTCTTGCGGATGCCTATCTGCTCATGGTTGATGGAAAAATTGAACGTTTTGGCCCTATGTCAGATTGTCCGGACAAGGCAGATAAAACCCTGGATGCAACCGGAAGGATGGTTTTCCCGGGCTGGTGTGATTCCCATACGCACCTGGTCTTTGCGGCCAGTCGGGAAGAGGAGTTTGTAAACCGGATCAAAGGCATGAGTTATGAGGAAATTGCTGCTCACGGTGGAGGCATTTTAAACTCTGCAAAAAAACTACGCGCTACCAGCGAAGATGACTTGTTTGCCAGTGCCCGAAAACGCCTGGATGAAATCATCGCTATGGGCACCGGAGCGGTGGAGATAAAAAGTGGCTACGGCCTGTCTATCGACAGCGAGCTCAAATCCCTCCGGGTGATCAAACGGCTAAAAGAAGTCAGTCCCATTCCAATAAAAGCCAGTTTTCTTGGAGCACATGCAATGCCGCTCGAATTCAAGGAAAACCGTGAGGTATACATTCAACAGATCATAGAAGAAATGCTGCCGGTGATTGCCCGGGAAGGTTTGGCAGATTACATTGATGTGTTTTGTGAAAAAGGCTTTTACTCACAGGAAGAAACCGATCGGATTTTGAAAGCCGGAGCACAGTATGGACTGAAGGCAAAAATCCATGCGAACCAGCTGCACTATTCCGGTGGTGTTCAGGTTGGTGTTGCAAACGGAGCCGTTTCGGTTGATCACCTGGAACATTGCGGACCAGAAGAAATTGCCTGCTTACAAACAGGGAATACCCTCCCTACCCTGCTTCCATCCTGTTCCTTCTTTCTCGGCATCCCGTATGCCCCTGCGCGGGCATTGATTGAAGCCGATTTACCCGTTGTGCTGGCAACCGACTACAACCCCGGGTCAACTCCATCCGGCAATGTTCCCTTCCTCATTTCACTGGCATGTATCAATATGAAAATGCTGCCGGAAGAAGCCATTAATGCCACCACCATTAACGGTGCGGCCGCACTTGAGCTGGAAAAAGAAGTAGGCAGCATCACGGTAGGCAAAAGAGCCAATGTCTGGATTTCAGCACCAATGCCGTCTTACGCCTATCTGCCTTATGCATTTGGAAGCAGCTTGGTTGATACGGTTATTCTCAATGGAGTGGTTTACCCAAATCAATTACAGGACTAGCCCGCTTTTTTGCATGTAAATATGTGCACGCACCGTTCAGGATGCCCTGTGAGCGAGAAACTGATATAAGCAAAAAATGCAGCTTGTGTAAAGGTGCTTGATGAAGCCAATTTTTAAGCAGATATATTAATTTTCACATAATTAATCCATGACAATAAAAGGGGGCCAAGGTACGTTTTGCCCCCGATCCCGCGAAATATCCTAATCAGGGTGCCGTACAAAAAACAGATGGTTTTTTGCATACCAAACATTTATTAATAAAACGTATGTCAAATGGCTGTCGTTTGAGTAATTTTGCACCCGCCAAAAAGCACAGTTGGCTGGATATTTGTGAATGCTTGCGCCGGGTCTCCTGTTTTTGACCCATAATCCCGTTTCCGCGTATATCATCGCAAATGTTAAATCCCAGCCGGCAAGACAGCATGTCCCTAAGGGCATTGTATCATTTAAACTATGGATACCATCCATTAACCATTGTTAAAATTCTTGCGCATGCACAAAATTCTAATCCCCCTGTTCGTTTGCCTGTTAGGCATGACGACGCTGCTCCACGCCCAGGTTCCTCAAAACATTACGGTTTCGAAGCCCGTTACTCCGTTCTTTTCCCCTAACGCTCCTGAAATGATGTGCGGCGATGCCGGTACATTCGTACTTGGACAGTTTATCGGGAACAGTAACGACACGAATCTCGATACCATCTTTCTCTGCGCCGGCGACTCAATTTTTATTGATCACAACGGCGACTTTGACCTGTCTGGCGACCCGGATCCCGCAACCCAACCCGGTATTGGTTGGGGTTTTTACACCTGTCCGCCAACTGTGATGGGCGACAACCTCGCTACTGTTCTTACAGACCCTTGTATTTTGCCAGGAGCCATGAATGGCATTTGGTTGGCAACCGGTCAGCCTGGTGGTGACATTTGGTTCTTCAACAACGGAACCCTCCAAACTGCATTTAACGGAGGCCAGCCAATCCAAATCATGTTTGCCCCAATTACCATTGACAACTTCGCAAATCAGGGGTATGAATCGGCACAACCAGGTTTCCCTCCGGGGCCCTGTGTGAACGTCAATACCGCAGAAGCATTTTCAGTAGTTTATCTGAATGCAATCACAGAAAGCGGTATTTCTACCAACTTTGGCAACGACTGTCTTGGTAAATTCCGTATTCGCGGTGGTTTGCCGGAATTTGATGGTTCAGAACGGTACACCATTGATATCTCCCTGAGCACTGATCCTACTGTAAAAGCAGTTATCCACACGGCTAAATCTCAGATGTTTCACAGTGCGGATATTATCTTCTCTGTTCCTCAGCCAGGCACTTATGATGTAACGGTTGTTGACGGAAAAAGCTGTCCACACACATTCCAAATCACGATGGGAATTTGTGACGCATCCGACAACATCGTTCTGCAACTTCCTGAATTGATTTCTCCTCCGGGATCACAGATTTGCATTCCAATCACTGCTGAAAACTTTACCGACATTGTAGGTGGCTCGTTTTCAGTGAACTGGGATCCAACTATTCTAAGCTTTAACGGCGTTCAGAATGAAAATGCAAACCTGACAGATCCAAATGATGAAATAACATACAACCAAACACAGACCCTTCAGGGCAACCTGGGTGTTGTGTACTTCAACCAACTCAATATTGGGTCCACCGTTCCTAATGGCGATACCCTCTTTGAAGTTTGTTTTGATGTAGTTGGTATGCTCGGAGATTGTTCTCCACTGTATATCCTCAACTCACCAACAGCCATCCAAATGGAAAACTCCATTGGAGAACTGCTTGCACTGACAGTTGACACCGGTCAGTTGTGTGTATTGGATCTGCCTTTGACGATTGATCTAGCAGTGGTTGATACCAACTGCCTTGGTACTGCTGCAATTGCAGTAACTGCAACTGGAGGTAATGCTCCATATGAAGTTATCTGGCAGGAACTGCCGGCAGGTGCCAACAATAACGACATCATCCTCAACCCCGGAGATACATATATCACCGAACAATTACCTACCGGTATTTATGAAATCCGGGTTACCGATAACAACGGTGTAGGTATTGTTGTAGTTGATACCGTTGAAATAAATATCCCGATTTTGGGCGCTTCCCTGGACTTGTCCCAACTGCCCTTATGTAACAGCGAATGTTCGGGAGCAATCTCAGCGACGGTCTTTGTTGGCAGCAACATTGTACCGCCTCCTGCTGGTCCGGACTTTACCTTTACCTGGTCGGCCAATGCGCCTGACCCGGGTGCACAAATGCAAGATAGCGTGTGCGCCGGAAACTACTCTGTGACTGTTACTCAGGTATCAACCGGTTGTTCTGCTACGGCTTCCGGCACCCTCGGCCAGCCACAAGCAGTTGACAATGCCGTCATCACGGTAACTCAGCATCTTGTTCAGTGTAAATGACGGTACCATCTCCTACAATGCGGAAGGTGGAAACCCATTCCCGGCAACTTGTATGACTTTGACTGGACGTTCTCTCCGGATGGAGTTCAGGCACCTACTCCGGTTGGTAGTTTCAACACCAACCCAAGCGATTTGGTTGCCCTGGCTGCAGGTTTCTATAATGTGACCATTACAGATATGAATGGTTGTACGTTTACCGATCAGGTTGAAATCACCAACAATGTGCAGATCAATCTGGACACAGTTGCTCTGTTCAACGTTTCCTGTAACGGTTCCAGCGATGGGTCTATTTCCATTGAAATGGATATTTTCCCGGTACAACCCAACCCATCCTTCTCATTCTTCTGGAACGGACCTTGTACGGATTCCTTGACCAGCACCGCGACTGGTTCAGTTCTTACCGACCTGTGCCCAGGCAACTACGCTGTATTTGCTTTGGATGCAAACGGCTGTTCGGATACGGCTTCATTCACCATCAATGAACCACCCGGCATGCAGATCGATGCAGTTTTGTTGAACAACCCAACCTGTACCGGAATCAATGATGGTGCCATTACTGTACAGGCAAGTGGCGGAAACGGTATGCCGTTTAACTATGTTTGGGGCGATAACGTACCCGGACCAGCACGCACCGGGCTCGCAGAAGGCTCTTATTGTGTGTTTGTAACGGATGCAAACAACTGTCTGGATTCGCTTTGCTTTGACCTCGCACTGCCACTACCTCCAACCATTGTGAACTTTGATTCTACTTCAGTTACCTGTGGTAGCGATGGTTGCCTCACAGTAAATGCTCCGACAGCCACAAGTTTCCAGTGGACAACCCTGAGCGGAACTCCAGTAGGAAATACCGACCAAATTTGTATGCTGGATGGTGATACCTATGTAGTAGTAGTTACCGATGCCAACAACTGTATGAATACAGATACTGTGACCCTGGCTACACAGGATACCATGTTCTTCTCTGATACGACCTTTACGCTTCCTTCTTGTTTCAACTACCCCGACGGTTCTATCGCAGTAGGTGTAATGGGAGGAAATCAACCAATTCAGGTATACGAGTGGGATGCACTTCCAGGTGTGAACACCTCGATATTAGCGCCTGTTGCAGCCGGCACGTATACGGTTACGGTTACCGACCTGGCTGGTTGTACTCTGGTAGGAAGCTTTGAATTGTTGAACCCGGCACCTATCGTAAGTAATATCCAGATCCTCAACCCAATTGCAACGTGTTCCGACTCCTGCGATGGAGCAGCGATCATCTCTGCATTCTATGGCGGTATGGGCCCTGGTGGTATCTTCAACTATGCCTGGGAGGACGGATCTACCGACTCCAGTCGGGTTGACCTGTGTCCTGGATATACCTCGATTACCATTACTGATGTAAATTCTTGTTTCCGCATCGACTCAGTATTTATCGGAGCACCCGATCCGGTAACAGCTAGTTCTATCACTGCTGTGGACGTAACCTGTTTTGGTGGTGCAGATGGACAAGCATTCGTAGAAGGTACCGGAGGTACTCCTGGCTATACCTATCTGTGGGAAACCAACGAGACCACCCAAACCATCATGAACCTCACTCCAACCAATTACCAGGTAACTATTACAGACAGCCAGGGTTGTACCGGAGTAGAAAACATCGATGTGGGTGAGCCGGACCCGATTACCGTAACCAGTGATCCGGCAGCGCTTATGGAAATCGCCTGTTTCGGAGATGAAGATGGCGAACTTGGAGCCTTGGTAGATGGCGGAACACCGCTGTACTCCTACCAGTGGTCTGACGGCACCAACATCATTGGAAATACACCGATCGTTACAGACTTGACTGGAGGCCTCTACTTTGTAACAGTTACCGATGCAAATGGCTGTACCGGTGAAACACAGGTTATTATGCCAACACCTCCACCAATTGTTGGTTCTGTTTTGCCTTGGGAAGAGCTCAACTGTAATGGAGACCAAACGACCCTTAACATCGACACCATCTTCGGTGGTGCAGGTGGACCATTCCAATACAGCCTCGACTTTGGGGTTACACTTGACCCTGGCTTCCCCATCACCATGAGTGGAGGGGAACACTATGTTACCTATTTTGACCGCGACAATTGTGAGTTTACCGATACCATCTTTGTGTTTGAGCCTGAGCAAATTGAGGTGATCTTCACTTCAGATGTTGTGGAAATCGAACTGGGTGATGATTTGGTACTTGACCCAAGCGTAATTGGTGGTGCAGTGGACTCGCTCGTATGGACTCCAGCCGAGTTCCTTTCTAACCCGGACACACTCTACCCTACTGCAACTATTTACGATTCAGAAACCTTCCTGCTACAGGTTTGGGATGCTAATGGTTGTATGGGAGAAGGCAGTGTATTTGTTCGTGTTGATCCAAACCGCAATGTGTATGTGCCAAACGTCTTTAAAGCCGGCAATACCAGCGGTCTGAACGACCATTTCAACGTGTTTGTTGGCAAAGGAGTTGAACTTGTAAACTACATGCAGGTATATGACCGATGGGGAGAACTGATGTATGAACGTACCAACTTCTATCCAAACAACGATATTCTTTCTGAAGGATGGGATGGACGTTACCGTGGAAGTTTTGTAGACCCGGGAGTGTATATCTACATCATTGAGGTTAAGTTCCTTGACGGACGCGAACTGCTCTATCGTGGAGATGTAACCATCGTCCGCTAAAAGAACAGATTCTTGAAAATAAAACACCCCGGATTTTGATCATGTCAAAATTCGGGGTGTTTGCTTTTGGGCCAATGTCTTGATGGAAACCCGCCCGGTATCAAAGATTGCAATAAGAGGATGTCTAGACAGATAAAGAAATTAAACGTTCAGGCAATACCTATCTGTTTGAATGGCCCCTAAATGCTGTTTTATTTTGCTTTTACCGATTACGTTTTTTGCCAAAAAGATCGTTGGATTTGCGGTCATTCAAAATAGGTTCAGGCATTGGAACTTCGTCACTGATCTGGTCAAAAACCTTTTCAACATAAACCAGCTTTCCTTTTTCAACCTTAAATCCTTCATAACTTCCATCGGTAACAAAGGTGATGCCCCGGTTAAACGGACTGGCCATCGGAATCAGGTGATCGTATAAAATCATTTGATACTGCTCATCCCAATTGAGGCGTATGGAAGCTTCTGCAGAATACTCAAGTATAATGCGCTGTTCAAATGGGTTTTTCCGGTTAAATACGGTCGACCCAAACTTTGGTTTTCCTTCCTCGTCAAATGTCAGTACCTCGAGTACTTTTCTTTTATCAAAAAATGAAAATGCATCGTATCCAAAAAGCAAATACTGGGTTTCTTTCCCTTGTTTCAGCGGCAGGATATTGTAATACAATGCACCATACCACTTGTCTGCCGTATGGGTCTCGTTTGTGGGCTTATACTCCATGTCGAAACTCCGGTCAATAAGTGGAAACAGTTTGAGCTCCGCCTGATTCATCTGGATAGCTCCATAATACCGATAGGTAGAATCGTTGACGAACAGCTGCCAGGTAAAAATCCGAAATGAGCTATCCGGAGGAGCCAGGATCGAAATACTTCTCAGGCGATCAAATGGATACTGAAATGAGTTGGGAACCTTTAGAGTCTGAACCAGATTGGTTATCAATACCCTGCAAGCAGCAAATCGCTCCTGCTCAATGGAGTCATTCACCACGGCAAAAGCCAGGATGGCAAGGGTATCTTCTGCTGCATGCAAACGCTCAATCGCTTCAGGTGTGATGCCCTTTGCCTTTTTCGCTTTTTTCTGTGAAAATGCTGCAGAGGGAGCCAACATTGCTATCAGCAAACAAACTGTTGCTGTATTTCTATAAAAATTCATACCTAATTGAAACATGTTGGATAAACGCACAGTCCGGGTGAAAATTGTTGTTGCGAAGACTCTTAGTATTTCGGATCCGTCGATGGAATGACAAGGCTGTTAGCGCTCCAGTTCATCCAGTTTTTCAAGAAGCCACTCTGCATTTCCGATAACTGCTTTTTTATCCAGGATTTCCTGCCGAAGTTGGTTTCTTTTTTCACGGTCATTGGGCACCAACCGGGTAAGTTGGCGGACGTATTTCAACCATTTCAAATAGCTTTTTCGTCGCTGTGAAGGGATATCCTTGTGCCGGTTGAGAAACACCCTAAAGGACTCAATAAAAGACTCCAAAGCATCCAATTCGTCCAGATCATAATAGGTCATGACAACCATGCGTTTGCTCAAAAGCGAATAGCCAATGTCTTCATACTCCAGGTCGCGCAGCAGTTCAAGTACATCCTTGAATCGCCCTTGAAAACGGTACACCCGGGCAAGATTAAATGCATAGGTATTCTCCCGGGTAGCTGGAGGCAAATGGACTTTATTTTGCTGAATAAACTGTTCGGCCCAGTCAATTTTTCCCAGGCCCAATGCTGCTGCAACCGCGTTGTTGTACCTCCAAGGAGCCAGTTCGCCATTGCTGATGAAAACGCCTTTTTCTATACCATCATCGAGCAGGCCAAAATATTCTGTCAAAAACTCCCGATCGCCTTTATTGATTCGGCCGACACAATAGTGCATGGCCGAGTCAATAAATTCAACCGCCTCTTCGGGGGGCATTTGATCCAACTGGCTGGCCAGTACCTCCCGAAATGCATAATAGTGTTCGGGATTTTCCTCGTCAGTCAAACTGAGAAAGGTATATACATGCAAGGCAAGTTCCGGAGATTCTTCCAGTGGAAACCCTTTCAGAAATCCAATAATTTCATCTATAAAATGCAACTCGTATTCCTGTGTTCCGGTTTTTCTCTGGCTCAAAACGGCGTTGTAGAACTTCAATTTCTCAAGCCAATAAAAGAAATCCAGGTTGCCGGAAATCTCCTCCAGATTTGCGCGTACATTGAGTTTAACATCAAAGTCCTTCATCTTGTAGTACAAACGCTCCAGGAGGTAGGACTGATAGAAATAATCGGCAGTGCGATATCCTTTAACCTGCAGACGTTGTCGGGTTTTCCGAATGGCACTCTTGTACAGGGGGGAAACTTTGTGATCAACCAGATACTCCAGTAAATGGTTCGCTTTTTTTTCAGGATGTTCCTGCAGGTTTTCAACCGCCATAAACTCCTCTACCAACTTCAACAATTCAGAGCAGTATTTTCTGAAATTCACATCATCATATGCTACCCCGGGTTGCAATTGATCCCAGAGAGCCGCTCGGTCAAACCCTTCCTCATCCTGGTTTTTATACTCCAAAAGCAGTTTGCAAAGGTCGAGAAGCAGTTTGCTTTGATTGAAGTATGGCGACTCCAGGAAACGGATTAAACGCCTGTTTGAGGACGCCGGAAGGGCACAAATAGCCTGAAATATTTTATTGGTAAATTTCAAGTAGGTAAATGATTTTTAAGCCTTATGCCTCACAAGTCAAAAACAAGAAAACGGTCGAAAACAATAGAAAGCGGTCAACGCTGTAAAGTAAATAAAAAAAGCGGTTGGTTTCAAGCAGAAAACGGTTTCAAACTCCACGTAAACAACCATTTAAATATTACAAAGAAAATACCACAAATTGGGTATGCGTTGACAAAAGTACCTTTTTTATGTTAAGAGCTTTACAGTTTGGTTCAATGTCCGTATTTTTGATTTCGTGAACTTGTCAGGAAAACTTTCCCACAATTGAAGGCCATCCCATCGGGTTTTAATATTCACATTTACTCCGTTTGCATTTTGGGATATCCCTCATAGTTTCAAACAAGATTAAAAACCCAAATCAGGTTTATCGTTCTAATATGATTATTAGCCGGCAGCAATTTCTTAAAAGGTTATTTGCATGGACAGTAGTTTTTTTGCTGCTGACCCCACTGGCGCATGCACAAATATACGGCGGACAAAAGCAGTTGCAAACCTCTGTCGATGTAGCGGTGCAAGATACCGTTTCAGGGATTGCACTAAACCTCAATCTGGCAAGTCCGGTAGCCCAACATGGCTCTGTATCGCTTTCCCTCATCCAGTCTGGCAACTGGAACAATCCTGCAATTTACGAGATTGATTATGCCCCTGATGCAGGATTTGTTGGCGTTGATACCTTTACCATAGAGTACCAATACATTGGCACCTTTCCTTATTTGGTGTACCAATCATTTCGGGTGGAGGTTCGACCAAGCCTACTCACCGCAGTGGTTGACTATTCAACTGTTTTAAATACAGAAACAGATACCATTGATGTGCTGGCCAATGACTTTGGGTCTGCCCCACCCTTTTCGGTGACACTCTTGCCATTGGAAAACCACGGCTCCGCTACGATTAGCAATAATCAGATCATATTTACTCCGGCAAGTGGATTTGAAGGCATCGCCCATTTGAATTACCTCGTTTGCGATTCTCTGGGCACCTGTGCAACCGGATCTGTGCATATTGGTGTTCATAGCAGCAACACCGTTAGCGATTCCCTGAAAATCGCAACAGTCAAAAACCTGCCCATTGAAACGCCCCTGGAGCGTCCTGATTTTTCTGTTTTCCAGGCGCCTTCCAATGGCTTGCTTTCATTGCCAGCGCCCAGTTATTTTCTATACGAACCAAACCAAAATTTTACCGGAGCAGACTCCTTTATTCTGGTTGATACCACGCAGACACCTCATCTGTACAAAACTGTTTTTGTCCGGGTTTTAACCGGAAATATCCCCAATAAAATGGCAATGGAGGATTTGGTTTACACACCGGTAGATCAGCCGATTACCTTCAATGTCCGCGACAACGATGTAGGCAACCTGACTGTTAAAAGCTGGCTTGCACCTTCCAACATGCCCGGTAGCCTGAGCAATACCAACAATGGTGGAAACGTCACGTTCACCCCGGATCCTGGCTTTAAAGGAGTGGCAACTTTCTTTTATCGGATCGGAAATGCTTTTGTTCAAAACATAGAAACTGGCACTGTCCATGTAGTGGTAAACGACCTGGCACCTGAAGAACCCATTTACAGGCTTACCACCCCAATTTCAACACCACTTGTACTCGACTATCCGGTGCCCTATACTGATTTTGACTTTTCTATCGAAGAAGATCCTGTTTTTGGTGATGTCACCTACTATCCCGGCACCAGTACCTTTAGTGCCCTCGGCCAGAACGTTACAGGGTATAACCTGGTCGTATACACACCAGAAAACGGCTTCACGGGAGTAGATTCGTTTCAATTAGAGTACTGCATTAACCCGACGGGTGCATGCATCACACGAACCATCGTGGTAACTGTTAAGGACATTCAATCGTCTGACCCACCGTACTGCATTGAATCCTGTGTTTGGCCTGGTGACCTCAACAACGATGGTGTAATTAACAACATGGACCTGCTACCCCTTGGGTATTATCTGGGGAAACAAGGACCTGCTCGTCCGGATGCAAGCCTGGAATGGTATGGCCAATACGCTGATGACTGGAACGACCCGTTTACAAGTATCCCCTTCGATGACAAGCACCTGGATGCCAACGGCGATGGGCTGGTCAGCACCGAGGATACCACAGCAATGGGCTTGTACTATACTAAACGGCATCAACTCACCCCAAAACTTCCTGCAGTGGATAAGGGGCTCCCCTTCTTCCTGGACATCAATCCGCCCAACCCGCAGGTTGGAGACTTGGTAGAAGTTGAAGTTTCACTTGGGAACGATAGCTTCCAGGTGACAGATATATATGGCTTTGCATTCAATGTTACACTCAGTCCAACCATTGTATATGCCAATTTGAACATGGAGTTTTACGAAAACTCATGGATCAATCGCAATGCACCCTACCTGGATTTTTGGCGGGTTCCTGAGAAAGGCCATTTGGAAAGCAGTTTTACACGTACTGGCTTTGAAACAGCACATGGAGGTGGCCCCATTGGTAAATTCAGTTTTATCATCATAGATATTATTGACATTACCAAACCCGAAGACTTGGTGATGTTGCAAATGTTGGTAGAAAGTCCTGCCGCCATGTGGGGCAACAGCCAGATGACCAGCAGCCAGCCAATGCTATTTGAAGTTCCGATCAGTTGGGGAGACCCGATTATCAGGCGCTCTTCAATCGATGAAGACCAATTAAAGGTATTCCCCAACCCTGCACAGGATGTGCTCAATTTACACTTGAATGGTCAGGGAAAAATGGAATCGATCCAGGTATTTGATATTACCGGCCGGATGCTTTTGGAACAGAATGCATTTGGAAGCCAGTCTGATCAGATCAACCTGGGCGCCCTACACGATGGAATGTATTTGGTCCGGGTTCGCAGTCTGGATGGTGCTGTTTACACTAAAAAATTCCAATTGGTGCGGTAGAACCCTCCACATCCTTCAGAAATTTAAACCTGCTACAAATGAATTTGAAAATGGCCTCAGTGCTGTTTTCAGACTATAGATTTGTCTAGCTAAAAGAGCATGTTTATCAGAAAAAACACAATTAGATAAATCCAGAGTGCATCGAGAAAATGCCAGTATCGTGTAAGCAGTTTTAGGCGAAGCCGTTTTTCCGGATCAGAAAAGTATACAAGCACAGTCACCGGGTCAACCATCCGTTTCCGGGCTTTGTAGTAGAATAAAATCAGAAATGGCAAACCTGCAATAACGTGTGCCAGATGCACGAAGGAGATCAAATAAAGGAAGGCAGCGGTCGTGGAGGTATTGAGTGCGATGTTGTCTTGGAAAAGCAAATACCAGGCAACTCCCTGCATAATGGCAAACACAAAAGACAACAAAATGGTGTACAATAAATTACGTTTGTAGGCTTCAGTTTGATCGTTTAGGTAGTTATTTTTTGCCTGAATCATCGTATAGGAACTCCCCAAAAGCAAGGCCGTGTTGAGGATGAAAAGCCAGGGGGCCTTGATTGGCGGCACGCCCATTGTAACCCGAATATATACATAGGAAACGGTGAGCCCGACAAACAACACCGATAGGCCTAGCAGCAAAATGCTAAGCATCACATTAAATGGATGAAACAAAAGAGAATGGTCTTGTGTACCAGTATCGGTGTGTTGCATTGCCTAGATAATTTTTAATCGGATCGGTATTGCCTCCTTTGAGTGATGTATTACGGCATTCAGACCGAAATCGCCCAAATTGCCAGCACTGCAAACCCTATCCCAACCCAATTCAGCTTACTCAGTGATTCCTGGAACAACCACAGAGCACCAAAAGTTGTGAGTAAGATAACACTAACATTGGTTACGGGAAAAATAAATGAACCACCCAAGCCGGTACCCAAGGCCAATAGTAAAAAATAAATGCTGCCATAATTGGGAATTCCAAGCAAGATTCCTGCTGTTAGGTTTCTCCAGGCAAACTCCCGTTTATTACGCAGCAGGTCCACGCCCAGTTTGAGCGCTCCCAAGGTTCCCGCAGTGAAAAATATCATAATCATAAAATTGGGATCTTCCGGGAGTGCCATGCCTTCGTTCTGCACAAATAAAAACATGCATTCAATAACCCCGGAAAGAATCCAGGTAACTGCAGGAATCCAAATCGCACGGCGTCCGAGTATTTCCCCCTCCGCTACCCCATCTACATTTTTTTTGGGCCAATTCACCAAAACAATCGAGCCAACTGCCAACAGAACACCTAAAAATTTCATCGCCCCAAAGGATTCCCGATATGCCAATACCGCAAACGGAACCGTAAGCAGAATAGACATTTTTTGCATGATCTGACTCAGGGTAACGCTAAAATAACGAACCGTCAGTGCTGCTGCATTAAAGCCTGTAATAAAAACAATCCCCAAAAATAGTGCGTACGGCCACCAGGCAGACTCCCAGTTTTGCTGACTAATCGGGAAATGGCCTGTGTGTAATATGCCCATGACGACACAGGTCATGTAATTAAAGATTATTGCCTGAAAGGTATCGACTCCTTTTCGGGGAAATACTTTGAATAAAAACCCAATGAGTACGGTACACGCAACGGATAAGACAAGGTAGAGCATGCGAACAGAGCAGTAAAAACCGATAATAATATGCGCATTTGAGAAGCCGGAT
This sequence comes from Saprospiraceae bacterium, assembly GCA_041392625.1. GTDB lineage: Bacteria > Bacteroidota > Bacteroidia > Chitinophagales > Saprospiraceae > M3007. Next base: position 178,863 of record JAWKLR010000001.1, on the reverse strand, counting down.
TGATATCCGGTACAATGCGGAGCGCACAAAGGTACACACTCCCTTTTTGATCTGTTTCATTAGAATTCCATGCTTCTGAAAACGGTTCATTTTTGGGCATTGTTTTTGTACTTTTGCATAGGGTTTTCTTTATTCCAAACCTCCGATTCTACGTTTAAACTAATCCTATGAGCAAATTTCCGATTACACTTTCCATTGCATTTCTTCTGCTTATTCTGGCCTCGTGCCGTACCCAACAGGAAGCAACAATGAACTCGCTTCAAAAAAAAGCAGAACCCTATGATCAGTTTGCCTGGCAACGCGCTTACCCGGATCGAACATTCGACTGGAAAGGATGGCGAAATGCCATGCAGGAAACCAGGCTACAGGAAACTGCGGTACAACGCCTGAGTTCTTGTGGTGGAAGCAACCCGGTTAGCTGGACCCAGCAAGGTCCCGGAAACGTAGCGGGCCGCCTAAATGCCCTTGCCGTTCATCCTGAAAATGACAGCATGGTTTTAGCCGGATTCTCCGGAGGAGGACTGTTCAAATCCACCGATGCCGGCACAAGCTGGACTTCTGTCTTTGATGAGAACCCGGAACTATCTATTGGAGATATCACCTTTGACCCATCCAACCCAAGTGTTGTTTACGCCGGAACGGGTGACCCAAACATCCCCTCTATTGTTTTCAATGGCAGTGGAATTTTTAAAAGCAGTGATACCGGAGAAACCTGGGAATACCTTGGACTTGAGGATCAGGGAATCATCTCCAAAGTCGTCGTGGACCCCAACAATTCAACGATTCTGTATGCTGCTGCAATGGGAAATCCATACGTGCGGGACAACGAACGCGGCATTTATAAAAGTACCGATGGAGGCCTCAATTGGACTCAGGTTCTGTTTGTAAGTGATCAGGCCGGTGCAAGCGACTTGGTAATTAATGAAGACAATCCACAAATTCTATATGCCTCTTTCTGGGATCGAATCCGCAGCAATCAGGAATCCATAATTTACGGGCCCCATGCAAAAGTGTATAAAAGCAGTGACGGGGGCGCTACCTGGGACGTACTGGGAGGAGGTTTGCCTACCGCAATCATGGGCAGAACCGGCCTTGCTATATCCAAGCAAGACCCGAATAAGGTATATGCAATTTTTGTTGATACCCTTTCCCGTCCTGGCGGACTTTATAAAACCCTGGATGGTGGAAACACCTGGGAAGCAATGAACATCAATGGACTTCAGGATGCCTACGCCGATTTTGGTTGGTATTTTGGGAAGGTCCGAATCAATGATGCCAATGATGATGACGTCTACGTGCTTGGAATATTATGCTGGAGAAAAACGGGCTCAAGCTGGCAAATAGCGGCAGGAGCGCATGCCGATTGCCACGACCTGGTTTTCACCCCTTCCGGATTCCGGTATTTGGCAACTGATGGCGGACTTTACACTTCATTTACCGACCCCGGACCTGGATTTTTCACCTCCTGGACCAAAAGTAAAAACCTTCCGACCACACAGTTTTACCATACCAGTTATAACCCACATGAACCGGGCACCTACTATGGCGGAGCCCAGGATAATGGGATACAAAAAAGCAGTGTTGCCGGATTCAACAACTGGGTTCAGGTGTTCTCTGCAGATGGATTTCATACCGTATTTGATCCGACTGACCCCAACCACTTTTGGGCCGAAATTCAAAACGGAACCATACACGAAACCACTACTGGCGGCGATAGCTGGACGTTTGGTCAGTCCTGTCTTGGAACAACGGACCGTTGCAACTGGAATGCACCATTTTTTATAAGCGAGCATCCATCCCACTGGCCATACTCTGCAACATACAAAGCATATGCATCCACTTCATAGGTTCATCCTGGGGCAGCATCTCTGGCGACCTGACTGACGGACAATATATGAAGACCGCTTCCACACCGTTTCAGCCCAGAATCTCCACTACCGAAGGCAGTTTCATTGCAGGAACAACCGATCGGCAATGTTTGGTGGCGCACCTCGCCGGAGTCTGGACAAATATTTCGGCAGGACTACCCGACCGGTACGTTACCTGTTTACGGTTCACCTAGTTTTGTCAACACCTTCTATGTTTCCCATTCCGGATTTCGTGGCGTCGAAATCATCCCACATGTTCACCGATCCAGTGATAATGGCCAGCATGGCTGGATATCTCCTCCAATCTACCACAAATACCTGCAGATCTGCCCGTATTGCCCGGGCATTCCGACAGCATTTTGTCGGCAACCGATGGTGGAGTATATTTTCACCTTAAATAGCGGAAGCAGTTGGACCCGGCTTGGAGCCAATATGCCTTATGTGCTGCAAGCTGAAGTAGAGGAAAACCCGGTGCTCAACCACCCGCTGGCAGGGCCACATTTGAAGGGTGACGGACCTTTCCCGCTCGACTCCCCTGTATATACAAGGAGGAAGCCCTGGAACTATTACGGTATCCGGTATGTTTGATCCTGTCGTGGATCAGGTAGATGTGAATTACAACGGAGGTTTTCAATCGGCTTCGGGAAGTTTTATCCTGAATAATATTCCTGCTCAGGATTCTGTATGGATAAAACCACAATCAGATTTTTTGATCCACTCCAGGGTGTAAGCACCTTACGATTTGGTGTTAATTTCAAAGCATATTCTCAATATCGAGCTGCTCACTTCACCTTACAGCATTATTGCTGCCGATGGAAACAATTCAGGTACCATCACTACGTTTGACATTGTTGAAATCAGAAAACTGATTCTGGGGATTTACAACGAACTCCCATCCAATTACTCGTGGCGCTTTATTCCTAAAACCTATACCTTCCAAAATCCAAGCGATCCGTTTTCCGAAGCATTCCCACAAGAAATTCGGATGGCTACTCTGGATCAGGACATTGCCAATGCCGATTTCTGGAGTGTGAAAATTGGCGATGTTAACGGCATGTATGGCCCATCCGCACAAGCTGTCGGAACAGATCGGGATGAAAAACCTGAGCATGCATGGCCAATTAAAGTCCAGACTCAAAACACTGATGGCAAATTCATGGTAGACTTCCAAACAAGCCAAGCAGGGATGAGTGGACTCCAGTTTACCCTCCTGTTTGACGCCAGCAGCCTGGAATTTGAGCAGTTAATTCCTCTGAACCCTGCTATTGGAATGCAGCATTTCAACATGCAACAAATGGCATATGGCAAATTGCCCGTTTGTATTGATTTGCCGGAAGGTGTGAATGGCACCGATTTATTCCGGCTGGTATTTAAAAGCAAATCAAACACCGGAGCTGAGCCTGATTTTAAACTCATTTCAGCACCTACTCCGGCGCTTGCATACGATACCTGGGGGCAGGTGTACCTACCAGTATTACAAGCCGGCCCAGCGACAGCAGCATTGGCTTATCCCAACCCATTTTCAACATCTGGTGTAACGATCGACTTGCTTGAATGGGAAAATGGAGAGTTTCAACTATTTGATGTTTATGGCCAACTGATTTATGAAACCACCATAGAAAAATCACATGTACTTCATTTGCCCTCAAGTCTTTTCAAGCAAGCCGGGAGCTACCTGTTTTCTATCTCGAATGGAAGGGAGCGAACACAGGGTCAACTGGAATATACAGGCACAAAAAACTAGGATGTTTTACAAAACAGTCTATCTGTTTTTGGAAATACAGATGAACGACCCACTACAACCAACAACTGAAAAAGTACAATTTGTTGGGCCAGCCTCAATGAATCCTTCAAAATTTCGTTGTTATTTTGTAAAACCAATCCATCAACGCACTATTTTTTAATTATACCAATAATACCTATGATTCGCACGATTCTTTCTCTGCTTCTATTGGTTGGCCTCCTGATGCCCGTTACCAGCGCGTATGCACAGGCATCAAAAGTGGAATATGGCAAAGCAGCCTATTATGCCGACCGACTGCATGGCCGCAAAACAGCAAGTGGCCGGCTTTATGATAAAAACAAATATACCTGCGCCCATAAGACTCAGCCATTTGGAACAAAACTTCGGGTGACCAGGCTGGATAACAACAAGTCGGTTATTGTTGAGGTTACGGATCGTGGTCCTTTCAAAGACGGCTTTAGTGTGGATCTATCCCGCCGCGCAGCAGAGGATCTCAATATGATCCAGGATGGTGTTGTACGGGTAAAAATTGAAGTGGTCGGAGCCGATGAAGCCATTACGGAAGTAGCCTCTCCTACCCCGGTAGAACCCAGCGAATTCCGCGTAATATCTTCTCATACGCCTACAACCGATGGAGTTTCTGCGGTAGTAAAACCGGTAACTCACAGCACACCAAATACAAGCAGTAAGAAAAGTAATATCAGTCCAAAAGCCGGAACAGTTTCGGCTCCTGGCTCCTCCACTCCGGACCTGAGTGCGCCAGTGTTGGCTACGCCAACAGCTGTTAGTGAACCTACAGGAACAGAATTATACCAAGCAAGCATGTCAAAGCCTGCCAAACAGGGCTATGCTGTTCAATGTGCTGCACTCAGCTCTGCTCAGGGAGCAATGGATGAAGCAGCAAGACTGAATGCCAAATGGCCGGGTAAAATTCTCATCCTCGTTAGTGGAGAGGGGAATAATGCTCTGTATAAAATTTTGATTGGATCTTATGCAACTAAGGCAGACGCAACCAAAGCACAGAGCTCAGCAGTTAAAAATGGCTTTAAAAGGGCCTATGTTGTTGATTTAAGTACACTGTAAATTCCCGTTGATACCGGATTAGCCTTATGAAAAAAGCTAATCCGGTATATTTTGACATACACCATGGCACCAACCCACCGGTCATTCAGCCTGATAGTTTATTTTTTATTTGCCCTGTTTTTCTCGTGCACCCACAGAATTCAGCCAGTGCAAACCACCCCTGTAGTGGAGCTTGAACATGAGCCGGAAGAATACATAGAACTCAAATCAGATACGGTTGATGTTGACCCTATACTGATTGCGTCCATGCTCAAAACACCATGTTTTGGAACTTGCCCGGTATTTGAAGCCTGGGTTTATAAAAATGGCCATGTACGTTGGTGCGGTGCTGAAAACAGCCCGATGCCTGGCAATCTGGAATCTACTGCCAGTCCCGACTGGATCGAAGCCCTATATAATAAGGCTGAGCTATCCGGTTTCTGGGAATTGCAGGACCAATACCCTGGAGGGGCCTGGCTGGAGGATATCCCCATGACCATCAGTTACCTTCGATTGGAACAAAAAGAAAAGCGCATTGCCGATCAGGCAGATGCGCCGGTAAGTTTACTTAGATTTGAGCAGTGGCTGCTCCAACATTTGATGGAGTTAGAGTGGGCTCCACCCACGGAGTAGTTTATGCTGAGAACGAGGTTCCGCAGCCACAGGTAGAACTTGCGTTGGGGTTATTAAATGAAAAACCCCGATTTTGAAGTCCATCTACAAAGTCAATTTCCATACCCAACAAATAGATTGCATGGGCTTTATCCATGGCTACCTGGATGCCATTGATTTCATACAAATCATCTCCTTCGCGTTTTTGGTCAAAACGGAGGATATAGGAAAAGCCCGAGCAGCCGCCGCCTTCCACGCCTACCCGAAGGTAGTAGTCTGCAGGAACGTTTTCTTTTTCGCGGATGCTGTTGAGTTGTTTCACAGCACCATCGGTAAGTTGCAGGGGAGTTTGAAGAGCAGTTTCCATAATTAATTCATCTAATGTAATACAAAAGTAATGCTTTCGTTGGAATTCATAACAGAATTTCAAAGCGATTGACTCATACCAGAATAAACGTCTTGAAAATCGTTTTGTTTTCTAAATGGCTTTGAATCCAAGAATACCCTTGACAGGCTACGGATACTTTGGGTTGTACTTGCCAGCCTTCCAAAAAGCAATCACAGTAGCAAGAACACTTGATAGCTACCAAAGTTTAGGAATGGTTGTGTATTTTTGCCGCCCAACAAACAGAACAAGTAACTAGTATATGGATACCCTACTGGAAATACTAAAATATACCATCCCTTCGGTCATTGTATTCATCACAGCGTATTTTATGATTAAAATGCACCTGGATGAGCAGCAGCGTATATTTGCGCGGGCCAAGAAAACCGAAGCAATGAAAATCTCCCTGCCAATCCGTTTGCAGGCCTACGAACGTCTGACGCTCGTGTGCGACCGTGCATCCATTCCCAACACCCTGCTTCGCGTCCGCGGAGGCGGTATGCGCATTGCTGATTTGAAGGGCGCACTGATGCTTGCCGTTAGTCAGGAATTTGATCACAACAGTTCACAGCAACTGTATGTTTCGGAAACCCTGTGGCAAATCATCTTATTAGCCAAGGCCAACACCTTAAAACTTATTACGGATGCCGCAGAGGGCTTAGACCCCAACGCTCCGGATGATGCTTATGTAGACCGACTTTTTGAGTTGCTCAATGCACAGGAAGGAGCCAATGCACTGCAAACTGCCTTGGTGGCAATCAGAACAGAAGCCAGTCAGATATTCTAAAGAGAAACGGTCCCACCAGAAAACTCAAAAGGCTCTGCAGTTTGCAGAGCCTTTTTTCGTGGCGTTGTATGTTCCGAACAGAAGTTTTTTTCAAATTTTATCCACATCACTTATATACCCGGGAGCAAAAGACATAAGTCACTGATACTTAGTGCACGGTAATATATTTACACCAACGCAACAATATATTTACATTTTGAAACACATTCGCGCAACAATGAATTCCTCATTGCAATGGCCTACTCAACCACACTGAAATCAAAGTAAAAAGCAGCACACATAGATGGCTGAAAAACAGGAACTTCTGAATCTTTACGCCACATACAAATTGCAATTATGTTTAATATATAATTAAATTTGGTTATTTTATATAATTCCAGATTTAGCAACAAAAAAACTATATAAAATCACATACATTCTTTAAAACAAAATATTATACCAATTATTTTAATATTATAGAATAATTACTTAACATTCAATGCAAACAAATTAAGCAAATTTAATATACATTACATTTTTTTATAAACTGTTTTTTATTCACAAAGTCCTCACATTTTTTTTGGGAAAAAATCAGGAAATCATTTCGCTGCTTAGAAAAAAATTCCAACCTTTGTATTCCTGTCGCAAACAGAAAACAACATTCAAACAAGTAAGGATTTTCTTACTCCAACCTCCAAATGTTCCATTGGGTATGACAAAGGATAGCCACATGGTATGGGACCGGTGTCTGCGTACTATTAAACAACAAGTGAGCCCCCAGAGTTACAAGACTTGGTTTGAACCAATCAAGCCCTTGCTGCTTGATAATTCATCCCTAACCATCCAGGTGCCGAACAAGTTCTTTTTCGAGTGGCTGGAGGAACACTATGTGCATATCCTTAAGCCTATCATTCGTCAGGAACTCGGGGAGAAAGCCCGTTTGCTCTACCATGTACCCAATCAAACCAACACACCTGATTTGGATCTGACTGCGCGACACACCAGTTCCAAGCCATCTGCTGAAAAAGACAACGAACCGGTACCCGGTGTGTTCGATGCGGAAATGATCAAGAACCCATTTATCATTCCGGGTATTCGCCGCATTAAGGTGGAGCACCAACTCAACCCGCAATACGTTTTTGAAAGTTATATAGAAGGCGACTGCAACCGCCTCGCTCGCAATGCCGGTATGGCAATTGCCAAAAAGCCAGGAGGAACCGCTTTTAACCCATTGGTTATTTTTGGCTCGGTTGGTTTGGGTAAAACCCACCTTGCTCAGGCAATTGGAAATGAGATTGTGCAAACCTCCCCGGGCAAAGCAGTTTTGTATGTTTCCTGCGAGAAGTTTTCCAACCAGATCATCCAGGCCATCAAGAACAACGCGGTTAACGACTTCGTGAACTTCTACCAGATGCTGGATGTGTTGATCCTTGATGACATTCAGTTTCTATCCGGAAAACAAAAGATGCAGGAAATCTTTTTCCACATCTTCAACCAACTCCACCAGAATCACAAGCAAATCGTGCTCACTTCCGACCGGGCACCTAAAGACCTGGAAGGCATCGAAGACCGGCTGATTTCACGGTTTAAGTGGGGACTGAGTGCCGACCTGCAGGCTCCCGACCTGGAAACCCGCATGGCCATTCTGGAAACCAAGATAAACAACGAAGGCGTCGATATCCCACAGGACGTTTTGGAGTTTATCTGCTACAACATCAAAAACAACATCCGCGAGTTGGAAGGTGTCATGGTATCGCTTCTGGCGCAATCCATGCTCAACAGCCGTCACGTAGATATGGAACTGGCCAAGGAAGTAATTCGCAACTTCGTCAGCACCATCAACAAAGAGATCACCGTGGAGTTCATCCAGCAGTTGGTAGCCGAGCACTTTGATGTGCCTACGGAACGCCTACAGCAGGAAACCCGTAAGCGGAACGTGGTTATTGCCCGACAATTATCCATGTACCTGGCCAAAAACCTCACCAACAAATCGCTGAAAGCCATTGGCGAACGATTTGGAGGTCGCGACCACAGCACGGTGATTTATTCCTGCAAAGCAGTTCAGGATATGATGGATACCGATATGATCTTTAAGGACACGGTAGCCGAGATCGAAAAGAAGATAAAGATGAGTCTGAACAACGGCTAATACCCGTGTTTGGGCATGCATCAAAAAAAAATAGAGCGGAGCAAAAAAGATTTGAAAAAAGGTTTGGCAATATGAATTAAAGCCCCTTATCTTTGCGTCCGCTTACGCACACAGGATGGGTGGGTGAGTGGCTGAAACCACCGGTTTGCTAAACCGGCGTACGGGGAAACTCGTACCGCGGGTTCGAATCCCGCCCCATCCGCAATTCGGAGTGAGTGGAATTCTTTCCGCGATGTGTTTGTTAAAACAGCCTCATCAACTCACAAAACAACCGATGGAATTTCGGGATGTAGCGCAGTCCGGTAGCGCACCTGCTTTGGGAGCAGGGGGTCCCAGGTTCGAATCCTGGTATCCCGACACTTAAAAGAGTTACAATCGTATGATTGTGACTCTTTTTTTATTTGGGGTTTTGTGGAATACAATCCGATTTGGGTAAACAATGCGATTGTGGTAGAGACGCAAAATCTTGCGTCTCTACCATAATGGGCGTTCTATCACGCCACCTTACTCCACCCCTTCCAAAGCACCCAGCCACACAGCACGGTGATCGCAATTCCCACACCTGCATACAGTCCGTTTCCATACAGGGCAAAGCCTGTGGCAAACAGGATGCCGTATACCATGAATATCCCGGCAAACATGGCGGAAAGTTCCCGTGGAAGTTTGCCGACTGTCACATCTTCTTGTCGGAGTTCTCCCGTAGCCATACCTTTTTCTACAATGGGCTTCCAGCCCATGCTGTGCGGCCGGATTAATTTGAAAAAACGAATAAGCGTTTGCTCATCGGTGGGTTGGGTGGCGTAAGTCACGGCGATCCATCCAAGCGTAGTTATTAATACACTGATCAGCAATTCAGCTGTATTGGAGAATGTATTCGGGATGACAAACTTAAACGTCACCGCTACGAGAAAGGAAATCACCATGGCGGCCAACTCGCTGTAAGCATTGATGCGCCACCAAAACCAGCGCAGAATGAACAACAACCCCGTACCGGCACCCATGAGTATGATGATGTCAAATGCGGCTTTTGCATTGCTTAAAAATAACGCCAGGACTGCCGCTATGACCATCAGCACAATGGTAGATACACGGCCCACCAAAACCAATTCGTTCTCGCTGGCGTCCTGTTTCACAAACCGCTTGTAAAAATCGTTGACGATGTACGAAGAACCCCAATTCAAATGGGTTGAAATGGTCGACATAAATGCAGCGATCAAGGATGCAATCACCAATCCCAACAGCCCCTTCGGCAAAAAGGTCAGCATAGCAGAATACGCCAAATCATCATCTACCACATCTGCAGAAACATTTGGGAAGGCAGCCTGAATGGATGCTACATCCGGAAAAACGATCAGCGAAGCGAGGGCGATGAGAATCCAGGGCCAGGGACGCAGGGCATAATGGGCAATATTGAAGAGCAAGGTCGCTCCAATTGCATTTTTTTCATCCTTTGCAGCCAGCATACGCTGCGCAATATACCCGCCGCCGCCTGGCTCTGCACCAGGATAGTAGGCCGCCCACCACTGAACTGCCAAAGGAATTATCAAAAGTGAAATCAGGGCTTCCGAGTTGTTGAAATCGGGTAAAATGCTGATTTTACCCACCACATTCTCGTGGTGAATCAGGTTTTCCAAGCCGCCAACTGCAGGCAGATTCACGATGACATAAGCAGCCCAAATGGTACCGATCATTGCAATTGCAAACTGGAAAAAATCGGTGAGAATCACACCGCGCAAGCCCCCCAATACCGAATAGGCAACCGTCACCACAGATGCCAGAAGCAAGGTATGGATTGGGTCCATATCCAGCATGGTGCTCCCAATTTTGATGGCTGCAAGGCAAACCGTAGCCATGATGAGCACATTAAATACAACTCCCAGATAAATTGCCCTAAAGCCACGAAGGAAGGCTGCTTCCTTGCCACTGTATCGCATTTCATAAAACTCCAAATCGGTGAGCACTCCAGATCGTCTCCACAAGCGGGCATAGACAAAAACAGTAAGCATTCCGGTAATCAGAAAGGCCCACCAAACCCAGTTTCCGGCAACGCCATTCTTGCGAACAATATCGGTTACCAGGTTGGGTGTATCCGCTGAAAAGGTAGTGGCCACCATGGACACCCCAAGTAGCCACCAGGGCATACTCCGACCCGATAAGAAAAAGTCGGACGAGCTTTTTCCACTCTGCCTCGATACCCAAAGGCCAATCACCAGAGAAAGGATAAAAAATGCTGCAATGAACAGCCAGTCTAATGTAGATAATGCCATATTGGTTTGTTTTTCGTTTTATCCATTTACTACCCTACTCACGCACTTCGCTCCGTAAGGTAAACAAGTATTGCCTATTGGGAAAAATGAACATTCCCTGCCTGCCCATACTCCCCTACTCCCAGTCAAAATGCCAGCGCCGGAAGGCTTCTATCGCTTCATATTCTGCGAGCCCCAGCGCCCTGTAAGCAGCGGCCGTTGCGCGGTTTCGGTCCTCTGCACGCTGCCAGAACTCACGCTCGTCATCTCCGGGAAACGGAGGGGTGTCTTTCTGCGATTGATGCATGAATATTGCACGGCGTTTGTTGAATAGCTCATTGGAACTAATCGGTACCGCCATATCAATTTCATGAATTGGCCATTCATGCCACGCACCCCGGTACAACCACAGCCAGCAATCCTTCATCCATTCGCGGTCTTTCAGGGATTCAAAGGCACTAAAAATAGCATTAAGACATACCCGATGGGTACCATGCGGATCCGCTAAATCACCAGCAGCATACACCTGATGAGGTTTAATTTCCTCCATCAGATCTGCAATGATTTTTATGTCATCTATACCAATTGGATTTTTTCGTGTGGAGCCCGTTTCATAAAAAGGCATATCCAGAAAATGGATATGGGAATCCTCCAGTCCACAAAAGCGGGCACCGGCACGCGCTTCTCCTCTGCGGATAAGCCCTTTTATTCGGGCAACAGCAGGACTGTCCCGCTCGGTATTTTCTTTGTTCAATATAAATTGAGAGGCGGCTGCAAGCACCTCCTGCCCTTCTTTATTCAACAAGTCCATTCCTGTGCCTAACTCCTGTATAAACTCCACAAAACGATGTGCATCGTAATCGTGTACAGCAATGTTGCCGGAGGTTTGGTAGGCCACATGCACATCATGCCCCTGCTGAACCAAGCGTAAAAAAGTTCCTCCCATTGAAATGACATCGTCATCGGGGTGCGGGCTGAAAATAATCACCCGTTTTCGGGAGGGCAAGGCCCGTTCCGGCCGTCTGCTATCATCCACATCGGGTTTGCCGCCCGGCCACCCGGTGATGGTGTCTTGTAAGGTATTGTGCACCTGAATATTCAGATCATACGAGGACGCACGTTCCACTATCAGATCGCTCAGGTGATTCTCGTTGTAATCTGTATCGGTGAGTTTCAAAATGGGCTTCCCTGTCTTTTGCGAAAGCCAGGTGACTGCCTGACAGATCAGTGCATCGTCCCAGGCACACATCCCCACCAGCCAGGGTGTTTTAATGCTGGTTAATTCACTGGCTGCCGCCTGATCAACCACCACCTTCACATTGGGATGCTCTTGCAAAAATGTTGCGGGAATAGAAGACGAAACAGGGCCTTCAACTGCCTTTTTCAAGACCTCCGCTTTATGCTGTCCCCATGCAAGCAAATAAATAGTTTGCGCCTTCATGATGGTGTCAATCCCCATCGTAATAGCCCGGTAAGGAACGTACTCTGCCTTTACAAAATCAGAGGTTGCATCCCGCCGGGTTACATTATCCAAACGCACCAGTCGGGTCTTGGAATCCTTCCAGGCTCCGGGTTCATTGAAGCCGATATGGCCCGTCCGACCAATTCCCAGCAGTTGAATATCTATCCCGCCTGCCTGTTTTATTTTGTCTTCATAGGCCGCGCAGTAGTCGGCTACCTGCTCCATGGCAAGGGTGCCATCGGGAATGTGTATATTTTCTTTCCGAATATCAATATGATCAAACAAGTATTCATTCATAAACCGCACATAACTCTGCTGTGCATCCGGTTCCATTGGGAAATACTCATCCAGGTTGAACGTGATCACATTTTCAAAACTTAGATTTTCTTCCCGATGCATGCGTACCAGTTCTTTGTACACATTGATGGGCGATGAGCCGGTAGCCAGCCCCAACACTATGGGTTCTCCCTCCTGCTGTTTCTGGCGGATTGCCAGGGCAATGGAACGGGCTACGTGAGCAGAAGCCTCAACGGAATCCGGCCATATCCGGACAGGCAGTTTTTCAAGACTTCGGAGTTGGTATTTCAAATACGAACTTTCGGGATGGGTAGATGAAGGCATAAGCGATGCGTTAAAACAGATTAGTGGAGTACAATCTTAAACAAGATAATTTGAACCAGCAACCCATTATCGAGATTTTGCATCCGGCAATCCTAACGAACTAAAATCAAAACTGCACCACAGGCTGTCAGAACCAGAATTAGTTGCCGGTAAAAATCATCCTGAATCCTACGCACAATGTGGGTACCGGTCCACAATCCTAAAGCCAGAGCCGGCATCAGCACCAGGTTGACTTTAAAAGACTCCCAATGAACGGTTTCCCAGACAAAAATATGAAAGGGCAACTTGAATAAATTTATGATAAAAAAGAGCCAGGCTGCCGTACCGATAAACTCATTTTTGGGTAAGCGCATGGCTAAAAAATACAGGTTTGAAAATGCTCCGGCCAAATTTCCTATCATGGTTGTGAATCCGGCCGCCAAGCCCATCGTGCCCGAAAACCACCACCCGTGTGGCACTGCTTTAGATTTTCGTTTTCCCCACCAATACATCAGAAAAACGGTGAGCAAAATAACAGAAGCCATCATTCGCTTGAAGAGCAGCTCCGGGAGATCCTGCCCAAACCAAACCCCAAACAATACACCGGCAATCATCCAGGGCAACAAACGCCAGAGGTAATTCCATTGGGTGTGTCTTCGGTAATACAAAACGGCAAACACATCTCCCATGATCAGCATCGGCATAAGCACGCCTGTAGACGCCTTGCCACCAAAGACCAAAGCCAACAGGGTAACAACGATCAGAGCAATCCCTTTTACTCCAGATTTGGAAACACCCAATACAAATGCAGCCGTAAATGCCATCAACCAATCAAGTGCGCTGAGCTGATAGGATATAAAAAGGAATGAATCCATAAATGATAAGGAAGTGAATGAGTTTAAAAACAAATAAACGCATATTGGGTTAAACGTACAGCATCCAGTGGTTTGAAATCCGTTTTCCCTCTACCTCATTCATGCATTGAACTGCGAATCGTGGAACGCACATAGATGCAGTATGCTGAATAAACAGGCTATTCAAAACCCTAGAAACAATTCAAGTTTTCTATTTTTGCAATCAAACTAAAACTTCCTGACCGTGCCTATTTACCATAAACTCGGAACGATTCCATCCAAACGCCACACCATTTTTGAAAAGCCTGATGGAGGCTTGTATTATGAGCAGCTTTTTGGAACCATCGGCTTTGATGGCATGTCATCCTTGCTCTATCACCACCACCGCCCAACCATGGTGCGCGAAATTCACAGTGCCAAGGATGTGACCCCTAAAGTGGCTGTTGCAAAAAACATGAAATCCAGGCTTTTTAAAGGCTTTCAGGTAGCCCCTCAGGATGATTTCCTGGACTCCCGGGAAACCTTGCTGGTCAATAACGATGTACATATTGGAGTTGCTGCACCACGCAAATCCCTGCGCTCCTATTTTTACAAAAATGCCGATGCCGACGAGATGCTGTTCATCCATAAAGGCACCGGAACCTTGCGGACCTTTCTGGGCAATATCCCCTTTGAATACGGCGACTACCTCATCATTCCGCGTGGTATGATTTACCAGATTGATTTTGACACTGAAGACAACCGCATTCTGTATGCCGAATCTTTTGTGCCCATCTATACCCCTAAACGCTACAGAAACTGGTTTGGACAACTGCTGGAGCACTCACCTTTTTGTGAGCGCGATTACAAATTGCCAACCGAATTGGAGAGTTATGATGAGAAGGGCTCCTTTTTAATGAAAGTAAAAAAGGAAGGTCAACTTTATGAAATGGAGTATGCCAGCCACCCATTTGATGTGGTAGGTTGGGATGGATTCAACTATCCATACGGATTTTCCATTCACAATTTTGAGCCCATAACCGGACGGGTACACCAGCCACCGCCCGTGCATCAGACGTTTGAGACATCGGCATTTGTGATCTGTTCATTTTGCCCACGCCTGTACGATTACCATCCCAAAGCCATTCCGGCTCCTTACAACCACTCCAACATCGACTCCGATGAGATGCTCTACTATGTGGATGGAGATTTTATGAGCCGAAACAACATCGACAAAGGATACATTTCACTGCACCCGGCAGGTATTCCACACGGTCCACATCCCGGGGCCTATGAGCGCTCGATTGGAAAAACCGAAACGGAGGAACTGGCCGTAATGATCGATACCTTCAAACCATTGCAGATTACCGAAAATGCGCTGAAGATTGATGATGGAATTTACTACCAATCCTGGCTGGAAGACTAGAGGATTCTACTCAATAAGTGTCACATCACCACTGATTTTTTCAATCAGGCCCGGCACCAGTTCCACCTCGGCGTAAAAAACGTACACTCCTGGTAGAGCCGGTTCGCCTTTAATGGTGCCGTCCCAACCCTGTCGCAGGTCATTGGTCTCAATACCTGTACGTCGAAACACCAGACTACCCCAGCGATCGTAAATATCCAATTGTACTAATGGCAATGGGTCTCTACTCATTATGGTAAACCGATCGTTCAATTGATTGGAGGCTGGCCGGAACACATTAGGAGCATAAATATTGGGACGCACTTCAATCCAAATACGATCACTTGCTGGACAGGCATTGGAATCGAGCACATTCAGTTCAACCCATTGACTGACTTCCGGGAATAATGTATTGTTTAAAAAATCTGTATGGGTACCAGGGTCCCATTCTGCAACTACAACAGTGCGATCTGATTTTCCTTGCAACTGTACTTCGCCTCCAGGAAACAGGGGCTGCGGAGAAGATATCACTTCGATCTGCACAGTAAAACTATCCGGTTGCCCAATTACCGCTTCAAGTGGCCTGTTGTAGCATCCGGTACTATCCCTGGCAATTAATGGATATGTGCCGGCAATCAGGTTTTGGAAGGTGCTTTGTTGAAAAAAGCTTTGTCCCCCGTCAATGGAATAGGAATATGGAGGAAGTCCTCCGGTCGTAGTCCCAAACTCCAATAGACCATCTTCGTAACCAAAACAACTGGGTTGTTCCACGGCAAATGGAAATATCGGAGATGTAAAGTCTACATCAAGGGTATCGTTTGAAAAATCCGTTTGCCGGCAGACACCCAGATACCCACGAGCAATATACGCTCCCGGTGTATAGGCCACAAAAAAGGTATCCGTTCCATAACTGAGGACAGAATCCCCCAACATCCACTGAACACCTTCAAAAGACCCCTCTGCTATGAGAGTATCGGGACAGACTCCATCGCCAATTATGCTCAGTTCAATGTCTGGCTTGGGCAGCCTGCCAAACCCTGAAAAGAATGCTGCAAAACTGGCTGGTGCGTTGCGGCCAAACATGGCAACTTGTACCGCACCTTCAGCCACAACACTCAACTCTGTTAAGATGGGCCATTCAGAAAAGAGGTCCAGTTTACGATATGTAACAAAGTCCGGATAGCCCTGAACCGGAGCCGGCGAACCAATGGAAACAGGCACTCCGTCAATTTTCACCTCAACTAAGGAGTCGCGCATAGCAACAATCATCAGTCCACCCTCAAAAAACATAGTCCCGATTGCATTTGGCTCGAAAATATTATCCACAGCATTTGGGATTGCGCAACTCACCGGGGGCACGAAAATCAGACCAGCAGTTCGCATTTGGTCCAAACCGGTTGGAGCGCCACCAATCATTTGGTAAACAAAGATTGGCTCAGAAGCCTCAATAAACAAATTGCCGTCGGTGGTATAAACACTTGTCGGAAGTACAACATGCTCACCGGGTTGCAAGGTGATGTAGGGGTCTGTTTGTCCGTTTAACCGAATTTGTGTGTTGTCAAAATGAGCAATTAAAATGGGGCGTTCCAGAATGGAAGAGCCATTTCCTTTACACAGAATATATTCCTTTCCAATCTCTTCTACCGGAGCAATTTGATCTATCCCGATGTCATTGGAGCCCGGAGGTACAGGAGCCCCACACCAGGAACCCACATTTACAGCAATTGGTTTGTTTGACTTTAATAAGGAACCCATCAGTCCATTCGGCGGCTGACTAAAGGCATTGAAATTGATGTATTGAGAAAAAACTGCCGACTCCCCTTTTTGCAAAATAATTGATTCCACTCCCGTAGAGCTTTGGTCACTCCCCATTTTTCTGAAGTCGACCTGGTCACTGTAACCAGAAAGAGAAACAACCGTAGAATCCTCTGTAGCTAAAAAACCAATAAAATTTGCACGTATTCCATCGTCTTCTGTCTCCTGTAAAAGGTGTGCAATCCGAAATTCAGTCCCCAATGCGCTTCTGCCCTTACAAGTCAGATCGCAGGCATGAAAGCGGGAGCCGCTGTGCGACCTGAAGTAGGTATAGAATTTTTTCGGCCCTACGAAGACCATGCCTTTATCTGTCATCGGGGTGTGCAATTGCGATTCGGTAACCATTAATTGTGTGTTGGAACTGGCGCCCACATCCAAACGGTAAGGCTGATCATTGCTAATGGTTGCTACAACCAACACAGCACCTCCTCCATTCCTAATTTCCACCTCAAATGGGTCCTCTTCCGGGGTTGACAAATAAACAAATTGAGGCCCCCAATGATCTCTGGCATGCAAAGGCGGAAGAAAATGGATGGTATCCAATTGAGCATACACCTGTTGAATGCCCAGGAAAAACAAGATAATGGTAATGGGGAGTCGCATAATGGTTTGAGAACTAAGCCTTGTAAAAGAACGAACAGGATTCACTATAAAGGTCAACCTGGACTCGCGCTGAATCAAGAGCGGGTAAATAGAGGCAGAACAAAGAAGGGCTTTTCAAATATCGGCTATTTTTAACATAAAACAAGCCGAAAAACTCGCTATTAATGCCATAGTGTAAAAAACGAGCAATTCAGCGAGATGAAAATAATTCTCAATTTGTATGCACTAAAACAGTTCTATGAAATGTTTGACGCCCTTTTTACCCTGAATTTCAATTTCTGCACCATTGACTTTCACAAGAAAGTCTAAATCCACATCCGGAATGATACAAACGGCTTTGGCTTTTCCTTCAGACCATTGAATATCAACAGTAAGTCCACCACGTGCACGCAACCCTCGTACCCTGCCAGTTTCCCAGGAAACTGGCAGGGCTGGTAATAATTCCAATACGCCCTCCTGGTGGCTTTGCACCAACATTTCAGCGATGCCTGCACAGGCACCAAAATTTCCATCAATCTGGAATGGTGGATGCGCATCAAGCAGGTTGGGATAGGTGCCTCCCTTATGTCCTCCGGCTCCCGGCATTGGATCAATAAACCGCAATTGTTTCCGGATAGCATCCCAGGCCTGTTGTCCGTCTTTGAACCGGGCCCACAGGGCTATTTTCCAGGCGATGCTCCACCCGGTGCCATCGTTGGTTCGTAATTCCAGTGATTTTCGGGCGGCATGAAACAGGGCTGTATCCTGCTCAGCCTGGATAGATTTCCCCGGATAAACTCCAAATAAATGACTTAAATGCCGGTGTTTGGGATCCTGATCCTCCCAGTCATGGTACCATTCCTGTAGATTACCTTTTTGTCCAATTTGATATGGATATAAACCGTTAGAATAATAATCAAGACGGGCCAAATACGCAGAATCTGCACCGGCAATTGAGCCGGCGGCAGTGCCACATTTCAAACAACTCGCGCAACATGGCAAGATCTGCTGTACCACCATATAAAGTTGCCCCGGTGTACCCACCAGGTGTTCTGTACATATTTTCCGGAGAGGTGGCCGGCGCTGTAACAAACCACCCGTTTTATCCTGAACCAACATATCCATCCCAAATGAGGCCGCTCCTTCGAGAATAGGCCAGGCATACTCCTTCAGCCAGCTGGTATCCTGTGTATACTCGAAATGTTCAAACAAATGCGTAGCAAGCCAGGTGCCGCTCCATATTCCAATTTGCCCATACCGGATGTCCCTTCCCAAAATCACCAACAGCATTGGTCATAGCCCATACATCGCTGTTGTGGTGGCAACACTCAACCCGAAGCACCGTATACTCTTTTAGCCGTTTCTGATCCGGTTTTTGAGATATTCCCAATGAAGGACAAGAGGGGCCTGGCTCATGCATTTCAGAAAGGTTGCACACCTCTACCGGCCAGTAGTTCATTTCCAGATTGATGTTGGTGGTGTAATTGCTGCTCCAGGGTGGTCGCAATTGGGTGTTCCAAATACCTTGCAAGTTTGCCGGAATACCCCTTGTTTGGGAGGAACTGATAAGAAGATATCGACCGTATTGAAAAAACAAAGCGACCAGGTCCAAATCCTCCGCATCTTCTGAAAACATGCTCAATCGCTCCGGTGTTGAACGGGAATCAAAAGCAGTCTTGCTGCCCAATTCAAGAGAAACCCGGTCGTACAGCATGCGGTGATGCCTCATTTGTTTTTCATGCAAGGCCTCATACCCAAGCGTTGAACGCGCCTGCAATCGCCTTTGCGCGTTTGCCAACAGCACACTTGTATCCTGTTCAGGAAATAGGTGGAAGCCCCTAAACCCGGTTTGAATCAAAATACGCAACTCCACTTCGCGGGCTCCTTGGATCCGAATGCTTGAATCAGTCGGAATCACTTCACCTCCGATGGTACGGATATCTGCGAGCAAATAAAATGGCGTTCCTGATTCACTTGAATAAACAATAGGGTTGGGAATGCCTTGCCGGTATGAAGGCTCTGCATGTATAGGGGCTTTTCCAGATAAAACCAATTGCCCGGGCGAATTTGCATAGGTCCGGGACTGCAACAAACTGGAAGCCTGAATATCCATTTCAATTGGTACAGTTCCCAATGCCTGGATACGTATTACGGCCATGCTGTCTGGTGCTGAGACCCAGGCTTCCAGACGGCGACCGGCATCCTCAGTTCCGACAAGCACTTCTGAATATGCCCGTTGGATGTCCAGTTTACGGGAATACACATTGGTGTCTATGCCATGGTTTTCAAACGTAAAATACAAATCACCCAAGGGTGCATAGGATTGGGAAAAACGACCTTGAAGCAATCTGACAAGGCTGTCTGCACGAGGGTAATCCTCCGCAAAAAGGGCCTCCCGAATGGCTGGCAAATGCTGTGCGGCCCCGGGGTTGGCAAGTGAATCAGTTGGTTGCCCCGTCCACAACGTTGCATCGTTCCAGGCAATTCGTTCCCGATTAATTCCCCCATAAAGGGTCGCTCCTGTCTGGCCATTCCCCAATAGAAATGCTTCTTCAAACACCCGGGCAGGTGCATCAAAGACCAGTTGATGACTTTGTTGTGCTGAAGCCTGAAGCCAAAGACAGGAAAACAGAATTACAAGCCATGGTTTCATTCTGATGTTATTTGTTTGTGGGGGTGAAAATTTATGGATGCACGGCTGTTGGCAAATGTAGTCTTACTTTTCAGTATAACTTTTCCTGTAGCGCCCTAAAAAAAACAGCCCGCATGGTCACTCGGAGCATGCGGGCTGAGACTGGTGACGACACACGTGGTCAGTACCAGTTTATTTCAGTATTAGTTTTCAACAACAAAACGACGGGTAACTGTGCCGGTTTCAGTTTGAACCTGCATGAAGTACACTCCGTTGCTGAGTTGATCCACTGGGAAAGTCAGTGTTTGTTCGCCAGCCTGAAGGGTTTGTCCTTTTTGGCTGTAAACTACCTGTCCGACCGTATTCAGCATTGCAATCTGAACATCGGCAGCACGTGTAATATTCAATTCCATATTGATCTCTGTAGATGCAGGGTTCGGGTACAGGCCAAATACTTCAAGTTCTTTTGGCTGCTCTACACTGGTAGTGATCTGGGTAAATGAGTGTGAACCTACTTCCTTAAAGGTTGGCAGGTTGGAGTAGAAAGGTGAGCTATTGCCCAAGTCGTAGAAACGGTAGTATGCAGGGAAGATCAAACCATTTCCTGCTCCATCAACAATACGGAAAGAGAAACAGCCTGAAGCGGGTACGTCAATGGTATCGTAGTGAATCTGACCGCTGCCATACGCTGTTGGATCGGATGGAGAACCGTTCGGGAATGCACCGCCACCGTTGATACCAACGGCTTCGTTGCCACCATGCTTGATTACGTTGCCTGCATCGTCATATGCTTCCCAGTAGATATCCTGACCGGCAAAGTCGGTACGGATTTTCAAAACAACCTGATTGGCAGTAAATTTCTCTTCAGCAAGATTGAACTCAATTTCAGAACTAGCGATCTGTGAGTTGTCGGCTCCGTTTACACTTACAACTTCAGCTTTCAGCATACCAGCCTCAGAAATAGTGATTTCATCAAACTGCACATCAAACAGATCGAATGGAATGGCTTCTCCTGTAAAGGTTTTGGTCTGAAGAACAGTACCATTGAAGCTCAATTCTACTACAGCTTCTTCTACTGGATCTTTTCCGAGGTTCAACAAGGTGAAAACCGGAGATCCTGTCTGAGAAGTACAGATATCATTGGCAATAGTACCAGCATCGAATTTGTTTACAGTACACAAGTTGGCAGGAATATCACCTACACAGCCAGAAATTTGATTCCACAAACCAGCAGCAGACAGGGTTCCTACTTCAGTTACTTTCTTATCTGGACAGATTTTGTAAATGGTTGGGAAGTAAGAAATATCGTATTGATTGGCAATTGTTGAATTGTCAATAATTGGATAAGGTGTATTTGCAACCCAGTTGCCCTGGGTAGAGTTGTTACATCCGGATGGTCCGTACAGACAGTTGGTGTTGGTTGCATTATCGCCTTCGATAAAGAAAACCATTACCTCGCCGCTACCTTCTGGTCCGTATGTAGCATACAGATCTTCCAGTGCATGAGAGTTGTGGTAACTCCAGCATGGTCCACACCAGGTAGCAGATACGTCCATGATTACAGGACGGCCAGACTCAAGCACGTCATAAAGGTCCCAAAGACGGCCATTGATATCACGGGCTGTAAAGTTAGGTGCGTCCGAACCGGCAGGAAGCTGGGCAAAAGCCGAGGTTCCAATCAGGAGACACAACAGGGTAGTAAATAAATGTTTCATGTAAGTAAATTTTAATTGTTGGTTGAATTCTTTCAAAAGTTGATTAGGAAAAGCAGTTACTGCGGTATCCAGCCATCAAAGATAACCAATATACATAGTCATTTTCTGTATATCCGGTGCAAATTTGTCGTCAAATGCCCAAAATTTACTTTATCCGGCTGCAATTTTACTCTGCAACATTCTTTTCTTCCAATCGTTTGTGCAGGGGCAAGAGCAATGGCAAACAAGCAGATCCATACCAGGGGTGCAATTCCATAACCAAACTACCCGCCTGAATTGCAGGATCCGATTCAGTAAGTGCCTGCGCCTCTTCTACTGTTTTTACATTAAAAATATAAATACCACGGATGTCCCCATTATCTAAAAACGGGCCGGCTACAACCAATTTTCCTTCTTCAGCCATCCGGTTAATATTTTGTAAATGTGCCCGTTGCAGTTCAGCAGCTTCAAGCGAGTCACGGTCTCTGTTAGGCCCTCTTTTGAGAAATGCCATCACATACTGGCTCATCCCATATTCATCTGCCCCAACCTTGGAAGCAAACAAGGAATCATAGCCCGCAGAATAGTTGACCAATTGATCATAAAAATCAGTTGGTACCTGAACCGTTGTTTGCTCCACTCCTTTATCCTGGCAAGCAACCAGCAGGAAACCAAACAACACCAAAAGTGAAAAAAAACGCATATTCTAAACTATTTAATAAATACAATGGTTATCAGATATTAGTAGTCGTAGGGGCAAGGCTTGCCCTTGCCCTTAACCCAGAAAATTAAACAAATAAACATCCCCTGCCAGGTATGGCCACGTTACTTCCCTGCCAGGCATGGCAGGGCTACATTAATTCTCATTTACCCGTAACTTTGCTTCATGGCTAAGAGGAAAAACAAGCAAAACGACGACGCATTTGTCAATCCAATTGATCCGGATAAAGTTGCCGAAAACCCCGGTTTACTTCCCTATGCCCACCACAGTGGCAGCGCCGTAATTCGGCCTGAAGATCGCGGTCGTATTAAAGGTACGGCAATGACCGCAATGTACGATCAGACGGATCGACAAATGGAGCAGTTACGCCAGCAAATGGAGACTTTGGTTAATCAGGCCAAGTCGCTCCAAAACAGAATGAGTATTTCAGAGACTATTTACGAAGCAGAAGTGAACTTTCAGCCAGTGATCCACCACGTCTATCATTTATATGAACGGAAAAAGGATCATAGCAAACTGCTTTCTATGGTATCCCCGGATGAATGGGGCTCTAACCCTCCCTATGAACACCTGGCTACGGTTCGCCTCCTAGGCGATCATACCTGGGAAGTTCTGGATTAGCATGTGTATTGTATTAAAATACCGGGAAGTCGCTCTTTAGACGGTCTTTCCAGCCTCTTCATCCAAAGTTTATTAAAAATCGAGCTCCAGTTCAGACCTTTGCTTAATACAGGATATATAAAACCCCGCCCTCCAAACAAGACTTTTACAAACCACAACATATCAGAACAACTTTTTTCTGCATCTATTAACCAAATTCATACCATGAAAAATATTTTCTTTCTTCTGTTGTGCCTGCTGATTTCTGCAGGTGTTTCAGCGCAGGACAAATATCCTACCTACAACCCCGAGGACATTGACATCCCATACCAGAAATTTATTCTCCCCAACGGACTTCGGCTTCTGGTTCACGAAGATCATAAAGCACCAATTGCTGCCGTAAACATCTGGTACCATGTTGGTGCAAAAAATGAAAAACTTGGAAAAAGTGGTTTCGCCCACCTTTTTGAGCACCTCATGTTCAACGGATCCGAAAACTACAACGACGATTACTTCCAGGTTCTGGAAGCCATTGGTGGAACCGACCTGAACGGAACAACCAACCAGGACCGGACCAACTACTTCCAAAATGTTCCTATCAACGCACTTGACCAGGTGCTTTGGCTCGAGAGCGACCGGATGGGACACCTGCTCGGTGCAATCGACCAGGCCAAACTCGACGAACAACGTGGTGTAGTTCAAAATGAAAAACGTCAGGGCGAAAACCAGCCCTACGCTAAAGGTTGGGACATCTTGCAAAAAGAAATGTATCCACCACATCACCCATACGGACATACTGTAATTGGTGAAATGGAAGACCTGAATGCTGCCAGTCTGGACGATGTACATGAGTGGTTTAAATCCTACTACGGAGCAGCCAATGCAGTAGTTGTCATTGCCGGTGATGTCAATCCGGAAGAAGTTTACCAGAAAGTACTGAAATACTTTGGCAATATCCCGGCGGGTCCAACCATCGCACGGCCGGGAGTAAATCCACAACGACGCATCAACGATACCCGTGCAGAATATCAGGATCGTGTACCACAATCTATGGTTGCCATGTGTTGGAATACTCCAGGCTGGGGCACCGAAGAGCATGTTTGGTTTGACCTTGCTTCTGATGTACTTGCTGCCGGAAAAAACAGCCGCTTGTATAAAGAACTTGTTTATGAAAAACAACTTTGCACCCAGGCATTTGCCTTTTTCGGACCAAGCGAAATTGCAGGCAACTTCTACATAATGGCTTACGTAAAACCCGGTGTCGAAATACAGCAGGTAGAAGATGCAATCAGCAACATCATGGATGAGTTTTTGAAAAACGGGCCTACCGAAGAAGAAATGAAACGCGTTAAGGCCTCCTACTTCGCAAACTACATCAAAGGCCTTGAGCGCATCGGTGGCTTCGGTGGAAAAAGCGATATCCTCGCACAAAATGAAGTATACGGTGGAAGTGGCGACTACTTCAAAACCATGTTGAAGCGCTATTCTGTAACTAAGGCTACTGATATTAAAAAGGTTTGCAACGAGTGGCTCAGCCAGGGCCGTTTCACCCTCACCTGTACTCCATTTCCAGAGTACAGCACAACCGGAAACGAGGCCGATCGCAGCAAACTGCCAGAACTTGGAGAAACGGCTGAAGCCAGTTTCCCAGACATTGAGCGAAGCACCCTTTCCAATGGAATGAAAGTTGTGCTGGCTCGCCGCAGCGAAAGTCCTACCGTAGTAATGAGCATGATGTTCGATGCCGGATACTGCTCAGATAAGTTTGGTGGAAAACTCGGACTTGCTTCCTTGTCCATGAACATGTTGGACGAAGGGACAAAATCCCTTAACAGCCTCCAAATCAACGAAAAACTGCAACTTTTGGGTGCTTCTCTGAGTGCCAGCAGCGATTTGGACTACTCCTATGTCAACCTGAATACCCTGAAGCAATCCCTGGATCCAAGTCTGGATCTGATGGCTGATGTTGTACTTAACCCGGCATTTCCTGAAGCCGATTTCCAGCGCCTGCAAGACCAACAGATTAGCAACATTCAGAACGAAAAGAAGCAGCCACAATCCATGGTGATGCGTGTCATGCCTGAATTGTTGTACGGAAAAGACCATCCGTACGCCATGCCTATGTCTGGTAACGGAGAAGAAGACATCGTGCGGACCATCCAACTGGATGATGTCAAGAATTTCTACCAGAACTGGATTCGCCCAAACAACGCAACCATTGTTGTGACCGGAGATATCAGCATGGCTGAATTGAAATCCAAACTGGAAGCTCGATTTGGCAGCTGGAAAAAAGGCAAAGTTCCAACCAAAACCATTCCAGAGGTAAACGCCTCAAACAGCGGCAAAATCTTCCTGATTGACCGTCCTGAAAGTCCGCAAAGTATGATCATTGCAGGATACCTCACCAAGCCATACGGTGAGTTGAATGAGAATGCGATCGAACAAATGAACAATGTTCTTGGTGGCGATTTCACAAGCCGAATCAACATGAACATCCGTGAAGACAAGCACTGGGCCTATGGAGCCGGTTCTGGCATTATGAATACCCGTGGCCAGCGCCCATTCTTTGTATATGCTCCTGTTCAGACCGACAAATCAGCTGAAAGTATCCAGGAAGTGATCAAAGAAATGAACCTGTACATTGGAGAAAAACCAATTTCGCAGGAGGAGTTTGACAAAACCAAGCAAAACACAGTAATGGCTATGTCAGGTATGGAAACCAATAATGCCGTGAACAGCAGCAAAGTGGAAATGTCGTAAAATACAATCTGGATGATAACTACTGGAAAAAATATGGAGCGAGTGTGAAAAACCTGAGCCTGTCTGATGTTCAGAAGGTAGCCAAGGCCATGGTTCAACCCAACAACCTGGGGTGGTTTATGGCTGGAGATGCAGAAAAGATCATGCCTGGACTGGAGAAACTGGGTCTGGAAATTATTCAGATTGATGCCGATGGCAAACCCGTGAAAAAGCTCGGAAAGCCATAACACCCGTAGAGACGCATTGCATGCGTCTCCGGTATACCACAACTCGCCGATTTACCGGAAATTGTACCGTGGGAAATTCGCGAAAAAAAAGGTAGAATAAAAAAAACGCGTCGCGGAAATTGTTTTCTGCGGCGCGTTTTTTAATTGTGGTGTTTTTGGACATCCTGTATAACCCGGGCGATTGGGGTAGACGCGAGGCATCGCGTCTCTACGGGGTGGTGAATTTGATGGTCCAGGCGGGTGCGCCATTCAATTTGGATCGATCGGCCTTGCTTGGCCAGAATTGGATCATCTCTCCGGATACTTGCTGTTTCAGCGGCTTGTCTGATCCTCCCAACAAATAACAGTTCGCTTTTTTTCCAAATACCTCTAGTGGTAAGGTGAACGAATCCGGCATTTCAGTCTGACTTTCATCAGCAAGATAAAAGGCATATACTACTCCTTCTTTTTGCGTAAACACCCAATTTTCATATTCAAAAATACCGGATTCAGCCATTCTTGTACCATAGATCGCCTCTCCATTCACATCCATCCAGGCACCCAGTTCTTCCAGTCGTTCATAGGCTTCTTGATGCCATTTTCCATCCGGTCCGGGAGCAATGTTCAGAAGCAGATTCCCTCCCCGACTAACAACCTTGCACAAGGTATGTACCAACTGACGCTGACTTTTATACGATTCATTGGGAATGTATGACCAGGATTTACCCATTGTCATACAGGTCTCCCAGGGAACACCCAGTGGCTTATCGGGAACGCCCTGCTCCGGAGTCAGGTAATTTTCATAGGGTCCAGGCACCCACCTGTCTACAATCAAAATTCCAGGCTGATTCGTTCGGGCCATTGCTGCAATGCGTTCCATCTCCAGATCCTGCCCATTTGGTATGCCTGCCTGCCAGGATTGCCCGCGATCTATGGTAGAATCTGGACGAACCCAAGCCCCGTCCAACCACAAAATATCTAGTTTACCATAGTCTGTACAAAGCTCCTCCAATTGGCGAAATGTAAACTCCCGGAAAGCCTGGTATCGTTCCGGGTATTTTTCCAGACTGTAGTTTATATTCCGGTCTTTTGGTGGGAAATAAGACCACCAAAAATCATTTGAATGCCAGTCAGGCTTGGAAAAATAGGCTCCAACCATGAAGTCCTTTTTTCTAAATGCATTGAAAATAGCTTGTGCTACATTTGAGCGGGAATCCGCTGAAAATGGACAGGATGGGTCAGTGATTTTATAATCGGTTTGCTTGGTATCAAACATACAGAACCCATCGTGGTGCTTGGTTGTAAAAACCATGTACTTCATACCAGCCCTTTGTGCAGCCTGTGCCCATGCCTCTGGCTCAAAACCAGTTGGATTAAAACTGGTCTGCAAATTTTCATATGCCTTTTTGTAGGCATACCAATCGGTGCTGTACGGCCCCTTTCGCTGGCACCAACCCTCATCTTCCGGACACAAACTCCAGGATTCTACAATGCCCCACTGACTGTATGTTCCCCAGTGCATGAGCAGCCCCAACTTTAAGTCTTGCCAGGATTCTAAACGGGCTGCAACCTCCGGATCCTGTGGCGGAATGTACAATCGTGCATCATGTTGAGCAGGGAGTCGTTCTGCAAAAAATCCAAGCAACAAAAGGACAAGCAGACTTGTTACACATTTTTTCATGTATTAAACTAATTTTGCAATCGGATGCGTTGATTACCTGTGTTCATTCCGCAATCTGTATTTTACGCAATGAAAGCGCAGGGCTTACCCATCGACCTTGCTGTACCATTCAATTCAAAACAAACGAATGTATAAACTTTTTATCAATACCCTTGGCCTGCTCTTTATTACCCTGATTTTGGGAAGTTGCCTGGTTGCAGAATCCACTTTTACACGAGTTGCCCCGGGGCCTTGGCGCGGAATCCTGGAACTGGAACGGATCAGTTTCCCTGTACACGATAAAGACACCGTTTTTCAAATCCACGAACAATTTAAAGAAGGGGATTTGCCCTTCAATTTTGAAGTGACTTACACCGACGAGTTGAACTTTTATGTGGAATTGATAAACGGAGACGAACGAATCAAATGCGACAGCATCGACTACGGCAGAGACCGGAGTCAGGCCAGAGATACATTTAATATCCATTTTCCGGGAATACCAGTCCTACCTGCATGCTGAAGTTCGCGGACGCGCGATGCAGGGATATTGGAAAGTCCTGACCAAAGAAAACTACCAAATCCCTTTCCACGCCATCGCAGGAGAGGATTTTCGGTTTACAACGCTGAAAAAGACACCCGCACGGGAAATATCCGGTCAGTGGGCAGCCTATTTTGGCATTGATAAAAACCAGGAGGAAAAGGCGATCGGAGAGTTTGTTCAAAATGGGAATCAATTGAGCGGCACATTCCGTACAGAAACTGGAGACTACCGGTATCTGGAAGGCACCATTCAGGGAAATAAATTCTGGCTTTCCTGTTTTGACGGATCGCATGCTTTTTTGTTTTCAGGAAAAATAAACGGGGACTCCCTGAGTGGAGAATTTCGCTCGGGAAGTCATTACCGAACCTTATGGACCGCCTGGCAGGATCCAAACTTTGAATTGGGAGATCCGGACACCCTGAGCCGCATTCGCACCGGTGCAGCACCAATTCAGTTTTCGCTTCCTGCCACCACCGGGGAAAACCTGGAATTTCCTGGCCCATATTTTGATAATAAAATCAGCATTATTACCATTATGGGAACCTGGTGCCCAAACTGTAAAGACGAAGAAAAATTCCTTACTCAATACCTGAAAGACCACC
This sequence comes from Saprospiraceae bacterium, assembly GCA_041392625.1. Classification (GTDB taxonomy): domain Bacteria; phylum Bacteroidota; class Bacteroidia; order Chitinophagales; family Saprospiraceae; genus M3007. Next base: position 149,918 of record JAWKLR010000001.1, on the reverse strand, counting down.
CGGATCAGGCCAAACACATTGCGGTTGCATCCATCGGATTTGAACGCAACAAAGAACCCGATGCTGCAATTCAGCACCTGGCACTGTATCAGAAACGCATGGAAATTCCATTCGCGATGGCATACGGAGGCGAAGCCAAAAAAGAAGTTGCGGAGCAGGTTTTCCCGGCTCTTGATCACGTGCTTTCATTTCCCACCATGTTGATACTTGACCAAAATCAACAGGTCCGGTTTGTTCACACCGGGTTCAGTGGGCCTGCCACCTCCAAATACACCGAATTTAAATCAGAGTTTGAACACCGGATTGCTGAAATGCTCGCGGAAAAATAAAACCATGAAAAAGATCACCCTTGCCTACCACGAGGCCAACCAAAAACAAACAGACGAACTTCTTCTCAGTATGACTCCCATTGGAGTTGAATTTGAGTTGATCAAAATTCAGGAAACAGATGCACCCGGCACGCTGGCCAAACATTTGGAGACAATCAAAGGCCCCACCATGCTGTTTTTCTCCAGCAACTTTTTTAAAAGCATGGCCTGCATGGGAAATTTCCTGAATGCTTTTCAAATTGCAAAAGGAAAACCCAGCCTGGTACAGGTACTTGCTCCTGGAACCGAACTTACTCCGGATGGAAAGACACAGACCGTGGATACCCACATCGACCGGATGGCTGACGCCATTCAGTACATGAATTTTTGGCAAAATAAATACCTGCAATGCATCGAAGAAAACCGCAGTCTGAACGAGCAGGAACGTCAGAAGGATTCGGACCGCATGGATATGATTCAGAGCATTGCAAACGAAGTAGGTGAAACACTGAACGTGGTACGCGATTCACTCTATTTTTCGTGGGAACAAATCAAGGCCGGTGGATTCAAATTATTTCTCCAGCAATTTGACATGCTGGAACTCCACGCACAGGTTATACAGCCAAAGCCCCAAGCACCGGCAACGCCCCCAGAGCCAGTTCTTCCCAAAGAAGAAAAAACATTGCCGCCACCGCCAAGCGGTCCGGTTTTCTTTGCACCGGTAGAGGATAAGCCAGAGCCTCCAGCACCGGAAACGCCCCCTCCTCCCCCACCGCCGGCACCCGAGGAGGAACAGGAAGGCACCTACGACGAAGCGGAGATTCAGGCAACCATTCAGGATGCCTGGAATTGGATCGAAAACAAACAAGTTGAGCGGGGCATTCAGGTATTCCAGGCTGCAATTGATCAGTACCCGGAACACCAGCAACTTCGCACCGAATATTTACTTGCATTATCCAGACATTCGCGCTCCCCGGAAATGGCTGAAAAGCAGCTGGAGATATTGCACGACAGCGGCCTTGAAGAAGCAAAATCGTACGACCTAATGGGCGAAATTGCCCAGGCAAAAGGGGACTACCTATTTGCCAAATATTGCTGGGACCGTGTTCTTCAACACAATCCAAACCAAAAATCCATCTATAGAAAACTTGCACTTCTGACGGTGCAACACCTGCCCGACTACCAGGAATCTGCCGGAGAATACCTAAAAGCCGCGCTGCAGGAATCCCCTGAAGATGCACAACTTCAAGCGTATTACCAGGAGATACAGAAAACGCCAACAGTTACGGAAGAAACTACTATTCAAATTCAAAACGAACCAGAGCCTCAGGACGAACCTGAAGTTGAGGTACCCGAGGAGTTCCCTGTTGATAATATCCCCGCTCCGCCCGTTCAGGAAATTCCGGCTCCGATTGATACCAAACCCCAGGAAATCAGTACGCCTCCTGCCCCACCCGATCAGGAGGTGAAAAAACTGATTCTTATTACGGGTGCCAGCTCCGGGATTGGTCGGGCATGTGCACATGCCTTTGCCAAGGCCGGATATCGATTGATCCTGACCGGCCGAAGAGCAAACCGACTGGATCAGATTAAGCAAGACCTTGAAATAAAATACAATGCGGAAATTATCACCCGCTGTTTTGATGTACGGGATCCGGAAGCCGTTCGAAAATCATTGGATTCACTCCCAGAAGGATGGCAAACTCCGGATATTCTGCTGAATAATGCCGGACTGGCAAAAGGACTTGCCCCCATCCATGAAGGAGAATTAGATCATTGGGAAACCATGATCGATACCAATATCAAGGGCCTGCTGTACATGACCCGCTTCCTTTCACCGGGAATGGTGGAGCGCCGAAGCGGCCACATCATCAATGTAGGCTCCAGCGCCGGAAAAGAAGTTTATCCGAATGGTAATGTGTATTGTGCTACCAAATTCGCCGTGGATGCGCTGTCGCGTGCAATCCGAATTGACCTGCACGCACACAATATCCGGGTAAGTCAGGTAAGCCCGGGTCATGTGGAAGAAACAGAGTTTGCAATCACCCGTTTTGATGGCGATGAAAACAAGGCTCGAATTTATGAGGACTTTAAACCACTTAGAGCGTCAGATGTAGCGGAAACGGTCCTATTTATTGCAAGTCAGCCAGCACATGTTAATATCCAGGATGTTTACATGTTTGGAACGCAACAAGCCAACTCCACGACCATTGACCGCACTGGACGCGAATAAATCCCTAACCGGTTTATAGCGAACGCCAAAGTCGATTTCCTTTTCGGACCTGAATCAAAAACAGGATAAAACTTCCGATGGAAGCCAGTCCAATTGCCTTTTGGGCAAGTGGCTGCAACTCCACCTCATGCTCCAGCCAATACCAACCCATTGCCAATCCGAGAGCAAGAAAAATAAGCTGCTGGATAACAACATACCACAGGCGATTTCCCCGGCGCAGGTCGGGGTTCCCATATTCCACCTTCCCATCGCGAATGAGTTGCATCGTTTGTCGCAATTCATCTGGAAGAGAAATCAGGCTGGTTAATGTGCCTTGCAACATCTTGCGTGCAAAAGAAATCCAATCCCCCTTTTCACCAGCAAGAAACTTCTGGGCAAACGGGCGTACTACATCCAATGGATTCAAATCCGGCGCTACGGCATTACAAAGTCCCAATAGTTGAGTCAACATCCGATTAAGCAGAACGTAATCTTTGGGCACCTGAATAGATCCGGTTATTCCTCCAATTCCAATTTCCTGAATCAATCGAAACAGGCTGTTTTCAAATGGATTGACTTTGATATCTTTAAAATTCAGGCCATCCAGCTCTATTTCATTTTGAATAAAATTGCGCAAGGCATGAATCACCTTTGCAACCATTTCCTCTGCCTCCCGCCCTTCTGCCAGAAAGCCCATTTGCCTGAATGCGGCTATGATACCCTGTGAATCGTTCCGAACTGCGGCTTCAATCAAATTGAGCATTCCGCTACGCATGTTGGGACTGAGACTTCCCGTAGCGCCAAAATCCAATAATACCAAGCGGCCATCCGGTTCAACCAGCAGATTTCCCGGGTGTGGGTCTGCATGGTAAAATCCCTCGTCGAAGATCATATGGCAATAGGCTTTCAACAGATTGGAAGCTAATTCTTCCCGGTTTATTTTCAGGGCATCCAGTTGCTTGGTGCGGTTAATCTTTATTCCCGTATGCCACTGGGTAGTTAAAATTCGCTGATTGGAAAGTTCGCTGTACACTATGGGAACTGCAATCTGTGGCCAATCGGTAAAACTCGCAGCCACCCGATTCATTGCTCCAGCCTCTTTTCTGAAGTCAAGTTCCTCCTCAATCATTTTTCGCAATTGCGTATAGAGGAAATCCATACCCTTTATTTCAAAAAACCAGGCAAGCAAACCCGACAGTCGTTTGATGATTGCCAAATCAACCTTTGCAATTTCTTCTATGTCTGCATGCTGAACTTTTACGGCGACAAGCGTCCCATCCTGGAGTGTGGCCTGGTGTACCTGGCCAATAGAAGCAGCGGCTATCGGCTCCTTTTCAAAAGTCTTAAACAGGTCCTGAGGTGTTTTCCCCATTTCCCGTAAAAAACGCTGCTCCACCTCTTCATAAGGCCTCGGAGGAATCTGATCCTGCATGGCTTCAAGAGGCTCTTGAAATGCTGCTGGGAGGTAGTTGGTCAGGATGGAGAGCATCTGCCCAACTTTTATAAACAAGCCTTTTAGTTCAAGTATGGTTTTCTTGACCCGGTCTGCATTTTTTCGGTGCCGCCCTTCAATATGCCGGTCAAAATAGGCCTGCCCCCAAATCCGCTTCCCAAAATACAGTGTAGCATAACTCCAAATAACCCGAAATGCCATTCCATAGGCTTTGCGGAAACGTTTTCCTCCACGCAACTCTTGTTTTTTTGCCATGATTCGGTTGATTTAGAGCCTGTTTGGGATTTTATGTAACGGATTGTGAAGATCACTATTTTTTACCGATCAAAAAGCACTGGTGGATGCGTTTATTTCGAAAGTCCTCCGGAACCGTCGTTGCGCTGATGTTCTTGGTCTGGTCTGACAGTATAGCCTCTTCCTGAAGCTTGAATTTTCGGTGATTGGTAGAAAACACCACCGTCCCCCCGGGATTGGTGCGTTCCAAAACCCGATTGAGAATATGCACATGATCGCGCTGAATATCCAGAATGGATTTCATGCGTTTGCTGTTGGAAAAAGTTGGCGGATCCACTACCACCAAGTCCCATTGTGCATCTTCCGGGACCTCCAGCCATTGGAGCACATCTGCTTGTAGAAACCGGTGTTCGTCCCCATCAAACTGATTGAGTTCCATATTCCGCAACGCCCAATTCAGATAGGTAGCAGACATATCCACAGTAAGCGTTTCAGATGCTCCGCCAGCAGCAGCATATACTGAAAAAGAGCCCGTGTACGCAAACAGGTTCAAAACCCGCTTGCCTTGCGACATCTCACGGACCATTTGCCGGGTATTTCTGTGGTCCAGGAACAACCCGGTATCCAGATAATCTGAGGGATTGATAATAAACTTAAGCCCATTTTCCCGAACAATATATTCTGCTCCAATTCGCGCAAATCGCTCGTATTGCTGCAAGCCTTTTTGTCGCTGACGGTACTTCAAATAAATTCGACTTGTATGAACATCCAAAACTTCTGCCACAACTTCCAGGCATTGAGCCAACCAATCGCTGTGGGCCTGTTCATCCATGCCATGCTCGCGGCTATATTCTGCTATGTGTACGATTTGATCGTAGCGGTCGATAGCCAATGGGAACTCCGGAATATCCGAATCATAAATGCGAAAGCAGCTCAGTTCGCGCTTTCTCGCCCATTTACTTATGTGGCGATTTACCTTCCGAAGACGGTTTGCAAACATTTGTAGCTTTTCTTCTGTTTCCATTTTCCTTGAGTTTGTAAAACGATGGCTTCCGGCTGCAAAGATCAGAAAATTGGCCTCTTTGAGTAGGTGTTTCTCCAGATACTCAGATAAAACCAAAAGTATTACTGCTTTACTCCGGGAATTGCCCATTTTCGCCGCGGCCTTGAAATCCACAGGTGTTGCTAAGGGCTTGAATTGTATAAATCACCTTCCTTCGGGAATGAAAATTAATCATGATTAAACTAGACGCATTGTTACCCAGCCTGGATACGGCTTTGATCGAGGAAATGGAATCGAAGGGGATTCGTAAAACCGTAAACGAAGGAACGATACTTCTGGACTCCGGCCAGCCCATCAGAAACACGATTATTATTCTGGATGGCTTGGTCAAACTATACCGCGAAGATACAGACGGGAATGAATATTTTATGTACCACCTTGAACCCGGAGATGCCTGTGCTCTTTCCATGGTTTGTGCAATGAATTACCGTACGAGTGCCATGACCGCCAAGGCTGTAACGGACACCCGTCTCCTGCTCCTTCCCCTGGACCTCATGGACTCCTGGATGCAACGATACCCAAGTTGGAACCAATTTATTGTCTGTACGATCAGAACCCGATTAGAGGAGCTCCTGGAAACCATAGATCAAATTGCTTTCCGCAAAATGGATGAGCGCCTGCTTTTTTACCTTAAAAAACACAAAGAAAGCATTGGCTCCGAAGAACTTCAGGTTACACATGCTGAAATTGCACAGGAATTGAACTCTTCCAGGGAAGTAATTACACGTCTGCTCCGCAAACTTGCCGAGCAGGGCAAGATTAGTTTAAAGCGATCCGCCATCATCCTTCACGACCTGTAGCACTTTTCACTTCATGGCTTGCACTATTTAGGGCAATTCCCCTCAATTGCCCGGCAATGTGATCAATATCACCAAGTGGGGTGACTTAACCCCGCATCTTTGTATCATCAAAAGAAAAAAAATAGCAAATCATGATAATTGAACAAATCTACACAGGCTGTCTTGCACAAGGAGCCTACTACGTTGAAAGCAACGGCGAAGCAGTGGTAATTGACCCACTTCGCGAAGTAAATGCCTACCTGGAACGCGCTGCTGAAAGCGGTGCAAAAATTAAATACGTTCTGGAAACGCACTTTCACGCCGATTTTGTCAGCGGCCACATCGACCTGAGCAACAAGACCGGAGCACCAATTGTATACGGTCCAAATGCCAATCCAAGTTTTGAGGCTCATATTGCCAAAGACGGCGAAAAGTTTCAGGTTGGTGACCTGACCCTGGAAGTACTCCACACTCCGGGCCACACGATGGAAAGCACCTGTTATCTGTTGTACGATGCAGCAGGAAATGCAAAAGCCCTTTTCTCTGGAGACACCCTCTTCATCGGTGATGTTGGTCGCCCAGACCTTGCTCAAAAAGCAGCCAGTCTGACTCAGGAGCAATTGGCTGAAACCCTGTTTGACTCACTGCGCAATAAAATCATGCCTTTGCCAAATGATGTGACGGTTTACCCAGCACACGGAGCGGGTTCTGCCTGCGGCAAAAACATGAGTAAGGAAACATTTGATTCTCTTGGAAATCAAAAAGAGACCAATTACGCCTTGCGCCCGGACATGACCAAAGCGGAGTTTGTAAAAGAAGTTACCACCGGTTTGATGCCACCTCCAGCATACTTCCCGCTCAATGTTTCCATGAACAAACATGGATATGACAGCATCGACGAAGTACTCAAAAGAGGCACCCACGCCTTGTCACCACGCGCCTTTGAAGTGGCTGCAAACGAAACAGGAGCACTTATTCTGGATACCCGCGATCAGCAGGAATTTGCCAAAGGATTTGTTCCAAATTCCATCAACATTGGAATTGACGGAAGTTTTGCCCCATGGGTAGGCGCCTTGATTCCGGATGTAAAACAGGAACTCCTGATCATTACTGAACCTGGACGCGAAGCAGAGGTAGTAACTCGTTTGGCTCGTGTTGGATACGACTACTGCATCGGTTACCTCGAAGGAGGGTATGAAGCATGGAAAAAAGACGGTTTTGAAACAGACTCCATCCAATCCATCGACTCTGCTCAACTCGCTGATATTTTGAAAGAACAGCCTGATGCCTACATCCTGGATGTTCGGAAGAAAAGCGAATACGATTCCGAGCACATGGTTGGCGCATACAACGGTCCATTGGATGATGTGAACCAGGTAATGGCCTCCGTACCAAAAGACAAAACCGTGTACGTGCATTGTGCAGGTGGATACCGGTCCATGATCTTTGCCTCTATTTTGCGGGCACGCGGATACGACAACCTGATTGACGTTGCCGGTGGATTCAAGGCAATGAAGGAATCAGAAAAGTTTGAATTGACAGAATATGTTTGCCCATCAACCCTGCTTTAATTTTAGGGTTTAAAAAAAGATAGACAAACGAAGATCATGCGGATGTTGAAAATGAAATTCTCATTTGGCTTTATTACTTCTGTGGTTGTGGCAGTGCTCTTTAGCATTGCCGCACCGCAGAATGTTTTTGCACAGGAGGCCACCAATCAGGATACGGCCATTCAAATTACGTCACCGGTTGAAGCCTTTCAAAAGGGACACACCAAAATGCACTTCAGAAACTTTTTTATGTCGACCGACAATGAAAAAGATCTGAGTGATTACTACGCGCTGGGTATCGGTGGTACCCTCCGGTATGAAACCGCCTCCTTTCATGGGTTCAAGTTTGGAATCAGCGGGATGTTTAACTACAACCTCGCTTCCAGCGACCTGACTGCACGCGATTCAATTACCGGTGCAAAAAACCGATATGAAGCCGGACTTTTTGACGTAACGGATCCTGGCAATACAAACGATCTGGATCGCCTGGAAGAACTGTGGATTTCATACACGTGGAATAAAGGCAGTGCTGTATTGGGTAAGCAATTACTGAAAACTCCTTTTATCAACTTTCAGGATGGACGGATGCGTCCCACAGAAGAAGAAGGAATTTGGGTAGAAACCAAGGTGAACAAATCAACCAATTTCCAGGGAGGCTGGTTGTGGAAAATGTCTCCGCGGAGCACTGTTCGCTGGTACGATGTGGGTGCGTCTATTGGCACCTATCCGCAGGGGAAAAACATCCACGGGATGCCCAGCGGCTATCTGAATCAATTGGAATCCAAAGGCATCGGACTCATTGGTTTGAAACATCAGGCAGGTAAGCATCTAAACATCGAAGTGTGGGACCAGTTTGTTGAAAATATGTTCAACACGGTATTCACTCAAATGGAATATACCCAGCCTGTAAAAAACAGTCAGAAGATTGTTGCCGGGGTTCAGTTGATGTATCAAAACTCAGTTTCAGATGGAGGGAATACAGACCAGAACATTACCTATTTCCCTACCTCTGAACATGCATCAGCCATAAGCGGACGGCTTCTTTGGGCAAATAAATACTGGAAAACAAGCCTTGCATATACTTATTTAGGAAAAGGTGGACGATTTCTTTCTCCCAGAGAGTGGGGTAAGGAGCCATTTTATACCTTTATGCCAAGAGAGCGAACCGAAGGCACGGGAAACACCCATTCGATGGTAGCCCGAATTGATTGGAAAGCAAAAAAGACACCTTTCAGCGCCTCGCTGGCAGTTGGAAATTTCATCCTCCCGGATGTACTGGAATTCCGACTAAATAAATATGCCCTACCCTCCTACTACCAAATTAACACCGACCTGCGTTACCAGTTTTCGGGATGGCTGAAAGGGCTGTCCTCACATCTGCTGGTTGTGTACAAGGGTCGAACTGGCGATGACCACAACAACCCGGCTTTTGTAATCAACCGGGTAAACATGTGGCAAGTCAATTTCATCCTGAATTATTACTTGTAAAGTAACCAGGAGCCGCCAAACCCATTTGATAACTCCCCACTGTTTTGTGCTAATAACGGGCACAGACAGGGTGTGTATTGCACACACAGTTCCAAAGGAAAATGAAACAAACACAAGCGATTTATGAGGTATGCATCATGCGTACCTGTATTTTATAACACGAACAAACATTGAAATACATGGAGCTATTAACCCACCCCTGGCCCTGGTATGTAGGCGGAATCATTGCAGGACTTACCGTTCCAGCACTCCTCCTTCTGGGCAACAAACATTTCGGAATTTCATCCAGTTTACGGCATGCATGTGCAGCCTGTGTTCCTGCCAACATCAAGTTTTTTCAATATGATTGGAAAAAAGAAAGTTGGAACCTGTTCTTTGTAGCAGGCATAGCAATTGGTGCATTTTTGGCAACATACTTTCTTGCCAATCCAAATCCGGTGGAAGTTGTTCCGGCACTTTCGCAGGAATTGAGTCAATATGGAATTTCCGACTATTCCAGCATGGTACCAACCGACTTGTTTACCTGGGATAGCCTGTTTAGCCTCCGTGGTTTTATTCTCATTGTAGGTGGAGGTTTCTTGATCGGTTTCGGAGCCCGTTATGCCGGAGGATGTACTTCAGGCCATGTAATTATGGGCCTTAGCAACCTCCAATGGCCATCCCTGGTTGCTACATGCTGCTTCATGGCAGGAGGCATACTGATGGCCAATATTATTCTCCCATATATTCTCAATCTGTAAAATCTATGGACATCGTTTCACAAACGCATGACCACAAACGAATAACATATGTTTGACGATAAAAATCTGGATCAAGTCATTCTGAATTCTGTTCAGGAAGAAACGCGCAAAGAAGGTGCAATGTGCACCAACGAATCGGAACTAACCAATCACCCCTGGTGGTACCTGTTGAAGTACACCGCTGTTGGGATTGTTTTTGGAATTGCCTTTGTAAAAACTGAGGTCATCTCCTGGTTTCGTATTCAGGAAATGTTCCGATTTCAGTCTTTCCACATGTATGGAATCATTGGAACAGCATTGCTTATCGGTGCAGTCTCTGTTTACCTGATTAAGCGATTTAATATTCGAACCATTTACGGGGAAGAAATCCACTTTTCAGATAAAAAGTTCACAAAAGGCAATGTAATTGGTGGGCTTATCTTTGGTTTGGGTTGGGCTATGACCGGCGCATGCCCGGGGCCTTTGTATGCTCAAATTGGTACCGGAGCACTTGTCATTTTGGTGACTTTGCTCAGTGCTGTTGCAGGGACCTGGGTTTATGGTTATTTTCGGGAAAATCTTCCCAACTAAGGTAGACTCCCCTGTGCCCAATTTGCTTTTATTTATATAAAAACCAGGTATATGACTATCCCTTATCACCCACTTTTATGGCTTGTAATTGCTGCCCTGTCTGTCGGTATTTTTGCTGTGATCAGTGGATTGGGGCTCTACCAAACCAGACTTGGAGTCGCTGCAGAAGAAAGTCTGCAGTTGCGACTCCAACTACAGCGATTGCGATTACTGCGTTCGTTTTTATTCCTGCTGGTTGGGATTCTGATTGGAGGAGGCTTGTTTCTATGGCAGTCCAGCCAGAGCCAGGCATCCAGTGCATTACAAGTTGCGCAGGCAAAGCTGAAGGCAGATTACAACCCGGAAAGCATTTGGACCAGCCCGGATTGGTCGCTGGCTGAAATGGATCCCGACTTTGAACAAATTTCCTACGGCAGGGAATTGATTATCAATACCGCTGATTATTTTGGACCCAGTGGACTTGTATTACCCGGCAATTCAAACAAATTAAATTGCCAAAATTGCCACCTGGATGCAGGCACCAAAGCATTTGGAAATAATTACTCCAAAGTAGCCAGCACCTATCCTAAAATGAGAGGACGTTCGGGAAAAGAAGAAGGCATCCCATCGCGTATCAATGGCTGCTTTCAACGCAGTCTGAACGGAAAGCCTTTGGCTGAAGACAGCAAAGAAATGAAGGCGATGGTTGCTTATGTAAACTGGCTTGGTACTGCTGTGCCTAAAGGCGATTCACCTAAGGGCAGTGGCCTGGTTCAACTTGAGTTCCTAGACCGGCCAGCGGATCCAGAAAAAGGCGCGATGTTGTTTGCTGAAAAATGTGCCAGTTGCCACGGACAAGACGGGCAGGGAATGCCAATGCCCGGATCGGAACGCAGCTATCCCCCACTTTGGGGAAAAGATAGTTACAACCAGGCGGCGGGACTTTTCCGGATGAGCCGGTTTGCAGGTTATGTAAAAGCCAATATGCCACTTGGTGCCAGTTATGAATTTCCTCAATTGAGCGATGAAGAAGCATGGGACCTGGCTGCCTTTGTAAACTCACAAGACCGTCCGGAACACCCATTCCTTGAAACCGATTGGCCGGATATTTCGAAAAAGCCATACGACCATCCTTTTGGACCGTTTGCAGATACCTTCCCGGAGATTCAGCATAAATACGGGCCATTCGGACCGATTGCAGCATTTTATAAGAAATAAAAACGGGTTTAAGGCTCAAATTCTAATTGAGTAATTTACCCATAAAAAAGAGAGGATTAGTACCACAAATCCTCTCTTTTTTCATTGTATAAACCATGCGTACACCGCAACTTTGCCAAAAATTTACCTATGACTCTACGTATTAACTTTGGGGCCATTTTGTGTCTGCTCCTATTTGCAAGTACCGCTCAGGCACAAAATTTCACAGTCCAACTTCAGCCAATAGAAATTACAGGATTTAATGGCGTGCAGTCTGCAGCCTCCGCATTGTACAATGGAAAAATTCTCGTGCTTGGAGGTCGTACAGACGGACTTCACAAACGCCAACCCTTTGCTACGTTTCTTACAGATGGCAACAACCCGCTTATTTCTGTAATTGATCCTGTTACCGGAGATCTGTTTCAAGCCGATGTAAATACCTTACCAGCTACAGTTGTTGAGCAACTACTGGGAACAAACCTCCAGTTTTATCAACAAGACTCCCTTTTAATTCTGACTGGTGGATACGGATTTAGTCCTATTGCAAACGAACATGTAACACACAATAAACTCTGTGTAGTGCAACTGCCTCAACTGATTGATGCGGTGGTTAACGGTCAGGATATTGCTCCTTATTTCACGCAGGTTACTGATGATTATTTCATGATTACAGGAGGTCAACTTGGGTACATGGATGGAATATATTATCTGGTTGGAGGGCATGATTTTTTTGGCCGTTATAACCCAATGAATCACCCGACTTTCGTTCAGCAATACAGCAACCGCATTAAACGGTTTACGCTGGACTTTGCAAATGGAGCAGTTAGCTATACCATCCTTCCAGATTGGGAAGATGCCGTAAACCTGCACCGCCGTGATTACAACATGCTGCCACAAGTTTTCCCTGATGGATCGCGCGGATTCACTGCCTTTTCAGGAGTATTTCAGGAATTTGCTGACCTTCCCTATCTCAACAGTGTGGACATCCGGGATACCGGGTATACGGTAAACAATGTGTTCCAACACAAACTCAACCAATACCACTGTGGCCATGCAGGCTTATACGATGCAGACCAAAACAAAATGTACAACCTCTTCTTTGGTGGTATCAGCCAGTTTTACTTTGATTCAAATGCAGAATTAGTACAGGATAACAACGTGCCATTTGTACCTACCATTGGACTGGTTACGCGTTCTGCAGACGGAAGTATGACCGAGGAACAACTCGAGTTAATGCCTGGGCTGATGGGCGCAGGTTCTGAATTCATTATCCACTCAGACCTTCCTGTTGAACACGATGTCGTTCAACTCAGTGAAATTAATTTGGATACGTTCACATTGGGATATCTCATCGGCGGCATTCATAGCCAGGCGCCAAATATATTCTTCAACAACGAAACACTCAGTGAAGCGACAGCCTCCCTGTATGAAGTTCGGATTGTTCCTGCCTACAGCTCCGGAATTAAGGTTTTGAACAAAACCCCAAGTATTCTGGCATCTATGCAGTTGCATCCCAACCCGGCAGTGGATTCTGCTATGTTGGAATTTGAGTTGGATAAAGCAGGAGAAGTCGTGGTGACCTTACAGTCTCCCGATGGAAAACTGATCGTCCAGGAATACCTGGGTGTGTTGCAACAAGGAAACCACCAGTTTGGATTCAAGTTACAAGACTTTCCAAACGGTGTTTATCCGGTTACCTTGAGCGTTGATCAGGAGCAAAAGGCTCTTCAATTAGTGATTATGCACTAGTGTTTTGCCAGGTAGGAATATTCCCGTTTGTTTGACAGACCAGGATCGGATTATTTTATTTGCAGACGCTCCACATAGTCATTGTAATCGCTTTGTCGTGCATCGTATGACTGGTGCATCAAGGGCGATGTGAGTAAAAAATCAGCGGTTGAACGGTCGCAGGCGATGGGAATATTCCATACCACGCCGAGTCGAAGCAAGGCTTTGATATCCGGGTCGTGGGGCTGCGCTTCCATGGGATCCCAAAAGAAGATCAGTACATCAATTTTCCCTTCGGCTATCAGTGCTCCGATTTGCTGATCACCTCCGAGTGGACCGCTCAATAGGCGGTGTACGGGGAGACCCAGGGTTTCTTCTAAAAGCCGGCCGGTGGTACCTGTAGCCAGCAAGTCGTGTTCGGTTAAAACGGCTTTGTTGTAAACAGCCCATTCAATAATATCGTCTTTTTTATTATCGTGGGCTACCAGCGCAATCCGTTTTCGGGTGGGAAGTGTGCGTTTGAGTTCTTTTTTTGACATAAACCGGATGCTTTAAGATGTTTACATTGAGTAGACTGGCTGGGCAAGAACAAGGTTACCAAAAATGAACGTTCCCAGTGTAGTTTAAGCGCATATTTTCAAAAAATTAAGAGGTTTTTGGGAGAACTCTCAATAAAGGAGATCGCCCGGATTCCGTAATCGGGCGAACTTTTGCTTTATTAATGATTAAGAGCCTATTTAATCAAAATCATGCGCTTGGTCGATGAATTCCATTTTGATTCCAATTTGTAATAAAACAGTTTGCCTTCAGCATCACCCAACTGCGTACGGTCCAGACTGATCTGATTATACCCTTTTGGATACGTGCCGTTAATTGTTACCAGATTGATGTCCCATTTCATCAAAAACAGACAAAATTGCTTCGCCAGCCTCCAGGTAAAACAAAACCGATCATGGTGCTTGTTCCAAATGGATTCGGCACATTTTGAAGCAACTCAAATTCTGAATCCCCTTGTTGCCTGCTAAATCGCAGTTTGACATTCCACACCAATAGTTCATTGGTAATCGATTGGATATAGGCTTCATTGGGCGTGATTTCGCCTGAAAGGTATATCTATTGGCTCGCCCTCCATTTTTTGGAGTAAAACTGAACAACCACGCCTGGCTTATCCGCATTAAAGGAACTGGTAATTGCATCGTTGCTCCAGGTAAAAATTGTCGGGCCCATCCTTCACTGGGCAGGACATCTATCACCTTAAGTCAGGGAACTTCAAGGTAAACTGGTACCCTTCCACCTGCATTTCAGCCTTAAACGCAACAGTAAATGTTTCTCCTGGTTGAATGTGTTTATCGTCCACTTCAAAGAACAGTGTTCGGTGGTTCGATCATCCGAACTGGTCAGCTATTGGGGATCGCTGAAGCATTTACATCTCCGACTTTCCAACGCAACAAAATGATCCGATAACTGGTTCGTCTGGAGATTGGCCGCAATTTATTCTCGGAAATGGTGACGCAAACTAGCGGATCTGAAAAGTAAAGCCCTTTTCCACAAAACGCCAGGATGTATTATTCAGTAATTCATTGTAGATCCCAGAATCCAACTTCCGCAGTTCCACAATGTCAAACGTGGTAATTGAATTCGATTTGTTTGCATCCGCTGCAATCATCTTGTAAGGACTGTTCAAGGGTTCCAAGCCAAGAATATGTTTGGAAATTAAAACCAGGTCATAGGTGCTCACCCCGTTTAATGGGTTATCATCTTTGTATGGAGTAAGCGTATAGTTGTAATCTGCAGCCAGGGCATTCGGGAAACCAAAAACGCCGTTGTTGTCAGTAGACCCAACAAACTAATGGATGGCAGGCTTGCATGTGAACCAATAAGTTCAAGATTGGCCCCCTCAAGGCCTTCTTCCTGTTCAGTTTTCAAGGCCCCAGCAACCGAAATGGAGTTGCTATTGCAATTGCCCGCATTGGCCTTGTACTATCACGTAAGTTTCACAAAAATCTGCGTTACCGCTGCCATCCATTACCCACAATTGGACAAACTGGGTACCCAATTCTGAGCAGTCGAATGTGACACTTGTCTGCGGCAAGCCGTTCGGTAGCAATGGGAATTCTCAGTAGACTCATTTGATTTAATGTCAATTGATTGGTTGGGGTGCAGTTATCCTGAGTAAACTGAAGAAAGTCGGATGCAAACAGGGTGATCATACCATTTGGCATGTTGTTAATACTCAGTCCATTGACACACACCACTGTAGGCGCCTTACAATCCTTCACGACAAAGTATACTCGCACACCTGTTCGTTTCCACAACCATCAAAATGATCATTAATTTTATGCGTACCATAAGGCAATTGCGGAACCTGATATGACCCCGGTGAAAGGGCTGTATTTCGTACGGCTGCTGTCTTTGTTCCACCGATACAAACTCCTCCAGTACAAGCCCTTACTTCTGATTGGCTGCTACCGGACGGTGGTCAAATGCCAATGCCCTCCAGAAAAGTTGGGGTTACCCGCGTTTCTCAAGTGATGTTAGTAAACGGGGAAGTTGGCACTACTCACCACTGTTTCCATGGTTCCATCCTGATCTAAATCCAGGAACAAAAGATACCTGAAACGGCACCCGAACAGGAGTCATTCCCGGATATGCTCAGATCAACAGGACCCTCGCAAAGTCGTGAGAACCGGTAATCCGGACTGTACCAGTAATTGGCATTCCAAAGCAAATCGTCGTTTGGAGTAAGATCCTAAAACTCTTCCGGCTCTGTTGGGCAGTCATGGCAATGATTGCCTCATTATCAATTATTTTTATCAATTGTTTGTAGGAGTATCCATTTGCATTTGCCATCCAAAACGATGAATAATCTGTTGGTACCGGATCCGTAGGATTTACCTTTATGTTAGTAGGAGCCCGGGAGCCGGCGTACCGGGTGCTGACACGGTCCGATCAAATTGGATGGAGTGATTGGATAAATTGCTCAGTTGGGGTTGGGGATTTGGGTTACCCCCAGGTTGGGATTGTACGTACACCAGTTGATGATTGTCCAGGTGCGTTCAATTTGTGGGCATCTGGCATCCTCATCGTGGAATGAAACAGCAAGCAACTCACAGTCGCTGCAAAAACTCCGGCTCCCCATACATACCACTTCCATTGCATGCATTTACAACATAGTCGTTCGAAGTGAACATATTCGTATTCCACATAAATTTTCTGAGTACACTGAGAAGAGCCACCCTGGCAATCAAAAACCCTGAAAGTACGCATGATGGTTCCTTTATTACAAAGCGTATCAAACTGGCTATAACTGACCGAAGAGGTAATGGTGTCCACACAACAATTGTCAAACCGTAACCAAACCCATAAGCCCACACAAACTGGGATCAAAGTTTTCACATGAAACAACAGCATTTGGTGGAGGCACACAAGCCGGGTTTAGTTTGTCGTCAACCACTTCCGCAGACACTCATTGGAATGTATTTCTTCAAAATCGAGATCGATTGGCCACAGCCGGGATTGGTACATCGTACACACGCAAAATGACATAAATGGTATCTCCAATGTCTTCACAGCAAAACTTGACCTGATCATAGAAATGGTCGACATCCTGACAACTATTGGCTTCCACTCTCCGTACTTTATATGCAAGGTCTGAACAGTTGTCGTAACTGCCATCATCAAATGTGAGGGCATTTACAAACATTCCGTCAATCCAGCGAAACCTGGGTATGTTCATCACACACCCAACAGAGGTGGCTGATCTTCAATTGTGATGATGAACTCACATGTTGAAGCAATTTTCCACAATCATCGGTTACAATGTATCTGATAATGTGATCACCTACTGGCAAGTTTGAAACAGTGCCAAGACACCGAGTGTATCAGGTAATTGCAGATTATTCCCCGGGAAGCTGGTAAGTATGCCATAAATGGACATGGATATCCCATTCAAATCATACACGGCTTCTGACAATCCAGGAACAAGCATCCTCAATCAACACATCGGGCAATTAATATCTCCGGAACAAGTGGTTGGGTTGGTATTTACTGTAAGGTTATCAGGACAAATAAATACAGGCCCAGTCGTGTCAATAACTTCGATTACTTAATGTGTAAAGTGGATTGGGCAATGGTGGATTCTGGCTGGTTGGCAGGCAGGAATCGTATAGCTGTCCACTTACGCCTGACTTCTGGTACCATCGCACAAAGGCACGTTTTGATCCGTAAACGAAATTTGAAAATTGCAATATCATCATCGGGATACAGATCAAAGAAATTCCAAAAACATCAAATAAGGCGCTCCGGTGACTGCTGGACTGGTGTTTCCAGCGGTACAATCCAATTGCGCGTCAGCTTGGCAGTTGGACATCCACTAAATGGTACCTTTTTAAATAAATATACTGGGTGCACGAAGAAGAGTTGCCACTTTGATCTATCGGTCCATGTTCGGGCTACATACCCGGCAAGATCGCTTTGTCCATTAAAACTTCCATTGCAAGGGAGATTCACCCATACATCTACAAAACCTTGAGTTATGATGTGACAATTGTCAGAAGTGTCCGGATAGGCAGCATCAATACCTAGTGTGTTTTTCAAGTAATTGGGACTAAAATTGGAAACTACACAGGGAATGGTAATGTCTGTACAAATGATTTTCGGAGGAATATTATCATTTACAGAGTACTGCCATGCAGGAATTCCCATTGCAGTTATCCGTTACAAGTACCTTTAAAGCTAATCCGATATGCGAGCAGTTGATGACGACACTAAATTGGAATTCCATTCTGAAGAATAGTATTGTATACAGGTCTTAATTCGCATCTCCTTCAAAATCATATCGGGCTCTGACTCAAGCCCATTCTGATCAAGGCAATAATCACTGTATTACAAACAATAGCACCACCATCGGTAAAACTCAATACCATTTGATCTGAAACGGGTCCGCAAGGCCCTGGTGGATTATCGCTTGTGAGAGTCAAAATCACAGATCATTGTTGTAATCCACCGGCTTGGGACGTACTCCTGAGCAGCAGCCAGGGGAAGTATTTGGAATAAATGTCCCCGTTCACACTACTCGACCATTCTCCGCCGGAAACACCACTTCCATTATCGATTACCTCTGCACCCAAACTTGTCAAATCCAGATTATCGCCAATGCATATTTCCTTATCAGGACCTGCATTCACAAGTGGAAGCGTATTAATTGTCAACTGCAAGGCTATCTGATCCTGCGTCACAAATTCCAGGCAGATTGTTGGTGACAAAAACTATTTCTACTATGCTTCCGTATTCTAAAGGCGAAGGTGTATGGCTCGTAACAGGGTTGTTGGGGTTGGAAAAAATACCCAAGACCTCCTGACCAGGTTCCTCCGGTGGCACCACCACTTAGACTGGCACTCAAATTTGCAAGCTTGATTCTGACAGATGACCAGATCATTGCCTATATCAACCGTCTCCATGGGATAACTGCATCGTCCTCTTATCCCAGAAACAGGTGATCCCTCCGCTGGAATAACTTGGAGTTACTGTGATGGTAGCCACAACGAAGACATTCCAAGGTTGCTTGCAATAAAAGGCAGGAATATTCCCATTCCCACTGGCAGCCAGGCCGATGCTGGTCTCATCATTCGTCCAGTCATATTCAGTTCGGGTATGGAACCACTGAAAACTACGGCATCCGTTAAGCTGCAGTACACAACTCTGATCCGTTATGGGTTCAACATCAGGAAGTGCATTAATTGTCAACTGCAAGATCTGACCCTGCGTCACGTTAGAGCAGATTGTTAGTGACAAAAACTATTTCTACTGTAGCCCATATTCCTGAAGGATCAGGTGTATAGGTAGTAACAAGACTATTAGGGGCGGAAAAAATGCCAAGACCACCCGACCAGGTTCCTCCTGTAGCACCTCCACTTAAACTGGCACTCAAGTTTGCAGAAATCTGATTCTGACAGATGACCAAATCATTGCCTATATCAACCGACTCCATGGGATAAACCGTAATGGTAAATTCTCTGCATCCCCAAAACAGGTGATCCCTCCGCTGGAATAACCCGGAGTTACTGTGATGGTAGCCACAACCCGGAACATTCCCCGGGTTGCTTGCAATAAAGGCAGGAATATTCCCATTCCCACTGGCAGCCAGGCCGATCACTGATCTCATGTTCGTCCAGTCATATTCAGTTCCGGGTATGGAACCACTGAAAACTACGGCATCCGTTAAACTACGGTACACAATTCCTGATCTGCTATGGGTTCAACATCAGGATCCGGGTTCACAACAAATGTTATCACGCCATCCAAGGGGAGTCGGACATCCGGAAACATCCTGAATATAGGATTTCCGTTAGTTGTACTGGTGAGGTTGAACATAAACGTTGCCATAATATCCATGTCGGGTCACCATCACCATCGTTACCAGCGACAAAAAAGTAGTATCCAAAACCAGTGATCTGCTTGACCATAGCGATATAAGGCATGATCCCATCTGCTCCGGTAATTTTTATCGACGCATTATCGCCAGAACAAATCGTATCGACTTGCTCCAGGGGCCAGCACCATTTCCCCTAAAATTCACAACATCCAAAAACAAAATCATCTTCCAGACAGCCAAAACCTGGCTTGCACACGGTAAGCATCACCGAATTTCGGGTGTTGGTCATTGTTAAAAATGGTATCTCCATATTATTTACCACGAATTCTTCTCCCATCAAATTATACATGGTGGGGTCTACATCAAGGTGTATAAACTCGGATTTCCTGCCGGATTACACTGCGCAGCGAGTTTATCCGAGGGGAAGCAGACATAACCCTACTACCAAAGGAAGTAATACACCGGGAACACGTACTTGGGGACTTATACGTGTATTTTAAAAACCCGGATACCCCATTTTAGGATGTACTAGGTAGAATTTGGTCTGACAGCCTTCTTGGTTTCATAATTTCGATGCTTTGAACAGGGTTAGAAATAATGTGCGCATTTTGGAAATTAGCAGGACAGGGCAGGCTGCCAGCAGCGAGCGCAAACACAGCTTACAACAGGCAGCCGCCCTGACCATATTTCCAATGGATATGGTACAAGTACTCCAGTCAAGCAAAGCAGGTAACTTTAAAAGTTTAGACCTGGCCCCACTTCCTGGAATCAATAGATTTTGCTCAGATTTAAAGCTGACCGCTGGACCTGTACAGTCAGTACACTCCCAAACTCTCAGGACTTCATCCAGAACAGTTTCTTTTTTTACCCTTCAAAGGTCTACTGGTTTCTAATGGAATTAAAGGACAGTTAGACGGGGCTCATCCCCCTACGGTTTTAAAAAAGCACCTCAATTACTCATTTATAACACACTGATTATCAGTATCATAAAAATCACACTTGTCAAATTTGGCTAAAAACCATCATTTGGAGGCATTGTTATTCTTTGCCCATTTGGCCTTATCTTATTGAATGAGTGGACGATTTTCCAACAGATACCGCAGCATTTTGCCCAACTGCTGTGTCTCTATTCCAGAATAATTTAGCACCCAACCCAACCTTTCAAACCCTGATATGCGTCTATGCTTACAAATGCCGGCAACAACCTTTGATCCAAACAAATAAGCTATGAAAATCCGTACTATTTTATTCCTGCTCCTTGGCCTTTCAAGTACCCTTGTCATTCAATCCTGTTTGCGAGATCGCTGCAGTTCTACCCAGAATTATGTTCGCTTCGATCCGATTTTCAAGACCGTTTCTGAATGCCGGTCTGATATGCAGGTAGAAGCCCCAAGGCCATTGAAAAAGCCCGGAAAAATTTATTCCTATGGAACCTATCTGTTTATCAATGAAAAACTGGAAGGTATTCATGTGATTGACAACAGCAATCCTGAGTCTCCTACTCCGATTGCCTTTTACAACATTCCCGGAAACGTCGATATGGCTATCCTGGGAAACCACCTGTACGCTGATCAATACATGGACCTGCTGAGTATTGATATTTCAAATCTCCAGGCTCCGCAAGTGGTTTGTCGACGGGAAGATGAATTCGGCCTCCTTGGATACGATCCAATTGAAGGTTACATTGTAGACTATGAAGAGACCAATGTGACTGAAGAAGTAGATTGTGCGAGTTACAATTGGGGCCGAACCTGGTTCTTTGAAGGTGATTTTGCATTTATAAATTCAGATATGCTGAGTTCATCCAGCTTTGGATCTGTTAAAGCGCAGGCCGGAATTTCCGGTTCATTCGCTCGATTTGCCCTGTACGACCACTACCTGTACACCGTAGACAACAGCGACCTCAACTCATACGACCTATCTGATCCAAGTTGTCCAAGCCAACTCAGTTCAATTGTTGCCGGATGGAATATTGAAACCATATTCCCATGGAAAAATATGTTGTTCCTTGGTTCTCAAAATGCCGTTTGGGTCTATGACAACACCAATCCGGCAGAGCCCGAACAACTTACTGTATTTTGGCACGCAACGGGCTGCGACCCGGTTGTATGCGATGAAGACTATGCCTACGTGACCGTACACGATGGCACCACCTGCAACGGCTCTGTCAACCAACTGAATGTAGTATCAATCGACAAACTCCCCGATGCAACCCTCTTTGCAAGCTATGAGATGAAACGCCCATTGGGCCTGGCCGTCACGGAAAACTACCTATACCTGTGCGATGATGGCTTGAAAATTTACGACAAGCAAAACCCGGGAGCGCTGGAACAATTGAGCCACTTGTCAAACATCGAATCATACGATGTGATTGCACTGGATGAAACCCACCTGATGCTTATTGGCCCAGGCGGATTTTACCAATTTGATGTCACTGACGGAGCCAATCCAGTTGAAATCAGCCACATTCCTGTGCACAACTAAAAGTATGTTTGACACCCTTTGGGTACAGGGCCGATTTGATGAAATTGGCCCTGCACCTAAATCCAAACTCATTATCTATGCGCCTGTTAGCCTTACTTTTTTCCCTGCTTTTTCTGTTTCCTCTACAGGGCTTTTCCCAGTCCCAACAAGAGGATGAATGTTGGGATTATGTATACATGAAAAATGGAAGTGTTTTCCGTGGCAACATCACCAAACTCGAACAAGGAGGACAAATAGCCATCACAACATGGAATGGACACCACGTTTTTTTTGATGAAACCTCGGTGCGAAAAATCATTCAAAAGTGTAAGGATGAAAAGCAGGTTAAAGTTCAGAAAGAGCGCCCCTATACCTTTAAGGAACGGGGGATATACCACCATTTTCGTTTGGGAACACTCAACGGGATTGATTACTACAGTGACTTTACCCAGGGGTTTCTATTCCAACATGCCAGTGGCTATCAATTCAATAAAAATATAGGCGTTGGCCTGGGTATCGGTGCAGAGCGCTTCATTTTATTCGACCGGGACTCCAACACATTCCCCATCTTTGTGGAAGCGCGTGGCTATTTGCTTTCCGAACGGTTTACTCCATTTTATGCGCTTGGTGTTGGCTACAGTCTGGTTGATAACCGCAACAACACCGAGAACTGGGGGTTCGAAGATACCTATACAGGAGGGCCTATGCTACAGGCCTTGTTTGGATACCGGATGGGCAATCATTTCACCTTGCAATGTGGTCTCAGGTACCAGAAAAAAACAAGGGATTGGATTTCAACGAATAATGGCACCTACGGGCGCGACAAAATTCTGTTCAGACGTATTGAGATTGGATTTGGCTTTATCATTTAAGCATTCATGCCAGTATTTGGGAAAATAACATACAGCGAAAGAGAACTCATTGAAGGCTGCGTTCAAAATGACCGCAAGGCACAAGAGGCTTTTTACCGGCATTTCTTCCCGGAAATGCTGCGTATGATCCTTCGGTATACCCGGGATGAAGACATTGCCCTGGAAATTCTCAATACGGGCTTTTTAAAGGTATTTAAAAAAATAAACACATTCGCGTTCAAAGGCAGCCTGGAAGGATGGGTGCGCCGCCTGATCTACCACAGCATGGCCGACCATTTCAGAAGCAATTCCAGATATTATCATTTTCTGGTGTTGGATGAAAAGGATGATACCGTTCCAGAACAGGGACTGGACAGCCTGTATGAGGAGGATATTCTCCGCGCCGTGCGTTCCCTTCCTGACACAAGCCAGGAGGTCTTTAACCTCTATGCAATCGAAGGATATTCACATGCTGAAATTGCCAATTTGCTGGATATCAGCGAAGGCACGTCCAAGTGGCACCTTTCGAATGCACGACAAAAATTGAGACAAAAACTGGAAGCACTGGGCTATTCAGGAAATCGCCAGGGAAACCTGGCCTAATTTCACTCTAGATATGGCAAAAGAGTACAAACATATAGATCCTCAGTTGATGGAGCATGGCTGGGCAGCCATGGAAAACCTCCTGGACAAGGAGATGCCTGTAGAAAAAAACCGGCGACGCTTCCTCATTTTCTGGATGCTCGGGTTCCTGCTTATAGCAACAATTAGCGGTGCGGCCTATTATTGGCAATCTCTTCCTGCTAAATCCAATCCAATAATCCCAACAACACAAACCATTGTCGGCAATGAAATTGCCGAAGAACCTGCCCACATCCTGCCTGAAGCAAATCATTCAAACCCTGTTTCAACCCCTACCCCATCCGACTTTCGCATCAACCAGAATATTCAAGTATCCGAACTAAAATATCCTGTACCCGTTTCCACATTCGAACAAAACCCAAACAGTGCAAGTCAGTTTTCGGAATTGCCTCCGGATAATCTTGCAATTCCGTCGGAACTGATGCCCCTGGAAACTACCGTACAGAATACACCTGAAACACCCTCTCGGATTGATCGGGCCAAAGCCCCCGCTTTGGCCCCGATCAATCTACTTCAGACCAACATCACGCCCCCTGTATTGCCTCAGAAAAATACTGAACCAATGGCCTCCGTCTCAACAATTACAAAAAAGGCAGGTCAAAATCGCTTTAAGCCCGGAGTCTATGCAAGCACACAATGGAGCAATACGACACAACAAACTGCTACCTCTGTGGGCGTTCAGCTCGATTGGAATATAAACCGAAAAATTGGGTTGCGACTGGGTGCTGGTTATCAATATGGGCGCATCATAGGTCAAAACAGACCAATTGTAAGTATCTCCGGCCTCGATTACTACAACATCAGCGGTGACTCTACGGTACTCGGATACTTTCCGGGATCATCGGGTTCCCTGAATCCTTCAACCAGCCAAAATCCAACCAATGTTTTGGTGCCCATCAACCGCCTGCATCGACTAGAGCTTCCCATCCAGTTGGTAGGAAAAGTTAGTCCACGATGGAGGGTTCTTACCGGAGTACAGCTTCAATATTTATTTTATACCAAAAATGCGGGCTCAACCTTGTCTCTGGCGCAAAATACTGTGAACGATGCTTTCACCAATGAACGCTTCGAACAACCACTCAATACCCTGGTTTCTGGCCAGACCCGCGGCTGGGACAACCAATGGACGATCGCTCTGGGCTATCAGTTGAACAAACACCTGGAGCTCAATCTGGGTTACAGAAGACAACTCAGCCTTTCCAGCCTTGCTTTGCGGCATGATCTGGATGCCAGTTACAGTGAAGCATTATTCTCCGCAGATGTTGTAGATGCACCGAACGACTTAAAATCTTCCTTTATTTATTTGAATGCGAATTACAAGTTTTAGACCTCATAAGAACTTGCCATTCCTCCCAAATAATGCGCCCACTCCATGAATTTGCGTAAGTTTGTGCCTGCAAATTTCAATGCCAAGGCGGAATGGAAGAAAACAAAAAAGCAGGCACAAAAACGGAACGTGAAACACCTGAAAAAGTCAAAGCAATTGACTTTTCGAATGCCGATGTCAGTACACGATATGAAGATGTTTATGCCTATTTAAGTCCTGACTATTGTGAAACGGTACGTTGGCAGGATAACGCGTATGAGTTTGTCTGCAACAATGGACTTGCTCTGCGCATCCAGGTCGTACAACCCGAAATTATTCGTTTCCGCTATGCCGTTGAGGCTCATTTTGAACGAGACTTTTCCTATGCTGTTCGACCTGATCTTGAACCGGGACGGGTAAAAGTAAAACTGACAGAAACCGATTCTGAGTATCAACTTGCATCCGAAAAACTCCAAATTGTCGTTTCTAAAAAAGAATTAAAAGTTCGGGTATTTGATAACGACGATCGACTGATTTGCGAAGATTTTGATGCCTTTTCCGCAAAAAGAACCATCATGAAAGGATGGTCACAAATGCGTGTTCGTAAAAAACAACATCGCAAGGAATCCTTCCTCGGCCTGGGAGATAAAGCCGGACCCACTCTACTAAATGGG
Organism: Saprospiraceae bacterium; assembly: GCA_041392625.1. Classification (GTDB taxonomy): domain Bacteria; phylum Bacteroidota; class Bacteroidia; order Chitinophagales; family Saprospiraceae; genus M3007. The sequence goes on along the minus strand of JAWKLR010000001.1, from coordinate 124,308 downwards.
CGAATATTTGAAAACTGGTGCACCGATGCCTATGCATTTGGTGAAGATACCGATCCGATGTACCGGGCCATTCCGTTTTATTATGCACTTCATGAAGATACTGCGTACGGAATTTTTCTCGACAATACCTTTAGAAGCCATTTCGATTTCAGTAAATCCAACGTTGGGTTTACTGAGTTTAGAACGGATGGCGGTGAAATGAATTACTATTTTATTTATGGACCGGGACTGGATGATGTGGCACGCAATTATGCAAAACTGACCGGTACCCACGCACTTCCACCTCTTTGGGCCCTTGGGTACCACCAATGCAAATGGAGTTATTACCCGGAAGAGCGGGTGCATGAAATTGCCGACACCTTTCGTTCGCTGGAAATTCCTTGTGATGCAATTTATCTGGACATTGATTACATGGACGGATATCGGTGTTTCACCTGGGACAAGTCCCATTTCCCGGATCCGGCTAAAATGATTGCAACACTGCGGGACAAAGGATTTCAAACTGTCGTAATGATTGATCCGGGTTTGAAAGAGGACCTCAAATACCCCGTTTATGCTGAGGCACTTAAAAACAACTACTTGCTAAAAACCTGGAATGGAGACGTAGCAAAAGGACCGGTATGGCCAGGCTTTTGCGGATTCCCAGACTTTACCAGCCCGGATGTACGGGCCTGGTGGGGACAGTTGTATCAGGGCTTGTATACAGAAGATGGGGTCTCCGGGTTTTGGAACGATATGAATGAACCTGCAGTGTTTCATGTCGACCACAAAACCCTTCCGGATCACGTGCGTCACGAATACGACGGGGATCCCTGTGGCCATGCAAAAGCACACAACATATATGGAATGCAAATGGCGCGTTCCTCCTGGGAAGGCCTGGAAATTTTGGCACCCGAGAAACGTCCCTTCCTACTAACCCGGGCAACATTCTGCGGAGGACAACGGTATGCAGCTGTATGGACCGGCGATAACTTGTCAACCTGGGAGCATCTCCAGATTGCGAATCAGCAATGCGTTCGATTGAGCATTTCCGGCTTTTCATTCTGTGGAAGCGATATTGGCGGTTTTTCCGGTGATGCCGACGGAGAGCTTTTTGTGCGCTGGCTACAGCTGGGTGTATTCCATCCGTTGATGCGGGTGCACAGCATGGGCTCCCATGCATCCGGGGATGCTGCTGTGACGGAAGAAGCCGAATTACTTGCACCCGAAAAACACGTTTCGGATCAGGAACCCTGGTCTTTCGGGGAAAAATGGACCAGTTTGGCGAAAAAAGCCATTGAACTCCGATACAGCATATTACCTTGCCTCTATACGGCAATGTGGCAATTGCAGCAATCCGGAAAGCCGGTGCTGAGGCCATTGGCATTTGCGGATCCGCTGGACCCCAAGGTGCTTGAAAACAGCCGTGATTTTTTATTTGGCGAACACATTCTGGTGAGCCCGGTGACTCAGGCAAATGTGCAACGACAAATGGTCCATCTTCCAAAGGGGAAGTGGTATTATTTCTGGACCGGACAGGCATACAGTGGTGAATTATTCGTCAACCTGATGCCCGATCAGATTCCATTCTTTATCCGGGAAGGAGCAGTGGTACCCATCTATCCGGTGCAGCAATGGACCAATGAAAAGAAAATAGAAGAATTGAGTTTATACGTATATTATAAAAACGGAACAGAATGCAGCCACCTGTACGAGGATGCTGGTGAAGGGATGGACTACAAGTCTAATAGGTTTTCACTTCAAGTTTTTGAGACAAAAGGAACTGACTCTTCCCTGATCCTGAACCGAACACAGACAGGTGATTTTGATCCTGGGTACGAGCAGGTGAAAGTATACCTTGTTGGCTTTCCGACATTTGCACATTCCTGCACGGTGGATGGAATTGAAATGCCAATAAAAGAGATTCGCCTTCGCGATCGATCGCTGTACACAATGACTGTTCAATCTGATTTTTCAACCATCGCATGGAAGGCCTGAACTGGAGAAGGATAATAAATCACATCAGCTTTTGGCTGGTATACCTGGTATTGAATACAGTACTGACCTGTATCATTCAGAAACTGCCAATCCCGGAGGCGGTACCAACTGCAATCTATGGGGAGGCATTTGTATTGCCGATCAAGATAGCCCTTACGTATTTTGTTTTCTACTTCATTATTCCACTGTATCTGGAGCGGGATAAGGTTTACAAACTCATTTTCTTTATCCTGCTTGGCTTCATTGTCGCCACGATCTTGTATCGTCTGCTGCTTGCCTTTGTATTTTTTCCTCAATTCAGACCGGAGAATCAAATTCAATTGTTTTTTGGCCCGGGAATTTACCTGACGATATTCGATCTGTTTATTACGGTAGCCGCAGCGACTACGGTAAAAATGATCCGAATGCATTACAAGAGCATTGAATTTGAACAACAGTTGGTTCGTGAAAAACTGCAATCGGAACTCAATTTTCTCCGGGCTCAAACCAACCCCCATTTTTTATTCAATACACTGAACAACCTGTACGTACTGGCCAGAAAAAAGTCCGACCGGACGGCTGATGCCATTATGATGCTTTCCCAAATCATGCGCTTTGTTTTGTATGATTGTCGGGCCCCACGCATCCGTGTTTCAGACGAGGCCAAGGTGATTGAAGATTATATTGAGTTGGAAAAAATGCGGTACAATGATCGGCTCAAGGTTGAATACAACCAGGATATTGACAACTCAAGGGCTCAAATTGCACCACTGCTTCTTTTACCCTTTGTAGAAAACAGTTTTAAGCACGGTGCCAGCAGTACCACCGGAAATGCAGAAATTTTTATTTCACTGCAACTCAAAGATCAGCACCTCAACTTTACTGTTGAAAACACAGCAGAACAAATCAACGGAACCAGAAATACCAAAGGGGGTATTGGTCTAAAAAATCTGAAAAGACAACTGCATTTGATCTATCCAGAATCCCACAAACTGGAAATTAAGCAAAGTCAATCCTGGTTCAAAGCCTCGTTGCAATTGGAAATTGAAGAATAGATTCACCTCGCTTCAAACTGGAAAATCCACTTACTCTCCCTTCTTGTTCTCTAGCATGATTACAAAGTAGTCCGTACTTTTGTACATACTGTGTTGTCCTGGCACCAAACTTTTTTCAAAAAAAACAAACCGTTGGGCAACCCGTTTGATCAAAAAGGTATCAATCAAAAGTAATCCAATCACATGCCGCAGTTTACTGACCAGGAATTGGTGCGTGGGGTGCTAAATGGCAATTCCCTACATCAAATGGCTTTGTACCGCCAGTACAGCGTTCCGATGTTCCGGGTTTTGCTGCGATTTGCGCGTGATCATGCAGAGGCCGAAGATATGTTGCAGGATGGGTTTGTTCGAGTGTACAGGGATATGGCCCAGTTTAGGGCAGAAGGGGCATTGGGGGCCTGGATCAGACGAATTATGGTGAATACCGCCCTCAGCCATTTGAGAAAACAAAAAGAGTTTATTCAATACACCGGCGATTTTGTCGCTTTTGAAAATACCGTCCGAACGGAGGAAAATATTGCTGCAAACCTGGATGCTGAATACCTGATGAGCTTGCTGCAAAAACTTCCGCCAGGATATCGAACTGTTTTTAACCTATATGCCATAGAAGGATTCAGCCACGAGGAAATTGCCGAACAACTTGGCATATCTACCGGTACCAGCAAAAGCCAACTCTATAAAGCCAGAGAATACCTCAAAAAAATGATTGACAAATCATACGATTACATAAAAAAGTAAATGCTTGTTTAAAATTTCAAATTTGATTGGATAAAAACTCATTCAGAGGATGTCTAAATTTCAATTCTGAGGCGAAGTCGAGCAAATTTTGTTTTTATTAAGGCAAATTTTGCAGTCGAATACGGGTAATTCGGCGAAAAATTTAACGTAGAGAAAAACCAAATTTGCCGAATGTAGCCCAGAAATTGAATTTTAGACATCCTCTCAATACAATTTTAACATGCACTAATCCAGGTTAACAAAAACCGAAGCCAGACCCTCATGATAGAGAAAGAAGATAACCAAGGACTTGACGAGTTGTTCCGCAGTACCTTTGATGCATTGCCGGATACTCCCTCCGCCAACGGCTGGGATCTGCCATCAAACAAGGTATGGGAACATGTACACCAACAAATTCAGCCTAAGGCCGGTTGGTCAGCCATGCAAGTCATAAGCACACTTGCTGTGTTGATTGTTGTAGGTGCAGCCATTTATTTTGGCGCCCGTCAGAATGAAGGCAGCAAGCCTGTAACTCCTGAAACCACGCCACAAATTGAAGTTGCTCAACAACCAGTTGTAGCCCCAGTTCAGGAACAGGATCTACAACCTTCAAGTGAAGATTTGGTAGAAACTACGAACCAGGAAACCAATACCGTCAGAAATTCAACCCAAGCTAACTCAACCTCAAGCAACCAACTCGTAGCTATCCCAACCATTGATGAACCTGTGCAAGAGGAAAAAGTGAAACGCCCACAGGAGCCACCAATGGCACTTCCACTACCCGGAAGCAAACAGGATGATGCCGACGCGCACAACACCCAGGAACGACTGATCAAAGAGATCTGGTCAAAACCTGTTGAGCCCTTGCCAACAATCCTGGAGATCCGGAATACGCAGAAGGATTGAGCATGTGTTATAAACTACCCCACTCTATTTGCTAACGACCATTGAGATTATAACTTGCAAGAAAATGCCCGGCGGAAAAGTCCACCGGGCATTTCTTATGTTGATTCCAAATTATCTGTAAGGCCGCTAGTCCTTAAACAAGGAATACTGGATTGCCTCAGCTTTCTCTCGATACGCTTTCCAGTCTGTTTCAAAGAGTGCATCGATTCGTTTTACCAAAGTATCTACAGCCTCTTCTGCTGCTCCAATTGCAACCTGGGCAGTTCCATTTGGTGCACCTTCGCTGTTGTTGATGTAGGAAATTGCCTGCCACATTTTGCTATTGAGTGTATTGGGGTTTCGCTGGATTCCCTTTTTAGACTCATGGGTAAAGAATTCATCTTTCAGGGCTGTAATACTATCCTGAAGTATTTTCCCCAATTTAAGCACTTCCTTTTTGGTGCTATCTGGCACATTTACAAACTGGGAAGAAACCAGTTTGATTGTTTTCTCTGCCTCAGTCAGACGATCGTATGCCTCTGCTGCTTTTTCTACAGTTGGATAAAATGCCCGAACGGCCCTGGCCTCTGCTTCTAGTACAGATGTCGGGCGGTTGAGTCGGGGATCATCAATCACTGTAATGGTCGTGGAATCCATGTGCCGCTTGTAATGTACCTGAACCTTGTAGGTGCCAGGCAGAACACGTGGTCCGCCACCGGGTTCCAGTTGCCCCTCCCGGGGTTTTCTGTTTGTCGGCATTTGAACGCCTTTGGTATCCAGCCCCCAGTAGATTGCTGAAAATGCGGTATCCAGTTTGGTAGTAAACTGACGCAAAGTATCCCCGGCATCATTGAAGATCAACACTTTTGCCCGTTTCATATTTCCATCCCCGCGCTTGCCTTTTTCAGGCTTTTTTTCTGTACCGGCATCATCACTTTTATCATCATCACCTTTTTCATCATCATCGCCTTCGTCTTCCTTATCTGAATCCTCCTTTTTGTCTTTTTTCTTTTTCCCCTTTTTGTCCTTGTCTTCAGCCTCTTGCTTTACAGGCTTTTTCTGCTCGGGCTTTACCCATACGGGAATCCGCCCGGAAGGCCCTTTATTATCACCAAAAAAGGTTTCATCCCCGGGGAAATGTGGCCCGTTGAAGGATGCATAAGAGGCCAAAACGGCTTGTTGCGGCTGAAATAAAACAAACGGCTTTTCAAATGCTTCACTGCCTTTGGAAGCCATCACGCGCAAGGGGGCGATGTTATCCATAACCCAGATACCCCGGCCGTAAGTGCCCAATACCAAATCGCCCTCCCGAGGGTGAATTTTCATATCCTGAACGGGTACATATGGGAATGCTCCTTTAGGCCAGTGGGCCCAGTGAGCCCCGTAGTCCAGACTGTAATACAAACCCTGATCGGTGCCTAAAAACAACAAATTCGGAACTTCCAAGTCCTGAACTACAGACAAGCAAAATCCTTTGATGTTTTGCTCAGATGCCAAACGTTTCCAGGTTTTGCCAAAGTCCTTGGTGTGGTACATGTACGGTTTCCAATCATTCAATCGGTAGTTGTTCACAATTACAAAAACCTCACCCGGGTCATGACTGGAAACTTCAATCTGACCGATCCAGGATTCTTTGGGAAAACCTGGCAATCGACCGGATAATTCCGTCCAGTTCGTACCACCATCGCGGGTCAGTTGCAACTGCCCGTCATCGGTTCCAACCCAAATTACATCTTTGTTGTGCGGACTGGGAGCAATGGAAATTATGGTACAGTGATTTTCTGCATTGGTAGCATCAATTGTCAATCCACCTGAAATATCCTGATGCAGTTTGGCGGTATCATTGGTTGTGAGATCCGGAGAAATTAGTTTCCAGGTATGTCCAAGGTCTGGAGAGTAATGGACAAACTGCGAGCCAAAATACAGGCCATGATCCTGAAACGGGTCCTGAGCAAGGGCTGCATTCCAGTTCCAGCGCAGGGTAGTTTTGCCATCCGGGTGAAGGGGCTTTATGTAGCGGCGATTGCCAGTTTCTCGATCGATATGACTCATTTCCCCACCTTGTGACATTGCAAAACAGAATCGGCTGTTATCACGCTGAGGCATGCAATCAAATCCATCCCCAAAGTTCACTTCCTGCCATTCCAGGTTTCGAAGTCCGCCTGACTTCCAGACGGAAGAAGGTCCGACGAATGTGCCATTGTCCTGCACTCCGCCATAAACATTGTACGGAATTTCGTTGTCGACATTGATGTGGTAAAATTGTCCAACCGGTATATTTTCTGCAAACCGCCAGGTATCACCACCATCAAAACTGATGTTTACTCCACCATCATTCCCATCAATCAGATGTTTAGGGTTGTTGGGATTGATCCAGAACGCATGGTGATCCGGGTGAATACGCCAGTAATTGACCCAGGAGTCGAATGATCGGCCTCCATCAATGCTCTTTGTAATTTGTGAATGCACGGAATAGACTGTATTTTCATTCTGTGGATCCACATAAATTTCTGCGTAATAGAACGGACGGTCACCCATGTTCTTATCCGCCATTTTTCTCCATTTTTTTCCACCATCTGTACTCTTGTAAAGGGCATTATCCTTCGCCTCAACCAGTGCGTAAACCACATCCGGGTTGCTCCGCGAAATGGCCAGGCCCATAAGCGCCCCAATTCACCCTTTGGCAAGAAGCCGTCTTCCTCCGTTCGCCGCTCCAGGTCTGCAACCCCGTCGTGAGAAACAAACAGGCCGGAGCCTTTTCCGCCCGACTTGAAAAACCAGGGCCAACGCTGGTATTCCCACATAATCGGCAATCAGTTTATTGGGATTGCTGGGATCGATCACCAACTCGGCACATCCGGTAAGGTCATTTTCATATAAAACTTTGCGCCACGTGAGTCCGCCATTAGTTGTTTTGAAAACCCCACGATCTTCGTTGGGGCCATTGGTTGAACCAAGCGATGCAACCCATACTATGTCTGGATTATTGGGATGCACTACAACCCGGTGGATTGTATGGGTATTTTCCAGCCCCATGTTTTTCCAATTGGCACCACCGTCGATAGACTTAAAAATACCAATCCCGAAGTTTTGAGAATTGCGCGGGTTTCCTTCTCCCGTACCCACCCAGATGAGGTCTGGATTGTGGGCAGACAGGCCAATTGCACCAACACTTTGTGTAGGTGCATCGTCAAAAATTGGCTTCCAGGCTGTACCACCACTTTCACTTTTCCAAACGCCCCCGGAGGCCGCTCCAACATATATTTCATTGGGGTTGTTGGGGTTGCATGCTATTGATGTTATTCTACCCGACATGGCAGCAGGTCCCAGGTTGCGGATAGCTATTGATTTAAGATGATCGGGATTCTGAGCCTCTGCCGGAAGGAGTGCAAGGCAGGTAAGCCCAAGTAAAAGGAGGATTTTATTCTTCATAATTTAAACAGGTGTAGATTGATTCAATGGCCTATAAGAGCATTTTTAATTTGGTTTTGCAATGAATGTAAAACAAACGGATTCGAAGTACTGAATTTTGGACAAGATAATATGCACAAATAGATATATCTGACCAAAATGCAGGTAAAAGGTATCCGAATTCGAAATAACCCTGTGGATTTGAATCTACAGGTTCCGATTTGATGGCCCTAAACCACTACCTTTTAACCATATTTGGAGTTAATCCTCAAATTACTTTACTTTGAGGCAAGGTTTTTGTTTTTAATTAAACAGACTCCTTGCTCTATTCCTTTTCATCACCAAGATACAGTGCGAATGGCTTCTTTAGTTTTTGATACCAACGGCTCTCTGATTGATGTACAACAGTTTGGCCCGGATGCTGCGTTTGTAGGTACCGAAGCGGTTCCAATTATCTCCGGCACACAACTGCGCCAATATGCTGCAATGGTGTATGCCGAATCCAGTTTCATGGGATTGCTCAATGAAATTAATCCGGAAGACCCCTTTGGTGAAATGTTTCGTGAGACCATTTCGATTGCTATTTGCATGTACAATTATACCCGCTCAAAAGGCACTGCATTTCACCGGGCGGGAAAGGTATATGGACTGCAGGATCTGGTATCAGATGTAAACTATGTAAGAGGTATTAACGGGCCAGCCTACCAGGAGTATTTTGGAACGGATGGCGATGCAGAACGCCGCAGGCTTTCTACACTGGCAGTCTTGAAGCTGTTTACCCGCCAGCTGGATGACATACGCGACCTGATCCGTGATTTGCAAGGTGCTCAGTACTGGGATGGAAACGACTTGTTCCGATTATTCCCAAACCATTACAGAGCGCGCATGGGGTTTGAGTTGGGTAGTCCAAGCCATGGCCATCTATATGAAAAAGTCAGCAGCATTGAAGGCGTTCAGGTGATTCCTGATTGCCCAGCGCAAGACCCGAATGTGGCTGCTAAACGACAATTCACGTTCATGTCGACAACAGTTGCTGGTGGTTCTATTTTCTTCAAGATTCATCCGCAGGCTGTAGCTCAGGGAATATCCTGGTAACCACGCCTAAAACCCATCTAAGTACGTTTTGTAAATGGCCTCAATTTTTGGGCATGTCATTGCTTCAAGTGCACTTGGTGTTGGTGCATTTCCCAAACACCTGCGTTTCGGAAGCATCCTCCTCACAGGTTTTTGTGCCTTTGCACCAGACCTGGATGTGATTGGCTTTCGCATGGGGGTCGATTATGGCAGTCAGTGGGGGCATCGGGGTTTTACCCACTCCCTGGTTTTTGCACTGGTATTTGGCTGTTTAATGGCCTGGATATTTGTTCGGGATAAATCCCGTTTGCCGGCAATGATGCTCTGGTGTGTTTTAAGCACAGCCTCTCATCCTTTACTCGATATGCTGACCACAGGCGGCCGGGGGATTGCGCTTTGGTGGCCCTTCTCTTTGGAACGCATTTTTTTTCCAATCAGGCCAATTCTGGTTTCGCCAATAAGCATTGGTGCATTTTTCAGTGATTGGGGCCAACAGGTGCTGTGGAGCGAAGCCAAATGGATCGCCTTGCCCGGTATCTTTTTCATTCTTGTTTTTACCGGTTTGCGCAGGCTTTATAAGGGATGAATATCCTCTCTATAAACCTCTGGCATGTCTGAATCAAAGTCCGGAATCATCTGGATTATTGTTAAAAAAACTTCCGGGCAATATGCGCTTCCGTTTCTTATAAATAATTCGATTCAAGTACTTAAATTTGTCAATACCGGGTTTATCCCGGATTTTTCAAACCAAAATAACAACCGATATGAAAATTGTTCAGCAAGTACTCCTACTCCTTTTCTTTTCTATTTTCACTGCCTGCGGGAGCGACGATTCCCAAAACAATTCTTCCGGCAATTCATATGCAGAGGAGCAATCTGAACGTTCTTCCAGTGAGCAAAACAATTTGAAGGATACTCCCAAGAACATGGAAGAGGCCCTGAGACAGGTTAAGGATCAAATGAAAGACTTACAGCAATCCGAACCTGTGAATTTCCGAGAATTACAAGCATTGCTACCCGAATCCCTGGCAGGGTACGAACGTACAAGCAAAGAGGGTCAAACCGCTGGTGCCATGGGCTTCAAGGTTTCAACAGCAGAGGCCACATATAAGGACGGTAATAAAAAAGTAGAAATTGATATTGTTGATATGGGCGGCATCAACATGGCCTCTATGGGCATGGCAAGTTGGGCCAGTCTTGAAATAGATAAAGAAGATGAAAACGGGTTTGAGCGAACTACCACCATCCATGGCAATAAGGCCTATGAAAAACAGAACAACAGAACCGGTGAGAGTGAAGTAGCCCTGTTGCTGTACGATCGCTTTGTTGTCAAATCCTCAAGCTATGACGCTGGAGTCAAAGAGTTGAGGTCCATTGTTACGGCTATCAAAACGGAAAAACTCAAGGGTTTGAAATAAACCGATGCTTTAGTGCATATTTGGGGATTGTTGTTCCTATCTATCCATATTCTACCATGAAAAAAACCTGGATTAGCCTGTTGGTATTGGCATGTTGTGCATGTAGCCCATCTGTGATCCCCTATAATCTTGATAAAAAAGATGTTCAGGCAGGATCACTCATTTTTCGTGACAATTGTACTCCTTGTCATGGATTTGCAGCACAGGGCATTGTTGGCCCCAACCTGACGGACAACCATTGGATTCATGGCGGGGGAAGTGCTGACATTCTTAAAACCATCACCTATGGAGTGCCTGAAAAAGGTATGATCTCCTGGAAAGATCAATTGAAGCAATCGGAGATCCAACAAGTGGCAGCATACATCATGAGTTTACACGACAGTAAACCCGCAAATGCAAAGGACGCTCAGGGAACATTTTACAGCAATCTGGAGCTCAAAAAAGCACGTCAGTAATGGACGAAAAACCCATCTGTCCCCAGATTGGCACACAGGGACAAACCTGCCCGAGTTGTGGGTCTGAAATGCCCAAATCGTTTTGCCCAAATTGTGGTGAGAAATACGTTGTCCCGGAAGATTTTCGGTTTCAAAAATACCTTCGGCAGCTTCTTTCACCACTTTACACACTTCGACTCCAAGGTCTTGGTTACCCTTTGGTACCTGATTTCCAGACCCGGTTTTTTATCACTGGAATATGTGCGGGAGACGCGTGCCATATGTTCGCCCCTTGCAATTATTCATCCTTGTCAACCTTGTTTTTTTCTTCATTTTTGGAGAAAGCGACTTGTTTGCGCCCAAGATGGAATTTGTATATGATACGGAGATGACCGATTGGTCAGGTGTATCCATCCACCAGTTTGTCCAGTCGTATGCAAGCATGGAGGGCATCAGTGTGGAAAGCGCCAAGGTCCAGATAGATCACCATACTGCACAATACACCAAGGGTTTACTTTACCTGTACATCCCGATATTGGCCTTTGCCTTTTTTGGATTATTCAGAAGGGTCTATCCGTATTATGCCTGTCACCTGATTTTTGTTACCCATTGGTTTACCTTCATGCTCATATTTCTGGGGATGATTACTCCACTTTTGATTGCACTTTTTAAAATTAAGGGACTAATTCTGTTGAGTTTTTTGCTTGGGTTATTAATCCCCTATTTATTTATTTCCCTAAGGCGGTTTTACAAGCAAGCTGCCGCCACAGTACTTTTAAAAGCGCTGCTATTTTGTGTGTTTTTTGCTGTGGTCTATTTGTTTTACAGAGAACTCATTCTATTTATAAGTTTACACACCTTGTAGACGAACCATTTTTTCACCCTATCAATCTATAATGAAGATGAACATCAAATCGTTGCTCACATTTCTGCTTATTTGCATCCTTAGCAGTCCGGTTTTTTCACAAAAATTTCTAAACCCATCGTTTACTTTCTCACACAAGCATGAATCGTATATCACCTTAAAAAATGGTGAAAAACTCACTGGAACGCTGGATAAGTTGCGGCGAAAAAAGGGATTGCTGGAATCTGTAGTATTTGTGGATACAGAAAATAAAACTCATAAGTTGTCAGCCAGCGATATTGCCCATATGTACCTCATGCCATCCGGCTTCGACAAATTCAGCGCAGGCATGGAGTTTCTCTCTGATGCCACAATGTGGGAAGACAACGACCTTGAGAAGGACGTAATTGGGAAAGGCTATGTGTATTTTGAGCAATCAGAAGTACTGGTAGGCAAAAAAAAGCAGGTTTTGTTGCTGCAGTTGCTAAACCCGAGTTATTCCAATAAGATCAAAGTGTACCATGACCCCTACGCGCAGGAAACAGCATCGGCCGGAGTTGGAGGAATTACCATGGTAGGTGGCGATGCAAAATCTTACTATGTCAGCAAGGGTGGCAAAACAGCCATTCGGCTTAAAAAGAAAAACTACCGCGAATTAATCCCGGAGTTTTATGGCGATTGCCCGGATTTTGTAAAAAAACTGGGCAAAACCCCTCGCTGGTCCGAGTTTGAAAAACAAGTATACGATTACAGCACCAGCTGTTCGAATTAGTAGTCAGTTGTCAGTAGTCAGTGGTCAGTTAGTTTTCAACGTGCTGCACCACTGACTACTGACCACCAAAAAGTACGCCCGGTTGTTGACACTTTGTTTTGCGTACGGCTTTTATTTCTATAATATCATTCCGTATTTTTGTCGCATGAAAAATACACTTCAAGTTGGTGCAATTATAATGCTCACCTTTTTATTGGGAGCTTGTACAAACAACAACGAACCAACCGTTGATGCAAAGCCGGTTCCCCGGCCAGTTGAAGATACCCTGGTGGGATTTAAAGGATGTGATAAAACGTCTTTTCACCCACTGTCGGCCTATACCTTTGATTACAAATACCCCAACTATGTTGTTCGGGTAATGGAGCGGTCTGACACTTCAGGTATTGGCATTACAGTGTTCGCATGGCGGCGGTCCTCACTACAACATCATGCCTCCGCCCAATGGAACATTCGCGGGGCTCAACCGGGATATTCTCTACATTGATGTTGGCACCTCACCTGTGAACCGTCAAGTGATCATGCACGATTTGCGCGGTCAAAAGGAAATTATCCAGTTTGACTACATTGGGGATGCCATGATTTCTGGTGATGAATTCCGGTATTTTGCACCGGTTGACTCTTCAGAAATTGAGGAGAAATACCTGCCAGATTGTCCTGAAAAAGAAGACTGGATTGCCAAAGGCTTTGGCGTAATATATGGCCGCCGCAAAACCTTCAATCCGAACAATCGGGTGCATGTCGGCAAGTCCGAGTTTAGCTGCTTCCCCAACCAATAAGTATGGCATATTTAAAATCCGTTTTTTTCTGGCTGGGATTACTGGCCTTTATGATTGTTCCTCATTTAAGTCATGCGCAGGACCGGCCCAATACGGTTGAAAACCCAGGGTCTGGTCAACAGCAGCCAGGAATATTACTTGGCACTCAAACTATTCGCATACAACGTTCTGGCTCAGAATTCACCCTATTGGATTCTAAAGGAAGCCCATTGTTTCCCTATGCTTTTGAGTATGCACTTCAAGATGCCAATACCAAGGGCTTTTTAGTGCGAAAGACGGCAAATTTGGCTTTGTAAATGCTGAAGGCAAATTGAGTATACCCTGTGTTTATTCCAAACTGACAGCATTTGATGCTCAGCAACTCTTCGCCTGCAGCTCGGAACAACAATGCGGTTTGATTGACCTTCAAAACAAGCAACAAATCCCATTTGAGTACGCCTCTATTCAGATGATTCCCGGCTCGGAATTGCTGATTGCGCAAAAGTCTAAATCAAGTTTGGCCTGATCAACAAACAAAAATGAAATTCGTTCCTTTTATTACATACAGGCAGTTGAAATGGGAACGGGATGATTTGTTTACGGCCTTTGATGACATATACTGGGGCCTGATTAATTCTGGGCAGGACACTTTGCTTGACTTCATTTATCAATCCATCCAACTCGACTCATACGGCAATTACATAGTAAGCACAAACCACCAATACGGAGTAATCAATTTTGAAGAGGAGCAGATCATCAGCAACAGTTATGATCGGATACAAACCCTTCTAACATGGTTATTTTCTGATTGAAGAGGATGGGAAAAGGGAGTGTTTCAAAATAGGCCATGTTGTAATCCCTATTCGTTATGAAGGATTTCGTTTATGCCCTGGGTCAATCGAATTGCAGCCAAACAAAATGGCGTGGGGCCTTCTCAATATGGCAGGCGGGGAAATTACCGCATTTCAATACGATGACATCAATTCTGTAGGAAAAAACAAGCACTTTATTTACCGTGCTTCTCAAACGGCAAATACGGAATTATTGACGATCAGGTGTGCAGTGCGGCTGGAACCTGAGTTCAATATGTTGTACGCACAAACCGGAAGCGGCTATTTTCAAATTCAGCAAAACGGCTTATTAGGTATTGCTGATACAGATGGACGGCTGTTGGTTCCGGCCATTTATTACGAATTGGATTTATCAGGCTTCAGCCTGAGCAAACTGGATAAAAAGGAGTTTATTTTCCCGATAACGGATATTCTCGCAGTGGGATCGCAGGCTGTGGCGGCAATTACTTTGTAATTGACCCCATGGGCAAGGCCTACGAGTTGGTTCCTAAATAATCAGTTCTGCTAATCCGGTGTGCCAGCCAGGCGAAGTACAATTTTTCCAAATTGATCGCCTTTATCCATCCGGTCCATTGCCTCATTTACTTTTTCCAACTCCATTACGTGATCGACTATGGGTTGAATTTTGTGCTCGTCCACAAAAGCCAGCATTTTTCCAAACTCTTCCAGGGTACCCATAGAGGTCCCATGAATGCTGATTTGTTTCCAAAATACAATCTGAGGACTTAATCCACTGATTTTACCCTGTGTACCGCCATAAATGGCAATGCGGGCACCCGGGTTGCACAGCGCTGGAAGTTTTGCAAAACCATCGCCACCAGCCGAATCAATGATGACATCAAAGCCTTCTGCCCGTTCCTTCAGGGTTTTGTGCCAGGTTTCTTCCTTGTAATTTACCCCACCTTGCGCACCCAAGTCCAGTGCTGATTGGATTTTCTCATCTGAACCACTGCTTACCCAGACATGTGCACCCTTGGCCAAGGCCAATTGAAATGCAAAGCGCTACGCCTCCACCGATTCCGGTGATCAGGACTTTTTCACCCTCCTGCAAGTCACATTTTGTAAAAAGGGCCCGCCAGGCGGTCAGGCCTGCAAGAGGAAGCGCGGCTGCTTCTTCCCAACTCAGGTGTTCTGGCTTGGGAAAGGTGTGATTCCGGGACACAAATCTGATCGGAAAAGGTACCGTCTTGAGGGCATTCCCAGGATTTGATACTCTGCGCCTTGTGCGCGGGAGTTTTCACCCCAGTGAAAGGATGGACAAATAATTACTTCGCGTCCACCATGACAGGTCCCGGCACCATCGCTCTTCAAGACCACCGGGGTCTGGATATTGGCATATAAACCTTGTTGGATATACACATCCCGATGGTTGAGTGCAGCTGCATGCAAATAGACCAGTGCTTCACCATGCCGTGGTTCCGGCTCTGGCTTTTCTACAACAGTTATTGGAGATTTTATTTCTTCAAGGAGGGCAACGCGCATCGTTCTAAATTTTGCCGAAAGTTACGAATAAGGCGGGAACGATGTACAGGCAAAAAACAAAAACCCGGTTGGTACTTCTACCAACCGGGTCGTTTCGTCAAACCAAAAAGTCAAACAGTTAATTACTGCTTGAATGTACCACCGCTGGCTGGTACACTTTCTTTTGCTGCAGGAGCTTTTACTTCTCCTTTGATAGTCAATTGATGTGTTGCAGTTTCTTCGTTGGTAGTCAACGTAACAGTTTTGTTGAATTTACCAATACGGTTAGTATCGTAACGTACTTCAATTACGCTGGTTTCACCAGGCATGATTGGCTCCTTTGGGTAGGTAGGAACAGTACATCCGCAAGATCCTTTTGCAGTTTTGATGATCAAAGGCTCGCTTCCAGTATTTGTGAAAGAGAACTTACGCAAAGGCTCAGAACCTTTGTCAATGGTTCCGTAGTCTACTGTTGTTACATCAAAAGTCATTGCTGGGCCTTGAGCCTGAGCAGCAAATACACCGAAAGCGAAAAATGCGATAATAGAGAGCAGTTGTTTCATCGGATCGAAAAATTTTACAGTTAATAGTTAATGTTGTTGCCAAATAAGGGAAATTAAAAAACGCTTGTTCCTTACACTTCTCCCTTCAATTATTTCTTGCTACAAAGGTAATGGGGCATTCGCTGCCAAAGAAGTGCCTGGCTGTTAACGTTTCTCAAATAAATATTAATTGCCTCCAAATACGGCGGAAATTCGGGTAAATGGTGAGAAGAAAGGGCGTTTTATTTGAACTGCCCGGATTCAAATTGGGCGGTGGAAAGGAGGCAGGGAAGCAGACTTTGCTATTGTCCCAATGCAAAAATTTGCTCCAAAATGCGCTCCAAAAAACGTTTATCATCGGTGATGATTTCAGCGCCTCCCTGAAGTTGTTGTTCAAAAGGAATTTGTTTTCCGTAGTTCGTTTCCAGTTGATCGGGGAACCGAACGAGAATTTGGTATTGGTCGTTATTAGGCACCTCTGCTTTTGAGGCGACTTCGCCTTGAATGGAGCCAAACTCGTGAAATGGATAGCTATCAAGTTTGACTACCACCCGTTGTCCTGGCTTGACCTTTCCGCTTCCGGTAACCGGAAGTGACATACGGCCAATGTATTTTTTATCGGATGGAGGCACAACTGTTAATACGTGCTCCCCATTTTTTACAAACTGTTGAACGGCATAAAATCCCGTGTTCATGGATATCTTACCGGGAACGGGGGCGGTTAGGATGTAGTTTTGCTTCCAGGTGTCCATTTGGTTGCGCAAGGTATGCAGGCTCTCCCGGAGTTTGACCCGCTGACTGCTGACGTCTTCCTGTTCATTTGCCGTGGCATCATTGATTCCTGAGCGCAGGTTGATGATTTGAGTCTGTTTCTGTAAAATGCTTTGTTTGATGTTATCCAATGCCGTTTCAGCATCGCTCACACGTTGCTGTTCGCGTTCAAGTGCAACCTTGGAAATCAGGCCCTGATTGAAAAGGCCTTCCTGCCTCCGGTACATGTCCTTCGCACGTTCTACTTGTTTTTCTGCTCGTTCCCGACTACCGGCTTCAAAGTTTATGCTTTGTTGCAGGCGTTGTATTTGCTGATTGATGGACGCAATGTTGTTGTCGACTGAGAGTGATTTACTATCCGTTCCAAAACGGAAGTTTTCCAGTTTTTGAACAAAATCAGAGTAATACTCCTGCAAATCGCCCAGGTCCAGGTTATCTGGTGGGATAACAAGCGCCAGGCTGTCCATAGAGAGCTTACGCCATTGGTTGAGTTCGCGGTCAAGACTGAGTACTTCTGTATAATTGGCTGTGCTTTCCAATACAAGCAAGGGCTGGCCTTGTTTTACTTCTTCATTGTCTTTTACAAGAATTCGGATAATGGGTGCATCTACTCTGGAAATTACCGCCACGGGCGGGTTGGAGGTCGTGAGTACTATTGGGGCAGAAATCACATCGGGGTATCGAACCATCCAGGAGACGATCAGCAAGGACACAAAACCAATCAGCGCGACGGTAGTTCCCCAACGCACCAGCCATCCGGGGGGTGTCCCCAGGATTTCCTGCACTTCATCCGAGCGAAGTTCGATTTGTTTTTGGTCGTCAAAAGAAAGCATATGAATCTTTTGGTATCTGATGGTTTGGGTGGGGCTTAGCCACCCAGTTCGAGTTGATTTTTTACGAGGTTGTAATACTGGCCGCGCAGTTGCGTCAATTCTTCATGCGTCCCCTGTTCCACCAGTTCTCCATTTTCCAGTACGATGATGTTGTCAGCATGCCGCACAGTACTGAGACGGTGTGCTACAATAATAACGGTTTTATGGCGGAAAACATGTTCCAGGTTGTGCATTATGACTTTCTCATTGTAGGCATCCAGGGCATTGGTCGCTTCATCGAAAAAGAAATAATCCGGATTTTTGTAAACGGCTCTGGCGATGAGCAAGCGTTGGCGTTGCCCCTGGCTGAGTCCGACTCCATCCTGACCTATTTTGGTATTGTAACCCAGAGGAAGGGATTCGATGTAATTTTGAATATTGGCAATTTTGGTTGCATACAGCAGTTTACGCCGGTCGATGTATTCCTCTCCCAAGGCAATGTTGTTGGCAATGGTATCAAAAAAGATAAAACCATCCTGCATAACCACACCACAGCTGTTTCGCCAGAGCCGATTGTAGATATTACTCAATGGAATATCTCCCAACCGAATACTGCCTTCAGTAGGCTGATAAAAGTTCAGCAACAGTTTTACCAAGGTGGTTTTACCGCTACCGCTGGTACCAACAATTGCAGTGGTTTTACCTTCCGGAATAGTGAAGTCAATTTTCTTAAGTACTTGCGGGTCGTGTGGACCTCCGTAGCGGAAACTCATGTCTTCAATGACAATATCGCCATTGGAGGGAAGCACATTTACCTTTTGCAACTCAGAATCCTCCTCTTCCGGGCGACGTTGGATTTCATCCATCCGTTCCAGACTGATTTGGGCTTCCTGAGCAGCAAGAATAAACTGAACCAGGCTTTCAAGCGGCGCGTTCATATGGCCGATGATGAACTGAACTGCCAGCATCATACCGAGGGTCATTTGCCCGTTTATGACGGCTTGTGCTGCAATGACAGAAATGATGATGTTTTTGCCTTCGTTGATAAACGCCGCACCTGCACGCTGTAATTGGTCGGTAGCGAGGTACCGCACATTTACACGGAACAAACGCGCCTGTATTCGCTCCCAGGCCCAACGCTTTTGCTTTTCGGCATTGTGGAGTTTGATTTCCTGCATGCCGTTTACCATTTGAATCAGCGTGGTTTGGTTTTCAGCCATCTGCTCAAAGCGCCTGTAGTCCAGTGTGCGGCGGCGTTGGAGGAACAAAATAACCCAGCCGAAATACAAGATTGCCGCAACAAAGAACACTACAAAAATCAAGGTGCTGTAAAACAACAGTACCACACCAAACACTACCAGACTCACCACCGAAAACAGGGTTACCAATGAAGAGGATGTGAGGAAGCGCTCAATCCGCTCATTATCATAAATCCGCTGCAGCAAGTCACCGGTCATTTTAGCATCAAAGAAACTCATTGGAAGTCGCATGAGTTTGATCAAAAAATCCGACACCAGGTTGATGTTAACCCGGGTACCTATATGCAGTAAAATCCACCCTCGGAGAAATTCAACAGCCACCTGACTAAAGAACAACATCCCCTGAGCGGCCAGAATGAGGTAAATGAAATTGGTATCGTTTAGTTGAACGCCTTTATCAACCAGCGCCTGCATCAGGAAGGGCAGTACCAGTTGAATGATGGAGCCGAGCAAAAGGCCAAGGCCAAGTTGCCAGATCAGTTTTTTGTGTCTTTTCAAATAGCTCCAAAGAAAACTGAATCCGGTACGGCTGAGTTTCTCTCCTTCCCGCTCAAAAAATTCGGGGGTAGTTTCCAGCAAGAGGAGAACTCCCTGAGGTTCGTAATTGCTCACATCGCTAATCCACCCATCCCGAAAATCTTGTTCTGAAAGCCGAAGTTTACCAATGGCCGGATCGGCAATGTGCACTTTGCCGTTTCCAATGTGGTAGACCACAACGAAGTGATTCTGCCGCCAATGTGCAATACAGGGAAGTGGGAGATCATCTTTTAGTCGGGAGAATGTTGTTTTTACCCCAAGACTCCGCAGTCCGATTTTTTCTGCAGCATCTGAGAGCCCCATAAGCGAAACCCCTTCCCGGTCCAGATAAGTTTGTTCCCTTAGGTACTCAAGTGGGTAGTGCCGACCATGATGCCTTGCAACCATACGCAAGCAGCTGGCGCCGCAGTCCGCAGCATCCAGTTGTTTATAGAATGGGAAGGTATCCAGGAGCATATCAGGCCATCAGGTTCATGCGGTTGTAAGTGAATTTTGTTCAAGACAAAATATCGCTTTACCAACCGCGCTATGCACACAAAAATAGGTGTAAAATCTTGTTTTTGCTAAAAGATTGTGAAAGAGCCCCGTTTAGGTGGCATTGCCGGAACTGAGAATGACAAGCACATCGGTTTTTTTGCCACAAGCATGAGGATCCATGCACGTCTTTAAAATACAAGCATTCTACAATTCGCGAATCCAAATATTGCGGTACTGCACGGTATTTCCATGGTCCTGCAGTTTCAAAGGGCCTTTCCCGTGCGCCGGATTTTTAGGCAACCCGATGTATTCAGTTGTGCCCTTGATTTCTACATGATTTTGCACGAGCACTCCGTTTTGAAGCACAGTTATATAGGCAGACCGTACTTTTACTCCATCGGCATTAAAAACAGGAGCGGAGTAAATGATGTCGTACGTTTGCCAGGTATCCGGAGGCAGACATGCGTTTACCAGCGGGATATGTTGCTTGTATATGGATGCCGTTTGTCCGTTTGAGTAGGTTTCATTATCAAAATAATCCAGCACCTGTACTTCATACAGGCCTTGTAAAAACACACCGCTGTTTCCTTTATTCTGTCCGTCACCCACCGTCTTTGTAGGGCATTTAAACTCCAGGTGGAGTTGACAATCACCGAAGGACTGTCGGGTTTGGATATCGCCTGCACCTGGCACCACCTCCATGGCTTTGTCGGTCAGTTTCCAACCTGCCGCGGTACCGTCACCTGCCTTTTGCCAGGCATCCAAATTGCTTCCATCAAAGAGAACGATCGCATCAGAAGGAGCTGTATTGGCACTCCCTGGTTGCACCGCACGGGGTTTAGGCTCCCAAACTTCAGTTGCTTTGGGATCGGTAATTTGTGCTTTCAGGCTTGAGGTACACAAGGCCAGAAGCGTCAATAGAATTGCGTTTTTCATAATTTATTTTTTTGATCGATATCAAACTTGTTTTTATTCATCTTCGCCGGAAGCCTCGCGGGCCAACTCCTCAACAAAATGGTTGTACTCTTCGATTAGCGACAGATAAAACAGTTTACCCTGTGCTGCATATCCCCTTTTGGTATAGTGTACTGAATCCCGGGATAACAACCCAGTAGATTTCCACCATTGTGCTGATTGAGGTCCTCCGGAAATGCTGTACAAGTCCCAGAGAGCAAGCCCATGTTCTTCAGCATACCGACGGATGATGGATGCAATTTTAGGCATGTACGGATTAAATCCTTTTCGCCGTAAGTACGAATCAGCAGGAGTAGTCAGCAAGATAGGAACTCCTGGTGCTTCCGTCTGGATTTGGGTGATCAGATCATGCATTTGTTGGTACAGCCCTTTGGGGCCGGATTCCCCCTGGGCCTCATTCGTACCCATGGAGATTATAATTAAATCCGGATTCAGTTTTGCAATTTCCGGGGCAAAAAGCCTTGTTCGGGCAAAGTCCAGGTAGCGCGCGCCATTCACCCCTATGGAATGGTAAACGATGCCTGACAATTCATTTTCAATACAAAACCCATCGATTTGGATGCGTTTTTGCTCCTCACCAACTTGTTTGTGTTGAATCGAAAACTGCGAAACCGGGCGATCGAAAAAGAAGGTGCTGGAAAAATCATCTTCAATTAAGCGACGCGCAGTTTGGTTGGTTTGATCATCAAAAAGTTCGAAGTCAAAAGCGTCAGGAGCCTTTCGGTAAAAGACAGTCACCTTGGTAAAGGGCGAAGCATGCGAAACACTGGAATCGCGGAGGTGAATCGTTGTTTCTCCTTCCGGGGTGGTTGTCTCAAGTGAAAACCCGGAAATTCCGTAATTACTGACCGGCGACTGATCGCGCTGGCAGTTGTTTCCTATCCAGCGAGAGTTGGATTCAACTGTAAAATCTCTAGGCCCGTTTGAGCCGGCGAGTTTATATGGAAACACCAGTCCCCGGCCTGCATCGCCAAATGCATTTTGCATTCGAACCCTGGTTTCATGGGTCATGAAATTGCCCAGAATATGTGAATCACCAATGTGGACAATTTGAATGCGCTCGCCCCCACTCACACGCTGAATAAACAGGCGCTGTAGAAATGGCAATAAGGTACTGGCATTCTGGATGTAATTGCTGTCCGACTGCAAAAAGGTATACCCAACAGTATCGTTCTCAGTCACTTCAACCTGAGGTGGACGAAATTGCGATTGGCATTGGCTGATAGCGAACACCACAACGCACATGCTGATGATACCACGGAGTTTCTTTTGATTCATGTATTCAATATAGATTAAACTTATTTTAAACTGCTTTGCTTATTGGTAGGGGTGGGAACCAAAGGTACTTTTCTTCTGCTCAAAGAGCGGGGATTCCATTTTTTGACGGGTATGTTCTTCCTGGAGCAGACGCACAAACAAATAGCTTACTTCTTTCCCTCCGGCATGAGTCAGATGCGTATAATCTTTATTTGCCAACATGGGTGAGGTGTTCGCAAGCGCAATCATGGCTCCGGGGCCACCCATGCCTCTGAAAAGATCAAAAAACAGGAAACCGTGTTTTCGAGCCAGAGTCCTTTGCATATCTACAATAGCGGGAATGCTGCGCATGGTTGCCAATTCACCATCTACCTTCCCTCCCCTATCCGGAACGCTAATCACTAAAATGGGCTTGTCAGGAAAGCACAACCGCATGTGTTTGAAGGTTTCGTCCAGTTCCTGTTGGTACCAGGCAATGTTGCGCAGGCTGTTGCTCGCAGCATTTAAGCCAAACTGCAAAACGATCAGATCATAGTGCTGGTATTTATCAAATGCCTGCATCATTGATTTGGAAATCAGTTTGAGTTTACCTCCACTGTTTCCACGAACGGAGAAGTTGTCGATATAAATACCCGCTCCGTTTTCCAGACTGGCACCATACAGCATGAGTTTACCCGGTTCGGGGAATTCCAGGCTGGCCTGGCTCATCCAGGGTGCCCGAATATCCACAACACCAAGCAAGCCTTTTACATCGGGAAGTGTTCGAAGTTCTGGCTCCCCCTGATTGATGCGTAAAGAAATGGGTGCAAGGCTGTCGCCGGTATAAAACAGTCGCATGCTTGACCAGGAGCGTGTATGCTCGAACCAGCGGCCAATTCCCTGATACATCACGGTGGCACCAGGCAAGGGTTTGTAGATAAATCCATTGATGCCATAATCTTTGCGACGGTTTTCTTTACTCACAATGGAATGTGTATCCCAACCCCGGTATTCGTGTACAAGTGTTCGTTTGAATCGGGCCACCTTGGAAGTTATGGGTACATAACCTACACCATCGCCTCCCCAGAGGCTTTGTAAACTATCGCGCAAATCACCAATAAGAATGTCGCCTTCAACAAAGGAATCCCCAAAAAATGCAATGCGAACATGGCGTCCGTATTGAATGGAATCAACAGCATTATAAAATGCAGCCATGCTTTTTTGGTCCGGATGATAATCTTCAAAAACTTGCCCAAAATAGAACGAGTCCACCGGAGGCAGTGGGCCTTGTACTACCTGACTGTCAATAGCAACAGTATCTACGAGCAAAGCCAGACTATCCTGTATGTGGTGCAAGCTGTCGTAATATGCAATGGAGTCAAAACCGGTCTCCATTCGGATGTCAGTAAAGATATCCATAGGACGAAGCGGTGCGCCCAGAATCTTTACGTCTGAGGGAATAAACTGAAGTCCAATTGTCAGGATGACAATCCAGATAAGCAGCCACAAACTTTGACCAATGTAATTTTTCATAGAGGAAACAAAGGTAAATGCTTTGCATCAATTTGAGCACATAACAATTTGTCTGGCATTGATTACAGCACACGTTTGCAGGCAGTTTGTGTACCGCATGGAATCATAAATTGTGTAAAAATCCATTTACCCGGGCATTGAATACGCCCATTTTGCAGGTGTTCATGCATTCAACCCAACCTATTTGTAAATTCATTAAAAAAAATTGCCGTGTCACTGCAACCTTTTTACTACTTCATTAGTCTTATAAATGTATGATTTCATCTACAAAATCTATTTGCTAGTAGCAATTAACGATTTATTTAGTTACTTTTGTACCGTTGTTTTCAACAAATAAAGCCATGAAACAGAAAACTTTACGAAAAGCGTTTCTTTCCTTCCTAGTCGTGTTGAGCATTGGCTCATTTATTTACGTAAATGCAGATGCATGTATTTCCGGCAATCGGGGTTTGTATCAAACTCAAACGCAGGATGCGCAAGTAGAACTCACTGAAGCTGAAGAAGATTCCAAAAACATTCCGGTTCCTTCTATCTCCATTTTGCAGCGCCTGCTCAATGTTGCACAAAAAAGTGTTCTGCAGGGTCATTAATTTACCCCACACGCCTTTTTAAACAATTACCCCAATCCTGCCCAGTTCAAAACCGGTTCTCCCACCTATAAGGCGGTATATCAGCATCCCAATTACTGAACCTATAATTGCCCCTGCAAGTATATCCACAGGATAGTGCACTCCTACATAAACCTGTGAGAAGGAAATCACCGCAGCCCAAGTTAACAAGGTTGGACGCACCCAGGGCCCTACTCCCGCAAATACAAAAAGTAAATACACAGCAACTGCAAAGTGATTGCAGGCATGTGAAGAGGTAAAACTGTACCCACTTCCGCAGGACACCCGTTGAACGACCTGCATCTCAGTGTCATTGCATGGACGCACCCGTTGTACAGCGGGCTTGATTAATTTACTACTTACACCGTCTGGCTACCACCACTAGAACCAACCCAATACAAACCAGATCACCCGCTTTCGAATATTAAGCAAGCCAAATGTGAGCACAAACAAATAAGCCGGTGCCCAAAACCACTTTTCTCGCATCCAGGGTAAAATGGTGTCAAATATCGGGTTAGACAGTCCGGTGTTCACCAGATGAAACAACCACTTATCCCACTCGACCAAGGTTTGCAACCACATCATACCTGCTTTTGTTTTCTGGCTAAAATAATCAGCCGGTTGGACTTCTCCGGATCAAACTGGCTGAGATCGTAGTCTCCATACACGACCTCCGGGTGAAGTTCAACGGAGTCCAGCATGTCAAACAAGGTCTTTTTGTCAAAAAGCCGTACCCGTTCTTCAAAATATTGAGGCTTGCCATTTACTTCAAACTCTACACGCTTGTAGACATGCCCACCTTCTATTTTCCGACTGATATGGAATTCTATTCCATCAACGTTTTTTTCTTCTTTGGGAACCAATGTGTTTTTTACAAACCCGGCATTCAAAAAGTCAAGTAAAAAAATCCCATTGGGTTTGAGGTTGGTTGCTATATGGCGGAGGGTACGGATATGATCTCTGTCTTTTTCAAAATAGCCAAAGCTTGTGAAAAAGTTCATCACCGCATCAAAGTAATTGCTCCGGAATGTTTGCCGCATATCGTGCTGGTAGAAAGCCAGGTTTTCATGTTCAAACTGGCGGGCAAAGGAAATGCTGGCATTTGAAATATCCAGTCCGGTGACATCATATCCACATCCAGCAAGATACCGGGAATGGCGCCCTTTGCCACAAGCCAAATCCAGAATACGCGAACCCGGGGGCAATTGCAATGCAGTTAAAAGCCCATCTATTGCCCGTTTGGCTTCGGCGTCGTCCCTGTTTTTATATAAAATGTGGTAATACGGAGAATTAAACCAACTGGCGTACCATTCCATTTTCATGCGTTCCAAATTTCCGCTGCAAGGTAGTGCTTGTTTGCGAAATTGTTGGTCTTGGAAATATTCACAGGAACCAGCACCTGAACAATCGGCAATTTTTATTAAAAAAATCCGACCTTCGGCTTTATTCTCAGAACATGCTCTAAGCACCTTATTTCCCTGCCAACATTTCCAGGATTTCCCATGCATATTTTACTAGTCGCAGCAACCCCGTTTGAATTGGCTCCCCTGGTCCTGGAGCTTTCCAGCCGCTCCTCCGATATGGATTCCGATACATTTGATTTGGGTTCCGTGCAGGTAACGCCCCTCATTACAGGGGTTGGCCTTCATGCTGCTGCCTGGCACCTGGGCAGAACCTTACTTCAAGGCTCTTATGATTTGGTATTAAATGCCGGAATTGCCGGCGCTTTTGATCGCAGCCTCGAACTTGGCACCGTAGTTTATGTGGAATCTGAGCAATTTGGAGACCTGGGCGTGGAGGAATCAGATGGTTCCTTTTCCAGTTTGATTGAACTGGGACTTCAAAATCCGGACACCCCTCCATTTACAGGAGGAAAATTGCTCAACCCGGAGGCTGCTGAAATCCACTTCCTGCCCAAAGTGCAGGGCTTGAGTGTAAACAAGGTGAGTGGCTCACAGGAAGGCATCGATGCGCTTCAAACAAAATATCCGGGGGCACAGATAGAAAGTATGGAAGGGGCAGCGGTTTTTTATGGATGCTTGCTTGCACAAATCCCCTTTATGGAGATTCGAAGCATCTCCAATTACGTGGAGCCTAGAAATCGCGAAGCCTGGAATTTGCCGTTGGCCATTGATCGCCTAAACCAAACCCTACTGGATTTTTTAGAAACCTTGATCGAGTCCAATTAGGTTTGCTATACCAAGAATAAAAAATCCCAAACTATGGAATAGACCATAGCCTGGGATTAAACATTTTGGCAATGCTCATTGAATCACTCTAAGAGGATGTCTAAAATTCAATTTCTGGGCTACATTCGGCAAATTTGGTTTTTCTCTACGTTAAATTTTTCGCCGAATTACCCGTATGCGACTGCAAAATTTGCCTTAATAAAAACAAAATTTGCTCGACTTCGCCTCAGAATTGAAGTTTAGACATCCTCTAATTCAAATCTTCCTCTTTCTCTTCAAATGATGCAAAAAATATAATGCCACGCGTACCAACTAGTGATTGATTTGTCAAATCTCAATACAAAGGATCGGTTGTTGTCCATCCAGGCATTTGGTTCGTTCAATTTTATATCGTTCTTCAAACATAAGTTCATCAAAATACGGTAAATCATCTTCTAAGTCTTTGGCTCTTCGGCGATTATGCGGTGCATTTAGTTCTATTTCAAACTGATTGCAAACTTGTCTCAAGGCCTCACATTCGAACGCTTTATCTGCGTTTAACCATAAACCTTTGAGTTCTATTTGCGCGTTATGAAAAAAATTAAGCATTTCCCTGAACCGCTTTTTAATATCGAATGCATCATGTCTTGTCTCGATATTGGAGGGCAAAAAGCAACAACTAAACCTTTGGCGCATCAGTTAACCAAAGTGTATTGGTTGATTTGATCTTTCGTTTGCCATAGTTACCCACTCATCACCGCCTCGCTTGGCTATGGAATGAGTAGCGTCCAGAAAGGCTAAACTTAAGTCCAAGTGGGCCTTGTGCTTTGATAAAAGTTGCTCAAAAGCCCGTTGCCAAGAACCATCTTTGACCATTTACGGTAATGATGATAGATAGCCCCATACTTAATCTTTCGTCTGTTAATCAATGATTTAATAGGGGAGAAAATGCCATTGAATACCTGTTTTGAACTTGTACAAAATTGCGTTTACGATTTCCATAACGGTACTTTGCTAGCATAACCCCGAAGATACTTTTACTTAAATACGGTAAAATGAATCTTTATTATGATACTTTTGCTTAAGATTTCGAATCATGGCTACCTGATTTTAAAGATGTCGTAACTCTTAAATATCGGTAGCCATTTTTATTTTTAAGCCTAAAAGTTTAGACATCCTCTAATTCAAATCTTCCTCTTTCTCTTCAAACACTACGCCATATTGTTCCAATTCCTCCAATACGGGCTCATAAACTTCAGGCATCGTCGGGATGGAGACACCTGTAGTGGTTATTTTACCCAATAAAAGGAGTTTTACAAAGATTCCAAGAGGCAATCCTACCAATTTAGACATGGCTGTGTCCGATCCATCATTGCCCTTCATCACCAGCGTTGAGGTAAGGCGCTTGTTTTTTCGCCCTATTTTATACTCAAAAACATGCTGCATGATGATCATATCTTTATCCTGTGGCTTGAGGGCCCATTTTTCCAACAGGAGTTTTTCAAGAATCAGGGATGGGGTCGCATCTTCAACTTTAATGCGCTTTTTGCTGAAAAGACCAAGCCATTCCAACTTTTGCATCACGTCGCCATCGGGTTCAAGTTCAAGGAGCTTTGCGATCCGGTCCTTTACTGAACCTGTGTGCTCACTGATCCCGAGGAAGGCTTCCATCAGGTCGTGGTAGGTCAGCTTTGCAGAATCTACGATCGGAAAAATCGGATCAGTCATTCCAATGCGCACGAGTGCATTCCACGCATCACAAAATCCTTTGTGGCGAATGGTACCCCGGAACAGGGTTTTCACATTGCTCAGTCCATAAGTATCCTTATACAAAAGTGAATCGCGGTTGGCATAGACTTCATAGTCTCCCATACCCGGGATTTCAATGGTACGGTACTGTCGAAATAATCGACGGTAGGGAATGTATTTTAATTTACCATCTTCCAGAAATTGAGCGGTTCCCTGTCCGGCCAAAATAACATTGCGGGGGTTCCAGCTAAACTTATAGTGCCAGGGATTATCGTCGCTTTCCGGAGCAACTAACCCACCGGCATACGAATAAAACGCAGTGATAACACCACCGGCTTCCTTGATTTGATGAATCCGCTGCATGGCACTCATGTGGTCGATCCCCGGATCAAGTCCAAGTTCATTCATAAAAACCAGTGCCCGTTGGCGGGCTTCATCTCCGAGTCTGAATATTTGCTTGGAGACATAGCTTGCGGTGACCATATGCTTTCCCAGGACGATACAATCCTGTGCCAGTTCTAGGTGCATCTGAGGAGGAAGCAGAGAAACCACCACATCGTGGCGCTTAATAACATCGCGGCGGTCATTGACGCGTGAGGCATCGAGCCAAATTGCTCGCCCATTTGGACTCTTGCCAATCTTTTGCTGAGCCATTTCCACATTGGCATCGGCAACAGTGACAAAAAAGTTGTGTTGAGCAGCCTGCTCTAAAATATAGTTAATAAGAACAGTTGCAGAACGGCCAGCGCCGATAATCAATAGGTTTTTCATAAAATGTATATTTCCGGATACTCAGATAAATCTGTGCCATTTACAAGGCATAAATGTAGAAAGATTCCAATTATTCGGCCTTTCTGGCTTTGCCATAATTTGGTAAGTATCTGAATCTTGTTGGTATTTGTAAAAATTCGGAGATAAAATCACGTAGATTTTTCACGAATGCAAACAGAAACGAATCACAAAATCAAGTAAAAAATAAATTCAATATATTGTAAACCAAGCATTTAAAAAGTATTAAACAAAATTGAACCGATCACAATCACTGAAAAATGTAATTTTATTTAAATCCTTGTTGGTACATTTTTGCATTAGATAAAAAGTACAACCGCCGGGGCAAACGTGGCCCGGTCCGTATTTTTTTGGAAATGTTCATGGGATTCAACCTAACAGCGTAGTGTGCCGCAAACAGTTTTTTGGACTGCTTGCGGCCGCGCTGCTTTTAGGGGGTAGCTGTGGCTTTTTCAATAAAAAAAGGTCAGCCACAGTGGACTGACCTCCATTCCGAATGGAATGCGCATGGGATTACAACGGGTAATTGCCAAAAAGCAGGATTAAATAGGCTCAATCGTGCAGACCTTGTTCAATAGGCCCGTAATATCTTGATGCATTTTTCTCCCCCTCCAAACAGGGCAAATTTCCAGGGCAAAAACGCATTTCTCTTTTTTGACACCCAACTTTTAGCAATTACATTTTGCTAAAAGCAAAGTTTTTAATTCCTTTGGTAAAAGTAAGGGTTAAATTTTGAGGGACAAACTTCATTCCAAAATTTAACCTAAGAGTAAACCAGGCAGTTGGTTAGAGTTGGCAATCGGGCCAACTTCTACCTTTTTATTCCGGATTTCAGGTGCACACACAGTTAAGCACGTAATTCGGGAGAAGCCAACTGCCACCTGGCGCTCAATCCAATACAAATTCATCTTTGCTTCTTGCAAGGTAAATTGCAATTCACCATTTTTAAACGGAAGTATTTATTACTTCATTAAAACGTGTTGCCTATGTGTACTCCAGTATCAATCAAAATCAAGAATGGCACAGTGCAATTGTCCTGAGCCCTTCGAACACCCAAACAGAGTACACCCCCTATCCACTTGAAGGCACTTTCATCCCACACAAGAAGTCAAATCCGCCAAAATTAATCCACCCGCTGATTTGCAAGAAACACGAAGCCCGGCGCAATGAGCCGGGCTTTTTTAGTGGTCTGCGCGCCTATGGTTACTCCTTCTAACACATGGCAGGGAGTAACCAGAAAACATTCCATTCAAAACTGACCACTGACCACAGCCCTGAATAATATTAAGTGCACTTCTGTATATTTGCATGCAAAAAGTGATAAGTTGACTTGTAAAATGTCAAAAATGTACTTACTACTTATCACTTACTTCTTATCACTTACTACTTATCACTTACTTCTTATCACTTACTTCTTATCACTTACTACTTATCACTTACTACTTACCACTTCTATCATAACATACTGCATGAGAAATATTTTGGCAGCACTTGCCATGCTACTTTATCTTTCCGGAATGGCCCAAGAAGCCGATTCAACCATTTATGAGGTCGCGGAAACGACCCCATTTGCATTGCTCAAAAGCTGCAGCGCAAACGCACATCCTGACTGGACCATTGACAGCATAAAACAATGTGCTGAAACGCAGCTCCTGCAATTGGTTGCAGCCAACATCAGATATCCCGATTCAGCCCGACTAAACAACACACAGGGCACTGTAGTTTTGAGCATTTTGGTAGAGACCAATGGAAAAATCAGCGATGTGGGTATTTTAAAAGACATTGGTGACGGGTGTGGTGCAGAGGCAAAGCGGGTAATGTTGGCACTAAACGAAGCCGGCTTGTACTGGCAACCAGCAACTATAAATAAAAAGCCTGTTCGCATGCGTGTTGCACTTCCCCTGCGGTTTCGATTGCAGGAGGCCCTCCCCTATGTGATCAACCCAAACGGCGACACCATACACACCGTGATTGACAGCCTTCCGGTATTCCGGAACGGGGAAGATGATTTGGTTTCTTTTGTCCTAAACACACTCCAATACCCACCCACCCTTCAGGATAGCTGCCAATGCGGAATTATTGAAATGGCACTGTTAATAAAAAAGGATGGAAGCATTCAGGTTGAAAACCAACTGGATTACAACCAGCTTGGTCTGGATTTCCAATTCGAAGCAATTCGACTGAGCAACCGATTCGCTAACCAATGGCATCCAGCCTACTATAAGGGGCAGGCAGTGAACACAACCTACCCTATCCGCGTTTTATTCAAATCGCCAAAGGAACACTGCAAATCAGCAAATGATCGTTTTGATCAGGCGATGTTATTGGCTAATGAAGCAGCAGACCTGGCAGACCAGGGTAAACAAGAAGAAGCACTTGTCAAATGGAATGAAGCCCTTAACCTTTCACCAAACAACACAGAATTGTTGTATTATCGTGGCAACACATTGTTTGCTCTGGACAAAAGGGATGAAGCCTGTGAAGACTACACCCTTGCAAAGCAACTCCTCGGCAAAACTTGGTTTGACAACATCGGCCGGCTATTGTGCAATTGGTAACCTGATTCTCAATTCATTGGTGAAACCACAATTAAACCTACACTTAACAATTACTTAATCCTATCCCGCCCCATTAACAATCAATGGCACCATACCTTAGCGGAAATTTTAGGATCTATGAGCAAACAGGCCAAGACTAAAAAAATCCTGATCGTTGATGATGAGCCGGATATTATCGAGTTCCTTCAATACAATTTGAAGCGAGAAGGATTTGAAGTAATCTCGGCATCAGATGGAAAGCAAGGAATACAAGTTGCAGAAAGAGAGAAACCAGATCTGATTTTGCTCGATATTATGATGCCTGAAATTGACGGCGTCGAAACCTGCCGGCAATTGCGCAGCAACAAGGCCTTTGACCAGACCCCCATAGCTTTTTTGACAGCGAGAGACGAAGATTTCTCACAAATTACTGCCCTGGATGTTGGAGGGGATGATTACATCACCAAACCCATTAAGCCTCGGGTTCTGCTAAGCAGAATCAATGCGCTCATCCGAAGAAGCCAAAGCAAGAATGAAGACGAACCGGAAATCCTGGAACTTCACGACCTGGCAATAGATCGCCAGAAGGTCATCGTTACCCGCGGCACCGAAACCATAGAACTGCCGCGAAAAGAATTTGAAATCCTTTGGTTATTGGCATCCAAGCCTGGCCGTGTATTTACCCGGGAGGAAATTTTTGACCGGGTCTGGGGTGCGGATGTAATTGTAGGCAACCGAACCATTGATGTACACATTCGCAAACTTCGCGAAAATCTGGGCGAGCACTACATCAAGACAATTAAAGGAATCGGGTACAAGTTTGACTTCTAGGTCAGCCAATACATCCCTTCTATTCTGTGCGCTCCTGCTGAAAATTGCTTACACCTGTAAAAAAGCAACCGCTTTTTAATCGGATAAGACTACTTTTACAGCAATTATGCTTAAAAATCAAACACCGCAGAGTCTGGCGCTGAATGCAGCACTCACCACAGCAGTTGCATGCACTATAAGTGCGTACCTATTGTCACGCACCGGCCTGTTTAGTTTAGATCACTTGGAGTTCCTACTGATTTTCATACTGGTTTTTCTACTGGACTTTACCTCCAACTTCTATTTCATCCGGTATTATATTTTTAGAAAGATCAAGCTGATCTATAAGATCATCCACCGGCATAAAATGTCAAATGAGTTCAAGCCGGGAAAAATCAAGATGAACAACGACATTCTGGAAGAAATTGACAATGAAGTTGACCAATGGGCAGAACAAAGTGAAAAGGAAATTGAACACCTCGAACAACTTGCTGCGTACCGGCGCCGATTCATTGGAGACGTTTCACACGAGCTAAAGACCCCCATTTTCAACATCCAGGGGTATATCCACACCCTTCTGGATGGAGCCTTGAATGATCCAGAAGTAAACCAAAAGTTCCTGGAGCGGGCTGCCAGAAACATCGAACGACTCCAAGCAATCGTCGAAGATCTGGAAACCATCAATAAACTGGAAGCCGGACAAATGATTTTGGACATCCAGGAGTTCGACCTGCGCGAACTGGCCGATGATGTATTCTCGGACCTCGAAATGCGTGCCCAAAAACGAAATATCCGTTTGGCCTACAAAGACGGGGCAAACCAACATTTTCGGGTTCAGGCTGACAAAGAAAGTATCCGACAAGTGCTTATCAATCTGGTACACAACTCCATTAAATACGGCGTTGAAGGTGGGGTAACCAAACTCTCTTTTTATGACATGGCCTCCTACATCCTCGTTGAAATCAGCGACAACGGGATTGGCATAAAGGCGGACAAACTACCGCATGTATTCGATCGGTTCTACCGGGTTGACAAACACCGATCTCGTGAAGCCGGCGGAACCGGCCTCGGCTTGTCGATCGTGAAACACATCATCGAGGCACACAAACAAACCATAAATGTGCGCAGCAATATCGGTGAAGGATCAACTTTCGGATTTACCTTGAAAAAAGCCTAGTGGTTCGTCCTTGCAACCCGTTGAACTAAACTTCCCCGACGGGTTTTTACCGATACAAAATACACACCCGGACTGGAAGGCAACTGAACCTCTGTTCCTGTTCCTTCCCAAACCAACTGCCCTTGAACCGACCATACCTGAACCTTCTTCACAGCATCTGAACTGCCCACCTGAATCCGAACACGACCGTCATTGGTCAACGTTGGGAGCACTCGAATATTTGCAGCAGATGGGTTGCTGGCTGAAACAGGGCTGGTAAACAGATCTTCGGCAGTCACCTCCGCAATTAAAACGGGCGACTTATCAGCCGCGTCAAACATCACCTTAAAGGAATCAATTTCGGGCGAGCTATATTCAAACAAAGGAGCCATCCATTTGGGCGGCAAACTTTGATACCAGACTCTTGCGCGCACATTTACCGCGCCCTCGTACCCAGGATTGGCAATGTGGAAGAACACCCGATCCGAGCCACTTCCTTCCGTTCCATCCAGGGAATGATTGAAATCCGGATCCTGAAGAACCTGGCCAACTAAAAGCGTCGTATCATACACCGGATCGCTTTGCAGGAATCCTTGCGGAGTGAGTCGATTGTCTTTTATCGCCACATCACAGCGTTCCAGCACATTGGTAAAGTCGCCGTTCACGTCAACCGGCACTATTTCATAAATCTGAACCTGCCCAGGGTCGCGAATTACCTGGTGGTGTGGTTCGAAGTTGGCATCTTCATCAGGGAGTGAGTAATCAGAGGCGGGTGCACCGGAATGGAACAAACTATTTCCATTGGCATCAGTAAGTTCAAATTCAATCCATGCCCGTCGTGCCGGATAGCCAGACGGGAATTTATGCCCAGCCTTGTTTTGCAAAAGCAGGGAGAAGTGAAGGGTATCCCCGGTCAGGTTGCCCACCTCCAGTTCTACATCCAGGCTGTGCTTTTGGAGCATACGCAGGGTAGCAGCAATGGTGCTATCAAAGTGCTCTGCCTCGGCATCAATTTCCAGCGCCTCTTTGTTCTCCTTCATCAAAGCTTCAACATGGTCACATTGGCTCCTGCCAGTTCGTGCAAACCGAATGGATAACGCTTGGGCAGATTGAGGTAATTGGCTGCAATTATGATTTCATCTTCCAGTTGCGGAACGTGGCAGGCCTGACAACTTACATTATCGTGCTCTTCATCGTATCGGGAGTTCAGCCATTCATGGTAAGTTGCCTGTTCTACAAAACGGCCACCGGTGAACTCCCCTTCGAGATCAACAGTACTTGTTATCAGCGTATGACATCCGGCACAAACCCCAGCATCGTGGATATGCTCGCTGTATATGGGCGTAATGCCGACAAAGTCTCGCATTGGTGGTTCAAAAACAAAATCATAGGGGCCATAGGCTACCCGGATATTGTTTGTATCAAAATACAAATTTCCTGAATTCAAAAGTCCCAGCAAGGTATCTGGCTGTGCATGACAGGCCTGGCAGGTGACCCCGTCCAGCCCCAAACTATCCTGATATAAGTCTGCCAGGGTATAATGTGGCTGTTGCCCTTTGAGTTTTGCCTGATAATGTCCTGCAGGAGCATGGCAGAAGTACATTTATCTTGCAATTCCAGGCTGTGGGATGGATTCACCAGAATTTCATGGGTAACTTTTGCGCGCCAAAACGGGTCCCGTGCGCTGTTAGCCATCATGGTAGATCGCCAGTCATCGTAAACATTTACTTCTTTCCCATCATAGGTAATGAATGCAAAACCCAGGGAGTCGAATCCATGACAGCCGCCACAGGTTTTGGCGATTGGAAACAAAATATTGGAATCTATCTCCAGGAAAAAGTCCGGATCGTGGGCTATATTTTTACCATTGAAATTGGCCTTAAAAAACTCCAGCTCCGCATCAGAATGGAATGGAGTCTCTTTCTTGGAATATGGAAACAGCGCGAGTACTGCAATCAACGCAGGAGCCAGCAGAGCCAGCATGGTGGACTTTTTCATGGAATAAGAATTTCCACAAATGTAAAAAATGCCGGATGCCTGTGAAAGCAGAATTTTCCCAACAGGCAGACAGAGACGTGGTTTTGCCCAGATAAGCAAACAAAGTAGAGCCTATCGCTGGCCGTCAAACAAAAAAGATCCGTTGAACGACAGGGGCAAAAGATCCGTTCCTTTATCAAAAATCCAGATGGGGCCAGTTTCACCCTGAATAATAACCCGCATGGACTGCTTATTCTTGATTTCGGTTTCACAGATAATTTGCCGGCATGCACCACAGGGTGCGACCGGTTGATCAATTGCCTGATGGGGATTTTGGATGGTTACCGCAATCGCCACTATACCTATACCGGGAAACTGGGTGCTGGCAGCGGCCAAAACAGCTTGCTCTGCACAGATACACATTGGATACGAGGCATTTTCATAGTTAGCGCCACCCAACATTTCTCCATTTTCCAGTAAAACAGCTGCCCCAACCTTAAATTGTGAATACGGAGAATAGGAGTTCTCCCGCGATGATCGCGCCAATTCCAGCAGCGTCCGATCCGTTGCTTCCAGGGCTTCCGGGCCGGCGTACCAATAGGCCTCAGTTTTGAGTTCCACCTTTTTCATACATGGTTCATTTAAGAGTATGTTTAAATTTCGATTCTGTGGCGAAGTCGAACAAATATTGTTTTTATCAAGGCAAATTTTGCAGTCGAATGCGGGTAATTCGGCGAAAAATTTAACGTAGAGAAAAATAGTATTTGTCGAATGTAGCCCAGAAATTGAATTCTAAACATACTCTAAGTTCAACCCAGATCCAAGCGGCGTATCCTGCTGCCACTTTCGATAAAAGTACGGATAATTCTATTTGCATCTGGGTCAGGGCCCAGGGTCTCCAATTCTTCCAGCAACTGAGGGCCATATGCCGGAGCATCGGCTGCATTCATTTGTTTGTAGCCGCAAAACACGCCATCCAGCACACCTATAAAGGTTTTTTCCTCGGCATTCCGCCCCTTATCAACCAAAATAAAGCTGCCCTCCAATCCCTTTTTCATTTGGGATATCGCTTCAAGTACCCGCTCGTTGTAGGATTCAGTGGGTTCTTCACCAATACATGCCCCCTGACATTTTTTTAGGTTGTATTGAAAGCAAGCCCGTTCCCGGGAATCCAAATTACAGAGTTTTTCACACAGTTCATGCTGGCGAACCAAACTGTGCAAATGATTCCGTGCACTGTCAATTTTGGTGTACTCACCCAATATCTCAAGACTGTTCAGGTTGCGTGCAGTTTTTTTGCCAATTGCCAGGCAGACGTATCCGTTTTGGTCGGTGTAGGTAAAAATGCAGGCGGCCATCCGTCGAGCGCGCAAAGCCCGGTTGATTGCGGGTTGGTACCGCTTGATTTCCGAACTTTCCAGCAACAAGGCCAACAATTCACTACCCGTTTCTACATAACTGATATCTGCAACCCCCTTTCGCATCTTATCGCCTTTAGGCGTTTGATCGGCGAAATGCTCAAACATACGTTTTCGAATGTTGAGACTTTTGCCAACATAAATCACCTGCCCATGCCCGTCGTGCAGGTAATAGACTCCACAGGTTTCCGGCAGCTGGTGCAAGCGTTCAATGGTAATTGCAGCCGGCAGTCCGGACTCCCGGACTCCGTAATTCACCATTTTTTTTATGCCCGATTTGCTGTCCTGCTGAGCCAAAATCCGTTCAAACAATTCCACGGTTGCCAGTGTATCATCCAGCGCGCGGTGGCTCCGATCTGCATGAATGCCAAAATGCTTTTTCAGATTGCTCAGGCTGTACGACCGCAATCCCGGAAAGGTTGCCCGTGACAACCGGACGGTACACAGTTTTTTTCTTGTAAATGAATATCCAAGCCGTGCAAATTCTTCCCGGATAAAACTGTAGTCAAATTGCACATTATGTGCTACGAAAACTGCCCCCTCCGTAAGTTCTACTACCTGCTTGGCGACCTCATAAAATCGGGGGGCGTCAGCCACCATATCGTCGGTGATTCCCGTAATCCGGACAATGTTGGGTGGAATGCTGCGCTCCGGATTAATCAGGGTGCTAAACTGATCAATTATTTTTTCTCCATCATGCACCACAATAGCAATCTCGGTGATCCGCTCGTACCGAGCAGTTCCTCCAGTTGTTTCAACATCTATGATTGCATATCGAGCCATAGCAGACAAAAGTAAAACATTTTATTTTCCATTGGTATAAAAATAAAATTCAGACATCAATCAAATAGATAAAAACAGGCCAAAAAGACATTTTCAGCTCGTAATAAACATTTTTTATGCCGACAGACAAAAAACATTTAGTTTTACAAGGTGAAAAGAAACTCCAATAAATTTCATACTAAAGCCTTCTGTGGGGCTCTGTTCTTCCTGTTTTGTTCATTCAACGGATGGGCCCAGACACAGATCAAAGTGGGTGCGGAGCGCATGGATATGTACCTCCCCATGCTGGAAGGAAAGCGTGTGGCCCTCGTAGTGAACCACAGCTCCAAATTGGGATCAACCCACTTATTGGACACCCTGCTTGCAGCCAAAATTTGCATAGCACGTATTTTTCTCGGAGCATGGGTTTCGGGAACAGCGGACGCCGGGGAAAAAGTAAGCAACGACGTAGATTTGAAAACCGGAATCCCCATCGTCTCGCTATACGGAAGGCACAAAAAACCGCGGTGGAAAGACCTCGAAGATGTGGACCTGGTCTTGTTTGACATACAGGATGTTGGTGCCCGATTTTACACCTACATTTCTACCTTATTTTATGTCGAACAAGCCTGCGCCGATTTTGACCTCCCGCTTATGGTGCTGGACCGCCCAAACCCCAACGGACATTACGTAGATGGGCCCCTGCTGGAATCCAACCTGCATTCATTTGTGGGTATAGTCCCTATCCCTATTGTCCATGGCTGTACCATCGGCGAGTTGGCAACGATGTTTG
Organism: Saprospiraceae bacterium; assembly: GCA_041392625.1. Classification (GTDB taxonomy): domain Bacteria; phylum Bacteroidota; class Bacteroidia; order Chitinophagales; family Saprospiraceae; genus M3007. Next base: position 85,766 of record JAWKLR010000001.1, on the reverse strand, counting down.
CAGGCGAAGGCTTTATTGAAAATCCCGGAAGACTTAAACTCACGATTATTCCCTGCGAGAACTATACCCACCAAACCCCGTATGAACTACCGATACCGCCCAGCCCCAATCTTCCAAATGCTCGATCTATTTATTTATATCCTTCCTTATGCCTGTTTGAAGGAACCAGTTTTAGCATTGGGAGAGGAACAGATACGCCATTTCAGGTTTTGGGCCATCCGGATCTGCCGGTAGGCGATTACTATTTTACGCCGTGTCCAAACGAAGGCTCCAAATATCCAAAACATGAAGAAATTCCGTGTCGTGGTTATGACCTGACGCAAATACCAATCGACAGCCTGCGCGAACAAGGTCGGATCGATCTCCATTGGCTATTGGATATGTACTGTGAATTTCCGGACAAAGAGACCTTTTTTAATGCCAACCGGTTTTTCGACTTACTTGCCGGAACCCGCTACTTGCGGGAGCAGATTGAACTGGGTTCAACGGAAGAAGAAATTAGAGAGAGTTGGGTGGATGGCCTGAATTTTTACAGGCTGGTACGTCAACAATACCTGTTATACCCGGAATAAAGAACACTCAACATTGTGGCCAAACACCTCGAACTAGGCAAACAAGGAGAACAACTCGCGGTTGATTATTTGATCAAAAAAGGATACCGCATAGAAGCCCGCAATTACAGAGCAGGACGCGGAGAGCTGGATATCATTGCCTGGGCATCCGAGCAGTTGCTGGTATTTGTCGAAGTAAAAACCCGAACGGACGATCTTTCAGGTGGTCCAGAACAAGCCATTACCCAACAAAAACAGCGATTATTGGCCCGGGCTGCAGGAGCCTATATGGAGGCCATTGGATACGATTGGGAGGTTCGGTTTGACACCATTGCTATTGTGGTCAAAAATGGCCTTTTGGTAGAATTGCGCCATGTAGAGGATGCATTTTTTATTTGATGTTGTACCTTTAGATTCTGTTCAGAATAAGTTCATGCCCAAACGCTCGATTCACATGCAAACTAAATTTACCCTCCTGCTCTTTTTTATTGCCCTTTGTTTTCCAGGGCTTTCGCAAAATACAAATACCGTACTTCGGAGTACCTTCGATTATCCTGGTCAGCGACTGGCAAATATTTGGGGGTATGTTCAGGATGAAAAGGAATATGCACTCGTAGGTGCACGCAACGGAACGTCAATTCTGGACATTACCGACCCGGATACGCCTACTGAAGTTGCATTCATTCCCGGACCAAGCAACAACTGGAAAGAAATCAAAACCTATGGCCATTATGCCTATGTTGTCTCTGAAGGCGGAATGGGTTTGCAGATTATCGATCTGAGCCCACTCCCCTCCTCTACCCTGCCATACCACAGTTATTATGGTGATGGAGCCATCCAGGGACAACTGAACAAGGGCCACGCCCTGCACGTTGATACAAAAAAAGGCTTTTGCTATGTATATGGCAGCAACATAAATGGAGGCGTGCCTATTGTGATGGACCTCAACCAGGATCCATATAACCCAACCTATGCCGGCCGTTTTAATCTGTTTGGCTATGTGCACGACGGATACGTTGACAACGACACCATGTTTGCCTGCCACATTTACGGCGGCCTTTTTTCCATGGTGGACATGAGCAGCAAACTCAACCCGGTTGTATTGGCTACACAAACAACCCCGGATGAATTTCCGCACAACACCTGGATTTCAGACGATCGGAAAACCATTTTTACAACCGACGAAGTAAGTAACTCCGTACTTGCAGCATACGATGTTTCCGACCCGGATGACATCAAACTCCTGGATGTAATCCAGAGCAATCCGGGGTCAAATTCCATTGTACATAACACCTATGTAATTAATGACTTTGCCGTTACCTCCTGGTATCGCGATGGATTTACCATTGTAGATGCAAGTCATCCAGACAACCTGGTTCAGGTAGGAAACTACGATACCTATAGCGGATCGGGCAGTGGCTTCAACGGCTGCTGGGGAGTATATCCGTATTTCCCTTCAGGCACCATCATCGCATCCAACATAAGCAAGGCAGGAGCAAATAACGATGGAGAGCTCCTGATCCTGACCCCAAACTATGTGCGTGCTTGTCGTTTGGAAGGCTTGGTAAAAGATGGAACAACGGGCTTCCCCATCCAGGGAGCCAGCGTAACGATCGTAGCCGGAACAGCCAGTCCGGAATCCACCAACAATTTGGGTGAGTTCAAAATGGGACAACTGGAAAATGGCTACTACGACGTAACCATAGAAAAAGCAGGATTTATGCCCTACTCAACTCAGGTGTATCTCCAAAATGGGCAGGTTAGTTATCTGGATGTCAGTTTGTTTCCTGCAGGCTCCCTGACCATTTCAGGCATGGTAAAACGCTTCAATGAACCCAACCCAATTCCGAATGCCAAAGTCTATCTGTATGGTATTGAGTTGGTATACGAAACTACAACGGACGCATTGGGAGAATTTGAATTTACGGATGTAGCACCAGGCATTTACGACATAACCGCCGACGCATTGGGATATGGAATGAGTGCCATACACCAGCAGGTACTTATTGAAGACACCAACGGCATTCTGATCGAATTGGTAAAAGGATACCGGCGCGGAGTAAAACCACGAGATTTGCAATCGGATTTGCTTCCGGCACAAATCGAACTCAGCCCCAACCCGTTCCAGCAATCCGGCCTATTGCGCATCGCTTCGGACATTCAAGATCGAGCCTTGATCATGGACTTAAATGGCCGCTTGATTCAAACCATCGAAGTGAACCCCGGAGTGCAGTCAACACCAATTGGTGAACAGTTGCCAGCCGGAACGTATTTGATAAAAATGGAAAAACAGAGCACGCATTATCGCTTCGTAAAAACAGCAAACTAACTATGAAGATTGGACTGTTGGGCTATGGGAAAATGGGTAAAGCGATTGAACCCATCGCCATACAGCGCGGACATGAAATTGTATGGAAAATTGGTTCTGCAAACCGCAGCGAATTGGATGTGAGTCTGATCCAGACGGCAGATTGTGTAATCGAGTTTTCCAGGCCGGAGTCAGCAGAAGAAAACATATTTGCATGCCTGCATGCCAGGATACCGGTTGTGAGTGGCACTACAGGCTGGCTGGAGGGGCTTGAAAAAGCCCGGAAGTGGACCCAGCAAAACGATGGAGGGCTGCTTTGGGCCTCTAATTTCAGCATCGGCGTGAATATCTTATTTGCCGTAAACCAGTATCTGGCGAAATTGATGAATCCATTGGCAGATTATGAACCCAGTGTTGAGGAGACGCATCATGTACACAAACTCGATGCCCCTAGTGGAACCGCCGTGACGCTGACGCAGAGCTTATTAAATCAATTGGATCGGAAAACAGACTGGAAACTGGAGCCTGACCCGGTTGGCCCGGAAGACATCCCTGTTCGGGCAATTCGGGAAGATGAAGTGCCGGGCACCCATATTATTCAATGGACCAGCGAAATCGATGAGATCAAACTGGAACACCGGGCATTTTCCAGAACCGGGTTTGCACTGGGCTCCGTTGTTGCAGCAGAATGGCTCCTGGGCAAAAAAGGCTGCTTCTCGATGCAGGATGTACTGGACTTGCCAAAACAATAGACCTTCACCAGAACCCATTTTTATATGTCGAATATCGTTCGGATTTCAAATGCAACCATCAGACAGCAAGACAATTCCAAAGTACTGGAGCACGTCAACCTGACCCTGGGTGAAGGAGAGTTCACCTACCTGATCGGGAAAACCGGCAGCGGAAAAACAAGCCTGCTCAAAACCCTGTACGGGGCATTGCCACTTCAAGATGGTTTTGGTGAGGTCGCATCCTATAACCTTCGGGAGCTGAACCGGAAAGAAATTCCCATGCTCAGAAGAAAACTTGGAATTGTTTTCCAGGATTTCAACCTGCTTACCGACCGGAACATCGAAGACAACCTCATGTTTGTGCTGGAAGCAACGGCCTGGACAGATACGGAAAAAATGGCCCAGAAAGTGGACCAGGTGCTCGGAGAGGTTGGCCTTTTAGATAAAAAACAAGCGATGCCATTTGAGTTGTCCGGTGGGGAACAACAACGGGTTGTAATCGCCCGTGCCCTGCTCAATCAACCAGCCCTGCTTATTGCCGACGAGCCAACAGGAAACCTGGACCCCGAAACCAGCGATGACATCCTAACCCTGCTTCGCAACCTGGCAAAACAGCACAACTCTGCCGTACTGTGTGCAACCCACGATTACCGGATTTTGGAAAATTTTCCGGCACGGATCATTCGCATCATCAACGGAACACTGGTGGATGAGGAGGGTATTCCGCTGAAACAGTAGACTTTAGTCAAATCGAATAACAATTGAATTTCCCTGCTTCTTTATTCGTCCAAAATTTGAGCGGCCAATCGACTATGCACTAAACCGATTTAGGGGCGTAGCCCTGATATCTTCGTAGATGGATTAGGGTAGATAGTTTAAGGGGCGTATCCCTGACATCTTAATGCCATTTAATCCCAGAGAGATGATGTCCAGACAAGTAATTTCAAAAGATTGTATTCTAAGATGTCAGGGCTACGCCCCTTAAAGTTGGTATCGTTTCCACAGTGCTACGAAGACCATAGGGCTAACGCCCCATTTTAACTTGGCTCAACTGAAATGAGATAAAACAGAGCTAGAAGCAGGCTTAGAGCGTGGTTCGGAATTTCGGTTGGACTGCAAGCCCCAAAATAAACTCAAGCTATTTTCGCTGCTCAGAAAGCGGACGAAACCCGGTGGTATATATATCGGATTTGCATTGCGCCTGCCCTTCAATGTAATCGGCAAGCACCTTTAAGGAGGCTTTCAACGGAAGCTCATACGACCGAATGGCCTCTGTTCTGGCTTTTCGCTTCAAGCTTGAGTCGGCCAATACGCCCTGAAGCGTCAGCAGTTGATTACGCACATCTTCCAGAATCTCGGTTGGACAATTGAGGTACGGACTACTTTCAGTTTTTCGGGCAACCCGGTCGGCTAATACCGCCAGTTTTTGGCCATGCATGTTTTCAAAACGTCGATCAACTCTCATGCCGGCTGACATTTAATGGCTTTTTCTATTTCAATAAAGATTCAGATATATTTTAACACAAAAAGCCATACAATCACTAAATGGTTTGGCTTTCTGCGAATAAATCATTTTTCTATTCTGCGCTAATTTACAATAACCAATATTTATTTTACAAATCTTAAATCTACCATTTGTCTGGCTTTAACATTTCAAAGAATGTCATTATAAAATATGTGCAGATTTTCCCTTACCAGCACAAAACGACGTACTTTTGCGCCGTGATTTTGCATTGATGTGCAGCCACCTTTTCACTTTCAGGTATTTTTAGGCTGTACTTCAGTATCCAATTCAAACACCGGCCTCTCCGGCAATTTGGATTGCCAACCAAATTCTAACACAAACGTCTCAACACAACATGAATTTACACGAATACCAGGGCAAAGAACTTTTGAAGTCTTTCGGAGTAAAAATCCAGGAAGGCATATTGGCACACACCGCTGAAGAAGCTGTTGAAGCAGCCAAAAAACTGAAGACCGACTGGTGCGTAGTGAAGGCCCAGATTCACGCAGGAGGCCGCGGCAAAGGCGGTGGTGTAAAACTTGCAAAAAGCCCTGAACAAGCCGGAGAAATTGCAGGCCAAATCATCGGTATGATGTTGAAAACACCTCAAACACCACCGGAAGGAAAACTGGTGCGCAAGGTGCTGCTTGCTGAAGACGTGTATTACCCCGGACCAAGCGAAACTAAGGAGTTTTACATCTCTATCCTCACCGATCGTGGACGCGGTTGCAATGTCATCGTTTACTCTCCTGATGGCGGTATGGACATTGAAAAAGTTGCGGAAGAAACTCCTGACCGCGTATTCAAAGAATACATCGATCCGTTGTTGGGATTGCGTGGATTCCAGGCCCAGAAGGTTGCATTCAACCTGGGACTTGAAGGACAGGCATTCAAAGAAATGGTACAGTTTGTACAAAAACTGTACGCTGCTTTCGTAGGCAGTGATGCCAACCTGTTCGAAATCAATCCATGCCTCAAAACCAGCGACGATCAGATCATCGCAGTGGATAGCAAAGTATCCCTCGACGACAATGCGCTTTTCCGCCATAAAGAACTCGCCGAACTCCGCGATACCGACGAAGAAGACCCAGCTGATGTTGAAGCCCGTCAATACGACCTCAACTACGTTAAACTGGACGGAAACGTTGGCTGTATGGTAAATGGCGCCGGCCTGGCAATGTCGACTATGGACTTGATCAAATTGTCTGGTGGTGAACCGGCAAATTTCCTGGATGTCGGTGGTACTGCCGATGCAGAGCGTGTTGAGAACGCCATGCGAATCATCCTGAAAGATCAAAATGTAAAAGCCATCTTGATCAACATTTTTGGAGGAATTGTACGCTGCGATCGCGTAGCACAAGGTGTTGTTGATGCCTACAAATCCATTGGAAACATTCCGGTTCCCGTAATCGTTCGTCTGCAAGGTACCAATGCCGACATCGCCAAGACCATCATCGATGAGTCTGGTCTGGAGGTAATGGGTGCAGTCGAGTTCCAGGAAGCAGCCGATCTGGTTGCTCAGGTGATCGGTTAAAACAACTGCTTGGGTTGAATTGGAAATCCATTTCAATCCAGGCTACTTATAATGCAATCTGCTGTTCAAAACGCTAAGTACACTTTCGATTTACGGAGTTTGCTTAGCGTTTTTTTATTCAATGTGGTGATCGGCTCGAATGAGTACGTATAAATTTCACTCCTATGCATAAAAAGCACCTCAGTCTACTTTTTTGGTTTTTCGCCACTCACCTGGCATTTGCACAGGAAAATGGAATTGAAAACCTGGTTATCAACCCGAGTTTTGAAACTATTCGCTCGGGCCACACGGTTGACCGGCTCACATCCGTAGGTGCAGCAAGTGGATGGACCGCTCCTACCCTGAGCAGCCCGCAATTGTATGGAACCGTCAATGGATCGGTCTACGACCCACAGGGTGCGCTTTGGCCGTTTCAAGCCCGTAGCGGACAGCATGTAGTCGGACTAAATGTACATGGAGGGACCAATAAAAACCCGAAGCGGGAATATCTGCAGGGAAGCCTGAGCAAACCGCTCGAACCCGGCAAGAAATACTATTTCTCTTTTTACGTCCATTATCATTGTCAGGGAGCCAACAACATCGGGATAGCCTTTTTACCCAATGAAACCCATGTAGATGTAGTGGGTTTGCTTCCTTTAAAACCACAGTCCTATCAAAAAGAACTGTGCAAGTACGATAAGAAGAATATCTGGACGCTGGTACAGGATTCCTTCGTACCTACCAACCACTTCAGAGTTTTATCATTGGCAATTTTTTTCACAACGACTCCACCCTCACCGAAAACAGCGGTATCGGCATTACTATGCCTACATTGATGATATCGCCGTTTGGGAGGCAACGGGTGTGGAGCCTATCCAGGCTTTTTCCAAAGAAGATCAACAGGCATGGATAAAAAACCAGCAATTCGTACAGCAATTGGAGTCGAGAAGCAAACAACAAACCCCGGTAAAGTCAGCCCCACAAGATGAACTTTCAATCATTGAAAAGGCAACGACTCCGGTTTCAAAATTCATCGCACCGAATATCCAGTTTGATTACGATAGCGCCGAATTAGATGCAATTGCAAAAGAAAACCTCAGCGCAGTAGCTGCATACTTATTGGATTTCCCAAACCGGACACTCCGCCTGTCAGGCTATGCCAGCAGCGAAGGAGGTTCCGTTTACAATCAGAAACTTGCAGAAAAAAGAAGTACCGCCGTACGGGATTTTTTACTGGGGCAAAATGTACCCGCAAGCCAATTGAGCAAACAGGACTTCGGAGAGCAGAATCCAATTGGCGACAATGAGACGGGCACCGGAAGGCAGCGCAACCGCCGAGTGGAATTGCTCCTGGAAAACTAAGAGGTGCTGTGTTTATTTCCCCGTTGTATCCTGCTTCACCTCCGAAGGGGGCTCCAGCATATCCCGCGCGTTATTGAGAATGGCTTCAAAACGATCGACATCGTTTGTAAGGATTTTCAAATCGGCCTCGTATTGCTCCTGGCTCACATGGTGGAGTTTGAATACCTGATCGAAATAAAGCGCAGCGAGGCTATCCTTTGGCAGACCCACCAGGCCCGTGGTAGCCGATTCTGCCAGTTGTAAATCCGCCATAATGCGGGCAACTTTTTCGTCAGAAAGCGTTGGCTCCTGCACTTCGGTTTGCTCTCCACAACCAACATGGAGGAACAAAAGCGCTGCAAAAATCAGCAGCCTGTTTTTTGAAAAAAATCTAAACACGGGACGGGCTTTGAATTCGATTTTAAACATATCAGACAAGCACCTCTTTGGGGAAATACCGGGCTACAACCCGGCTGTTGCCTTCGTAAAATGCTTCCCAGGAACGCGCGATGCTGTCAATCCGTACAATTCCACATGTAGGAACGTTTGGGATAAAGGAATCGCTGTACAGATTTGCCAACTCGGTAAAGGTTGGATTGTGGCCAAACAGAAATACAGTAGTCACTTCATCGGGAAGTGCACTGACCAGTCGGATAATATCCCGTGGAAGTGCTTCATAAACAACAGCCTCCTGCCGGATAGTATCCTCCGGATAGCCAAATGCACGTGCAAAGTAACCGGCAGTTGTAAAGGCGCGATTAGCCGGGCTACTAATCAACAAATCCGGTTTGACATCGCGAGATGCAAGCAAGGCAGCCATTTGAGGCGCAACCGATAGCCCGCGTTTGTTCAATGGGCGCTCGCTGTCCCGTAAGCCGGGATGATCCCAGCTAGATTTAGCATGGCGAATTAGAAAAAGAGATCGCATAGTATTCTGGGCTTTTCGAACCTGAAAATATCAGGTTAAAATAAGATCGCATTCATAACTATCAGCACAAAACTGATGGCTGGTTCAAAGATAAGGACTTGAACCGAGGAGCATGTTCAATTTGCTTAAAAAGTAATTGGCAGAACATTACCGGAGAAAGCAGGCAAATGCCTGAGCACTTTCTGTCCCACATTTTGGGGATTTGATGGAAAGAACCTATTTTTGAAGTTTTGATTAAACTTAAAATCTGTTTACAAAAGATCAGATTTAAAGAGCATACCGGCCTTCGTACCTGCCACTAAAACAGCACCCACTCATGGCGCAAAAGTACCGCCTGCGCGATTTTGAATTTTCCATCAATCCCGGCACCTGGAACATAGCACAGGATCTGGTACAGCACGCTGCCGTCAAATCACTGAAGGAGCTGGAGAAAAATTATTGGGTGGCCATGGTTCAGGACGGCATCTCTAGCTATGAGGTAGAGGTCATCATCAGTCCGCAAAAAATCAATGCATTTAGTTGTGAATGCTGGAGCGAACAACGGCAACTCATGTGCGCCCACGTGGCAGCCGGACTACTTACCCTCAGACAGTTTTTACAAAAACGTGCTGAGCAAAAAGTAATTCAAAAAGCAAAACAAGAAAAAAGCAATGACTCTGGACGATTGACGGTACAGCATGTTTTATCCAGCATTCCGGCTGAAAAACTGAGCGATTTCATCCAGGAATATGCCCGGAGGGATCGGGATTTTGCATTGGCATTCAAAACCTGGTTTGCCGGAGAAATTCAAAGCAGCAAAAATCCATTTGAACTGGTACTGGAATCTGCCATTTCAAAAAACATCAACCGACAAACAGACTTTCGCCGCCTGAGAAGAACCCTGGATGATTTAGCAGCCCAAATGGACACTGCCCTGGAAGCACATTTCTATACACCAGCTTTCCAAATTGCATCTGCAATCATCCATATCCTGTCGCCACTTGCAGGAAAAATCCAGGCTGAACAAAACCTGGAGCAAGTACTCCATTTTGAAAACAAGGCGTTTGATGCAATCGACCACCTGCTTTTGTCCAACAAACTGGCACCCGAACTCCGCGAAGCCAGCAGCAACTTTCTGTTTAGTTTAATTGAATTCAAAAAACTACCGGAGCTGTTGTATAATCGCCTTGCGGCATCCCTGGCCCCTTTTATGGAGTCCGATTCGTATTTCGAACAGGTAAAACAACTTTGGGAAGAAGAGAACCAGGTGCCGGAGGCACTGGCACAACAGATTTTGCTGACAGCCTATGCCCGACGCGGTAATCCGGATGCCTGCGCGCGAATTCTCTGCAATTCAGCGAGCAATACAAACAGCATCCTGGATCAACTCCAGTTTCTCTCCTCGCTCGGATATCATGAGGCCGTGGTCCGATCTGCAGAAGCCGTGCTCGATTCCATGAAACTCAGCCCCTTGCAAACCCGACAAACCGATGCGCTCCTGCTGGAATCCAGTCAACGATTGAGTGAACCAGAGCACTTGCGCTCACTTTTTGAGCGTCGGTATATTGCTACAGGAAATGCGCTCTACCTGGAGGCATTAAAATCGCACGCCGGAAACCGTTGGCCCCTGCAACTGGAGGAACTATTGAGACAACTGATTCTGGAGAATCAAACGGATAGAATCGCGAGTTTGCTCGCTTCAGAAAAGAATTACAACAGCTTGCAAGCCGTATTGCACACTGCCGGTAACCTGGATTTGCTGGAACAATATGCGGCCGAACTGGAGGACGCATTTATCATTGAAGAATACAAATTGCAACTCAGTCAACACCTCAAAGATCATTTTGGCAAACCGGCTTCTGCTTTTTGCTACGACAAACTACTTCGACTAGCCAATCAGGGAAAACAACAGGCAGCAACCAGCATTGCGAATCAATTGATTGCCAACTTTCCGGATCGCCCTTCCCTATCGGAAGAGTTCGAGGAAATCCTAGCCGGACGCAGCACCAAAAAACTCAGTTTCTGATGAAGATAGAATTGTGGACTATAGGAAAAACAGCGGAAGCCTACCTCGACAAGGGAATTGGCATCTATGAAAAGCGGCTGAAAAATTACCTGCCGTTTCAGTTTGAAATTTTGCCCAACAGCAAACTAAAAACCGGCGAAGAGCACGTTGTAAAACAAGATGAAGCCCGACTCGTGCTCAACAAATTACAAAGTACCGACTTCCTCGTTTTGCTCGATGAGCGCGGAAAAGAATTCACATCCGAAGGACTTGCAAAATGGATGGAGACCCAACTGAACGCCCCGCACCGCCGACTTATTTTCCTGATTGGTGGTGCATTCGGATTTCATCAAGACCTGTACGACCGGGCCAATGCGCAGTGGTCGCTGTCCAAACTCACCTTCTCCCATCAGATGATTCGACTTTTTGCCCTCGAGCAATTGTACCGGGCAATGACCATACTGAAAAATGAGCCTTACCACAACCGATAAAATGCTTATAAATAATTGTTCGTTTATTTGTTAAATCTAAGCACAGTCAGGGCTAATCAATCAACGATAAATAAGATAAAATGGCACTAATAACCTATTTGCTGATCGGAACAACTGTTTTGGCTTCCCTTTCGGCCTGGAACAACCCGGAAACGTTCTACAAACTCAAGCACTACCCGTACCAGGAAGCCAGAAGCGGTGAGTATTATCGTTGGCTGACCGGCGGGTTCCTGCACGGCGATCAGATGCACCTCTTTTTCAATATGCTGACCCTGTATTTCTTTGGGCCACGATTGGAGCAGTGGTTTCAGTTTTTATTCCCAAAGTTTGGCCAGGTCCTGTTTCTACTTTTTTACCTGTTGGGTATTGTAGCGGCCTCCTCGGCAACCTATTCCAAACACAAGGATAACCCGGGTTTTGCAAGCATCGGTGCTTCCGGAGCAGTAGCAGCGGTTGTTTTTGCCGCAATTTTGCTGGAACCAACTATGGGCATCGGATTTATCTTCTTACCCGACCAACTATCTATTCCGGGTTTCATTTTCGGAATCCTGTATCTGTGGTACTCCTCCTATGCTGCTGATAAAGGGCGGGACAACATCGATCACGTGGCCCACTTTTTTGGAGCGGTATTCGGGTTCATGTTTCCCCTGGTTCTCAAACCCAGCCTGTTTAGTTCGTTTCTGATCCAATTGCAGCACTGGTTTGCCAATCTGTTTTAGAGTGCGGGAATTGTTCTGGCCCCGACAATTTTCAATTTGAAGCTGGATTCTCTGCTTGATTTTCCATTACCTTTGCAACCAAATCCGTCATAAACTTGTTAGAGTTAACTCTAGTAGAAAAAAACATAATTACACCATCCATTAAAATTATTGAAAATGGCATATCAATTCACCGATGACAACTTCCAAACAGAAGTACTCAACGCCTCCAATGTTACATTGATCGACTTGTGGGCTGAGTGGTGTGGCCCATGCAAAATGATGAATCCGGTAATCGAGCAACTCTCTACCGAATTCGAAGGCAAGGCTGTAATCGGAAAACTCAATGTTGACGACAATCCAACGGTACCAACAGAATACAACGTTCGTGGTATCCCTACATTCCTCCTGTTTAAAAACGGCGAGCTCCAGGAAAAAATCGTAGGAGCAACTACCAAACAAGCATTGGAGGCTAAAATCAACGCGCTGCTCTAAGCAAATAATTGTAGAATAAAAGCCCGGCTGTTTTCACTTGAAGCAGTCGGGCTTTTCTTATATGTTTATGGCTCCAGACTTTTAAAAGCCGGACCCAAAAACCGAATTAAATCACCGGCGATCATGGCATGCATCCCGAGGGAAGCAGCAGCAAGATCACCTGCAAGACCATGAACGTAAACTCCGATGCGCACTGCATCAGCAGGCGCATAGCCCTGGGCCAGCAAACCGGTAAGGATGCCGGTAAGCACATCACCACTTCCTCCGGTAGCCATACCCGGATTGCCGGTTGTATTAAACCACAGGGTTCCGTCGGGGCAAGCCACAGCTGTATGGGCACCTTTTAGCAAAATAAAAACTCCGTGACGATCGGCTTCAGTCTGAAGCAAATTCAAACGCTCGAAACTGGTCGTGCTTTTTCCGAAAAGCCGTTCAAACTCCTTGGGGTGAGGTGTCAAAATGCTGTTAACCGGCACGTGCCGCCACCAGTCGCTGTGCGCTGCAAGTAAATTCAAGGCATCCGCATCGAGTATCAGGGGCTTATCGGTGGCCTGGAGCAGCCGGAGCAAGGCTCTGGCAGTAGGTTCAGCAGTACCAATCCCACACCCTACCCCAATGGAAGAATAGGGTTGCAGATCGGGAGGCAAAGAAGTCCATATCCGGGCCCGCTGATCGGGACTGTACATCGCCTCCGGAACAGCCGTTTGTAAAACCAGGTTTCCAATCCGGGGTGCATGTACGGTGAGTAAGCCCGTTCCCGACCGCAGGCAGGCCTGAGCAGCCAACACCGCGGCTCCCATTTTCCCATACCCGCCGGCAAGGAGCAATGCATGTCCGAACGTTCCTTTATGACCAAATTTTGGTCGCGCATGCATCAAACTCCGAATGAATTTTTTCGTGATTAGCCGATAGTTGCAGGGCTCATTTTTGGCAAAATCCGGATGCAAACCAATGCTTTCAAATGCCCACTGCCCCACAAACTCCGCATTTTCAGGCACTAGAAAGGCCCGCTTGGGGATTTGAAAACTGAGGGTATAATCGGCCCTAAATACCGGGCCATCTGTTATGTCATCGGCAAACAAACCGCTGGGTATATCAATTGCAACTTTGGGGTTGGGCAGTTGATTCAATCGCCGAACCAATTCACCATAAGCCCCCGAAAGTGGACGGTTGAGTCCGGAGCCAAAAATTCCATCAACCAGAATGGCTTGCGGAGATATCGCCGGCAAATCCGCATCTGACTTCAGGTGGATTACAGGAAGATCGCCCCGGGGCGGAAGGGTTTTCATTTGAATGTCAAAATCCTCTGAATGCTTGGTACCAAACGCACAGTGCAATACCTTCACATCGTAAAACCTGTAATGCAGGATTCGGGCCAGAGCCAGACCATCTCCGCCATTGTTTCCGGTTCCCACAACCACTACAACGGATTGGTTGGAATCGGGAAAAAGGTGCACAAACCAATTGGCTAAAACAGTGGCAGCGCGATTCATCAAATCAACCGATCGAATGGGTTCATGCGCAATGGTATAGGCATCCCAGGCACGGATTTGTTCTGCAGTAAATAATTTCATAGAGGTGCTCGAGGAATGAAGTAATGGCTTCGATTGCACTCTTAAAGATACAACATAAGGAGGCCCCGAACAAGCATTTCACCTCCCTACATTCCTAAGCAATCGCATAAACAAGCACATGGAACAAGATCAGTTTTTTGCCGGGTTAAAAGTTGTTGAACTCGCCTCTGTACTTGCAGGACCGGCCGTCGGAATGTTTTTTGCCGAATTGGGTGCAGAAGTAATAAAGGTTGAAAATAAAACGACGGGGGGAGACATTACCCGAAAATGGAAACTTCCCAGCGAAAACCCGGACAGTCCCATTTCAGCCTATTTCTGTAGCGTTAACTGGGGCAAAAAACACCTGATGGCGGATCTCAGACAGCCTGAAGAGCGCGATCAGATACTCCAACTTATTGCAGAAGCCGATGTCGTAATAAGCAACTTCAGGCCATCGGCCGCCCGGGCTTTTGGGATGGACATGGATACCCTCCACGCACTGTACCCGGAACTGATTTGCGCTCAATTGCAAGCCTTTGCTGACCCGGAAGATGAAACGCCTGCGTTTGATGTGGTGTTGCAGGCTGAAGCAGGCTTTCTGTATATGTGCGGTGAGCCAGGTTGTCCACCGGTTAAAATGCCCGTTGCCCTGATCGATCTGCTGGCAGCCCACCAGATGAAGGAAGCAATATTGCTGGCCTTGTTGAAAAAAAGCAGAACCGGAAAAGGGAGTATTGTTCGGACTTCGCTCATGGAAAGTGCACTTGCCTCCCTTGCCAATCAGGCCACCAATTTTCTTATGAGCGGTTACATTCCACAGCCCATGGGTACCCAACATCCAAACATTGCTCCGTATGGCGATTGCTACCTCTGCGCCGACCAGCAACGGGTTTTACTGGCAGTTGGAACCGAAAAGCAATTCCAGAATTTTTGTGATGCAATCCAGCTACAACTTGTGGAAGACCCACGGTTTGCAAGCAACCCGGACCGGGTTAAAAACCGGGCAGCACTCAACCAGGCCATCGCAACCCGGATCAGAGAAAAAAATCTGGATGCATGGATGGACGCTTTCCATGCAAATGGCGTGCCCGCAGCCCGGATTCGGGACATGCAGGCTGTATGCAACCAGGAAACAACACAAAAAATGATCTTAAAAGAAAACATATCCGGTACCGAGACCCGTCGAATTCGCAGCATTGCATTTACTTTGCAAGACTAAAACAAGATTTATTTTCTTATAAACACCTAAACCAAATATCTGAAACCATGCAATCGAAGTTCACTCTGCTTTTCGCTGTCATGCTTTTCGCTCAATTAACCCTCCCTGCACAGGAATGGGACGAGTACTCCATCAGCGAAATGGAAACCTACCAGGCCGGGCTAAAAACCCAGATTTTTGGCGATTTGTGCAACGTCCGAAATGCTCCCAATGCCCAGGGATCCATTGTAGCGAAACTAGCCATTGGCACTCCTGTGACCATTCTTGAAAGCAGTGAAGAATCCAGCACCTACAATGGCTGGACAGCACGCTGGAGCAAGATTCAGTTTCAACAGGATGGCAAAACCATGAGCGGTTATATCTGGAATGGACTTCTTTCTCCCCTTGCCCATCAAACAAATGGCGTTTCATTTGTTTACAATGTGGTTAAAGCAGAAACCAAGAAAAATGAATACGGATACGACAACAGCACCCATACGGTAGAGGTCCGGGCAGTACGGAATGGAAAAGTACAGAGCAAGGCACAGTTTGAATTGCAGATTACCCCTGGTTCATCAACTGAAATGCAGTTGGTAGACAACCCGGGATTAGCGCCCTACCAAAATGCCTTCCGCATCAGCATCTATTTCCCTGCCTGTGGCTATGCCAACTATACCCTTACCTGCCTTTGGGATGGCAACCAATTGACTGCCCTCCCCATCCTGAGTGGAGCAAGCGATGCCGGTGTGTTTTGGGAGGATGAAGTGTTCATTTTTCCAAATGAAAAAAACGGAATACCCGGCAAACTGGTTTACCAGTACGAACTTTCACAGGGAATGGAAGAAGAAGGGGAACTGGATTACAAAAAAAGCATGCGCCTGGTAGAAATGAAAGATGGCCGTTTTATCAAACCCAAACTCGACGAATTGTAACATGGAACTAAGCAAAATAAAAGAAGCACTCAGCAGCGTCAAAGACCCACAGACTGGTCGCGATGTGATCAGTCAGGGGATGATCGAAGATTTGGTAATTGACGGCAAAAATGTCAATTTCAAACTGATGGTTCCCTCCATTCAGATGCCGGGAAAATCCGACCTGAACTTTGCCTGCATCGCTGCTATCAACGCCGTTTATCCGGAGGCAACTGTGAATGCGCATTTTGTGGCACAAACCAGCGCAGGCCCTGGCGACGTACCCAACAATTTGCCACAGATCAAAAACATCATCGCCGTTGCATCGGGGAAAGGTGGGGTTGGGAAAAGCACCGTAGCCGTCAACCTCGCATTGGGCCTTCAGAAACTGGGTGCCCGGGTAGGGCTGATGGATGCAGATGTGTATGGACCATCCATCCCTACGATGCTCAACCTGGTAGGACGCCGGCCCGCCGTTAAGGAACACAGTGGCAGCATGAAAATGGTTCCGCTTGAAGCATATGGTATGTCTGTTATCAGCATTGGTAACATCATCGAACCAGACCAGGCCGTGGTATTGCGCGGACCCAGACTGGCGGGGGTAATCAAACAGTTTTTCAATGAAGTACTCTGGGAGCCTTTGGATTTTCTGATTGTTGACCTGCCCCCCGGAACGGGAGATGTGCAACTGACGCTTGTGCAAACGGCACCCGTCACCGGTGTGGTTTTAGTTACCACGCCTCAGGAGGTTGCACTTGCGGATGCGGTAAAAGCGCTCAATATGTTCCGACTTCCACAAATTGATGTTCCCATTTTGGGCGTAGTAGAAAACATGTCCTGGTTTACTCCAGCCGAATTGCCAGATAACAAATACTACATTTTTGGACAAGGAGGGGGCAAAAAAATGGCGCTGGCCAGCCAATCGGTTTTACTTGGGCAAGTACCCTTGGTTCAAAGCATCCGCGAGGGTGGCGACCTGGGCACACCTGCTGTTTTGCAAAACGACAATATTGTCGCTCCGGCATTCATGGAAGTAGCCAAGAATACACTCCGCCAGGTAGCCATCCGCAATGAAATGCTGGGGCCAACCCGCATTGTAAATGTAACGGATTAAGAGGATGTCTAAATTTCAATTCTGAGGCGAAGTCGAGCAAATTTTGTTTTTATTAAGGCAAATTTTGCAGTCGAATACGGGTAATTCGGCGAAAAATTTAACGTAGAGAAAAACCAAATTTGCCGAATGTAGCCCAGAAATTGAATTTTAGACATCCTCTAAGCGTTCTGTTTTCTAGCAAGCCCTTAATGCAAAATCCGAAAGAAGAGTTCTTTCATGAGTTCTTCTTCTTTGGTATGGGTAGAATCGGAATTGATTCCTTTGGAACGCAGGTCGTACTCGCTTAGCAGGCTGAGTACGTGGACTGTTCGGGAAAGGGAAAAGTTATTCATTGCCACTTTGTAATCGCGCAGGAACCATTCGGAGCGAAGGCCCAGGGTTTGCACCATTTCATTGTCGGACTTGCCCTTCACGTAGTGGAGCATATACACTTTTGAGAAAAAAGAGTACAAACTCGCGATGGTAACAATGACCGGGTTTTTCTTGATGTTAGAAGCAAAATACTGCTGGATACGCCCCACCTTCGCCAAATCCCGGGTAGCCATTGCTTTCTGCAGTTCATATACGTTGTACTCCTTGCTGATTCCCACATATTCCTGTACATGGGCCGGAGTTACTTTGGTGCCGGCAGGCAGGTTGAGGGCCAGTTTATCCAGTTCGTTTGCAACCTGATCCAGTTTGGTTCCAAGGTACTCAGCCAGCAAGACGGTGGCCGACGGCTCCATAGCCAGTTTTTTGGATTTTGCATACTGAGCAATCCAATCAGGAACCTGATTATCGTACAACGGCTTACTTTCAAACAGGACTGTTTTGGACTTGACCAATTTGCCAAATTTGGTCTTCATATCCAATTTCTTGTGCTTGTAGGATATGACAAACACCGTTGTCTCCATTGGGGCCTCCAGGTAGGCTGCCAGATCGGCAATCCCTTTCATCTCCTGTGCTTCACGGAGCAACACCACCTGGCGTTCACTCATCATCGGGTAGCGGCGGAGGTAGTCGAGCAAACTCAGGGTATCGACCTCTTTCCCGTACAGAATGGTCTGATTAAACCCCCGTTCTTCCTCTGCCAGGACACTTTGCTCAATAGCCTCTTCTATTTTATCAATAAAAAAAGGCTCCGCACCGTGCAGAAAGTAGACCGGCCGAAACACACCGGATTTGATTTCCTTAATGATCTCTTCAAACGTCATTCCTGCACGAAGATAAGCTGGTGAATAGAATTAAAAAAAGTACAGTCCATACTAAAACGCCGCATCAAACCATTTAAAAGAATACGTCACACAAAAAAGCACTATTCCATAAGAGAAATCCATACATGCATTACCCGTGCAGATTTAGAGCGCAGATCTAAGCCGCATTATTCACCAAATAAAACGCATGTCCATGGAACTCTTCAAATTGTTTCCAGGAATAATTGGCGTTTTTCTTTGTGTCTCTGTCCAGGCTCAAATTCCGGACAGCTGTACGGGACAAACGCCGGTTATACCGGATTCTACAGTGCAAAACCAAACTCCGCCGGATTCATCCAATCAAGGTTTTTGGAGCAAAACCCAACTCAGTGGCGGGCAGTTAACCCTTCCCTTCAAGATTCGCCCCAATGCACGAAAAGAGTCTTTTAACCTCACAACCGATGTTACACTGGGAGGCTACATCGGTATGCGGCATCCATTGAATGAAGACAAAAACTATTTTCTGACCATTCCCCTGACAGCCGGACTGACCTTTGTAAACTACCACGGCCAGGATCTCCCCGGAGTTGAGACCGAACAATCGGAAATTATTCCCGGACTCAGTTGGAGCACCGGCGTGATCCTGCAACTCAATCAATACAGCCTGGGACTTCTGCTTGGCAAAGACTATGCAAGCGAAGTTGGCAACCAATGGAAATACCACAGCCAACTCTGGTGGTCATTTGGAATCGGGTTTGCGTTTATTCAGTAGTAAGTGGTAAGTGGTAAGTAGTAAGTAGTAAGTAGTAAGTAGTGCCAAGTCCAACTAAGTCGTACTAATTAGAGTCCGAAAAAGTCGTATTAACTTTTTGCGCGTTCCAATCAAAGACGCTTGTAATCCTTGTAATAAGCAGTGCCTAATAGGCCCTATCTATTCCAAACTTGTAATATCATATTTTTTATCCCACTTAACGGATAAGAGTTAATACGACTTTTTCAAACTTTGCCTAGTACGACTTAGTTGGACTTGGCAGTAGTAAGTATTTCCAAACTTACTACTTACCACTTACTACTTATTACTTAAATGCCGGAGAAACGACGAACTCTTTGGAGCCGGGTGTGTACTTGTAAAAGCCTTCGCCGGATTTAGCGCCGAGTTTACCGGCAGTCACCATATTCACCAGGAGTGGGCAGGGTGCATATTTGGGATTTCCAAAGCCATCGTGGAGGACGCGCAGAATTGCCAGGCAAACATCCAGTCCGATGAAATCGGCCAATTGGAGTGGGCCCATTGGGTGGGCCATACCCAGTTTCATTACGGTATCAATTCCTTCTACATCGCTTACGCCTTCGTACAGGGTATAGATGGCTTCATTGATCATTGGCATCAGGATGCGGTTGGCAACGAAGCCCGGGTAATCGTTTACTTCAACCGGGTCTTTACCCAATTGCCGGGAAAGTTCCATGATTGTTTCTGTAACAGCATCTGAGGTTGCGTATCCCCGGATTACTTCGATTAGTTTCATCACCGGAACCGGGTTCATAAAGTGCATACCGATCACTTGTTCCGGGCGCTTGGTTGCTGCCGCAATCTGGGTAATGCTGATGCTTGAGGTATTTGTTGCAAGGATTGCAGAAGCCGGAGCATGGGCATCCATATCTGCAAAGATTTTTAGTTTGAGGCCGATGTTTTCTGTAGCAGCTTCTACTACCAGATCGGCTTGTTTTACTCCGGCAGCGAGATCGGTTTGGGTTTGCAAACGAGCCAGTGCGGCAGCCTTTTCCTCCTCACTTAGTTTGCCTTTACTCACCTGCCGATCCATGTTTTTTTGGATGGTCGCAAGCGCTTTATCCAGCGCTGTTTGTGCGATGTCTACCAATACGACATTAAATCCACATTGTGCAAATACGTGGGCAATTCCATTTCCCATGGTTCCGCCTCCGATTACCGTTATATTTTTCATAATTCAATTAAATGGTTAGAGAAGCCGCAAAAGTACAGAGAATGGCATGAAATCCTTTAAGAGTATGTTTAAAATGCAGCCCGAAGATTACATTTTAAACATACGACTAGCTGGACTTTAGCCAAATAGAATAAAAAATTGAGTTCCCTCCCGGCTTCTTTAGATGCTTAAAAACGGAGTAGCCGATTGACTCGTTACTAAACCTATTTAAGGGGCGTAGCCCTGATATCTTCGTAGATGGATCAGGTTAACTAATTTGAGGGGCGTAGCCCTGATATCTTAAAATGCTATTTTTTGATAAAACTTAACTGGGTAATGAGATTAAAGGCAATAAGATGTCAGGGCTACGCCCCTCAAAAATGGTACGTATCCACAGTGCTACTAAGATAATAGGGCTAGCGCCCCATATTAACCGGATTTAACTGGAATGAGATAGATCTGGGAAAAAGTAGGTTTAAATTTTAAACATCTAATTCCAACATGGAGGTTCAAAATTTAATAAACTACCTTTTTTATATACACAGCAGGTACATTTTTAAATATTCCCTTTGGCTAAAGTCTAGCTTAGAACTCGTTCGGGATTCTATTAATCGCCAGAAGGTTTACGCCAGGAAAGTGTAAGTCCGGAAGTGACACCCAAGGTGCTGTGCCAGTCGGCACCGGCATCGAGGTGGATGCCGTTTTTGAGTTGGAACCCAAGCCCAAAGGAAGGGCGGGCGGGTTCGGAGCGCATGCCAATGCGAATACGAACAGGAGTAACCGGGGCATATTCCAGGCCCGCTTTTACTTGTGCACGGCGGTCGAGGTCTTTGTCTACCTCTGCCAACAGCAACATATTGCTACCATAGGCCCAAGCAGCACCGATTCGGAGCCGGGCTGGCAGTCGGTTTCCGGCCAGTTCCAATCCAAAAGGATGAGCAACCGATGCTCCCAGCCAAAGTGTGGGAACCGGGTTGGACAAAACACTAATACCCGCAGAAACGCCATTTGCAGAACCATACTCCTGCTGCGATAAGCGCAGAAAATGCACATCTGCTCCCAACATAAACCGGTCGCTGAGTTTTCGCGAGTAACCACCGGAGAAGCGCTGCTCGGTATACGACTCCGTTCCGTTTTGCTGGGCATCAAACAACAGTCCCCCCAAAGGGCCCGCGGGGGCCCAGGCCTGAATCTGGTAAGATTGCCAGCCGGAAATCCCATAGGGCAATACAGCGCCAGCCAAAAAACTCAGGGTTTGATCCTGAGCAGGCAACGCGCTGTTATACACGCCATGATCGGCATTGGGTGCAGCAACCAGCGCACCACCCAAAGCCAGGGCGGCTGCATTTTCAAAATACGGAGTAAATACCTGTGCTGTGGCCGTGCCAGCACCAAACAGAAAAAGGGAAAAGACTGCGAGTATGGATCGGGTTTTCATCGGATTGGATTTAGAGCATGCAAGATACACACCCGATCAGAATTATTTAAGGGAAATGCGGGGAAAGCGGGTAGCCATGCTCTATCTGGCAAGGAAGTGATGATATGTTGATACGCCCTTCGGGCTAGGATGATTTGATGATGTTTATTCGGCCCTCCGGGCCTTGTTTATACAGAAGTAGTAAGTTGTAAGTGATAAGTAGTAAGTATATTTTTGACATGTTACAGGTCAACTTACTACTTATCACTTACTACTTACTACTTACTACTTACTACTAGTATGGGCAAAAAAAAGCCCCTCACCGCGAGCCAAACCGGAGGGGCAACCATGAGATTATAATGGTACTAACTATATGGGTTACTTAGTCGCAACAAAGCACGAACTAAATACCGCATCATAAAAGCCAGTACGGGAAAATCGTATGGCAATTAAAACCTATACTTTAAAATCGGAAAACGGTTGGGTGGGAAATCCGAAGGTCTTTGTATCGTTAAAAGGATTAATAGTGTTATGGATTAAAAACTCTCCGACAAATATACGCTGGCTTTTAATAGGTACAAAGATTCCACAAAATATTTTTGGAGTCCGGTTAGATCAACAGAGCCTGTCAGAGGAGCAAATTTGGAGTAAGCGGTTCCCAGGCGCGAGAAAACGGCTTTATTTTTAATTTTCTGGTGTTCGTTGTTTCAAATCCAAACGGAGAGAAAAAATGTGGGAATAAAGCACTTCCGACACATTTCCGATGTCGGTAAGAGCATAATCGATCTGTAAACGGCCCAAACGCATACCTACACCAAAGTTGGGTTGCAGGCTCAATCGCTCTTTTTCCGGACTAAAATCATCCTTTACACGTTGAAAATTACCTACCCCACCGCGTAGTTGCAAGAACTGTTTGTAGTCGAGTTCAAGCCCGAGTCGCGGGTCGATGTTGATGGATTTGGAACTAACCAGTACATTTCGCTGGCCATCGGTTGTAAACTCCATATCCAGGGCTGGCTGGAGGGTGGTATTGGCTCCCAATTGGGTTTTCCAGGCAGTTCCCAGGATTACCCGGGGCCGTGTAATTTCGGTGTTGCTTTCCGGGATTTCATTTCCCGTTTGTGTAAATACATTTTTCTCCTGCTCCGTCAGGTTAAAGGTCCAGGCAATGAACGTGCTTGTTATATCGCGGCCCATCACACCAAAGAGCCAGTTGCCCTTGCGGTACTGCATACCGAGGTCTGCTCCGAACCCCCAGGAGTTGCCAATTGACCCGATCACACGACGCACGACTTTTACACTGCCGCCTACCGACAAGGCCGGATTGCGCAATTGCTGCGCATAACTGCCCATTACCGCATAATCTGCAGCTGAAAATGAAGAGAGGTTGTCGTAATTAATACTTCCGTCCGGATTTACCAGATTGATGGTGTAGGGAATGTTGTCGATGCCCAGGCGAATAACGGAAAGTGCCAGGAAAGAACGTTGCTCGGTGTTCAGAGGTTTACCTACCGCCAGGTAATCGTACTGAGATACTCCGACAAACCACTCGGCATGCATGGCTGCAATTTGAAAGGGGGCATCAATTTGTGTAAGCCCGGCGGGGTTCCAATATGCTGCGGTGATATCGTTGGTCAGTGCGGTTTGTGCCCCGGACATTCCGTGTGCACGCGCTCCCACTCCGATCGCCAAAAATTCGTTGCTGTATTTTACCTGGGCCCAAAGTCCCTGGCTGGCCAATAAAAACAAAGCCGCAAGTGTGTATAACTGTTTTTGCATAGTTCTATTTCTTCTCAACCAGCCCATACGGATCCTGGTCTTGATTTGACGAGCATGATCCAATGGAGGTTGCCTGTTGGGACAAAAATAGAAAAATGTTATGCTTTCGGGCTTGTTTGTTGGCACAGGTTCGGACAGAAAAAGCAAAAGCCATTCTGACATTTCAGAATGGCTTTTGCGCATTTGGCAACCAATCCCGTTTGATCGGTTTGTGGAGATGGTCTCTCATGAAAAAAAACAGCCCTCCTCCCTTTCTCATTTGAAAGGGCTGGAGGGCCCCCGCCTTCGGTTTTCTTATGCGCCGTAGCGCTTAATTTCTTTCGTCAATTTTGTTAGGTCCACTTTTCAAATAACACTTAGTTTTTATATCAACATCGTGTTCTAATTGTTATTCTTAATACGTTCAGCCTCTTTTGGCGTTTAGTGTAAAAAAGCGGATCAAAGTACTTTCTAATTCAAAGTTACAGTTCTTTAAGAAAAAAATTCTGTTTTTCTTTTTTCGCAACTTTTTCAGAGAAGATCGAAACACACTCACTTCGCTTTCGCTCTTTTCTTGTGTTTCTCATTTAATCTGTTGCAAATAAACGCACTTTTTTTTAAATATGTTTTATCTGGTTTGAATTTTGTCCAAAAAATGGCCCAAATACGCTTTCATATTTTCATTAAAAACACCTTATTGTTAAAAAATATTCAACTAAAACCAAAATAACCAATCAAATCCAAAACCAAATCATTCAAAAATTGCAGAAGCTGGAAAAATGACATGAGCGGCATTTTTTTTGCATTTTCGTGCTTCCTAAAAAAGAAAGCGGTCGATTTTGCGAGAAAACGGTTGGCTAAGGCAAGGGGAACTGGGCCGCATAAATCCCTTCTGCACAGTCAAAATGACCTTTGGGACAGGCGCGATGCCCGTGTAGACCACAAGGTCGGCAAGACAAGGAATCGGTCGATTCTACGAGAAAACGGTCGGTCGATAACGGGCCGAAACCAAAATCCGGTACCGTTGAGCAGAAAACGGCGGCAACCGGTGCATTCATGGCCGATGCCAGGTGGAGCGGAGCGGAGTCGTTTACATAGTTCATTCCAGCACCCGCCATCAGGGCAGCAGACTGCAGTAAATTGAGTTTGCCCGCCAGGTTCCGAACATCCGGATGCGCTGCCGCAAGCCGAATGGACTCACAGCCATCAAAATCGCCCGGAGCTCCCAACAAACAAACGGTATACGTAGCCGGAATGCGCTCGATCAACTCCAGCCACTTGTGTGCCGGCCACTGCTTGGTAAACCAAACCGAATTGGGTGCCATGCATACATACGGACCAGCCCCTACGAGTTCCGACACCTTCGCATAATCCTGCTCACCGGGATACAAGCGCGGCATCTGAAAACTGGTATCGGTGAGTGCTTCAATAAGCGAAAGGTTGCGTTCGACTTCGTGTTGGCCCGTCCCAATCTGATGGGGAAACCGACGACTAAAAAAACGGGCTAGCGGATTTTTATCAAAACCCACGGTGTGCCGGGCACCAGAAAACACGGTGAGAAAACCCGCCGCTGCAAATCGCTGACAGTTGACCACCACGTCAAAACGCTCCCGCCGAATTGCGCGAAGCATGCGCCACAGGCCGGCATACTTCTGCGTTTTCTTATCCCATACCCAACAGCGATGCAGAAAAGGATGGTCTTTGAGCAGCCCTTCGTTTCCCTTTCGAAGCAAAAAATGAAGTTCTGCCTCCGGATAAAAGCGATGGAGCTTCTCGATCAGCGGCGTAGCCAATACCACATCGCCCAGAAAAGCAGTCTGCAAAACAAGTATCTTCATTTTGTTTATTCGGCTCTTCGAGCCTTGTTTAGCCGGGACGCGCTGCGCTTGCCCTTGTTTATTTGTTTATTTTTCATCAGTCCTGACTTCAGTCAGGGCGAATTTAAACAAATAAACAAAGCCCCGAAGAGGCGAACTAACCGAACAAACAATTTCACGAGCTCAGGTATCAAATAAAAACTGCCGCGAAATCGGTAGAAAGTGAAACGCGGGAGCCTGAATTCGCCGTAATTTTGCGGCAGTGAAAACAGAGGCGCAAACATGTGATTTTTGCCTTCAAAATAAAACTATAGAATAGCATATGGATTTTCAGCAAGACGTGATTGAACGCAGCCGGGAGATACCGGTACTGGTAGATTTTTGGGCAGAATGGTGTGGCCCTTGTCGCATGCTCACCCCAACCCTGGAGGCTGTTGCGGCAGAACAGGATACCTGGGAACTGGTAAAAGTGAACACCGAAGAGTATCCGGACATTTCGCGCAACTACGGCGTTCGCAGCATACCCAACTGCAAGTTGTTTTACAACGGTGAGGTAATCGATGAGTTTGTCGGTGCCCTTACCCGCCCCATGCTTGAAAACTGGCTCGAAGAGCACTTGCCCAATCCGGCACAGCAGGAACTGACCGCCATCCTGGATAAAGCAACTGCCTGGCCCGACACCAATATGGTGCAGGCACTGGAGCAATTTGTGCTGACCAACCCCGGCATGCGCCCCGCTGAAATAGCCCTTGCACAGCACATGGTAGCGGAAAATCCGGAAGCAGCCCGGGAGCTGGTAGCCAAGATCCCACCAACCGATCGCTACTACGATCTGGCCAAGGAAATTAATACCATGGCGGAATTTTACACCCTGACAGCAGACGAATCAGACAGTCCGGCGGCTCCGCACATGCTGGCGGCGCTGCAAACCCTGAAAAACGGGGAAACCGAGGAGGCATTGAAACTCCTGATCCAGGCAGTACGGGCCGACAAAAACTACCAGGATGCGCTTCCTCGCCGCACAGTAGTTGCCCTGTTCCGCTTTTTGGGTGAGCACCACCCATTGACCCAGGGCTACCGCCGGATGTTCAGTATGGCCCTGTATTAAGTCGCCGAATTTTTTGTTTGAAAAAAAACGCAAAGGACTTGCACAATTATAAACTCTGCATTTATCTTTGCAGCCCTCTGAAAATACTACCTGCGGAAATGGCGGAATTGGTAGACGCACACGTTTCAGGGGCGTGCGCCCTCGCGGGCATGGGGGTTCGACTCCCCCTTTCCGCACCAAAAGCGACTCGGGAAACCGGGTCGCTTTTTTTGTTTGGGGCCTGCGCCTCATCCACTGCCACTTTTACTACTCCATTACCCGCGTACGAATCCGCCCCTTTCGAAACCGAAGTGTATCGGGAAAATCGGGCTTGGGCTTATGAACTGCGATTAATGTTATGTCAAACTCAAGATCGACTTTTCCAGAAAACTCATCTATCCGGGTTACTTTGACATAACTGGTAGTATCCGTTTCTGAGACGTCATAATATCCCAGCAATACATCAATCCCCAGAAAATAAAGTCGTGCACCCACATCCCCATCAATTTCTTGTGTCGTAACTAAGCCCACTCCGGAACTACCAATTTCTAATGGAACTTTGCGAAAGTTTAAAATCCATGACTGGGCCGGATAGTCAGAATTCACGGCATGCATACTAAAGGTGTCATCATTGGTTTGATCCTTACGTGCACTTACCGTACCCGCCCAGAGAAGCCCATTTACGGTTACTCGCTACCCCCATGACATGGGCTGTCCATTGCTTGCTCTTCGGGTTTATGACAGGAAGTTGACAGGATGCATGATAGGAAGAAAAGGGTTTGGTAGAGTTTCATAAAGCAGTCTATTTATTGACTAAATCGTGTCAAAACGCTTCCGTTTTTATAGTGAATTGTATCCGGGTAAGATGGATCGGGTTTATATTCGGCAACAAACAGAAGATCAAACTCAGCCTCCACTTCCTTGGTTTCCTCATCAAGCCTTGCTATTTTAATATAACTAGTGGTATCATTTCTGAGATGATATAGGTACCGATTAGTACGTCTACCTCCAGAAACCTAAATGGGCGGGCACCTGTCAAGCTGTCATTTAAATGAGACGTTGTAAATCTACTTTAGTGCTGTCAAGAGTTTTGGGGATTTTTACAATACTCAAAAACTCATTTAATCCAATATTAAATTAATTTTAGAAGCATTTATACTAAAGGTATTTGGATTGTTAAATGTGGTGACAGCATGGGCTTCCTGTCCAAAGTTCGCCTTCAATTTCGCCAGAAATAACACCCCAGAAATAAGAATTTGAAGGAGATTCAACAGTTGTTTTTTTACATGAAAGAAAGAAGCCAAAAGGGAGCAGTAATAGAATTATTCGAAGCACCTATACTTAGTTTATTTGTTGATGTGTGTTATTTTCCATTCACTATCATAATAACACATGAATGTTTCCATTTACTTTAGGTTAAAGCCAACGTACGTTGCAGCCAGAAACCTTACTGCAATGATCCTTTTCCTCCCGGCATTCGCTGCTTAAGTAGACGGCATTTCACAAAATACAAATCCCACCTTAATTTCCCACACCCCACACAAAAAAGCCACCCCAGTCTATCCGGAGTGGCTTTTAAAGATACATAAAACACCAAATTGGCTCCTAGTATCGATCCAGCAGATCCTTAATGATACGGAGGCCGCGGTGGCCCATGATCGGATGGCTTTCTGTCGTGAGTTTGCGGGCCTGCATAATCGCTACCTCATAAGGCGTTTTGCCTTCTTTGCGGGCTTCTTCCAGCAGCCACAAGACATCGTCGTAAATTTTCTTTACAGCTGCTTCCAGATCATCTTCCAGGTAACCGTACTGCTCATTGGCGCAGTTGACAATTCCCATGCGGTTGATGAAAAAATCGGGCAGGTACCAGATGCCGCGTGCAGCCAGTGCTTCCGATTGTGCCACATCATCAACCAACTGGTTGTTGGCGGCACCAATCACGTATTTGCAGCGGAGCTTACCTACCTCATCCGGGCCGATTACTCCACCGCGGGCAGAGGGCGCGAAGATGTCGCAATCCACATCAAAAATCGCGTCGGTGGCCACGGCTTTCGTGCCTGGCAATTCCTTCAAAATCTGATCCACTGCCGGCTGGTACGGGTCAGCAACCAGTACCGTAGCACCCGCGGCATAAGCGAGGCGAGCAATGGTGCTGCCTACATTGCCCACCCCTTGTACCAATACGGTCTTGTCTTTGAAGGGTACATCCGGCTCGGCAAATTTCACGGAAGCCAGCATGGCCTGAAACACACCACCGGCAGTCCACGGACTGGGATTTGAACTACCGCCTGCGCTCTTAGGCAGACAGGTTACAAACCGGTTTTGTGAAAGTATGGTCTGCATGTCTTCCGGAGTGGTATTCATATCTTCGGCAGCAACATACACGCCATTCAGCGAAGCGACGAATTTGCCGTAATTTTCAAAAATGCGCTTGCGGCGATCCGAATCTACATTTTTATGTCCATCAATTGGGCAAATGATGGCTTTACCCCCACCCCACCAGATTTGGGCAACGGAGTTTTTTTCGGTCATTGCCCGGCTGAGACGCAGCCCGTCAAACAGCATATCACCCATAGTTGGGTAACCCAAAAAACGGGTTCCACCCTGCGCCATGCCGCGACTGGTATTGTGTACAAAAACAAAATAAAGGCAGTTGGTTTCAGCATCTGCCATGAAGAAAACTGCTTCGTGATCGCTGTATCCAGCACTGCCGCGAATCAGTTCGTCAAAAGCCGTCAGGTGTTCCCCCAGCGGCTGGCCGGCAGAAATGGATGGATGGATCACAGCACCACGGGAAACGCCCAGTTCTTTCAGGCGTAAAAAGAAGTCATTCGGCGTAATTTTAGGGCCGATGCTAATTTGCAATGTATCTGACATGTTTGGAATTAATTGGTTGGGAAATCTTGCGCAAAAATAGCAATAAATAATGGATGTTGCGCCATTTCCGTACGCATGTAGAGACGCGATTTATCGCGTCTGAATGCCCCCTTGTTTCCAATGCATTCTATATTGTATTTCATGATTGCGTTGGAGACGCACGTGTAGTGCGTCTGTACGATTGCGATGCAATTTCCCAGCGTGTGGTTTACTTTATTCGCCTATTTTTCCCCGACCACTGAACACTTGCCCGCTGCCCACTCCTCCAAAAGGCACAACATCAATTTTCTTTTCTACCTTTGCTCAACAAACAACCAATAGATTTATGCGCAGCCTTTTTTTCTTCATGCTTTGTCTGCTTATCGGCAATGTGTCCGGTTTGGCTCAAGATCTCAACCAGGAATTACGAAAACTGAGTTATGAGCAAAAGCGCACCATCCTGGACTATATGCGCTCGAAAGGCGCTGATATCGATGAAGAGATTCGACAGGTGTACCAGCAAATTTCAGAAGAGAACCAGGCGCATACGCTTCAATTCATGCAGTTGTTCAACAGCGACCCCGGAAAAGCACAGCGGACAACCGTGCACTGGAACCGGGATACCATTGCATTTGGTAAGGTTGAAGAGGGCAGCCTCGTCCTCGATTCATTCCTCGTAACCAACACAGGCCAACGGCCCTACCTCATCCACCGAACACAAACGAGCTGCGACTGCACCGTGCTCAATGTACCAGAATACCCCATAATGCCCGGTGAGCAGGCGGTGATTCGGGTAGAGTTTGACAGCTCCAATAAAATCGGGAAAGCTCGGGGCGGTTTGGTGCTGTACGACAATTCCACTCCAAACCAGCGAACCGTGCTGTACATGGATGGGGTTGTTGTGCCACGAAAATCGAATGGTAAGAATCCCTGGGACTAGTACCGGGACTGAATTTTCCAGGAATTTAAGGCGCAAAACAAGGCCAGAAAACAACAAAAGCCTCGGGTGAGGCTCTCAAACAAGAACAAGCCCGGCAGTACTGTATGGGCAGGCCCTCGCTCTCAATTGGCTCTTCCTTGCATACGATGGGTTGGAAAAGTTTGCCAGACTGCCGGACTCGTTCCTCACAAATGTACAAATCAAGTGTTAAGATTTGCTTGTTTAGGCACTTTTTTTAAAAAAAAGATACTCAAGCACATTTTTTATGAAAGATTAACAATTTCATTCATTACCTCCTATTGAGTTTCGCGTATAAAAAGCGTACTTTTGCGGCTTGTTTGAAAAAAGGTGTCTTTGGGCATATATTTCGACCAAGCCCCATCTCAACGAAATAAATTTTATTATCACTGCATCAAGGCACTGTTTCCCAAATTTTACTTTGAAAACAAAAATGCCTTTTACTTCAATTTTGCATGAAAAACATTCGCAACATTGCCATTATCGCCCACGTTGACCATGGCAAAACCACACTTGTCGACAAAATGATCCATGCGGGCAAGGTCTTCAAGGAACACGAAGTTTCCGGAGACCTGATCCTGGACAACAACGACCTGGAGCGGGAACGCGGCATCACGATTTTGTCGAAAAACGTGGCCATCAACTATAAAGGT
Organism: Saprospiraceae bacterium; assembly: GCA_041392625.1. Classification (GTDB taxonomy): domain Bacteria; phylum Bacteroidota; class Bacteroidia; order Chitinophagales; family Saprospiraceae; genus M3007. The sequence goes on along the minus strand of JAWKLR010000001.1, from coordinate 54,785 downwards.
GTGAAGATCAACGTGATCGACACCCCTGGTCACGCCGACTTCGGTGGCGAGGTGGAGCGCGTTCTGAATATGGCCGATGGCGTACTCCTTTTGGTGGATGCATTCGAAGGCCCAATGCCACAAACCCGCTTTGTGTTGCAAAAAGCACTTCAACTCGGCAAGAAAGCCATTCTGGTTGTCAATAAAGTTGACAAGCCAAACTGCAACCCGGACTGGGCACACGAAGAAGTATTCGACCTGATGTTTGCTCTTGATGCAACTGAAGAACAGCTGGACTTCCCGGTTGTATTCGGTTCTGCCAAACAAGGCTGGATGGGACACGATTGGAAAAACCCGACCAGCGACATCACTACCCTGCTCGACGATATCATTAAGCACATCCCGGAACCTTCCGTTTCTGAAGGGAACACCCAGTTGCTCATCACTTCGCTGGACTACTCCAACTACATCGGCCGGATCGCCGTAGGTCGTTTGCACCGCGGAACACTGAAAAACAACCAGAGTGTTGTGTTGATGAAAAAAGATGGCAGCAAGCAGGCGCAACGCATCAAGCAATTGTATGTATTTGATGGCCTGGGCAAACGCGAAGCCGACGAAATTGAAGCCGGTGACATCTGTGCTGTTGTAGGCGTAGATAATTTCGACATTGGTGATACCATTGCACATGCTGAAAATCCGGAGGCACTTCCTACTATTGACGTAGATGAGCCAACCATGAGCATGTTGTTTACCATCAACGACTCACCATTCTTCGGAAAAGAGGGCAAATTTGTAACCAGCCGCCACATCCGTGAGCGTTTGGAAAAAGAATTGGAGAAAAACCTGGCAATGCGCCTGGAAGAAACCGGTTCTGCTGATTCATTTATGGTTTTTGGTCGTGGGGTACTGCACCTCAGCGTACTGATCGAAACCATGCGCCGCGAGGGATATGAATTGCAGATTGGTCAGCCACAGGTAATCATCAAGCAAATTGATGGTGTAAAAAACGAGCCAGTGGAAGAACTCACCATCGACGTGCCTGAAGAAACCAGTGGAAAATGCATCGAACTGGTGACACGCCGTAAGGGTGTAATGAAAAATATGGAGCAAAAAGGCGACCGGTTTATCCTGCGCTTTGAAATTCCATCCCGCGGAATCATCGGATTGCGCAGCAACATCCTGACCACCTCTCAGGGTGAAGCCATCATGACTCACCGATTCATGGGCTACGAGCCATGGAAGGGAGAAATCGCAGGACGCCAGAACGGCTCCCTCATTGTGATGGAAACCGGAACTGCTATTACCTACTCACTCGACAACCTTCAGGACCGCGGAACATTCTTTGTTTCTCCCGGCGATGAAATTTACGAAGGTCAGGTAATTGGCGAACACAGCCGGACCAACGACCTGGTGGTCAATGTTACCAAGACGAAAAAACTCACCAACATGCGTTCTTCCGGAGCCGATGATAAATCTTCGCTCCCACCACCCCGCCAATTCTCTTTGGAAGAGGCCTTGGAATACATCCAGGAAGACGAGTACGTTGAGGTTACACCAAAGAACATTCGTCTGCGTAAGATCAAACTGAAAGAGCACGACAGAAAAAAATCTCAAAAAGATTTGGTTTCTGCGTGAACAATTTAAACTCGGTTCTTGTCTAAGAATTTATCCGAGAATTATGGCATTCTATTTTACTGCTCTAATTCCCGGATAAATTCTCAGATTTGATCTGAATTGAATGGAAGGCATTGTAACATGCAGCCCAGTTGCTGCGTTCTATTCAAAAGGTTACAACCCGTTTTACAGAGTGCACGCCTGTCTATACACATTTCGTTCCGGCCACGACATCATTTTGCCGAACACACTTTATACGCGACTGCACATCACACCCAACGGAATTTTATCCTTTGTTGCAACCTTGACAAAAGCCTCAGCGTCTATATAACTATCTGCGCTTATGGCACTTTTTTGTTCAAAACACTACAAAAACAGACATTTTTCACTAAAAACAACTGTTTTTTCGCACTCGACTAAATTTTAGTCCGGTGTGTGGCACTTGCTTTGACTAGAAATTTTATTTTTGCAGCCATTTTGGACGCACTGCCCTCTGTGTTTAACATTGACAACTGATATCAGGAAATGCGAACTAAACTCTCCAGCTTCGATTACGAGCTACCCAAAGAACTTCTTGCACTGTACCCAGCCGAAGAACGCGATCAAAGCCGTTTGATGGTTGTACATCGCGATACCGGGAAAATCGAGCACAAAATATTCAAAGACATTCTCGACTATTTTGACGACGGGGATGTGATGATTTTCAACAACACCAAAGTTTTCCCTGCGCGCCTCTACGGCCAAAAGGAAAAAACCGGTGCCAAGATCGAAGTGTTCCTGCTTCGCGAACTCAACCACGATGCCCGCCTGTGGGACGTACTGGTTGACCCTGCCCGGAAAATCCGTGTAGGAAACAAACTGTATTTCGAAGACGAAAACGGAAACGATGCGTTGGTTGCTGAGGTTGTAGACAATACCACCTCCCGCGGCCGTACCATCCGCTTCCTGTTCGACGGCGCCGAAGAAGAGTTTCAAAACGAACTTTCAAGACTCGGAAATACGCCACTGCCTAAATACATCGATCGCGAGCCAGAACCCATCGACCGGGAACGCTACCAGACCATCTTCGCAAAAGAAGTTGGTGCCGTAGCCGCTCCTACAGCAGGTTTGCACTACAGCCGCGAACTCATGAAACGCCTGGAACTGAAAGGAATCAATTTTGCGGAACTAACCCTGCACATTGGACTCGGTACATTCCGCACCATTGATGTGGAAGACCTTTCCAAGCACAAAATGGAGGCAGAGTACTTCAAAATCCTGGCTGACGCGGTAGAAAAAGTAAACGAAAGCAAGGCTGCAAATAAAAAAGTATGCGCTGTAGGTACTACCGCTATGCGCGCTATTGAAACTGCCGTTTCTGCCGAGTCTATGCTTAAGCCTGTTGAAGGCTGGACCAATAAATTTATTTACCCACCCTACGAATTCAGTATTGCAAACAGCATGGTAACCAACTTCCATCTGCCTAAATCCAGCCTGCTTATTATGGTTTGTGCTTTTGGTGGATTCGAACTGGTTATGGAAGCCTACCGGGAAGCAGTAAAGGAAAAATACCGCTTCTTTAGCTATGGCGACGCCATGTTGATCCTCTAACCCGTGTGCCTGGCACCAAGCAAATTTTTAAAATAACTCTTAACCTGTATTACATATGTATTGGACGCTCGAACTAGCCTCACACCTCGAAGAAGCGCCATGGCCTGCTTCACGAGATGAATTGATCGATTACTCCATTCGCTCCGGTGCACCACTTGAAGTGGTTGAAAACCTACAAGAATTGGAAGAAGACGGCGAGATGTACGAAAGCATTGAAGACATCTGGCCTGACTACCCGCGACACGATGACTTCTTCTTCAACGAAGACGAATACTAAAACCGACATCCCGCTCCGTTTCCAACGGAGCCGTTCTTTACGCACCGTATCTTAGCGTTCTGCATCCCGAATTTCGGACATACCGAAATTCGGGATTTTTTATGCCACTTCCTTTTTTCAGCATACTGCTTCATGACTCACTCCTCCTCAAGCAACTTCCTTTTACGCACGCATTGGCATTTAAATCTATTTTTTCGACTTTTTAAATAAATTTAAAACCACAAATCATTGATTAACAAACATTTAAACTACAATGTAATTTTATTTTTAATTTACTATTAATAAATAGTGTCCTTTTTTTCCATAAAACAATAAGCGACATTTGTAAAGTGGTTAAGGATTTTCATACCGACAACCACCTTGATCTATTCTAATCCACATCGGTTGAAGCAAGGCAAATCGAGATTCTAACTCAAAATCAACACACTTTAACTACTGAATCAAACGCTGCCGCCATGGAAACAAAGAACAAATCAGATTTCCTGAGCCGTTTTTCGGTTCTCGACAAACTCAACACTGCCGAACTGGACCAGCTGGCTAAAAACTCCCAAGTACGCCGGATTTCCAAATTCCAGTTTGTGTACATGCCGGATGAAAGCGCCGAATACGTTTACTTCCTTATGCGTGGCAAGATCAAACTCGGCACATTCGCCGTGGATGGTCGGGAAGTAATCAAAGAAATCCTCCAACCCATTACCATGTTTGGTGATATGGTGCTGGCTGGAGAAGCCAAACGCTCCGACTTTGCCCAGGTAATGCACGAAGAAGTTGAACTGCTTTGTGTTCGGGTTGAAGATTTTCAAAAAATCATGCAATCCAACCAAAACCTGGTTTTTGCCTGCCTGCAACACATCAGCAAACGCCTGCAACGCGTGGAAGACCGACTGGCTTCTCTGGTTCTCAAAGATGCCCGTGAACGCATCATCGACTTCCTGGTTGAAACAGCAGGCAAAGAAGGCCGCCAGGTAGGATTTGAGACCCTTGTAAAACACCACCTGACTCAGCAGGACATTGCCAACCTGACCGGCACCAGCCGCCAGACAGTCACTTCTGTACTCAATGACCTGCGTAAATCAAACCTGATTTACTTCAATAGAAACAGTATCCTTATTAGAGACCTCCAAAAACTGGCCTAAGACTTGTTCGCAGGGCCATTCTAACCCAAACACAAAAAGGTCGATTGTACGCCCAGCGTATAATTCGGCCTTTTTTCTTTTGCATCTCTGCCTTTTACACTTCATACACCACTCCTTCTTCCACACAGTGCGATTCAGGGAAAACAGAGCGGGCTTCTTTCAAATGTTGATCGAGGTCTTTATATCTGCCGGAGAAATGCCCCATCAGCAGTTTCCCAACTCCAGCCTGGCTGGCAACAGAAGCAGCCTGGGCAGCTGTTGTGTGAAATGCAATTTCTGCCTCCCGCTGATGTTCGTTGGTAAACGTGGCTTCGTGATATAGAAGATCTACCCCTTTGACGCAGACGACTACCTCATCTGAATACGCTGTATCGCTGCAAAATGCAAACGAACGCGGTGCAGGTGGGTCCGATGTAATTTCAGTATTGGGAATACAGGTTCCATCCGGAAGGATAAAATCTGCTCCGGCTTTTATATCAGGCATTTGTGTATACGGAATTCCGTACTCCTCGATCTTCTCCTTGATCATATTCCGGGGGCGAAGTTTTTCCCGAAACAGCCAACCGCAACAGGCCGTACGGTGATTCAATGGAATTGACCAAACCTCAATCAACTTGTTTTCAAAAACCAACTGATGCTTGCTTGCATCTACTTCTACGATTCGAAGTTCGTACGGGGTGAGCACACCACAAGCCTTGAAGGTGTCCGTAATTAGTGCGTGTAAACCCGGAGGAGCATACAGGGTAAGAGGGCGGGTTCGCTGCTTCAAACTGAAGGATGTGAGCAGTCCTACCAGGCCAAAAACATGATCACCATGCAAATGCGTGATAAAAAACTCATCGCAACGGTCTATACCAATCCGATAGCGATACAGTTGCATCTGGGTACCCTCCCCACAGTCAATGAGGTATCGATAATTTTCAACCTCAACAACATGCGCGGTAAAATGCCGCCCCTGAAACGGACCACCGGCTCCGCTCCCAAGTACTTGAACCTTCATGTATTTTTTGATTTTTCACCCGCACCCAAGGGATGTCATTATGGTAAAACCGTGAGATTGCGCCTCCGTGCGATTTCATTGCGAACTTCCTGAATTTTCACCTGCACCCGCATGTAATTCATGGCCTTTTCATCTTCTCCCGCGGCAAATGCTTCTTTAATCCGGGCGGGGTTGATCACATCGCACATTTTCTTCAATTTGCGCAACTTGAACATATCAACCACATAATGCATGTCGGCATCAATATTCAAATCGGGCATAGGCTGATTTTGTAAGGGATAACCCCATTTTTCTTCCCAGTTGGGAGACATATCCCAGGGCGAAGTCAACAAATCAACAGCCAGACTGGAAACAGCTTTGGATTCATGGCTCATAAAGAAATCCTTATCCGGCAGTTTTCCATCCAACAGTCGCTGGTAACAATCCCGCACCACACGGGCGTACAATTGGGCATCAAAGGCTTCAATCAAGTCTTCGATATCTGATAAAATCAATTGGGCTACCGGGGTTCCATCATCCATTTTCCGGTCGCCAAACTGAACCAGCAAGCGCACAATATCCCGCTCCTGAAATGCATCGTCCCGGCTGATTGGTTTTTCCGGCTTTTCCCATTCCGGGTCCGGCACCAACATTTCCGGGTTGGGAAACGAACGGCCTGTATCCGAAGCAGAACCCGGCTCACGGGCTTCTTTTTCTGCCTGTTTGCGAAGCGTTTTGCCAATCAGTTTATTGCTTTCTGCAACCAATGCAGGCTCCGAAACTTCAAGCAAAGCAGAGCATTCCTTTAAATACACGCTCCGTTTAATCGGATCAGGAACTTTGGAAATACTGCCCACAATATCTTTTATCAACCCGGCCTTTTTGATTGGATCTCCCTGGGTCTCCGCCAACAGCAAGTTGGTCTTAAACAGGATAAAATCTTTTGACTCCCGATCCATGTATTCCAGAAACGCCTCCGTGCCGACTTTTTGCACATAACTATCCGGGTCCTCCCCTTCGGGCAACAAAGCAATACGCACATTTAAATCCTGTTCCAGGGCCAGATCAAGTCCACGCAAAGCGGCCTTGATTCCCGCAGGGTCGCCATCGTACAGAATCTTCAGATTGGAAGTGTTTCGCTTTATCAACTGCAACTGACCTTCCGTCAGGGAAGTACCGCTGCTTGCCACCACATTTTCAACGCCAGCCTGATACAGTGAAATTACATCCATATAGCCTTCCACCAGAATACATTCATCTTTCTGCCGGATGGATTTACGTGCCTGAAATGCACCGTATAAAATCTTGTTTTTGACATATACAGCCGTCTCCGGACTGTTGATGTACTTCGGGATTTTTTTGTCGGTCGACATTGTACGTCCGGCAAATGCAGCCACCTTACCCGACAAGTTGTGAATGGTAAACATCACCCGATCCCTGAAAAAATCCCGGGTGCCTTCCTGGTTTGAAAGTCCCAGTTGGCGCAATAAATCTTTTGAATAACCGGATGCTTCCGCGCGCTTCACCAGCAAGTCCCACTGGTTGGGTGCATAGCCCAATCCGAAATGTCGGATGGTATCCTCCCGGAGTCCGCGTTGTTTGAAATAGGATAAGGCAATTGATTTTCCCTCATCGGTTTCAAACAGACTGTTCCTGAAAGTGTTTTAGGGCAAAATCATTGACAATGTACAGGGAGTCATTTAACTGCTGCGCTGCTAATTGTTCCGGTGTGCGCTCCTGCTCCTCAATTTCAATATTGTACTTTTTTGCCAACCAACGGAGTGCCTCCGGGTACTTAAACTGTTCGTGCTCCATCAGGAACCCAACGGAGTCTCCACCTTTTCCACAACCAAAGCATTTAAAAATATTCTTGGCAGGATTTACCGTAAAAGATGGTGTTTTTTCATTGTGAAACGGACACAAGCCAATATAGTTGCTCCCCCTTTTTCGCAGAGAGACATACTCCTCAACCACCTCTTCAATCCGGGCAGCATCGAGAATTTCCTGTACAGTATTGGCTGGTATCATGGCAAAAAAAGTAGCATCGGAACACAGTGCATTCCAAACACATTCCAACTACTAAAGTACGACTTTTTTATTGGCATAAAAAAGCCCCTTACCAAAGTGGAATAAATTGAGGTAAAACCAATAATCTTGGTTTACCCCGGTCGTTTTTTACTAAAAAATTGCCGAATGGCCACTATCCCTCAAAGTGCAGGGAAAGCGTAAAGGTGCGCGATTTCACCTTTTCCAGAATGGTACTTTGCTCCAGTCGGTTGTTGAAAATCAGCACATTGTTGATCCCCTGCGAAATTTTGAATTCCGGAGAAAAAATGAAGTAGGGGAAAAAGAACTGGATACCCGCACCGTACTCAAACTGAAAATCGGTAGGTGCAATCTTAACCAACCCTGAGGCTTGTCGGGTACGCGAGTCGCTGGCTACATCGAAGATGTATTTCACACCGCCCACCAAAAAGAGACGAATATCGTGATAGGGTGCAGATTTGTAACGCACATGCACCGGCAGCTCAACAAAAACCGATTCCACACGCCGGGTCAGCGACAAGACGGTTTCTCCCTGAGGTGCATAGCGAATATTCCGCTCAACAAATGAGAGCGTTGGAAGGAACCGTACATCGAAGTATTCCCCCAGTTTCAGGTTGGATACAATTCCGAGGTTGAAGCCCGGGCCGGTTACTGATTCAGCCCGACTAAAGGAATCATTCAGGATAAAATCCTTGGAGTGGCTGATTTTAAAGTCACTTTGGTTGTACCCCAGCGTAATCCCGAAGTAATAGGGTTTGGCCTGAAAGTCGAGGTAGTTGTAGTTTCCCTGATTGTGCTGAGCAGCCAGATTTGTCAGCAAAGCAAAATTAAAGATCAAAAGAGCGGCAAGTCCTTTTAGGGCTTGTCGGCCGAGTAAATGGAACATATTCCCAGAGTTAATCGTCTGCATGTTGGATTTTGATAACCGGTTTTGGATAAAATGGCAGTAAAATTATTCCCTTCGGGAAACACCTGCACACTTTCAAAAAGATAGCTGTACGCGCGAATATCCCGACTGGTTAAACGTCCGATTAGTGGTAAAACGTATTTGAAGTACGCATTATATAGCTGTTTGAATGGAAAAAGTTGTGGTCTGGAGAACTCCAGCACAACCAAACGCCCTCCCGGACGCAGGACCCGCAACATTTCAGCCAGTCCCTTCTCCAGGTTTTCATAATTCCGTACTCCAAATGCAACTGTAATTGCATCAAACGTATTGTCATCAAAACGAAGGTTTTCACTGTCCCCGGTTTCTAGGGTAATTACCTTTTCCAGTCCTTCCTTTTGAATTTTTTCTCGTCCTACTTCCAACATCTGATTGGAAATATCCACCCCAATTACGGAGTCCAGCTTCAGGCTTTTTGCCGCCATAATGGCTACATCAGCGGTTCCGGTAGCTACGTCCAGGAGTGTGCGGGGAGCAATGTCCTTAAGTCTGGCAAGCGCCCGTTTGCGCCACCAAACATCTACCCCGAGTGAGAGCACCCGGTTGAGCAGGTCGTACTTTTTGGCGATGTTATCAAACATCCGTTCCACCTGCTCTTTTTTCCCTTCTCCGTTGTTGTAGGGGGTTACGATTGTCTTTTTTTCCATAATGGATTGCAAAAGTAGTATTTATTTAGAGTAAGCAGCCGAAAATTCAAACCGAGTTCCGGCTGCCTGCTTTGTTTCTTTTTGATCTGCTCAGTCCGTTCCCTGCCCGTTGAGTTTTACATTCTCCACGATTTCCAGTCCATACCCGATAAACCCGGTCCGTGGGCGAGGGTGGTTGGTCAGCAACTTGATCTTGGTAATGCCCTGATCGCGCAGAATCTGTGCACCGACTCCAAAATCTTTTTTATCCAGACTGGACCGCAAACGGAATTTATCTATATCCCCGGATTCTGAATAGGTTTTGTATTGCTGCAACTTTGCCAACAAATTGCTTTTGTCGCTCTGCCGCAAATACACAAAAACACCTTTTTCACAATCGGCGATGGTTCGAAGTGCTGTATGGATTTTTTCTCCCTGATTTTCCAGCAATGTTCCGAGGATTTCACCAGTTTCGGTGGATGAGTGCACCCGCACCAAAACGGGCTCATCTTTCTCCCACTTTCCCTTGCGAAGCACCAGGTGGCAATCCCCGCTGGTTTCGTCGGTATAACTGATGGCTTCAAACGAGCCGAACAAGGTGTCCATGTGTGTTTCAAACTCCCGTTTTACCAGGCGCTCATTGCCCATGCGATAGGCTACCAGATCATCGATGGAAATAATCTTCAAGTCAAACTTCTCAGCGATTTTCAGCAGTTGAGGCAGGCGAGCCATGGTACCATCTTCATTGAGAATTTCCACCAATACACCTGCCGGATACTTACCCGCCAGGCGCGCAAGATCCACCGCGGCTTCGGTATGTCCGGTGCGGCGAAGCACCCCGCCTGTTTTTGCACGGAGTGGGAAGATGTGTCCCGGGCGGGCAAAATCACTTGGGCGCGCGTCTTTATTGGTCATGTGGCGAATTCCGGTTGCCCGGTCGTAAGCGCTGATACCGGTTGTACATCCGTGGCCCATCAGGTCGATAGAAACGGTAAACGCAGTTTCATGTAGCGCGGTATTTGCACCTACCATCAGTTGTAAGCCCAATTCTTCAGCCCGTTTTTCCTCGATAGGTGTACAGATCAGTCCACGGCCATGAGTGGCCATGAAATTGATCACCTCCGGAGTAATGGATTCGGCTGCACAGATAAAGTCACCCTCGTTCTCCCGATCTTCATCATCCACTACGATAATTACTTTGCCGGCGCGGATATCTTCGATCGCCTCTTCTATGGTATTTAATTTTCCCAAGATAATTGATTTAAGACTGGTTAGGAAATTGCTCTCCCGGCCTATACAACTGACGCTAATAGCGCGTTGTGCGTTGCCAGGTATTTGTTTTAATGCCATTCATCCATTTGAAAAACCCCGCTATCAGGGCCAGATTCATGGCTAAAAAATAGTTTACATGTTTTAGAATCTTCAGGTTTATACCAAGGCGCACCAATACAAACTGTGCAAAAAACAATACGGGAACACCTGCGGTACACAAGAGGAACAACCAAAAATAAAATTGGTTGGCACCGGCTAAAAAAGCCAGACAGAGCCAAATCCCGATCAGTATAAACCCTCCAAACCACCGAAGTACTTTGTGCGAAAAAAATGCAAAGCCCAAGGTGCTTACCGGAGGCAGGACCCAGGATTTAAACCGCATCAGATTTTGAAAACTACCGGCTGCAATGCGCTTTTTACGCCGAAATTCATCCTTGATTTGATGTGTTGCTCCTTCCCGACAAACCGCATTCAGTTCATTGATGGCCATAAACCCTTTCTCCAACACCCTGAAAACAAGGTAAAAATCATCAACCAGTGAGTTGGGCGGTACCGGCTCAAACAAATCCGACCGCAGGGCATAGCATCCGCCAAACGGGCCCATAAGTTTCCCCCACAGCCTTCCCTCCGCATTTTTCAATGCAACTTCAACACCGATGTACTGCTGCTCACTCTGACTGATCCCTTCCTTTTTCAAACCAATATTTTGCATATTGGCATCCACCACACCAATCCTTGGATTTTTGAAATGTTGGGTTAACTGAAACACAACATCAGGCTCCATCATCACACTGGCATCCGTCAAGAGAAATACATGGTCTGGCTTTGCCTCCCAGGACTCCACTGCGCTGGCCGCAAGTTCATTGATCACCGGAGGCTTGCCTCTCCGATCTGAAAACGGGAAAAATGCAATGCGGGAATCTCTTTTACAAAACGCTTCAATGCGCTCGTTGGTCGCATCATCGGAACAATCCGACCCAATATAAAACCGCAGCTTTTCCCGGGGATAATCCAAAGCCAACAGGCTTTCCATTTTATCCTGAATTACCTGTTCCTCATTGTAAACGGACATCAAAACCGTTACATACGGCAAGTCGGAATCACCGGGAGAATACCGTTGTTCATTCCCCTTTTTTCCTTTTGCCCACCAGCGAACCAAAGCCGGATACAACACATAGGCGTGTAGCAGCAAAAAGACCAAAATGCCTAAAATGATTTTCACAATGACGAACATTGCGACAAAGGTAATTTGGATAATGGTTAAAACCAGTGCCAGTGCCAGAATCTTGTTTGGATTTTAAACAAAAATGCCACAAACTTGATAATTCACGGTTTCAAGTCGACCTCGATTCTCTATTTCCACTGCAGTTGCCCCAATAAGGTGTCGCCTAAACGCACCCAATACACGCCGGAAGGCAATTCACTTCCAGGCTGTACACGCAGGGATTTTCCATCCATCTTACCAATTTCCAGTTGATACACGCTGCGTCCGAGTGGATCCAACAATTCTACCCGGTCTCCTTCCCTAGCCTGCAGATTGCTCAATACAAAATAACTTTCAGCCGGGTTTGGAAATATCCGAACGGCTTCTGCATTTGTCCATTCCATTGTCAGTGGGTGGCGGCCATCTGCTCTATAAATCTCAGAAGCAATGGTTCCCGACTCAAAATAATAGAATTGGGAACGACCTCACTTTCCAAGGATTCCACCTCAATTTCAAACAGTGGGTCTGACTCCCCGGATAGTGGCAGACGGGCCGGTCCAACTGATTCGCAATTCGTTTGGCAGCACATGGAAGTTTTCAGAATCAAAGCCATTCAGAGTTGAATGAACATCTTTTATCCGAACCTTCTGGGGATCAAAAGTCAGGGCGAGTTGTATGCCCTCATATCCATGCTTCGGTACTGGATATGGTAAGCGTTTGTGCCGTTTGGCTGATCGTCAGCGGAAGACTTATGCCTCGATCATCTGCCGCCTGGATATTGGAATTGCTGATGGCTGAGCCATTAACATCTCCTATTTTTATCCCGGTAAACGGAACGCAATACGCATTTAACTCGGTGGCCGTATCCGGCATAAAAACCCAGGACGCCTGCCGGGAAATTCGGAGTAAATACCGAGAATTAGTTTTCTTCCTTCTACGATATCAAATGTGGTAACACTCCCAGAATTGTTTATATCTGCCGCAGTTTGCTGCCAGGGCTGCGAAAGGGGTTCCAAACCAAGGATGCTCTTTGAGATCAGCACTAGGTCATACGTAGATACGCCATTTAGCGGATCATCGTTTTTATACGGATACATTTCGAACGGAATCGTAACCTCCAGATTGGACATTCCGGCAAACTGATATTGCTGGTCTGCTACAAATGCAGTATCCCAGCCAGATACACCTGCATGCATTTCCACGCCATCAATCCCCTCTCCAAAGCTGTCCTGAAGATCACACCACAAGCCTGGAGGTGCAGGGATGAGTAATTGATTGATCAGGTCTTCGAGCTGATCAATGGTTTGTTGTGCACTCAAGCCCCGAATATCAAAAAACACTTCTCCGCTACCGGGTGCAATCACCATAAAGGTGGGGGTTGCATAAAAATCGCCATAAGTACCTGCCTGATAGGGTTGACGGATGGCTGCAGCACCGCCATCTGCACTGATTGCTGGCATGCTGAGGTTTTTACTCGTCAGGTAATTTGCAACCTGGTATCGTTGTCTGAATTCAGTGTAGTTACCAAAAAGAACTCCACATTATCGCCGTGGGCAAGCAACATATCCTGATACAATGTTTCCACAAGTGGGGCATGTGTGGCACAGGGAGGACAAGAAGTGAAGAAAAATTCAATTACAACCAATTTATCTTGTTTGATGTAATCGGAATACAGAGAATGGGTAGTTCCATCCGTATCGGTTCCGGTAAAATCGGGTGCTGCCAAAGCAAAAGATGTATACGAAGCACATGAGAGCAGCAAGAGGATTACGTAGCGCATGTTTGCTAAATTATATGTGATGGGAAAATTGTTGTGCGGGATTAAAAAAACTGTTCGGAATTTTATGTTTTCACACTATAAAGGTACTAAATGCTACCTACTTTTTCAGACTTTTGGAGTCGCAGCGCAGACAAATACCTAAAGACAGTGCCAATACCCTCAACCAGACGTTTTCCCTCCTTGTTGTATGGATTATAACTTTCCTGCCAACAGGAGAGCCCGTTTAAACAAATAAACAAAGCCGCGAAGCGGCGCAATAAACGAATAAACAGGTTATCAAATCATGGATACTAAAAATTGGAATCAACTCAGTCCGGATGAGCACCGTGTTATAGCCGAAAAAGGTACCGAGCGTGCATTTACCGGAGAATACTGGAACCACAAAGCACGGGGTAAATACATTTGCAGGCGCTGCAATGCCCATTTGTACAACTCCTCCGATAAGTTTGATTCGGGTTGTGGCTGGCCCTCTTTTGACGATGAGGTGCCCGGTGCTGTAATTCGCGAAGCCGACAATACCCTGGGCATGCGCAGAGTGGAAATTATTTGCGCCAACTGCCAGGGCCACCTGGGACATGTTTTTGAAGGAGAACGAATGACTGAAAAAAATACGCGCCACTGCGTAAATTCACTTTCAATTCGGTTTGTCCCGGAAAAGGCTGAGTAAAAAAACCAGGATGGACCTAAGCCTTCGATCTATATTATGTATTGCCTTATTGAATGCATTGGCGTGGAATGGGCATGCCCAGGTCCAGGGGAAATTGATTCACGGACTAACCGGTGCCCCCATCCCCGGAGCCAGCATTCAATGGGGATCTTTGATGACCAGATCGGATTCGGCAGGCCTGTTCAATCTTCCCTATTCCTACAATTCTGATACGCTTCGGATATCAGTTTTGGGGTTTCGTACCCATGAGGCGCTCCTTACACCTCAATCCAATTTTACAATTCAAATGAATCCCATTGCATTGGGAATCCCGGAAATTAAAATTTCCACCAATGCGCTGGATTTCATCACTCCGGTACCATTTCACAGGGTCACCCGGAAAGCGCTTGAGCGTGATTTTGAACTATCTCCGGAACCTGCCCTGAATCGGGTGCCGGGGGTCTATATGCACACCGGTGCACTGAATACCAATCGAATTACCATCCGAGGAATCGGGAGCAGATCACCCTTTTCCACCACCAAGATTCGGGCTTATCTAAACGATATTCCGATTACCACTGGGGATGGCACTACCAGCATTGAAGACATCGATCTGGGGCTGATCCAAAACGTGGATGTATGGAAAGGCCCCAGCGGCAGTTTGTACGGCGCCGGATTGGGTGGAGTTATCCGATTGTCAACACAAACTGAACCTCAGCCTTCTGGCGCCCATACATCCATTGATAATACGATCGGGTCCTTTGGACTATACAGAACCTCTGGGCAATTTGCTTTTACAAATTCAGATCAAAATCTCACGATCAGGACCAACCTGAACCACACCCAATCTGATGGATACCGGGAGAACAACGAATACAGACGATCGGGAGGAATGCTATTAATGCAATTTAAAAGCGACCCAAAAAATGAGACGTTTTTGCTTGCAAACTACACCCAACTCCGAAGCGAAATTCCTAGTTCACTAAATGAATCCGATTTCAATACCCGCCCGCACATCGCTGCAGCTAACTGGGCGGCTGTTCAGGGGTTTGAAGATTACCAAAAGACCTTGATTGGCCTCTCGCATAAAGTCCATATAAGTCAATCTGAAACTGGTGTATGGCTCAACCAAACCAGCCTGTATACCAATACTTTTTTAAGTTATGAATCCAGGCCATTTAACATCCTGGAGGAACGGAGTCATTCCGTTGGAGCGCGCTCAGTTTTTGAATGGACTCCATTTCACAACAACAAAAACATCCATGCCGAATCCATTCAATTTGGCTTAGAAGGGTTTAGCGAAAACTATTTCTGGGAAACACTTGAGACGAATGCCGGAACACCTGGCGAACTTCTAAGTGTCAACAGGGAAAAGCGCAGCTACCTCAATGGGTTTAGCCAATTTACGCTACGCCTTAAAGAGAAAACAGTCCTACTCGGCGGTATCAACATCAATAAAACCAATTATGACTACCAGGACCGTTTTCACCCCGACAGCCTGAATTTATCGGGCGCATATGGATTTGATTGGATTGCCTCTCCACGCATTGGGCTGCAACACAGAATAAGCCCAAGGCATCATGTATTCATTTCACTCAGCCATGGCATGTCCCCCCCAACACTTGAAGAAACCCTTACTCCGGGAGGAACCATAAACCCGGCAATTCGTCCGGAACGTGGCTGGAGTCTGGATTGGGGAAGCAAAGGCAAACTTGGCAGTCAAGGAAATTATGAGGTCAATTTCTTCCACATGCTGGTCCGGGACTTGCTGGTAGCCCGCCGAACCGCTGCCGATCAATTTGTAGGAATAAACGCAGGAAAAACCAGGCATTCAGGAGTGGAATGTTATGCAGATTATACCCCTCCATTCTCAAAAGGCACACTAGCCTTCTTCCTAAATTATAGTTACTCCAACTTTGTTTTTCTGGAATTCATTGAACTGGACCAGGACTTCTCCGGCAACCAACTTACTGGTACCCCACCCCACCACCTGGGTTTGGGAGCTGATTTCCAGGCGCACAATGGCTTTTATTCTCAAATCAATTTCCAATTGGTAGACGCCTACCCCTTACGGGATGACAACACGGTGTATACAGATTCCTACACGCTATTGCATCTAAAAACCGGCTGGGCTTTTGACTTATCAAACTCCATTAAAATGAATATTTCCCTTGGAATACGAAATGCCATGAATACACAGTATGCATCCATGGCATTGATCAATGCATCGGGCTTTGGCGGCAGCCAGCC
Source organism: Saprospiraceae bacterium (assembly GCA_041392625.1). Lineage (GTDB taxonomy): Bacteria > Bacteroidota > Bacteroidia > Chitinophagales > Saprospiraceae > M3007. The sequence goes on along the minus strand of JAWKLR010000001.1, from coordinate 38,440 downwards.
ACGGTATTATTATCCGGGGCTGCCCAGGCACTATGTGGGTTCGGTACGGTTTAGTTTTTGAAATAAAACTAAGAGGATGTCTAAAGCACCATGGGTTTGATTTTTTCAAGCACCCAATCCACTTCTTCCTTTGTATTGTAATGTGAAAACGAAAAGCGAATGCTCTTCCGATCGGGGTCTGCCTGGATTGCCTCCAACACATGACTTCCCTTTTCAGCACCACTTGAGCAAGCGCTTCCACCAGAAGCACTGATGCCGGCAATGTCCATATTCAAAAGCAACAATTCGCCTTTGGGCGAAGCCGGGAAGGAGGTGCTCAGTACGGTGTACAAACTGGCTCCGTCTACATCCCCATTAAATCCTACTCCCGGAATTTCAGCCAGCAGGCGCTCACGCATATAATTCCGAAGTGATTCAATTTTTTTCCGGCGCTCTTCCATTTGGGAACAGGCCAGTTCCAATGCTTTTGCAAGCCCAACAATACCATATACGTTTTCTGTACCGCCGCGCATATTCCGCTCCTGAGAGCCCCCGTCAATAAACGGCTTGATCGGAGCATCGCCATTGATATAGATAAATCCAACGCCTTTGGGGCCATGGAATTTATGTGCTGCACCAGACAGGAAGTTGATTTTCAATTCCTGTACGTTGATTGGAAAGTGGCCCATAGTCTGCACTGTATCCGAGTGAAAATAAGCCTTGTATTGTGCACACAACTCTCCTACTGCATGAATATCAAGTTGGGTACCAATTTCATTATTGGCATGCATCAAGGAAACCAGGGTGGTTCCCGCATCTGTTTTTGCAAGTTCGCGCTCCAGATCTTCCATGGAGATACGTCCAAGTTCGTTCACAGGTAGCCAAACAACTTCAACTCCTTTTTCCGTTTGCAAACTTTCCAGGGTATGCAAACCGCAGTGATGTTCTGTGGGACTGGAGATGATGCGTTGAACGCCCAAATCGCGCACAGCACACTTCAGCGCCATGTTGTTGCTTTCTGTACCTCCGGAGGTAAAAAACACTTCTGCGGCACTGGCTCCAATGCAATCCGCAACCGTCTTCCGTGCGGTTTCCAATGCCGCTCGCACCTGTCGGCCTTCGGCATGAATACTGGAGGGGTTTCCAAAATACCCGCGCATTACCGGTACCATAGCGTCAATTACTTCCTCAGAAATGGGGGTAGTTGCTGCGTTGTCGAAATACACTCGTTGCATAGCTTCTTACTGATTTTCAATTCGAATATCCTGGATATCGCTCATGATTTTGCGAGCCAGGTTTTCTGCAATTACGGTAGAATGGCTTTCGGAATAAATTCGGATAATGGGTTCGGTATTAGACGGGCGGAGGTGTACCCAGCCGTTGTCAAAATCAATTTTCAAACCATCGATGGTATTGATATTTTCATTTCGGTACTTATGGGTTAACTCTGCAAAAACACGGTCCAGATCAATATCGGCCGACTGTTCAATTTTTGTTTTGTGCATGTGGTAATCGGGATACTTTTGGCGGAGCACCGACATCTTCTTTCCTGTTTGAGCCAGATGGCTTAGAAACAGAGCAATTCCAACCAATGCATCCCGCCCATAATGAAGCGGTGGATAAATGATGCCGCCGTTTCCTTCTCCTCCAATCACCGCACCGACTTCCTTCATTTTAGTTACAACATGCACTTCACCAACAGCCGAGGCATGGTAGGTTCCGTTGTGTGATCGGGTAACATCGGCAAGTGCACGGGATGAAGATAAATTGGAAACCGTATCGCCGGGGTTCTGCGCCAACACGTAATCAGCAACTGCCACCAGGGTGTACTCCTCTCCAAACAATTCGCCATCCTCACACATAAACACCAGCCGGTCAACATCCGGATCAACAGCAATCCCCAAATGGGCTTTTCGGGACTTCACCTCGGATGACAATCCGCGCAAATGCTGCCACAAGGGCTCCGGGTTATGGGCAAAATTTCCCGAGCAATCGCCGTTAATCACCTCCACTTCACAGCCTAAGGCCTCCAGCAATGGAGGCACTGCAAGTGCACCGGTGGAGTTGATGGCATCCAGGACAATTTTATAGTTTTTTTCTTTTATCAAATCAACTGCCACGAGCGGCAAGCCGAGAATCTGATCAATATGCCGCTGAATGTAAGAATCGTCAGCACGATACGTACCCAGGGCATCTACCGAAGCGTACTCAATGTTTCCGGCATCAATTTTTGCCAATACTTCCTGCCCGTCAGCACCACTGATGAACTCACCGCGGCTGTTTAGTAATTTCAAGGCATTCCACTCTCGTGGATTGTGGCTAGCAGTAAGAATAATGCCTCCACCTGCCTGTTCCAATGGAACGGCAATTTCGACTGTAGGTGTAGTGCTCAGACCAAGATCTACTACATCCATACCCAAACCACGCAGGGTCTGAATAACCAACTGAGAAACAATTTCTCCTGAAATACGGCCATCCCTGCCAATAACAATTTTGGTTGACCCGGATTTCTCCTTGATCCAGGAACCAAATGCCGCGGTACATTCCACCACATCTTGTGGCGTGAGGTTTTCGCCGGCTTTTCCCCCGATGGTTCCGCGAAATCCCGAAATAGATTTAATTAGTGCCAAATGAAGTTATTTTAATTAATTCTGGATCGACTGCACACCAAAATGGCCTGAAGCAAACACCAAGCAAATGTGGATGCCTCTATTCTATACCAGAGCAAAATAGTTGTGGATTAGACGCATGAGCCGATTATAATCGAAGGCCTACATGCTATATGATTCACTGCATTTCCTAATTGACGTACAGTGGGAGACGGCAAAAGCCCACCGCCTGAGGGGCAAAATTAAGGAGAATAATTTGCTTTACTCATGCGCTTTGGAAGATTTCTATGGTTAATATCATTTCGGATAATGATCTTTTTTATTTCTCAAAACAATCTACGTTCTTATATTTGACTTCATCAAATTAAATAATGAAATTCCGTGGATCAAACAAACATTAATAATCCGGAATACTTTCACAAAGTTGTAGACTGTCAGTATGCCTGCCCGGCGCATACGCCGGTACCGGAATACATCCGGTTGATTGCCGCCGGAAAATACACCGAGGCATACATGATCAACTGGGAATCCAATGTATTTCCGGGTGTATTGGGCAGAACCTGCGACCGCCCCTGTGAGCCTGCCTGCCGCAGAGGCCGAGTGGAAGAAGAACCCGTTGCTATTTGTCGCCTCAAACGGGTTGCTGCCGACAACAAAGGCGAGGTGAAAATCCATATGCCACAAGGACCCTTCCCTCCCAATGGAAAGAAGATCGCCCTGATTGGTGGTGGACCAGCATCCCTTACGGTCGCCCGCGACCTGGCTCCGCTTGGATATGAAATCCACCTGTTTGATGAGCAGGAAGTTGGAGGCGGGATGATGCGCTCACAAATCCCGGCCTTCCGACTCCCGGAGGAGGTACTCAACGAGGAAGTGAACTACATCCTGGATTTGGGAATTCACACACAGTTTAAAACTTATGTATCCAGCCTCAAAGAAGTATTGGAAAAAGACTACGACGCAGTTTTTGTCGGCACGGGCGCTCCCAGAGGGCGTGACCTCCCCAACCTTCCGGGTCGCTGGGAAGCCAAAGACAATGTCCACATCGGTATTGAATGGCTGGCAAATGTTGCCTTTGGACATTTGGATAAAATAGGCAAAAAGGTTTTGGTGCTCGGTGGTGGAAATACTGCCATGGACTGTTGCCGTACCTCCCGCCGACTTGGCGGTGAATTGGTACAGGTCGTCGTCCGCAGCCCGTTTAAGTCCATGAAAGCATCGCCCTGGGAAATTGAAGATGCCATCCGAGAAGACATCCCGATCCACAACAACCTGCCACCCAAAGAATTTGTGGTGGAAAATGGAAAACTCAAGGGAGTGCTTTTTGAGAAAGTAGAAGCCAGATATGATGAAAATGGCAAACGGACTCTGGTTCCCTTGGGCGAAGATGTCTTTATGGAAGCAGATGACGTCATTATCGCCATTGGCCAGGATAATGCATTTCCCTGGATCGAACGCAACCTTGGAATCGAATTTGACAAATGGGATGTACCTGTTTTAAATAAAAAAAGTTTCCAGTCTGGAAATGAGCGTGTATTCTTCGGAGGCGATGCAGCATTTGGACCTGAAAATGTGATCACCGCGGTTGCACATGGCCATGAAGCGGCAGTTTCAATTCATCTGTATTGCGAGGGAAAAGACTTGCTTGCAGATCGGCCCAGCCCGCTTACGAATTTGCTAAAACAAAAAATGGGCATCCACGAATGGATGTACGACAATGCCGTTGTGGCAGATCAACGCTACCAGGTTCCGCATGCAGACAAAACAGCCAGCTTGCAAGACCGGAAAATGGAAGTCGAACTTGGCTTCAACCCGGGCCTGGGGTATCAGGAAGCACAGCGTTGTTTGAATTGCGATATTCAAACCGTATTCAACACCGATCGCTGCATAGAATGCGATGCCTGCGTGGATATTTGCCCCACTACGTGCATCACCTTTACTCAAAACATGGACGAGGAAGAACTCCGACAGAACCTGAATGCACCGGCAGTAAACCTCAGTCAGGATCTGTACGTATCCAGTCCTTTACCAACTACCAGAGTGATGATAAAAGACGAAGACATGTGCCTACACTGCGGCCTGTGTGCTGAACGCTGCCCTACGGCTGCCTGGGACATGCAAAAATTCCTGTACAACACTGCAAAAGCCGGATCAATATGAACCCATCTATAAGTACCAACGATTTTGTAATCCGTTTTGCCAATGTAAATGGTACGGGTTCTGCCAGTGCAAATACCCTTTTTGCCAAGACGATCTTTCGAATGGGAATTCCCGTTACGCCCAAAAATATATTCCCGTCCAACATTCAGGGCCTTCCAACCTGGTATGAAGTGCGGGTAAGTGAAAAAGGCTATCTCGGAAGACGCGCCGGCGTCGACATTATGGTCGCTGTCAACCCACAAAGCCATACACAGGACACAGCCAGTGTACTACCCGGAGGATGTTTTATCTACGACAGCAGCAAGCCATTGCCTGAGACAGGCAGGAGGACGGACATCCGATACATGGGCATACCAATGACCCTTTTGTGCATGGAACACTTTTCCGACCCTCGAAAAGTACAACTGCTCAAAAACATCGTATATGTAGGTGCACTTGCACAACTGTTGTGCATGGATATGGAAGTGTTGCGTGAAAGCGTGCGCCTTCAGTTTAAAGGGAAAGACAAACTGATTGAGTCCAACTTCACTGCGATTGAATTGGGTGCAAATTACGCCCGTGATCACTTCAAAGAGCCATTGGCTTTTTGTCTGAAAGCGGCCGACCAGGTGAAAGATAAAATCATCGTCGATGGCAATACAGCCTGTGCATTGGGAGCCTTGTATGCAGGGGCAACCGTCGCCGCCTGGTACCCCATCACGCCATCAACCTCCATCATGGGGGCTTTTGAAAAATATGCCAACAAACACCGGAAAGATCCGGAAACAGGACTTAACCGCTTTGCAATTGTCCAGGCTGAAGATGAACTTGCCTCCATTGGAATGGTCATCGGTGCTGCCTGGAATGGAGCGCGTGCGTTTACATCCACAAGCGGACCGGGTGTTTCACTCATGAGCGAATTTATTGGGCTGGCCTATTTTGCTGAAATCCCCGTTGTTTTGATCAATGTACAACGCGGCGGACCATCTACCGGAATGCCGACGCGGACCCAACAATCAGACATTCTGTCTTCGGCATATGCCTCACATGGAGACACCCGACATGTATTATTATTTCCCAATACTCCTAAGGAGTGTTTTGAGCACACTGCAGATGCTTTTGACCTAGCAGAACGCCTTCAGACTCCGGTCTTCGTAATGACGGACCTGGATCTTGGCATGAATGACCACATGTCTGAGCCGTTTGAATGGGATGACAGTCGCGTATACGACCGTGGAAAAGTGCTGAGTGCCGAAGAACTCGATCAAATGGCCGATTGGGGACGTTACCTGGATGTCGATGGTGATGGAATTGGGTTCCGCACCATTCCTGGCACCCACCCTACTAAAGGTTCGTACTTCACACGAGGCACTTCACACGATGAATACGCCCGCTATACCGAGTCTGGTGATGCCTATATTCGCAATGTAGACCGACTAATGGTCAAGTGGGACACGGCCAAAAGCCTTGTTCCCAAACCAGAATTCTATCAGGAAACCAATCAATCGGAAGTCGGAATCATCTTCTTCGGAACCAGTTCGTATTCTGCCCTGGAGGCTTGTGACTTACTGGCTGCAGATGGATTGCCGGTAGATGCCATGCGATTGCGGGCCTGCCCATTCAATCAGGATGTCCAGGATTTCATCGATGCCCATAAATCCATTTTGATTATTGAACAAAACCGCGATGCGCAGATGCGCAGTTTGCTTACAAACGAAGCTTGCACCTTAATCCGGAGAAATTGATTTCAATTCTCAATTACGATGGCATGCCCATCACTGCACAATTTATTTTAGACAGCGTAAAATCCCACATTGGCGCCCTTAATAGCACAGAATTATGAGTTATAATGTTCCCCATTCAGACACCCCCTTCTACCCAAAAACAAGTTGGGTTATGCCCGAAAAGACTATGAAGGGGCAATTTCAACCCTTTGTGCAGGCTGTGGACACGACTCCATCTCCGGTGCCATTGTACAAGCCTGCTATGAAATGGACATTGAGCCACACCGCCTGGCCAAATTATCCGGGATTGGATGCTCCTCCAAAACCCCTACCTACTTTTTGGGAAACTCGCACGGTTTTAACTCCGTTCACGGCAGAATGCCATCCGTTGCTACCGGAGCAAATCTCGCCAACAAAGAACTCTTGTATTTAGGTGTTTCCGGCGATGGCGACTCCGCCTCGATAGGCATGGGGCAGTTCGTACATGCGATCCGTCGCAACCTGAACATGGTTTATATTGTGATGAACAATGGTTGCTACGGATTGACAAAGGGACAGGATTCGGCCACCGCGGATACCGGCTCCAAAAACAAATCCGGACACATCAACAACTTTACATCCATCAATCTTGCCGGTCTGGCCATTGAACTGGGCGCATCCTTTGTGGCCCGTAGTTTTTCCGGAGATAAAGGGCAATTGGTTCCTTTGATCAAAAGTGCAATGCGGCATGGCGGGTTTGCATTAATAGATGTAATTTCTCCATGTGTCACCTTCAACAACAATCCTGGATCTACCAAGGCTTATGACTATGTGCGGGATCATATCGAAACCACTTCAGCCCTGGATTTTGTGCCTATTCAAAACGAGATCACAACGGATTACGAGGAAGGCAGCAGCCAGCACATTCAACTCCACAACGGAGGCCAAATAACCTTGAATAAACTGGCAAACGATTGGGATCCAAGCAGTCGGATCTCGGCCATCACAGCATTGCACCGTGCAGAGGCTGAAAATGAAATTCTGACGGGCCTGCTGTACATCGATCCGGAACGGCCAAACTTCCATCAATTGATTCAGACCTGCAATCAACCGCTCAATGCCTTACCCCAACAGGATGTTTGCCCGGGGTCAGGCCCACTTGATCAAATAAATGCCTCTTTCCGGTAACAAACAGGACCGATTCCACGCAATTGGAATTTAATTGTCTGGGACCGGTCCTACAATTTGATTAATCTTTTGCTATTTCTGCCCCTTACCGGATGAAATTGTAAAAAACTTCTGAACAAGGAGTTAATTTTTAAAGGAAATAGTGAAAAGTTGAAATGCAATTCTATTTTTGCCTTAGTGTTATCCGACACAAACCCATTATTCCTTTCCGGGTTACCTTGGATTAACACGCTGAATTACCCACCATATTCTGCTTCATTTTCATAGTTTATCGTCTTTATAACAAAGTACGTGCTTGGTCTCTGGCAATTAAAATGCCTTTAAAAAGCACTGCTTTCCAAACAATTAACCTGAAAATAGATCGTACTCGTGAGTTCAGATGACAATAAGCCACAGTCGCCTAAGCGCCTGTTTTGGAATAAAAAAAGACGGAATTGGACCATCGCTGGTTGCTCCGCATTGATTATAGCACTTCTTATTACTTATTTCCAATCACCTAAAAACCAACAAGCCGCTGCACTAGCATTGGCTGAACCTACGTTGGATGCGTTGCCGGTAGTTCCGGAAAACCTGCGCTGGGGATTGGCAATGGATGAATTCCACTTGTTCGAAGACGAACTCAAATCCGGTGATGTACTGGGCAATATCCTGCTGGACCAGGGCCTTACCTATCCGGAAATCCAACAGTTGGTGGATAATTGCAAAGACAAATTCAACATCAACTCCATGCGGGTTGGAAAGAAATTGTTTTTTATCTCTGAAGAAAAGGGCGAGAAACCGCGCTTCATGGTGTACGAACCATCTCCATATCGGTATGCCATGTTCGATTTGCGCGAGCCTTTTGAAGTGAACATTGTTGAACGGGAAGTCTTTACCGAAATAGTTTCATCTTCAGGTGTACTGGAAACAAACTTCTGGCAAGCGCTTACCGACAACGGTCTCAGTTACGAACTGGCAGACGGTATGATTGATGTGCTTGCGGCCTCTGTTGACTTTTACCACCAGAAAAAAGGCGATCGCTTTAAGGTGGTTTATGAACAACATTATGTAGAAGGAGAAAAAGTAGGTACAGGTAAAATCCTGGCTGCTCAATACGAACGCGAAGGAGAAAACTTCTATTCTTTCAGTTTTGACAAAGATGGCGAACGCACTCAATACTTCGATTTTGATGGTCGCCCGGCTCGCAAAGCATTCTTGAAAGCACCGGTTAAATTCAGCCGGATTTCCAGCCGCTATTCTCTCAGCCGGAAACACCCAATTCTGAAATACAGCCGTCCTCACTTTGGAACAGACTATGCAGCACCTTATGGAACGCCCATCATTGCAGTAGCAGATGGGGTTGTTACAGAGGCAACACGTCGGGGCGGCAACGGAATTTTCGTAAAAATTCGCCACGACAATATGTACGAAACCCAGTACCTCCACATGCAGAAGCATGCAAAAGGTATTCGCCCGGGAACACGGGTTATACAAGGACAAACCATCGGATATGTCGGCTCAACCGGCTTGGCAACCGGCCCACACGTTTGTTTCCGTTTCTGGAAAAACGGTCGACAGGTTGATCACTTGCGCCTACACCTCCCACAACCGGAACCAATCAAAGGTGAAGACTTCGATGCATTTGTGAATGTGCGTGAGCAGCAAATCAAGTTGCTTGAGAGTGTGCCCTACCGCACACGCGATGAGATTTACAAAGAGAAATCAGAAGAAGGCAAAACCCGTCGGGTAAAACCATAAATATTGCCAAATGAAATAAAAAAGCCGGCTACTGGATTCAGTAGCCGGCTTTTTTGTGCACTTATTTTTCGTCTGATTGCTCACGCATGAATTTTGCTGCGCCATCCAATTCTTCGTAAAAGTCTTCACCGTACTTTCGAATTATTGGCTCTTTCAAAAACTGATATACAGGGACTTGTTCTTTTTCTCCCAGTTCACATGCAGCAGAGCAAATATGCCATTTATCGTAATTCAATGCTTCAAAGCCCGTATCGGGGTTGGTTATCACACGGATAGGATATAAATGGCAGGAAATTGGCTTTCGAAAGTCGGTAGCACCTGCCTTCCAGGCTTGTTCGATACCACATTGGGCAATCCCGTTGTGAAAGGTCATGTAAGCACAAGGGCCATCCTCCACCAAAGGGGTTCCCCACTCCTCGTTCTCTTCATACCATACTTTGGTCCCCTGTTCTTCCAAAACCTTCAGTCCAATTGGACTCAGAAACGGTTTTATGTCTTCATAAATGGCCTCCAACACGGGAAGTTCAGCCTCCTCCAATGGAGCACCAAAATCACCCTCCCAACAGCAGGCACCTTTGCATGCATTTAAATTGCAGATAAAATGCGCCTCAACCACATCATCGCTAACTAATTTATCCTGGACTATGATCATACCGCTTCGGGTTCTTCAATTTGAGTGATAGGAAATTTGATGTAAAAATCAGTCCCCTCCGTAATTCGGGTATCAAACCGGATGTTTCCATCCAATTCCTCAATGATTCGGCGACAGATAGCCAAGCCGAGTCCACTACCGGAGGATTTGGTGGTAAAGTTAGGTTCAAAAACTCGTTTTTGTATGTCTTCCGGAATTCCACCTCCATTATCACTGATTTTTACAATGGCTTCTTCCCCTGCCTGGTACAAACTCACTTCAATTTTACCAAGCCGATCTTCCGGAATAGCCTGAATTGCGTTAATCACCAGGTTATTAAATACCCGAATCAAGTGGTTTTTATCCCCATTGATGTGCATGCGCTTTTGTGGAAGTTTGAGGGCTAGTTGGACATCTTTCTGTTCCGTAAACAAATCGTAAACGCTTTCAACCACATCGTTGAGGATCAGATCAGAGCGTTGCCGGATATCCAAATTTGCAAACATGGAAAACTCTGAGGCAATTTGAGCCAGCGAGTCAATCTGCTCAATCAATCGGGTAATGGCTTTTTTCAAATACGCTGCTGCCTGCATCGGGTCATCCGAAACACGTTGCAATTGCTGCATGGACAACTTCATCGTTGTCAATGGATTTTTAATATCGTGTGCAATCTGCCTTGCCATCTCTCTCCAGGCTCCTTCTTTCTCCATCCGGATCAATTGTACCTTGGAGTCCTCCAGTTTGTCCACCATCCGGTTGTACTCTTCAATCAGTTCACCCAACTCATCGCTGGTATCACCCTGGTATTCCAGTGGTTGGTTTTTGTCTTCAAACTTGAGTTCCTTGATTTTGTCGGAAATCAATCGAACCGGACGAATAATTGAGCGGGCCAGTGCCAACGTTGCAGTTCCAGCGATCAGAAGTAAAAACACATACAAACTCGCAAGCATGCCCATGAAGTCCGAAACTTCCGGCCCAATCGTCCGATTTGAAAAACGGTATGGGATACTCAGGTAACCCAACAACTCATTTTTACTGTTTCGCAAAATCTGGTATCTGTTCAGGTAGGGCTCCCCTCCCAACACTTCTTCGTTTTCCAGGGTACCTTGGGGTTGACTGCGCAACAATTCAAGGGTGCCTGCGCTTAATTTTTCAGGAATCAACCCCAACTCCCGCAAGTCATTTCGCGAAGAAAACAACATATTTCCCGAAGGGGAAAATAAATTCACGTCCAGAGAAAGGCTTGAAGTCAGGGGCCCTAATACCTCAACAAGGGCACTTCCCAAACTGTCTGAACTTGGGGACACATCTCCAAATTGATTGCGCAAATGCACCAGAACTGCATTGGCACGATAATCAAATGTTGCCCGGTCAGCACGTGCAGCGGAGGTATTGAAATGGCTGTACGTCATGATGCCAAGCACCAGGAATGCAACAACAATCAAGGCTATATTCCAATAGTGAATCCTCCGGGAAAGCGACCCCTTGGTACTCAACTGGAACTCAAAATAATCTGGTAATAATCGCAATAACGGATTTAGAAGAGCCATTCCAAACAGGCCAAGGGATGATAAGGCAAACAAGATGGCAAACAAATAAACTTGCCGGTACCAGGCCGCAACCGGGTGTCCAACCACTGCAACACTTTTGCCACTCACACTTTTGGATACCGCATCCTGACGGGCAGGCTGTTCAGTATAAATCTCACGGACTTCCCCCTTGACAACCGGGGCATTTACGGCAGAAAGTGCGGTTTCTCCGTGTTCTACCAGCAATTTCCCGTCGCGCCAAACAGAAAAGTCATACTGTGAAAGCCCTTCCATCTTTTTATATGGATGGGTAAAGAATAGCTGTTCGTATACCCGTGCTGCCTGTGAAAATTCCTGTTCGTAAACTACAAACACCTCCGCAGGCTGGCTTGGATCCTCCATCCTGTTTTTCCGAAAGCGCAACAGGTATTTAAACACGCCCAGATCATCAATAAAATATCGAATGGAGGGTGCTCCATCAATTGGCAAGGCCTTTTCCCACTGAGCGGAAACAAGTTCTTCCCAGGATGTAGTTTGCTCAATTAATAATGGCTGCCGCTCGCTGTCAAAAGCAAAGAGACGCAAACGATAATGTTCAAACAAATAGCCACTGTGGAAAGCAAAACTGTTAAAGTATTGGTTCAGGCGTTCTCTTCCGGGCTTGAATGGCCAGGGCTTAAGCAGGTAACTCAACTCCTCTGAACCCTCCACTGTTTTTTGCATATCCAGCAAAATAGGCTCAGCCTCTTCCACATCCCGTTCCTGCGCCAACAAGGCAGCATAGGTCTTTCGCGTTTCCTGGTCCTTTTCCTGATTGTATCGATTCAATAAGAAGGAAGAAAACATGGTAAAAAGCAACAGCCATACTACTACCCATCCGAAACCTGGGTCTTCCCAATGAATAAAATAATCGAACAACAACGCATATAACAAACCAAAGCCCAGCAGATACATGATACCCAGTGGTACGGGCAGTGCCAGTGTAATCAATAAAAAGATCATTATAGCGCCCAACTGAGAACCTATACGCTGCAGGGTTTTTAGTTCCATTGACCGGACAAGCAACATCAATCGATGGCCGACAAGAAACAGAGAGGACATGAATAAGATAATACTTGCCAATGCGGAAAAACTCGCCTCATTCAAATTCAGGATGTTTCCAAAATTGAAATCGATCCCGGAACGCAAAACCAAATGGTTAAATACATATACTGCAAGCAGGACACTCAGCATCAGCCCTACATAAACTCCGACAGAAAGCGCAATTCCAATTCCAGCCCCAGGCTTTCGGCTCGGGGTTGGAATGACCCGGTGGAAAAAGACAGCCCCCCATAGTGCCAGTCCACAATACAGCAGCCAATCGCCCGGAACAGTCCCTAATGGTGTTTCCTGCGGAAATTCAGGGTGCATCAAAGGCAACCGATTGAATGCTGTTTTGAGGAGCCCAAACGATCCGTTTGCAAACCAAAATCCAGCAATAGAGCTCGCAACTACTGCAATACCCAATCCTGGATGGACCCGTTCTGCCAATTTAATTCCCAATTGATTTATGCCAATGCAAATCAAAATAAACAGTACGCCGTATGCAAACAATTTGAGCAACTGAACCCAAACAGGCTGGACAGAACCCGAAGCCTGAAGCCATGCCAGTTGCTTGCCGGAAACCATAAGCGCAGCATCCCCGGTTTCTGCAGACACAACAACATTCTTGGGGATTCCAGGATCGGCAGGGAAGGTATAAGCCTGCTCCAGATCCGTCTCCAGATCATACCGGACAGGCACTAAAATGCTGACAGTAACCTCATCAAGGGGTGCAGACTTTGCAGAAAAATAGCCAAGGGGGAGTTGGTAGAGGAATGTCTCTTGTTTTTTTGCCAATTCTGCCAGAAAATAACCGCTGGGAATATATTTATTGTTGCTCCAAAACAAGAGCGAATCCCGTTTATGCAACACGATGGTGTAAGGCTTATCGCTCAATCTCAGGCGTTCGCTCATCCCGGCATTTCCATCGTCCGGAATATCCACAAACCGTTGTAGCAGGCCGGTATGGCCATCTACCCAGGATTGGGCCTCCCCCATCTGAGAGGAAGTGTATACAGATATTTGATCTGCATACTGTTGCAGCAACTTTGTATCTTTGTAGCTGCGGTCAACCATTACTGCCAGCACAACTAAAATAATGCTGACGACCAGGTATGGCAGCAATCGATTTTTCATACTCGTTGTAATCGGTTTTCCAAAGGCAGTACCCCTTATACCGACTTTGGAATAATGAGATTGGGTTGATCGTTTTCAGGAGTTGTTATATATTAGAACAAAGTTTAAGCCAATACGGACCAGATTTTATTTTTTTTGCTTTTTTATTGAAAAAAAAATTCAATCCCCGGCTTAGATTAAACCTAACAAATTGATTATCAACCGCGTATAAGATTATTGATTCGATAAAATAAATTCGAAGATATGTAATTTTCTTGTAGAGCGTGTTCATGCTTATTGATTTGGTTCTACACAGATAAAAAATTTATCCTACACGATTAATCCCGGGATCAAATCCCTGGCCAAATCGTTCGGGAAAGTACAAGAACAATATGAATTGTTCTACCAAAATAAAAACTGCAGACCGCTTTGTCGCTCTATTTAATGGAGAGGAAAGTCCGGACAACGCAGAGCACCGTGCCACCTAACGGGTGGGGCTTCGGAAATGACCGAAGTACAGAAAGTGTCGCAGAAAATAACCGCCCTGCCTGGCAGGGTAAGGGTGAAAACGTGCGGTAAGAGCGCACGGTACAAACAGGTAACTGTGGGTACGGATAAACCTCACGGGTTGAAATGCCATGTACACCTTGAAATCTCTTAGGAGAAATTGGATTGCTCGTTCAAGCTGTTCCCAGGAACAGACAAGGGGGGTAGGCAGCGTAGATTCAATGAGCGATCATTGAACCAGATAAATGACAAAGGCTTACCTTCGGGTAGGTACAGAATCCGGCTTACAGGTCTGCAGTTTTTATTTTTCCTTTTCTCCCCCTCCCCGCAACAGGATATAAACCGTTTCCTTGCGGACCAGTACCAGGGAATCTCCTGTCAATTTATTGATTGAATACTCAGCAAATGCGGTTCCTTCCGAATCAGTCAATTGCAATATATCTTTGTCTACCTGCCAATGCGCACCACTGGGGAAAAAGACATCGGTACTGTTGCTGGAAACCAACCCATTTGAGTGGAATTGTACCGAACCCGAACAGCCATAATGAAAGGAGGTAAATGCATCGTACCGACCAGCTTTGGTATCGCATTGCCACACACCAACTATTGGTGCTTGCTCCAGTTGAGACAAGAGACAAATCCCAGAAAACAATAAAATTTTTAAATACATAAAATAAGGCGGAAGAATAGATTAAACGCTTAGGCTTTCACCAGTTCATTGGCTGTAACCAGGGCAGCTTCGCTGGGCGGGTTTCCACTCAGCATCACAGCAACGGAACGCAGACGTTCCTCCTCATTCAATAAGCGAATGTTGGTTATAGTCCGAGCACCCTCCGTCTTTTTGTACACGAAATAATGCTTGTCTGCACGGGCTGCAACTTGCGGGGTATGGGTTATGCTGACGACCTGATGTCGGCTGCTCAGTTCTTTAAGGATCTTCCCCATTTGCATGGAAACATCCCCACTTACACCGGTATCAATTTCGTCAAAAATCAGGGTAGGAAGCGGAATGGCATCTGCTACCAGACTTTTTGTACACAAGGTTAACCGCGACAATTCCCCCCCTGAAGCGACCTGCTTGATTGGAAGGAAGCGGCTTCCTGCATTAGATGCAAACAAGAACTGAACCTCATCCATCCCGGTAGCCTGCACTTGACCCAGGTGAGTTACGTCGACCTTCAGTGCGGCATGCTGCATAGACAATAAGGTTAGCAACTCACCTACTTTGGTTTCGAAGGATGGCACCACGGCCTCGCGGGCTTTTCTGAGTTCTACGGCCTTTGTGACCAACTCTGCATGCTGCTTGCCCAGGGCCTTTTCCAGTTTTTCAATTTGAGCACTCAGGTCGGTGAATCCCGATGCCTGGCTCTGCATTTGATCCTGAATAGATAATAATTCTTCTACAGTTCCTACGCTGTGTTTCTTTTGCAGCTTATACAATTGGTTGAGGCGTTCCTGAATTTCTTCAATCCGTTGAGGTTCGTATTCAGTTTCTTCTGCAATGCGTTCGCATTCCTTTGCGACATCTTCTAGTTCTGCCAAAATGGAGTCCAGGCGGCTTCCAACCTGATCCAGACTGCGCGACACATTTCGAAGGCTTGTCAGCGGTCGGTTCAGTTCCTGAATTTGATTAATAATCGTATTCTCTCCATCCACCAAATGCGTGAAAAGTGCGCCAAAGTTTCTTTTAATTTCCTCTGCATTTTCTAACTGGCGCAAAGACTCCTCCAGTTCCTCCTGTTCGCCAGGCTGCAATTCAGCCTCCTCCAGTTCTTTCAATTGGAACAGAAGAAACTCCATCTCACGTGCGCCCTGAGCGCTTTTACTCTGCAAGTGCTCGAGTTCTTTTTTATCCTTTGCATAACTCCGGTACAACTGGCTATATTGCGCCATACGCTGTTGGTTCCCAGCGAGGGCATCAATCATACGGAGCTGAAAATTTACATGATGAATATCCAGTACATCAAATTGCTGATGCAAATCAACCAGGGCTTCAGTAAGCCGTTTGAGCACCTGGTTGTTTACGGGGGTATCGTTGATAAAAGCACGGCTTTTACCTGTTGGTGAGAGTTCCCTGCGAATGAGCACTTCCACATCGTAGTCCAGCTCATGCTCCTCAAAAAAGGACTGAAGATCGTATGCAGATACGTCAAAGCTGCCTTCTACGATGCATTTTTCATTTTGGTTGTAAAAGATTTTGGAGTCTGCCCGTTCCCCCATAATCAAGCCAAGTGCACCGAGAAGTATAGATTTTCCCGCACCGGTTTCACCGGTGATGATGGTTAGCTTGTCTGAGAAATTTATGGTAAGCTCCTCTATGAGGGCGTAGTTTCTGATGTACAGACGGTTTAGCATATTCCTTGTTGTTTTTTGGGTTTTTACAGGCAGTTTATTCTTTTTTATGCCTGAAATAGGGAACAGCTAAAATAAGGATAAAAGTGGTCATTGCCGCCAAATTTTTACGAGCAATTGCGCGTACAATTCAGGATGCAGACCACTTTTATCAACAAAATCCTTCGGTAAAACCGGTTTACTCAATCCGGCGGCCACCAACAGTACGGGACTCCGTTTTGCGGTAGCCTGTTTTTTTCAGATCAACCAATAGCCGGGGAACAACGGCAGAGGTGGTATAAAATTTTTCACCGGCATAACTGACTTTCCCGCGCCGGCGATCCCATTCGGAAGCCAGCAACATGTAGCGTCCGCTGTACTTTGGGTTTGGACCAAAAACGAGGTAATGGGTTTCATCCCCGTTTTCAAAACTGATCGCGAAATTGTCGTCTTTCGGCTTGAAGAGGTAGACCCCTGGGGTTCCGGCTTTAAACCGGATTTGTTCTACTTTTTTCCCATCAACAACTTTGATTTCACCACGGGCGATCTCCACCCCGGCATCTTTTTCCAGATCCCGATAGATCACCAGGTCGTCTGACAGGTAAAACTGAACTTTTTTCAGGTCTTCATCAGACCATTTGTAAGACTCATACAAATCCTCCGTAAAGGTTGTGAGTTGGGGAGAGCAAGAACTGAGTACCAGTACGCCTCCAACGAGTAGTGCATATAAGGTTCGCATAGCTTAGAATTTTTAACGAAAAACGGATAGTTTTCGCAAGCCAGCAACCTTTGGAAGCGGTTTAACCAGATTTTATCACTATGTGTTAGGAACTGTTAAGAAAGGACTACTCTCCCTGTCTACTATTCCTCGCTTTTCGGGTGAGCTTGTTTGTACACATCCTTCAATTTTTCGATGGAATTGTGCATGTACACCTGGGTGGCAGCGAGGTTGGAGTGGCCCAGAAGTTCTTTAATAGCATTCAGATCGGCAC
Organism: Saprospiraceae bacterium; assembly: GCA_041392625.1. Taxonomy (GTDB): domain Bacteria; phylum Bacteroidota; class Bacteroidia; order Chitinophagales; family Saprospiraceae; genus M3007. The sequence continues at coordinate 20,899 of JAWKLR010000001.1, read as the reverse complement.
CGGCATTGGAAAGGTGGGTAGCGAACGAGTGCCGGAGGACGTGGGGGCTACGCTGTTCATTGCTGGAAACCTGAGACAGGTACTTTTTTACGTAGTAATAGACAAAATCCGGACTTAATTGCTCTCCCTTTTTGTTCAAAAACAACCATGGTGCGCTTGTGGTGGGAAAAGCCTTGTTCCGCTCGTCCCCGCAGGAATTCCTCAATGGCTTTTGCCGCTACACAGGTGCAAATGGAACGATCCGTTCTTTATTTCCTTTCCGAATACAGAAACTGTCGATTGGGATCAATTTGCTCCGGTTGATTGGTCAATTCGCTGCGCCGGATTCCGGTTGCATAAAGTACCTCAAGCATAAGGCGCTTACAGGCCCCCAGGTACCCTTCACCAAAATCTACTTCCTGAAATAAGTGCCCAATGTTTTTTTCCTGAATATACTCGGGAAGTCGCTTCCCGGTTCTGGGAGGAATCACCTTGAGCATCGGATCTTTTTCGATCTGATTGCGTTTCTTTAAGAACTTGAAATAGGATTTGAGACAAGACAGCCGGCGATTGATGCTTCGCGGACTTTGTCCGGATTCCATAAGTCCCACTATCCATGACCGTATATGCAAATGCCTCACTTCGGTGACCGAGGTGAGGCAGTACTGTTCCTGTACAAAGCCCAGGAACAAGGACAAATCGTGGCTATACGCCTTTATGGTGTGCGGAGAGAAACGGCGTTCCAACGCCAGGTATTTCAAAAACGAGGTTTCGTGGAACATCCCGTAAATATACGGAATTAGTCGTTCTTATTTCCGTACATCTCTTCTTTATAGATCGCTTTCAAAACTTCAGCGCGACGCTCAATAGAAGGCTTGGTGAAATTTTTGCGGCGACGCAATTCTTTCAAAATGCCTGCGCGCTCAAATTTACGCTTGTACTTCTTGAGGGCCTTGTCGATAGTTTCGCCGTCTTTTACGGGTACGATGAGCATGTAATTCTCCTTTTAAATAATGTAAATAAATTTCGGGCTGCAAAGATAGAACAATCTTCAGATAACCCAAAGAAGTGGATCAAAGTTTTTTATCAAAAAAACACTTCCTGTGCCATACGAAATGTATTGGCATGCGCCTCTACAATATCGGAAATGCGGTGCGAGTAGCCTCCGCCCATACTGGCAACTACCGGAATGCGGTTTTTCCTGCATTGTTCAAAAACAAACCGATCGCGTTGTCTGCAACCTTCCCGGCTTACCTGAAGGCGCCCAAGTTTATCCGTATTGAGAATATCTACGCCACTTTGATAAAAAATAAAATCGGGTTGTACCTGATCAATGAGTGCCGGAAGGTGTGTTTGCAAAATGCGCAGGTAGTCTTTATCCTGCAGTCCATCCGGAAGGGGAATATCCAGATTGGAGGTTTCCTTTCTAAGCGGATAGTTTTTTTCACCATGCATGGAGAAGGTGAATACGCTGGGCTCATCTTGAAAAATATGGGCCGTTCCATTCCCTTGGTGTACATCCAGGTCAACAATCAGTATTTGCTGGGCCAATTTATTTCGCAACAAATAATTGGCTGCGACTGCCTGATCGTTTAGGCAGCAATACCCTTCGCCATGGTCAGCATAGGCATGGTGTGTACCTCCGGCTACATTCATAGCACATCCGTATTGCAGGGCAAAATGCGTGCACTCAATTGTTCCCTGCGTGATGTGCCTGCCACGCCAGATAAAATGCTTGTTAATTGGAAATCCGATGGCGCGTTCCTCCTTTGAAGAAAGGGTGAGCAAATTCAATTTATCCCAATACGACTTGGTATGTGTGTGCATTGCTTCCTCTTCAGTCAACGGACTGGGATGGAAAAAATTAGCCTCCCGCACCGTACCCTCGTACAGCAATTGCTCGGGGATTAACTCATACTTTTCCATTGGGAATCGGTGCCCTTCCGGAAGTTGGTATTTATAAATAGGAGAAAAAGCAATGCGCAACATATATCATCAATTCCAGGCTCGTTCCGAGAATAGCATTTTCAGCGGTTTAAAACGGGAAAAACAAGGGATTGTTCAAACGGTGGTGTGCAAAACAGAACGGCCTTCCCAATTGGTGAAGGCCGTTCTGAAATTTATTTAAGACCGTTGGTCGGTCATGAATTAGCGTTGAATTGCCACATGGATTGTCATGGTTCCGGATGGCGTTATCAGATTCAGGGGATACAGACCGGAAGGTAGATCCAGCCCCTCAAAACGAACTTCGTTTAGTCCCTGAGCCAAAGTCTGCTCAATCCGCTTGATTTGGCGCCCTGAGACATCGTTTAATTCCAATACAATGTCAACCGGATGTGCTGCGGTTAATGCTACCAGGAAATTATCAGGAGTCGGGTTGGGAATAACCTGAACAACCGGTACCATGTCAATTCCCGTAATAGCAGATGTTGTGGTAACAACCTGAGTCTCTTCATCATCACCACATAGCCCAACAATAACCAGGTTTACATTGTACATGCCCGGACTTGCGTAGGTATGAGTTGGGTTGGGTTCGGTACTCGTATTTCCGTCTCCAAAGTCCCAAAGATAACTTTCTGCACCTGTGCTGGTACTTGTGAAGTCGACCTCAAGACCATTTACTACTGAAGTGAAATCTGCGGAAGAGTAATCACGAATATAAAGTGTCTGTTCCAGCGTATCCGTACCAAAGGAGTTGCTTACAATCAATCGGATGATCCGTGTTCCCGGAGCGAGGAAGCGAATATCATGAGGGCCTATCCTCGTTGCTGATGATGGGAAACTCAATGCTCCAAATGACCAGGAGTAGTTGATAAAATCGCCTGTAGTTGTAGAGAAAAAGGTCACTGTATCTCCTTACAAATGGTATCTGCGGACATGGTAAATGCAGCTACAGGTGGTTCAATATTCGCTATAGTTGACACTCCAATATTATCTAAATAAATATTGTTGCCATAATCATTTACACAAGAGATTCGAAGCACCACCGGTTCGGCAGGAAGAGCACTCAGATCCACCACTTCATGACGCCAGTCTTCTGGACTATCTGGGATAAAAGGATCAGCAGTGGATGGTGCAGTTGCAAGGTCAGAACCTGTTTTCGTCCAAAGTACGGTTGGAGTTTCATTCAAATCACAATTTGAAAATCCTTCTACACGTAATGTTTCACCAATGCCTGAACTATACTTTGCATAAGAAAGGTCAAAAACTAGGTATGGATTATCTATCTGACTTAAATCAATCGGAACTAGTTGCAAATGGTCTTCTTGCCCACCTCCAGAATAAAAATAACAATCTATATAAATAGAACTGCCGGTAGAACCATCAATTCCTACTATATTACTAAAAGTTTTTACCCAGGTTGTTGCATTATCTGGATTTAAAACAGCCCAGCCTGGTGGAGGGAAGCCTGATCCATCAAAAGTTTCTGTGAAAGATGCATCAAAAGGCTGAACTGTGACTGGAATACTAAATGACAGCGTATCATTAAATGTTGCGTTATCCCCAGGCAATGATGCCCAAACAGATAGATTCGCAATTCCATTCATGGAAAATGTCAATGGTGTCACAAAAACAAAGTCTACAGATTCTCCAGGTGCAAGATCAGGAAGGTTTTCAGTTACCACAGGTTCGTTATTCAACTGGAATGAAGCAGTTGCTCCGGTCATTGGATTTTGCCCCCCATTTTGAACCCGAATGCTCACATCACTACTTAGTGGAGCACATGCGATAATCTCATTAGTTGAAGGTTGCAAAAGTGAGTTAACAGCTGCATCATTTGGCTGAGGACAATTGAGCAACCCTCCTTCCCATCGTATTGCTAAGGTGCGCTTACCAATGAGTCCATTTCCATCTCCTGCGCCAACAGCAACCCATTTTTCTGCTTGCGGGTTACTAATTGGAAAGCTCATAATGGTAGTATCACTGGTACCAACAAGTTCCATGTATTTGTCTCCCAAAAGATAGCCTCGGAAACTCATGGTATCTGAGGAATAGTTATAGGTGATTGTCATGGAGTCCGGGCAGACCTTTTCTACCTGCAAGCCTGTCGGTACTGCTGCAATCGTTGATGCGAAATCACTAGTATCTCTTTTAGCACCTCGAATCAGAAGAACTCGGAGGGAGCCTGTTGGAATATTGGGAACCTGCCAATCAAAACTACGCCGATCGCCGGAAACAGTAGTAATTGGATTCCAGTTGTTCCCATCGTCTGTGGAGTAGCGCAAGGTAAAGTTGGTGTCCTCACCGTAAGCATCCCAGTGCACCCGGGCAGTTTCACCAGGCACCAGCCCTTCCTCCGGCAGGGTAAGTAAGTTTCACATCATCGGAGTAAAACTCCCAAACAAGATAGTAGGGTTGTGGCCCCATCGGAACTCAAAGCCATTAATCTGTACCGTGTATGCCCCGCCTACAGGATCAACCAATGCTACCTGCTCCATGTTGTTTAATGAATCACGACCGTTTCCGGCAGGTGTATTCAAGATTGTTGGATTGCGTTCAGTCAAGCAGCCAAGGTTGATAAACAGTGCCATCAGGACCGGTAATCGTCAGGTCCAAGTCGTTGATCAAGGCTCGTGTAGCGCCCTCATTGGCCTCTTGTTCGTGCCAGTACAACATCACTTTGGCATACTTGGTTCCAAATGGAATATCCAGGGAATGTGCGTTGTTTCTCCTTGATCTACCGAAGCATCCAGGTAATTTCCTTCGCTCAACAAATTCCAGGCTCGGAACGCATTTACATGCTCCCAGCCAAACTTGTAGTCAGTTCTACATTTCCAAGATCATTTGCCGTATTGAGTAAAGCGGCTTTGATTAGAGCAGAATTGGGTTGCTCGCCATATTGCTCTTTGTATCCTTGAGTCAACTGCGCAAAACACCCTGCAATGCCAGGAGAAGCAGTTTCTAGTTCCGCTAAAAACCTGATATAGGTTTTCTGGGTCTGTTGATACCTGCCCGTTTCCATGTGCTGCAATATCCGCTTCAGGCGTCCATCATGGGCAGGCCCCCAACTGGAAGAAGCTGCTAAGTTTGAATTTGCGTCTAAATTGGCAGCAGCAAGGCAATTTTTACCCATTTTATGACCACCAGTTATCGTACCCCATTGTGTACCTGCTCCATATCCACAATCTGAGGAATTCGAGTTTCCTGTAGAAAACACATGCATCAAGCCTGCATTTTCTCCAAATTTGTTTATCAACTGTTTGTGTAGTAAGCGTGTAGCCAGCATTACAGCCATTCGCATAGGATGAGTTCGTAATTGTCGCACCATCATAAACGATCAAACCAAACGTTGTATCTTGAAAAATTAGCAACGTAATCTACCGCATAAACTGTTGGCTCCGGCGGCCATGCCTTTATTATCCTCATCTAAGTTTCCGGCACCAACAAGTATTCCACCAACTCCATCTCCATGGGTGCCTCCCCCACTTGGATCTTGTGAAACATTGATCAACCTCCCCTGATAATCTATATGCGGACCGAGTGGGCCGTCGTCACGAACTACAGTTTTAACCCCTTCACCATTCAGGTGCAGACCGCCCGAAGCAGCTACATCCAATAAATTAGAGCGGTGGATAGATCGTCCATTTACATCCTCAGGTTCACCTGGCATAGGCACAAGTTCCATGTACTTTATGAATGGCAGGTCAGCATACAGAGAAAGGTTTTCTTCATACATCTGTACTTGCAGGAAACCGTTCATACGGCCCTCCTGTATTACGGTAATGCCATGCTGCTTACAACGTTCTGCTCCTCTGCAATGCTTAGCATCGGATAAACCTCAATATTCACATCAATCTTATCCCCATGCACAGCCCACTCACCATAAGGTGGTTCACGCAGACTGCGTGCGAGCCCATTCTGGTTTTGCTTTTAATATACTTCTGGCCTGAATCTGCAAGTGCACTCAAATCAAACCCGACAGGAAATGCCATCTCATAGGCTCCAAAATGAACATACGAAAGGAATTTAGCCTCCCAAGTCCTCTAACTGCTCCCGTTGTCTGGCAGTTGGGATCTCTATGACCTGTACATAACGTACAAATAGCCATTGACGAGATTTCGGATTCTGGCACTTCCAGAGAACTAGCATCCGAAAAATTTTCTGGAAAATATTCTGTTCTAATTCAAAGGTGAACCGGGTAGTTTCTCTCTGTTTGAGCAAGGAGGCTACCCAATCCCATCCAAAAGAACAGGAAGAACGAGGCATAAAATCTCATACAATAAGGATTTTTGATTTAGTGAATTAGCAGTATGAATAGGTATTAAACTCCAACGGCGCTTATCTACAATTTGCAATTGGTAAAAGCCTTGGAGACCAAATATAATTACTTTTAATGGTACAAGTACACATGATATTACCAAACCCTGAATTCGTAAATATTTAGCGAAAATGATCCCTCAAAACTTGACTTAATTGAAAATGCCATTATTTTTGTATTAGCGATCTGAAAACATGGGTGCTTTTTGCCCTGTTTTACGATAAAACATCTCTTCACGTCAATACAACTTCGCTTTTGTCATGAAAGCACAGGAAAAAAACAAAAAGCAAAACAAGCAGCATTTTGATATGGATTTTCAAAATGGGCAACCCAAAAAACGAAAACTCAAGCCTGTCAAAAAGGAAAAGTATCGCATCAACAACCAGTATCTCAACGGTGAGGATGAATAGATTTTCATAAATAACATATTGCATGGAAGGCCATTTGATGAATTCAGTACCCTCCTGCCTTTCTACTGGTTAGTTACCACCGGATCTTATTACATTTGTGTCGATGGCATGGTGCATACCCGCATTTTGCCTGGTTTTTTATAAAAAAATGTGAATGTCCGGCTCCAGTCCAACTCAACAACCAGAAACGCTCGACCTTCCGGCCCTGCGCAACCTCTGTGTCCAACTTGGACACTGGGCCTTTACTGATTTCAGGCAGGCCAGAGAGGCACTGGATGTATTGGCCCAACACATTACACCGGAGACTTCATTCGATGTCAGACTCGCCTATCACAGGCACAATGGATTCCTTCAAAACCAATGGCAACACTATTCGGAAGCACTGGAGCACCTGGATAAAGCCGCCGCGATTCTGGAAAGCCTGTCGGACAATATTCAATTAGCAGAAATCTGGACAGACAAGGCAGCTGTACATCTCAATCGACGTGATTGGAACAAGGCCCAGGAGTGCCTGGACAACGCGCGCCCACTTCTCAAAGGCCCACATACCAAACGGCTTAGAGGTCATATCGCCTGCAGAGAAGGATTTTTACACCTGTATCTGCGAAATGACCGCCCTGCCCTCAATCAATTAACTGAAGCCAAGCGCATCTTTGATGCATTAGGAGAAAACAGAGGTCTGAAGGAGCAATATGCCTATACCCTGGTACTGAGTGGCCTGGGCGACCTGTACGAACGCCTGGATGACAAAGAAAGCAGTCTGGATGCATACCGTCAGGTACTTCCTATCATGGAAGAGTACTGCCTGCGTCCGCGCCTTGCCTGGCATTATCTCAATGCCGGCCGTGCTGCCCTTGCCCAACAAGACGCCAATGAAGCGCAACAGCACTTTGAAAATGCAGCCATAGCAGCTGATGAAGGCGATTTGGAAGCAAAGTCATACGCTTTGGCAAACCTGGGTATTCTTGCATTTATCAATGGAAAAACCCTGGAGTCTGCAAAACTCTTTGATGAAGCACTTGCTCTTTTTCAAGACCCGGATAAACCGTCCGACTTTACAAACAGGGCAAAACTGGAAGCATGGCTGGCAGGACTGCTCATGCAACAAAACTAGCAAAAAGAAGCCAAGTCCCGCCTGCTAAAAGCGTATGAAATTGGTTCAAAAGGGAAAGACCCTGCCCTATTGCGTCAGATTTGTCAGGGACTCTCAGAAATATTTGAATCACAAAGTGATTTTAAAGCGGCTTATTCCTGGCAGAAAAAGGCACTGTCTCTTGCAGATGAAGTTTCTCAGGAAAAACAAAACCTGGACCGCCAGGAGCTGGAAGCGCGTTACCAGCTCGAGCGCAACAAACAAGAAGCCCGCATGGCTAAACTGCAGGTTGCCAGTCTGCAAATGCGTGCACTTCGCGCTCAAATGAACCCGCATTTTTTATTCAACGTTCTAAATGCCATTCAAGGACTGATTACCTCCGGCCGGAATAGTGAAGCTGAAACCTACCTGGCCCGATTTGCAAAATTAATCCGACAATCACTTGACTATTCGGACCTGGAGTTGGTCACCCTCGAACAGGAAATAGAGTTTATTGGCAGGTACCTTGAAATCAACCGGAAATTACGCTTTCGCGACCAGTTGGAGTTTACCATCACACCTCCAAGTGAGCCAGAAGCGGAAGACATCCGTATCCCAACTATGATCATCCAACCGTTTGTAGAAAATGCAATCGAACATGGGCTTCGCCCTCAACAACAAGGGACATTGAACATCTCATTCAAATTGAGTGATGACGAACAAACCCTGTTTTGTACCATTGAAGACAACGGCATTGGCTACAACAAAGGGCGTGAAAAAAACTCCATTAAACCTGCCTTTCAATCACACCGCTCACGCGGCATGGAAATTACCCGGGATCGTTTGAGTCTGCTCCATCAACTCAAAAAGAAACACTCCGGTTCCCACGTTGTTATTATTGATATGGGCGAGGAAACCAATGGAATGGTAACCGGAACAAAAGTCGAAGTGAGCATCCCGATCATTGATGCGATCAAATAAAACCGTGCTTGGTCTAACTATAAGTCCGAATTAAACTAGAATTCGTAGCATTTGATTTTTCGTCTCGAGCGCCAGGACATGCCTGAACGCCCTCCCCTGTTCTTTCCACTTCCAATTTGAAACCCATTAATTTTTAGTCCAACATAGATATCTGTGCCGGATAGCTGTTTCTGTCCAAGCCAGCTGCCCAGATTATCGGACCCAATAGTCAGGTAGGCAAACCTGGCCGCAAAACCAACGCGCAATGCCCGATAGTCATCCAACACAATCGGCAGACTAGCAGAGAACCATTGGTGTTCAAATCGTGGCACGAGGGCCAACATATTTGGCCGCTTCAAGGTATATTTCCAGATGGGAATCCGTTGTACAATTACCCCTCCTACATAGAGGTATTTTCGTACCCTGAAGTCAAATTGTGCAGACAATGCTGTTGGCAACCCAATGGTAAATGCGTTGGCCTCCAGAGACGCCGTTGGGCTCCCAAGAAAAACAGCACTCAAATCCTGAATATAACCTTCTGCATCATCAGCGCCATCAAATGCATCCGGGGCAACCACTGTATTGGAATCTACCGCCAGGCGGTGCGCCTGCGCATCTTTGTTAAACCGTACAGCTCCCAGATCCAGGATAGAAACTCCAAACTTCCAGAGGTAATCCGTATCCGTATCACCATCCTCTGCGGGCATTGCCCAGGCAGCCCCAAGATCAACGCTTCCGCCCATTCCACTTCGGCGTAATTTGATGGAATCGCTGTTGTCCGACCGCGTATTGGCAAGGGTTAAGCCATAATTCCATTGCGCACGAGCAAAGGTTGCAGTATCTGCCACACCTGGTGTATAATCAAACTGTGCACCTGCTTTTGAATAAAACCCCTCATACCCCAGAAGCAGTTTCGGGCTAATGCCAATACTGAACAGCCGTTCATCGCTAGCATCCCAGTTACGGTAACTGTAGTGCAAACCCAATTCTCCCCAGGACATTCCGGCAACCAACAATGGATCAATCTCCTGTGGTATATTTTGTGGCAACTGGGAAAACGTACTGTATTGAAATACAGAAGGCAAGCCATAACTTGAAAACTCGGTTCGAAATGCAGTTTGTAAACCTACAACATGCGACTCTCCCAACCGGACACTGAATCCGGGCCCTCCAATCCTGGTACGCACAACACCATAAAATGGCCGGGTTCGTTGATAGAAATCAGAAAGAATGGCATCAGGAGGAATTGGCGTTTCCGCCGATGTGTCTGATATGGAAAACAAGCGATCGGATTCTCGCAGGACTTTCGGCACACTTGCATCGTGTATGAATGCATAGTTGTTATCCAAATACAAGAATGCATCGCCTAAACTCAATTCCCAAGGATGAGGCGTGAACCCGGTTTGTGCAGGATTCAACGCAGCGCCATACATGCCGGAATACCGTTCCAGGCGCATACCAGCTTGTTCCTGGGCACTTAAAAAATGCAGACTGAAAAGAAGAAATGAAAAAACTAAAGCAGCACGTGCTGCAACAATTAAAATCGGGCGAGGATGTACCATAAATGCGATTCAGATTAAATGAAGCAACAAATGCTTCAATAAATTATACCCTGGCAATTCCCGGAATTACAAACTCAAGCCCCTAGATGAGGCTTCATTATTCATGTTTAATTCAGATGGAAGTTTGCCAAGAAAAAAATTAAAATGACCTAAATCCAGTGCACCTGGCCTAGGCTCTTAACTTCTAAATAGAAGTGCTTTCAGAGGGAACGTAAACCAAGGTCCCTGAATTGTCTTGCTGAAAAATTTCTATTGCCATTCGCTGCATATCTTCCGCGGAAACAGCAAGGTAAGCATCGGATTCCTCATTGATCAAAGAGGCATCTCCTAGGGCTTCATAATAACCGAGGTTTTGTGCTTTATTCAGAATACTCAGCTCGGAATAAAGCAAGGTGCTCTCGAATCTCCTTTTGAGTTTTTCCAGCTCCCGAACAGGAATTGCATCCTGCTTAAGTTGTTCAAGCTCTTCCCAGATTGCATCAATTGCATCCTGATAGGCAATGCCTTCATGGGTTTTACCTTCAATGAGCAACAGTCCCGGATCAAAATTGGCAGTGATGTAGCAGTCTATGGAAGAAAACAACTGTTTTTCTTTTAACAAATTCCGATATAAACGGGAAGAAGGGCCATGGCCAAGGATATCAGAAAGCAGGTCTACTGCGTAAAAGTCCGGATCCAAACGGGATGGCATGCGGAAACACAGGTAGATCGCTGTGACGGGTACATCTGTTTTTACAATTCGCACCTGTGCCTTTAGTTGCTTTGGCTCTTCCGGCAAATGGTGATCTGGTGGGGTTCCGGCAGGAATTTTTTCAAACCACTTTTTGACCAAATCAAGCGCAGCCTCCGATTCAATATTGCCGGCAATCGATAGAATGGCATTGTTTGGGCAGTACCATTTCTTATAAAATTCCTTCACTTGCTCCAGGTCTGAATTCTCAATGTGCTCTGGAATCAGTCCGATTACAGGCCAACGGTATGGATGCACTTTGTACATCATTTCAGAGAGGTGATGCCAGGAATCTCCATACGGTTCATTCAGGCATGTTTCTTTGAATTCTTCGACCACTACCTTTCGTTGCACCTTGAATGAGCGCTGATTGATACGCAGAGCAAGCATTCGATCGCTTTCCAGCCAAAGGGCCGTTTCCAGGTTTTGTGCAGGCAGGATTTCGTAAAAGGTAGTATAATCGTTGGTGGTATAGGCGTTGTTCTCTCCACCTGCATCTTGGAGCGGATCGTCAAAATCCGGGATATTCCGGCTACCTGCAAACATCAGGTGTTCGAAAAGATGCGCAAAACCAGTCCGTTCAGAATCTTCATCTCTGGAACCTACACAGTATACAAGATTCACTGCCACCAAAGGCGTTGAATGATCCTCGTGAATCAAAACGCGCAAGCCATTTTCCAGCGTGTACCTATTGAATTGTATCATACGCTCCCAATATCAAGTTTGTGAAAACCCAGATTTCGGTTATTAATTAAAACGCTTTATGAGTTCTCCATATCCGCATCTTCCTGCTTGGCGGCACCGCTTTTAATTTCCTTATTGAATTTTGGCCACCCCAGTAAGCGTGAAGTAAGTACCGGGACAAAAAAGAATCCTGCAGTTATAAAGGAGACAAACAGATCAGTATGTTCGCTTTCGATAAACTGGGCCCATTGCTCCTCCGGGAAATAATGGGTTAACACAGAAGCGGCCAGTTTCAGCCCCAAAATTCCAATCACCAAAAACGCACTTATTTCCAGGAAGGGATAGCGTTCAATAAGGCGCACAAACCACTGCGCTACAAATCGCATTGCTAAGATGCCAATAAATACGCCAAGGTAAATCAGTCGCTCATTGTCGGTAAAAGCAACCGCGGCAAATACATTGTCAAGTGAGAATGCCAGGTCCATAGCTTCCACAGCAACAACGGTAGCCCAAAATTGCCCCATCCAACCAAGTGAAATCCGGTAGATCCACTTTTCATTCTTATTTAACGTATCGTCTTCGTGGCCGGGTGTTCTAAGGCTCTGAAAAAAGTCATAGCATAGATAGAGCAGGTAAATCCCTCCAATTGGTTTTAACCACCAAATTTGAATCAGATGGGTAGCAAAAAACAGGCAAAGTCCACGAAAGAAATAGGCACCAAAAATACCGTACCGCAAGGCTCTTGATCGCTGCTCGGGTGGCAGGTCCATCACCATGGTTGCCAGCACAGCTGCATTATCCACTGAAAGCAAACTTTCAATGAGTATCAGGTTAAAAATAATAAAGGCAGCATTTTCCAGGTCAGATCCCAATAACTGCACTAAAAACTCTTGCATAAGGTAGTTTGAATCGCTTCAAAAAATAAAGCGTGCAAAGTTGATCAATTTGTAGCAACAAGTGGACAGTCGAAACAAAGAAAATCCGGCAGTGTTCTGATCGGAATGTACTTTCTTCTCAAAAATGCCCTTCGATTTGGTCAAGTTCCAGGCCCAAGGCAAAAAACAAGGTGCTGAACTGACGTAATCGCCCCCAGCCTTTTTTATCAGAAGACAGGCGCCAGGCCAGGCTAGCACTGGAACGCAAGCCCGGCAAATCCGCTCGAACGGTATGCACCTCCTGCTGATAATCTGCCGACAATCGTCCGACCAAACGATGAAGCAAGGATTGTACCAGCTCCTCAAATAGCAAGACCCAAGTCAACCATAAAACTGCACCCCGCAACACAAAATAATACAATGGAACTTGTAAATACCACAGCAGGCCGCCTACAAGCAGGAGTATTACCGGCACCCGTAATTTCCGAAACCAACTTTTGCTTTTTCTAAGCCCTGACTGATTGTGATTCGAAGCCACTTGCTGAGTACTTCGCGCTTCCCGCAATGAAGCAAGCTCAGCGGCATTCATCCGTTTTAATACCGATGGCAAAGAACCTGCCCACCAGCCAATCAACAATCCCATAATCAAGTGGGCCAGCAGGTAAGCCCCAACCACCCACTGCGTACCGGAATAGTCCGAGGCCAGGCCAAATTTAAACAGCAAGCGTTCAACGTAGGTGTCAATGGCAGCCCATAAGCCCACCCCAAATAAGATGGTGAGTACCAAAATTCGCTGAAGGGCTGACTCCATGGTACAAACCGCACCGGTAACAAGCGAAGCCAATCGAAATGAGGGAATGAGGCGAAAACAGAGCAGGCTGAAAAACGCCTGAAAACTCACTGCCAGATAAGCAGTAAAAGGGCTGTGGGGACTCAGGCCAAACTTTACCGCGGAAACAATAATCCATGCACGAATCAGAGGCAATGCCTTGAATTGATTATGCCATGAAATCATCCCAATGGAAACCAAAGCAAAACCACCTACAAAAATACCACTAAATGGCAGTTTGAATGCGTGTAAAAGCCCCCCTAGTCCGGCTTCAGAAAGCGCCCAGAGAGCGGTCAGCCGTCTGTTGATTAGTTGTTTGGTAGGCACAAATAGGTTTACTTCTCAGCGTCCAGGATGAGCTGGTCGGTGTCCTTCACCAATTGATCCATCATACGCATCAATTTTTCTTTATGACCGGCGAGATCTTTTTCAGAAATTTTCTTGCCATCTGAACCATCCGTTGCAGACAAGGACTTTTGTTCCTGCTCAACCCGGTCAATCTGAGTCTGAATCATCATTTTTTGCCCCTCCAATTGATCCAAGCGGTTGAGAACAGACGCATCCAGATCCTGTGCACGCTCACGCAGTGAACGATACGCATCACCCAATTTTGACATGACCTTATTGTACTTGCCAGCATCAAATTTTTCTTTTTCCGACTTAACAGCATCCCAGGCTGCACCAACTGCCTGACCGGTTTTTTTAAACACTTCCTTAGACTGTGTTTTTTCTTCAGGGGTGCCAAAAAAGTAGTTGTAAACCAAAATACCTACAACTAAAAACAATGCAATGCGTATCAATGATTTTACCATAATCTTTTTTTTATGAAGCAAATATACTTAGTGCATACATAAAATTCAATCTATGGGCTGCATTCGGAAAATTTCACCCAAAATGTACATAAAAAACAGGCTACCCAAATGCATGGGCAGCCTGTTCACTAAAAACAAATTGAAGTCTCTAAAACGAGTTCGTGTTTGATTATGTCTGAATAATAATCGCTTACTTCTGCACTACAGTTGATATCACGGATTAATGTTTAAACCAAAAATTTGTTGTGTTTAACATTGCCCACCAATAAACATCTAAAGACCAAACAAAAGGCTTTTTGCTAATATTATTCATAACACAAAAGCCCTTCCTGGCAGACATATCCACCAGGAAGGGCTTATAAATTGCTATAAGGGCTACTAGTATTAACCCATTGCAGCAATAATGGTCAGAAAGTCTGTAGGCTTCAGCGAGGCACCACCGATTAACCCACCATCTACATCCGGGCACGCAAACAACTCAGCTGCATTTTGTGCATTGCAGGAGCCTCCATATAGTATGCTAGTATTATTCGCCGGTTCTTCGCCATAATTATCCGCAAGCATTTTACGAATGGCTGCATGCATTGCCTGTGCCTGGTCTGCGCTAGCGGTTCGGCCAGTCCCTATGGCCCAAATAGGCTCATACGCAATAACTACCTTTGAAAATGCATCCGGAGACAAATGGAACAAACCCTCTTTTAATTGCTTCTCCACAAAATCAACATGGGATTCATCTTCCCGAATTTCAAGGGGCTCCCCGCAACAAAAAATTGGCCGCATGCCCGCTGCCAATACAGCATCTACTTTCCGGGCTAAAAGCGCATTGTCTTCCTGAAAATATTGCCGGCGCTCTGAATGACCTAAAATCACATAATCAACGCCAACAGATTGCAACATAGCAACAGATATCTCGCCCGTATATGCCCCCTTTTCCTCCTGATGGCAATTCTGTGAAGCCAAAAACACAGCGGGGTGAGATTTCACCCTCTCAGACACGGCAGCCAGGTGGATATAGGGTGTTCCAAGAATAACCAGACCCTTGGGCTGATCCACACCGGAAATAACGGAATCGGCCAAAGCCAATCCATCCTGAAAGTTCATATTCATTTTCCAGTTCCCCGCAACTATTTTTTGTCGCATAAAAATTTTATTTTAAATGAAATGCCAATCAAAGCCCTCGCAATACATTAAACCAGGCCCTTTGAACAGCTGAAAGAGTTGTAATGTCGGCAAAAATAAACAATTCAACATGCGGCTGAGACAAACATCAGCCAGAACTTTCCATTGCATGCCCTAAGTACCATACCACAAGTACAAATAGCAGATTTTATAAGGGCATTTTTTTGCAACAGTAATGCCGAAGATGAATTAGAAAAGCAAAATTAGGATCAAGCTCGCATTTCTTATCAAACTGCATTAACTTCGCCTCAAATGGCCAAAACCCAGCTAGAAAAAATATTATTGGGACTCAAGGTTCGGCAATTCCGTCAAGAAAAAAAATGGAATTTCGAAGAAATGAGCAAGCAAACCGGAATTTCTGTCTCCTATCTTAACGAGATAGAAAAAGGCAAGAAATATCCGCAGCCAGCCAACATACAAAAACTGGCATCTGCACTGGACATTACCCCCGCATTTTTATGCTCACCGGAATTGACCAAACAATTTGCCCCATTGGGCGACCTCCTCAAAAGCAATTTCTTAAATGAACTCCCATTGGATCTGTTTGGGATCGGATTGCAACAGGTAGTCGACATTATTGCCAGAGCACCCGACAAGGTGAATGCATTTATTTCGGCCTTGTTGGAAATCGCGCGAAACTATTCGCTGCGCGATGAACACTTCTTTTTTGCTGCCTTGCGCGCTTACCAGGAACTGCGCCTGAACTACTTTGAAGAAATTGAAGAACAGGCCGAACATTTTATCGACACCTACCAACTTCCCGACAATGGCGGTGTTCCAGCAAACCTGCTTTCCGATATCCTGAAAAGGCAATTTGGATACTCAATTGATGAAGAAGGGATGGGGCAATACCCGGAACTTCAAAGCATTCGAGCCATTCATCTTCCGGAGCAAGATAAACTGCTACTCAATCCAAGGCTAAATGAAAAACAAAAAGCGTTTCAACTTGCAAAAGAGCTTGGCTTTCAGATACTGCGCCTAAAAGAAAGACCGCACACCTCATCGCTGGTTAAGGTGCACTCTTTTGAAGAAGCGCTAAACAACTACAAGGCTGCCTACTTTGCTGTGGCAACCCTGATCAATCGACATGCATTTGGTAAAGACCTGACCAGTTTTTTCTCCAACAGTCGCTGGGATCGCCAATTTCTTGTGCAGTTGATGGGCAAATATCAGGCGAGTCCGGAAGTATTGTTTCAACGATTTAACATCCTGTCACCCTCTTTTAATTTGTCGAAAATCTTCTTTCTCCGCATGATCCACGATCTGGATCGGGATGGATTTGACATTGACAAGGAGTTACATTTAAACAGACGGCACCAGCCCCACGCTTCCGGCCTCAACGAACATTATTGCAGACGTTGGTTATCCGCCTCACTGCTTCGTGAAATCCAGGAGGAACAATTAAAAACAGGCCGCCCGGGTCAGCCAATCAGCGGCGTTCAACGGGCACTCTTTGTCGACACGGACGAGGAGTATCTGTGCATTGCACTGGCCAAACCCGGCTACCCTACCCGCAATAAAAATGTATGCGTAACCATCGGGATTCTTTTGGATGAGACAGCCAAAAACACCATTCAGTTTTGGGATGACCCGGCGATTCCGCAGGTCCTTGTAAATGTTACCTGTGAGCGATGCGCTCTAACAAATTGCAGAGAACGCGCCAGTGAACCTATAGTTATCCAAAAGCGGGAAACAAGAAGAAAAATGCTGGAGGCACTGGATCAACTGGGAAATCAAAACGATCTTTAATCCTGCAAAAAAATTCTCTTTTACAAATGCAAACCCGCCTTCCGGATGTCCGGAAAGCGGGTTTGTTTTTTTGCAATTAGGCCAGGCTTTCTAATGATGGCCTATATCTTAACTACTTTGAGCAATTCAATTTGCGCCCCGGTTTGTACGCGCACGAAATACAAGCCGGGTGCTTGATTGGTCAAATCAACCGGCAATACCAACTGCCCGGCCTGAAGGCGTGAACCTGCTTGCAAGGTTTGAACCAGGCGCCCCATATTATCGAGCAATTGAACCTGAACTTCTTGCTCAGAAGACAAATCGACCATAACGGTAGCACGGTTGTTTGCAGGATTCGGATACACCATTGCTCTGGTAACAGCAGGCGTCGGTGTTTGTGCGCTTACCAATATCTGATAAGGTGGCAAAAAGATTTCATCCACCCAGGCCCGGTCACTTCCGGAACTGGCAACGTCATCTTTTTCATAACTCCAGGTAAATCTGTGAATACCCGCACTTACCGGATATGAGAATTCTTCCCAGGGCAAATTTCCACTCCAGGAGTCAACTTCTACGTTGTCGATGTAAAAACGCAGGAAATCGTAATTGGCTTCGCTGCTTACCCGACGGGCAAAAGAAACTGTTCCATCTTGAGTAATGTCCAGTTCAAGATTCATCTCAGAAGTTTCATCATGGGTGATGGAACCCGACCGGGTGCAATACGCACCTGAATAGGACTGATATGTAGTAATTACCCATGGCTTCGAGCCGCCTTGAGCCCAGGGGAAGGCGTCAAAATTGTGGGTTTCAAAATCCTCAATAATTGCATTGATGGTCAAAGGACCATATTCTACTTCGGTGCTGTAGTTGCCGGATGCAAGGGTGTAATAGAAGGTTGCCGACTGAACTTGTGGAGCAAGGTCGGATACTTCAATGGTAAATGCTTCTACCACGTCACCGGTTACAGCATCGAGTGTTCCCAGGTCAGCAGCTGGGCTAATTGTAAGCCATGGAGAATTTGAAGTAAGCGTACCAATTGTATTGGGCGCAGCACTTGATCCCATATTCCTGTTGCGGATAGTGAGCGTCACCGTTTCACCGGAATCCAGGCGCTTGTTGTTGTTTCCTCCCGCCTGATCATTCAATACAAAACTCGACGCATCCAACTGCGGAGCCTGAAGCACCATGTTGTACGTGAAGGCATACCCCAAGGTATCGTTGTATTGAACATCAACTGTAATAGGAACTACATATCCATCAACCACATCATCGTGAATGGTAAGTGAAAAAGCATCATTAACCAAGGTGCTGTTGCTTGCAGTGATATCGCCAACCTGCTCAAGAACATCAAGTAAATCAATGTTCAGGTCTGTGGTACTGATTGCAACCTGTGTTGCACTTGCAACATCCACACCGACATTGGAAAGTTGGATATTGAGGGTTACAGTCTCTCCAAAATCAGCAACACCATCATTGTCGCCGGAAGGATCTGAGAGCGTAATAAAATCACTCACAATAAACGGCCCGGCCGAAGGCGTAACAGAAACGACTCCCTGATAAGGTTTGTAATTAAACTGAGTCGCAGTAACTGTGATTTCACCTACGTTATTGAGCGCTGGGAATGTGAAATCCGCCACTCCACTTTCAACATAGGAAGTGGCAAGAGTCTGCCCTTCCCAATACAAGGAAACCAAAGCCCCTTCGACATCACAAGAAACACTCAGTGTGGTCGCTCCTATAAAGGTGGTAGGGACGTGGTTAGCCAACAGGTCAGCTGCCAGACGGGTTCGTGGCACAAGAGAAGGTTCTCCAAAAGGGTTCCAGAAGTCGGCCATGGCTTCGCCGCCTCCACCATAATCTACAATCATTCCGGCATTTCCGAATGCCAGCATTGCCCCCATATTGGGTTTGATATCAACTCCATCCGCATTCAGCAGATAGTTATTCATTCCGTCTTGACCTTCCATTGGTGGAGCCCAACTTTGGTAATCCGATGAGAAGAAACCGTATATGGCTCCCCAAGGCTCCAGGGTAGAAACGTCTCCGGCACGCTGAACGGCTTCGCCCAGACAATCACCAGAACCGTTGTTGGTAAAGTTACCTGCACAGCATGCAACGCCAATTATAATTGGATAGCGGTGGTTATTGCGCAATTGGGCAACCGCATCGGTATTGAAGTTACCGGATGCCAAGCCTTGTTCCCAACCATGGCCTGTATAATTATACAAACTGATTCCACGTGTATTCATCAGATCTACGATCTGTGTATTGACCGGATTACCAACCTGATCGGCAGTAACATCACCAGGAGTTGGGGAATCTGCACCGTGGTTTCCATCATAAAATTCATACACCTTCTCAAATCCATCAGCCAGGTGAAACTCCTTTAATTCATTGGCATGTTGCCAGTCTGCCTGATCGTCATCACCAATCCCTTCACCCTCATTGGATGCTGCACCCAGTGCTGTTGCAAGCCAATTGTTGTCGACATCATTCAATGGTGTCATTTCATAATCCAGGTTTCTTGCAACCATCAATTTTACCTGATCTTCATTTTCCGCGTTAAAACGGCCTACAAACACCTCTGGCAAGTGGTCGTCGCCTTCCATATATCCAAAACAGTTATCACAGGAATAATCTGTTCCGCCACTTGGGCGCATTTGCGGATTGATTGCATCTTCATCACCCACCAACAACAGATAAGTAATGCCGTGTTGCTCATAATAATCTTTTACAAAATTGAACACATCGTCTGCATTGGAAGATCCGATTTCTGAAACGGGAATAACGGTCGTATGGATACCAGACTGCCGTTTCCAGACAGCCAGAGGCTCAATTTCATCCAAGAAATCATCCTGTGCAATAATCAACATTTTCACAGGATCAACCTGGCTATTTCGTTCTACGGGAAACACCGAATTATTTACAAACACCTGATCGTACAGGTTTGAAAACGCTGCACTCTTTTTATGGTTTTGTGGTTTTGTGCTCAACTCATTCACTCCGGCCTGGTCGGTTTTATAAACGCGAATTACTAATTTGGAATAAACCCGCAACACCTTCGAAACCGGATTGTATTGAATTGGGTAAAAATGAACACCCTGCCCCCGAGTGCTACGCAAAATAAATGGAGCCTGCAAATAGGCCAGTGCACCGGGATAAAACTGATCCCGTTCATATTGAGAGCCATACAGGTAGGGCACTGTTGCGGGGTCCGTATTTCGCAACAGATTGCCTTTAGATGGGGCAATTTCTATATCAGAATAATCCTGATAGGCACTTTCCAAAACCTCAACGGCCATTGCACCCTGCACAGGAATCCGCAATGCACTTGCGAATCGAGGAAGATCGGGTGCATCCTCCAACAAAATCGGAGCGCCCTCATCGATGCCAACAATAAGTGCATCGCCTTGTGGAGTTTGTACAGTCATCTGATTGAAGCCCGATACTTGCAGATGCAGGATCGTTTCTTCAGCTGTGGATGATACAACATCCAGACGGGTCTCACTATTGGTCTGGGCGATCAGTGCCGTCACAGAAAGGCAATAGAGAATAAAGGTGATTAAATTCTTCATGGTGAGTAAATTGAACACAATAAGTAATAATTCAAAACTGGATACACCAGCAAAAGCCAGAGTGTTCCCGTTGTTGAACCATGGGTAGTTAATGGTTTGTTTGTATTAAGATCTGTTTTGTTTGTCCGGCTGTTTGCAAATAATAACTTCCAGATGGAATGGCTGATACATGCACTTCAGACTGACCTGCAGCCGGAATGCTCCCCTTAGAAATTAATTGCCCACTCGATGAAAACAAGAAGTAA